>NZ_JAINVZ010000024.1 GCF_019890615.1 Streptantibioticus parmotrematis | reverse complement strand
GGGGGGGGGGGGCGCCCCGGCCGTTTTTGGTTTGCCCGCGATAACCCCCCCCCCCCCCGCGGGTCCCGCGGCCCCCGCCGCCCCCGCCGTGACGGTCGTCGTGATCGCCTACGACGACGCCGCGCTCGTCGGCGACGCCATCCGCTCCGCGCTCGGCCAGGGCCCGGCGGTGGCCGAGGTCGTCGCGGTCGACGACCACTCCGGCGACGGCACCGCGGACGTCATGGACCGCCTCGCGGCCGAGGACCCCCGGGTGCGGGTGCTGCGCAGGGAGACCAACAGCGGGGGCTGCGGCACCCCGCGCAACGACGGGATCGCGGCGGCCGCCTCCCCGTACGTGATGTTCCTCGACAGCGACGACGTGCTGCCGCCCGGCGCGGTGGACGCGCTGCTGACCGCCGCCCGCGCCAACGACGCCGACGTCACCGCCGGATCGTGCGTGCGCCGCGAGCTGCCCGACGGCCGCGAGACGCCCTGGCGGCCCGAACTGCACACCGGGGCACGGGTGATCGACCGCCCCGCCGACGACCCCCGGCTCGCCGACGACACCCTGTGCGTCAACAAGCTCTACCGCACGGACTTCCTCCGGGAGCGCGAACTGCGCTTCCCCGACGGCAGGTTCACCTACGAGGACTTCGTCTTCACCGCCCGCGTGCTGGCCGCAGGTCCCCGGGTCGCCCTCATCCCCGCGACCGTCTACGTCTGGCACGTGCGCCGCGGCGCCGAGCGGCTGTCGATCTCGCTGGACCGCGCGGGCGTCGACAACTGGCGCGCGCGCGTCGAGGCGCACCGCCAGGTCGTCGCCGTCCACACCGCCGCGGGCGAGGCAGCGCTGGCGCGTGCCGCCCGCGCGAGCTTCCTGGACCGCTCCGTGCGCATGTACGTGCGCGAACTCGGCGGACGCGGCGAGGAGTACCGCCGCGAGTGGTGGCGGCTGGCCCGCGACTACGTGGGCGGCTTCGACCCCGCCGACATCGCGGCGGCGCCGCTGCCCGCCCGGCTGATCGCGGGCGTCCTGCTCGCCTCCGAGCAGCCGCGCGACCTGCCGAGGCTCGCCGCGCTCGCCGCCCGCCCGCCGCGCCTGCTGCCGCCGTACGCGGCCAAGGGCTGGAGCGCCGACCTGCCGCAGGTCGGCCTGGACGACCTGGCGGACTGCCCGCTGGACGAACTGCCGTTCACCGTCGAGGCGTTGCTCGAACCCGGCGCGCTGCGCACCCGGCTGCGCCTGCGCGTCCACGACCTGTACGGGCGGCTCGCCGCGGCCCGCCCGCTCGCCGTCGAGGTCCGCGTCCACGACCGGGTCGCCGGCGAGGTGGTGCAGACCCGCACCGCCGACCTGGCCGCGTACCCGGCGGGGGAGGGCTGGACCGCCGAGGCGCCGCTCGACCTGGCCGCGCTCGCCACCGGCGAACTCGCCGTGCGCGACCTGAAGTTGACCCTGCGCTGCGCGGGCGGCGAACGCCTGGAGACCACCCCGCAGGCGGTGCGCCGGGGCCTGCGCCGCACCGTCGTGCCCAGCGTGCGCGGCGGGGCGCTGCTGGCGCAGCCGTACGCGACCGTGGACGGCGCCCTGGCGCTCCGGCTCGCCCCCGGCGTCCGCGGGGCCCTGGACGTCGTACGGCGCCGCCTGAAGCGCCGCTAGCGGCCTTCCCGCCCGGCACGCGCAAGGGCGGCGCACCTCGCGGTGCGCCGCCCTTCGCCGTTGTCCTGTACGGGAGTTCAGCCGCGGTCGTGCCGCAGGCGCCAGCCCGCCCACGCCGAGGCGATCATCTCGTCCACGTCGTACCGGGCCGACCAGCCCAGCTCCTTCTCGATCCGCTCGGCGGAGGCCACCACCCGGGCCGGGTCGCCCGCGCGGCGCGGCTCGACCAGCGGCGCCGCGTCGGTGCGGCCGGTGTGCCGGCCGATGCGCTCGACCATCTCGGCGACCGAAACCCCTTCGCCACGGCCGATGTTGACGGTCAGGTCGCCGGTGGCGCCGTCCGCCAGCCGCCGCGCGGCGGCCAGGTGGGCCGAGGCGATGTCCTGGACGTGGATGAAGTCGCGCACGCAGGTGCCGTCCGGCGTCGGGTAGTCGTCGCCGAAGATCCGCGGCGCCTGACCCTCGTCCAGCTTCTCGAACACCATCGGCACCAGGTTGAACACGCCGACGTCGGCCAGCTCCGGGGCCGCCGCGCCCGCCACGTTGAAGTACCGCAGGCAGACCGTGCCGATGCCGTGCGCCTTGCCCGCCGCGCGCACCAGCCACTCACCGGCGAGCTTGGTCTCGCCGTACGGGTTGATCGGCAGGCAGGGGGTGTCCTCGGTGACCAGGTCGACGTCCGGCATGCCGTAGACGGCCGCGGAGGAGGAGAAGACGAACCGCTTCACCCCGCCGTCCGCGCAGGCGCCCAGCAGCGTCTCCAGGCCCTGCACGTTCTCCCGGTAGTACTTCAGCGGGTCGGCGACCGACTCGGGGACCTGCTTCTTGGCCGCCAGGTGCACCACGCCGGTCACCCCGTGCTCGGCGATCACCTTGTCCAGCGCCGCACGGTCCAGCGTGGAGCCCTCGACCAGCGGGATCTGCTGGGGCAACCGCTCCGGCAGGCCCGTCGAGAGGTCGTCGAGGACGACGACCCGCTCCCCGGCACCCGCCATGGTGAGGGCGACGTGCGCCCCGATGTACCCCGCACCGCCTGTGATCAACCACGTCATGGGGAGCAAGCTTACTCAGCCCCGCGCGGCGGCGGTGCTGCGGACTTCGTACAGCCGCAGGCGGTGCGCGGGATCGGTGGCCTTCGCCACCAGCGACGGGTCGGTGGCCAGCCCGTGGTACCCGACCGGGGCCACCACCCAGCGCACGCCGTAGTGGGCGAGGACGGCGGCGCGCTGCGCGGGCGTGGTGTGCGCCGCGAAGTACCGCTTGGTGGCGTCGGCGCGCTGCTGCTCGTCCGGGAGGAAGAAGTCCGGGTAGGCCGACTCCACGGTGTACGGGCCGTACGCCGGGAGCATCCGCAGCACGTAGTAGTCCCCGGTCATCACGACCTGCCCGGGCCGCACGTAGTGCGTCGCCCAGGTCACCGAGGGCCACGGCTTCGGATAGGGCCGGTCCGCCAGCGAGGAGGGCAGGGCCTGCGGCCGCAGGACGTAGTTGAGCGTCCCGGCCTGCGCCCAGGCACCGGCCAGCAGGACGACGGCCGTCACCGCGGCGAAGGACGCCCGGGCCCACCGCGTGCCGCGGACGCGGGTGACCTCGACGGCCAGGGCGATCTGCGCCGGCAGCATCACCGCGGGCAGGACCCGGGCCCAGGCCCACTGGTGGGTCAGCCCGCCCAGCGCGAACGGCACCGCCCCCAGCACGAAGAACAGCACCAGCGGGTCCCTGCGGTCCCGCCGCAGCCGCAGCGCCAGCGCCGCCACCCCGAGCAGCACCAGGCCGTAATGGCTCCACAGGTGCTGGTACAGGGCGCGGTGGATGGGGTTGAGGTTCCCCGCGCTCAGCAGGGAGAAGAACGAGTAGTACGGCCAGGCCAGCACCAGGGCCAGGGCCACCGCGCAGCCCGCCCCCACCCGCAGCCACGTCGTGCGGTCCGGCCAGGGCCGCGCCCCCAGCAGGATCGACAGCAGCCCCAGGACCGTGACGAGCCCGGTGAACTGGTGGATGAGCATCTGCGCGCCCAGCAGCAGGCCCAGCCAGAGGAACGGTCCCCAGCCCCAGCGCCGCTCCAGGCCCTTGCGCAGCAGCGCCCACAGGTGGAAGGCGATGCCGATGGCCAGGGTGCTGGGGTAGGCCAGGCAGAGCCCGAGGGAGAGCAGTCCGGGGAAGCCGCTCCAGGCGAACGCGGTCCAGCCCTGGAGGAACAGCACGCTGAGCACCGCGAGCGGTACCGCCGCGCGGTGCCGGGTGAAGGTCCGCGTGAAGTGGCCGACACCCGTCACCACGAGCACCAGGCCGACGAGGGCGGCGAAGCGCAGCACGGTGAAGGTGGCGAGCCCGGTGACCCGGGCCAGCACGGCCAGCGTCAGCATCCACGGCGAGAAGTACGGGCTGTCGACGTCCGCCTTGACCAGCGGGTCACCCGGATCGGTCAGGTCGGTCCGCAGCCGGTCCACGGTCGCGGCGTGGATGCCCAGGTCGCCCGCCCACGGCAGCCGGACCGCCAGCAGCAGGAGCAGCAGCACCGACACCGCGGCGGCTGCCACGGCGGCCCGGTGGCCCACCCCGCCGCTGCGCCACCCGGCCACGGCGCGGCGCACCGCGGCCGGGAAGCCGCTGTCCTCGTCCCCCGCCGGTGTGGTGACCGGCGACGCCTCGCCGACTTCCTCGGGCGCTACGGCTTCCATGCGTGGGTACCTCTGCTGGACGGCGGTCGGACGGTCAGGGGTGGGCGGTGCCCGCGGGCAGGCTACTTCTTCTTGCCCATGTACTCCTCGTACGCGTCCACGACCTCTTCGGTCGGGCCGTCCATACGGATGATCCCGGACTCCAGCCAGATCGTGCGCTCGCAGGTGTCGCGGATCGCCGTGTTGTTGTGGCTGACGAGGAAGACCGTTCCCGCCTCCTCGCGCAGCTCACGGATGCGGTCCTCGCTGCGCCGCTGGAAGCGGGCGTCACCGGTGGCCAGGGCCTCGTCGATGAGCAGCACGTCGTGGCTCTTGGCCGCCGCGATGGAGAACCGCAGCCGCGCCGCCATACCGGAGGAGTACGTCCGCATCGGCAGCGAGATGAAGTCGCCGCGCTCGTTGATGCCGGAGAAGTCGACGATGCCCTCGTACCGCTCGCGGACCTCGGCGTAGGGCATGCCCATGGCCAGGCAGCCCAGGACGACGTTCTTCTCGCCGGTCAGGTCGTTCATCATGGCGGCGTTGACGCCCAGCAGCGACGGCTGGCCCTGGGTGTAGACGCAGCCCTTCTCCGGCGGCAGGAGGCCGGCGATGGCCCGCAGGATGGTCGACTTGCCGGAGCCGTTGGAGCCGATCAGGCCGACCGCCTCGCCCTTGTAGGCGACGAAGGTCACGCCCTTGACGGCGTGCACCTCGCGGATGGTCGGGGAGGTCTTGCGCGAGACCAGCCGGCTCAGGGCGCCGGTCGCGCTGCCCTTGCCGGACCCGGCGCCGTGGATCTTGTACACGATGTGCACGTCGTCGACGACGACGGTCGGCACCTTGCCCGGCTCCAGTACAGGGGTGGCCTGACCCGGCTCGGTTACCAGCGAGGTCCCCGACTCGGTGGTCGGCGCGCCGTCGGCCACCACGGTCTCGGTGGCGTTGGTGACGTCAGCCACGTCCGTATTCCTCCTCCGCCTTCCAGAAGAAGACATACCCGGCGATACCGGCGAAAACGGCCCAGAAGGCGGCGAGCGGCCACACGTGCGGAGGCAGGCTCGCCGAGGTCACGGTGTCGATCAGCGCGTGACGCATCAGCTCGATGTAGATGAGCGCCGGGTTGCAGTTCAGGATCCGCGCCACCCAGTGCGGCGCGTGAGCGGTGAAGACGCTCAGGTTGTAGAACACCCCGGAGACGTACATCCAGGTGCGCAGGATGAACGGCATCAGCTGCGCGGTGTCGGTCGCCTTGGAGCCGATCCGCGCCATGGTCATCGCGAGTCCGGCGTTGAACACGGACTGCAGCAGCAGCGCGGGCAGGATCAGGAACCAGTTCACGGTGAACGGCACACCGGTCAGCAGCACGATCGCGCCGAGCACGCCCATGGAGAACACCAGCTGCTGGAGCTGGATCACGGTGAAGGCGATCGGCAGGCAGGCGCGCGGGAAGTACAGCGCGCGGATCAGGCCGAGGTTGTCGGCGATCGACCGGGTGCCGCTGAGCACCGCGCTCTGGGTGAAGGTGAAGACGAAGATGCCCGTGCACAGGTACGGGATGAAGTTCGGGGTGCCGCGGCTGGTGCCGAGAAGGATGCCGAAGATCAGGTAGTAGACGGCCGCGTTCAGCAGCGGCGTCATGACCTGCCAGGCCTGGCCGAGCCGGGCCGTGGTGTACATCGCGGTCAGTCGCGCGGTGGCGAACGCCGTGATGAAGTGTCGACGAGCCCACAGCTGGCGGGTGTACTCGCGCAGCGGCGGGCGTGCGTTGCTCACCGCAAGGCCGTACTTGGCAGCCAGTTCCTTGGGGCTCAGTCCCGCATCCGGACTGACCGCCGCTGCCGGGGACTCGACTAGTCGATTCACGCGGGGGTGCTTTCGTTCGAGGACATATCCGGTACGTATGAGCCCGCAGTGCTCCATCGGAGCGGGGCGTACGCGGCGACGACGTTGAAACGATACCGTGCCTTCCTGTGCCCGGACTCCGGGGTCGTCAAGCCGTGACCGGGGCCCGGCGACCGTACCGTCGCACCCCCCGGACCGGCGAGGTTCGCGCGTGTGGGGTCCGTCACCCACCGACCCGCAGCAGCGCCGTGGCGTGCGGCGCCACCGTCGCGGAGATCACCCCCGACGTCCTGCTCCGGTGGCCGGTCAGCAGGTCCCGCACCTCGTAGGACCCGGCCGGCAGACCCGCCTTCGTGACCGTCGTCGTGATCTCGCGCGGTGTGCTGCCCGGGTTGAACAGCGCCACCGCCCTGGCTCCGTGCACCAGCGGCTTGACCAGCACCGCGTAGTCCTGGCCCTGGTCGACCACCCGCCCCTGCACCCCCAGCGGGTCCTGGTCCACCGCGATCACCGCGCGGTTGCCCAGCACGCCCAGCGCGGCCGGGCTCAGCGCGGTCAGGTCGGTGCTGGAGATCAACGGCGCGGCCATCACCGCCCACAGGCACATCTGGCTGTTCATCTCGTCGGTGGTCAGGCCGGAGTCACCGGCGAGCAGGAAGTCGGGGTCGTTCCAGCGGCCCGGGCGCTGAAGACCGGCGAGGGCGGCGTTGTACGCGTAGTTGTAGGTGATCGACGCCCACTTCTTGTCCGCGGGGAAGCTGCCCAGCGCGATGTCGCGGCCCTCCCGCCACAGGTTTCCCACCTGCCCCGACCAGCCGATGACCTGGTGCCAGACGGCGTCGCCGTCGTACTGGAAGTAGGCGGGCGCCGACACCGAGAAGACCATCGGGCGGCCGGTGGCCATCAGGGCGTCGCTCATCCGCTGGTAGACCGAGCGGTAGGTCTGCTCCTTGGTCCGCCCGGCCGCCGTCGGCACGTTGCAGCCGTCGAGCTTGACGTAGTCCACGCCCCACCGGGCGAACAGCGCCGCGTCCTGCGCGTAGTGGTCCATGCTGCCGGGGAAGCCCTCGCAGGTCTTCGTCCCGGCGTCCTCGTAGATCCCGAAGCGCAGCCCCATCCCGTGCAACTGCCGGCCCAGCCAGGCCATGCCGTGCGGGAACTTGGCCGGATCGGCGGTCAGGTCGCCGTGGGCGTCGCGCTGGGGCGCCATCCAGCAGTCGTCGGTGGTGACCGTGCGGTACCCCTTGGCCGCCAGGCCCGTGCGCACCAGCGCCGCCGCGTTGGCGAGCACGTCCTGCTCGGTGACACCGCAGGTGTAGTACGACCAGTCGTTCCATCCCATCGGGGGGACGGGTGCCAGGTCCGGGTACTCCCCGGCGGGGTCGGCCGCGGCCCGTGGCACCGTGGCCCCCGGCGCGGCGAGCACGGAGCCGCCCACCAGGACGGCCGCCACCAGGACGGATCGGACACGCGAGAACACTGGACGCCGCACGGGCCACCTCGGGAAATCGCCGCACCTGATCAGGCTTCGGACCATTCCGGACGATTGTGGCAGGTGATCGGGGCGCGGCCCAGCACCCGGCGCGCGAGCGCCGGGTGCCGCGTCGCTTTCCGGCCGACGGGCCGTCAGGGCCCCGGAACCGTCGGCGCGGGCGGTGCCGTCAGCGCTCGAGGAACGCGAAGAGCTCTTCCCAGCGGTCGGCGATCCGCTGCGGCGCGTACCGCTCGACGTCGACCCTGGCCTTCTCGCCCATCCCGTCCCGCAGTTCCTGATCATCCATCAGGCGGCCGAGCTGGCGAGCGAGTTCACCGGTGTTGCCGGGCCGGACCAGCAGGCCGTCCACCCCGTCGTCGATGATCTCGTGCACACCGGGAGCGCAGTCGAAGGCGACCGGGGGCACCGCGAAGGACATGGCCTCCAGGACGGTGAGCGGGAAGCCCTCGGAGCGCGAGGACTGCACGAACACCGACGCCCCGCGCAGCGCGCTCGGCACGTCGGCGGTGTGCCCGGCCCACTCCACCGAGCCGTTGAGCCCGAGGTCGGCGCACTGCTTGTGCAACGCGGCCTCCTCGTCACCGGTGCCGTAGATCCGCAGCAGCCAGTCGGGGTGGGACGGCGCCGCCTCGGCCCACGCCTCCAGCAGCATGTCGACGCCCTTCTCCGGGGAGAGGCGGCCGATGCTGACGACCACCTTGGCGTCGCGCGTCGACGGGGTGTCGGTGGTCAGCGGCAGCGGGTTGGGCATGAAGCCCACGTTGTTCATGCCCTCGCGGATCCACTGGTCCGCGTCCTCCGCGGTCAGCGCCAGCAGCCGGTCGACGCCCGCCCAGTGCTCCAAGCCACGCCGCAGCCGCGAGGAGTTCTCACTCGCCTCGAACGACTCGTGGCTCATGCCGATCACCAGGTGGCCGGCGGTGTCGGCCAGGCCGACCCACTCCATCGCCCACACCTGCGGCACGATGATGACCGCTCCGGGCGCCGCGTCACGGAACATCCGCGACAGCCGCTCCGCCTGCCGCCGCCGCTCCTGCTCGCGGGCCGCCTCCTGACGGCGCACGGTGACGTTGACCCGGTTGCGGCCGGTCAGCCGGACCGGGGAGGGCGGACGCACACCGTAGAGCGTGGTGGTCCGGTACGGCGGGGCCGGCCTGCGCATCGGGAAGTGCGCCGGGGCGATGCCGATGACGTGCACCCGGTGGCCGCGTTCGTGGAAGAGCCCCGCCATCTGGTGCTGCCAGCTGGCCACACCACCGGTCTCGTCCACCTCGTTAGCCACGAAGAAGATGTCCCGCAGCCGACTCATCGCGTGCCCTCCTGGCCGAACACCGCGTCCACGACCTGCTCGGCCGCGCTGCCGGTGTCGCACTCACCGAATTCCTTGGCGAACCGCTGGCGCACCCCGGCCCACTCCGTGGCCACCGTCGCCAGGTCCTCCAGCGTGTCGAACAACTCCCCCTCGGACTCCACGAAGGGGCCCGGCGCCTGCTCCCGCAGATCGAAGTAGGTGCCGCGCAGGTCCTCGGCGTACTCGTGCCAGTCGTACGCGTAGAACACCATCGGGCGGTTCAGCAGGGAGTAGTCGAACATCACCGACGAGTAGTCCGTGATCAGTCCGTCCGCCAGCCGGTAGAGCGGGGTCACGTCGTGCTCGTCGCTGACGTCGATCACCCGGCCGCGCACCGACGGCGGCAGCACCACGTTGTTGAGGTAGTGCGTGCGGATCAGCAGGGTGTACCGGTCGCCGAAGCGGTCGGCGAAGCGGTCCACGTCGAAGGGGAACTCGAAGCGCTTGACCTCGCCGTCCGGGGCGGCGCGGAACGTCGGCGCGTAGAGCAGGACCTTGCGGCCCTCCGGCACGCCCAGCCGCTCGGCCAGCGCCTGGATCTGGGCGTCCCGCTGCGGCGCGCCGAACCGCTCGTCCTCCTGGGCCTGGTGGACCAGGGCGTCGTTGCGCGGGTAGCCGCTGCGCAGCACCTTGGCGGCGGGGACGTTGAACGCCCGCACCAGCGTGCGCATGTCGTGGTCGCCGCGGACCAGGAAGTGGTCGAAGCGGTCGATGGCGTTCTGGAACTTCTTGCGGCCCGCGGCGTCCAGCAGCTTCTGGTTGGGCTCGTCGAAGCCCATCCGCTTGAGTGCGGTGCCGTGCCAGGTCTGCACGTACGTGGTCTCCGGGCGCTTGCCGAAGTCCAGCGGGAAGCCCTGGTTGTCCACCCAGTACTCGGCCTGGGCGAGCGCCCGCAGGTACTGCCACGACCAGCGCTTGACCAGCTCCACGTCCTTCGGGAACCCCGCGGTCGACTGCGAGTAGACCCAGATCGGCGTGATCGGCACGTTGCGGCGGCGCAGCTCCTCGTAGATCGCGCGGGGGCTGTCGCTGTACTGCTTGCCCATGTGCGACTCGAAGACCACGGTGCCCTTGCGGACCGGCAGGCGGCGGGTCATCTCGTGGTAGAGCCGCACCTTGCTCTCGTGCGACGACAGCTCCCGCTTGGCCTTGCGGGCGGCACGGATCGTGGAGATCGCCACCCGGCCGGCCGGTGTCTTGATGCCCTTGCCGACCAGCTCCTGGGTGCGTCGTGCGGCGGGCCGTTCGGCGGTGACCACGAACGCGAGGTGGCCCTTGACCGAGACCTCGGGGCGCAGCCGGTCGGCGGTGAAGCGGGTGAGCCGCGGCAGCACCGGCAGGGAGTCCTCCAGCTGCATGCCGCCGGTGGACAGCCGGGTCCTGGTCTCCTCGCCGTCCACGGTCAGCAGGACGGCGATGTCCCAGACGTTGTCGACCACGCCGACCGGGTGGAAGCGGCGGCGCAGGTCGACCACGGCCTGCCACTCGATGCCGTCCCCGTCCACCCGGACCTGGCGCACCGGGAAGCGGAAGGTCTGCAGGCTGCGGCGGCGCGCACCCAGCTCGATCCGCGCCGACAGCTGCGCGTCGGGGCTGATGCGGCCCAGCGGGTTGACGATGCGCCCGCCGAGCAGCAGCACGCCGTCGCGGTGCTCGTAGCGGGTCAGGGTGTTGCGCAGGAACAGCTTGGTCAGCGCCTTGCTGTGGTAGCCCTCGTCGGTCACGTCGAGGATGCTGCGGGCCAGCGGGTCGTCCAGGTGCTCGGAGCACCAGAAGACCCGGCCGTCGCGCTCCACCAGGGGCGAGGAGAGCTTGTTGCGGTTGAGCAGCGTGTCTATGGCCGGCATCAGGTTGGCCCAGTCGTCCCGCACCAGCAGCAGCGCGCAGATGCGGTGGATGGGCAGCAACAGGTCGTACAGCTCGGGCGGCATGCCGTCGAGGTACTCGCGGACCATCTCCGAGAAGTGGTCCCGGTACTCCTCGTTGAGGAACGGCAGGTCCCGCATGTAGAGCATGAGGTCGTGCTTGAGGAACTTTACGTGCTTGTGGTGCCGCAGAGCGCTCAGACCGCGTTCGTCGAGCAACGCGTCGATTCGCCGGTGGATTTCCAGCCGGTGCACGAAGTTGTTGATCTCGCTGCGCCGGTTGCTGATGGACGCGTTGGCCGTCTTCTCGACGACGTTCCACGAGTAGACCCAATTGGGGATCAGCGTGATGCGGCCCGCCGCGAGATATGCCTGCGCCGAGAAGAGGAGGTCTTCGTAGTGAATACCGACCGGGAATTCCAGGTTGTTCTCCAACAGGAATTCACGGCGATAGCACTTGTTCGTCGAAAGCGTGTCGAACACGAACAGATCGGGCAGTTCGGTGATCGAGTCGACGGTGCGGGTGCGGTCGTACAGCCACGGGTACCACTCGGAGGTCTTCCCGTTGCGGCTGTCGGTGTAGACGCGCACGCACAGACCGGACACCAGGTCCGCACCGGTGCGGTCGGCCGCCTCCAGCATGTTGCGGCAGGCGTCGTGCTCCAGCACGTCGTCGCTGTCGAGGAACATCACATAGCGGCCACGGGCTTTGGTGATGCCGTGGTTGCGCGGGCCGCCGCATCCGCCGCTGTTGCTCGGGAGTTGGTGCGCGCCGACGCGCTGCGGGTCGCGTGAGGCGAGCGACCGGGCCACGTCGTAACTGCCGTCCGTGCTGCAGTCGTCCACGATGACCACCTCCACGTTGCGGAGGCTCTGGGACAGGACCGACTCGACCGCGGTCGGCAGACGGTCCGCGTCGTTGTAGACGATGACGACAACACTTACCTCGGGCAGCACGCAGGTCTCCTTACAGTCCCGGTCAAAGATACATGTTGCGCAGGGCGCCCAGCGCCGCGCGCCGGGGCCTGCCCGCGGCGGGCGGCGGGCCCGCGCGGACGGGTGACGCGACGCGGGCGAGGGTGGCATCTTGCTGCCAGTCCTAATGCTGCCGCAACTTCCGCTCCTTTCCCGTTCACCCGATCGGGCAGACTTTTCGTGCTGCGCGCGGAGTAGTGAAACGGACGGGAAGGCAAAGCGAAGGCCATTGCCCGGGCTTTGCCGGAACGGGATGGTAATGTCGCGCGATCCGGAGTCGTTCCACCGGATCGGATGCTTCAAGGAAATACGGAAAGCGCGGTACGGGACCTCCGCCACCCGCGCCCGGTGCGCACGGCCCGGCTTTGTCAGCGGGGCATCAGAAAGCGCCCCCGGCACGTTCCGTCGTGCCGGGGGCGCGTGCGCGAAGCGGCCCGGCGCGGCGGGATCCAGTCCGCCGCGCCGGGCCCGAATCGTTTCAGCGGCGCTTGCCGGCCATCCGCAGCCGCCAGGGCAGGATCGCCGACTCCAGCTGGACGGCGAGCGTCATCTTCGAGGCGCCGATCTGCCGCTCCTCGAAGTGGATCGGGATCTCCACGCCGGTGCAACCGGCGCGCACCGCCTGGTACTTCAGCTCCACCTGGAAGCTGTAGCCGTTGCTGCGCACCTCCGGCAGCCGCATCGCGGTCACCGTGTCCGCGCGCCACATGCAAAAGCCCGCGGTGACGTCCCGCAGCCCGGTGCGCAGCACGGCGCTGACGTAGGCGTTGGCCCAGCGCGACAGCAGCTTGCGGTGCCAGCCCCACTCCTCGGCCAGCCGGCCACCGCTGACGTAGCGGCTGCCGATCACGAACCCGGCGCCGGTGGACAGCGCGGCACCCAGCATCTGCGGCACGTACTCCACCGGGTGGCTGCCGTCGGCGTCCATCTGGAGCACGTACGCGGCGCCGTCGGCCACCGCCTGGTCCATGCCCGCCGCGTAGGCGCGGCCCAGCCCGTCCTTGGCGGTGCGGTGCAGCACGCTGACCCGCGTCCGGCCGCCGGTGTTGTACCGCTCGGCCAGCCGCTCGGCGACCTCACCGGTGCCGTCGGGGCTGTTGTCGTCCACCACGAGCAGCCGCAGGCCCGGCATGTCGAGGCCCATCAGCGCCTCGGCCATCAGCGGCAGGTTCTCGGCCTCGTTGTACGTCGGCATCACCACGGTGAGCGGGGTGCGGCCCCACTCGGGCGGGAGCGCCACCGGGCGGCGCAGGACGGCGGTGGGTGACTGCGCCGTCGCGGGAGTCGTTGTCGTAGTCATCAGCTCCGGGATTTTCTTCAGCGGTCAGCGGTGCACGGCCGTTGTGGCCGGCGGGGCTCAGCAGTTGGGGGAGAAGCGGATCGCCGCGTCGGGCAGCGCGGTGTTGCACCACACCCGCGCTCCGGCGAGCAGTTCGTTGTCGGAGCCCACCTGGGCGCCGTCGCCGACGACGGTGCCGTCCAGCACGGTACGCGCCCCGACCCTGGCCCCGGCACCCACCAGGCTGGCCCGCAGCTGGGCGCCCGCCTCGATCCGGGCGCCGTCCAGCACCACGCAGCCGTCCACCACCGCGTCGGCGGCGATCTCGGCGCCCGCGCCGACGACCGTGCCGCCGGACAGCTTCGCGCCCTCGTCGACCCGGGCACCGTCCAGCACCAGGAACTCACCGGTGCGGCCGGGCAGCGCGGGAGAGGGCACCAGGCCGCGCACCAGGTCGGCGGAGGCCTGGATGAGCGCGGCCGGGCGGCCCAGGTCCATCCAGTAGGTGCGGTCGACCACGCCGTGCAGGTGGGCGCCGGAGGCCAGCAGGCCGGGGAAGGTCTCGCGCTCGACGGAGACCGGGCGGCCGGCCGGGATGGTGTCGATGACCGAGCGGCGGAAGACGTAGCAGCCCGCGTTCACCTGGTCGGTGACGATCTCCTCGGGGCGCTCCGGCTTCTCGGTGAAGGCCAGCACCCGGCCGGTGTCGTCGGTGGGGACCAGGCCGAAGGCGCTGGGGTCCTCGACCCGGGTCAGGTGGAGCGAGACGTCGGCGCCGGCCGCGCGGTGGCTGTCGACCAGGGCGGCGATGTCCAGGCCGGTCAGGATGTCGCCGTTGAAGACCAGGACCGGCGCGTCGGGCGGGCAGGTCAGCGCGTCGGCGGCGTTGCGGATCGCGCCGCCGGTGCCCAGCGGCTCCGTCTCGTGGACGTAGGTGATCCGCAGGCCCAGCCGGGCGCCGTCGCCGAAGTAGGGCTCGAAGACCTCGGCGAGGTAGGACGTGGCGAGCACCACGTGGTCGACACCCGCGGCCCGCGCCCTGGCGAGCTGGTGCGCGAGGAAGGGCACTCCGGCGGTCGGAACCATCGGCTTCGGCGTGAATTCCGTAACCGGGCGCAGTCGGGAACCCTTCCCGCCGACCAGGAGGATCGCTTCCACTACTTACCTCATTCGTTGACTGACGTTGTGCGTCGTAGGTACGGCGATGTTCGGTTCTATCGCGAGTCGCTGTGCGTGCTCACAGCATTCCGCATGCGGGGCGAAGCCCGGCCCACGGGGGGCCACGGCGGCGGGTGGCGGCTACGGCGAGGTGGGCCACCTCAGCAGCAGCCCGACCGCGTACATCCCCGCGAACAACGCTCCCGAGCAGTACAGCGCCCCCCGCACCAGCCGTGGCAGCCGGCTCACGGCCACCGCCAGCGGCAGCAGCGCGACGGGCAGGAAGGGCAGCAGGAACCGGGGCTTGGACATCGGTGAGCCGGGCGTGCCCACGGCCAGCACCCACACCCCGGCGAGCGCCAGGATCAGCACCCACGGCACCGTGCGGTCCAACACCAGCGTCAGGATGCCCACGGCGGTCAGCCCCAGCAGCGCCACCACGGCGAGGCTGCGGACGTCCACCTCGCGGTAGGTCGCCACCAGCTTGAAGAAGTGCGCGGTGCCCCGGCCGAAGTCGAAGGACTGCCCCCACGCCTTCTCCGCCCGGAACCAGCCGTCCAGCCGACCGACCTGGGCGCCCAGGTAGAGCCAGCTGAAGACCAGGCCGAGCGGCGCGATCAGCGCGCCGAGCACCGGCTTGGTCTGCCACTGCCAGTGCCGGTCGCGCACCAGCTGCCGCAGCGCGGTCACCATCACCACGCCGACCACCACCGAGGCGGTCGGCCGCAGCGTGCCGGCCACCGCCGCCAGCGTCCCGGCGGCGAGCCACCGGCGGGCCAGCAGCGCCACCAGGGCCCAGATCAGGGCCGCGCTGAAGCACGCCTCGGAGTACGGCACCCACAGCGCGAAGGCGTACGGGTAGCAGGCCCACAGCGCCACGCACGTGTACCCGGCGCGACGGCCGCTGATCGACGAGGCCAGGGTGTACACCCCGGCCGCCGCGACCGCCGCCGCGGCCCAGGAGACCAGCACGGCCGCGTAGGCGAACGGCAGCCCGGTCAGGTGCACCAGCCAGATCAGCGCCGGGTAGAGCGGGAAGAACGCGAGCGTCGACCAGGCCGGCATGCCGTTCGGCCGGTAGCGCAGCTGATGCGGGTAGCCGTGCTCGGCGATGCTCAGGTAGTTGGCGCTGTCCCAGCGGCGCAGCACGTGCTCGGCCGGGTAGTGCAGGTGGTGGGAGAGCAGCAGCAGGACCGCGAACCCCAGCCCGGCGACCGCCAGGTACAGGCCGACCGCCCGGGCGGCGTCCCGTCTGTCGAAGCGGATCGTCACCGGTCGGCGCCGGACCGTCAGCCGGCGCAGGCTGTTCGCCGCAGCGGCCAGGGGCCGGCGGAACGGACGGGGCGCGCGCTGTTCGCCGGGCGGCGGCGCGAGATCGACCATGGAGGGGCTTTCCTGCGTGGACATACTCGGGGCGGCATCCAAGAGTGCTTCCGGCACCGTTCGGTTCATCGGTGTGACGACTCTCACGGTATTCACAGAATCGGGGACCGGCCCGGTACGACGCAGCGGACCCCGGGCCGTCCGGCCCGGGGTCCGCTGGATGGCGGGGGAGCGCCGTCAGTCCGAGGTGCCGCCGCCCAGGTGGTGGACGCGCACCAGATTGGTGGTGCCGGGGACGCCGGGCGGGGAGCCCGCGGTGATGATCACCGTGTCACCCTTGCCGTACGCGCTGAGCTTGAGCATCTCCTGGTCGACGAGGTCGACCATGGCGTCGGTGTGGTCGACGTGCTCGACCAGATGGGTCTGCACGCCCCAGGTCAGCGCCAGCTGGTTGCGGGTCGCGGCGTCGGTGGTGAAGGCCAGCACCGGGACCGGGACGCGGTAGCGGGCCAGCCGCCGCGCGGTGTCACCTGATTTGGTGAACGCCACCAGTGTCTTGGCGTCCAGGAAGTCGGCCAGCTCGGCCGCCGCGCGGGCCACCGCACCGCCCTGGGTACGCGGCTTCTTGCCCGGTGCCAGCGGCTCCAGACCGCGCCCCAGCAGCTCGCCCTCGGCCGCCTCGACGATGCGGGACATCGTCTTGACGGTCTCGATCGGGTACTTGCCGACCGACGACTCGGCCGACAGCATCACCGCGTCGGCGCCGTCCAGGATGGCGTTGGCGACGTCGGACGCCTCGGCGCGGGTGGGCCGGGAGGCGTGGATCATGGACTCCATCATCTGGGTCGCCACGATCACCGGCTTGGCGTTGCGGCGGCACAGCTCGACCAGCCGCTTCTGCACCACCGGGACCTTCTCCAGCGGGTACTCCACCGCCAGGTCGCCGCGGGCCACCATCACCGCGTCGAACGCGGCGACGACGTCCTGCATGTTCTCCACCGCCTGCGGCTTCTCCACCTTGGCGATGACCGGGACCCGGCGGCCCTCCTCGTCCATGACGCGGTGCACGTCGCGCACGTCCTTGGCGTCCCGCACGAAGGACAGCGCGACCATGTCCGCGCCCATGTGCAGGGCGAAGCGCAGGTCCTCGATGTCCTTCTCGGACAGGGCGGGGACGTTGACCGCGGCGCCGGGCAGGTTGATGCCCTTGTGGTCGGAGATGATGCCGCCCTCGACGACCAGGCAGCGCACCTGCGAGCCGTGCACCTCGACCACGCGCAGCGCCACGTTGCCGTCGTTGATCAGCACCGGGTCGCCGGCGCTCACGTCGCCGGGCAGGCCCTTGTAGGTGGTGCCGCAGATGTGCTTGTCGCCCGCGACGTCGTCGGTGGTGATGGTGAACTCGTCGCCCGCCACCAGCTCCACGGGCCCGTCGGCGAAGGTCTCCAGGCGGATCTTGGGGCCCTGGAGGTCGGCCAGGACGCCGATGGCGCGGCCGGTCTCCTCGGCGACCTTGCGCACCCGGTGGTAGCGCTCCTCGTGCTCGGCGTGGGTGCCGTGGCTGAAGTTGAACCTGGCCACGTTCATCCCTGCCTCGGCCAAGGCCTTCAGCTGGTCGTAGGAGTCGACGGCGGGACCCAGGGTGCAGACGATTTTCGCTCGGCGCATGTGGACGATCCTATCGATATTTTGTTCCGGTCCGGAATATTCGGGGAGAACGGCTCCGGGCCGGCCGCTGTCGGGGAGCGGACGTCTAAGGGCGGACCAGCGAGTACGCCTGCTGGGCGATCTCCCGTTCCTCGTCGGTGGGGACGACGGCCACCGCGACCCGGCTGGTGTCGGTGGACACCAGCCGTTCCGCGCTGCCGCGCACAGCATTGCGCACCGCGTCGATCTCGATGCCGAGGGGTTCGAGGCCGTCCAGGGCGGCCCCGCGCACCGCGGCCGAATTCTCGCCCACTCCGGCCGTGAACGCGACCGCGTCCACCCGGCCGAGCACCGCGCAGTACGCGCCGACGTACTTGCGCAGCCGGTGCGTGTAGACGTCGAACGCCAGGTGCGCGGCCTCGTCGCCCTCCGCGATGCGGCGGCCGATCTCGCGCATGTCGTTGTCCCCGCACAGCCCGAGCAGGCCGCTGCGCTTGTTCAGCAGGATGTCCACCTCGTCCGGGGACAGGCCCGCGACCCGGGTGAGGTGGAAGATCACCGCCGGGTCGAGGTCACCGGAGCGGGTGCCCATCACCAGGCCCTCCAGCGGGGTCAGGCCCATCGAGGTGTCCACGCACACCCCGCCGCGCACCGCGGAGGCGGAGGCGCCGTTGCCCAGGTGCAGCACGATCACGTTGACCTCGGACGGGTCCTTGCCCAGCAGGCGCGCGGTGCGGCGGGAGACGTAGGCGTGCGAGGTGCCGTGGAAGCCGTAGCGGCGGATGCCGTACTCGTCGGCGACCGTGCGGTCGATGGCGTACCGGGCGGCGGACTGCGGCATCGTCGAGTGGAACGCGGTGTCGAAGACGGCGACCTGCGGCAGGTCGGGGCGCAGCCGCCGCGCCACGCGCACGCCGGTCAGGTTGGCGGGGTTGTGCAGCGGGGCGAGCGGGATCAGGTTCTCGATCTCGGCGACGACCTCGTCGGTGATCAGCGTCGGGCGGGTGAAGCGGGTGCCGCCGTGGACCACGCGATGGGCGATCGCGGCGAGATCCGGGGAGTCCAGGCCCGCGCCCCGCGCGGCGAGTTCGTCCGCGACGGTCTCGAGGGCCTCGGTGTTGTCGGCGGGGCCTGTCGGCTCGCCGATGTGCTCGACGATGCCGGTGGCTTTTCTTTCCGGGGCCGCGTCGGGGTCGGGGTTGGGGTCGGCGGCGGTTTCGCCGCGGGTCATGTCGAGGAGTTGGTATTTCAGGCTGCTGCTGCCTGAGTTGAGGACTAGGACGTGGGATGGGGGCACGGGCGGGGTCCTGGGGTCTCGTTGTCGGGTGCGGGCCGGTGGTCGTCGGTGTGCCCACCCGTGCCGCCCTGCGGCACGACTGCCCACACCTCAGGTTGATTCACTTGCCCTGGGCCTGGATTGCTGTGATGGCTACCGTGTTCACGATGTCCTGGACCAGGGCTCCTCTCGACAGGTCGTTGACCGGCTTGCGCAGGCCCTGGAGGACCGGGCCGACCGCGATCGCGCCGGCCGAGCGCTGGACGGCCTTGTAGGTGTTGTTGCCGGTGTTGAGGTCGGGGAAGATCAGCACCGTCGCCTGCCCGGCCACCGCGGAGCCCGGCAGCTTCGTGGCCGCCACCTGCGCGTCCACCGCCGCGTCGTACTGGATCGGGCCCTCCACCAGCAGGTCGGGGCGGCGCTCGCGGACGATCTCGGTGGCCCTGCGGACCTTGTCGACGTCCGCGCCGGTGCCCGAGGTGCCGGTGGAGTACGACAGCATCGCCACCCGCGGCCGCACGCCGAACCGCTCGGCGGTGACCGCGGACTTCAGCGCGATGTCGGCGAGCTGGCGGTCGTCGGGGTCGGGGTTGACCGCGCAGTCGCCGTAGACCAGCACCCGGTCGGCCAGGCACATGAAGAAGACGGAGGAGACGATCGAGGCGTCCGGCGCGGTCTTGATGATCTCGAACGCGGGGCGGATCGTGGCCGCCGTGGAGTGCACCGCGCCGGAGACCATGCCGTCGGCCAGGCCCTCCTGGACCATCAGCGTGCCGAAGTAGGAGACGTCGGCGACCACGTCGTGCGCCATCTCCACGGTCATGCCCTTGTGGGCGCGCAGCTTGGCGTACAGCTCGGCGAAGTTCTCCCGCAGCGGCGAGGTGACCGGGTCCACGACGCGGGCGATCGCGCCGCCGTGGTGCTCGGTGGCGTCCAGGCCGAGGTTGACGCCGAGTTCCCCGGCCCGCCTGCGGATCACCTGCTCGTCGCCGAGCAGCGTCAGGTCGCACACGTTGCGGCGCAGCAGCACCTCGGCGGCGCGCAGGATGCGTTCCTCGGTACCCTCGGGCAGGACCACGTGGCGGCGGTCGGAGCGGGCGCGTTCGATCAGCTCGTGCTCGAACATCATCGGGGTGACCCGGCCGCTGCGGGCCACCGAGAGCCGGTCGGTCAGCTCGGCGGTGTCCACGTGCAGCTCGAACAGGCCGAGCGCGGTCTCCGCCTTGCGCGGGGTGGCCGCCGTCAGCTTGCCCTCCAGGCCGAACAGCTCGGCGGCGGTGGGGAACGAGCCGCCGGGCACCGCGATCAGCGGCGTGCCGGGGGCGAGCCGGGTGGCCAGCGCCATGATGTCGGGGCCCGGGCGCTCGTCCAGGGTGAGCAGGACCCCGGCGATCTGCGGCGAGCCCGCGGAGTGCGCGGCGAGCGAGCCGACGATCAGGTCGGCGCGGTCGCCGGGGGTGATCACCAGGCAGCCCGGCGTCAGCGCGGGCAGGAACGCGGGCAGCATCGCGCCGCCGAAGACGAAGCCGAGCACGTTGCGGGCGAGCCCGGCGTCGTCGCCCAGCAGGACGTCGGCGCCGAGCGCCTGCACGACCTGCGCGACCGTCGGCGCCGACAGCGACGGCTCCTCGGGCAGCACGTAGACCGGCACCGGCAGGCGTCCGGTGAGCCGCTGGGCCGCGTCCTTCGCGGCCTGCGGCGGCACCCGGTTGGCGATCATGGCCAGCACGTCGCAGCCGGAGGAGGTGAAGGCACGGTGGGCGTTGCGCACCTCGGCGGCGATCGAGTCGGCGTCCTGCCCGACGCCGCCGACCACGGGCAGCAGCGAGGCGCCGAACTCGTTGGCCAGCCGGGAGTTGAGCGCCAGCTCGGCCGGCAGCTGGGTGTCGTGGTAGTCGGAGCCCAGCACGAGTACCGCCTCGTACCGCGAGGCCACCGCGTGGAAGCGGTCGACCAGCAGGGAGACCAGCTCGTCGGTGCCCCGCTCGGCCTGGAGCCCGGCCGCCTCGGCGTAGTCGATGCCGTAGACCGTGGACGGGTCCTGGGAGAGCCGGTAGCGGGCGCGCAGCAGCTCGAAGAGGCGGTCGGGGCCGTCGCCGTGCATCAGCGGGCGGAACACCCCCACCCGGTCCACCTGCCGGGTCAGCAGTTCCATGACCCCCAGCTCGACGACCTGACGGCCGTCCCCTCTGCCGATGCCCGTGATGTACACGCTGCGCGTCACGCGCGTTCTCCTCCTCGACGTGGCTTGACGTCCCTTTCGACGCTAGCGCGCGCGATCGGGCGCCGCGCGCCGGGTCGCGGGTGCGTCGCACACGTCACCGCCCCAAACTTCTCATATGGTGTGAACAGCCGCGGACGGCAGGGATCGGCAGGGAGCGGCTGGGAGCAGACGCCGGCGGGAGGCGACCGGGATGCGCATCGGAGTCCTCACCGCGGGCGGCGACTGCCCCGGACTGAACGCGGTCATCCGCTCGGTGGTGCACCGCGGGGTGGCCGCGCACGGCGACGAGGTCATCGGGTTCGAGGACGGTTTCCGGGGGCTGCTCGAAGGCCACGTCCGGCCGCTCGACCTGGACGACGTGGGCGGCATCCTCGCGCTCGGCGGCACCATCCTCGGCTCCTCCCGGCTGGAGCGCGCCCGGCTGCACGAAGCCGTCGAGGGCGCCCGGCAGCTCACCACCGCCTACGGGCTGGACGCGCTGATCCCGATCGGCGGCGAGGGCACGCTGACCGCCGCCAGGATGCTGTCGGACGCGGGCATGCCGGTGGTCGGGGTGCCCAAGACCATCGACAACGACATCTGCGGCACCGACCGCACCTTCGGCTTCGACACCGCCGTCACCGTCGCCACCGAGGCGATCGACCGGCTGAAGACCACCGCCGAGTCGCACCAGCGGGTGATGGTGGTGGAGGTGATGGGACGGCACGCGGGGTGGATCGCGCTGGAGTCCGGCATGGCGGGCGGCGCGCACGGCATCTGCGTCCCGGAGCGCCCCTTCGACCCGGCCGACCTGGTCGCGATGGTCACCGAGCGCTTCTCGCGCCGCAAGAAGTTCGCCGTGGTGTGCGTGGCCGAGGGCGCGCACCCGGCCGAGGGCACGATGGCCTACGGGCGCGGCGCGGTCGACCAGTTCGGCCACGAGCGGTTCTTCGGCATCGGCAACCGGCTCGCCGCCGAACTGGAGAGCAGACTCGGCACCGAGGCCCGGCCGGTCATCCTCGGCCACGTCCAGCGCGGCGGCGTGCCGACGCCGTACGACAGGGTGCTGGCCACCCGGTTCGGCTGGCACGCGGTGGAGGCCGCGCACGCGGGGGCGTTCGGGACGATGACGGCGCTGCGCGGCACCGGCATCGAGAGGGTGCCGCTGGCGGAGGCGGTCGCGGAGCTCAAGCGGGTGCCGCCGGACCGGATGCGGGAGGCGGAGTCGGTCTTCTGAGCGCGCGCCCCGTCACCCTCGAAGACGCGTGCGCACGGCGTCAGTTCAGGCCGAGCAGGGTCCAGAAGCGGTCGAGGACGCCGTCCAGGTACGGGCCGCTCTTGTCCTCGGCCGGGGCCGACGCGCTCCAGCTGAGGGTGGACGCCATCAGCGCGTGGTACTCCTCGTTGATCCGGCGCAGCGCCTCCTCCACGCGTTCGCGCGGCAGCGGCACCATCGCGCAGACCGGGCCCGCGTAGGCCTGCCAGCGCACCTTCGCGGTCGAGCGCAGGTGGTCGGCGAGCTTCTCCGCGCGGCCGGTGACCGCCAGCAGGTCCGGCAGCGGGATGTCGAGCAGCTGGCCCAGCAGCGCGCTCTGCCGCACGTTGCCGCTCCAGCGCCCGCGCTCCTCCATGCGCTCGTAGTCGCCGCGCCGCATGCCGAGTTGGTGGGCGAGGTCGGGGGAGGTCACCCCGCGCGCCCAGCGCCACTCGCGCAACGTGGTGGGCCGTCCCAGCAGATCGGCCGGGGCACACCACAACGCACCGGCCAGCGCGGTCAGTTCGCGTTCGTCGGGGGCACCTTCGCCGCGCTCCCAGGCGAGCACGGTGGCGGGGTGAATGCGCAGCCCGTAAGAGGCCCACATTCCATGGGAGATGTTGGCGTGTGACATTCCAAGTTGCTCGCGCAGGCGTCTCGCGGCCACAGGATCGAAGGGGGGTGGCATTCGGACAGAGTACGGGCGACCACCGCGCGTGACGTACCGTGCGAACCCCCGAACCGGCGCCCCGTCAGCGGCACCCGGTTCGGAGGTTCCTACCGGAACCTACCGCTCACCCGGGCCGCAGCCACAGGGTCGTCAGCGGCGGGAGGGTCAGCTCGACGCTGTTCGCGCGGCCGTTCCACGCCACCGGCTCGGTCTTGACCGGCTCGGGGTTGCCGACGCCGCTGCCGCCGTAGCGCTCCTCGTCGGTGTTGAGGACCTCGGTCCACACCCCGCCCGGCTCCGGCACGCCGACCCGGTAGCCGGGCCGGACGACGGGCGAGAAGTTGGTGACGCTCAGCAGCGTCCCGCCCTCGGTGTCGTGGCGCACGAAGGAGAAGACGTTGTCCTCGGCCGCGCCCCCGTCGATCCAGGAGAAGCCGTCCGGGTCGGTGTCGCGCTGCCACAGCGCCGGGGTGCCGGTGTACGTACGGTTCAGGTCGCGCACCAGGTCGCGCACGCCGCGGTGGTCGCCGGCCGCCGAGTACGTCTCGTCCAGCAGCCACCAGTCCGGCCCGTGGTCGTGCGACCACTCGGCGCCCTGCGCGAACTCCTGCCCCATGAACAGCAGTTGCTTGCCCGGGTGCGCCCACATGTAGGCCAGGTACGCGCGGTGGGTCGCGCGCCGCTGCCACCAGTCGCCGGGCATCTTGTCGACCAGCGCCCCCTTGCCGTGCACCACCTCGTCGTGCGAGATCGGCAGCACGTAGTTCTCCGAGTAGGCGTAGATCATGGAGAACGTCATCTCGCCGTGGTGGTACTTGCGGTGCACCGGCTCGTGCGCCACGTACTGGAGCGAGTCGTGCATCCAGCCCATGTTCCACTTCAGGCCGAAGCCCAGGCCGCCGTGGGCGGTGTCGCGGGTGACTCCCTCCCACGCCGTCGACTCCTCGGCGACGGTGACCACGCCGGGGTCGCGGCGGTAGACGGTCGCGTTCATCTCCTGGAGGAACGCGACCGCGTCCAGGTTCTCCCGGCCGCCGTACACGTTCGGCGACCACTGGCCGTCCTCGCGCGAGTAGTCGAGGTAGAGCATCGAGGCGACCGCGTCCACCCGCAGGCCGTCGATGTGGAACTCCTCGCACCAGTAGACCGCGTTGGCCACCAGGAAGTTGCGCACCTCCCTGCGGCCGACGTCGAAGGTGAGCGTGCCCCAGTCGGGGTGCTCGGCGCGGCGCGGGTCGCCCGGCTCGTACAGCGGGGTGCCGTCGAAGCGGGCCAGCGCCCAGTCGTCCTTGGGGAAGTGCGCCGGGACCCAGTCCATCAGCACGCCGATCCCGGCTTGGTGCAGCGCGTCCACCAGGTGACGGAAGTCGTCCGGGGTGCCCAGCCGCGCGGTCGGCGCGTAGTAGGAGGTGACCTGGTAGCCCCACGAGCCGCCGAAGGGGTGCTCGGCGACCGGCATCAGCTCCACGTGCGTGAAGCCCAGGTCCTTGACGTACGCGGGCAGTTGCTCGGCCAGCTCCCGGTAGGTCAGCCCGGGCCGCCAGGACGGCAGGTGGACCTCGTAGACCGAGAACGGCGCCCGGTGCACCGGGGTGTCGGCGCGGTGCGCCATCCACTCCTCGTCCTGCCAGGTGTGGTGCGCGGCGGTGACGACAGACGCGGTCGCGGGCGGCACCTCGGTGCGCCGGGCCATCGGGTCGGCCTTCATCCGCCGCTCGCCGTCCGGGCCGGTGATCTCGAACTTGTACAGCGTGCCCTCGCCGACGCCCGGCAGGAACAGCTCCCACACACCGGAGGAGCCCAGCGACCGCATCGGGTTGCCGGTGCCGTCCCAGAAGCAGAAGTCGCCGGTGACCCGCACGCCCCGGGCGTTGGGCGCCCAGACGGCGAACCGGGTGCCGGTGACGCCCTGGTGGGTCATCACCCGCGCCCCGAGCGCCGTCCACAGCTCCTCGTGCCGGCCCTCGCCGATCAGGTGCAGGTCCAGCTCGCCCAGCGCGGGCAGGAAGCGGTAGGGGTCCGCGGTCTCGTGCTGTGCCCCGTCGTACGTGACCAGCAGGCGGTACGCGGGGATGTCACCCGGCGGCAGGACACCGGCGAACAGCCCGCCGCCCTCGTCCCGCAGCGCGAAGCGCGCGCCGTCCTCGACCACCACGACCACGGCGCGCGCGTCCGGCTTCAGCGTCCGCACCGCGATCCCGTCCGCGACCGGATGGGCCCCCAGCAGCCCGTGCGGGTCGTGGTGCTCGCCCCGCAGCAGGCGGTCCCGGTCGCCCTGGTCGAGCGGGGGCGCGGGCGGGGCGGGCAGCGGCGGCGCGGCCGCTCCGGAGGCCGGACCGCCGGAGCCCGCGCCGAAGCCGGTCGTCCGCGTGGTGGGCGCCACCGGTGCGGTGCCGGAGGCGGGCCTGCGGCGGCCGGAGCCCTGACCGCGCGCGGCGGCTTCCGGCTGCGTGCCGGGCACCGGCGCGGCGCCGGTCTGCGTCCTGGTCACGGGCGGGTGTTCGCGCGGTGTCACGGTCGGGCCCTCCTCATTCGTCGTGGCGGTCGTGGCGGTCGTTGTGGCCGTGGTCGGGGCGGCGGTGGGGCCGGTGGGCCGGCGGCGGGAGGTCACGGCGCCGGGGCGGTGGCCAGCCGCTCGACGGCGGCCATCGGGATGGGGAGCCAGTCGGGCCGGTGCCGGGCCTCGTACAGCACCTCGTACACCGCCTTGTCGGTCTCGTACGCGCGCAGCAGCACCGCCGACTCGCGCGGGTCGCGGCCCGCGCGCCGGGCGTAACCGGCGCAGAACGCGGCGCGGTTGGCCTCCGCCCAGGCCGCCGCGTCCGGGTCGGCCGGATCGCGGTGGCGGGCCGCGTAGTCGAAGGAGCGCAGCATGCCCGCGATGTCTTGCACCGCGGGACGCGGGGTGCGCCGCTCGGCCAGCGGGCGGGCCGGTTCGCCCTCGAAGTCGATCAGCACCCAGTCGCCGCCCGCCGTGCGCAGCGCCTGCCCCAGGTGCAGGTCGCCGTGGATGCGCTGGGCGGCCAGCGTCAGGCCCCGGTCCCCGAGGTGGACCAGGTCCTCGAAGGCGCCGCGCAGGCCCCGCGAGTACGGCGCGAGCTGCGGCACGGCGCGGGTGGCCGCGTCCAGCCGGTCCGCCATCGCGGACGCCAGCAGGCTGATGCGCGCCCCGGTCAGCACGGTCGTCGGCAGCGCGTCGGCCAGCGCGGTGTGCACCTCGGCGGTGGCCTGCCCGAGGGCGTGCGCGTGCGGGGTGAAGTCGCCGCCCACGTCCGCCGGTCGACCGTCCCCGGCGGCGCCTCGGCCCGCGTCCAGCGCCCGCAGCGCCAGCGTCCAGCCGTCGACCGAGCCGGGCAGGAAGCGCTGGAGCAGTCCGAGGGTCGCCGGCTCGTCGTACAGGCCCACCGCCTCGAACCAGGCGACCGGCTCGGCCACCCGTCGCGACCCGGACCGCGCCAGGGCGAGTGACAGCTCCAGGTCCGGGTTGGCGCCGGGGGAGACCCGCCGGAACAGCTTCAGGATGAACGTATCGCCGTACACCACCGAGGAGTTGGACTGCTCGGCCGTCGACAGCCTCGGCGCCAGCCCGGCGGGCAGCGTGGTGCCCGGCTCGGCGCTGAAGCGCAGCGGCCCGGTGCGGCCGGGGGAGCGCAGCCGCTCCAGCAGTAGCCCGGTCAGCCGCTGGTCGTGCAGCGCCTCGTAGACCGTCAGCCCCGCCAGCGGACCGTCCTGCGCCCGGCCCAGCAGCGCGGGCACCAGCGACGGCGGCAGCACCTCGCGGGTACCCAGCAGCAGTTGGTAGCAGTCCGGGGTGCCGCCCGGCTGCTGGACCTCCAGGAGCAGATGGAGCAGGCCCGGGGTGCCCAGGCGCCCGTCGCACGGCAGCACCTCGACCGCGCTGCGCAGGGCCAGCCCGTCGATCGGGCGCCCCTTGCCGGCGAACCACCGCTGCCCGGGCAGCCATTCACGCAGCATCGGCGTGAGCGCGCCGAGCAGCGCCGTGCCCGCGCCGATGTCCCCGGCGGCGCGGGCCGCGGGGGTGGTGGGCTGGAGACGGCCCGGGGCGTTCATCGGGCCGGTATCCGTATCCGTGCTGGGGCGAAGCCGCGAGGTGTCCGACATGACGTCCTTTCCTCGGGATACGCGCACCCGTCCGATGCGGTGGGGGACCTCAGTGAAAGGGCGCGCGGTGGCAGCTGTCCGGCGGTGCAACCGTGTGGGTCGAAGGACCATCCGTGCAGGTGGCGCAAGTGGTGTACGCGGCGGCCCGGTGCGTTGCGTACGGCGCCGGGACCGGCACGGTGGAGCCTGCCCGCGCCCCGGCGGGTGAAACCGGACTCGCGCCGGGCCCGCGAGGGGCCGGGGGCCGGAACCCTTGCCCGCCAAGCTTTTGCCCGCCAAGCTTGCTGACGCTTCGTCAGCAGCTCGTGGCTGGTCCCGCGGTCCGCCCGGACGCTCCGGGCGGACCGCGCGGGCCCGCTTCCGTTACTGCGCGTCCCGCCGCAGCCTGAACCAGTAGAAGCCATGGCCGGCGAGGGTCAGCAGGTAGGGGAGTTCACCGATCGCCGGGAAGCGCACCCCGCCGATCAGCTCCACGGGATGACGTCCCTCCCAGGTCTGCAGGTCGAGTTCGGTCGGCTGGGGGAAGCGCGAGAAGTTGTGCACGCACAGGACCAGGTCGTCCTTGTACTCGCGCAGGAAGGCCAGGACCGCCGGGTTGCTGGAGGCCAGCTCCGTGTACGTGCCCAGGCCGAACGCCGGGTTCTGCTTGCGGATCTCGATCATCCGGCGGGTCCAGTGCAGCAGCGACGACGGACTGCTCATCGCCGCCTCGACGTTGGTGACCTGGTAGCCGTAGACCGGGTCCATGATCGTCGGCAGGAAGAGCCGGCCCGGGTCGCACGAGGAGAAGCCCGCGTTGCGGTCCGGCGTCCACTGCATCGGGGTGCGCACCGCGTCGCGGTCGCCCAGCCAGATGTTGTCGCCCATGCCGATCTCGTCGCCGTAGTAGAGGATCGGCGAGCCGGGCAGCGACAGCAGCAGCGCGGTGAACAGCTCGATCTGGTTGCGGTCGTTGTCCAGCAGCGGGGCGAGCCGCCGCCGGATGCCGATGTTGGCGCGCATCCGCGGGTCCTTGGCGTACTCCGCGTACATGTAGTCGCGCTCTTCGTCGGTGACCATCTCCAGCGTCAACTCGTCGTGGTTGCGCAGGAAGATGCCCCACTGGCAGCCCGCCGGGATCTGCGGGGTCTTGGCGAGGATCTCCGAGACCGGGTAGCGCGACTCGCGGCGCACCGCCATGAAGATGCGCGGCATGACGGGGAAGTGGAACGCCATGTGGCACTCGTCGCCGCCCTGCTGGAAGTCGCCGAAGTAGTCCACGACGTCCTCGGGCCACTGGTTGGCCTCGGCGAGCAGCACGGTGTCCGGGTACTGCGCGTCGATCTCGGCCCGCACCCGCTTGAGGAACGTGTGGGTGGCGGGCAGGTTCTCGCAGTTGGTGCCCTCCTGCGCGTACAGGTACGGCACCGCGTCCAGCCGGAAGCCGTCGATGCCCAGGTCCAGCCAGAACCGCAGGCCCGCGATCATCTCCTCCTGCACCCGCGGGTTCTCGTAGTTCAGGTCCGGCTGGTGGGAGAAGAACCGGTGGAAGTAGTACTGCTTGCGCACCGGGTCGAAGGTCCAGTTGGACGTCTCGGTGTCGACGAAGATGATGCGGGCGTCGTCGTACTGCTTGTCGTCGTCGGCCCACATGTAGTAGTCGCCGTACGGCCCGTCCGGGTTGGTACGGGACTCGATGAACCACGGGTGCTGGTCGCTGGTGTGGTTCATCACGAAGTCGATGATCACCCGCATGCCGCGCTGGTGGGCGGCGTCCACGAACTCCACGAAGTCCGCGAGGTCGCCGAAGTCCGGCAGCACCGCGGTGTAGTCCGAGACGTCGTAGCCGCCGTCGCGCAGCGGCGAGGCGAAGAACGGCGGCAGCCACAGGCAGTCCACGCCGAGCCACTGGAGGTAGTCCAGCTTGGCGGTGAGGCCTTTCAGGTCGCCGACGCCGTCGCCGTTGCTGTCCTGGAACGACCGCACCAGGACCTCGTAGAAGACGGCGCGTTTGAACCAGTCGGGATCACGGTCCTTTGCCGGTGTGTCCTCGAAGGTGTCCTGGACGGGCTCGTTGACGATCAATTGGGTGACCCTCCGATCGGTGAGGACGGTCGCAGCGAGAACACGTGCGCGGGCACCGTGGCCGGGTCCAGCCGCACGTAGTTGTCCCTGCCCCAGTGGTAGGTCTCGCCGGTGAGCGCGTCGCGCACCGGGGTGGACTCGTGCCATTCCAGGCCGAGTTCCGGCATGTCCAACGACACGGTCGCCTCGCGGGTGTGGTGCGGGTCGAGGTTGACGACCACCAGTACGGTGTCGTGACCGCCGTCGGCCGTCCGCGCCCGTTTCGAGTACGCGACGACGGCCTCGTTGTCGGTGCGGTGGAACCGCAGGTTGCGCAGCTGCTGGAGCGCCGGGTGACGGCGGCGCAGCCGGTTGAGCGTGGTCAGCAGCGGGGCCAGCGAGCGGCCCTGGGCCTCCGCGCCCGCCCAGTCGCGCGGCCGCAGCTCGTACTTCTCCGAGTTGAGGTACTCCTCGCTGCCCTCCCGGTACGGGGTGCGCTCGCACAGCTCGAAGCCGGAGTAGACGCCCCAGCTCGGCGAGAGCGTCGCCGCCAGCACCGCCCGCACCTCGAACGCGGCCCGCCCGCCGTGCTGGAGGTAGGCGTGCAGGATGTCCGGGGTGTTGACGAACAGGTTGGGCCGCAGCACGTGCGCCGTCTCCTGGCTCAACTCCGTCAGGTAGTCGGTCAGTTCGTCCTTGGAGTTGCGCCAGGTGAAGTAGGTGTACGACTGCTGGAAGCCGACCTCGGCCAGTGTGCGCATCATCGCCGGGCGGGTGAACGCCTCGGCCAGGAAGATCACGTCGGGATCGGTGCGGTTGACCTCGCCGATCACCTTCTCCCAGAACACGACCGGCTTGGTGTGCGGGTTGTCGACGCGGAAGATCCGCACCCCGTGGTCCATCCAGTGCCGCAGCACCCGCAGCGTCTCCTTCGTCAGACCGCGGAAGTCCGCGTCGAAGGCGAGCGGGTAGATGTCCTGGTACTTCTTGGGCGGGTTCTCCGCGTACGCGATCGAGCCGTCCGCGCGGTGGTGGAACCACTGCGGGTGCTTGGCCACCCACGGGTGGTCCGGGGAGCACTGGAGCGCGAAGTCCAGCGCCACCTCCATCCGCAGCTCCCGCGCCCGCTCCACGAACGCGTCGAAGTCGTCGAGCGTGCCCAGGTCCGGATGGACGGCGTCGTGCCCGCCGTCCGGCGAACCGATCGCCCACGGTGAGCCGACGTCGTACGGGCCCGCCGACAGCGTGTTGTTGGGGCCCTTGCGGTACGCGCGGCCGATCGGGTGAATCGGCGGCAGGTAGACCACGTCGAAGCCCATCGCGGCGACCGCCGGAAGCCGCTCCGCCGCGGTCCGCAGCGTCCCCGACACCGGCGGCTCGCCGGGCTTGAGGACAGCGCCCTCGGAGCGCGGGAAGAACTCGTACCAGGAGCCGAACAGCGCCCTGCGGCGCTCCACCTGGAGCGGCAGCGGCCGGGTGGCGCTGACCAGTTCGCGCAACGGGTGGCGGCCGAGCACCGCGAGGACCTCGGGCTCCAGGGCCGCCGCCAGCCGGTCCGCGGCGCTCCTGGCCGGGTCGCGCAGCGCGTCCACCACGTCCAGGACCACCGCCCGGCCGTCCTTCTTCGGCACGCCCGCCGCCGCCCGTTCGTGCAGCGCGGCGCCCTCGGTCAGCACCAGGTCGGTGTCGATGCCGGCCGGGATCTTAACGTGTGCGGCGTGCCGCCACGTGCCGAGCGGGTCCGACCAGGCCTCGACGGTAAAGGTCCAGCGGCCTTCGGCCGTCGGGGTGACCTCGGCCCCCCAGCGGTCGGTGCCGGGAGCCAGTTCGCGCAGCGGTGTCCACGGACCGCAGCGGCCCGCCGGATCGCGCAGCACGACGTTGGCGGCGACGGCGTCATGGCCCTCGCGGAAGACGGTGGCGGACACCTCGAACGCCTCGCCCACCACGGCTTTCGCCGGGCGGCGCCCGCAGTCCACGAGCGGGCCCGGATCGAGTACCGGGATACGACCGATCATTGGCTCACCTGGGCTTACGTCGTCGCGTGGTCTCGGTGCCCCCGAAGCCCTTTCTATCCGCTTGCCCGACTTCGCACTCGGCTGCATGACCGCTCCCCACCGCGTTCACTCGGTTGGATTTGGATGGCTTCAACGGAAAAATCGCGCACCGGTCGCTCCCCGCGCGCGGGCGCGCCACGGGTCCCCCGACCGGTTCGCGGCCACGGCGGACCGGCCCGCGTCGTGGCCCGTGCCCGGGCCACCACCACCGGCCGCACACCGCGGGACCGCACCCGGCGCCCGCCCCGGAAAGCCTTCCCCGCCGCGTTGCGGGAACACCCCCGGGTTCGGCCCGTCCCGCCGTCCCCGGCGAGGCGTCCCGGCTCGCCGGTGCGCCGGGGGCGCGTTCGGCCGGATCGAGGGCCAAAGGTGCGCTGGTCGTGCGCCCGGGAAGAGTCAACGAGCCCTCCGGGAACGCCGGACGTCGGGCGAAACGGGTGCGGACGCCGCTACGGTCGTAGGTGTGAAGGCTATTCGTCGATTCACTGTCCGTACGGTCCTCCCCGAACCCCTGCGCCCGCTGGGGGAGCTGGCGCAGAACCTGCGCTGGTCCTGGCATCCGGAGACCCGCGAGCTGCTCCAGTCCGTCGACCCCGGCGGCTGGCGCGCCGCGGGCGGCGACCCGGTGCGGCTGCTGGGCGCGGTGCCCGCCGACCGGCTCGCCGCCCTCGCCAGGGACCGCAGGTTCCTGCGGCGCCTGACCGCCGCGGCCGAGGACCTCACCGACTACCTCACCGGCCCCCGCTGGTACCAGGGCGCCGACGACCGCGAACTGCCGTCCGCCATCGCCTACTTCTCGCCGGAGTACGGCATCACCGCGGCCCTGCCGCAGTACTCCGGCGGCCTCGGCATCCTGGCCGGGGACCACCTCAAGGCCGCCTCCGACCTCGGCCTGCCGCTGATCGGCGTCGGACTGCTCTACCGGCATGGGTACTTCCGCCAGTCGCTGTCCCGCGAGGGCTGGCAGCAGGAGCACTACCCGGTGCTCGACCCCAACGAGCTGCCGCTGACGCTGCTGCGCGAGCCCGGCGGCGACCCGGCCCGCGTCACCCTCGCCCTGCCCGGCGGCCGCACGCTGCACGCCCAGGTCTGGCAGGCGAAGGTCGGCCGCGTACCGCTGCTGCTGCTCGACTCCGACGTCGAGGACAACAGCCTCGGCGAACGCGAGGTCACCGACCGCCTGTACGGCGGCGGCAGCGAACACCGGCTGCTCCAGGAGATGCTGCTCGGCATCGGCGGGGTGCGCGCGCTGCGCGCCTACTGCCGGATCACCGGCCACCCCGCCCCCGAGGTGTTCCACACCAACGAGGGCCACGCCGGGTTCCTCGGCCTGGAGCGGATCAACGAACTCGCCCCGGAACTCGACTTCGACGCCGCCCTCGAAGCGGTGCGCGCCGGGACCGTGTTCACCACGCACACCCCCGTCCCGGCCGGCATCGACCGCTTCGACCGCGGCCTGATCGGCCGCCACCTCGGGCCCGGCGGCGAACTGCCCGACGTCGACGTCGACCGGGTGCTCACGCTGGGCGCCGAGAACTACCCCGGCGGCGACCCGGACGTGTTCAACATGGCCGTGATGGGCCTGCGCCTGGCCCAGCGGGCCAACGGCGTCAGCACCCTGCACGGCGCCGTCAGCCGCGCGATGTTCGCGGGGCTGTGGCCCGGGTTCGACCCGGAGGAGGTGCCGATCCGGTCCATCACCAACGGCGTCCACGCGCCCACCTGGATCGCGCCCGAGGTGCTGCGGCCGGCCGCCCGCCAGGTCGGCGGGCAGCGCACCGAGGACGCCCTGACCGTCGGCGGCGCGGAGCGCTGGGAGGCCGTCGAGTCCATCCCGGACGCCGCGATCTGGGAGTTGCGCCGCACCCTGCGCGAGAAGCTCGTCGAGGAGGTACGCGGGCGGCTGCGCGCCTCCTGGCGGCAGCGCGGCGCGGGCGACCTCGAACTCGGCTGGTGCGACCAGGTGCTGGACCCGTCCGTCCTGACCATCGGCTTCGCCCGCCGCGTCCCGTCCTACAAGCGACTCACCCTGATGCTGCGCGACCCCGAGCGGCTCGCCGGACTGCTGCTCCACCCGGAGCGGCCGATCCAGATCGTGGTGGCGGGCAAGGCGCACCCGGCGGACGACGGCGGCAAGCGGCTGGTCCAGGAACTCGTACGCTTCGCCGACGAGCACCGGGTCCGCCACCGCATCGTCTTCCTGCCCGACTACGACATGGCGATGTCGCAGGCGATGCTGCCGGGCTGCGACGTCTGGCTCAACAACCCGTTGCGCCCGCTGGAGGCCTGCGGCACCTCGGGGATGAAGGCCGCGCTCAACGGCGGCCTCAACCTGTCGGTGCTGGACGGCTGGTGGGACGAGTGGTTCGACGGCGACAACGGCTGGTCGATCCCGACAGCTGACGAGGGCGCGGGTGCCGGTGGCGACGGTGACACCGACCGGCGCGACGACATCGAGGCCGCCGCGCTCTACCAGTTGATCGAGTCACGGGTCGCCCCCTGCTTCTACGACACCGACCGGGGCGGACTGCCGCGCCGCTGGATCGAGATGGTCCGGCACACCCTGGTCACCCTCGGCCCGAAGGTGCTGGCCAGCCGCATGGTCCGGGAGTACGTGGACGAGCTGTACGCGCCCGCCGCCCGGGCGCACCGCGCGCTGACCGCGCCGGTGGCGCGTGAGCTGAGCGCCTGGAAGGCCCGGGTGCGCGAGCAGTGGCCCAAGGTCGCCGTCGACCACGTGGAGGCCCAGCCCGCGGGCGGCACACCGGAGTTGGGCTCCTCGCTCACCCTGCGGGTCAGGGTCGCCCTCGGCGATCTGGAACCCGGCGAGGTGGACGTCCAGGCGGTCTCCGGGCGGGTCGACGAGTCCGACCGCATCACCGATCCCGTCGTGGTCTCCCTCAAACCGGCCGGCGGCCATCCCGACCTCGACGGCCGCAGGCTCTACGAGGGCCCGCTGACGCTGGACCGCAGCGGCCCGTTCGGCTACACGGTGCGCGTGCTGCCCGCGCACCCGCTGCTGGCCTCGCCCGCGGAGCCGGGCCTGATCGCCGTCCCGCCCGAGACCACCGGGATGACGGCGGGCGTCCTGCGCTGAGCCCTCCGACCGCCGCGCCCCGGAGCACTGTCGCCGGGGCGCGGCGGCGCGAGGCGCCGCCCGTTCAGACCAGGCTGTCGCGCCAGGCGCGGTGCAGGCCCGCGAACTCGCCGTCGGCACGCGTCAGTTCCGACGGCGGGCCGTCCTCGACCACGCGGCCGTCCGCCATCACCAGCACCCGGTCGGCGATCTCCACCGTGGAGAGCCGGTGCGCGATCACGACCGCCGTGCGCCCGCGCAGCACGGTGTGCATCGCGCGCTGCACCGCCCGCTCACCCGGCACGTCCAGCGAACTGGTCGCCTCGTCCAGGATCAGCACCGCCGGGTCGGCCAGCAGCGCCCGGGCGAACGCCACCAACTGCCGCTGGCCCGCCGAGATCCGGCCGCCGCGCTTGCGCACGTCGGTGTCGTACCCCTCCGGCAGCCCGGCGATGAAGTCGTGGGCGCCGATGGCCTTGGCCGCCGCCTCGATCTGCTCGGGCGTGGCGTCCGGGTCGCCCAGCGCGATGTTCTCCGCGACGGTGCCGGAGAACAGGAACGCCTCCTGCGTCACCATCACCACGCCGCGCCGCAGTTCGGGCACCGCCAGCTCCCGCAGGTCCACGCCGTCCAGCGTGACCCGGCCGGACGTCGGGTCGTAGAACCTCGCCAGCAGCTTGGCCAGGGTGGACTTGCCCGCGCCGGTCGCGCCGACCACGGCGACGGTCTGGCCCGCGGGCACCGCCAGGTCGAAGCGCGGCAGCACCTCGCCACCCGTGCGGTACGCGAAGCGCACGCCCTCGAACACCACCGCGCGGCCGGGCCGCCCGCTCGCCCGCTCCGGCAGGGCCCTGGGCTCGGCGGGCTCGGGAACCGACGGGCTCTGCGCCAGCAGCCCGGCGATCTTCTCCAGCGAAGCGGCCGCCGACTGCCAGGAGTTGAGGAACATCCCCAGCGGGTCGATCGGCGCGTACAGCCGCCGCAGGTAGAGCACGAACGCGGCCAGCACGCCCAGTTCCAGCGAACCGGCCGCCACCCGGTAGGCGCCCCACAGCACCACCAGCGCCACCGAGGTGTTGGCGATCAGCCACGAGCTGACGGTGAACCGGCCCATCTCCACGATCGCGTCGCCGTTGGCCGCCCGGTGCGCGCTGTTGAGCCGGGCGAACGCCTCGTCGTTGGCCCGCTCGCGGCGGAACGCCTGCACCGGGCGGATGCCGCCCAGCGTCTCGGAGAACCGCACGATCACCGAGGCCATCGCCGCCGACCGCCGGGTGTAGACCCGCTTGGAGCGGCGCCGGAAACGCCGTACGGAGAACACCAGCGGCACCGCCGTCGCCAGCGAGAACAGCCCCAGCCGCCAGTCCAGCCAGATCAGCACGCCCGCGATGTACAGCACGGACAGGCCGACGTTCAGCAGCTCCTGGAGGCCCTCGGTGAGCAGCTCGCGGATCGCCTCCACGTCGGAGGTGGCCCGCGCGATGATCCGGCCGGAGGTGTAGCGCTCGTGGAAGTCCAGGCCGAGCGCCTGCGCCTGCCGGAAGATGCGGCCGCGCAGCTCCAGCAGCACGTCCTGGCTGACGATCGCCGAGGACCGGATGAACGTGCGCTGCAACCAGCCGCCGAGCAGCGCGCAGCCGATGTACCCGACGGCGGTGACGATCAGCGGGCCCCGGTCGTGGGCGCGCAGCGCGGGCACCGCGCGGTCGATCGCGTACGCCACGATCAACGGGCCCGCCTGCACCGCCGCCTGCTGCACCAGCAGCATGATCGCGGCGCACCAGGCGCGCACCTTGTGCGGTCCGACCAGTTCGCGCAGCAGCGCCCGCGACGCCCCCGGCGGGGCGGGCAGCACGTCGCGGTCGTACGGGTCGCGCCGCGCGGGGGACGGCTCGCCGGTGTCCGGCCGCGCGCCGCCCGGGCGCCGTTCGTCGTCGGCGCGGTCGGCCGGGGTCGTCGTGGCGGACGTCACGCGGCGCTCCTCTCGTCGGTGCCGCCGGACATCAGCCACCGGTACTCGGCGCTGCCGGCGAGCAGTTCACGGTGGGTGCCCACGGCCGCGATCCGGCCCCGCGACAACAGCGCGACACGGTCGGCGAGCTGGACGGTGGACGGGCGGTGCGCCACGACCAGCGCGGTGGTGGTCGCCAGCACCTGCCGCAGGGCGGCCTCCACCAGCGCCTCGGTGTGCACGTCCAGCGCCGACAGCGGGTCGTCGAGCACCAGGAACCGGGGTCTGCCGACGACCGCGCGGGCCAGCGCCAGCCGTTGCCGCTGCCCGCCCGACAGACTCAGGCCCTGCTCGCCGACCTGCGTCTCCACGCCGTCCGGCAGATCGTGCACGAAACCGCACTGGGCGATCGCCAGCGCCCGCAGCAACTCCTCGTCGCTCGCCCCCGGGGCGCCCATCAGCACGTTCTCCCGCACGCTGGCGGAGAACAGGGTGGGGTCCTCGAAGGCGGTCGCCACCAGCGAGCGCAGCCGGTCGCGCGGCATCAGCGCGGCGTCCGCGCCGTCCAGCGTGACGCGGCCCGCGCTCACCTCGTACAGCCGCGGTATCAGCGTGGTCAGCGACGTCTTGCCGGAACCGGTCGCGCCGACCAGCGCCATCGTCTCGCCGGAGCGGATGTGCAGGTCGATCCCGGTGAGCAGATCGAGCGTCCCGGCGGGCGCGTCCGGGTAGCGGAACCGCACCCCGTCGAACCGGATGCCGTCCGCGGTACCGGCGCCGCCCGCCCGCCGCTCGACGCCGTCCGCCCGTTCGGCGTCCTGCCGCGGCGCGTCGGGGGGTTCGGGGGTGTCCATCACCTCGAAGTACCGGTCGGCCGCCGTGGCCGCCTCGTTGCTCAGCGACAGCAGCCAGCCCAGCGACTCCACCGGCCAGCGCAGCGTCAGCGCGGTGGACAGGAAGGCGACCAGCGTCCCGGCCGACACCGAGCCGTCGGAGACCTGGACGCACCCGGCGACCAGGGCGGCGCCCAGCGCGACGTCGGGCAGGCCGGTGATGACCGCCCACAGGTCGCCCAGCAGCGCCGCCTTGCGCAGTTCCGTGCCGCGCAGGCCGTGCGACTGGTCACGGAAGGCGCGGGCCTGGCTGCGGTGCCTGCCGAACGCCTTGATGACGCGGATGCCGAGCACCGACTCCTCGACCAGCGTGGTCAGGTCGCCGATCTGGTCCTGCGCCCGGCGGGTGGCCAGCGAGTAGCGGGACTCGAAGTACGAGCAGAGCACCACCAGCGGCACCACGGGGACCAGCAGGATCAGGCCCAGCGTCCACTGCTGCGTCAGCAGGATCGCGAAACCGACCACGATGGTGGTCGAGTTGACCACGAGGAAGACCAGCGGGAAGGTCAGGAACATCCGCAGGATCTGGAGGTCGTTGGTGCCGCGCGAGAGCAGCTGCCCGGAGCCCCAGCGGTCGTGGAAGGCCACCGGCAGCCGTTGCAGCCGCTGGTAGAGGTCACGGCGCAGATGTGCTTCGAGACCGGCCATCGGCCGGGCCACCAGCCAGCGGCGCACCCCGAACAGCCCGGCCTCCAGCACTCCCAGCAGCAGCACCAGTCCGCCGCCGAGCCACACGCCCGCCGGGTCGTGCCGCGCGACGGGGCCGTCCACCAGCCACTTGAGGACCAACGGGATCAGCAGCGACAGGCACGAGGCCAGCACGGCCACCCCGGCGGACCCGAACAGCCGCGCCGCGACCGGCCGCACGTAGGGCCACAGCCGCAGCAGCGACCGCACCGCCGACCGCTTCCCGGCCTGCTCACCGCCGTCCGGCCGATGACTCCCGTCAGCCCGACAACCCCCGTCCGCCCGCTCACCCCCGCCGTCGTCCCGCCCGTCCTCGTCGTCCCGCCCGCCGCGCCCGTCCTCGGTCATCGCGATGCCCCCTTCACCGTCCGAGACTAGAGGCGGGCACTGACAACGCTCATCCCGTTTTCGGCCCGGCCCGTCCGGCGTCCACCGCCTGAAGCAGCAGCACACTGCGCTCGCGCACCGTCACCGTCTCCCCGCCCCGGTACCGCAGCGACGGCGTGCCGTACTCCCAGGAGGTGTCCACCACCACGTCGTACGCGGACGCCCACGGCGGGCCGGGCAGGGTGAACGGAACGGGCTCGGCGCCCGCGTGCAGGACGGCCAGGAAGCTCGCGTCGCGCACCCGGCGGCCCCGCGGGTCGCGCCCCGGCAGGTCGCGGCCGGACAGGTACATCCCGATCGTCGTGCTCGGCGTGAACCAGTCGCCCTCCGCCATCTCCCGCCCGTCCGGCCGGAACCACGCCAGGTCCCGCACTCCGCGCGGCGTCGGCCGCCCGGAGAAGAACTCCGCGCGCCGCAGCACCGGATGGGCGCGCCGCAGGGCGACCAGCCGCGCCGTCAGGTCGGTCAGCGCCCGCCACTCGGGCTCGCGGGCGAGCGACCAGTCGACCCAGGAGACCTCGTTGTCCTGGCAGTAGGCGTTGTTGTTCCCGCCCTGGGTACGGCCCATCTCGTCGCCCGCCACCAGCATCGGCACCCCGGTGGACAGCAGCAGGGTGACGAGCAGATTGCGCAGCTGACGCCTGCGCAGCGCGCCGATCCCCGCGTCAGCGGCCTGCGCGCCCCCGGCCTCCGGCTCCGCCGCCTCGCCCTCCAGCCCGCAGTTCCACGAGCGGTTGTCGTCGGTGCCGTCGCGGTTGTCCTCGCCGTTGGCCTCGTTGTGCTTGCGCTCGTAGGAGACCAGGTCGCGCAGCGTGAAACCGTCGTGCGCGGTCAGGAAGTTGACGGAGGCGGACGGCCGCCGCCCGCCCCAGGCGTACAGGTCGCTGGAGCCCGACAGCCGGTAGCCGAGGTCGGCGAGGTCGGGGGCCGCGCCGCGCCAGAAGTCGCGGACGGCGTCGCGGTAGCGGTCGTTCCACTCCGACCACGGCGGCGGGAACGCGCCCACCTGGTAGCCGCCGGGGCCCACGTCCCACGGCTCGGCGATCAGCTTCACCCCGCGCAGCACCGGGTCCTGGGCGACCGCGGCGAGGAACGGCGCGAGCATGTCGGGCGCGCCGTCGCGGGGGGAGCGGGCGAGCGCCGCCGCCAGGTCGAAGCGGAAGCCGTCCACGCCCATCTCGGTCACCCAGTACCGCAGCGAGTCGGTGACCAGCCGCAGGGTGCGCGGGTGCCCGGTGCCGAGGGTGTTGCCGCAGCCGGTGTGGTCCACGTACCGCCGCGCGTCGTCCGCCAGCCGGTAGTACGCGCGGTTGTCGATGCCGCGCAGGGAGAGCGTGGGCCCGAACTCGCCCGCCTCGGCGGTGTGGTTGTAGACCACGTCGAGGATCACCTCGATGCCCGCCGCGTGCAGCGCGCGCACCATCCGCCGGAACTCGCCGACCTGCTGCCCCCGGGTGCCGGACGCGCAGTACGCGGCGTGCGGCGCGAAGTAGCCGATCGGGTTGTATCCCCAGTAGTTGCGCAGGCCACGCCGCAGGAGGTGGTCCTCGTGCGCGAACTGCTGCACCGGCAGCAGTTCGACTGCCGTCACCCCGAGCCGCCGCAGGTGGCCGACGGCCGCGGGGTGCGCCAGGCCCGCGTAGGTGCCGCGCAGCTCGGGCGGGATCCCGGGATGGCGCATGGTGAAGCCGCGCACGTGCAGTTCGTAGACGACCGAGTCGGCCCACGGCGTGCCCGGCCGTTCCTGCCGCCACGAGCCGCCGTCCGCCGGGTCCTCGTCGCCGACCACCACCGCCTTCGGCACGTACGGCGCCGAGTCCCGCCCGTCGCGCACGGTGTCGGCCACCGCCTGGTCCGGCCAGTCCCGCACGTGCCCGTAGACCGTCGGCGGGAGCGCGAACTCGCCGTCCACCGCGCGGGCGTACGGGTCGAGCAGCAGCTTCGCCGGGTTCCAGCGGGCGCCGGTCCACGGGTCCCAGCGGCCGTGCACCCGGTAGCCGTACGCCTGGCCGGGGCCGACGCCCGGCAGGAAACCGTGCCAGACCTCGTGGGTGGACTCGGTGAGCGGGCAGCGGGTCTCGGTGCCGTCCGCGGCGAACAGGCACAGCTCCACGGCCTCCGCGCCGCCCGCCCACAACGCGAAGTTGGTGCCCGGCACGCCGTCGGGACCGGTGCGCGGGGTCGCGCCCAGCGTCTCCGGGTCGCCCGGCCACACCGGTGGCCCCGGCACGGCGGTCAGCACCACCGCCCCGGCGTGGCTCGGCAGGTGTTCGGCTGTGCTCGACACGTCCAGGCCTCCCGCGGCTCGACGGCACCCGGGCGCGCCCCCGTGGGACGCGTGGCCGCCCCCGGCGTCCCGGCCGCGGGCGGATCCCGTTCCTACGACAAGTTCTTTCCCTGTTGGCCGCTCGTCGTCACCGTGTTCGCCGGGCAAACGAGTGGGCGGCCGCCCGCGGCGGCCCCTCGGCCATCACGCCCGCGCCGCCCGGTCGTTTGACCCTACGTGATCAGCGCAGCGAAGCACCGCCTCCGCGCGGCCGGAGTGACGGCCGCCGCCGTGGCCCTGGCCGCGCTCTCGGCCCTCGTCGCCCTCGTTCTGGCCGGCGACACCGGGCACCCGCCCGCGTCCCGGCCGGTCGCCGCCCGGCCGGAACACCGCGCCGCCCTCACCGGCTTCTACACCCCCGACGCCGGGACCACCGTGGGCACCGGGATGATCGTCTCGATCGACTTCGACCACCCGGTCGCCGACCGCGCCGCCGTGCAACGGGCGATCGCCGTCCGGGCCACCCCCTACGTGCCGGTGGCCGGGCACTGGTTCGGCGACCGGCGCCTCGACCTGCGGCCGCAAGGCTTCTGGGCCCCCGGCACCCGGGTCGACCTGCGGCTGCGGCTGCGCGGCGTGCGGGGCGCGCCGGACACCTACGGCACGCAGGACGAGGACGTCGTCTTCCGGATCGGCCGCGCCCAGACCGACACCGTGGACACCGACGCCCACACCCTGACCGTGCGCCGCGGCGACCAGGTCGTGCGCACCCTCGCGGTCAGCGCGGGCGGCCCGCAGCACGCCACGTACGACGGGCTGATGGTGATCAGCGAGAAGTTCCCGGTGACCCGGATGAACGGCTCGACGGTCGGGTTCGGCGGCGAGTACGACATCCCGGACGTGCCGCACGCCATGCGCCTGACCGACTCGGGCACCTTCCTGCACGGCAACTACTGGTCACCGCCCGGGATCTTCGGCGCCGCCAACACCAGCCACGGCTGCGTCGGCCTGCGCGACGTCAAGGGCGGCGGCGCGCGCACCCCGGCGGGCTGGCTGTACGCCAACTCCCTGGTCGGCGACGTCGTCGAGGTGACCGGAGGCCACGGCGCCCCGGTCGCGCCGGACAACGGCCTCGGCGGCTGGAACATGCCGTGGCAGCGCTGGACCGGCGCGCCCGCGCCGCGGGTCCACGCCTCCGCGTCCGCCCACGCCCCCGCCCCGGCGCCCACCCGCCCCGCAGCCGCGACGTTTGCTACGCAACGGTGACAATCCCGTAGCCGTCGGCTCATCGGCCATGTGATTGTGTGAGAACTCTGTGAGGGCCAAGTGACGTGATCCCAGGGGGGATCGGCACGACGCCGACCGGGCAGGAATGTGGGCGACGGCTCGCGCGAGGGGAGTACAGACGGTGAAGCGGATAGGTACGGCCGCGGCCGGGGCCCGGCGGGGCCTGCTGGCGGGGGCGGTCGGCGCGGTACTGCTGCTGGCCACCGCGTGCGGCGGCCACAGCGCCGACGCCGGCCCGGGGGGTTCCGGCGGGTCGGCCGCGAAGACGTCGCAGGCCGTGGTCACCGTGCTCCCGCGCGACGGCGCGACCGACGTCGCCACCACCGGCGCCCTGAAGGTGACCGCCGCGCACGGCAGGCTCACCCAGGTCGAGGTCAAGGACGGCAAGGGCACCGAGGTGCCGGGGAAGGTCACCCCCGACGGCACCGGCTGGACGCCCGACTCCCACCTCGCCGTCTCCACCAAGTACACGGTCGACGCGATCGCCAAGGACGACCAGGGGCGCCAGTCGGCCCGGCACGCCACGTTCACCACGGTCGTGCCGAAGGACTCGTTCATCGGCTTCTTCACCCCCGACGACGGCACCACGGTCGGCGTCGGCACCGAGGTCTCGCTCAGCTTCAACCGGCCGGTCAAGGACACCGAGGCGGTCGAGGACGGCATCAAGGTGACCGCCTCGCCGTCCGTCCCGGTCGTCGGCCACTGGTTCGGGAACCAGCGCATCGACTTCCGCCCGGAGAACTACTGGGCGCCCGGCACCCAGGTCACGCTCAGCCTGCGCCTCGACGGCGTGCAGTCCGCCCCCGGCGTCTACGGCAGCCAGAGCAAGGACGTCCACTTCACCATCGGCCGCAACCAGGTCAGCTACGTGGACGCCTCGTCGCACGAGATGAAGGTCACCCAGAACGGGCAGACGATCAAGACCATCCCGATCTCCGCGGGCAGCCCCGAACACACCACGTACAACGGCAAGATGGTGATCAGCGAGAAGGACCCGATCACCCGGATGAACGGCTCGACGGTCGGCTTCGGCGGCGAGTACGACATCCCGGACGTGCCGCACGCGATGCGGCTGACCCAGTCCGGCACCTTCATCCACGGCAACTACTGGGGCGCCGACTCGGTCTTCGGCAGCGAGAACACCAGCCACGGCTGCGTGGGCCTGCGCGACGAGAAGGGCGGCGGCGAGAACGGCACGCCCGCCGCGTGGTTCTACGACCACTCGCTGGTCGGCGACGTCGTGGTGGTCTCCAACTCCCACGACACCCTCGTCGCCCCCGACAACGGCTTCAACGGCTGGAACATGCCGTGGTCGCAGTGGACCGCCGGCCAGTAGGCCCCGACAGCACCGCACCACGCCGACCGGAACGGCCCGCCCTGGCGGGCCGTTCCGCGTTCCCGGGCGCTAACGTCACCCCCATGACTGTTCACCTTGAGGCCGCCGACGGGGTCGGCGTCATCCGCCTTGACCGTCCGCCGATGAACGCGCTGGACGCCGCCACCCAGGACGCCCTGCGCGACGCCGCGACCGAGTGCGCCCGACGCGACGACGTACGCGCCGTCGTCGTGTGGGGCGGGGAGAAGGTGTTCGCGGCCGGCGCGGACATCAAGGAGATGCGGGAGATGGACTACGAGGAGATGATCCTGCGCTCCCAGGAGCTCCAGGACTCCTTCACCGCCGTCGCCCGCATCCCCAAGCCCGTCGTCGCCGCCGTCACCGGCTACGCGCTGGGCGGCGGCTGCGAGCTGGCGCTGTGCGCCGACATCCGCGTCGCCGCGCAGAACGCCAAGCTGGGCCAGCCGGAGATCCTCCTCGGGGTGATCCCCGGCGCGGGCGGCACCCAGCGGCTGGCCCGGCTGGTCGGCCCGGCGAAGGCCAAGGACCTGATCTTCACCGGCCGCCAGGTCAAGGCCGACGAGGCGCTCGCCATCGGCCTGGTGGACCGGGTCGTCCCGGCGGAGCAGGTCTTCGAGGAGGCGCACGCCTGGGCCGCCCGGCTGGCCAAGGGCCCGGCGCTGGCGCTGCGCGCCGCCAAGGAGGCGGTGGACGCGGGCCTGGAGACCGACCTCGACACGGGCCTGGCCGTCGAACGCGGCCTGTTCGCCGGGCTGTTCGCCACCCGGGACCGCGAGACCGGGATGCGCAGCTTCGTGGAGGACGGCCCGGGCAAGGCCAAGTTCGCCTGAACCAGCCCGCCTTACGCTCGTGTGGGTGACGGAAGGGGTGACGAAGTGGTCGCGGATGCCCTTAAACAGGCCTTAAAACAGCCTTAAGGAGATCCGTTTCCCGGCCACCTCGTCACCGCCCGTCCGCACGTGATCACAGCAGGTCAGTGCGCTCACCACGGGGAACGCCCCGCTCGGGCCCCTGGTACGGCCCCCCGTGAGGGTGGCCGGTAACCGTCCCGGCCGGGCGGCGAATTCCTCCGCTTCGGACCCCGGCACCTTTCTGACCGGCCATCATGAAGCCATGGCCGGTCAGGGAGGATCCGAGCAGTCGCAGGCTTCGGTCGCCACCGCGGTGGCGGTCGCGGGAGAGGTGCCGCACGACACCGGCACCCTCGAACTGCTCGGCAACCCCTCGGTGGACGAGGTCTGCCTCACCTCCCGCCCCGAGTCCGCGGCCACCGCCCGCCGCCTCGCCCTCGCGGTGCTGCGCGCCTGGCAGTTGGCGCCGCTGGGCGACACCTGCGAACTGCTGGTGTCCGAACTCGTCGGCAACGCCGTGCGCCACACCGGTGCCCAGACCTTCGGCCTGCGGATGCTGCGGCGGCGCGGCTGGGTCCGGGTCGAGGTACGCGATCCCTCCCGGGCCCTGCCGTGCCTGCTGCCGGTGCGCGAGCTGGACGTCAGCGGCCGCGGCCTGATGCTGGTGGACCGCCTCTCCGACCGCTGGGGCGTGGACCTGCTGCCGCGGGGCAAGACCACCTGGTTCGAACTGCGGGCCCTGGAACGCTGACCGCTTCGCGCGCCACCGGCATCAGTCCGGTGCGGGCATCAGCCCAGCGTGCTCGTCAGGCCGATCGGCTTCGGCTCGGTCCGGTGCAGGTCGAACACCAGGATCTCGTTGCTTCCGCGCCGCAGCCACGGCGCCGGGCAGTACAGCCGGTGCTGCGGGCCGAGCTGCCAGTAGCGGCCCAGGTTGGTGCCGTTGACCCAGACCACGCCCTTGGTCCAGCCGGACAGGTCGAGGTAGGTGTCGGCGGGCTCCTTCAGGTCGAGCGTGGCGCGGAAGAAGAGACCGGGCCGGTGCGGATCGCTCACCTTCGGGCGAAGTCCGCGCACGAACCGTTCGTCCATGGGCAGCAGACGGGTCTCCCACCCGGTCAGCGGGTCGCCGCCGGCCAGGGTGACCGACTCCAGGATGCCCTTGCGGTCGACCAGCGCGTGGCCGTAGTTGGTGCGGCCCATGCCCTCGACCAGGATGTCCAGCACGGGGTCCGGGGCCTGGCCGGTAGGCAGGGTGAGCGGCGCGTTGCCGTTGGTCACGTTCAGCGTGCTCGCCAGCGCGTCCGGGATCCGCGGCCGTGAGAAGCCGCCCGCGTAGGCGCCGTTCACGAAGACCGTCGCGTAGTCGTGCACCCACCGGATGTCGAGCGCGCCGCCCGCGTAGTCGGCCAGCCGCCTGCGGTACAGCACGAAGCCGGAGTTCTGCCCGTACGTCTCGAACGGCTGCGGGTTCACGGTGTCGGCGGCGGGCAGCGCGGGCGGCAGGTTGTCCCAGAGCGAGGCGTACGGCCGCGGCGTGACCGAAGGACCGGCCAGCGTCGGCACCGGATCGGGCACGGCGGGCGGCGGCACGGACAGGTAGCCGCCGATCAGGTCGCGGTAGGCGTCGTACCGCGGGCCCTTGGCGCCCTGCTCGGTGACGGGCGCGCAGTAGTCGTAACTGGTGATGTCCGGCTGGTAGTCGCCGGACAGGTCGTCGGCGTTGGCGCCCGCGAAGAAGCCGAAGCTGGTGCCGCCGTGGATCATGTAGAGGTTGAACGACAGCTTGCCGTCCATCAGCCCCTTCAGCGTTCCGGAGATGTCGGTGTCGGCGCCCTGGAAGCCGTCGTCGCCCCAGTGCGTCAGCCAGCCCGGGTACACCTCGCCGGCCATCGCGGGCACGGACGGGAACGCGGTGCGCGCCTGGGCGACCGAGGGCGCGTCGCCCCCGCTGAGCGCGACGGCCCCGCCGGGGACGTTCGTGTGATTGGCCTCCACCTGCCCGAGCCCGTCCTCGGTGTAGAACGGGCCGTCCACCCCGGCGTCGATCCACGCCTGGCGGACCTCGGCCAGGTAGGTGGCGTCGTTCCCGTAGGAGCCGTACTCGTTCTCCACCTGCACCATGAGGACCGGTCCGCCGTTCGCGACGAGCAACGGCCGCACGATACGGGCGAGTTCACGGATGTAGCGGCGGGCGGCGGCCATGTAGTGCGGGTCGTCGGCGGCGCGCACCCGCAGCTTGATGTCGGGGTAGCGCAGCAGGTACGGCGGGATGCCGCCGAGGTCCCACTCGCCGCACACGTACGGGCCCGGGCGCAGCAGCACCCACATGCCCTCCTCCTGGCAGATCCGGATGAAGGAGGCGACGTCGCGGCGGTCGGTGCGGAAGTCGAAGACGCCGGGGCGCTCCTCGACGTAGTTCCACATCACGTACAGCGAGACGGTGTTCATCCCCATCGCCTTCGCCATCCGCACGCGGTGCCGCCAGTACGGCACGGGGATGCGCGCGGGATGCATCTCGCCGCTGCGGATCTGGAACGGCTCGCCGTCCAGCAGGAAGGCACTGCCGTCCGGGGCGAAGGAGAACGAGTGGCCGCCGGGCGACGGCGTGTTCGCGGCGAAGGCGGTCCCGGAGCTCACCGCCATCGCCGCGACCGGGCTCAGCGCGCTGACCATCAGGAATCGACGTCTGTCCACGGGTGACTCCCCAGGAGGTGGGAATTCCGGCGGACCGGACGCTAGTTGAGCGGCCGCGTGTTTGTCCATGATGGATTCAGTGCTGATCCGATCAATTTTGTGCAGCGGTGGGGAGGTTGTAGGCGTCAGCGCTCAGGGCTTGAAGGCGACCGCCGCGTAACTCGCCGCCTCGGTGTCGCTGGCGGTCTCGTCGCCGGGGTCCGGGCGCCAGTGCTGGGTGGGGACGACGCCGGGTGCGGCGATCCGCCAGCCGTCGAAGAACCGGGCGAACTCCGCCTGGGTGCGGGCCTGTACGGGCGTGCCCGCCTCGGTGTAGACCCGCACCAGCCGCGCGGTCTCCTCCGGTGCGAAGTCCGGGGTGACGTGCGTCATCGCGAGCGCGCTGCCCGGCGCGAGGGCGTCCTTGAACTCCTCCACGATCTCGTACGCGCCCAGCACGTCGGGGACGAAGTGCAGCAGCGCGTTGAGGCTGAGCGCCACCGGCCGCGTCAGGTCCAGCGTCTCCTTCAGCCGGGTGTCCGACAGCACCGACTGAGGGGCCGTCGCGTCGGCCTGCACGTAGGCGGTCTGGCCCTGCGCGGTGCCCACCAGCAGCGCGCGGGCGTGGGCCAGGACGATGGGGTCGTTGTCCGCGTAGACCACGCGGGCGGCCGGATCGGCGCCCTGGGCGATCTCGTGCAGGTTCGGCGAGGTGGGGATGCCGGTGCCGACGTCCAGGAACTGGCCGATGCCCGCCCGCGCCAGCATCCTCGTCGAGCGGTGCATGAAGGCCCGGTTGACCCGGGCGGCGGTCGGCGCCCAGGGGAAGACCGCGATCGCGTGGCCCGCCGCCTCGCGGTCGGCGGCGAAGTTGGTGACCCCGCCCAGGTAGTAGTCGTACATCCGGGCCGAGTGCGGGCGGTCGACCTCCAGGTTGACCCCGTCGAAGTCCGTCATCGGCTGCCCCCAAAGGTGGTGACGCGGTCGGCCCGCCGGTGGCGCGCCGGGTGGCGCCACCGATCGCGCGGGTGGCGAAGAGCCCTTCCATCCCTTCCCGGGCACGGGAGTCGGCAATCCGCGCATGTTCCGAACAGGCCGTCACGTTGTGTGGTTCGCTTGCACCGGACGGTGTCCGGACCGCTTGGACGGCGGAGGGGGATCCAGTGCGCCGCGCTGTCGACCTCGGGAGGCGGAACCTGTGCGGACGGACGAAGGCGGGCGCCTTGGCGGCGGGCCTCGTCACCCCGGTTGCCCTGGTCCGGCACCGGGCGGGCGCGCCGCGGTGCGGGACGCCGGGGCGGCGGCCGACGCGCGGCTGCGGATGACGTTCGAGGCGTTCTGCCGCACTCACGAACGCGCCTGGCTCGGCCTGGCCGACGTCAGGCTCGGCAACCGCGCCGACGCCGAACTCGTCGTCGCCGCGGTCGAGCAGGAGTTACAGGCGACCTTCGGCTACGTCCTGAAACAGGCCGTGCCCGCCGCGTACGCCTGGCGGCTGCTCAACCACCACGTCGCCGACTGGGCCGCCGGACACGAACTGCGCGTCGAGGCGCGTACGTTCACCACCGTGCTCGACGCGTTCAAGGACCTGACGGGAGCGGGGCCGGGCGAGGCGGAGGCGCACGGGACCGCCCTGTACCGGGCCGTCATGGAGCTGTCCGACCGGCAGCGCGACGTCGTGATCCTGCGCCACGTGCTCGCCCTGGACGACGCGTCGATCGCCGCCTGCCTCGACCGGTCCGAGGGCGCCGTCCACTTGATCCTGCGGCACGCCCACGAGCGGCTGGCCCGTCGGCTCGGGGCCGAGGGCGTGGCCGGACGCGGGGAGGAGCGGTGAAGGCCCGCGGGGCGACCGCGGGCGGCACGGTCGTGGTCCGGCTGCCGGAACGCGCCCACGCCCGCCGCATCGCCGAGGCCCGCGAGAACCGCGTCACCGCGGCCCCCGTCAACCACCTCACCGAGAACGAGCAGGCCCGCTTCGAACTGGGCCTGCTGGTCGCCCTCACCCTCGACGCCCCCGAGGCCTCGCGCGGCCTGGACCTGCTGGTCAACGACCGGTGCATCCACCCGGAAGGCGCCGAGGTCTTCGCCGCCCTGCTGTACGCCACCGGGCGGCGCGACGCGGCGGAGTTCTGGTGGCGGTTCGCCGCCGGCTCGGGCTGCCGCACCTCGGCGTACTGCCTGCACCTGCACCACCTGCACCTCGGTGAGGAGGGCGACGCGGACTACTGGCGCGCCTGGGCGGCCGAACTCGCCCACCGCCCGCCCAGCCCCGCGCCCCCGCTGCGCTCGGCCCGCCCGCTGCTGTCCGACGCCACCCGCCGCGACATCCTGGCCCGCTGTCACCACGGCTTGGCCCCCGCGCTGCCGACCGCGGTGGAAGTGGTGATCAACCAGCTGCCGGTGGCGGAGGACAACCCCGACTTCGGCGAGATCCCCCAGCCCCATCCCCGTCTGCTGCGGGGGGCGTTGGGTCCGGACGGGGACCGCTGAGGGGCGGCCGCAGTGCGTCGATCACCAGGTCCAGCAGGCGTTCGGTCTGCTCGGGGGCCTCGGTGGTGGCCGCGGTCAGGAAGATGCCCAGCAGCATCACGGTGACGTCGTCCGCGGCGACGTCGTCGCGGATCGTGCCCTCCTCGGCGCCGCGGGCCAGCAGCGTGCCGATGGCCTCGCCGATCCGGCGGCGGGTGTCGGGGGTGGCGATGCGGCCGGAGGCCCAGCCCGCGCGCAGGACGTCGGCCATGCCCCGCTTGGTGGCGACGAACGCCGCGTACCGCCGCATCCACGCGCGCAGCGCGTCCACCGGCGGCAGCTCGGCGATCAGGCGGGGGACGCTGCCGGTGACGTCGTCCAGCTCGGCCGCGTAGACCGCCTCGACCAGCGCCTCGCGGGTGGGGAAGTGGCGGTAGAGGGTGCCGATGCCCACCCCGGCGTCGCGCGCGACGGCTTCCAGCGGGGTCGTGTCGCCGGAGGCCGTGAAGGCGGCGCGGGCGGCCGCGACGAGCTTGTCCCGGTTGCGCAGGGCGTCGGCCCGGGCGGCACGCTTGCGCGCCCCCGGCGCGGGGCCGGTGCCGGGGGTGGACGAGGATTCGGCGCCAGTCAAAGCGGAGGAACCTCCGGTAAAGCTGCTACAGTCGAAATGCGGAGGCTTCTCCGCTTACCTCATCGTCTCATGACTCTCATGAGGGAGGACGTCTGTCATGCCCGAAGAAACCCCCGCAGGGACCCCCGAAGGGACCTCCACCGCCCGCGTCGGCGGCACCGTGGACGTCGGCGGCCTCGCGCTGACCCGCGTCGGCTTCGGCGCGATGCAGCTCGAACGCCTCGAAGGCGACCGCGACGCCGCCGTGGCCCTGCTGCGGCGCGCCGTCGAGCTGGGCGTGAACCACGTCGACACCGCCCAGTTCTACGGCAACGGCTTCGTCAACGAGGTCATCCGCGACGCCTTCGGTGACGACGACGGCGTCACCGTCGTCAGCAAGGTCGGCGCCACCCCCGACCCCGGCGGCCGTATCCCGTTGCGCCTCGCCCAGCGCCCCGAGGAACTGCGCGCGGGCGTCGAGGACAACCTCCGCAGCCTCGGCCTCGACCGCATTCCGGTCGTCAACCTGCGCCGCGCCGACTCCGGCCCCGGACTGCGCGCCGAGGGCGACCAGGTCGTCGGCCTCGACGACCAGCTCGCGGTGATGACCGCGCTGCGCGACGAGGGCAAGATCGGCGCGATCGGCCTGAGCGCCGTCTCGCTGGAGACCGTGCGCCGCGCCCTGCCGGTCGGCGTCGTGTGCGTGCAGAACTCCTACAGCCTGGTGTCCCGGCAGGACGAGGAACTGCTGCGGCTCTGCGTCGAACAGGGCATCGCGTGGGTGCCGTTCTTCCCGCTGGGCGGCTCGTTCCCCGGCCTGCCCAAGGTGACCGACACCCCCGAGGTGCTCGAAGCGGCGAAGTCCCTGGACGTGAGCCCGGCGCAGATCGGCCTGGCGTGGCTGCTCCACCACACCCCGAACACGATCCTCATCCCCGGCACCGCCGACCCCGCCCACCTGGAGGCCAACGTCGCCGTCGGCTCCCTGCGCCTGGACGCGGCGACCCTCCGCTCCCTCGACGCGGTGGAGTCCCGCACCGGCGACATCGTCCTGGACTGACCCGCCGCCCGGCGTGCCTCATCCCTGCGCTTCGTGGACTCGCGGCACAAGGCTGACGGTGGCGTCAGGACCCGGGGCGCCAGCCCGGCACCGGAACGGCGGCACGCAGCCTCCTCGTGTAGTCCTCGACCGGGGCGTCAAGGACCTGCCCACAGCTCCCCTGTTCGACCACCTTTCCGCGCCGCAGCACCAGGACGGCGTCGCACAACTGCCTGACCACGGCGAGGTCGTGCGAGATCAGGAGGTAGGCCATGCCCGTCGCGGCCCGGATGTCCGCCAGCAGATTGACGATCTGCGCCTGGATGGACACGTCGAGGGCCGAGACGGCCTCGTCCAGGATCAGCACCCTGGGCTCGGCCGCGAGCGCACGGGCGATGGCGACACGCTGTCGCTGGCCGCCGGACAGGTCACGCGGACGGGCATCGGCCTGGCGCTCGGTCAGGCCGACCTGTTCCATCAAGGCCGCTGTACGGGTCGGGCGTTGACCAGCGGTCAGCTTCGCATGGTGCCGCAGTACTTCGTCGACCGCCGCGCGGGCGCTCTGGCTGGGGTCGAGCGAGGTGTAGGGGTCCTGGAAGACGATCTGCAGTTCTCGCGCCCTGCGATTGCGCTCCACCGCGCGCCGGGTCGGGGTCGAGCGGTCGCGGCCGAGGACGGTCATGCTGCCGCCACTGGCGCGTTCCAGGCCGACGAGCATCCGGGCGATGGTGGTCTTGCCCGAGCCGGACTCCCCGACGATCCCCAGCGAGCCGCCCGCCTCGACCGCGAACGTGACCTGGTCGACGGCCATGTGGCGGATGTGGCCGCCCTTGCCGTCCGGCACCCTGAAGGTCTTGCTGAGGCCGGACACTGACACGGCGTCCACGCTCATGCCTTCGTCTCCTGAACGTCGATCTCGATGGCTCGGTGACAGCGCACCAGGCCGCCCCGGACCGGTTCCAGCTCGGGGCGGGCCTGGCGGCACACGGGTCGGACGTGGCCGTAGAGCAGCCGGGACAGGATGTCCCGGCCGATGCCGTCGGTGCCGAGCAGGTGAGCGCCCGAGGGTCCGGCGTAGGCGTCGAGCAGGGACGGGAGGTCGGGGGCGCTGGGTGCGAGCAGCGGTGCGGCCGCGGCGACGGCCAGCACCACGGTCAGGAAGACCGCGGCCGCGATGCCGGTCGGCCCGAGTGCCGTCAGCAGCCGGGCCCGGCGAGTGGGCGGCACGGGCGGTGGGGAGGCGGTGGCGGTGGCGGAGAGGTCGGTGGGCGTGGCGGTCATGTGGTCCTCCCGGCGGTGCGCAGCCGCGGGTCGATCAGGGCGTGGCCGAGGTCGCTGAGGGCGTTGCAGATGACGAAGGCGGCGACCAGGAGAAGCGAGACGGCCTGCACCACCGGGAAGTCCTTCTGCGCGACGGAGGTGATGGTGAGCTGGCCGATGCCGGGGACGGCGAAGGCGGTCTCGACGACCAGGGTGGTGGCGAACGTCCCGGAGGTGAGGAGCGAGACCGCGGTGAGGATGGGGGGCAGGGCGTTGCGGAACACGTGGTCGCGGAGCACCACCCACCGGGGCAGGCCGCGGACGAGTGCGGTCTGGACGTGTTCTCGCTCCAGTTGTTCGCGCAGTGCGTTGCGGGTGACGCGGGCGAGGAACGCGCAGTTGGTGATCGCGAGCGCGCACGCGGGCAGGAGCAGGCCGCGGATCTCGCCGCCGGCGCCCGTCCCGATGCCGGAGGCCGGGAACCAGTCGAGGCGCACCGCGAACACCGAGATGAGCAGGGTGGAGGCGACGAACGGGGGCACGGTGACGGACACCGAGGTGAGCGCGTTGGTCGCGGCGTCCACGGCGCCGGGTCGGAGTGCGGCGGCGGTGCCGAGGCCGAGCCCGAACAGCAGGACCAGGATCATGCTGAGGGCGACGAGGGCGAGCGTGACGCCGAGTCCGTGGCCGAGGCGGCTGGTGACGGGCTGGCCCGTGACCATGGAACGGCCGAGGTCGCCGTGGAGCACGCCGGTGAGCCAGTCCCAGTAGCGCACCGGCAGGGGCCGGTCGAGGTGCAGTTCGCGAGCCACCGCGGCGCGGGCCGCGGCGGAGGGAGCGCGGCTGCCGAACAGGACGTCCTCGGGGCTGCCGGGAGCGAGGTAGAGGCTGCCGAAGATCGCCATGCTGGACAGCAGCAGGGTGACGGCCAGTCCGCCGAGGCGGTGCAGCAGCAGGCGGCCCATCAGGGCGCACCCATGGCGGCGGCCCACGCGTTGTCCATGTAGGAGAAGGTGAGGGGGGCGCCGGTGACGTCGTTGTTCTGGAACAGCAGGGCGCGGGGCGCCACGATGGGGATCCAGGGCAGGGCACGGGCGAGGACCGCCTGGGCCTGGGTCACGTACTGGGCGCGCCGCCGCGGGTCCTGGGCGCCTTGGGCCTTGGACAGGTCGGCCTCGACGGTGGGGTCGGTGTAGCCGTTGAAGTTCTGCGCGCCGGTCTTGGCGGCGTAGCTCTGGTACATGTTCGCGGCCTCGGGATACTCCAGGTAGTTGATGGTGAGGAAGGAGTCGTAGGCGGCGCGGGCCTTGGGGGTGATGAAGAGGTTGCCGTACTGCTGGTCCGGCAGGCCGACGATCCTCACCTTGAGGCCGATCGAGTCGCCGGTCTGCTGGAGCACCTGGGCGATCTGTGCCTGCGTGGGGCTGTCGGCCGCGTAGCCGATGGTGATCTGCTTCCCGGTGGCGCCGGCTTCCTTGACCAGCTTGGTGGCGGCGCCGGTGTCGGGCGGCCGCACCAGCTTCTGGTAGGCGGCGGCGTAGACGGACTTGGCGGGGCTGGTCTCCCAGAAGCCGGGGCCCGCGACGGAGTAGAGCGGGTCGGCCGCGCCGTAGAAGAGGGTCCGTGCGATGCCGTCGCGGTCTATGGCCAGGGACAGCGCCTGGCGGACCCGGACGTCGGCGAACGCGCCGGTGAACCGGGAGATGATCAGGTCGATGTTCTGGGTGGTGGAGCCCGCGGCTCCGACGTAGAGCTTGCCGTCGGCGGTTTTGCTGAGCCGGGAGAGGGTGGAGGGAGGCAGGTCGAAGGCGCCGTTGAGACTGCCGGAGGTGAGCGCGTTGGCTATCGCGGCGGGATCGGAGAGGAACTTGAAGGTGATGGTCGCGGCCTTGCCCGCGTGGCTGTGGTCCCAGTAGGCCGGATCACGTTTCAGCACCATGGAGTTGGTGCCGTCGAACGACGCGATGGTGTACGGGCCGGAGCAGACCACGCCGGTGTCGGCGTTGCCGAAACGCTGGCCCGCCTTGACCGCGAACTCCTTCTCGACGACTGCCCCGGCGAGGATGCCGAGGTTGCGTACGAACAGGTAGTCGGGCTTGCTGAAGGTGATGGTGACCTGTTCGGTACCGGTGGCCTTGACGGAGACGACGTCGTTGTAGGAGTCGGCGTAGTTGCTGGCCTCGTCCGGGTTCTGATTGCGCAGCAGGCTGTAGACGACGTCCGCGGTGGTGACGGGATGCCCGTCGCTGAACGTGGCACGCGGGTCGAGGTCGAGGATCAAGTGCTCCGCGTCGCGCTGCGACCAGCTTTCGGCGATCCCGGGGTGGAGGCTGTAGTCGGCACCGGTGCGCAGCAGTGGCTCGCAGACGTTGCCGAGGACGGTCTCCTCCGGGTAGTCGGCGGTCTTGAGCGGATCCTCGGAATAGGGGGCACGGTAGTCGCCGTACCAGTTGAGACCGGACAGCTGCCCCCTGCCGGGAGCGGTGGTGACCTGGGTGCCGCTGAAGTTGCTCGTGGCCCCGGTCGCGGCGACAGGGCTGCCGGAGGCGTCGCAGGCGCCGGCGAGCAGGGCGACGGCGGCGAAAGGGAGTGCGGCGCGCAGGGTTCTTGCGTGCACCATGGTGCCTCTCTTCACAGTGGGCGGTTTGAAGCCGGCTGCTCCACGCCGGCTACTGCGCGGCGTGGACGAGTGCGCCCTCGACGTAGGTACGCAGCACCCGCGTCTCGCCGATGGCGCCGCTCGGCCCGGCGAAGGGATCGCGGTCGAGCACGACCAGATCGGCGTACTTGCCGGTCTGCACGGACCCGGTGTCGGCGTCGAGGTGGTTCACCCGCGCGGCACCGGCCGTGTAGGCGGCGAGGGCGGTGCCGAGGTCGAGGCACTCCTGCGGGCCGAGGACACGATCGTCGTCCCCGCCGGGACCGCGACGGTTGACGGCGACGTGGACGCCGAGCATCACGTCGGGGGTGCTCACGGACCAGTCGCTGCCGGCGGCGAGCATCGCGCCGGAGCGGGCGAGCGAACCGAAGGGGTACTGCCAGGCGGCCCGGTCCTCGCCGAGGAAGGGGATGGTGAGCTCGTCCATCTGCGGCTCGTGCATGGCCCACAGCGGCTGCATGTTGGCGGTCGCGCCGAGGGCGCGGAAGCGGGGGATGTCGTCGGGGTGCACGACCTGGAGGTGCGCCAGGTGATGGCGGTTGCCGCGACGGCCGTTGCGGCGCAGGGCCTCCTCGACGGCGTCGAGGGCGACGCGCACGGCGCGGTCGCCGAGGGCGTGGAAATGGACCTGGAAGCCTTCCGCGTCGAGTGTGCTGACGTACCGGCGGAGCTTTTCGGGGTCGATGAAGTCCAGACCGGACGTGCCGCTGGAGCAACCGCAGCCGTCGAGGTAGGGCTCCAGCATGGCGGCGGTGTGGTTCTCCGCGACGCCGTCCAGCATCATCTTGACGCTGCCCGCGCTGAAGCGGCCCACCCGTGCCTCCTCGCGACGGGCGAGGAACTGCGGCAACTGCTCCATGCCGCCCTCGCGGTCCCACCACTGGGCCGCGCGGACCCGGGCGGTGAGAGAGCCGTCCTCGGCGGCGGCGAGGTAGGCGCCGTAGACGTCGCCGGGTGCGAACGCCTGGCCGACCGCGGCGTCCTGCCAGCCGGTGATGCCGAAGCCGTGCAGGTAGCGCTGGCCTTCGAGGAGCCCCTCGTAGAAGTCCCGCTCCGAGGTGGCCGGGATGTGCCGGGTCACCAGTTCCGCGGCGCCTTCCTGGAGCATCCCGGTGGGGGCGCCGTCGGCGTCGCGCTCGATCCGCCCGTCGGCCGGGTCGGGGGTGTCGTGAGTGATTCCGGCGATCTCCAGGGCACGGGTGTTGGCCCAGACGCCGTGGCCGTCGCGGTTGGGCAGGGCCACGGGCCGGTCGGGAACGACGCCGTCGAGCAGTGCGCGGTGCGGGGTGCCGCCGGGGAACGCCTCCATGCTCCAGCCGCCCCCGGTGATCCATGGGCGGTCGGGGTGGGCGGCGGCGTAGGCGGCGACGGCGGCGACGTAGTCCTGGGCTTCCTCGAGGTCGTGCAGGTCGCAGGTGCGCCGGGTCGTCCCGGCCAGCACGGGGTGGACGTGGGCGTCCTGGAAACCGGGGAGCAGCAGCTTTCCGGTGAGGTCGACGACCTCGGTACCGGCGCCGACGAGGTGGCTGACGTCGTGCTCGCCGCCGACCACGACGATGCGCCCGTCGCGGACGGCGACGGCGTCGGCCCAGGAACGGGCGGGGTCGACGGTGTAGACGGGACCGCCGGTGAAGACGAGATCGGCGAAATGGTAGTCGCGGGGCACTGGTCCTCCGTGCGGGGAGCTGGAAGGGGAGCCGCTGTGGGCGCGAGGGTGCCGTGAAGCCGTCGGCCGATGGCCTCACGGCCGGCCGCCTGGCCGGATGACGAGCATCACACCCGATGACATGGGTACTGTCAACGGCGTTGACAGTGATCTGCCGTTACGATCGGATCAACTCGGGCGGAGGCTTGCCGCCGACGTGGAACGGAAGGAACCACACGTGGTGGAGCAGGGCAGGACGGCAGCCGGTACCAAGGTCAAACGGCGGGCCGTGCTCACCCGGGAGGCGATCCTGGAGGCGGCCATGCGCCTGTGTTCACCCGAGGGCGGTGGGGTGCTGACGTTCAGCCGGCTGGGCAAGGAGCTCGGCGCGGATCCCACAGCGGTCTACCGGCACTTCCGCGACAAGGACGAACTGGTGCTGGCGTTGACGGACCTGCTGATCGAGGAGTCGCTGGCACTCGCCGCCCGCTCGGCACCGGAGCGCGACCACTGGCGCGACTGGCTGACCGCCACCGCGCACGCCATCCGGGCCGTCCACCTCGCCCGGCCCGCGCTGGCCGTGCTCTGTGCGACCCGCACCACGGCCAGTCCCGCCGAGACCAGGAGCGTCGAGGAGATCATCGGCGTCCTGCACCACGCCGGCCTGCCGGTGATCGAGGCGGCCGAGTGCTACCGGATGCTGCTCGACCTGACCTTGGCGTTCGTCCAGTCCTCGGCGGCCTTCCTCACCCTCGCCCCCGAGGCCCAGGCCAAGGACGACGCCGCCTGGGCCGTCAAGTACGGACTGCTGCCCGCGGACCGCTTCCCGATGCTCCACCAGAGCTCGCCCCGGCTGACCGAGTTGTTCCGCAGCGACGAGGAGGTCTTCCGGCTCGTGCTGGAGACGTTCCTCGACGGGGTCGCCCTGAAGATCGAGCGTGCCCGGCCAGCGACCTGCTGAAGCGGGCACCTCAGCGGGTAGCCACGGGACGTTCCGCTGTGCGAGCGAGGAGGCCTCTGACAGCCCTGAAAGAGGCGAAGCCGCAGTCAGGAGTGCGTCGTCAGCACTCGATGACGTTCACCGCGAGGCCGCCTCGGGCGGTCTCCTTGTACTTGACCTTCATGTCCGCCCCCGTCTCCTTCATGGTCTTGATGACCTTGTCGAGGGAGACGTGGTGGCGGCCGTCGCCGCGCAGGGACATCCTCGCCGCGGTCACCGCCTTCGCCGAGGCCATGCCGTTGCGTTCGATGCACGGGATCTGGACCAGGCCGCCGACCGGGTCGCAGGTCAGGCCCAGGTTGTGCTCCATGCCGATCTCCGCGGCGTTCTCCACCTGCTCGGGCGAGCCGCCCAGGACCTCCGCCAGGCCGCCCGCCGCCATCGAGCAGGCCGAGCCGACCTCGCCCTGGCAGCCGACCTCGGCACCCGAGATCGACGCATTCTCCTTGAACAGCATGCCGATCGCCCCGGCCGCCAGCAGGAAGCGGATCACGCCCTCCTCGTCCGCGCCCGGCACGAAGTTGACGTAGTAGTGGAGGACAGCCGGGATGATGCCCGCCGCGCCGTTGGTGGGGGCGGTCACCACGCGGCCGCCCGCCGCGTTCTCCTCGTTGACCGCCATCGCGTACAGCGTCACCCACTCCATCGCGTGCGCCGCCGCGTTGCCCTCGGCGCGCAGCTGGCGGGCGGAGTTGGCGGCCCGGCGGCGCACCTTCAGCCCGCCGGGCAGGATGCCCTCGCGCGACATGCCGCGCTCCACACAGGCCTTCATCACGCCCCAGATGTCCAGCAGGCCCGATCGGATCTCCGCCTCGGTGCGCCAGGCCTTCTCGTTCTCCAGCATCAGCCCGGCGATCGACAGGCCGGTCTCCTGCGACATCCGCAGCAGCTCGTCACCGGTGCGGAACGGGTACTTCAGCACGGTGTCGTCGAGCTTGATGCGGTCCTCGCCCACCGCGTCCTCGTCCACCACGAAGCCGCCGCCGACCGAGTAGTACGTCTTCTCCAGCAGCGGCCCGCCCGAGCCGTCGTACGCGAACAGCGTCATCCCGTTGGCGTGGTACGGCAGGGAGCGCCGCCGGTGCAGCACCAGGTCACGGTCGGTGTCGAACGCGATCTCGTGCGCCCCGAGCAGACTGATCCTGCCGGTCGTGCGGATGCGCTCCACGCGGTCGTCGGCGTGCTCGACGTCCACCGTGCGCGGTGACTCGCCCTCCAGGCCGAGCAGCACCGCCTTCGGCGTGCCGTGGCCGTGCCCGGTGGCGCCCAGCGAGCCGAACAGCTCGGCGCGCACCGAGGCGGTGTGCGCGAGCAGGCCCTCGTTCTTCAGCCGGAGCGCGAACATCCGCGCCGCCCGCATCGGACCCACGGTGTGCGAGCTGGACGGGCCTATACCGATGGAGAACAGATCGAAGACGGAGATGGCCACGGGTCGGACTCCCTTGTCGGCGGCTCGTGGGGGCGCGAGCGTACGTGCGTGGTGCGGCGGTGGTGCGGAAAGCGGACGGACACGGGGCGGACACGACAGCGCCGCCCCGGCCGTCACGTCCGCCAGGGGCGGACCGGCCGGGTACCGGCGCACCCTCCAGTGTGCAGGCAACCGGCCGGTTCGCCGAGTGCGGTGCCCGCGGCCCTCACGGATCGCGCGGCGCAGGTGCCGCGCGATCCGTACCCGAGGGTCCCGGGGACGGTCAGCCCAGGCCCGGGTAGAGCGGGAACCTCTCCGCCAGCGCGGTGACCCGGCCGCGCAGCGCCGCCGCGTCGTACGAGGGCTTCAGCGCCTGCGCGATCACGTCGGCGACCTCGCGGAACTCCTCGTCGCCGAAGCCGCGGGTGGCCAGCGCCGGGGTGCCGATGCGCAGGCCGGAGGTGACCATCGGCGGACGCGGGTCGTTCGGGATCGCGTTGCGGTTGACCGTGATGCCGATCTCGTGCAGCCGGTCCTCCGCCTGCTGGCCGTCCAGGTCGCTGTCGCGCAGGTCGACCAGGACCAGGTGGACGTCCGTGCCGCCGGACAGCACCGAGACGCCGACCGAGCGCACGTCGTCCTCGGTCAGGCGCTCGGCGAGGATCCGCGCGCCGTCCAGGGTGCGGCGCTGCCGCTCCTTGAACTCCTCGGACGCGGCGACCTTGAACGCCACCGCCTTGGCCGCGATCACGTGTTCCAGCGGACCGCCCTGCTGACCGGGGAAGACCGCGGAGTTGATCTTCTTGGCCAGCTCGGCCGTCGACAGGATCACGCCGCCGCGCGGACCGCCCAGGGTCTTGTGCGTGGTCGTGGTCACCACGTGCGCGTGCGGCACCGGGGACGGGTGCAGCCCCGCCGCCACCAGGCCGGCGAAGTGCGCCATGTCGACCATCAGGTACGCGCCGACCTCGTCGGCGATCCGGCGGAACGCGGCGAAGTCCAGCTGCCGCGGGTACGCCGACCAGCCCGCGACGATCAGCTGCGGGCGGTGCTCCTTGGCCAGCCGCTCGACCTCGGCCATGTCGACCCGGTTGGTCTCGATGTCCACGTGGTAGGGCACCACGTTGTAGAGCTTGCCGGAGAAGTTGATCTTCATGCCGTGGGTCAGGTGCCCGCCGTGCGCGAGGTTCAGGCCCAGGATGGTGTCGCCCGGCTTGAGCAGCGCGAACATCGCGGCCGCGTTGGCCTGCGCGCCCGAGTGCGGCTGGACGTTGGCGGCCTCGGCGCCGAACAGCTCCTTGACGCGGTCGATGGCGATCTGCTCGGCCACGTCGACGTGCTCGCAGCCGCCGTAGTAGCGGCGGCCGGGGTAGCCCTCGGCGTACTTGTTGGTCAGGACCGAGCCCTGGGCCTCCATGACCGCGACCGGAGCGAAGTTCTCCGACGCGATCATCTCCAGGGTGGACTGCTGGCGGTGCAGCTCGGCGTCGACCGCCGCGGCGATCTCGGGATCGAGGTCGTGCAGCGGGCTGTTGAGCAGGGACATGGGTCTCTCCTGGCTCCGGTGACGGGTGAGGTGGCGGTCGGGGTTACGTCACTCGCCCGCGAAGGCGGTGTACTCGTCGGCCGTCAGCAGGTCGGACGGCTCCTCGGAGACCCGCACCTTGAACAGCCAGCCGCCCTCGAACGGCGCGGTGTTGACCAGCGCCGGGTCGTCCACCACGTCCTGGTTGAACTCGGTGACCGTGCCGGAGACCGGCGAGTACAGGTCGCTGACCGACTTCGTGGACTCCAGCTCACCGCAGGACTCGCCCGCGGTGACGTCCTGGCCCACCTCGGGGAGCTGGACGAAGACCACGTCGCCGAGGGCGTGGGCGGCGTGCTGGGTGATGCCCACGGTGGCCACGCCGTCCTCGACGGCGGAGAGCCACTCGTGCTCCTTGCTGTAACGCAGCTGCTCAGGGTTGCTCATGGGGGAATTCTCCTGGATGCGGTGGGGTGGTGGCGAACGGGGTGACGGGGGCGCGAACGCGTCGGACTCGGCGGGCGCGCACGCGTGCCGGGGCCGGTCGGGTACGAACGTGCCGCGGGGTCAGCGGGCGCGCTTGTAGAACGGCAGCGCCACGACCTCGTACGGCTCGTGGGCACCGCGGATGTCCACCGCGACGCCCTCCGTGCCGGGCTCGGCGTGCGCGGCGTCGACGTAGGCCATGGCGATCGGCTTGCCCAGCGTCGGCGAGGGCGCGCCGGAGGTGACCTCGCCGATCACCGTGCCGTCCGCCACGACCTGGTAGCCCGCGCGCGGCACCCGGCGGCCCTCGGCGACCAGGCCGACCAGCTTGCGCGGCGGGGTCGCGGCGGCCCTCTCCGCGGCGGCGGCCAGCGCCTCGCGGCCCACGAAGTCGCCGGGCTTGTCGAACTTCACGACCCGCCCGAGCCCCGCGTCGAACGGCGTCAGCGCGGTCGTCAGCTCGTGCCCGTACAGCGGCATGCCCGCCTCGAGGCGCAGCGTGTCGCGGCAGGACAGCCCGCAGGGGACGAGGTCGTGGGCGGCGCCGGCCTCGGTCAGCGCGGCCCACAGCTTCTCGGCGTCGGCCGGGGCCACGAACAGCTCGAAGCCGTCCTCGCCGGTGTAACCGGTGCGGGCGATCAGCGCGGAGACGCCCGCGACGGTGCCGGGCAGGCCCGCGTAGTACTTCAGGCCGTCCAGGTCCGCGTCGGTCAGCGACTTCAGGATCGCGGGGGAGTTCGGGCCCTGCACGGCCAGCAGCGCGTACGCGTCGCGGTCGTCGCGCACGGCGGCGTCGAAGCCCCCGGCGCGCGCGGTCACCGCGTCCAGCACGGTCTGCGCGTTGGAGGCGTTGGCGACGACCATGAACTCCTCGTCGCCGAGCCGGTAGACGATCAGGTCGTCCAGGATGCCGCCGTCCTCGGCGCAGATCATGGTGTAGCGGGCGCGGCCGACCGCGAGCGCCGAGACGTGGCCGACCAGCGCGTGGTCCAGCGCCTGCCCGGCCTGCGGACCGGTGACCGTGATCTCCCCCATGTGGGACAGGTCGAACAGCCCGGCCGTGGTGCGCACGGCGTTGTGCTCGTCGCGCTCGCTGCCGTAGCGCAACGGCATGTCCCAGCCGGCGAAGTCGGTCATGGTCGCGCCGAGCGCGCGGTGCACGGCGTCCAGAGCGGTACGGCGGGACGCCGCGGGGGGAGTGGACATGGGTACGGAGGCTCCCAGGGTGACGGAGGGCATGGCGATGACGGTCCTCCCCATCTGTCATCGGAACCTGAGAGGTTCACCACGACACCCATGCGGGGGCGCGGCTTGCACCTTGGGTGGGGCGGCCCTGACGGGCGGCCCGCTTTTCAGATCTGCCTAGACCGTGCGGTATCGGGGCCTGAGAGATTCAAGGGAGGACTTGCTCCTTCGGCGCCCCGGCGGAGTGCTGCCGGGGACTCTCCCGCACGGAGTCGAGCGGCCGGTATGCAGTTGGCGGCGTCATCATTGCACGGGTTCCGGCGCCGGGCCAGGGCAGTAAGGTTTCGCGCGGCAGGACGCGCGGTGACAGGTGGGGTGGAGATGAACGTTCCGGCAGGCGACGCGACCGGAGGCACCGGAGCCGGAGGCACCGGCGGCTGGGAAGACGCGGCCCCGGGCGCGCACGACGGCGCCGCGCCGGGCTTCTACGACGGCACCCCCCAGGGGCTCTACGACGGAGCCGCCCCCGGGCTCTACGACGGCACCGCGCCTGGGCTCTACGGCGGCGTCCCCCAGGGGTTCTACGACGGCGGGCTGCCCGGTGCCCACGACGGCGGGCTGCCCGGCTCCCACGGTGGCGGGCTCGCCGCGATGCCCACGGGCCCCTACGGCGGCGTGGAGCCCGCCGACCCCTACCTGACCCCCGAGCCCGCGCTGCCGCACGGCTCCGGCTGGCCGTCCAACGAGCTGGAGGAGGTGCTGACCGCCGCGCTCGGCGAGCCCGGCGCCACCCCCCGGGTCGTCGAGGTGCTGGGCCGCTCCGCGGTCTGGGTGCCGCTGCCGCAGGGCACGCCGGACGCGGGCCTTCCGACGTTCGTCATGGACGGCGGGCTGTTCGTGCCGGTCTTCAGCTCGGAGGAACAACTGCGGCGCGCCGCGCCCGGCATGGCCTTCGGCGTGCTGCCCGGCCGGGAGTTCGCCCGCGGTCTGCCGCCCAGGGTGGGTATCGCGGTCAACCCCGGCGGCGCCGTCGGCATCCCGCTGCCCGCGGCCGCGATCGGCGACCTGTGCCGCGACTCCACCGGCGCGGGCGCCCGCGTACGGCTGTGGGAGCCGGCGCCGAGCGACGAGCCGGTGGACTTCCTGGCCGCCGCCGCGGGCGAGTTCGCGGTCACCCCGGTCGTGCTGTCGGCGCGGCGGGCACTGGGAGCGGTCGAGGACCAGCCGCCCACGCTCTTCGTCGGCGTCGAGCTCGACCGCTGGCAGGAGGAGGACCGGGCCGCCGCGATGGACGCCATCGGCCGAGCCCTGGGCGCCGCGCCGCTGCCGTGGCCGGTGAACCTGCTGCTGCTGGACGTCGCCCAGGACCCACTGGGGGACTGGATCCACGAGCGGGTCCCCCCGTTCTTCACCCGCGACTGACCCGCGCGGTGCGCGGGGGCGTGAACCGGCCACCCCGTCCCTGCGTCCTGATGTGTCAGAGCGTCCCTCTAACCTGAGACGCACCCCTAACCTGAGGGGATGACGGGCGGACACGGACCGATGGAGCAGAAGGGGCGGATCCGACGGTGAACGCGGGCGTGGAGGACGCGCTGCGCCAGGTGGCGCCCGGCCGGTACGACACGTACGAGGCGCTGTTGCGCGCGCTGGCCGACGGCCAGGTCTGGATGCTGCTGTGGCACGGCACGCCCGGCTCCCCGGACGCCCAGTACGGGAACATGGAGGTCGACGGCCACGGCTACGCGCCGTGCGTCACCTCCGCGCAGGAACTGCTGACCTGTGGCTGGAACCGTTCGCACGAGGTGGTCTCCGGCCACGAGGTCGCCACCGAGCTGTACGGCGAGCGCTTCGGCCTGTGGCTCAACCCGCACGCGCCCGGTGGCGGCGTCGGCGTGCCCTGGCTCGACCTGCGCCGCATCGCCACCGGCCTGGAGCGCACCCCGGCGGGCCCGCTCCAGATCGGCGAACCGGCCCTGCCCGTCACCGGGTTCTACGGCCTGCTGACCCAGCACGCCCAGCGCACGCCCCCGGTCAGGGCGCTGCGCGGCGCCTGGGTGCGTCCCGCGCTCGGCGAGCCGTACCTCGCGATAGGCGTCGACCTGTACGACTCGGGCCCGGCCGCTGTGGAGGCGGTACGGGCGATGATGGGGCAGTCGGTGGGCGCCGCCCCGGACGGGGTACGGGTCGCCACCGTCGCGCTCTCCGACGAGTTCGACCCGGTCGCGATGTGGCTGCGGGCCTGCGCCCGGCCGTTCTACGACCGCGACGTGGCCTACGGCGCCACCGCCGCGATGGCCCCGCCCGGCCCCTCCGCGGCGCCCGGCGGCTGGGCCGACCCGACGACGTACCCCACGGCCGCCTACCCGGGCCCGAACGCGCCGACCCAGTACCCCGGCGCCCCCGCGCCGTACCCGCATCCGCCCACGCGGTACCCGCCGCAGCCCCCGCAGGCGTACGGCCCGCCCTACGGCGTCTGACCCGCCTGTGCCCTACGGCGTCCGGCCCGCCCGCGGCGCTGCGTCGCGTACCCGCGCGTCCAGCGCCGCGTCGACCAGCCCCAGCGGCGGGCTGCCCAGCGCCAGCAGCGCCGCGTGGAAGCGCGCCGGCGTGAAGTCCGCGCCCCAGCGCTCCCGGGCCCGCTCCCGCAGCGACAGCAGCGCCAGCTTGCCCCACGTGTAGCGCCCGTACGCCGCGTCGAAGGTGCCCCGGCGGGCCTCCGAGGCCGCGGCGGCCCGCGCCAGGTGGGCGTCCCTGATGAAGCGCTCGGTCGCCTCGGCCACGTCCATCGCCCCGGTGTGCAGGCCGATCGCGCAGGTCAGCCGGGTGACGCGGACCAGTGCCTCCAGAGCGACGCCGATGGCGAAGCGCGGGTCGCCGGAACGGAAACCCTCCTCGACGCACATCTCCTCCGCGTAGTGCGCCCAGCCCTCGCAGAACGCCAGGGAGTGCAGCGTGCGCCGCACGTCGGTGGTGGCGTGCCGCAGCGCGCGGCCGTGCGAGTAGTGCCCCGGCGCGACCTCGTGCGCCGTCACCGCGGGCAGGCCGGTGCGGCTGAAGAGGGTCAGCCACTCCTCGCGCTGCTCGCGCGGCCAGGCGGGGTCGGGCGGCGTGACGTGGTACCAGGACGGGGCGTCCGGCTCGTAGGGCGCGGCCCAGGTCATCATCGCCGACGACCAGCGGCGCGACGCGGGCGCGAGGCCGACCCTGCACTCGCCGTCCAGGTACGGCACGAGACGCCGCTCGCGGGTGAACTCGACCAGTTCACGGGTGAGTTCGGCGGCCTCGGGGATCACGCCCGAGGCGTCCGGGTGGTCGGCGGTCAGCTCCTGGACCAGCTCGGCGGGCTTGCGGCGCGGATCGAGCGCGGCGCACGACTCGGTCAACAGCGCCTGCATCCGGCCGCGTTCGGCTTCGGCGGCGTCCGCCAGCTCCGACAGGTCGACCACCACGCCCTCTTGACTGCCCATCAGTTGCGCCAGCGCCGCGCCGCCGAGGCGGGGATCGGGGTCACCGGTCTCGGCGGCCCGGGCGACGTGCGCCACCAGCCTCTCGTGTGCCACGAGCGCGTCGGCGGCGGCGTCCCGCGCGGGGTCGACCCCGGCCGCGAGCCCCCGCACCGCCGCCAGCAGCGCACCCGCCACCGGCGCGCTCAGCCGGTCCAGCGAGGCGATCGCCGCGTCCACCACGTCCGGCCATTGCGCCAGGTGCCGCCGCCGCGCCTCGGCCCGCTCCGGCTCGGGCGCGTAGGCGCGGTCGTAGGCGGCCAGTTCGAGGTTGGACAGGTGCAGGTAGGGGTCGCGGCGGTGCAGTTCCAGCTCGGCGAACTGCACCCGTACCGCCTCCTCGAAGACGCCGAGGTGCGCCTCGTCGTGCGGGTCCGGGCGCGCGGGGGTGTCGCGCCGGGCGCGGGCCAGCGCGTCCAGGCCGCGCCGCACCCCCTCCGGCGACAGGTCCTGCGGTACGCCGTCGTACTCGTGCCGCCCCGCCATCTCCCGGACGACGGGCACCATCAGATCGCAGACCGCGCGCAGTCGGGTGTCCATGGGGGCGACGGTAGCGAGCGGCGGGCGGCGGCGGGGGCGGTTCGGCGACGGCACCCCGCCGCCGGATGGGGGCGTACGGGATCCGGCCAGGTAGAACTGTCTGCGTGACCCCGCGCCTGCCCGTCCCGCCCGTCCCCGTCGTCGGCTTCTTCACGCCGTCCGTCCAGCACTCCCTGGACATGGCGGGCATCTTCGTCTTCGCGATCTCCGGCGCGCTGCTCGCCGTGCGCAAGAACCTCGACGTCTTCGGGATGGCCGTGCTCGCCGAGGTCACCGCGCTCGGCGGCGGCGTGCTGCGGGACCTGATCATTGGTGCGGTCCCGCCCGCCGCCTTCACCGACCTCGGCTACTTCCTGACCCCGCTCGGCGCGACCGTGCTGGTCTTCTTCCTGCACCCGCAGGTCGAACGCATCAACCGCGCCGTGATGGTCGCGGACGCGGCGGGACTCGGGCTGTTCTGCGTGACCGGCACGACGAAGGCGCACGCCTACGGCCTCGGCCTGACCGCGTCCGCCGCGCTCGGACTGCTGACGGCGGTCGGCGGCGGCGTCTTCCGCGACGTGCTCGCGCAGGAGGTGCCGTCGCTGCTGCGCTGGGACCGCGACCTGTACGCGGTGCCCGCGCTGGTCGGGGCCACCATCGTGGCGCTGCTGATCCGCTTCCACGCGCTCACCGCGTTCGGCAGCGGCGCGGCGGCGGCGACCGCGTTCGTGCTGCGGCTGCTGGCGATGAGGTTCGGCTGGCGGGCGCCGCGCGCCTGGCACCGTAGGAGCACGGCGACGGAGCCGGTGGACGAGCTGTGAGCGGAGCCGCCGGAGCGGGAGTTATCGGGGCTACCGGCCGGTAACTTTTGGGTGTACGGTGCACCGCATGGCACAGGGAACCATCGGGGACAGCGAGTTCGACCGCGACACCGCGGTCACGGCCAGGGCCGGCGAGCCCGGCGTGTTCGACGCGCGGCTGTCGGAGGGCTGGACGATCCTGCGCGCCGTCAACGGCGGCTACCTCCTCGCGCTGACCGCCCGCGCGCTCGGCGCCGTGCTGCCGCACCCCGATCCGTTCACCGTCACCGCGCACTACCTCACGCCGTCCGAGCCCGGCCCCGCGGTCGTGCGCACCGAGGTGATCCGCACCGGCCGCACGATGTCCACCGGCTCCGCCCGGCTGCTCCAGACCGACGCCGAGGGCCGCGAGGTGGAACGGCTGCGCGTCACCGCCTCGTACGGCGATCTGGCCGCGCTGCCGGACGACGTGCGCACGACGGCCAAGCCGTTCGCCATCCCGCCCTACGAGCACTGCCCCGGCGGTGAGGACGCCCCCGGCGGCCTGCCGGTCATCTCCGGCAGCACGGAGATCGCCAAACGCCTCGACCTGCGGCTCGACCCGGCGACCGCGGGGTGGGCGCTGGGCACGCCGAGCGGGCGGGGCGAGATGCGGGCGTGGTTCGGGCTGGCGGACGGGCGCGACGCGGATCCGCTGTCGCTGCTGCTGACGGTGGACGCGCTGCCGCCCACGGCGTTCGAGATGGGGTTGCAGGGGTGGGTCCCGACGGTCGAACTGACCACCCACATCAGGTGCAGGCCCGCCCCCGGCCCGCTGCGGGTCGGCATCGTGACGCGGAACCTCGCCGGGGGCTTCCTGGAGGAGGACGCGGAGGTCTGGGACGCGCAGGACCGGCTGGTCGCGCAGTCACGGCAGTTGGCGCGGGTTCTTTTGGGGTGAGGGTGGGGGTTGCGGCGCGTTTCCGCACCCACCCACCCGAGCCACGACCGGTGGGCGGCCCCCCGACCCCCCGCAGGGCTCCGCCCCGCCCCCCGACAGCCCCCGCTCGGGCAGCCGGCCCGTGCCGGTCGCCGACCGGGGTGCAGGGGGCGGAGCCCCCGCGTCCGGGGCTCGCGGGGCGGAGCCCCGCAGCAGGCCACCCACCGGCCGTGGCTCGGGTGGGTGGGTGCGGAAACGCACCGCAACCACAACCACCCCCCGCCCCGTAGAATCACCGCATCATGGCCTACCTCGACCACGCCGCCACCACTCCGATGCTCCCGGAGGCGGTTCAGGCGATGAGCGCGCAGCTCAGCCTTGCCGGGAACGCCTCCTCGCTGCACGCGTCCGGGCGGCGTGCCCGCCGGACCGTCGAGGAGTCCCGGGAGGCGCTGGCCGCCGCCCTCGGAGGGCGTCCCAGCGAAGTGGTCTTCACCAGCGGCGGCACCGAGGCCGACAACCTCGCCGTCAAGGGCCTGTACTGGGCCAGGCGCGACGCCGACCCGGCCCGCGCCCGGGTCCTGGCCAGCCCCGTCGAGCACCACGCGGTGCTCGACGCCGTGCACTGGCTCGCCGACCACGAGGGCGCCCGCGTCGAGTGGCTGCCGGTCGACGGGTGCGGCCGGGTTCGGCCCGAAGCGTTGCGTGAGGCGATCGAGCGCGACCCGCACGACGTCGCGCTCGCCACCGTGATGTGGGCCAACAACGAGGTCGGCACGATCATGCCGGTCGCCGAACTCGCCGCCGTCGCGCGGGAGTTCGACGTCCCCCTGCACTCCGACGCGGTGCAGGCGTTCGGCCAGGCGGACGTGGACTTCGCCGCGAGCGGGCTCGACGCGATGACGGTCAGCGCGCACAAGGTCGGCGGCCCGTACGGGATCGGCGCGTTGCTGCTGCGCCGCGAGTGCGCCCCGGTGCCGCTGCTGCACGGCGGCGGGCAGGAACGCGACGTGCGCTCCGGGACGCTCGACGTGCCCGCGATCGCCGCCTTCGCCACCGCCGGGACGCTGGCCGCGCGGCGCAGGACGGAGTTCGTACGCGAGGTGGGGGCGCTGCGCGACCAGCTGGTCGACGCGGTGCGTGAGGCGGTCCCCGACGCGGTGCTCAACGGCGACCCCGATCCGGCCGGGCGGCTCGCCGCCAACGCCCACTTCTCGTTCCCCGGCTGCGAGGGCGACTCCCTGCTGCTGCTGCTCGACGCGCAGGGCATCGAGTGCTCCACCGGCTCGGCCTGCACCGCGGGCGTCGCCCAGCCCAGCCACGTGCTGCTGGCGATGGGCGCCGACTCCGACCGGGCCCGCGGCTCGCTGCGCTTCTCCCTCGGCCACACCTCGACCGCGGGCGACGTCGCCGAGGTCGCCAAGGCCATCGGTCCCGTCGTGGAACGAGCCCGCAGCGCCGGGCTGCTCTAGCCACACCACAGCCACACGAGCGCGTGCCGCGGCCCCGTACCCTGGAGGGGCTATGACTTTCCCAGGTGCACCCACAGGCCCCCGCGACGGCTCCCGGCTGCGCGTGCTGGCCGCCATGTCCGGCGGCGTGGACTCCGCCGTCGCCGCCGCCCGCGCGGCCGAGGCGGGCCACGACGTGACCGGCGTCCACCTCGCGCTGTCCGCCAACCCGCAGTCGTTCCGTACCGGAGCGCGCGGCTGCTGCACGATCGAGGACTCCCGCGACGCCCGCCGCGCCGCCGACGTGATCGGCATCCCGTTCTACGTGTGGGACCTGGCGGAACGGTTCCGCGAGGACGTGGTCGAGGACTTCGTCAGCGAGTACGCGGCCGGCCGCACCCCCAACCCGTGCCTGCGCTGCAACGAGAAGATCAAGTTCGCCGCGCTGCTGGACAAGGCGCTGGCGCTGGGCTTCGACGCGGTGTGCACCGGCCACTACGCGACGGTCGTCACCCACGGCGACGGCCGCCGCGAACTGCACCGGGCGAGCGACGCCGCCAAGGACCAGAGCTACGTGCTCGGCGTGCTGGACGACCGGCAGCTCGCCCACGCGATGTTCCCGCTCGGCGACACCCTCACCACCAAGGACGAGATCCGCGCCGAGGCCGAGCGCCGCGGCCTGGCCGTCGCCCGCAAGCCCGACAGCCACGACATCTGCTTCATCGCCGACGGCGACACCCAGGGCTTCCTGGCCAAGCGGCTCGGCACCGCCGAAGGCGCCATCGTGGACGAGGACGGCACCCGCGTCGGCAGCCACGAGGGCGCGTACGGCTTCACCATCGGCCAGCGCAAGGGCCTGCGCATCGGCACCCCGGCCCCCGACGGCAAGCCGCGCTACGTGCTGGACATCTCGCCGGTCGACAACACCGTCACCGTCGGCCCGGCCGAGGCGCTGGACGTCACCGGGCTGACCGCGATCCGCCCGCGCTGGTGCGGCGACGTGCCCCCGGCCGGTGAGGCCGCGTACACCGCGCAACTGCGCGCCCACGGCGAGGACGTGCCCGTACGCGCCGAGGTCGTCGACGGCGAGCTGCGGGTGCGCTTCGCGCAGCCGGTGCGCGGGGTCGCGCCGGGCCAGGCGGTCGTGCTCTACGACGGCACCCAGGTGGTCGGCTCCGCCACCATCGCCACGACCGAGCGGCGCGAGCGCCCGGCCGCGGCGCACGCCTGAGCGTCAACTCCCGCAGGACGAGGGCGAGTCGGCCCCGTCCGGCACCACCGTCAGCTGTGTCTCGAAGCGATACGGCGCGTCTGCCGCGCCGCCGGAGAAGTACACCGGGTACATCCCGGGCGCCGTACCGCAGCGCACCGTGACCTCGGCGGCGTACACGTGGAGCGGCCGCGCGGACGCCGGGCGGCGCGCCTGCCACCGGGCGCGCGCCGCCGTCTCCCGCAGCACGACCCGGCCGCCGAACGCGGGCGAGGTGATCTCGTCGCCCACCAGCCCCGCCGCGTCCGGCCCCAGCGCCACCCGCACGCGCCCGCCGGGCCGCGTCGGCGCCACCGGCGCGAGCAGCGGCCACAACTCCTCCTGGGACGGCGTCATCCGCGCCCACGGCGCACCGCCGCCGGTGGAGATCACGACCGCCTCGCGGGGCCGCACCCGCGGGACGCGCGCCGCGTCGTCCCGCGGCCGGGTGTACGACGAGGCCGTCCCGGGCAGGGGTGCGGGCACGGCGCCCGGCGGAAACGCGACGGCGGCCGTCACGGCCAGCACGACGGTGGTACGGGGCAGGGCCACGGGCGCGGGTCCTCACGGCGGGCGATCCGGGACAAGCTGTGGAGTTCCTGTGGAGCGTAGCCCATACTGCCGGTGATGCGAGGGCCGTCGCCGCATCACCGCCGCGCGCACCCGACGCGGCGTCAGTCCCCGCCGGGAAAGCGGCGGGTCGTGCCGAAGGGAGTCCGTCGTCTTGCGTCCGCTACGCCGCGTGCGCCGACCCGGCCGGAAGGCCGGGCCCCGGCTGGTGGCCGTCGCGCTGGCCGCCCTGCCGTGCCTGGCGGGCTGCGGCTTCGGCGGCCTGGGGCAGGACCCGCCGCCCCAGGACCACCCGCCGTTCCGCCCCGCGCACGCCTCCCCGCTCTCGTCGGTGCAGGCGGACCTGCTGGCCGCCGCGCGCCAGACGGCGCACACGCCGGTGTTCGACCACGCCACCCAGCCCGGTGAGGACCACTGGTCGGTCGCGGACGTCCGCTTCTTCTACGGCGGCTACACCGTCCGCACCGCCTGCGTCGGTGACGGCACCCTGACCGCCACCGCGACCGGCGCGGGCACCTGGCACACCCGCTGCACCGCGCGCCAGGTGACCGTCGACCAGGTCACGCGGACCACGCTGACCCCCGTGACGTTCACCTTCACCGCCACCAAGGGCGTGCGCTTCGCGGTCGTCGGCGTCGCCTGACGGCCGCGCGGCGCGGGCGGTTAGCGTGGAGGCCATGAACATCTGCGTCTTCCTCTCCGCCGCCGACCTCGACGAGCGGTACACCACCCCGGCCCGCGAGTTCGCCGAGCTGCTCGGCAAGGGCGGTCACACGCTCGTGTGGGGCGGATCGGACGTCGGCCTGATGAAGGTCGTCGCGGACGGCGTGCAGGCCGCGGGCGGACGGCTCGTCGGGGTCTCGGTGGAGTTCCTGCGCGGCAAGGCCCGCGCCGGGGCCGACGAGATGATCGTCGCCGCCGACCTCGCGGAGCGCAAGGCGCAACTGCTGGCCCGTTCCGACGCCGTCGTCATCATGGTGGGCGGCACCGGCACGCTGGACGAGGCCACCGAGATCCTGGAACTGAAGAAGCACGGCCTGCACGCCAAGCCGGTCGTCCTGCTCAACACCGCGGGCTTCTACGACGGCCTGCGCGAGCAGTTCCTGCGCATGGACGCGGAGGGCTTCCTGCCCCTGCCGCTCACCGAGCTGGTCTTCTTCGCGGAGGACGGCGCGGGCGCGCTCGCGTACCTGGAGGAGACGGCCGGCATCCGCTGACCCCGCCACGGGCCCGCCGACGTGCCCTGCGGCGGCTCCGGGTCGGCCGACGCGCCCGGCGGCTTCGGGTCCGCTGACGCGCCCGGCGGCTTCGGGGTCCGCTGACGCGCGCCGGAGGCGGTGCCGGGTGCGCGCGGGGGCTGATGCGAGCATGGCCGGTATGTCCTCTCATCTGATCACCGGAGCCGGATCCGGCATCGGCGCGGCGCTCGCCCGGCGGCTGCTGGAACGCGGCGACGACCTGTGGCTGCTCGCCCGCGACGCCGGACGCGCCAAGGAACTCGCCGACGTCTTCCCCGGCGCGCGCACCCTCGTCGGCGACCTCGCCCAGCCGGAGCGGCTGTCGTGGGCGTTCGGCCACCAGACGCTGCCCGAGCGGCTCGACTCGCTGCTGCACGTCGCGGGCGTCGCCGACCTCGGCGAGGTCGGCGAACTGACCCCCAAGGTCTGGGAGCGCACGCTCGCCGTCAACCTGATGGCGCCCGCCGAGCTGACCCGCCTCGTCCTGCCCCAACTGCGCCTGTCCAACGGTCACGTGGTCTTCGTCAACTCCGGCGCCGGGCTGTCCGCCAACGCCGGCTGGAGCGCGTACGCCGCCAGCAAGCACGGCCTCAAGGCGCTCGCGGACTCCCTGCGGCAGGAGGAGCACGGCAACGGGGTGCGCGTCACCTCCGTCTACCCGGGCCGCACCGCAACCCCGATGCAGGAGAAGCTCCACCGGTACGAGGGCAAGGCGTACGACCCGGCCGACTGGATCGACCCGGAGTCGGTGGCCTCCACCGTGCTGCTCGCCCTCGACCTGCCCAGGGACGCCGAGATCAACGACGTGACGGTGCGGCCGGGCCGCTGAGCCGGGCGACCGGCGCGCGCTGAGGGTGCGCCCCGCGCGCGCCGGTCGCAGCATGGAGGGAGAGGGAGAGTCCACACGGCCGTACCGTGCCGGAGGTGACCCGATGACCACTCCCCGTTCCCGAGGCGCGCTGGGCTCAGGCGGCGTCCTCTGGTCGTTCGCCCCCTGGATCATCTTCGACGTGGTGGCGGGACCGAGTACCTGGAAGTTCGCCGCCTTCGCCGCGCTGATCGCCTCGGTGGTGCTCAACCTGCCGGAACTGCGCCAGGGCAGCGTGAAGGCGCTGAACGCGGCCGCGCTGGTCTTCTTCGCCGTGGTGTCCGTGCTGGCCCTGGCCCTCACCCACCACGACCTGGTCTGGCTGGAGACCTACGCGCAGGTGATCTCCAACGCCGTGGTCGCCGTCGTCGCGCTGGGCTCGCTGGCCTTCGTGCCGTTCACCGAGCAGTACGCGCGCGAGTCCGCGCCGCGCGAGATCTGGGACACCCCCGGCTTCAAGCACGTCAACCGCGTGCTGACGCTGATGTGGGGCCTGGTCTTCGTGGTCACGGCGGTGCTCGGGCTGGTGGCGATCCACGACACCGCCGACTCCGACTGGCTCAACTGGGTCATCCCGATCGCCCTGCTGGTGCTGGCCATCAAGTTCACCAACTGGTACCCGCAGTACGTGCGCTCGCAGTCGATGGCGGCCCGGGCCAGGGTCGTCCACCACTGAGCCCGGCGAAGGGCGAACGGCGAATGCCCGGCGGACGGCGAACGGCCGCCCTCCGGTCGCCCGCGGGCCCGGCGGCCCGGCGGCCCGGCGGAGCATTCCGGACACCGCCTGACCGGCGACTACGCTTCCCGCGTGAACGACGAGAGCACCTTCGACACCAGTGCCCCCGGCGGCCCGGCCGACGCCCTCCTGCGTCCGGCCGCGGGATCGGCCACCGGCGTGGGCTCGATGCCCGGCGACGACGTGCGCGAGGCGGTCCGCGTCGCGGTGGAGGCCGTCCCGACGCTGCCGTTCCTGCCGGAGCTGCCCGCCCGCGGCCCCGGCGCCGACATGATCGGGCGCACCCTCGGCATGCTGGTCGAGCTGTACGCGCGGGTCGAGCCCAGCGGCTGGCGGTTCGGCGACCGCCCGGGGCGCGACACCCGGCGGGCCCGGGCCTTCCTCGCCCAGGACCTCGACACGTTGGAAGAGTTCACGCAAGGCTACGAGGGCCCGCTGAAGGTGCAGGTCGTCGGCCCCTGGACGCTCGCCGCCTCGGTCGAGCTGCGGGGCGGCGAGGCCGCGCTGTCCGACCCCGGCGCCTGCCGCGACCTGACCGCCTCGCTCACCGAGGGCCTGCGGCTGCACCTGGCCGACCTCGCCCGCCGCGTCCCCGGGGCGCGCCCGGTGCTCCAGCTCGACGAGCCGTCCCTGACCGCCGTCCTGCTCGGCCGCATCCGCTCCGCCAGCGGCTACCGCACCCACCGGGCGGTCGACCGGGCCGTGGTGGAGGGCGCGTTGCGCGAGGTCGTGGAGACGGCGCGCGCGGCGGGCGCGGCGGTGATCGCGCACTCGTGCGCCCCCGCCGTGCCCTTCGCGCTGCTGCGGCGCGCCGGGGTGTCCGGCGTGTCGTTCGACTTCTCGTTGCTCACGGAGCGTGAGTGGGACGCGATCGGCGAGGCGGTCGAGGCCGGAACGGTTCTGCTGGCCGGAGTCGTGCCCGGAACGGACGCCGGGACGGGTGCCGCGGGAGGCTCCGCGGCGGCCGGCGGGGGGTCCGGCGCAGCGGCGTCCGGCACGGGCCGCGGCTCGGGCACCGGTTCGACGGCGTTGTCAGACCCTGCCGGTAGCGTCAGTGGTGTCCGGTCGTTGTGGCGCGGGCTGGGGCTGTCACCGGGGACTCTCGCGGAGTCCGTGGTGGTCACTCCGGCGTGCGGTCTCGCGGGTGCCTCCCCGGGGTACGCCCGCGCGGCGCTGACCCACTGCGCCAAGGCGGCCAGGACCCTCGTCGACGACCCCGAGTAGCCGACGTCCATGACCCTGAGTGACCACGGCTTGCGGCCGCGGGCGGTAGAAGAGAGCGGAGGACCCGGCATGGAGATCCCGGCCCAGGCCCGAGAGCGGCACGCCGACCTGTCCGAGCGGATCGAGGAGCACCGCTTCCGGTACTACGTCAACGACGCCCCCGTCGTCAGCGACGCCGAATTCGACCGGCTGCTGCGCGAGTTGGAGGCCCTGGAGGACGAGCACCCGGCGCTGCGCACCCCCGACTCGCCCACCCAGAAGGTCGCGGGCGCGTACGAGACCGAGTTCACCTCCGTCCAGCACCGCGAACGCATGCTGTCGCTGGACAACGCGTTCGACGACGAGGAACTCGACGCCTGGGCCGAGCGGATCGCCGCCGACCTCGACGGCCTGGACTACCACTTCCTGTGCGAGCTGAAGGTCGACGGCCTCGCGGTCAACCTCACGTACGAGCACGGCAGGCTGACGCGTGCCGCCACCCGCGGCGACGGCCGCACCGGCGAGGACATCACGCCCAACGTGCGCACCATCGCCGACATCCCCGACCGCCTCGCGGGCGACCGGATCCCCGCCCTGGTCGAGGTGCGCGGCGAGGTCTACTTCCCGATGGAGGAGTTCCAGGCGCTCAACGAGCGGCTGGTCGCCGCGGGCGACAAACCGTTCGCCAACCCCCGTAACGCGGCGGCCGGTTCACTGCGCCAGAAGGACCCCCGGGTCACCGCCTCCAGACCTCTGCACATGGTGGTGCACGGCACCGGCGCCCGCGAGGGCTTCGACATCGACCGGCAGTCGCACGCCTACGAGCTGCTGCACGAGTGGGGCCTGCCGACCACCACGCACGCCAAGGTGGTCGACTCGATCGTCGGCGTACGGGAGTTCATCGCGTACTACGGCGAGAACCGGCACTCCGTCGAGCACGAGATCGACGGCGTCGTGGTCAAGGTGGACGAGATCCCGCTCCAGGGCCGGCTGGGCTCCACCTCCCGCGCGCCGCGCTGGGCGATCGCCTGGAAGTACGCGCCGGAGGAGGTCAACACCAAGCTGGTCGACATCCGCGTCGGCGTCGGCCGCACCGGCCGCGTCACCCCGTACGCGGTGGTGGAACCGGTCACCGTCGCGGGCTCCGAGGTCGAGTTCGCCACCCTGCACAACCAGGACGTCGTCAAGGCCAAGGGCGTGTTCATCGGCGACACCGTGGTGCTGCGCAAGGCCGGTGACGTCATCCCGGAGATCCTCGGGCCGGTCGCCGACCTGCGCGACGGCAGCGAGCGGGAGTTCGTCATGCCCGCCGAGTGCCCCGACTGCGGCACGGCGCTGCAACCGATGAAGGAGGGCGACGTCGACCTGCGCTGCCCCAACGCCCGTTACTGCCCCGCCCAGTTGCGCGAGCGGATCTACTACCTCGCCGGGCGCCGCTGCCTGGACATCGAGAACTTCGGCTACGTGGCCGCGGCCGCCCTCACCCAGCCGCTGGAGCCCGCCGAGCCGCCGCTGCGCGACGAGGGCGACGTGTTCGACCTGACCGTCGAGGAACTGCTGCCCATCCGCTCCTACGTGCTCGACCCGGACAGCGGCCTGCCCAAGCGCGACCCCAAGACCGGCGAGGAGAAGGTCGTCACCTTCTTCGCCAACCAGAAGGGCGAGCCGAAGAAGAACACCCTCGCGATGCTGGAACACATCGCCGAGGCGAAGAACCGGCCACTGGCCCGGGTCATCACCGGCCTGTCGATCCGCCACGTCGGGCCGGTCGCCGCCGAGGCGCTGGCCCGCGAGTTCCGCGACCTCGACCGGATCGCCGCGGCCGGCGAGGAGGAACTCGCCGCGGTCGAGGGCGTCGGCCCGACCATCGCCGCCTCCGTGAAGCAGTGGTTCACCGAGGACTGGCACCGGGGCATCATCGAGAAGTGGCGGGCGGCCGGGGTGCGCTTCACTGAGGAGGGTTCGGACGAAGGGCCGAGGCCACTCGAAGGGCTCACCGTGGTGGTAACCGGAACGCTGTCGTCGTATACCCGAGATGGCGCGAAAGAGGCGCTCGTCAGCCGGGGAGCGAAGGTGACGGGGTCGGTTTCGAAGAAGACCGGATTCGTCGTGGTGGGCGACAACCCCGGTTCGAAGTACGACAAGGCGGTGCAGCTGAAGGTGCCGATCCTCGATGAGGAGGGCTTCGGCGTGCTGCTGGAGACGGGTGCGGACGCGGCCCTGGAGGTGACGGTCAATCCGGCCGAGGGGTGAGGGCGGCTCACCCGATCGGCGCATACCAGACGGATGAGGGATGCAGGGTTCCATTCGGGCAACCCCGGGGGATCGCTGCCCCGGACCGGCTTTCCCGGCCTACTGTTGAGGGGCGCCCCTGCCGGGCATCAGTCTCATCGCCGGGCGTGGCCGACCTGAGCGCGACCCCGGCTGTGAGAGGGACGGGCATGAAACCGACGGACAAGGCCGGACCGGCGTCGAGCCGGCGGCGGTCCGCCGCGCCGCCGGTGCCCCCGGCGGTGTTGCGGGCCGCGGTGGTCGCCGCCGCGGCGCTGGCGCTGGTGGTGGGCGTGGTCCGCGTGGTGACCGACGGCCACGCGCTCTTCCCCGGCCACGCGGCGGGCTGGGCCTTCGCCGTGCTGACCGGTGTCATCGTCGGCCACCTCGTCGCGCTCGGCCGCGACCGCTGGTGGGGCGGCACCGGATCCGGCGCCGCCCTGACCCTGGCCGTCCTGCTGCTGTACGGCTGGGTGCCCTCGGTGCTGATCAGCCTCGCCGTGGTCGTGCTGGTCGGCGCCGCCCGCAGGCACCGCTGGCGGCAGGCGCTGCTGCACGGCGCGGTCGACATCCTCGGCATCGGCGCGGCGGCGCTGGTGCTGCGGCTGTTCGGCACCGCGCCCTCCGTGGAGCGCCCCTGGCTGCCCGCCACCTGGACGTACTCCGCCATCCCGACCGTGGTGCTGGCCTCGCTGTGCTACCTGGCCGCCACCCGCACCCTGCTGTGGTTCACCGTCGCCCCGGCCGGCGGCGGGCTGCCGACCGTCGCCAGGACCGCCCTGGTGCGCCAGGGCCTGGTCGGGGTCGCGCTGCTGGGCATCGCGCCGCTCGTCGTCGCCGTCGCCGCGCAGATGCCGATGCTGCTGCCACTGTTCGCGGTGCCGCTGATCGCGCTCGACTCCACGCTGTGGATCGCCCGCGCCCGCGCCGAGGAACAACTGCGCGACCCCCTGACCGGCCTGCCCAACCGCCAATGGCTGCTGGAACGCACCTGGACCGCGCTGGACCACGCCGACCGGGGCGGGGTGCGGGCCGCGCTGGTCCTGATCGACCTCGACCGGTTCCGCTCGGTCAACGACACGCTCGGCCATCTCGCGGGCGACCGGCTGCTGTTGCAGATAGCGGACCGGCTGCGGCTCGCCCTGCCGCGCGGCGCGGAGGCCGCCCGGCTCGGCGGCGACGAGTTCGCCGTTCTGCTGCCCACCTGCGACTCCCCGACCCGGGCCCAGCGCGTCGCGCGCAGCCTGGTCGCCGCGCTCGGCTCCCCGCTCAACCTCGACGGGCTCACCCTCGTCCTGGAGGCCAGCGCCGGGGTCGCCGTCTTCCCCGACCACGCCGGCGACGCCGAAGGACTGCTGCGGCGGGCGGACGTGGCGATGTACGAGGCCAAGCAGGACCGCAGCGGCGTCGAGGTCTACGAGGCCACCCGCGACGGCAACACGCCCGACCGCCTCGGGCTCCTGGGCGACCTGCGGCGCGCCATCGACCACGGCGACGTCGAACTCCACTACCAGCCGAAGGTGCGCTTCGACGGCAAGGTCGCGGGTCTCGAGGCGCTGCTGCGCTGGGAACACCCGGAACGCGGGCGGGTCAGCCCCGAGGAGTTCATCGCGATCGCCGAGTCGTCGGGGCTGATGCCGCAGCTGACGGACTACGTGCTGGAGACCGCGCTGGCGCAGGTCGCGCGGTGGCGGGGGATGGGCATCGAGGTGCCGGTAGCGGTGAACGTCTCGCCGCGCGACGTGCACACCCCCGGCTTCGCCGGATCGGTCGCCGCCCGGCTCGCGCGGCACGGAGTCCCGCCCGGGGCACTCCAGCTGGAGATAACGGAACACGTGCTGCTGGAGGAGCCGCAGCGGGCGGCGGACACCCTCGCCGGGCTGACCGGGCACGGCGTGAAGATGTCGCTGGACGACTTCGGGACCGGGTACTCCTCGCTGGTGCACCTGCGGCGGCTGCCGGTGAGCGAGCTGAAGATCGACCGGTCGTTCGTGGCCCGGCTCGTGGTGGACACCGAGGACGCGGAGATCGTGCGCTGCACGGTCGACCTCGCGCACTCGCTGGGGCTGCTGGTCGTCGCGGAGGGCGTCGAGGACGACGAGACGTGGGAACGGCTGCGGGACCTGGGCTGCGACGCGATCCAGGGCTGGCTGGTGGCGGCGGCGATGCCGGCGGAGGAGACGACGGCGTGGCTGCGGGTACGGGCGAAATCCGGCTGGCACCGGGGGGAGGAGGCGCGGGCGGGCGTTGACGCTGCGCGGGGTTGATCTCTCGCTCCACCCACCCACCCGCCCACCTTTCCGCCGTCCCCCGTCCGTCCGCGGGGCTTCGCCCCCTGCACCCCAGCGGGGGCTGCGCCCCCTGCACCCCGCAGACTCCTGCACCGGGGCTCCGCCCCCGTCCTTACTCCCCCGTAGTGGGCAGTCGTCCCGCTGGGCGGGACGGGTGGGCACTACGGCCCGCACCACGACCCCGCACCCACGCCCCCCGCCGTCCCCCCTCCTGTCATCCATCGCGAGCCGAAGGCTCGTGGAACCGTTTCGCGGCGCGCCCCCGTGCCGCCATAGGATTGGCGGCGGAAACTCATCGACAACTCACCAGAGGATCGCCACATGCCTGGCATCACGCGCGAGGAGGTCGCCCACCTCGGCCGGCTGTCGCGTCTGGAGCTGAAGGACGAAGAGCTCGACCACTTCGCCGGACAGCTCGACGAGATCATCGGCGCGGTGGCCCGCGTCTCCGAGGTCGCGGGCGAGGACGTCCCGCCGACCTCGCACCCCCTGCCGCTGACCAACGTCATGCGCCCGGACGTCGTCCGGCCGTCGCTGACCCCGCGGCAGGCGCTGTCCGGTGCCCCCGCGCAGGAGCAGCAGCGCTTCAAGGTGCCGCAGATCCTGGGGGAGGACTGATCGCCATGGCCGACCTGACCAGGCTCACCGCGGCGCAGACCGCGGAAGCGATCGCCTCCGGCGAGACTTCCGCGGTGGACGTCGCCCAGGCCCACCTGGACCGCATCGACGCCATCGACGAGAAGGTGCACGCGTTCCTGCACGTCGACACCGAGGGGGCGCTCGCCGCCGCCCGCGCGGTCGACGCCAAGCGCGCCAAGGGCGAGGAACTCGGCCCGCTGGCCGGCGTCCCGCTCGCGCTCAAGGACATCTTCACCACCGAGGGCGTGCCGACCACCGTCGGCTCGAAGATCCTCGACGGCTGGATCCCGCCGTACGACGCGACCTTGACCCGCAGGCTCAAGGAAGCCGGCGTGGTGATCCTCGGCAAGACCAACATGGACGAGTTCGCCATGGGGTCCTCCACCGAGAACAGCGCGTTCGGCCCGACCGGCAACCCGTGGGACCTCACCCGCATCCCCGGCGGCTCCGGCGGCGGCTCCTCCGCGGCGCTCGCCTCGTTCCAGGCGCCGCTGGCGATCGGCACCGACACCGGTGGCTCCATCCGCCAGCCCGCCGCCGTCACCGGCACGGTCGGCGTCAAGCCGACCTACGGCGCGGTCTCCCGTTACGGCATGGTGGCGTTCTCCTCGTCGCTGGACCAGGGCGGCCCGTGCGCGCGCACGGTGCTGGACGCCGCGCTGCTGCACGAGGCGATCGCGGGCCACGACCCGCTGGACTCGACGTCCGTCGACGCGCCGGTTCCGGCGGTCGTCGAGGCGGCCCGCAACGGCGACGTGCGCGGCCTGCGGGTCGGCGTCGTCAAGGAGTTCGGCGGCGAGGGGTACCAGGACGGCGTGATGACGCGGTTCCACGAGTCCGTGGAGCTGCTGCGCGAGCTGGGCGCCGAGATCGTCGAGGTCTCCTGCCCGTCGTTCACCTACGCGCTGGCCGCGTACTACCTGATCGCGCCCTCCGAGTGCTCCTCGAACCTCGCCCGGTTCGACGCGATGCGCTACGGCCTGCGGGTCGGCGACGACGGCACGCACAGCGCCGAGGAGGTCACCGCGCTCACCCGTGAGGCGGGCTTCGGCGCCGAGGTCAAGCGCCGCATCATGCTCGGCACGTACGCGCTCAGCTCCGGCTACTACGACGCGTACTACGGCAGTGCCCAGAAGGTCCGCACGCTGATCACGCGGGACTTCGAGCGGGCCTTCGGCGACGTGGACGTGCTGGTCTCGCCGACCACGCCGACCACCGCGTTCCCGATCGGGGAGCGGGCCGACGACCCGATGGCGATGTACCTCGCCGACCTGTGCACCATCCCGTCCAACCTGGCCGGCAACGCGGCGATGTCGCTGCCGTGCGGCCTGGCCCCGGAGGACGGCCTGCCGGTCGGCCTCCAGATCATCGCGCCCGCCCTGGCCGACGACCGGCTCTACCGGGTCGGCGCGGCGGTCGAGTCCGCGTTCATCGCCCGCTGGGGGCACCCGCTGCTGGAGGAGGCACCGACGCTATGACCGGAAAGCTGGACAAGGCCAAGGGATTCAAGAAGTCACGGCCTGGCACCTACCTGTCCATCGGCACCACGCTCTTCGGCGCGGTGGGTGTCATCAAGCAGTTCCGCACCGCGCGCGGCGACAGCGACACGCTCAAGGTGATCGACGCGGTCGTGCGCGGCGCGGTCATCGTCACCGGCGTGGCCGTCCTCGTCCGCGAGCTGCGGAACATGAACAGCGACGACGTCCTCGCCGACTGACGACGCGGGCTGAGAGGGAAATTTCCGTGACTGTCACTGACGACCTGGTGTCGTACGAGGACGCGCTCGCGTCGTACGACCCCGTCATGGGCCTTGAGGTCCATGTCGAGCTGGGCACCAGGACGAAGATGTTCTGCGGGTGCTCGACCGAGCTGGGCGCCGAGCCCAACTCGCAAGTCTGCCCGACCTGTCTGGGGCTGCCCGGCTCGCTGCCGGTGGTCAACGCGGTCGGCGTGGAGTCGGCGATCAAGATCGGTCTCGCGCTGAACTGCGAGATCGCGCAGTGGTGCCGTTTCGCCCGGAAGAACTACTTCTATCCGGACATGCCGAAGAACTTCCAGACCTCGCAGTACGACGAGCCGATCGCCTTCAACGGCTACCTGGACGTCGCGCTGGAGGACGGGGAGGTCTTCCGGGTCGAGATCGAACGCGCCCACATGGAGGAGGACACCGGCAAGTCCACCCACATCGGTGGCGCGACCGGCCGCATCCACGGCGCCTCGCACTCGCTGCTGGACTACAACCGGGCCGGCATCCCGCTCATCGAGATCGTCACCAAGCCGATCGAGGGCGCGGGCGAGCGGGCTCCGGAGGTGGCGCGCGCGTACGTGGCGGAGCTGCGTGAGCTGATCCGCGCGCTGGGCGTGTCCGAGGCCCGCATGGAGATGGGCCAGATGCGTTGCGACGTCAACCTGTCGCTGCGCCCGCACGGCACCGAGAAGTTCGGCACCCGTTCGGAGACCAAGAACGTCAACTCCCTGCGCAGCGTGGAGCGGGCGGCGCGGTTCGAGATCCAGCGGCACGCCGCGGTGCTCTCCGGCGGCGGCACGATCATCCAGGAGACCCGGCACTTCCACGAGGAGGACGGCTCCACCACCTCCGGCCGGATCAAGGAGGAGGCGGAGGACTACCGCTACTTCCCCGAGCCGGACCTGGTGCCGGTCGCCCCGTCCCGCGAGTGGGTCGAGGAACTGCGCGCGACGCTGCCGGAGCTGCCGCGGGTGCGCCGCGAGCGGCTGCGCGAGGAGTGGGGCATCTCCGACCACGAGATGCAGTCGGTGCTCAACGCCGGTGCGATCGACCTGATCGTGGCGACGGTGGACGCCGGTGCCCCGGCCGACCAGGCCCGCAAGTGGTGGATGGGCGAGCTGGCCCGCCGTTCCAACGAGGACGGCGTGGAGCTCGCGGCACTGCCGATCACCCCGGCGCAGGTCGCCCGGGTCTGCGCGCTGGTCGCCGAGGGCAAGCTCAACGACAAGCTGGCCCGCCAGGTCATCGAGGGCGTGCTCGCCGGTGAGGGCGACCCGGACCAGGTCGTCGACAAGCGGGGTCTGGCCGTGGTCTCCGACGAGGGCGCGCTCGGCGCGGCCGTGGACGAGGCGATCGCGGGCAACCCGGGCATCGCCGACAAGATCCGCGACGGCAAGGTGGCGGCGGCCGGTGCGCTGGTCGGCGCCGTGATGAAGGCCACACGCGGCCAGGCGGACGCCGCCCGGGTGCGTGAGCTGATCCTGGAGAGGCTGGGTGTCCAGGGCTGACGCCGCAGCCTTGCCCACGCCGTCACCTGCGCGGGTAAAAACGCCATAAGCACGACAATGATCGAAAAGCGGTCCTCTCCGTGCGAGAGGGCCGCTTTTTCGTGTTCATGACGAACCGTTGCGGATCTGTGATGAACCCCACGAAAGGCGCAAAGGATCTCCCCGCCCTGTCAGAGTGGTCCGCTGTACGCGAAGTTCTTTGAGGGCCTTTCCCGCCGAAGGCCGCGCGGAGTTCACCTCCCCGACGCACCGGCGAAAGCTCCGCTCAAGACTGGAAAGCAGGGTATGGCCCTACTTGCTCGGTGGTGTGTGCGCCGCCGTCTCGTCGTCATCGCGCTGTGGGTCGCCACGTTCTGCGGCCTCACCGCGGCGGCCGTCGCCACCGGCTCCGCGTACTCCGACACCTACGACGTGCCCGGCACCGAGTCCGGCACCGCCGCCACCTTGATGGCCAAGGCGTTCCCCGGCCGCGCCGGGTCGAGTGACACCATCGTCTGGCACACCGGCCACGAAACCGTGCGGGCCGCCGCCGTCGAGCAGCGCATGACCGAAGCCCTCGACCAGGTCTCCCACCTGCCGGGCGTCACCGAGGTCACCGGCCCCTACGGCCACGCCGCCACCCCCGACCCGGCCGCGGGCCAGATCAGCCGCGACGGCCACACCGCCTACGCGACCATCACCTTCGACGCGGACGCCGAACACCTCAGCGCCGCCCAGGTCCAGCGCGTGGTCGACACCGCCAAGGCGGCCGGCACCCACGACCTCCAGGTCGAACTGGGCGGCGACGCCATCGGCCTGACCCAGAAGACCGGCGGGCAGCTGTCCGAGATCGTCGGCGTCGCGGTCGCCGCCGTCGTGCTCTTCCTGGCCTTCGGCTCGCTCGCCGCGATGTTCCTGCCGATCGCCTCCGCGGTGATGGCCGTCGGCACCGCCGTCATGGGCATCGAACTGCTCAGCCACGTCATGACGGTCGCCGACTTCGCCCCCATGCTCGGCACCCTCATCGGCCTCGGCGTCGGCATCGACTACGCGCTGTTCATCGTCACCAGACACCGGCGCGGCCTGCGGCGAGGACTGAGCGTCCAGCAGGCCGCCGAGAACGCCGTCGCCACCTCAGGGCGCGCGGTGTGCTTCGCGGGCGGCACCGTCTGCGTCGCCGTGCTGGGCATGTTCATCCTGCGCCTGAGCTTCCTCAACGGCGTCGCCGTCGCCTCCTCGCTCACCGTCCTGCTCACCGTCGCCGCCTCGGTGACGCTGCTGCCCGCGCTGCTCGGGGTGATCGGGATGCGGGCGCTCAGCCGCCGCGAACGCGCCCGGCTCGCCGAGCACGGCCCGGCCCCCGACGTGCCGACCGGCCTCGCCGCCCGCTGGTCGGCGTTCGTCGAACGCCACCCCAAGCTGCTGGCGGGCGTCGCGGCGGCCGTGATGCTGGTGCTGGCGCTGCCCACGCTCTCGTTGCACCTGGGCACCTCCGACCAGGGCAACGACCCGGCGGGCTCGACCACCCGCACCGCCTACGACCTGGTCGCCAAGGGCTTCGGCCCCGGCGTCAACGGGCCGCTCCAGGTCGTCGCCGAGACCCACGACGCCGCGGGCAAGGTGGCCCTCGCCCACCTCACCGACACCCTGCGCCACACCCCCGGCGTCGCCGACGTCACGACGCCCACCCCCGGCGCGGGCGGCATCGAGTCGCTCACCGTCGTGCCGACCACCTCACCGCAGTCGCAGGCCACCAGCCGCCTCATCACGCACCTGCGCGGCGACGTCATCCCGCTCGCCGAGCACGGCACCTCGCTGCGCGTCCACGTCGGCGGCGTCACCGCGGCCTACGACGACTTCGCAGGCGTCATCCTCGGCAAACTGCCGCTGTTCATCGGCGTGGTCATCGCCCTGGGCGGCACCCTGCTGCTGCTCGCGTTCCGCAGCCTCGGCATCCCGCTGAAGGCCGCCGTGATGAACGTCGCCGCCGTGGCGTCCTCGTTCGGCGTGGTCGTCGCGATCTTCCAGTGGGGCTGGGGCAGCGAACTGATGGGCCTGGGCCGCGCCGGGCCGATCGAGCCGTTCCTGCCGGTCATCATGGTCTCGGTGCTCTTCGGACTCTCCATGGACTACCAGGTCTTCCTGGTCTCCCGGATGTACGAGGAGTGGCTGGAGACCCGCGACAACCGGCGTGCGGTACGCGTCGGCCTCGCGGAGACCAGCCGGGTCATCAACTCGGCGGCCGTCATCATGATCTCCGTCTTCCTCGCCTTCGTGCTCAGCGGCGACCGGGTGATCGCGATGTTCGGCATCGGGCTGGCCACGGCCGTCGCCCTGGACGCGTTCGTACTGCGCACGCTGCTGGTGCCGGCGCTGATGCACCTGCTCGGCGGCGCCAACTGGTGGCTGCCGGGCTGGCTGGAGCGCAGACTGCCGCGCCTGAGCATCGAACCGCCCGGAACTGAGCCCGGTACTGAGCCCAGAACTGAGGCGGTACCGGCGCTGCCTGAGGTGCCCGCACCCCGGATCGGCGAACTGCCTAAGGCCCCCGACCCGCGATAGGCACCCCGCCTAAGGCGGGCGACCGAACGGAGATCGGGCAGTCGCCCGATGCGGCGCACCCCCCTGGGAGACGAGTCTTGAGGCAGTCGGGGACACCGGTCCCCGGCCGCCGCGAGGCACCTTCTTGCCAGGGGGAACCATGTACTACCACGAGGCCCAGCTGCGCTACCGCGAGTCCGAGCTGCGCGCCGCCGCAGAACGGGCCCGGATGCTGGACGAGGCCGTGAACGCCGACTACGAGGTGGAGGCCGACTCCGCCCAAGGCGTGCAAGCCGCCCGATCCCGCCGCCGAGGCGGCGGCTCACAGCGCCACGGCCGGGCGTCGGGGGACTCGGCCGTGGCCCGGTTGCGGTCCCGACTGCGGACCGCCGCCTGAGGCGGGTGAGCGCTGTGACGGTGATCGCTGCGGACGCGCCTGGACCTGCCCTGTTGTCCGACCCCTGTGGGATGCTCGGACCCGTGCAGACCCAGTCCGTATCCCCGGTGTTCGTCGGTCGCGCGGCCGAACTGACCGCGCTGCAGACAGCGCTCACCCGTGCCGCCGCCGGCGAGCCGCAAGCCGTGCTCGTCGGCGGCGAGGCCGGGGTCGGCAAGACCCGGCTCGTCGAGGAGTTCCTGTCCGGCGCCTGCCGGTCCGGGGCGGTCGTCGCGGTCGGCGGCTGCGTCGAAGTCGGCGCGGACGGACTGCCGTTCGCGCCCGTCGCCACCGCGCTGCGCGCCCTGCACCGCAGGCTCGGCGACGAGCTGGCCCGCGCCGCCGCCGGTCAGGAGGGCGAACTCGCCCGCCTGCTGCCGGAGTTGGGGGAGACCACCCGCGAGGCGCACGACCAGGAGGGCAGGGCCCGGCTGTTCGAGCTGACCGCGCGCCTGCTGGAGCGGCTGGCCGCCGAGCGCACCCTGATCCTCGCCATCGAGGACCTGCACTGGGCCGACAGCTCCACCCGCGAACTGCTCGCCTACCTCTTCCGTTCACTGGGCGCCGCCCGCCTGGTCATCGTCGCCACCTACCGCTCCGACGACATCCACCGCCGCCACCCGCTGCGCCCCTTCCTCGCCGAACTCGACCGGATGCGCACCGTGCCGCGCGTCGAACTCGCCCGCTTCAACCGCGACGAGGTGCACGCGCAGATAGCCGGCATCCAGGGCGCGCCGCCGGACAGCGCCCTGGTCGACCGGGTCTTCGCCCGCTCCGAGGGCAACGCGTTCTTCGTCGAGGAACTCGCGTGCAGCATCGCCCAGGGCTGCCGCACCGGACTGAGCGAATCGCTGCGCGACCTGCTGCTGGTACGCGTGGAGGCGCTGCCGTCCGACGCCCAGCGCGTCGCCCGCATCCTGGCCGAGGGCGGCTCCGAGGTGGAGTACGCGCTGCTCGCCGAGGTCACCGGGCTCGGCGAGGACGACCTGATCGAGGCGCTGCGCGGCGCGGTCGGTGCCAACATCCTGCTGCCCACCGCGGACGGCGACGGCTACCGCTTCCGGCACGCGCTGGTGCGCGAGGCGGTCGTCGACGACCTGCTCCTCGGCGAACGCTCCCGCCTCAACCGCCGCTACGCGCAAGCCCTGGAGGCCGACCCCACGCTGGTGCGCTCCGCCGAGCGCGCGGCCCGGCTGGCCAGCTACTGGTACCACGCCCACGACCCGGCCAAGGCGCTGCCCGCGGTGCTCGCCGCCGCCGTCGAGGCCCGGCGGCGGTACGCGTACGCCGAGCAACTGCGCCTGCTGGAACGCGCGTTGGAACTGTGGGAGGACGCCCCGCGGGAACTGCGCGAGTCCCAGGACCCGTTCGACTACGGCGTGGACGTCTACCCCGCGTGCGGCGGGGACGACGAGGGCCCCAGCTTCACCGACCTGCTCGCCGAGACGGTCGTCGCCGCGTACCTGTCCGGCCGCCGCGAACGCTCCCTGGCCATCAGCAAGCGCGCCCTGCGCCTGCTGGACGACGGCCGCGACCCGCTGCGGGCGGCGTGGTTCTGGACGCAGCGGTCCCGGGTGATGGAAGGGCTCGGCCGCGGTGACGGCTGGGCGGAGCTGAGCCGCGCGCAGGAACTGGTCCGCGGGCTGCCGCCGTCCGCCGTGCACGCGGAGGTGCTCGCGCTGGTCGCCGGCTGGGGCATGATCCACCAGCCGGGCCCCGAGGCCTACGCGACCGCCGAACGCGCCGTGGAACTCGCCCGCCTCGTCGGCGCCGAAGGCATCGAGCTGCACGCCCGGCTCACCCTCGGCACGCTCAAGGTCGACTCCGGGGACGTCGAGGGCGGCCTCGCCGAGATGGCGGCCGTGTGCGCCCGGGTCGTCGCACTCGGCAACGTGAGCGTGCTGGGCCGCTGCCACGTCAACTACGCCTCCGCGCTGGAGTCGGTGGGCAGATCGGCGCAGGCCGTGGAGGTGGCCACCGAGGGCATCGCCGCGCACCGGAGGTTCGGGCTGGTCGAGTCCCTCGCGTGGGCCTACTCGAACAAGGCCGATTCGCTGTTCGCGCTGGGACGCTGGGACGAGGCGGAGGAGCTCGCCGCCAAGGCCATGCGCCTGGCCACCAACGTGATGCCCCGGGCGAGCGTCCACTTCCTGCTCGCCGACATCGCCCTCGGCCGCGGCGAACTCGACCGCGCGGAAAGCGCGTTGGCGGCGCTGCGCGAGGACGAGGAGAAGAACGAGACACGGCCGGAGCACGCCGTGTGGTGCTTCCGCCTGGCCATCGCGCTCGCCGGCACCCGTGGCAGGATCGCGGAAGCGCGCGAGATGCTGAGCCGGGCGGTGGACCGGGGCTTCCCGCCCGGGGCGCACCGCTATGCCTGGCCGCTGCTGCTGGCCGCCGCCACCGCCGAGGCGGACGCGCGCGGACTGCCGGGGGCCGAGGAGGGGCGGGACGCCGTGCTGCGGCGGATCGCCGAGGCGGCGCGGGCGCTGCCGCAGCCGGTCGCGCTGTGGCGGGCGTACGGAACGCTGGTCGAGGCCGAACTGCGCCGGGCCGACGGCCGCGACCGGGTGGAGGACTGGGCCGCGGCGGCCACCGCGTTCGAACCGCTGGAGCGCCCCCACCTGCTGGCGACCGCCCGCCACCACTGGGCGCGGACGCTGCTCGCCGACGACAGCACGGCCCGTGACCTCGCCGGGCGGCTGCTGGCCCAGGCGCACGAGAGCGCGGAACGGCTGGGCGCCCGCCCGTTGCGCGAGGCGGTCGAACTCCTCGCCCGGCGCGCCCGCCTGCCGCTGGGCGAGGTCCCGCAGACCCCGGCGCAGGATCTGGGCCTCACCCCGCGCGAACGCGACGTCCTGCGCCTGGTCGCGGCGGGCCACAGCAACCGGCGGATAGCGGAGGAGTTGTTCATCTCCCCGAAGACGGCGAGTGTCCACGTCTCCAACATCCTCGCGAAGCTGGGCGTTTCAGGCCGGGGCGAGGCAGCGGCACTGGCGCACCGGTTGTCCCTCTTCCCGGACCAGGAACGAGCGGCGGCTGGGTGATCGGGGGATTCCGCGGAGTGCTACGTCTGCGCCGCTGCGCGGCTTGAGGGGGCGGAGGCGGGAGGCTATGTGCTGCGCACCTGCCGACACCTGGCCGCTGCGCGGCCAGAGGGTGCCGGGCTGGGGCGGTCGCACCCTTCGCCGATCGCTTGTCACCTCGTTGTCACCGGCAAGGAATTGGCGCCCCGAAAAGCTTGTCGGTGACAACGGCGAAGCAAGCGATTCGCGAACCATGCCTGCCCTGCCGGGCGCGCAGCGGCCGGACTCCAAGCTGGTGCGCAGCACCATGGCTCCCCGCCTCCGCCCCCCTCAAGCCGCGCAGCGGCGCAGACGTAACACTCCGCACACGAGGCCGGCCACAAACGACAGCTCAGTCCCACGACCCCCGCGCCGAAGGCAACCCCGCCAGCTCCCTCACGTCCCCCTCCGTCAACCGCACCCCCGCGGCCCCCGCGTTCTCCACCGCCCACCGCTCCCGCTTCGCGCCCGGCACGGGAATCACGTGGGGGCCCCGCGCGAGGACCCACGCCAGCGCGATCTGGGCCGGCGTCACCCCGTGCCGTTCCGCCACGCGGCGCAGACCGACCACGATCGACTGGTTCGCGGCCATCATCTCGGCCGTGAAGCGTGGGTGCCGTGCCCGTACGTCGTCCGGCTCGAAGCCCTGCCCGGGCGTCAACGTCCCGGTGAGGAAACCGTTCCCCAGAGGCATCGCCGCCAGGAAGCCGACGCCCCGCGCCGCGCACCACGGCAGCAGGGCCGCCGCGGCCCCGGGCGCCCACACCGACAGCTCCGCCTGCACGCACGAGACCGGGAACACCTGCTGCGCGCGCTCCAGTTGACGCAGCGCCTGCGCGTACGGAGCGGACTCCGTCCTGCGGCCCCGTCCCGTGCCGCCCGGCTCCAGGGCGCACAGCCCGAGCGCCCGCACCTTGCCCGCGGCGACCAGTTCGGCCATCGCGCCCCACGTCTCCTCGACCGGCACCTCCGGGTCGACGCGGTGCAGCTGGTACAGGTCGATCACGTCGGTCTGCAACCGCCGCAGCGACGCGTCGCACGCCCTCCTGACGTAGCCGGGACGCCCATTGGCCACGAGGTGCTGCTCGCCGACGAGCAGCCCGCACTTGGTGGCGACGAACGCCTCCTCGCGCCGCTCCTTCAACACCCGTCCGAGCAACAGCTCGTTCGTGAACGGCCCGTACATGTCGGCGGTGTCCAGCAGCGTCACGCCCGCGTCCAGCGCCGCGTGCACCGCGCGCAGCGACCGCTCGCCGTCCCGCTGCGAGGTGGTGTAGGCCCAGCTCATCGGCATGCAGCCCAGTCCCACCGCGCCCACTTCGAGGGCAGACGCACCGATCGTCCTGCGCTCCACCTGGTCCTGCCTCCTCGCATCCCCCCGCACCCGCCGGACCACGGTAACGCCCCGCCACGACACCCCCGTCCCCGGCGCCGACCCCCACCCCTGGCTTAGCCTCGACCGCATGGCCGACTCCACCGCTGACACCGCGCCCGACCGGCACCCGACGGTCTGGCTGCCCATCCCGCCCGACCGCCTGCCGGGACTGCCCGAAGGGCCCGAGTACCTCCACTGGGACGGCGAGGGGGACTTCCCCAGCGACCCCGTCGGCGTCGACTTCTACGTGCCGCCGTACATGAAGCCCCCGCAGGTCGTCACGCGCCCGCTGCGCCACGGCGCACGCCCGCGCGTGGTCCAGACGCTCACCGCGGGCGTGGACAACGTCCTCGACGCGATCCCGCCCGGCACGGTGCTGTGCAACGCCCGCGGCGTGCACGAGGCGAGCACCGCGGAACTCGCCCTCACTCTCACCCTGGCCTCGCTGCGCGCCATCCCGCGCTTCGTGCGCGGCCAGGACGCGGAGCGCTGGTACGCGGGCGTCTACCCCGCGCTCGCCGACCGCACGGTGCTGATCGTCGGGTACGGCTCGATCGGCGCGGCGGTCGAGGCCCGGCTCACGCCGTTCGAGTGCGCCGTCGTACGGGTGGCGCGCACGGCGCGCGAGACGCCCGGGGGAGTGGTGCACGCCATCAGTGAGCTACCCCAACTGCTCCCGCGCGCCGATGTGGTGATCCTCACGACCCCGCTCACCGACGCCACCCGCCATCTGGTGGACGCCGACTTCCTCGCCCGGATGAAGGACGGCGCCCTGCTGGTCAACGTGGCCCGCGGACCGGTGGTGGAGACCAAGTCCCTGCTGGCGGAGCTGGAGTCGGGCCGGCTGCGCGCCGCGCTGGACGTCACGGACCCCGAACCGCTGCCGCCCGGCCACCCGCTCTGGCACGCGCCGGGCGTGCTGATCAGCCCGCACGTCGGCGGCAGCACCTCCGCGTTCCAGCCGCGCGCCGAGCGCCTCATCCGCGCCCAGCTGCGGCGATTCACCACCGGGGAGCCGCTGGAGAACGTCGTCGCGACCGGGTGAGCGCCGCCTCGAACTCACCCACAGGCGCCGAACGAACGCGCTCCGCAACCGCCATCATCCGCCCGGTTACGCTCAGTACAACTGCTATGTCCCTGTGTGACCGCTCTGGTGTATCGTCCCGAGCGGGGGTGCGTCGACCGGACCGCTAACGGCCGTCGACCACCGGATGAAGAGTCTGGAGAGTCCGGGCGGGACGGCCGGTCCGGCCCAGGGCACGAGGGGGATGACGGGCGATGTACGGCCTATGGACACCAACACCGGTACGCAGGAACCGACGCCTCCGCCACGCGGTGCGCGGCGGCCACCGGGTGCGCGGGCGGGGTACGGCGTGAGTGCGTCAGGGGCGTTGCTGCCCGGCCCGGCGGGAGGCGACCGGGCGGGCCTGCTGCCCCAACTCCTGGTCGCCATGGTCTGCGGCGGGTACGCGGCCGGGGCCGCGCTGGACTGGGGCACCCCGCCGCTCGCCGCGTTCATGGGCGACTTCGGGCTGGCCGCCGCGGGGCTCGCCGCCTGCCTGTCGTGCCTGTGGTACGCCCGCACCGTCCCGGGGCCCAACCGCCCCGCGTGGGTGCTGTTCGCCGTCTCCTCCGCCATGCTCGCCGCGGGCAACGGCACGTGGGGCTGGTACGAGGTCGTGCTCGGCGTCAAATCCATGCCGCACGTCTCGCCCGCCGACTTCTGCTTCCTGCTCTTCGCGCCACCGGCCATAGTGGGACTGCTGGTCCTCGCCAAGCGCCCGGTGACCAGGGCCGGATGGGTCTGCCTCACGCTGGACGCCTGGCTGATCGCGGGCTCGCTGCTGACCCTCACCTGGAGTCTCGCGCTCGCGCACGACGCCGGGCTCGACGGCCGCGGCAAGGCGCACGTGGCGCTCGCGCTCGCCTACCCGGTCTTCGACATCCTGCTGGTCTCCCTGGTGCTGGCGCTGCACTTCCGCCGCTCCGCCGCCGACCGCCCCGCGGTCAACGCGGCCATCACGTCACTCGCGCTGACCGTGCTGTGCGACGCCGTCTACACCTCGCCGCTGCCGCGTCGCGACTACCATTCCGGCCAGATCCTGGACGCGGGCTGGTTCGCCGCCAGCATGCTCATGGCGTACGCGCCCTGGGTCGGCCACCGCGGCGCGCCGCCACCACCACCACGCCGGGTGCGCCCCGAGCGCAAGGCCGCCGGATCGCTCGGCGCGCTCACCCCGTACCTCGCCGCCGCGGTCTGCACCCTGGGCATGCTCTACAACGTCCTGGGCGGCCACAAGATCGACCGGGTGGTGCTGATCACCGGCTGCACGGTGGCGCTGGTGCTGGTGGTCCGCCAGGGCATCATGCTCCTGGACAACATCGCGCTCACCCAGGAACTCGCCCAGAAGGAGAACCACTTCCGCTCCCTGGTGCAGGGCTCCAGCGACGTCATCATGATCGCCGCCCCCTCCGGTGTGCTGCGCTACGTCAGCCCGGCCGCCAAGGGGGTCCTGGGCCGCGACCCCGACTCCATGGTCGGCACCGAACTCGCCTCCCACATCCACCCCGAGGACCTCGGCCGGATGCTGCACGAGGTGCGCCGCTTCCTCGCCGCGCAGCCGTCCGCCGAGCCCGCCACCCGCATCGAGTGCCGGGTGCGCTCCGGCGACGGCGGCTGGCTCAACGTGGAGTCCACCGTCAACCGCTACCAGGGCGGCCTGATCTTCAACAGCCGCGACGTCACCGAACGGGTGCGCCTGCAGGCCCAGTTGCAGCACAACGCCTCCCACGACCCGCTCACCGACCTGCCCAACCGCGCCCTGTTCACCGAACGCGTCGGGCACGCCCTCGGCGGACGCCGGGCCGACGACGGCGAGGCGGCCGTGCTCTACATCGACCTCGACGGCTTCAAGGCGGTCAACGACACCGTCGGCCACCAGGCCGGCGACGAACTGCTGATCCAGGCGGCGCGCCGGCTCCAGGACTCGGTCCGGGCCGGGGACACGGCGGCACGGCTGGGCGGCGACGAGTTCGCCGCCCTCATCTGTGGCGGCAAGGGCGACCCCCAGGTGCGCGAGCGGCAGATAGTGGAGATCGCGGAACGGCTGCGGCTGACCCTCTCCGAGCCGTACGTGGTCTCCGTCGGCGGCCGCAAGCCCGGCGGCGACGCGCCCATGGAGCACGGCGCCCCCGAAGGGCGGCGGGAGGGCAGGACGCAGGTGCGGGTCGCCGCCAGCATCGGCGTCGCCTTCGCCACCCCCGGCATCACCTCCGCCGAGCTGATGCGCAACGCGGACCTCGCGATGTACCGCGCGAAGTCGGCCGGGAAGAACCGCGTGGAGCTGTACGCGCCGCAGATGCACAGCGAGGTGGCGCACCGCGCGGAGCTGGCCGCCCGGCTGCGCAGCGCGCTGCGCGACGGCGAGTTCACGTTGCTGCACCAGCCGGTGGTCGACCTCGACAGCGGTGACGTCGACACCGTCCAGGCGCAGGCCCGGTGGCGCAGCGCGCAGGGCATCCTGTTCACGCCCGCCGAGTTCCTGCGGTTCGTGGACGCCGGTTCGGCCGACGGCGCCGAACGCGCCGAGGTCGGCAGATGGCTGCTGGAGGAGGCCGTCGAACAGGCCGCGACCCGCCACCGGCTGGGCCACCGGGTCCCGGTGTGCGTGCCGGTGCCGGCCGGCAAGCTGCTCAGCCGCGAACTGCCGGTCAAGCGGCTGGAAGCGCTGCTGGAACGCCATGAGCTGCCGCCCGACGCGCTGATCCTGGAGGTCTCGGGCCACGATCCGCGCGTCCCGCTGGACGAGCTGGAACGCAGGCTCGGCGCGCTGCGCAGGCTCGGCGTGCGGATCGCGCTGGGCGGCCTCGGCACCGGGTACGCCGGGATGGTGGCGCTGCGGCGGCTGCCGGTCGACGTGCTCAAGCTGGACCGGGCCTTCACCGAGGGCCTGGTCGAGTCCGCCCGGCTGCACAAGATCACCTCGGGTCTGCTGCGGATCGCCCGCGACCTGGGACTGCGGTCGGTCGCCGAGGGCGTCGACCGGCCCGACCAGGCGGTGGCCTTGCGCGAGATGGGCTGCACCCACGGCCAGGGCATGGCGTTCGCGGGGCCGCTGGATTCCCCGCGGCTGCACGGCTGCCTGTTGCGCGGGGTCTTCCCCGTCCCGGGCGGACCCGAGCGTGACGTCGTCACCGCGGGCGCCGGAGCGCTGCCGGTCAGACGCGGTGGCGCGGCCGGACCCGACCCGCTCGCCAGCCCTCCGCTGCGCTCACATAATGAGACGTCCGTCCCACCCACTTGACACGTGGGCTGTGGCGGGAGGAGGGTCGGTGCCATGCGCACCCGAATTCTCGTACTTGGACGGCGCGTCGGCTGACCGGGGCCTCATCATCGCCCCGCGACAAGCACCGGCGCGCTTCCCCTCGCTTGCCTTCTGGCACGAGGGGTTTTTTGTTGCACTGGCACCCACCGCCCCCTCCACACCGCGACCGGGGCGGCCTCTCCGAGAAGAGACACGCAGATGACCGAGCAGGCCACTGGGGCCCACCATCCGCAGCCGCGGGCCCGCAGCGCGGCACAGCAGCCCATCACCGAACAGGTGACGGGTGCCCAGTCCCTCATCCGTTCTCTGGAGGAAGTCGGCGCCGACACCGTCTTCGGCATTCCCGGCGGGGCGATCCTCCCCGCGTACGACCCCATGTTCGACTCGCAGCGCGTGCGCCACATCCTGGTCCGCCACGAGCAGGGCGCCGGTCACGCCGCCACCGGGTACGCGCAGGCCACCGGCAAGGTCGGCGTCTGCATGGCCACCTCGGGCCCGGGTGCCACCAACCTCGTCACCCCCATCGCCGACGCCCATCTGGACTCGGTGCCGATCGTCGCCATCACCGGCCAGGTCGCCTCCAAGTCCATCGGCACCGACGCCTTCCAGGAGGCGGACATCGTCGGCATCACCATGCCGATCACCAAGCACAACTTCCTGGTCACCGACGCCGCCGACATCCCGCGCACCATCGCCGAGGCCTTCCACATCGCCTCCACCGGCCGCCCGGGCCCGGTGCTGGTCGACATCGCCAAGGACGCCCTCCAGGCGCGGACCACCTTCTCCTGGCCGCCCGTCTCCGACCTGCCCGGCTACCGCCCGGTGACCAAGCCGCACGCCAAGCAGATCCGCGAGGCCGCCCGGATGCTCACCCAGGCCAGGCGCCCGGTGCTGTACGTCGGCGGCGGCGTGCTGAAGGCCCGGGCCACCGAGGAACTGCGCATCCTGGCCGAGCTGACCGGCGCCCCGGTCGCCACCACGCTGATGGCGCTGGGCGCCTTCCCCGACACCCACCGCCAGCACGTCGGCATGCCCGGCATGCACGGTTCGGTCTCCGCGGTCACCGCGTTGCAGAAGGCCGACCTGCTGGTCGCGCTCGGCGCCCGGTTCGACGACCGGGTGACCGGCAAGACCGACACGTTCGCCCCGTACGCCAAGATCGTGCACGCCGACATCGACCCGGCGGAGATCGGCAAGATCCGCGCCGCCGACGTGCCGATCGTCGGCGACGCCCGCGAGGTGCTGGCCGACCTGATCGTCGCGGTCCAGGCCGAGCACGAGGCGGGCCGGCGCGGCGACTACGCCGACTGGTGGCGGCAGATCGACTCCTGGCGCGAGACCTACCCGCTCGGCTACGACCTGCCCGAGGACGGCAGCCTCTCCCCGCAGCAGGTCATCGAGCGCATCGGCCAACTCGCCCCGAAGGACACCGTGTTCGCCGCCGGGGTCGGCCAGCACCAGATGTGGGCCTCGCAGTACATCCGCTACGACAAGCCGTACACCTGGCTCAACTCCGGCGGCGCCGGGACCATGGGCTACGCGGTCCCGGCCGCGATGGGCGCCAAGGCCGGCAAGCCCGACACCACGGTGTGGGCGATCGACGGCGACGGCTGCTTCCAGATGACCAACCAGGAACTGGTCACCTGCGCGCTCAACGGCATCCCCATCAAGGTCGGCATCATCAACAACGGCGCGCTGGGCATGGTCCGCCAGTGGCAGACGCTCTTCTACAACGAGCGCTACTCCAACACCGTGCTGCACTCGGGACCGGGCGGGGACGGCAAGCCCGCGCTCAACGGCACCCGCACCCCCGACTTCGTCAAGCTCGCCGAGGCGATGGGCTGCGTCGGGCTGCGCTGCGAGGACCCGGCCGACCTCGACGCGGTCATCGAGAAGGCCAACGCGATCAACGACCGCCCGGTGGTCGTGGACTTCATCTGCCACGAGGACGCCATGGTGTGGCCGATGGTCGCCGCAGGCACCTCCAACGACGAGGTCATGGCCGCCCGCGGGGTGCGCCCCGACTTCGGCGACATGGACGACTGAGCCGGGCCGGAAGACAACGCGAAGGAATCACGGAACATGTCCAAGCACACGCTCTCCGTCCTGGTCGAGAACAAGCCCGGTGTCCTGGCGAGGATCACCGCGCTCTTCTCCCGCCGCGGCTTCAACATCGACTCCCTGGCGGTCGGCACCACCGAGCACCCCGACATCTCCCGCATCACCATCGTCGTCAACGTGGTGGACGAACTGCCGCTGGAACAGGTGACGAAGCAGCTCAACAAGCTCGTCAACGTCCTGAAGATCGTCGAGCTGGAGCCGTCCTCCGCCGTACAGCGGGAACTCGTCCTGGTGAAGGTGCGCGCCGACAACGAGACGCGCTCGCAGATCACCGAGATCGTCTCGCTCTTCCGCGCCAAGACCGTGGACGTCTCGCCCGAGGCGGTCACGATCGAGGCGACCGGCGGCGCCGAGAAGCTGGAGGCGCTGCTGCGGATGCTGGAGCCGTTCGGCGTCAAGGAGCTGGTGCAGTCCGGCACGATCGCCATCGGCCGCGGCGCCCGCTCCATCACCGACCGCTCGCTGCGGGCACTGGACCGCAGCGCGTGACGCGCCGGTCCGACCGCATCGCGAGACCGTAAGCCACCCCTCGTCCGCCGGGCGTACGGTGGGCGGCACAACCCGAGAACCAAGGAGAAACCCGAAGTGGCCGAGCTGTTCTACGACGACGACGCCGACCTGTCCATCATCCAGGGCCGCAAGGTCGCGGTGCTGGGTTACGGCAGCCAGGGCCACGCCCACGCGCTGTCGCTGCGCGACTCCGGCGTCGACGTGCGCGTCGGTCTGCCCGAGGGCTCCAAGTCCCGGGTCAAGGCCGAGGAGCAGGGCCTGCGCGTGGTCACCCCCGCCGAGGCGTCCGCCGAGGCCGACGTGATCATGGTCCTGGTCCCGGACCCCATCCAGGCCAAGGTCTACGCCGAGTCCATCGCCCCGAACCTCAAGGACGGCGACGCGCTCTTCTTCGGGCACGGCTTCAACATCCGGTTCGACCTGATCGAGCCCCCGGCCGGTGTCGACGTGTGCATGGTCGCCCCGAAGGGCCCGGGCCACCTGGTCCGCCGCCAGTACGAGGAGGGCCGCGGCGTGCCCTGCATCGTCGCGGTCGAGCAGGACGCCTCCGGCAACGCCTTCGCGCTCGCGCTGTCCTACGCGAAGGGCATCGGCGGCACCCGCGCCGGCGTCATCAAGACCACGTTCACCGAGGAGACCGAGACCGACCTGTTCGGTGAGCAGGCCGTGCTGTGCGGCGGCGCCTCGGCGCTGGTGAAGGCGGGCTTCGAGACCCTGGTCGAGGCGGGCTACCAGCCGGAGATCGCCTACTTCGAGTGCCTGCACGAGCTGAAGCTCATCGTCGACCTGATGTACGAGGGCGGCCTGGAGAAGATGCGCTGGTCGGTCTCCGAGACCGCCGAGTGGGGCGACTACGTCAGCGGCCCGCGGGTCGTCAACGACCAGACCAAGGCCGAGATGAAGAAGATCCTCGGCGAGATCCAGGACGGCACCTTCGCCAAGAACTGGATCAACGAGTACAACGCCGGTCTGCCGAAGTACAACGAGTACAAGAAGGCCGACAGCGAGCACCTGCTGGAGACCACCGGCAAGAAGCTGCGCAAGCTGATGAGCTGGGTGGACGACGAGGCGTAAGGCCTCACCCGCGGTGCACGGGGGCCTCCGGGGCGCTGCCCTGGAGGCCCCCGTCGCGTCGTGACCGGAAGGTTTGTCCACGCCGTACACCCACGTCCGGGTGATCCTTCCGCAACGGCACAGGCAGCCGGTCACGTCGCCGATAGACTGCCGTAACAAGCGCGTCAGGCTCACAGCGTCGTGCGTCTTCCACGCGGCATGCCAGCCCCTCCCTCCCTGGAGCGGCCGAAAGGGACCGGCCGCCCACGTAGGACAAGTGAGGATCACGTGAGCACTGCTTCAGCCAGCAAGCCTGTCGTACTCATCGCCGAAGAACTCTCGCCCGCCACGGTGGACGCCTTGGGTCCGGATTTCGAGATCCGGCATTGCGACGGGGCGGATCGTGCCGAGTTGCTGGGTGCGATCGTGGAGGTGGACGCGGTTTTGGTGCGTTCGGCCACGAAGGTGGACGCGGAGGCGATCGCCGCCGCGCGCAAGCTTCGGGTCGTCGCTCGTGCGGGTGTCGGTCTGGACAATGTGGATGTCTCGGCCGCTACGAAGGCCGGTGTGATGGTCGTCAATGCGCCGACGTCGAACATCGTGACCGCGGCGGAGTTGGCGTGTGGTCTGCTGGTGGCGTCGGCGCGCAACATTCCGCAGGCGAACGCGGCGTTGAAGAACGGTGAGTGGAAGCGCAGCAAGTACACGGGTGTCGAGCTGGCGGAGAAGACCCTCGGTGTGGTCGGCCTCGGCCGGATCGGCGTCCTCGTCGCGCAGCGGATGTCGGCGTTCGGCATGAAGATCGTGGCGTACGACCCCTACGTGCAGCCGGCGCGGGCGGCGCAGATGGGGGTGAAGCTGCTGTCGCTGGATGAGTTGCTGGAGGTGTCGGACTTCATCACGGTGCACCTGCCGAAGACCCCCGAGACTCTCGGCCTGATCGGTGATGAGGCGTTGCACAAGGTCAAGCCGTCGGTGCGGATCGTCAACGCGGCGCGTGGTGGGATCGTGGACGAGGCGGCGTTGGCGAGTGCGTTGAAGGAGGGTCGGGTCGCGGGTGCGGGTCTGGACGTGTTCTCGTCCGAGCCGTGCACGGACTCGCCGCTGTTCGAGTTCGACAACGTGGTGGCCACCCCCCACCTGGGCGCTTCCACCGGTGAGGCGCAGGAGAAGGCGGGTATCGCGGTCGCGAAGTCGGTGCGGTTGGCGTTGGCGGGTGAGTTGGTGCCGGATGCGGTGAATGTGCAGGGTGGTGTGATCGCGGAGGACGTGCGGCCGGGGTTGCCGTTGGCGGAGAAGTTGGGGCGGATCTTCACGGCGTTGGCGGGTGAGGTGGCGGTGCGTCTGGATGTCGAGGTGCGTGGTGAGATCACGCAGCATGATGTGAAGGTGCTCGAACTGTCCACGCTCAAGGGCGTGTTCGAGGACGTCGTCGCCGAGACCGTCTCCTACGTCAACGCACCCCTGTTCGCCCAGGAGCGCGGCGTCGAGGTGCGGCTGACCACCAGCAGCGAGTCGCCCGAGCACCGCAACCTGGTCACCGTGCGCGGCACCCTCTCCGGGGGCGACGAGATCGCGGTCTCCGGCACCCTGGCCGGGCCCAAGCACATCCAGAAGATCGTCGGCGTCGGCGAGTTCGACGTGGACCTCGTCCTCACCGACCACATGGGCTTCCTGCGCTACGGCGACCGGCCCGGCGTGGTCGGCACGGTCGGCCGCATCCTCGGCGAGGCCGGCATCAACATCGCGGGCATGCAGGTCGCCCGCACCAACGAGGGCGGCGAGGCACTGGTCGCGCTGACCGTGGACGACTCCATCCCCGCCCCGGTGCTCGCCGAGATCGCCGAGGAGATCGGCGCCACCTCGGCCCGCGCGGTCAACCTCGTCGACTGACGGTCGACCGACCGTCGGCAGGCCCGTCGTCGGGCGCGTCCACCGGGCGCGCCCGACCAGGCCGGCATCCGGCGGCCGTGGCCCGGCCCGGACGGCGGGCCGCCGCTTTCCCTCCGCTCGTGCGACCCCCAGCACAATGGCCGCCCGGGCGCAACCGTTCCGGTGGATTTCCCGTCTCTCAGGACGCCAGGGCATCGAGACGCCACGGCACATGGGCCACAAGGGGGCACGGCATGCGGTGGATGCGAGCGGTACCGGCGGCGCTGGGCGCCGGCGTGCTGTGCTGCGCTGTGGCGGCCGGCACCGCGACGGCCGATTCCTCCGGCACGCCGCACCCCGTGCTGCTGGTCAACGGCAACTACGACGCCCGCCCCGGTGAGCGCGTCGACGTCAACCTTCAGGGTGTGGACGAGGCGCAGGGCAAGGCGGGCGTCACCGCCTCGTCGCACGCCTTCACCGGCCGCGTCCACCTGCGCTGGTACCACTCCCAGTGGGTCTCCGGCTACGACGCGCTGGTCACCCTCTCGCCCACCGCCAAGCCCGGCTCGTACCCGCTGACCGTCTCGATCGGCGACCGCGTCGTCGGCCACGACCGGATCGAGGTCTCCCCGGGCCAGGCCCCGCGCTTCACCGTCGCCGGGGTCCCCGGCGGCCAGGTCGTCCGCCCGGGCCAGCGGATCTCGCTGCGCTGGGACGACCTCCACCCCGGGCAGACCGGCACCGACTTCACCGTCTCCTCGCGGGCGCTGCCTGGCTCGGTCCGCCTCGAGCACGACGACGCCACCGACTTCTACGACCCGCGCGCCTTCTCGGCCACCGCCAAGGTCCCGGCCGGGACGAAGGACGGCTCCTACGCCTTCAGCCTGACCGGACCGCACGGCGAGCGGGCCGCCTCCGGATCGCTGACGGTGCGCGCCGCGCGGCCCGGTGACCCCGACTACCTGGGCAAGGTGTCAGGGCCCGCGTTCTTCACGCCCTCCGGGGATCCCGGTCGGGCCACGACCAACGGCTTCACGGTCCACGCGGGCGGCAAGGTCGACGTGATGTGGCACGACGCGGCGCCCGACCCGGGGGAGACCGGCAGCCTCACCGCCACCTCCCCGGCCTTCGCCGCGCCGGTGCGCCTCGCCCCGGACGACAGCAAGGGCGCCGACGGCGACGCGCCCCGCTTCTACGGCACCGCCGACGTCCGCGCCGACCTGGCGCCCGGCAGCTACCCGGTCACCGTCGTCAGCCACCACGGCCGGGTGCGCAGGAGCGAATCCCTCGCCGTCACACGGTCGTTGACGCCGACCAAGGGTGTGGACGCGGGCGTGGGCGGCGGCTGGTTCGGCCTGGCCGGCGGCCTGCTGGCGCTCGGCACCGCCGCCGTGGTCACCGCCGTCCGCAAGCGCCGTCCCGCCCGGGCCTGACCCGTACGGCCGTGCGCGGCCGACCCGGCACGAATGCCGTTGGCCCGGAGCGGTCGTGGTGCTGGAATGGCCAAATGGACCGCGATCACGTGCTCAGCCTGTTCGACCGTCAGATGCGCCGGGGCGCCCGGCCCGACGACCCCACGGCCCGCGTCGAGCGGGTCGGCGACGTGGTACGGCAGGCCGGCGGGCCCGCCGCGTGGAACGGTGTGCTGTGGTCCGACCTCACCGAGGAGACCGCGGACGCGGCCATCGCCGAACAGCTGCGGCACTTCGGCGAGCTGGGCCACGGTTTCGAGTGGAAGCTGTACTCCCACGACCGGCCCGCCGACCTGGCGACGCGGCTGCGCGCCGCGGGGTTCGTGCCGGAGGCCGCCGAGTCCCTGATGGTCGCCGCCGTCGCCGAACTGTCCGACCAGGTCGTGCTGCCGGAGGGGGTGCGGCTGCGCGCGGTGACCGACGCGGCCGGGGTGGACCTGGTGGCCGACGTCCACGAGCAGGTCTTCCGCTCCAGCCGCTCCCGCCTGCGCCAGCGTCTGCTGTCCCAACTGGCCCACCACCCGGACACGGTGAGCGCCGTGGTGGCGATGGCGGGGGACGTGCCGGTCGCCGCGGCCCGCATGGAACTGCACGCGGGCACCGAGTTCGCCGGGCTGTGGGGCGGCGGCACGCTGGCGGCCTGGCGCGGACGCGGCATCTACCGGGCGCTGGTCGCCCACCGGGTCCGGCTGGCCGCCGACCGCGGCTACCGCTGGCTCCAGGTCGACGCCTCCGACGCCAGCCGCCCGATCCTGGAACGCCTCGGCTTCGAGGCGCTCGGCACCACGACGCCGTACCGCCACGACGTCGGCTGAGGGCGCCCGGCGCTGCCCCAGCCGGGCACTACCCGAGCCGGGTCGCTACCCGAGCCGGGCCGCCTTGAGTGCCAGATGCAACAGCAGGCGGTCCTCGCCGTCGTCCAGGTCGAGACCGGTGAGGTGCTCGACGCGGGAGAGCCGGTAGTAGAGCGTCTGGCGGTGGATGGCCAGCGCGGCGGCCGCCCGCCCGGCCTGGCCCGCGCAGTCGAGGAACACCTCGGCGGTGTGCGCGAGTTCGGTGTGCGCGGCGTCCAGCAGCGGGGCGACCGCCGGGTCGGCGGTCGTGGGCAGCCGGGTCAGCAGGCGGTACGGGCCGATGTCCGACCAGTGCGCCACCGGGGCCAGCCGTGGCTGGGCGTGCGCCGCGCGGGCCGCGCCCGACGCCTCGCGCCACGCCTCCGGGAGCCCTTCGAGCCCGGCCCCGCGTCCGCTCACCCCGGCGGTGGCCCCCCGGGCGCGGGCGGACTCCAGCAGCCGCGCCGCCACGGTGTCCGCCGCCCGGGCCCGGGCCAGCACCGCGAGCCCGCCCGGCCCGGGGGACGGCACCGCGCACACCGCGGCCGCCCCCGGCAGGGCCCGCGGCCCGGGCAGCGGATCGGACGCCTCGTCCTCACCGCCGTCCCACGGGGCCACGCACACCATCGCGAAGTCGTCGTCCGCCACCCGCCCCAGCGCCGCCCGCAAGGCCGCGAGCGCGCCCTCGCGGCGGGAGCCGGGACCGGTCAGCAGCCCCAGCAGTTCCCGCCCGGTGTCCGCCCCGGCCCGCGCCTCGGCGGCCAGCAGCGTGCCGATCCGGGCCGCCACCGCCATCGCCGCGTCCAGCGGACGGTCGGTGCCGTCGTCCAGCAGCCACACGTAGCCGTGCACCACGCCGCGGTGGCGCACCGGCAGGCAGATACGGGCGTGGATGCCCGCCGCCGGGTCGGCCGGGACGCGCACCGGCTCGCGGGCCCGCGCGATGCCGAACCCCTCGAACCACTCGCGCACCTGCGCGGTCGAGCGCCTGGTGAGGATGGACCGGGTGCGGATCGGGTCCATGGCGGCCTCGTCGTCGCTGTCGTGGGCGCCGAAGGCGATCAGCCGGAAGTCGCGGTCCTCCAGTGTCGCGGGCGTGCCGAGCAGCGCCGACACCTCGTCGACCAGTTCCTGGAAGTCCCCGTCAGCGCGCACCGGCCCATTGTCGCTCATACATCTGTATGAGAGGCCGGTCACGGATGCGTGACACCTGTCGATGGCCCACGGTGGAGGCGAAACCTAGATTTCATCGCGTAGCCACCTGCCCCGCCGCGGGGTGTCCGGCCGTCCCGCCGCAGGGCCACGCACCTTGCGTCACGCACTTGTTGGAGGAGCCCGTGCTGGGTCCCGTGTTGCTCGCCGCCTCGCGCAGCGACCGTATGCGCCGCCTGGTCGCGGCCGCCCCCGTCACCCGGCCGGTCGTGGACCGCTTCGTCGCCGGTGACGAGCTGGCTCCCGCCCTGGACAGCGTCCGCGCCCTGACCGACTCCGGCCGCGAGGTCACCCTCGACCACCTGGGTGAGGACGTCACCGACAAGGCCACCGCCACCGCCACCCGCGATGCCTACCTGCGGCTGCTGGACGCGCTGGGCACCGAGGGCCTGGCCGGCAAGGCCGAGGTCTCCGTGAAGCTGTCGGCGTTCGGCCAGGCGCTGTCGTCCGGCGGCCACGACATCGCGCTGGAAAACGTGCGCCAGGTCGCCGAGGCCGCCACCGCCGCGGGCACCACGGTCACCCTCGACATGGAGGACCACACCACCGTCGACTCGACGCTGGCCATCCTCGACGAGCTGCGCCAGGACCACCCGGGCACCGGCGCCGTCGTGCAGTCCTACCTGTTCCGCACCGAGGACGACTGCCGCCGCCTGGCCACCCCCGGCTCCCGGGTGCGACTGGTCAAGGGCGCGTACAAGGAGCCCGCCTCCGTCGCGCACCAGGACAAGCGCGAGGTCGACAAGGCGTACGTGCGCTGCCTGGGGATCCTCATGGCGGGCGCCGGCTACCCGATGATCGGCTCGCACGACCCGCGGATGATCGCCATCGGCCAGCACCTGGCCCGGGAGCACGGCCGCCAGGCGGGCGACTACGAGTTCCAGATGCTCTTCGGCATCCGGGTCGCCGAGCAGCGCCGGCTGGCCGAGGCGGGCGAGCGCATGCGTATTTACGTGCCGTACGGCGCAGACTGGTACGGGTACTTCATGCGGCGGCTGGCGGAGCGCCCGGCCAACCTGGCCTTCTTCCTCCGCTCGTTCGTCCCCGGAGCCTGACCGGCACCGGGCCCGCCGCCCGAAGGCCCGCCGCCCGAAGGCCCATCGCCCGCCCGCAGCACACCCCAGCAGCACACCCCCGCAGAAGGAGACCCCTCCCATGGACGCCGTGACCCAGGTCCCCGCCCCGGTCAACGAGCCGGTGCACTCCTATGCCCCCGGCAGCCCGGAGCGGGCCCGCCTGGAGGCCAAGCTGAAGGAGCTGGGCGAGAACCCGGTCGACCTTCCGATGACCATCGGCGGCGCCAAGCGGATGGGCGGCGGCGAGCCGTTCGACGTCGTCCAGCCGCACAACCACGCCGCCCGCCTGGGCACCGGCCGCCACGCCACCCAGGACGACGCCCGCGAGGCGATCGACGCCGCCCTGGCCGCCGCCCCGGCGTGGCGGGCGCTGTCCTTCGACGACCGCGCCGCGATCATCCTGCGCGCCGCCGAGCTGCTGGCCGGCCCGTGGCGCGAGACCATCGCCGCCGCCACCATGCTGGGGCAGTCCAAGACCGCGCAGCAGGCCGAGATCGACAGCCCCTGCGAGCTGGTCGACTTCTGGCGGTTCAACGTCTCCTACGCCCGGCAGATCCTCGCCGAGCAGCCGGTGACCAACTCGCCGGGTGTCTGGAACCGCCTGGACCACCGCCCGCTGGAGGGCTTCGTCTACGCGATCACGCCGTTCAACTTCTCGGCGATCGCCGCCAACCTGCCGACCGCGCCCGCGCTGATGGGCAACGTCGTGCTGTGGAAGCCGTCGCCGACCCAGACCCGCGCCGCCGTGCTGCTGATGGAGCTGCTGGAGGAGGCCGGGCTGCCCAAGGGCGTCATCAACCTGGTCACCGGCGACGGCGTCGCGGTCTCCGAGGTCGCCCTCGCCCACCCGGACCTGGCCGGCATCCACTTCACCGGCTCGACCAGGACCTTCCACTACCTGTGGAAGACGGTCGGCGCCAACATCGAGAACTACCGCAACTACCCGCGCATCGTCGGCGAGACCGGCGGCAAGGACTTCGTGGTCGCGCACCCGTCCGCCGACCCCGCGGTGCTCAAGACCGCGCTGACCCGCGGCGCCTTCGAGTACCAGGGCCAGAAGTGCTCGGCCACCTCCCGCGCGTACATCCCGCGCTCGATCTGGGAGGGCGGCTTCAAGGAGTCGTTCGCCGCCGAGGTCGAGGGCATCGCCATGGGCGACGTGACCGACCTGGACAACTTCGTCGGCGCCGTCATCGACGACCGCTCGTTCGCCAAGAACAAGGCGGCCATCGACCGCGCCAAGGCCGACCCGGACACCGAGATCGTCGCGGGCGGCAGCTACGACGACTCCGTCGGCTACTTCGTCCGGCCGACCGTGCTGGCCTGCTCCGACCCGGAGAACGAGGTCTTCACCGAGGAGTACTTCGGCCCGATCCTCGCCGTCCACGTCTACGAGGACGAGCGGTACGACGAGATGCTCGCCCAGATGGAGTCGGTGGCGAAGTACGCCCTGACCGGCTCGGTCATCGCGGGCGACCGGGCGGCCGCCGCGCACACCATGGAGGTGCTGCGCTACGCCGCGGGCAACTTCTACATCAACGACAAGTCGACCGGCGCCGTGGTCGGCCAGCAGCCCTTCGGCGGCGGCCGTGCCTCCGGCACCAACGACAAGGCGGGCGCCGCGCAGAACCTGATGCGCTGGACCTCCACGCGTTCCATCAAGGAAGCGCTGATCCCGCCGACCGACTACCGCTACCCCCACATGGGCTGAGCGGTCGAGGCGGCTCTCCCTACCGGGCGAGGCGGCTGAAAGTAGGGGCCCGGCACCGCGAACACGCGGTGCCGGGCCCTGGCCATGGGTGGGGACCGCAGGTCGGAGGGGGTGCCGTCTCAGATAGTAGGAAGTCCGACTAACTGTGGAGACAGAACGGCGATCTCGTCCTAGCGTTGTAGGGAGCCGAACGTCTCGCTAGATCCAGCGATCGGCGGAGTAGAGCCGGTGCCCCACGCAGGCCACCCCTGCGGCGCCCGCTCCCCGCCCCTTCCGGCGCACCCTCACCTTCGTTTCGGATGGAGAAGTGCTCCCATGGACGAGACCACCCGCAAGAACGCCGCCGCAGCCCTCCAGCGCGCCCTCGACCGCCGTGACAACGGCGGATCCACCGGCCACGAGCGCCGCTGACCTACGCCCCCTGCACAACGCCGCCGAGTCGGGCCCCCGCGCACCGCGAGGGCCCAACTCGCGCGTCCCGCCAGGTCGTTCATCGCACCGCCCACTCCTGATCTGTCCGGCATGTGGACCGCACGTGTCATGGGGTGGGACGCGGGCGTACAGTGCGGAGCATGTCCCGCAGCATCAGCCTCGCAGTGATCCCCGGTGACGGCATCGGCCAGGAAGTGGTAGCCGAAGGCCTCAAGGTCCTCGGCGCCGTCCTGCCGTCCGACGTGAAGCTGGAGACGACCTCCTACGACTTCGGCGCCCGGCGGTACCACGCCACCGGCGAGACCCTCACCGACGCCGACCTGGAGTCGCTCAAGCGCCACGACGCGATCCTGCTCGGCGCGATCGGCGACCCCTCGGTGCCGTCCGGCGTGCTGGAGCGCGGCTTCCTGCTCAAGTTGCGGTTCGCCTTCGACCACCACGTCAACCTGCGGCCCAGCACCCTGCTGCCCGGCGTCGCCTCGCCGCTCGCCGGGGACCCGGAGATCGACTTCGTGGTGGTCCGCGAGGGCACCGAGGGCCCGTACACCGGCAACGGCGGCGCCATCCGCACCGGTACCCCGCACGAGGTCGCCACCGAGGTCAGCCTCAACACCGCCTACGGCATCGAGCGCGTGGTGCGCGACGCCTACGCCCGCGCCCAGGCCCGCCCGCGCAGGAAGCTCACGCTGGTCCACAAGAACAACGTGCTGGTCCACGCCGGCCACCTGTGGAAGCGGATCTTCGACGCCGTCGGCACCGAGTACCCGGACGTCACCACCGACTACCTGCACGTGGACGCGGCGACGATCTTCTTCGTCACCCAGCCCGAGCGCTTCGACGTGATCGTCACCGACAACCTCTTCGGCGACATCATCACCGACCTGGCCGCCGCCGTCACCGGAGGCATCGGCCTGGCCGCCAGCGGCAACATCAACCCCTCCCGGGCGTTCCCGTCCATGTTCGAGCCGGTGCACGGCTCGGCGCCGGACATCGCCGGACAGGGCAAGGCCGACCCGACCGCCACCGTGCGCTCCGTCGCCCTGCTGCTGGAGCACCTCGGCTACCAGGACGAGGCCGCCCGCATCGAGGCCGCCGTCGCCGCCGACGTGGCCGCCCGCGGCACCGCGCCGCGCTCCACCGGGGCCATCGGCGACGCGCTCGCCGCCCGAGTAGCGAGCTGACCTCCGCGGAGAGCCCTCAGCCGGCCCGGCAGGTCAGAGAAAGCCAGCGCAGCGCCCACGCGCGCGACGACATCACGGCTGAGCCCGGCCCCCGTAGGTGATCACGGGGGCCGGGTGCGACCATCCATCTGGGCCGCATCACCGGAACACCTCGCTCCGGCACACCTGATTCCCTCCGGACACCCGGTTACGGGATAATCGGACGCAGGGCCGCCGTGTGAGGGGAAAGTCGGACGTCCTACTACCGCCGCGGCGGTGCGGACGCCGGTGCGGTCCACCACGACCTCACGGTGAAGGACACGCGACTATGACGACGCCCACGACGCCCACGATCGAACTCAAGCCCTCCTCGCACCCGCTGGCCGACGCCGAGCGGCAGGCGATCCTCGCCGACCCCGGCTTCGGCCGCCACTTCACCGACCACATGGTGACGATCCGGTGGACCGAGGGCCGTGGCTGGCACGACGCCCAGCTCGTCCCGTACGCGCCGATCTCGCTCGACCCCGCGAACATGACGCTGCACTACGCGCAGACGATCTTCGAGGGGCTCAAGGCGTACCGGCAGCCGGACGGCTCGGTGGCCACCTTCCGGCCGTTCGCCAACGCCGAGCGCTTCCAGTCCTCCGCGCGGCGGCTGGCGATGCCGGAGCTGCCGCAGGAGCTGTTCGTGGCCGCCTGCGACGCGCTGGTCCGGCAGGACAAGGCGTGGGTGCCCAGCGAGGGCGAGGCGTCGCTGTACCTGCGGCCCTTCATGTTCGCCACCGAGGTCGGCCTCGGGGTGCGCCCGTCCAACGAGTACCTGTTCGTCGTCATCGCCTCCCCGGCCGGCGCCTACTTCCCCGGCGGCGTCAAGCCGGTCTCGGTGTGGGTCTCCGAGGAGTACGTCCGGGCCGCGCCCGGCGGCACCGGCGCGGCGAAGGCGGGCGGCAACTACGCCGCTTCGCTGGTCGCGCAGGCCCAGGCGGTCGAGCACGGCTGCCCGCAGGTGGTGTGGCTGGACGCGATCGAGCGCCGCTGGGTCGAGGAGATGGGCGGGATGAACCTGTACTTCGTGTACGGCGACCGCATCGTCACCCCGGAGCTGTCCGGTTCGCTGCTGCCCGGCATCACCCGCGCCTCGCTGCTGCGCATCGCCGCCGACCTCGGCTACGAGGTCGCCGAGGGCCGCGTCTCGGTCGACGAGTGGCGCGAGGCCGCCGAGAACGGCTCGCTCACCGAGGTCTTCGCCTGCGGCACCGCCGCGGTGATCACCCCGGTCGGCGCGGTCAAGTCCACCCGCGCCGACTGGCGGATCGCCGACGGCGAGCCCGGCGAGGTCACCATGCGGCTGCGCCGCGCGCTGCTGGACGTCCAGACCGGCGCGTCCCCCGACACCCACGGCTGGATGCACCCGCTGGGCTGAGCGACCGCGAGCACACGAGGAGGGGGCCCGCCGCCGCGGGCCCCCTCCTCGCGCGTACGGGCTCAGGCCACCACGGCCGCCGCGTCCTGCACTGCCGCGTCCGGCGCCGGGAGGGGATGCGGCTGCTTGGCGCTGAGCAGCAGGTAGACCGCGGCGGTCACGGCCGCGGCCAGCAGGAAGCTGATGTCGATGCCGCCGGTGAAGTGCAGCAGCGGGCCGCTGTAGAGCGGGGTGTCGACCTCCAGCAGGCCGATCACCGAGCCGCACGCCCAGGCGATCACGGCGGAGACGTTCCAGCCGCCGCGGTACCAGTAGATGCCGCCGCGGGTGCGCCGGTTGTAGACCTGGAGGGCGTCCGCGTCGTAGCGCCCGCGCACCCGGCGGAAGCCCAGCAGCGTGATCACCGCCCACGGGGTGCCGATCGCGGTGAGCACCAGCACGAACGACGTCATGGCGTCCTGCGCCGCCCAGGCGAAGTGCCCGAGGTAGACCAGCGCGGTGGAGAAGGCGGCGACCACGTAGGTGGCCTGGGTGCGGCTGGCCTTCGGCAGGATCGCGTCGAGGTCCAGGCCCATGCTGTAGAGCATCAGCCCCGCGTTGCCCACCGACCCGGCGGACGCGTTGAGCAGCAGGAACAGCAGGTACCAGACCGGGCAGGCGGCCACCAGCGACGTCGCGTAGTCGCTGCCGGCGCCCACGCACAGCGCGGTGAAGGTGCCGAACAGCTGCGGCAGCAGCAGGCCGACGACGAGGCCGAAGCAGGTGCCGACGAAGACCTTCGGCTGGCTGAAGCGGTGCGGTGAGACGTAGCGGGTGTAGTCGCCGAGCAGCGTGATGAACGCGATCGGCCCCGACAGTCCCGCGGAGACCGCCGACAGCAGCCAGGTGGGCCAGAAGGAGCCCAGCAGGTACGGCGCGGCGTGCGGCGCGTGCAGGTGGAACATGCCCGCGTACGCGACCACGCCCACGAGCAGCAGCGCGGTCAGGCCGACGGTCAGCACCCGGCTGAGCCGCAGCAGCATCCGGTAGCCGAAGACGGCCGAGGAGGCGGTGGTCGCCGCCAGCACCGCGTAGACCACCGCGTAGCTGGCGGGCCCGGTGGGCAGTGCGAGCATCCGGTGCAGGCATCCCACCACCGCGTCCCCGCCGACCCACAGCGTCAGCGCGGTGTAGCCCAGCGACAGCAGCAGGCCGATCGTGGAGCCCAGCAGCCGCCCGCGCACCCCGAAGTGGGCGCCGCTGGAGGTCGACAGGTTGGTCGCGGTGCGCAGCGAGACCAGGGCGAGCGGGGCCACCAGCACGGTGCCCACCAGCGTGCCGGCCGCCAGCGAGGTGAACGACGCCCACCAGCCGAGCCCGAAGGAGACCGGCAGCCAGCCGAAGACGATCACACCGAGGGCCAGGTTGGAGCCCAGCAGGATGCTGATCACGTCACGCGGCCCGCTGGTCCGCTCCTGTTCGGGGACGGTGTCCACTCCCCGCTGTTCGATCCGCATGGCCCTGACTCCTTGAGCGCCGAACTAGTTAGAACGCCGTTCAATGTGACTCGTACATTGCGTGCAGGTCAATACTTCTCGTCAAAAGCTTTGCTTGTTAGAGTAGCGTTCAAATCAGCCCCGCCGGGTCGACCGCCGGGGCGCCGAGTGATCGGACCGCGAAGCTGTGGAGGTGTGGCGGGATGCGGCTGACCCCGACCGAACGTGACCGCCTGCTGCTGTTCGGCGCCGCCGAACTGGCCCGCGCCCGCCGCGCCAGGGGCCTTCGGCTCAACGTGCCGGAGGCGACCGCGCTGATCGCCGACACCGTCTGCGAGGCCGCCCGGGACGGCGCCCGGCTCGCCGAGGCGATCGAGGCGGCGAGCCGGGTGCTCGGGCCGGACGACGTGCTGCCCGGCGTCGCCGACGTGATCGGCGACGTGATGGTCGAGGCGGTCTTCGACGACGGCTCCCGGCTCGCCGTGGTCACCGACCCGATCAGCGGCGCGGGCGCGGGCGACGACGCCCCCGGCGCGGTGCTGCCGGGCCCGGCCGACCCGCCCGTCGAGCCCGCGGTGCGGCTGACCGTGCGCAACACCGCCGGTGTCCCGGTGAGCGTCACCTCGCACTTCCACTTCTTCGAGGCCAACCCCCGCCTGGAGTTCGACCGCCGCGCCGCCTACGGGATGCGGCTCGCCGTGCCCGCCGGGTCCTCGGTGCGGTTCGGGCCCGGCGAGAGCGCCGAGGTGGGACTGCTGCCGATCGGCGGCGACCGGATCGCGATCGGCTTCGCCGGACTGGTGGACGGCCCGCTGGACGCGCCCGGCGCGAAGGACGAGGCGCTGCGCCGCGCGGCCGCCTGCGGCTACCTGGGAGCGGAGGTCTCCTCGTGAAGTACGGGCATCTCGACCGGCACGCGGACCGTGCCACGTCCATCGACCCGCGCGAGTACGCCGCCGTGCACGGCCCGCGCGCGGGCGACCGGGTGCGGCTCGGCGACTCGGGCCTGGTCGTGCGCGTGGAGTCGGACGCGCAGAAGCCGGGGGAGGAGTTCCTGGCCGGCTTCGGCAAGACCGCCCGCGACGGGCTGCACCTGAAGGCCGCCGCCGTCCGCGACACCTGCGACCTGGTCATCAGCAACGTCCTGGTGATCGACGCCGCCCAAGGCATCCGCAAGGTCTCCATCGGCATCCGCGAGGGCCGCATCCACGCCATCGGCCGGGCCGGCAACCCCGACACGCTCGACGGCGTCGACGTGGTCGTCGGCACCGGCACCACCATCGTCCCCGGCGAGGGCATGATCGCCACCGCGGGCGCCGTCGACACCCACGTCCACCTGCTGTCGCCCCGCGTGATGGAGGCCTCGCTCGCCTCCGGGGTGACCACGATCATCGGCCAGGAGTTCGGCCCGGTCTGGGGAGTGGGGGTCAATTCTCCCTGGGCGCTGCGCCACGCGTTCGG
>NZ_JAINVZ010000023.1 GCF_019890615.1 Streptantibioticus parmotrematis | reverse complement strand
GGGGTCCCGGGGGGCCGCCCCCGGCCCCCGCCGTGGCCTCGGGTGGGCCGCTCGCCGAGGCCCCTCGGCCTACCGGTAAGCTGGGCGCCGAAGACGGCGGAGGGGCTCGCCGCAACCGCGGCCGCACCGGTCGCCAACGGTCCCTACCTGGCACCCGCGTACGACGGGTACGACACGACAGGTAGGAGGACCATGCCCCGGGACACCCCCACTCCCGCACCCTCTCCGGCATGCGACCGCCGCACCCCGGGCACGCCGCCGCAGCCGTCCGGCACGCGTCTCCCCGGCCCGCGACCCCAGGGCCGCGGCTTCCACGAGCCCGGCGGCGGCAGTCGGCACCAGCGGTCCGGCCGCCCTGACCGCCCTGACCGTCCCGACCACCCCGACAACCAAGGAGGCGCGCCCGTGCCGTCCACCGACCGGTCCGAGGCCGGCGAGACGCTGCCCGTCGACCCCGACCTCATCCCCGACGAGCCGCCGAAGCCCCGGCGCCGCCCGCAGCGACCGCGCCAGTGGGACGTCCTGGCGGTCATCGCGGTCGGCGGCGGCACGGGCAGCGTCGCCCGCTACGGCCTGGCGCGGGCCCTGCCCACCTCGCCGGGCGGCTTCCCCTGGGCGACCTTCCTGACCAACGTCAGCGGCTGCTTCGTGCTCGGCCTGTTCATGGTCTACGTCCTGGAGATCTGGCCGCCCTCGCGCTACGTGCGGCCGTTCTTCGGTGTCGGCGTGCTCGGCGGCTTCACCACCTTCTCCACGTACACCGTCGAACTGCGCGGCATGATCGCCCTCCACCACTGGTCGCTGGCCGATGCCTACGCGCTCAGCAGCCTGATCGCCGGGCTCGCCGCGGTCTGGACCGGCATCGTGCTGGCCCGGCGCCTCAGCGGCCTGCCGGTGCGCCGCGGGCCGCGCCGCCGCACCGAGGCGGGCCGCGCCCTGAAGCTGCCCGAGCCCCCGCAGGAACCGGGTTCCGACATGCCACCCCGGTCCGAGTCCACGACCTCCGGGTCGCACCCCACGCGAGGAGGGCAGCGATGAGCCCGCACCTGCCGCACCTGCACCACCGGGACGACGCCGCGGCCTCGGAGCCCCGGCAGCCCAGGGAGCCGCTGAGCGGTCCTGTCACCCGGCTGACCATCCATCTCGGCGACGGCGACCAGTACCACCACCGCCCGCTCTACACCGAGATCGTGCACCGCGCGCACCGCGCCGGCCTGGCCGGGGCCAGCGTCCTGCGGGGCATCGAGGGCTTCGCGGGCGGCGCCATCCACACCTCGCGGCTGCTCGACCTGGCCGAGGGCCTGCCCGTCGTCGTGGTCATCGTCGACACCGACCAGCGCGTCCGCGACTTCCTCCCGGAACTCGCCGAGGTCGCCTGCGACCGCCTGGTCACGCTGGAACGCGCGGAGGCCGTCGTGCTCACGCCGCCGGAATCCCGTTCGAACACCGAGGAAGGTGCCCTCTGATGCCCGTCGTCCTGGTCTTCGTGGGCGGCCTCGTCGGCGCACCGCTGCGCTACCTGCTCGACAAGCTGGTGCAGGCACGGCACGACAGCGTCTTCCCCTGGGGCACGTTCGCCATCAACATCACCGGCGCGTTCGTGCTCGGCGCGCTGACCGCCGCCGCCGCGACCCACGGCCTGCCGAGCAACGGCACCCTGCTGCTGGGCACCGGGATCTGCGGCGCGTTCACCACGTTCAGCACGTTCGGATTCGAGACGATGCGGCTGCTGGAGGACGGATCGCTGGCCGAGGCGGGGATCAACGCGCTCGGCAGCCTGGTCCTCGGCACGCTTGCCGCGGTCGCCGGATACGCGCTGCTGGTCTGGCTGTAACCTCGTACCGCCACGGGCCGGCCGGACAGCGCCCCGGTGGTCGTCGGGGAATACCCCCGGTGATCCGGCGTAACCGGCCGTTCCCGCCCGGCATTTCGGTCCCCGCCCCGGAACCGAATCACCAACACTTGCATCTTTATGCAACAGTTAGCCGGGGGCCTAGCGGCCGACGAGGCCGAACAGGCCGTGGCAAAGGGGTGGATGAGCAGTGATGAGTGTGAGCCGCCGCCGCAACACCGAGCTGGTGCTCGTGGTGGGCGCGGTGGCGTTGAGCATGTTCGGCTACGCCGGGGCGAGCCTGGCGCTGCGGAACACCGTGCCCAGCTCCCTGTTCACCGTCGGCGGCGGGCTGGGGGTCCTCGCGATCCTCGCCCACCTCGCGGTGCGCCGTTTCGCGCCCTACGCGGACCCGCTGATCCTGCCGCTCGCGGTGATGCTCTCCTCGCTGGGCCTGATGCTCATCGCGCGGCTCGACATCTCCTACCGCGCCGAGTACCCGCATTCCTCACCGGGCGCGCCGGGCGCTCCGGGGCAGGTGATGTGGATGAGCGTGGCCGGGGTGGTGTTCATCGCCCTGCTCGTCGTCATCAAGCACCACCGCATCCTCCAGCGGTACTCGTACCTGACGATGGCGGTCGCGCTGGTGCTGCTGCTGGCCCCGGCGTTCTTCCCGAGCGACACCTTCGGCGCCAAGCGGTGGATCTTCATCGGCCCGCTGTCGCTGGAGCCTGACGAGTTCGTCAAGATCGCCATCGCCATCTTCTTCGCCGGCTACCTGATGGCCAACCGGGACGCGCTCTCGCTCGCCGGCCGCCGGGTGTGGGGGATGAACCTGCCGCGCGGCCGCAACGTCGGCCCGATCCTCGCCGTCTGGGCGGTCAGCCTGCTGGTGCTGATCTTCGAGAACGACCTCGGCACCTCGCTGATCTTCTTCGGCGTCTTCATCGTCATGCTGTACGTCGCGACGGAACGCGGCAGTTGGGTGGTCATCGGTGTGCTGATGGCCGCGCTCGGCGCGGGCGTCGTCGGCTCGACGTCGCCGCACGTCAAGGCGCGCGTCGTGGCCTGGCTGCACCCCATGGCGATCTTCCTGCCGCCCGCGCAGCGCCCGCCGGGCCTGATCTCCGACCAGTCGGCGCAGGCCCTGTTCAGCTTCGGCAGCGGCGGCGTCCTGGGCTCCGGCCTCGGCCAGGGCTACCCCTGGCTGATCGGCTTCGCCGGGCGCAGCGACTTCATCCTCACCACGGTCGGCGAGGAACTCGGGCTCGCCGGTGTGACCGCCGTGCTGCTGCTGTACGTGCTGCTGATCGAACGCGGTTTGCGCACCGCGCTGCTGCTGACCGACCCGTTCGGCAAGCTGCTGGCCGCCGGGCTCGCCGCGACCATCGGGCTCCAGGTCTTCGTGGTCGTCGGCGGCGTCACCGGCCTGATCCCGCTGACCGGCAAGGCGCTGCCGTTCCTCGCCCAGGGCGGTTCCTCCACCGTCGCCAACTGGCTGCTGGTGGGCATCCTGCTCAAGCTCAGCGACGCGGCGGGCCGTGCCACGTACGAGCGGCAGAACCCCACCCAGGCGCCCTCGACCGCGGAGGCGATGACGGCGGTCGTGCCGCGCGCGGCGCTGTGAACGCGGCAGGCGCGACCGCGTCCGCGTGACGCTCCGGACGCGGCGGCTGTCAGGACGCGCGGGGCGTGCGTTCCGGCAGCCGCTGGAGGGCGGCGCGGGAGATCGTCTCGGCCGAGACCACACCGACCAGCCGCCCGTCCTGAACGACCAGCACCGGCGGGGTCGCGCCCGCCCGCTCCAGCACCGCCACCAGCTCGTCGTCCGGCGCGGCCAGGGTGCACCACGTCAACGGCACCGCCGCGTCCCGCAGCCGCACCTCGTCGCGCCGGCCCGCGGGCACCAGGGCCAGCCGCCGCGCGTCCACGACCCCGCTGGGGCGGCCCTCGAAGTCGACCAGCGGCACCACCGCCCGCTGCCCCCGACCGGCCGAGGCGGCGAGGAACCGTTCCACCGTCAGCCACTCCGGCACCGCCTCCGGCGCGGCGGACATCAGCCGCCCTACCCGCACCCCGCGCAACGCGCCCACCAGCGCGGCGCGCCGCACCTGCGCGATCGCCGCCGACCACACGAACAGCCCGACCAGCGCGAGCCACAGGCCCGAGTCGTCCCCGTACAGCACCATCGCGAAGCCCGCGGCGGCCAGCGCCAGCCCCGCGACCTGGCCCGCACGCCCCGCCACACGTTCCGCGCGCTCCCGGTCGCCGCGCCGCCACCACACCGCCGCCTGGAGCACCCGCCCGCCGTCCAGTGGGGCGGCGGGCAGCAGGTTGAACGCGGCGAGCAGCACGTTCAGCCAGCCGGTCCACACCAGCACCGCCGCGGGCACCGCCCAGCCCAGCACCTCCCGCGCGCCGAACCCCGCCGCCACGGCCACCCCGCCGGTGACCAGGCTGGCCAGCGGTCCGGCCAGCGCCACCGTCAGCTCCCCGCCCGGGGTCGCGGGCCGCCCCATGCGGGTCACACCGCCCAGGCCCCACACGGTGATGTCGTCCACCCGCACCCCGAAGCGGCGGGCCGTCAGCGCGTGCGCCGCCTCGTGCAGCAGCAGACTCGCGATCAGCAGCAGCGCGCCGACCAGCCCGGCCGTGTCGTAGACGGCGCGCGAGCGGCCCGGCACCCAGGCGGGCAGCGTCTGCCCGGCCAGGCCCAGGCCGAGGAACAGCACCAGGACCGGGGCGGACCAGTGGACGCGCAGCGGCACGCCCAGGACCCTGCCCAGTGGTGCGGAGCCGTTCATGTCCGCTTCCCGTCGCCGACGCCACGGCAGAAGCCCGATGACTCCCGCCCCTTTCAATCTCGCGCGTGCGGCGGCGTACGCAAAGAGGCCGTCCGTCCCGGGCGCGGCGGGTCAGCCCTCGCCGCGGGTGCCGTCGCCCTCCCCGAACGCTTCCAGCAGCCGGTCGGCGGCGAGCGTCGCGGTCAACGTGCCCTCCCGCACCCGCTGTTCGAGCTCGGGCACCAGACGGCGCACCGCCGGGTGCTCGCGCATCCGGGTCAGCAGCCGCTCGTGCACCATCGACCAGGTCCACGCCACCTGCTGGTCGCGGCGCTTGGCGGCGAGCCGCCCGGTGGACTCCAGCAGCGTGCGGTGCTGCTCCAGCCGCTCCCACAACGTGTCCAGGCCGCTGCCCTCGCGGGCGCTGCAGGTGAGCACCGGGGGAGTCCAGGCCGCGTCCACCGGCTGCATCAGCCGCAGCGCGCCCGCCAGTTCACGCGCGGCGGCCTTCGCGTCGCGCTCGTGCGGGCCGTCCGCCTTGTTGACGGCGACGATGTCGGCGAGTTCCAGCACACCCTTCTTGATGCCCTGCAACTGGTCGCCGGTCCTGGCCAGGGTGAGCATCAGGAAGGTGTCGACCATGCCGGCCACCGCGGTCTCCGACTGGCCCACGCCCACGGTCTCCACCAGCACCACGTCGTAGCCCGCGGCCTCCACCACCACCATGGTCTCCCGGGTCGCCCGGGCCACCCCGCCCAGCGTCCCCGAGCTCGGTGAGGGCCGCACGAACGCCGCCGGGTCCACCGCCAGCCGCTCCATCCGGGTCTTGTCGCCCAGGATGGAGCCGCCGGTACGCGACGAGGACGGGTCCACCGCCAGCACCGCGACCCGGTGGCCCATGCCGGTGAGCAACGTGCCCAGCGCGTCGATGAACGTCGACTTGCCGACCCCCGGCACCCCCGTGATGCCGATCCTGCGGGCCCGCCCCGCGTGCGGCAGCAGCTCGACCAGCAACTGCTGCGCCAGCCCGCGGTGGTCGGCCCTGCGGGACTCCACCAGCGTGATGGCCCGCGCCACGTGAGCGCGCGAGCCGTCCAGCACGCCCTTGGCGTACGCGTCGAGATCGATCAGCCGCGCCATGCGATCACAGCTCGTGACCGAGCGCGGCGGCCAGGTCCGTCAACAGGTCGTAGGCCGCGTCCGGGATCACCGTGCCCGGCGGGAAGACCGCCGCGGCGCCCATCTCCTTGAGCGGCTCGACGTCCTGCGGCGGGATGACGCCGCCCACGACGATGGTGATGTCGTCGCGGCCCGCCTCCGCCAGCGCCTCGCGCAGCGCGGGCACCAGCGTCAGGTGTCCGGCCGCCAGCGACGAGACACCGACGATGTGGGCGTCGGCCTCCACCGCTTGGCGCGCCACCTCCGCGGGCGTCTGGAACAGCGGGCCGACGTCCACGTCGAAGCCCAGGTCGGCGAAGGCGGTGGCGATCACCTTCTGGCCGCGGTCGTGGCCGTCCTGCCCCATCTTGGCGACCAGGATGCGCGGCCTGCGGCCCTCGGCCTCCTCGAACGCCTCCACCAGCGCGCGGGTGCGCTCCACCCCGGGCGAGGTCCCCGCTTCGTCTCGGTACACACCGGAGATGGTACGGATCTGGCCCGCGTGGCGGCCGTACACCTTCTCCAGGGCGTCGGAGATCTCGCCGACCGTCGCCATCGCGCGGGCCGCGTCCACCGCGAGCGCCAGCAGATTGCCCTCCAGGCCGTCACCGGAGGGCCCCTGCTCGGCGGCCCTGGTCAGCGCGCGCAACGCGTCCTGGCAGGCCGCCTCGTCGCGTTCGGCACGCAGCCTGCGCAGCTTGGCGATCTGCTGGGTGCGCACCGAGGAGTTGTCCACCTTGAGCACGTCGATCTGCTCGTCGGACTCCACCCGGTACTTGTTGACGCCGATCACCGGCTGGCGCCCGGAGTCGATCCGCGCCTGGGTGCGCGCCGCGGCCTCCTCGACGCGCAGCTTGGGGATGCCCGCGTCGATCGCCTCGGCCATGCCACCGGCCGCCTCGACCTCCTGGATGTGCTGCCAGGCGCGCCGCGCCAGGTCGTAGGTGAGGCGCTCGACGTACGCGCTGCCGCCCCACGGGTCGATCACCCGGCAGGTGCCCGACTCCTGCTGGAGCAGCAGCTGGGTGTTGCGGGCGATGCGCGCGGAGAAGTCGGTGGGCAGCGCCAGCGCCTCGTCCAGCGCGTTGGTGTGCAGCGACTGGGTGTGGCCCTGGGTCGCCGCCATCGCCTCCACGCAGGTGCGGGTGACGTTGTTGAAGACGTCCTGCGCGGTCAGCGACCAGCCCGAGGTCTGCGAATGGGTGCGCAACGAAAGAGACTTGGGGTTCTTCGGCTCGAATCCCTTCACCAGCTTCGCCCACAGCAGCCGTGCCGCGCGCAGCTTGGCGACCTCCATGAAGAAGTTCATGCCGATCGCCCAGAAGAACGACAGCCGCGGCGCGAACGCGTCCACGTCCAGCCCCGCGCCCAGCCCGGCCCGCAGGTACTCCACACCGTCGGCGAGCGTGTAGGCCAGCTCCAGGTCGGCCGTGGCACCGGCCTCCTGGATGTGGTAGCCGGAGATGGAGATCGAGTTGTACCGCGGCATCTTGCGCGAGGTGTACGCGAAGATGTCGGAGATGATCCGCATCGACGGCTGCGGCGGGTAGATGTAGGTGTTGCGGACCATGAACTCCTTGAGGATGTCGTTCTGGATGGTCCCCGCCAGCTTCTCCGGCGGCACGCCCTGCTCCTCGGCCGCCACGATGTACAGCGCGAGCACCGGCAGCACCGCGCCGTTCATCGTCATCGACACGCTCATGCGGTCCAGCGGGATGCCGTCGAACAACTGCCGCATGTCGTAGATCGAGTCGATCGCCACGCCCGCCATGCCGACGTCACCGGTCACCCGGGGGTGGTCGCTGTCGTAGCCGCGGTGCGTCGGCAGGTCGAACGCCACCGACAGGCCCTTCTGGCCCGCCGCCAGGTTGCGCCGGTAGAACGCGTTGGACTCCTCGGCGGTCGAGAATCCCGCGTACTGCCGGATCGTCCAGGGCTGGTTGACGTACATCGTGGGATAGGGGCCGCGCAGGTACGGCGCGATGCCCGGGTAGGTGCCCAGGAAGTCGAGCCCGGTCAGGTCGTCGGAGGTGTAGAGCGGCTTGACGCCGATGCCCTCGGGCGTCTCCCACACCAGGTCCTCCGGCCCCTTGCCGGTGGCCTCGGCGACCGCGTCCCGCCACTGGCCGGCGTCGGCCGCGGGCACGTCGCCGTCGAGCGGGACGTCGCAGAAGTCCGGGATGGAGGCCGGCTGTCCGGCACTGCCCTGCATCACGCCACTCCCAACTGGTCGAGGACGGCGGACAGTACGGCGACCGCGTCACCGCCCGCGAAGACGAACTCGTCAACTCCCGCGCCCTCCAAGGCGCCTCGCAGCTCACCCGGCCGCCCGGCGAGGAAAACCCGTTCCGCACCGGCCGACTTGAGCGCCGCGGCGACCGCCTCGGCCTGTTCCGCGTACAACGTGTCGCTGGAGCACAGGCACGCCACCCGGGCGCCGCTGCGCGCGAACGCCTCTGCCACCGAGGCCGCGTCCACCGTCACCGGGTCGTGCACCGGCTCGACGCCGCCCGCCTGGAAGAGGTTGGAGGCGAAGGTCACCCGGGTGGTGTGCGCCGCGGCCGGGCCGAGCGAGGCCAGGAAGACCGCGGGCCGCCGACCGGTCGACGCCAGATGCGCGTCCGAACGCGCCCGCAACGCCTCGAACGCCTCGTCGCGCCGCACCCTCGGCAGTCCACCCGTGGGCTTCGGCACGGCGGGCTCGCGCGCGACCGGCTGCTCGGCCAGGAACGGGAACTCGCTGACGCCGGTGATGGGTTCGCGACGCCGGGCCAGCCGCCCGGAACGCTCCCGCCAGGTCGTCTCCAGGCGCTCGGCGACCAGCCCGGAACGCAGTGCGGATTCCTGACCCCCCGCCCGCTCGATCTCCTGGAACCACGCCCAGGCCGCCCGCGCCAGCTCGTCCGTGAGCCGCTCCACGTACCAGGAACCGCCCGCCGGATCGATGACCCGCGACAGGTGCGACTCCTCGACGAGGATGGTGGAGGTGTTGCGCGCTATCCGCCGGGCGAAGGCGTCCGGCAGGCCGATCGCGTCGTCGAACGGCAGCACGGTCACCGCGTCCGCGCCGCCCACCCCGGCACCCAGGCAGGCGACCGTGGTGCGCAGCATGTTCACCCACGGGTCGCGGCGCGTCATCATCACCGGCGAGGTCACCGCGTGCTGCCGCTGCGCCCCCGCGCCCGCGCCCGGCGTCACCCCGGACACCTCGGCGACCCGCGACCACAACCGCCGCGCCGCGCGCAGCTTCGCGATGGTCAGGAACTGGTCGGCGTCCGCCGCGTAACGGAACTCCAGCTGCCCGCACGCCGCGTCCACCGGCACCCCGGCCTCGGTCAGCAGCCGCAGGTAGGCGACACCGGTGGCCAGCGAACAGCCCAGTTCCTGCGCGGGCGAGCCGCCCGCCTCGTGGTACGGCAACGCGTCCACGGTCAGCGTCCGCACCCCGGGGTACGCGTCCAGGCACCGCACCGCGAGCCGGGCCGCGGCCCGCGCGTGGTCCGCGATCCGGTCGTGGCGGCCGGTGCGCGCCGCCAGGCCCAGCGGGTCCGCGCCGAGGTTGCCGATCGCGGCGGACCCGGGCACCTCACGCTCGCCGTACAGCGTGAGCAGCGCCTCGGCCGCCGCCTCGAACTCCTCGCCCGCCTCCAGCACGACCGGGGCCAGGTCGAGGTAGACGCCTTCCAGCGCCTTCGGCAGGTCCGCGACCGCCAGCCCCGCGGCGCCGGTGACCAGCCACAGGGAGGTCGCGCCGTTCTCCAGGTCGGCGAGCACGGCCGCGTTGGCCCGCTCCGGATCGGGGTGCGTGTGCCGCTGGCGTACGTCCCAGCCGGTGGCCACGGTGCCGTCCGGCCGCCCACCGCGCAGATACGGCGCGAAGCCCGGGAAACCCGGGTCCGCGCCCGTGCCGTCCTCGGCCGCGTACAGCGGACCGGTGACCAGCGCGTCCTGGAGCCTGGTGGCCAGTGCGTCTTCCGCCGCCGCACCCGAAACATCGTCCTTGCCCGCCTTGCGCAGCACGCCTTCGACGAGGCGCTGCCACTGCTCGCGGGTGGCGTCGGGGAAGTCGGCGGCCAGGGAGAGCCCGTCGTCGGGCAGGACCGTCATGGGGGAAAGGCTAGGGGAGACGCCGTTGGCGCAGCAGTTGCCATGGCTGTGACCTTCCCCTCTTCCAGCAGGTCGGTCGAACGCCGTGACCAGGCGGGAAGGGGAGTTGCGGTGGGTATGGGGCACAACGGGCGGGTGAGGTGACGCGCCCGGACTCGCGCCGCGGCTGACGGCGCGTCGGCCCCGGGCCGCGTCGGTCATCACCGCTCCAGCGCCCGGGCCGCCGCCACGACCTGCGCCCGCACCGGGTCGGCCTCGTCCCGCGCACCGGAGTGAGCGGCCGCCGTTCCCATGACCAGCCGCGTCATCTGCGGAAACGCCAGCGGCCAGACGGCCAGGCCGATCACGGTCAGGAAGGTCGCGGCGGCCCGCTCGTCCGGCGCTTCCCCGTCCGGCCACGGCAGCGCGGCGACCTTCTCCTTGTAGTACGCGGTCCGCAACGCCTCGTCGGGCATCGGGCCGCCGCCGTAGTGCAGCGCCTCCCACATCATCATCCGGGTCAGCTCGGGGTTGCGGCGATGGAAGTCGTAGACCCGCCCGGCGTACTCGCCGAGGTCCCCCTCCGGGAGGCCGACCCGCTCCGCGTGCTCCTGGAACGTCTCCGCGACGACAGCGGCGAACAGGTTCTCCTTCCCGCCGAAGTACCCGTAGATCCGCTCCTTGTTGACGCCCGCTCGCGCGGCGATCCGGTCGACGCGCGCACCGCTGAGGCCGTGCGCGGCGAACTCGGTGCGGGCGGCGGCCAGCAGACGGGCGCGGGTCTCACCGGCACGGGCGTTCGTCGTGGTCATGGGGGCATGGTACGGCGCGACCAACCGGTTGGTTGCGTGGTGCGCGGACGCCTGCGCGCGGCCTGCGTGAGGCGATCGCACATTGCCAACCAACTGGTTGGTTGGCTACTGTCCCGGGTCATGCGAGGAAACACGACCGACGTATGGGTGACCGGCCTCGGGGCCCTGACGCCGCTGGGCCGCGACGTCCCCGCCACCTGGGCCGCGATGCGGGAGGGCGCCAACGGCGTCGTCTCCCTGGCGCAGGAGTGGGCGCGCCCCCTGCCCGTGCGGATCGCGGCACCCCTGCTGGACGACCCCGCCGGGTCGCTGCCGCGCACCGAGGCACGCAAGCTCGACCGGGCCGAGCAGATCGCCCTGGTGGCGGCCCGTGAGGCGTGGGACGACGCGAGCACGCCGGACGTGGCGCCGGAACGGCTCGCCGTCGTCATCGGGACCGGCGTGGGCGGGCTCACCTCCCTGCTCGGCCAGAACCGCGTCCTGGAGGAGTCGGGCCCGCGCCGTGTGTCACCGCACACCGTGCCGATGCTCATGGCCAACGGGCCCGCGGCCCACGTCAGCATGGCGCTGGGCGCACGCGGTGGCGCCCACGCACCGGTGAGCGCGTGCGCCTCCGGGGCCGAGGCCGTCGCGCTCGGGCTGGATCTCATCAGGGCGGGACGGGTGGACGTCGTGGTGGCCGGGGGTGTCGAGGCGGCCATCCATCCGCTGCCGTTGACCGCGTTCGCGCGCATGATGGCGTTGTCCACGGCCAACGACGACCCCGAGCACGCCTCGCGCCCCTTCGACGCGCGGCGCAACGGGTTCGTCCTGGGGGAGGGCGGTGCGTTGCTCGTGCTGGAGCGGGCGGAGCACGCGAGGGCACGTGGCGTCCGGCCGCACGGCGCCGTGCTCGGCGCGGGCGTCAGTTCCAACGCCGGTCACATCACCGCCTCCGACGCGGCCGGGCAGACGTCCGCCATGCGAAGTGCCCTGCGTGACGCGGGAGTCGAGCCCGACGGCGTCGGTCACGTCCACGCGCACGCCACCGCCACCCCGCAGGGCGATCTCGCCGAGGCCGAGGCGATCGCGGCCGCCGTCGGGACCCACCCCGTGGTCACCGCGACCAAGTCCATGACCGGTCACCTCCTGGGCGCGTCGGGCAGCCTGGGCGCGATGGCCGCGCTGCTGGCGTTGCGCGACGGGCACGTGCCGCCGACACGCAATCTCGACGAGCCCGACCCGCGCATCGGCCTGGACGTCGTCAGCGGCGCCCCCCGGGAGGGAGGCTGGCGGGTCGCGCTGGCGAACTCCTTCGGATTCGGAGGCCACAACGTCTCCCTGGTGCTGGGGAGTTGCTGATCACACGTGCCGCATGCGGCGGCCTCCGTCCGGGTGAAACCACCGCGACCCGTGCGCCCATGAGTGGTGTCCCGCGGCGGTGGCGCGGGGCGGCGGCGGGATCCCGGCGCCAGACTGGCATCGTTCCGTCGTCACGTGTGGTGAGGAGTCCCCATGCCCGAGTCCCGCGCCGGGTCCGGCGAAGCGGACACCTGTCCGGCCGTCTGCGGTCACACGCACCTGTTCCCGGGCGCGCGCTGCCGCGTCCAGGGGTTGTCCGACCCCCGTGCGTTCGCGGCGGACCCGTGGCCGGTCGAACTGGATCTGCGCTTCTCCGACGGGGTGGTCGCCGACGCACGACTGCGTACGGGGGGATCCGAGGGCGCGGTCCTCGTCGTCCCGCCCTACACCACGGGCGCCGGCACCCCGATCGACGCGCGCGCCTGGACGATCCGGGAGTTCGCCGGGACGGGGGACGAGGTCGAGCTGATCATCGGCAGGCACGCCTCGGCCTGAGCGGCATCGGGAGGCCGGGTGCGGCGAGGCCGCCGGTCTTCCGCTTGCACCGGCCGTGTCGATCGTGGCAACCGACCGCCAGTCCTCTGAATCCCTGGTTCCACCCGGCTGAAACCCATCAACTGGCGTGCGCGGTAAAGGGATGACATCGATGTGCCGCCAGCTAGGATGGATGGCGGGGTCGGTCGGGCGCGCGGTGACCGGGCCGTACCGACCGGGACGGATCGAGGGAGGTGGCGGATGGCTCCGCCGGAACCGACGGCGACACCTCGCCCGCAGGCGTCGACGCTGGCCGAGAAGATCGACGCGTTGTTCCGTGTCGTACGGCGGCCCAGTCACGAGCAGTTCAGCCACGAAGAGGTCGCCAAGGCGTGCCGCGAGGCCACCGGGGAGAGCTTCTCCGCGACCTACCTGTGGCAGTTGCGCACCGGCCGCCGGGACAACCCCACCAAACGCCATCTCGAAGCGCTCGCCCGGTTCTTCCAGGTGCCCGTCGCCTACTTCTTCGACGACGACCGCGGTGCCGCCATCGCCAAGGAACTGGAGTTGCTCGGCGCGCTGCGGGACGCGGGCGTGCGCAGCGTCGCGCTGCGCGCGGTGAACCTCTCGCCCGAAGGCGTGGGCACCATCAGCGACATGATCGACGTGATCGCCCGCCGGGAGCGCGGCGGTGGTGGCACTCTGGGGTCCGGCGACTGAGCGCGGTCCCGTGCTCGTCGGCCCGACCGGCGCGGGACCAGGCGCACTTGGCACGGCGGAAGAGGTACGGCGGGTGAGTACGGGTGGGCGCCTGCGCGCGCTGCGGGAGAGACGCCGACTGAAGCTGCGGTGCCGGCAGACCGTGGACGCGCTCGAACTGCCCCGCCCGTTCGACGCGTTCGCCTTCATCGCCTCGCTGGCCCGGACCCGGGGCAGGCCGATCGAACTCATACCGGTGACCGACCGCCCGCACACACCGTGCGGACTGCTGGTCACCACCGACCGTGCCGACTGCATTCTCTACGCGGCGGACACCACCCCCCTGCACCAGCAGCACATCCTGCTGCACGAGGCGGCCCACATCATCTGCGGCCATTACGACACCGCCCCCTCAGCCACCTCGGCCGCGCACGTGCTGATGCCCAACCTGCCCCCGGCGCTGGTCCAGCGCGTGCTGGGACGCACGGTCTACACCGAACCGCAGGAACGCGAGGCCGAACTCGTCGCGTCGCTGATCCGGTGCCGGGCCGCCCGCGACGACGGACTGCGGCCACCGGCCCTCGTTCCGCGCAACCGGGTCGAGTCGCTGCTCAGCCCGCCGGACGGCCGTGGTCCACGCCGTGGTTGAGCTGATCGCGTACGTGGCGGCGGCCGTGCTCGCCGGATTCGGCGGCTACCGTGTCCTGCTCGCACGCGGCTCCGGCGCGGACCCCGCGCAGCGCTACGTCTGCGGCTTCGCGCTCTGCCTCGGTGTGTCCTTCGTCCTGCTGACCCCGGCGACGCTCGCCTGGCTGGACGCCGTACTGCCGGGCGTCGTGGTCGAGTTGGCGGGTGACTCGGTGAAGACGGCGGGCCTGAGCTTCCTCGCCCTGCTGGCGCTCTCGCTGACGAACGAGACCCCTTACGCGCCCGGGGGCGTCGCCGCCGGCCCCGGGCCCGACCCCGTACGGCCGGACCTGCGGCACCACGTGCTGGTCGCGATCGCCGTCCAACTGGTCTCCGCAGTCCTGCTGTTGGGTGCCGAGCCCAGCATGCGCGGCGGCTCCATGGCGGTCCACGGGCCGGCCGCGCGGATCCTGCTCTCGTCCTACGACGCGTTGTTCACCTGCTACGCCATCTGGTGCCTGCTGGTGCTGACCCGGGTGATCGTGCCGCACATGCGCCGCGCCGGGCCCGGGCCCCTGCGCTTCGGCCTCGAACTGACCACCGCGGCGATCGTGGTCGGCGCGCTGTGGACCGCGTGGTCCCTGGACGACGTGGCCGACGTGCTGGCCGGCGGCGTGCAGGACGGCGGTGAGGACACGCTCTCCAACGTGCTCGGTGTGATCTGCGCCGTGCTGACGGTGTCCGGCGCCACCGTGACGCTGTGGGGAACCCGGCTGGCGACCCCGTTGCGCTGGCTGCGGGCGCACCGGCGGCACCGCGCGCTGGAGCCGCTGTGGTCCGCGCTGCACGCCGAACTTCCCGAGATCGCGCTGGCCCCGGGGCGGCCGTCACGCCGACTGCCGCCCTGGCGTGCCGAGTTCGCGCTCTACCGCCGCATCATCGAGATCCACGACGCGGCCCTGGCGTTGCGCCCCTACCACGATCCGCACGTGGCCTCCTGGATCGCCGACCGGGACCCGGCCGGTCCCGGCGGGGCCGTGGTGGAGGCGGCCGTCCTCGCCGCGGCCCTGGAGAACCGCAGGCACGGCCGCCGCCACGTGGACGACCCGGACGCCGGGCACCCCGCCCCGACGCTCCCGGGCACCATCGACGCCGAGGCGCTGTGGCTGGTGCAGGTGGCCGAGGCGTTCCGCGCCTCACCGGTGACCGCGTACGTCCGCGGGCAGGCGGCGCGCACGGCGCTCACCGGCGCGGCGCGCGAGGACTGACCGGGCGCACGGCACGCCCTGCCCTTGTGGCGGCGCGCGCCGACGCGCCCTGCCGTCGCGGTACTTGGCCCGGGGCTCGCTGTCCGGAAGCTGTGCGGCGAACGGTACGATCAACGGCGCCGATGGCAGGAACATGCTCGATGCATGGAGGCCCCTGCCGAGAACCCGACCGAGGAGCACCACGTTGTCCCGTGTGAAGACCGCGTCCCGTGTGCGGACCGCCGCCGCGGCCGTCACCCTGGCCGCCACCGCCGTGCTGGCCACCGGCTGCGCGAGCCACCACCACACCACGACCGTGGTCCACCACACCGTCGTCCACCACACGGTGACCCACCACGTCGTCACGCACCACGTCGTCACCCACCGTCACTGAGCGCGGGACATGCTGGACGGCCGGGTCGTACGGGAGGACACGAGCGCCCGCCGACCGGCTCGGCACGCTGCCCGATCCGCGCGACGCCCGGCCCGATCCGGTCTACCGGCTGATGGCGTTCGAGCGGATCGCCTGAGCGGCCCGCGCTGACGCGGCGACCGCCGGGCCGGGAGCCGGGTGCGGGGTCGCATTCCGGCTCGCGCTACGGCGTGTGTGGCTCGAATGCGACGGGTGCGACCGCCGCGCCCCCGCCCGCGCCCTCGCGCGGCCTTGCCACCCCGTGACGAACAGCGCCCGATCGGGCATACTCCAACCGCCACAGACCGCTGATCAGCCCAGACCGCGACCCGGCGGGAGATCATCGGCCGAGGGTACATCCATGCGGCGGCGCTGCCCCACCCCTGGCCCGCCGCCGACCCGCCCGACAGGGAGGAGCGCCGCCATGCCCGCCGACGGCCCGCAGCCGGTCGAACGTCACCTGCCCACCGAGGAGGCCCGCGACCTGCTCGGCCTCACCCGCGACATCGCCGCGCGGGAGATCCGGCCACGGACCGCCGAGGAGGAGGACGCGGGGCGCTTCCCGCGCGAGGTCTTCACCACCATCGGCGCGGCCGGTCTGCTGGGCCTGCCGTACCCGGCCGAGTACGGCGGCGGCGAGCAGCCGTACGAGGTCTACCTCCAGGTCCTCGAAGAGCTGGCCGCGATCCGCCTCACCGTGGGCCTCGGCGTCAGCGTCCACACCCTCGCCTGCCACGCGCTCGCCGAGTTCGGCACCAAGGAGCAGCGCGCGGAGCACCTCGACGCCATGCTGGGCGGCGAACTCCTGGGCGCCTACTGCCTGTCCGAGCCCAGCGCGGGCTCCGACGCCGCCAGCCTGCGCACCCGCGCCACGCGCGACGGCGACCACTGGGTGATCGAGGGCACCAAGGCGTGGATCACCCACGGCGGCGTGGCCGACTTCTACACGGTGCTGGCCCGCACCGGCGCCGACGGACCGCGCGGTATCACGGCGTTCCTGGTCCCCGGCGACGCGGAGGGCCTGAGCGCGGCGGCCCCGGAACGCAAGATGGGCCTGAAGGGCTCGCCCACCGCGCAGGTCCACTTCGACGGCGTACGGGTGCCCGACACCCGGCGGGTCGGCGAGGAGGGCCAGGGCTTCTCCATCGCGCTGTCCGCCCTGGACTCCGGCCGCCTCGGCATCGCCGCCTGCGCGACAGGCGTCGCGCAGGGCGCACTGGACGAGGCGCTGCGATTCCTCGCCGAGCGGCGGCAGTTCGGCCGCCCGCTGGTCGACTTCCAGGGGCTGCGCTTCATGCTCGCCGACATGGCCACCGCGATCGAGGCGGGCCGCGCGCTCTACCTGGCCGCCGCCCGGCTGCGGGACGCCGGGCAGCCGTTCGGCAAGCAGGCGGCGATGGCCAAGCTGCTGTGCACCGACACCGCGATGAAGGTGACCACGGACGCGGTCCAGCTGATGGGCGGCTACGGCTACACCGCCGACTTCCCCGCCGAGCGCTACATGCGGGAGGCCAAGGTGCTCCAGATCGTGGAGGGCACCAACCAGATCCAGCGCATGGTGATCGCCCGGCACATCGCGGGCCCGGAGAGCCGGGACTAGCCCGTACGGAAAGGGGGCCGTACCGCCAGGCGGTACGGCCCCCTTTCCGTATCCGACGTGCCGCCGTCCGTCATCAGAAGTGACGGGAGATCAATTACCTTGATGGTGACGAGAGTTGACGGGTCGTCCGATCAAGGCGATGAATCGGCCGATTTCCACTGCCGGCCCGTCAGGCGTGCGGCGCGCGCATCTCGGGGAGGCGCATCGGGCGCGATCCCGGGCCGCCCGCGTGCGAGAACGGCTGGGTGCGCCAGTCGAGTCCGGCGGGCAGGGTGAGCAGGGCGGCGACGTCCCCCTCGGCCCCCTCCTCGTCCTCCTCGACCGGCCGGGCGTCCGCGACCGAACGGCCGGAACCGGCGCACACGGTGAGACCGAACGGGTTCCACGGCGACGGGCACTGCGCGTGCTCCGGGAGCGTCTCCTCGTCCGCGAGCAGCGCTATCGGCCGGGCGCAGTCCGGGCAGTGCACCCGGAAGATGCCGAAGGCCTCCTCGTCGAGGTCGTCCAACTCCCCAACGGCCTGCGGCGTGTTGAGCTGCTCGCCGGTGGTGTCGGTGTCGTCCTCGACGGCCTGCGGAACGGCCTGGCCGGGCTCGTCTTCGAGCGCGGACCGCGTGCGGTCACCGCGGCCTTGCCGCTTCAATGCGCGCATGGTGGTTCTCCCCCTGTGACGGGCGCCCCTTGGCGGGCGGGTCGGGCCGGACGCGACGTCCACGGCCCGAGCAGAGCATTTCCCGCCACGCCCAACCGATAATCTCCCCGGCATCATCCTGCCGGAGCACGGCCTGTGGCATTCGTCACACGAGGGGGCGCACGGGGCGCGCGGCTCCACGCGCCCCCTGGTCCCCGCGAGGCGATAGGTTGGGCGGCGTGGAGGAGCTGGACCGGCGGATCGTGGAGCTGCTCGTCGCCGATGGGCGGATGAGCTACACCGACCTGGGCAAGGCCACCGGCCTGTCCACCTCGGCGGTGCACCAGCGGGTGCGCAGGCTGGAGCAGCGCGGGGTGATCCGCGGCTACGCGGCGATCGTCGACCCCGAGGCGGTCGGCCTGTCCCTGACCGCGTTCATCTCGGTCGCGCCCTTCGACCCGAGCGCCCCCGACGACATCGCGGACCGGCTCGCCGACGTCCCCGAGATCGAGGCCTGCCACAGCGTGGCGGGGGAGGAGAACTACATCCTCAAGGTCCGCGTGGCCACCCCGGGCGCGCTGGAACACCTGCTGGCCCGCATCCGCAGCCTCGCCGGCGTCTCCACCCGCACCACCGTGGTCCTCTCCACGCCCTACGAGGCCCGCCCCCCGCACCTGTAACCCCGTCGCGCCGCCCTCCGCCCGAGCCGCGCCGCCGTCGATCAACCCGGGTGCGGCCACGCGGCGGACAGGCGCCAGACTGGTGCGCATGAACGACGAGCGCCCCCCGGGCACCGTGCTGCTGCGCAACGGCAGCGTGTACAGCCCCGCCGACCCCTTCGCCACCGCCATGGTCACCGACGGCGCCACCGTCGCGTGGATCGGCTCCGAGGGCGCGGCGGACGGCTTCGCCGACTCCGTGGACGAGGTCGTGGACCTGGACGGTGCCCTGGTCACCCCGGCGTTCACCGACGCCCACGTGCACACCACCTCCACCGGCCTCGCGCTCACCGGGCTCGACCTGGGCACCGCCACCGGCCTGGCCGACGCCCTCGCCCGGGTCGCCGCGCACGCCGCCGCCCGCCCCGACGACCAGGTGCTGCTGGGACACGGCTGGGACGAGACCCGCTGGCCCGAGCGCCGTCCGCCGTCCCGCGCCGAACTCGACGCCGCCTGCGCCGGCCGTCCTCTCTACCTCAGCCGCACCGACGTCCACTCGGCGCTGGCCAGCACCGCGCTGGCGCACGTGGCCCGCAGGCTGGACGGCTACCACGACGACGCCCCGCTGACCCGCGACGCCCACCACGCCGTGCGCCGTGCCGCCCTGGCGGCCGTCAGCCCCGCCCAGCGCGCCGACGCCCAGCGCGCCGCGCTGCGGCACGCCGCCTCCCAGGGCATCGCCACCCTGCACGAGTGCGCCGGCCCCGACATCTCCTCGCAGGACGACCTCACCGGCCTGCTCGCGCTGGCCGCCGCCGAGCCGGGACCCCGGGTCTTCGGCTACTGGGCGCAGGCCGTGAGCCGCCCCGCCGACCTGGACGCGATCCGCGACCTCGGCGCGCTCGGCGCCGCCGGGGACCTGTTCGTCGACGGCTCCCTCGGCTCCCACACCGCCTGCCTGAGCGGCCCGTACGCGGACGCCGACCACACCGGCACCGCGTACCTGACGGCCGAGCGCATCGCCGACCACGTGACGGTGTGCACCGAAGGCGGTGTCCAGGCCGGGTTCCACGCCATCGGGGACGCCGCGGTCGCCGCCGTGCTCGACGGGGTGCGCCGGGCCGCCGCCCGCGTCGGCGTCGAGCGCGTACGCGCCGCCCGGCACCGGGTCGAGCACGCCGAGATGCTGGACGCCGCCGCCATCGCGGGCTTCGCCGAACTCGGCCTGGTCGCCTCCGTCCAGCCCGCCTTCGACGCGGCGTGGGGCGGCGACGCGGGCATGTACGCGGACCGCCTCGGCGCCGACCGCGCCCGCGGCCTCAACCCGTACGCCGCCCTGCTCAAGGCGGGCGTGCCGCTGGCCCTCGGCTCCGACAGCCCGGTCACCCCGCTGGACCCCTGGGGCACGGTGCGCGCCGCCGCGTTCCACCGCACCCCGGAGCACCGGATCTCGGTGCGCGCCGCCTTCACCGCCCACACCCGCGGCGGCTGGCGGGCGATCCGGCGCGACGACGCGGGGACCCTGGTGCCCGGCGCGCCGGCCGACTACGCCGTCTGGGGGACCGGCGACCTCGTCGTCCAGGTGCCCGACGAGCGCGTCGCCAACTGGTCGACCGACCCCCGCTCCGGCACCCCCGGACTGCCCGACCTCACCCCCGGCGAGCCCCTCCCGCGGGCCCTGCGCACCGTCGTGGCGGGCCGTGTCGTGCACGAGCGGCCGAACGAGTGACCCGCGGCGGCACGCGTACCGCCGAACGATGATCCCTCGGCCTGTCGCGCCCGCCCGACAGGCCCCGCACTGACCTGCTGATTTGTCGAATTGCCGCAGGTCACACGGGTGTTGACAGGCTGCGGTCGCGGGCGAGTAGGTTCGGCGGAGTCCACCACAGGACGTCCGACCCGGGATCCCTCGTGCTTCCCGGCGACCGCAGGCAGCTGGGCCATGGGGTGGCGCGCCGCACGTGCGCACCACCACTGGGAGCCAGGTCCAGGGCTCGCGGTACGCCGAGCACGACCCGCCAGGGCCCCTTCCCCGCCCGGCGGGTCAGGGGGGATGCCGCCCGGGCGGCGGGTGCGACCCGGGTGGGGCCCGGACGTTCAGTAGACAACGGCTCTCGGTCGATCCGCAGCCAGCGGGTTCCAGGTCGGCCCGAAGGGCGTTCCGGGCCCCCATCCGCAGTCCACCGCACCGCACGCGCCGTGTGCGCCGACGCGGCCCCGTCCCGGCGGGACGCCCCCGAGAGGGGACCGTTGGGGAAAGACCGGGCAAAGCGACCCGTGGCCAACCCTTTGCGCCCCCGTACGCCGTCCTGGCACCGTGGCGTTGTACCGTCACTGGACCACGGGTGGCTCAGCCGCCCGGCCGTCCGCGCCGCGACCGTCCCCCAGGTGTCCGCGGCGGCAGAAGCAGAAGAGGTAAGACCCGCGTGTCTCCGCGTCCCGACACCGCCACCGCGTCGCCACCCGGCGGTACGGGCCGAGAACCCGAGGGCGCGCAGGGTGGCCAGGCCGAAGCCGCCGGGCCGCGCGGGCCCGGCCGGGTGCGCCGGATGGCCGCCGCTCTGCGTGCCGACTGGCGTCGCAGCGTGCTGGCCGCCCTCAGCGGTCTGGCGCTGGCCGCGGCCTTCCCGCCGTACGGCTACTGGCAGCTGTCCGTCGTCGCGGTGACCGCGCTCGCCCTGCTCACCAAGGGCAGACGGCCGAAGCAGGCCGCCTGGACCGGCTTCGTCTTCGCGGTGCCGTTCTTCATCTGGCTGCTGCAGTGGCTGCACGTCGTCGGCTGGGACGCCGTGGTGGGCCTGTCGGTCATCGAGGCGGCCTTCTTCGTCCCGCTCGGCGCGGCGCTCGCCCTGATCTCACGGCTGCCCGGCTGGCCGCTGTGGGGCGCCTGCCTGTGGGTGGCCGAGGAGGCGGCCCGCGACCGGTTGCCGTTCGGCGGCTTCCCGTGGGGGCGGCTGGCGTTCGCCAACGCCGGATCGCCCTTCACCCCGCTCGCGGCGCTCGGCGGGGCACCGCTGGTCACCTTCGGCGTCGCGCTGTGCGGCGGACTGCTGGCCGCGGGCGCCCTGGCCCTGTGGCGACTGCGCGCCGAGGGCCGCACCGTGCGCGCCGTCACCGGCGTGGCGGGCCGGGTCGTGCTGGCCGCCGCCGTGCTGTGCGTCGGGTTCGCGGTGCCGGTGCCCACCAAGGCGGACGGCACCATGCGGGTCGCCGTCGTGCAGGGCAACGTCGCCCGCCCCGGCATGCACTTCCTGGGCCGCCCGATGCAGATCCTCGACAACCACGTCCAGGCCACCCTGCAACTGGCCAAGGACATCCAGGCGGGCCGCGCGCCCAAGCCGGACCTGGTGATCTGGCCGGAGAACTCCTCCGACCTCGACCCGTTCGCCTATCCGCAGGCCTACACGAAGATCACCCAGGCGGTACGGGCGGTCGGCGTGCCGGTGCTGGTCGGCGCGCTGGTCGACGGCCCCGACACCCAGCACGTGCAGAACGAGGGCATCCTGTGGGACCCGCTGAGCGGCCCGGGCGCGGAGTACACCAAGCAGCACCCCGTGCCGTTCGGCGAGTACGTGCCGTTCCGCAAGGAGCTCACCAAGGTCATCAGCCGCCTCAACGAGATCCCCAAGGACTTCTACCCCGGCAAGCACACCGGTGTGATGCAGATGGGCCCGGCGAAGCTCGGTGACGTCATCTGCTTCGAGGTCGCCTACGACGGCATCGTCCGCGACACCGTGGACGCCGGCGCCCGCGCCATCGTCGTGCAGACCAACAACGCCACCTACGGGCGCAGCGGCCAGCCGGAGCAGCAGCTCGCCATGTACCGGCTGCGCGCCGTCGAGCACGGCCGCGCGGTCGTCGCGGCGGCCACCAGCGGCATCAGCGCCCTCGTCGCCCCGAACGGCAAGGTCGAGGCGCACACGAAGGAATTCACCCGCGCGGTCCTCGACGTCAACCTCCCGTTGCGCGACCAGACCACCGTGGCGGACCGGATCGGCGAGGTACCGGAGTGGACACTCGCTATCGTGGGCGTCCTGTCCTGCGCCGCCGCGATCCGGCTGAGCCGGCGGGGACGTCCGGAACGTAAGGGGAAGCAGTGAACGACGGCGGAAAGGCCACCCTCGGCGACACCAGGGGCAGGCAGTTCGGTCCGCTCGGCGAGGTCCTGGTCATCATCCCGACCTACAACGAAGCCGAGAACGTCCAGCCGATCGTGGGCCGGGTGCGGGCCGCGGTGCCCGAGGCACACGTGCTGGTCGCCGACGACAACAGCCCGGACGGCACCGGCAAGCTCGCCGACGAACTCGCCGACGCGGACGACCACGTCCACGTGCTGCACCGCAAGGGCAAGGAGGGGCTCGGCGCCGCGTACCTGGCGGGCTTCCGCTGGGGCATCGACCACGGCTACGGGGTGCTGGTCGAGATGGACGCCGACGGCTCCCACCAGCCGGAGGAACTGCCCCGGCTGCTGACCGCCCTCAAGGGGGCCGACCTGGTGCTCGGGTCGCGCTGGATCCCCGGCGGGCGGGTCGTCAACTGGCCCAAGTCGCGCGAGGTCCTCTCCCGCGGCGGCAGCACCTACTCGCGGCTCATGCTCGGCGTCCCGATCCGCGACGTCACCGGCGGCTACCGGGCCTTCCGCAAGGAGACCTTGGAGGGCCTGGGCATGGACGAGGTGGCCTCGGCGGGCTACTGCTTCCAGGTCGACCTGGCCTGGCGCGCCGTTAAAAAGGGCTTCCACGTGGTGGAGGTGCCGATCACCTTCGTCGAGCGCGAACGCGGCGACTCCAAGATGAGCCGCAACATCGTCGTCGAGGCGCTGTGGCGGGTCACCACCTGGGGCGTCGGCGACCGCGTCACCCGGTTGCGCGGCGGAGCCAGGCACAATTGAGGCATGACCTCCGGCACGCCTGATCCCCGCACCCGCCAGCGGCGGCCCCAGGGCCGCTCCCGCGTCCGCACCGCCGTCCTGCTGACGGCGGCGGTGTGGGCGGTGCTGGAGATCTGGCTGCTGATCGTGGTGGCCCACGCCATCGGGGGCGGCACCGTGCTGCTGCTCCTGCTGGCGGGCCTGGTGCTCGGCGGCATCGCGGTCAAGCGGGCCGGCCGCCGGGCCTGGCAGAGCCTGACCGCCTCCGCCCGGTCCGGGGAGGCGGTACCCGGTTCGCACGCGGGCGGCGCGGGCCTGGCGATGCTGGGCGGACTGCTGCTGATGGTCCCCGGCTTCGTCTCCGACGCGGTCGGGCTGCTGTACCTCTTCCCGCCGACCCGCAAGCTGCTGGCCGCCGGGGCGGGCGCGCTGACCCGCAGGCTCGGCGCCCGCCAGTACCCGCCCGGCTCGTTCGGCGACGCCTTCCAGCAGGCGAGGATGCACATGCCGGACGGCAAGGTGGTCCCGGGCGAGGTGGTCCACGACGACCACCCCTCCGGCGCACAATCCGACGGCGCCCAGGACAGCCCGCCGTGGGGCAGGCTGCCGCGCTAGCGGCGCCCGCAGCGGAGACATGGTGCGACGGACGCGCGCCCGATGGCGGCGCGACAGGGACCCGGCCCCGGAGCAGCGCGGCAAGGACCCTGCCCGCCTCGGCGCTCCCGCGCCCCCCGGCGCTCTGACGACCACCCGCGCCCACACGAACGCAGCTGGCAGCCGTCCGTCCCGCGCGCCGCGGAGCGGCGGCGTCGCCCGCGCCCTCACGACCGGCGGCGGCAGCCGTCCGTCCCGCGCGCAGCGCAGCCGCAGGGCGCCATCCAGCCCCCGACCGCCGCACGAGGCACCCCAAAGAGCCGCGCGCAGCGCGAAACGCACGCACGCGAACGGGCCTGACGCCACGCTCTCGCGTGGTCGCCGGCCCGTTCGCGTCGCTCGCCGCCCTGGGGCGCTTCGCGCTGGTTATGCCGTCTTGCGGTTGTCGCGCGGATGCACCGCGATGTTCATCCCACCGGAGCGCAGGACCGCCAGCCGCTCGGCCAGCACCTCCTCCAGCTCCTCCCGCGTGCGACGCTCCATGAGCATGTCCCAGTGCGTGCGCGCGGGCTTGGTCTTCTTCTCCTCGGGGCCCTCTCCGTCCACCAGAAGAGCCTGAGCACCGCAGGCGCGGCACTCCCACTCCGGCGGAATCTCAGCCTCCATAGAGAACGGCATCTCGAATCGATGGCCGTTCTGGCATGCGTACTCCACCGTCTGGCGCGGGGCCAGATCGATGCCGCGGTCGGTCTCGTAGCTGGTGGCCCCGAGTCGCGTGCCGCGGAGAGCTCGCTCACTCATGAATCGTGCCTCCCGGGCTTGTCGCCCACAGGACAGGTGTCGCTGTCGTCGTCATCCGGTCAACGTCCGGCCGGCGGTGAAGATTCCCGAAATCGGAACATGGGCCCGCCGGAGGCGCTGCGCGCCGCCTGTCTCTTTCGCGCCGCCCCATTTTGTACCCGTCGCCGCCCGTTTTGTCACATCTGACAGGAGATATCACCCGTCGTTTTCGTATCGTCAGCGCGCAGTAACGGTCCATCCGCCTGGCCAACGGCGTACACTACCCGCCCCGAGCCCCAGGACCTAAATCACATCCGGCACCGGGCGACCGGTGGCCGCCACCGCGCGTGCCACCGGCACCCGCGCCAGCAGCACGAAACCGACCGCGAAGAACACCACCAGGGACACGATGGCCACCCGGTAGCTCCCGGTCAGCTGGAACGCGAGCCCGAACATCAGGGGCCCAAGCCAACTCGTGCCCCGGTCGCTCACCTGGTACACCGCGAAGTACTCCGCTTCCTTGCCGACCGGCACCAGGTGCGAGAAGAGCGAACGCGACAGCGCCTGGCTGCCGCCCAGCACCATGCCGATCGCCGCCGCCAGCACGAAGAACCCGATCGGCTGCCCCGCGGGCAGGAAGTATCCGATGCCCACGGTGGCCGTCCAGGCCACCAGTGAGCCCAGCACCGTGCGCTTGGCGCCGAAGCGCCGGGCCAGCCGGCCCAGCAGCAGCGCCCCGGCCACCGCCAGCACCTGCACCAGCAGCACGGCCGCGATCAACGTCGTCTGGCCCAGCTTCAGTTGCTCGGAGCCGTACAGCGAGGCCTGCGAGATCACCGTCTGCACGCCGTCGTTGTAGATCAGGTAGGCGAGCAGGAAGCTCAGCGTCAGCGGATAGCGCCGCAAGTCCCGCACGGTTTCGGCCAGTTGCCGGAAGCCCTGCCCGACCCCCGCGGAATCGGCCGTCCGCGTCACGGGGCGGTCGCGCAGCCCGATCAGCGGCACCAGCGTCCAGATCGCCCACCACACCCCGGCCGAGGCCAGGCACAGCCGCACGGCCGTGGTCTTCGTCAGCCCGAACGCGTCGTGGTCCAGGAAGAGCGCGAGGTTGACGACGAGCATCCCCGCCCCGGCCACGTAGCCGGAGGCCCAGCCGCGCGAGGAGACCGCGTCGCGTTCGTGCGGCTCGGCGATCTGCGGCAGGTAAGCGTTGTAGACGACGATGGACGTGCTGTAGCTGACGTTGGCGACGACCAGCAGCAGGCCGCCCAGCAGATAGCGGTCACCGTGCAGGAAGAACATGCCCGCGGTGGCGGCGGCGCCGATGTAGGCGAACAGTCCCATCACCGGCTTCTTGCGCCCGGTCCGGTCGGCGATCGCGCCCGCCAGCGGCATCACGAACACCGACAGCAGCACGGAGGCGGAGACGGCGTAGGCGAAGTACGCCCCCGCGCGCACCGGGATGCCCAGCGGATGGACGAAGCCGTGCGCGTCGGCCGCGGCGTTGGTGATGTCGGTGAGGTACGGGCCGAGGAAGACCGTCAGCACGCTGGTCGAGAAGACGGTGACGGCGAAGTCGTAGACGTACCACGCGCGCTGCTCGCGCCGCCGCGCCGGATCCGGCGTCGTCGCGTGGACGCCGGTCCCGGCATCCGTGCCGGAGGCGTCGTCGGCCACGGCCGTCACAGCCGTGGTGTCCTTCTCGCGCGAGCCCACGCTGTCCCCTCGTCGGTCCCCGTCGTCCGCGCCGCCCAGGGCGGGCGGGGGCGCGCTCAGACCGGATCCGGCCAGGCCCCTCGCTCGGCCAGCACGGCGCGCAGCGTCTCGATGTGATCGGTCATGATGCCATCGACGCCCAGGTCCAGCAGCGCCGACATCCGGTCGCGATCGTTCACCGTCCACACGTGAACCTGCAAGCCCCTGTGACGCGCGGCACGCAGGAAGCGCCGGTCGACCACCGCCACCGGCCCCGACCGGTCCGGCACCTGCACGCAGACCGCCCGGCCCGGCACCGCCGCCCGCGCCGGATCCGGCACCGACCGCTCGAAGGGGCTGCGCAGCCGCAGCGCCAGCACCTCGCGCACCCCCATCGAGGTCGCCAGCCGGGGCCCGGCCAGCCGCCGCACCGCGTCCAGGCGGGCCTGCGAGAACGAGCCGACGCACACCCGGTCCCAGGCGTCCGCCGCGCGGATCGCCTCCACCAGCGGGGCGATCGCGCCGGGCGCCTTGACGTCGATGTTGAACCGGGCGCCGGGGAACTCCTCCAGCAGGTCGGCGAACAGGGGCACCGGTTCGCGGCCCGCCACCTTCGCCCTGCGCACCTCGCGCCACGGCAGGTCGGCGATCGCGCCCTTGCCGTCGGTCACCCGGTCCAGCGTCGCGTCGTGCAGGGCCACCAGCGTGCCGTCCGACGTGGCATGCACGTCCGTCTCCAGGTAGCGGTAGCCCAGGTCCACCGCGCGGCGGAAGGCGGTCACGGTGTTCTCCAGGCCGTCCGCCGCACCGCCGCGGTGGGCGAAGGCGATCGGGCCCGGATGGTCGAGGTAGGGGTGCGTCACGCAGGCAGTATGACCTGATCGCGTCACGCGTGATCATCCGTGTGGCCGACGTCATGACGCGTCCCGCCCCCGGGCAGCGCGAAGACCCGCAGGAACAGCTGGGCCAGCGGTCCGATCGCCAGGGCGTACGCGAGCGTGCCGACGCCCACCGAGCCGCCGAGCACGAAACCGGCGACCAGGACGGTCACCTCGATGCAGGTGCGCACCAGCCGCAGGGAACGCCCGGTGCGCCGGTGCAGGCCCGTCATCAGGCCGTCGCGGGGCCCGGGGCCGAAGCGCGCGGAGATGTACAGGCCGGTGGCCACTCCGTTGAGCGCGATCGCCGCGGCGAGCAGCGGCACGCGGACCGCGAGGGCGTGCGGGGCGGGCACCAGGTCGAGCGTCGCGGTCATCGACAGGCCGACCACGAAGACGTTGGAGACCGTGCCGAGTCCGGGCCGCTGGCGCATCGGCCACCACAGCAGCAGCACCAGCGCGCCCACGATGATCGACACCGTGCCGATGCCGATCCCGGTGTGCCGGGCGAGGCCCTGGTGCAGCACGTCCCACGGGTCGAGGCCGAGCCCGGCGCGCACCAGCAGCGCGTCGCTCACGCCGTACAGCACCAGGCCCACGTAGAGGTGGACCAGCCGCCGGGCGACGCGCCGCGTGGACGCGCGGTCCGGCGGGCCGACGCGCCGGGGACGGGCCGACGAGTGGACCGGCGGGTGGCTCGGCGTCGGTGCGGTGGACGGGTCGGCTGGAGCGGGTGTAACGGGCAAAACGGGCACCCCCTGGTGAGACCGGCTGATCGCATGCCACTCTGGACGCAGGTCGCGGTCCAATTCCACGGCCAATCCGGGGAAGGTGGACTGGTTCGCATGACTCAGTGGAGTGCCACCGTGGGAGCCGCCCAACTGGCACGGCTGCTCGCGCCGCAGGACGAGGCCGCCGCCCGCGACAACGGCCGACGGGTGCCCGCGTACCGCGGACTCGCCGAGCGGGTACGGCTGTTGGTGCTCGAAGGCCGCGTACCGGTCGCCGCCCGGCTGCCCGCCGAGCGCGAACTCGCCGTCGCGCTGGGCGTCAGCCGGACCACCGTCGCCGCCGCCTACGAAGCGCTGCGCGCCGAGGGCTTCGTCAAGTCCCGCAGGGGAGCGGGCAGTTGGACCGCCGTCCCGGACGGCCGCCCGGTGCCCGCCGGAGGTCTCGAACCGCTGCCGCCGGAGACCGCCGCCTCCGTCATCGACCTGGGCTGCGCCGCGCTGCCCGCGCCCGAGCCGTGGCTGACCCGGGCCATCGAGGGCGCCCTGCCCGAACTGCCCGGCTACGCCGCCACCCACGGCGACTACCCCGCGGGCCTGCCGACGCTGCGCGAGGCGATCGCCGACCACTACACCGCGCGCGGCGTGCCGACGATGCCCGAGCAGATCATGGTGACCACCGGCGCGATGGGCGCGGTCGCCGCCGCCTCCCGGCTGCTGGCCGGACCCGGCGAGCGCATCGCGGTCGAGTCGCCCAGCTATGCCAACGTGCTGCAACTGCTGCGGGAGAACGGCGCGCGCATCGTGCCGGTCGCCATGGCGGACGGTGCCGCCGGATGGGACCTGGCCGCCTGGCGGCGCGTACTGCGCGACGCCGCGCCGCGCATGGCGTACGTCATCCCCGACTTCCACAACCCCACCGGCGTCCTGATCGGCGACGAGCAGCGCCGGGAACTGGTCGAGGCGGCACGCGCCTCCGGCGTGGTGCTGGTCGCCGACGAGACGATGGCGGAACTGGCCATCGACCCGGTGGGCGGCATGCCGCGCCCGCTCGCCTCGTTCGACAAGGGCGGCGGCACCGTGCTGACCGTGGGCTCGGCCAGCAAGACCTTCTGGGCGGGCATGCGGATCGGCTGGGTACGTGCCGCGCCCGAGGTCGTACGGCACATGGTCGCCGCCCGCGCCTACCTCGACCTCGGCTCACCGGTCGTCGAACAGCTCGCGGTGGCCTGGCTGCTGCGTGGCGAGGGCTGGGGGCGCGCCCTGGACCTCCGGCGTGAGCAGGCCAGGGCCAACCGCGACGCGCTGGTGGACGCGCTGCGCCGCCGGGTGCCGGACTGGGAGTTCGAGGTCCCGGCGGGCGGGCTGACGATGTGGGTGCGCACCGGCGACGTCTCCGGTTCGCGGCTGGCGGTCGCGGGGGAGCAGTTCGGGGTGCGGGTGCCCTCCGGGCCGAGGTTCGGCGTGGACGGCGCCTTCGAGGGCTACATCCGGCTGCCGTTCAGCGCCCAGGCGACGGTGGCCGACGAAGCGGTGGCCCGGCTGGAGCGGGCGGCCGAGGCGGTCCGCGCGGGCGGCCCGGCGTTCGGCCTCCAGTCCGCGGCGGCGTCGCTGGTGGCCTGAGCCCCAGGTCAGCCCTCCGTCACGTCGACGGTCTCCCGCCGCGGCGCCTTCGCCGGATCGGGCGCGGCGAGCCGCATCGCGGGCGCCTCGGCCAGATCCCCGGACGACGCCTTCGTCATGTCCACCGGGGACGCCTTGGTCATGTCCACCGGAGCGGCCTTCGTCATGCTCACCGCCGCGGGCGTCGTCGGCAGCAGGGCCAGCACCGCTCTGCGGTGGCCGTCCTCGGTCTCCTCGTCGTGCGGGTCGGGCGTGGCCGGCACCTGGAGCCGGTGCACCGGACCGTCGCCCAGCCGGGCGTAGCCGCGCCCCGCGGGCGTCTCCCCGGACGGCGTGGTGTGCGGCGGCACGCCGAGGACCGCCTCCACCTGGTCGGCCCCGGCCGGGCCCAGCACCACGCGGGCCCGGGTGTGTCCGCGTACCGTCGCGCCCAGCGCGTCCGCCGCGTCCAGGGCGTCCGCGATCGCCACCGTCACGCCTGCGGCGCGTCCGTGCAGCAGCGGGGTCTCCAGCAGTTCCTGCGGGTCGGGACGGCCCTCGACCTGGGCGAGCTGGCTGAGCGCGGTCGGCCGGTCGGCCAGCACCCACAGCGGCCGGCGGCAGTCTTCGGGCGCCGGACGTCCCGCCTGCCGGGCCCGGTTGACGGCGATCAGCCGCCGCTGGGTCTCGTGCGCGGCCCACTCCAGCACCGCGAGCGTCCCGGCGAGTCCGCTCTCGACGGCGAGCACGCCCGGCCGCCCGGCCAGGAACGCGTAGTCCCCGGTCCCCGCTCCGTCCACCACGACCACGTCGCCGTGGTGCAGCGCCTGGAGGGCCAGCGACCGCAGCAGCGTGGTGGTGCCGCTGCCGGCCCGGCCCAGGGCGAGCAGGTGCGGCTCCGTGGAGCGCGGGCCGGTGCGCCACACCACCGGTGGCGCGTTCCGGCTGCGGTCGCCGTCGCGCACCGGGATGGTGCGCCGCACGTGCAGGTCGTCGGTGAAGCCGAGGACGGTCTCGCCCGGCGCCGTGACGAACCGCTGCGCGCCGATTCCGGTGGCCAGCGGCGGGAGCGCGGTGAGGGTGAGGTGGTTGTCCTCCTCGTCCCAGTCGAAGCGGTACTCCCTGCCGCGCCCGGCCTTGGCGTGCAGCAGCCGTTCGACGCGGGCCCGTGAGGCGGGCTCGCCGTCGGTGAAGTAGGCGGGGTAGCGCAGCCGCAGACGCGTCAGCCGCCCCTCCTCGAAGACGTGGGAGGCGAACGCCTGCTGCCAGTCGCCGTCGTGCGCGTAGAGCGGTGCCGGGTCGTTCGGGTCCGACAGGTAGGGCACCAGCGCCTCGTAGAGCGCCTTGAGCTTGGCGGCCTCGACCGGGTCCGGCCCCTCCGGCTCCGGCGGGGTGCGGTCCCGGCCCGCCCACCCCGCCGATCCCATCAGCCCGATCACGGCAAGCAGCGGCCCGTACGGCATCAGCGCGACCACGGCGACCCCCGTCGCCACCAGCAGCAGCGCGGGGCCCCGCTTGTCCTTGGGCGCCGCCTTCCACCAGTCGCGGGCCCACGCCAGATGGTGCCGCAGCCCGCGGCCGATCGTCAGGACCGGCTGGAGGACGTCCCCGGCGCCTTCGGCCGCGGACCGCGCGGCCCGGGCGACGTCTCGCCCGCGGGCCAGCGACGGCCGGGCCCTGTTGGTCAGGATGCTGGGGAGGGGTCGCCGGGCCACGAGTGCTCCAGAAGGTGCGGGGGCGGGGGATCGGGGCCCGGAGCGGGACGCCCCGGTCCGGGCCCTGCGGGAGGGAAGGCCGTCCCGTCGCAGCCGGCGGTGGACCGGCTGCCGGCCGGCTCGGGCTAGATCTTGATCCCGCCGAGCATGCTTGCCAGGCTGGCGCCGCCCGCCTTGATGCTCGGCGCGATGGCGGTCCCGGCGAGGTAGAAGCCGAACAGCGAGCAGACGATGGCGTGCGAGACCTTGAGCCCGTCCTTGCGGAAGAACAGGAAGGCGATGATGCCGAGCAGGACGACGCCGGAGATGGTCAGGATCATGGGTTCTCCTGTGGGCTAGGGACGGTCACCATGAGTGTCACCACGATCGCAAAAAGTAATAAACGGTTAAAGGGGTCATTCGGGTGATTACTCGGACTGTTCACCGGGGTGGCGGGAGAGCCGTCCCGGGCGGCTCGACGGGTGCGCCGGACCGCGTGCCCGCATAGGGTGAGGCGCCATGACGCACTCCACCCCGGGGGTAGGCCCCGAGTCCGAGCCCGCGCACGACCCCGAGGTCATCCAGCTCGCCGCCAAGGTCTTCGACCTCGCCCGGCAGGGCACCACCGACACCCTTGCCGCCTACGTGGACGCGGGCGTGCCGGCCAACCTGCACAACGACCGCGGTGACACGCTGCTGATGCTCGCCGCCTACCACGGCCACGCGGAGACGGTCGCCGCCCTGCTGGCGCGCGGCGCGGACCCCGACCGGGCCAACGACCGGGGCCAGACCCCCCTGGCCGGGGCGGTCTTCAAGGGGGAGGACGCGGTGGTCACCGCGCTGCTGGACGGCGGCGCCGATCCGCTCGCGGGCACGCCGTCGGCGCTGGACACCGCCAGGATGTTCGGCAAGCAGGAGCTGGTGACCCGCTTCGAACGCGGCTGACCCGGTCCCGTCCCCCGAAGGCGTGGCTGACCCGGGCCCGTCCCCCGGAAGACGGGGCGGGGGCCCGGCCGTCAGACGCGGTACGTGACCGTCACCGGCGCGTGGTCCGACCAGCGCTCGGCGTGCGTGGCCGCCTGCTCCACCACCGCCTCGACCGCCCGCGCGGCCAGGCCCGGCGTCGCCACGTGGTAGTCGATGCGCCACCCCGCGTCGTTGTCGAACGCCCTGCCCCGGTAAGACCACCACGAGTACGGCCCGGTGGCCTGCGGGTGCAGGGCGCGCACCACGTCCACGTAGCCGGTCCCGTCGAAGACACCGGACAGCCAGGCGCGCTCCTCCGGGAGGAATCCGGCGTTGCGCGTGTTGGCCCGCCAGTTCTTCAGGTCCGCCTCGCGGTGCGCGATGTTCCAGTCGCCGCAGACCAGCACCTCACGCCCGGCCGCCTCGGCCCGCGCCTTCAACTCGCCCAGATGGACGGCGAATTCCTTGCAAAACCGGTCCTTCTCCGCCTGTCGCTCGGTGCCCACCTCTCCGGAGGGCAGGTAGAGGCTGGCGACGGTCAGGCCCGGCAGGTCCGCCTCGACGTAGCGGCCCGAGGTGTCGAACTCGTCCGAGCCGAATCCCACCCGCACCCGCTCGGGCTCGCGCCGGGTGTAGAGCGCGACGCCCGCCCGGCCCTTCGCCGCCGCCGGGGCGTGCACCGCGTACCAGCCGTCCGGCTCCCGCACCCCGTCGGGCAGCTGCGCGGCCTCGGCCCGCACCTCCTGCAGGCACACCACGTCGGCCGCGGTCCCCGCCAGCCACGGCACGAAGCCCTTCCTGGCGGCGGCACGCAATCCGTTGACGTTCACCGACGACACGGTCAGCACGGGCATCCTCCGATCGGCACGACAGCCCCGGCAGCCTACGGGACCCGCGCGCCGATGCCCGCCCCGGCCGCAGGTCACGACGGGGTGGGCCGGCCGTCCCGTACCCTGCCGGGGTGGAGATACGACACGTGCGCTACGACCACCCGGACGCGGTGCTGCTGACGGCACGGGTGCAGCAGGAGTACGTGGAGCGGTACGGCGACCCCGACGCGACCCCGGTCGACCCGGGCGACTTCGAGCCGCCGCGCGGGCTCTTCCTCGTCGCCTACCTCGACGGGGTGCCGGTGGCCACCGGCGGGTGGCGCGCGCAGGACGCCTCGCCGGAAGGGCACGAGGACGGCGACGCCGAGCTGAAGCGGATGTACGTGGTCCCCGAGGCGCGCGGACGCGGCCTCGCCCGGCAGGTCCTGGCCGCGCTGGAGGACAGCGCCGCCGCCGCGGGGCGCTCCCGGATGGTGCTGGAGACCGGCACCAGGCAGCCGGAGGCCATCGCGCTGTACGTCTCCTGCGGCTACGTGCCGATCACCAAGTTCGGGCTGTACCGGGACGATCCGCTGAGCCGCTGCTTCGGCACGGACCTGGCCGTGCGCCCGGTCCGTGGGAACGTCTTGCAGGCCGAGGTGCCGGGCCGTTAGCGTCCGGCCCACCATGACCTTCGCCATCGCGCCCATGTCGGCCGAGCACGTGCCGGAGTCCGCCGCCCTCCTCGACCGCTGGTACGGCAGAGCGCGCAGACCCCGCGGGTACGCGGGCGTCGGCGGCCGGGGCGCCGCCGCACCCGACCACGACGGCGAGGCGGTGATATCCGCGCTGCTCGGCGCGGTCGGCGCACAGAGCGCGCTGGCCCGCGACAGCCGCTCCCGGCTGGCGGGATACCTCATCGCCGCGCCCACCGAGGGCCTCGGCGACGAGCGGCCCGACGACCACGGGCACGCGGGCAGCGCCCTGGTGGGACACGGCGGCCATGCCCTGCACCCGGGCCAGGAGACCGCCGTGCTGCGCGAGTTGTACGCGGCGGTGTCCGAACGCCTGGTGGCGCGCGGGCGGTTGGTGCACCACGTGTGGCTCCCGGCGGACGACACCGTGGCGATGGCGTGGTTCCGGCTGGGCTTCGGACTGGAACAGCTGCGCGGCCTGATGCCGGTGCGGGCCACCGGACGGCAGCCGCGCGGTGTCGAGGGCCTGTCGATCCGCCGCGCCGGACCCGCCGACCTCGCGGCGGTCGGACGGATGGCGGCCGACGCGGCGGCCCACCGCAGACAGGCGGGCATGTTCCAGCCGCAGCCCGAGGACGTGCTGATCCGCCAGCGCCTGCGGTACGCGGACGCCCTGGCCGATCCGTGCTGCGGCGCGTGGCTGGCGGTGCGGCGCGGCGAGGAGGCCGGGATGATCGTGCTGACCCCGGCCCCGCCCGGCCCCTTCATCCCGGAGGCGACCGCCGAACTGGCGGAGGCGTACGTCGAGCCGTCCTCGCGCGGCGAGGGCGTCAGCAGGGTGCTGCTGGCCACGGCCCTGGCCTGGGCGTACGGCAGGGGCTACCGCCAGGTCGCGGCGACCTGGCCCACCGCCTCCCGGCTCTCGGCCGGTCACTGGCCCAGCCTGGGATTCGCGCCGGTCGCCTACCGGCTGTGCAGAGTCCTGGACCCGCGCGTCGCCGAACGCGACTGACGCTGCGTCAGACCGACAATAACCGGCCCATGGGAACGGATTTGCGCGGGGTGGATGCACGCGCAGCTGCATGTGCATCGCGCTATCATTCCCGCCGGTGAGAACGCACGTTCCAGGAGGTTGAGAGTGCGGCGCACGTACAACGGCATGGCTGCCACCGAACTCCAGGGCGTCGTGTGGTGCAAGAGCCGGCGCAGCAACTCGCAGGGAACGTGCGTGGAGTTGGCGAAGCTGCCGGACGGTGACGTGGCGGTGCGCAACTCCCGTTTCCCGGAAGGGCCCGCGCTGATATACACCCGCGCCGAGATCGAGGCGCTGCTGCTCGGTGTGAAGGACGGCGAGTTCGACCATCTGGTGCGCCCGGCGACCTGACGGCCCGACCCCGCGCGGTCTCGCCCCCTTGGCGGAATTCACCGTATTCCCGCCGTGTTATCGGGCTCGTATTCCGATCAGTCGGCGGTGTGCGCCGGTATCGGAAAGAGCGCCCAGACGACCTTTCCGCTCCCCGGCAGCGGGTGCCATCCCCAGGCCCCGCTGCACGACTCGACCAGGTGCAGGCCGCGGCCGGACTCGGCCGCGAAGTCCGGCGTGGTCGGGACCGGTCCGCGATCGCTGGGATCGCGGACCGAGCACACCACGCGCGACGCCCAGTGGGCCAGGCTCAGCCGGACCGGCGCGGTGGTGGAGGTCTGCGCGGCGTTCGGGTGCGGCCCCGTGCCCGTCCCGACGCCGTGCCGCAGCGCGTTGGTGACCAGTTCGGAGGTCACCAGCGCGACGTTGTCGAACAGCTCCGCCAGGTCCCAGCCGGCGAGCGTGGCCCGGGTGAAGCGCCTCGCCTGCGCCACGGACTCGTACCGGGCGAGCAGTTCGCACGCCGAGGACGCCAGCCGGTCCGTCGCGGGCGCCACGCCCTTTAAGGGGGCGAGGACGCTGGGGCCGTCACTCCTCATGGCAGACACCTCGGCTGTCGTGAGCTGTGTTCGACGTGTGCACGACGAACATCGTCCCCAACGCCGTTCCCGTATGCAAGGGCGGATGCACGTGCATCTGCAAACTTGGCATATGCAGGCGCAGGTTCACGTGCATCGATTCGGCCATCGGCCGGTGAAGCGCTGGTCCGCGGGGCCGGGGAAGGTGGCAGACTGCGCCTGTTCGTCGTCAGGAGGGGCCATCCAATGTCGGCAGATCAGTCCGCGGGCACGCAGCCCGGCGGCGGATCGATGGTGCGGCGGATCCTGCTCGGCTCGCAGTTGCGCAGGCTGCGGGAGTCGCGCGGGGTCACGAGGGAGGACGCCGGGTACTCGATCCGGGCGTCGGAGTCCAAGATCAGCCGGATGGAACTCGGCCGGGTGAGCTTCAAGGAACGCGACGTCGCGGATCTGCTCACTCTTTACGGTGTCACCGAACAGGCCGAGCGCGACGCCCTGCTGGGGCTCGCCCGGGAGGCCAACGTCACCGGCTGGTGGCACAGTTACGGCGACGTGCTGCCTGGCTGGTTCCAGACGTACGTCGGCCTGGAGGAGTCGGCCTCCGCCCTCTCCACCTTCGAGGTGCAGTTCGTCCACGGCCTGTTGCAGACCGAGGAGTACGCCCGCGGCGTCGTCCTGCTCGGACAGCCCAACGCCTCGCAGGACGAGGTGGCGCGCCGGGTGGACCTGCGCATGCGCCGCCAGAAGATCCTGGCGGGCGACCGCTGCCCCGGCTTCACCGTGGTGCACGACGAGGCGGCGCTGCGCAGGCCGTTCGGCGGCCGGGCGGCGATGCGCGGACAACTGGAACGGCTGCTGGAGATGTCGGACCACCCGGGCGTGGACCTGCGTGTCATGCCGTTCGCGCGAGGCGGCCACGCGGCGGAGAGCGGCGCGTTCACCGTCCTGGGATTCCCCGAGTCCGATCTGCCCGACGTGGTCTATCTGGAACAGCTCACCAGCGCGCTCTACATCGACAAGCGCGACGAAGTGGCGCAATACGTGAGGGTGATGGACCGCCTCCTCGCCGACAGCCTCACCCCGGAAGCCACCCGGGATCTGCTGCGCTCCCTTCTGCGCGAGCTGTGAGCCGTGCGCGCCGACCACTCGTGACGCGACGTCAACTCGCTTGCCGAATCCGTATTATGAGGCCGCATCAGAACAATTCCCGCGCGCCCGACCCCGACCCCGCGAGAGGTATGGCATGTCCCTTTCTTCCGAATTGGCGCTCCAGTGCATCGACGGTGAATGGAAGTCCGGGAGCGGCTCCTGGGACATCATCGACTTCAACCCGTACAACGGTGAGAAGATCGCGGCCATAACCGTCGCCACCGTGGCCGAGGTCGACCAGGCCTACCGGGCGGCGGAGCGGGCGCAGCGGGAATGGGCCAGGGTCAACCCGTACCAGCGGCGGATGGTCTTCGAGCGGGCGCTGCGCGTCATCGAGGAGCGCGAGCGGGAGATCACCGAGACCATCATCGAGGAACTCGGCGGCACCCACCTGAAGGCGGGCTTCGAACTCGCCCTGTCCAAGGACATGTTGCGCGAGGCGATGCAACTGGCGCTGCGCGCCGAGGGACGGATCCTGCCCTCGCCGGTGGACGGCAAGGAGAACCGCCTCTACCGGCTGCCGGTCGGCGTGGTGGGTGTGATCAGCCCGTTCAACTTCCCGTTCTTCCTGTCGCTGAAGTCGGTGGCCCCGGCGCTCGCGCTGGGCAACGGGGTGGTGCTCAAGCCGCACCAGAACACCCCGATCGTCGGCGGCACCCTGATCGCGAGGATCTTCGAGGAGGCCGGTCTGCCCGCCGGGCTGCTCAACGTGGTGGTCACCGACATCGCCGAGATCGGCGACGCGCTCATCGAGCACCCGGTGCCCAAGGTGATCTCCTTCACCGGTTCCGACAAGGTCGGCCGCCACGTCGCCCAGGTCGCCGCCGGACACTTCAAGCGCACGGTCCTCGAACTCGGCGGCAACAGCGCCCTGATCGTGCTCGACGACGCCGACCTCGACTACGCGGTCGACGCCGCGGTCTTCAGCCGCTTCGCCCACCAGGGTCAGGTGTGCATGGCGGCCAACCGCGTGCTGGTCGACCGCACGGTGGAGAAGGAGTTCAGCGAGCGCTTCGTCGCCAAGATCCGCACCCTGAAGGTGGGCGACCCGCAGGACCCGGCCACCCACATCGGCCCGCTGATCAACTCCACCCAGGCCGACAGCATCGAGGCGCAGGTCAGCGCCGCCATCGAGGCCGGTGCCACACCGCTGCTGCGCGGCAGTACGGACGGCACCATGATGGAGCCGACCGTGCTGGGCGCGGTCCCGGCCGGCGCGCCGATCCTGACCTCCGAGATCTTCGGCCCGGTCGCCCTGGTCATCCCGTTCGACGACGAGGACGAGGCGGTGCGGATCGCCAACGACACGCCGTTCGGCCTCAGCGGCGCCGTGCACACCGCCGACACCGAGCGCGGGGTGCGCGTCGCCCAGCGCATCGACGCGGGCATGGTCCACGTCAACGACGGCACCATCGCCGACGAGCCGATCGTGGCGTTCGGCGGCGAGAAGAACTCCGGCGTGGGACGGCTGGGCGGCGACGCCACGGTGGAGGCCTTCACCACGGTCAAGTGGATCTCCGTCCAGCACGGCCGCAGCGCCTTCCCGTTCTGACCGCTCGCGGGGCCGGGGGAGCGGTCAGTGGTGGAAGCCCGGCTGCTCCTTCGCCCCGCCGACGCCACGGCGGTTGAGCTCGGCGACCGCCTTCTCGATGTCCGCCAGCAGCAGTGTGGCCAGGTCCCGGCTGACGCCGTGCCGGACCACCACCCGCTGCACCACGATGTCGTCACGGTCGGCGGGCAGCGGGTAGGTCGGCACCTGCCAGCCGCGCATCCGCAGCCGCTCCGACAGGTCGTAGAGGGTCCAACTGTCCGGCTGGTCCTCGGGCTTCATCGTCCAGCACACCACCGGCAGTCCCGTCCTGCCGTCGTGCAGGACCGTGAACGGCCCCAACGCGCCGACGGCGTCGGCGAGTTCGACGGCTGTGTCGGCGCACGCCCGCTGCACGTCGTGGTACCCCTGACGCCCCAGCCGCAGCAGGTTGTAGTACTGCGCGACCACCTCGCCGCCGGGACGGCTGAAGTTGAGCGCGAAGGTCGGCATGTCGCCGCCCAGGTAGTCGACGTGGAAGACGAGTTCGTCGGGGAGTTCGGCGGCGTCACGCCAGACGACCCAGCCCACGCCGAGCGGCGCGAGCCCGAACTTGTGGCCGGAGGAGTTGATGCTCTTGACCCGCTCCAGCCTGAAGTCCCACACCAGGTCCGGCTGGAGGAACGGAGCCACGAAGCCGCCGCTGGCCGCGTCCACGTGCATCGGGATGTCGAGACCCTTGGTGCGTTGCAGTGCGTCCAGTGCCTGCGCCACGGCGGCCACCGGCTCGTACCCGCCGGTGAAGGTGACGCCGAGTGTCGTGACGACGCCGATGGTGTTCTCGTCGCAGTAGTCGGCCAGCTGCTCCGGCCGCATCGTCAGGCTGTCCTTGAGCAACGGGATCTGCCGCAGCTCGACGTCGAAGTAGCGGCCGAACTTCTCCCAGCACACCTGGACCGGACCGCACACCAGGTTGGGCCGGTCGGCCGGCTGTCCCGCCGCGCGGCGCCGGGCACGCCAGCGGCGTTGCAGCGCCAGGCCCGCCAGCATCGCGGCCTCGCTGGAGCCGGTGGTGGAACACCCCATGGTGGTCGCGCCCTGAGGCGAGTTCCACAGGTCGGCGAGGATGTGCACGCACCGCGACTCCAGTTCGGCCGTCTGCGGGTACTCGTCCTTGTCCACCAGGTTCTTGTCGAGCGTCTCGGCCATGATGGCCTTGACCTCGGGCTCGACCCAGGTGGTGCAGAAGGTGGCGAGGTTCTGCCGGGAGTTGCCGTCCAGCGCGAGCTCGTCGTGGACCAGCCCGAACGCGGTGCGGGCGGCCATCGACTCGTCCGGGATGCGATAGCGCGGCAGCGCCTCGCCCGCCCAGGGCAGGGCGTACAGGTCGTCGGGTGCTTGCTGGCGGTCGCGGTCGACGCGGTGCAGTGCCATGGGACCTCCTGGGGGTCACCTCCATCGTGCAACGCCTGCCCACCGGGCGCCCGCCGCAATGCCGAGGACCCCGCCGGGTCCTTCGCGGGCGCCCGCCCGGCGCTGACCGGATCGTTCCGCATCGAGGCATGATGGTGTCTGTCGCGGAACGCGGCGCACCGGCCAGGATCGGATCATGAACAACGCACTCGTCGTCATCGACGTCCAGGAGTCCTTCCGGCAGCGGCCCGACTGGCAGGCCGTCTCCGAGCCCGCCGTCGCGGCCAAGGCGGCCCGTCTCGTCGACGCCGCCCGGGAACGCGGCGACCTGGTGGTCTGGGTGCTGCATAGCGAGCCCGGCAGCGGCACCGTCTTCGACCCCGCCGGCGGCCACGTCCGGCTGATCGAGGGCCTGCGGGAGCGCGAGGGCGAGCCGGTGATCACCAAGACCTCGCACAACGCCTTCACCACCACCAACCTCCAGCAGCTGCTGACCAGCCGGGGCGTGGGCGCCTTGACGATCTGCGGCATCCGCACCGAGCAGTGCTGCGAGACCACCGCCCGGCTCGCCTCCGACCTCGGCTACGAGGTCACCTTCGTGATCGACGCGACCGCGACCACCCCGCGCGAACACCGCGACGCCCCGGCCGGCCGCACCCTGGAGGAGATCCTCGCCGACCCGCGCACCCTGTCCACCGCCGACATCCTGACCCGCACCGAGTACGCGCTGGCCGGGCGCTTCGCCACCATCGCCACCGTGGACGAACTGGCCGGCCCCCGCGCGTCGGCCGAGCCCGCGGCGACCTCGAGGAGCTGACCGGATCGTGCCCCGCGTCGTCTTCCTGCTCGCGCCGCAGGTCCACCTGCTGAATCTGGCGGGGCCCGCCCAGGTGTTCTCCACCGCCGCGGACCTCGGCCACGACTACCGCCTGGAGTACGTGGCCGAGCGGGAGGACGTGCCGAGCGCGCAGGGCCTGCCGCTGCGCGCCCGCGTCGCATGGCCCGCCACCGCCCCCGACGACCTGCTGGTCGTCCCCGGCTGGCGCGCGTCGGCGCCGGACGGGGCGCCCGGTGAGGCGGCGCTGCGGCGGCTGCGCGCCCACCACGCGGCGGGCGGCACGGTGGCGAGTGTCTGTTCCGGCGTACGGGCGCTGGGCGCCGCGGGCCTGCTGGACGGACGGCGGTGCACCACGCACCACGAGATCCAGGACGAGCTCGCCCGCCGCCACCCGCGGGCCGAGCTGGTGCGCGACGTGCTCTACGTGACCGACGACCGCGTCGTCACCTCCGCCGGGATCGCCAGCGGCATCGACCTCGCCCTGCACCTCGTCGCGGTCCGGCACGGCCCCGCGGCGGCGGCCAGGGTCGCCCGTTCGATGGTGGTCTACGCCCGGCGCAACGGCGACGACCGGCAGGAGGGCGCGATGCTGCGCCACCGCGCGCACCTGAGCGACGCGGTGCACCGCGCCCAGGACCTCATCGAGGCCCGTTTCACCGGCACCCTGCGGCTGTCCGCGCTGGCCGCCGAGACCGGGGTCAGCGAACGCACCCTGACCCGCCGGTTCACCGCCGCCACCGGGCTCACCCCGCTGCGCTACCAGCAGGTGCTGCGGGTCGAGCGCGCGGAGCACCTCATCGGCCACGGCACGACGGTGGAGGCCGCGGCCCGCGCGGTCGGCTTCGAGGACGCCCGCATGCTGCGCCGCCTGCGCGCGAGAGGATGAGCCGCGCGCGCAGCGGTCCGGGCCGAAGCCGGCCCGTCCCGCGACGCCGCACGCTCTCCGGCGGGCTCATTCGACACGCTCTCCGGCGGGCTCACGCGACACGCTCCCCGGCAAGCTCAGATGTTGCTCAAGGAATGACCCCGCGTGGACGGGCGTGATTCGGCCGGGGTTACCGTCGAGCACGACCCGAGCGCCCCGCACGAGGAGAACCTGACGGCATGTCTGACGTTCCGCCGCAGCGCGTGATCATCCCCGGCGACGTCACCGCGTCCCTGTCGGCGGATCTGCGCGAACCCGGCGGCGTCGACGGACTGCTGCCGGACGACGACCCCGGCGCGTACGGCGGGACGGGCGCCAAGCTCCTGCGCAACCACCTTCCGGCCGCCGTCCTGGAGCGCCTGACCGCCTGGCGCCGGGAGCCCGAACCCTGGCTGACGGTCGGCAACCTGCCGCGGCCGCGGGACTTCGTGCCCACCCCGCGGGACGGCTTCGCCGACGAGAACGCGCTGACCGTGCCCAACCTCGTCCACCTCGGCCTGCTGCGCCTGCTCGGGGTGACGCCGGTCGCGTACCGCTGGGAGAACGAGGGGCGGCTGATGCGCAACGTCGCGCCCCGGCCCGGCTCCGCCGGAGCCCTGACCTCCTGGGGCTCGACCGCCCCGCTGGACTGGCACACCGACGACTCCGTGCTCGACCACCACGACGGCGCGGGCCCGGCGGACGCCATACCGCACTACCTGTCGTTCTACGGGATGCGCAACGAGGAGCGGGTGCCGACCGACCTGCTGGATGTGGACACGGTCCTCGCCGGGCTGCCCCGCTGGACCCACGACGACCTGCGGCGACCGGAGTTCGCGGTCAGCGCGCCCGAGTCGTACGCGCCCGCCGACGGCGACCGCCCCGCGCGGGAGGCCGTGCCGCTGCTGTGGACGCTGCCCGACGGGCACGACGCCGTGCGGTACGGGCCCGGCCGGATCACCGGGCGCACGACGCGGGCCGTGCGGGCGCTGACCCGGTTCGAGCAGCGCCTCGGCGAGCTGGAGGGCGGGTCGGTGCTGGTCGGGGCGGGCGACTTCCACATCTTCGACAACCGCAGGGTGCTGCACCGCCGGGTGCCCTTCCAGCCGGCCGCGCAGGAGACGGCCCGCTGGCTGCGCCGCTGCTACGCCCGGGCCCGCCAGGACTGAGCGCACCGGTCGCGAGGCCACCCCCGTACGGCGGGTGCTCCGCAGGGCGAACCCGGGCGGGCCTGGATACCGTGGATCGTGGCGGAACCGGCGCTTGCGGCGCCCGGGCCCGGCACGACACCAGGAGGGCCATGAGCAGCGCCGAGGGCACCACGGGAACCGGGGTGTGGCAGCGCTTCCTGGCCCGCGTCCCGGCCTGGCTCGGCGCCTTCTTCGGCGCCCTGGGCGTGCTGTGCGCGGTCACCGCCGTCATCGCGCCGCTGCGCCACCTGCTCGCGCCGGTGCTGCGCTTCATCGACGACTGGCTGGTGCCCGCCTCGCCCAACCTCGCCTACGCGGTCTTCCTGCTGCTGCTGTCCGGCGCGCTGCTGGCCAGGAAACGCGCCGCCTGGTGGTGGGTCACCTTCTACGTGGGCCTGGTGCTGCTCGCCGAGGCGCTGACGGTGACCATGGTCAGTGTCACCGAGTCCGCGGTGTCCATCGCCATCACCGCCGCCGTCTTCGCGGTGCTGATCCTCGGGCGGGCGCAGTTCCCGGCCCGGGTGCGGCGCGGCGCGTTCTGGCGGGCGCTGGGCGTGCTGCTGCTCGGCCTCGTGGTGGCGGTGCTGGCCGGATGGGCGCTGGTGGCCGCCTTCCACGGCGGCCTTCCGGCCCGGCAGTGGCTGCTGTGGTCGGCCAACCGGGTGCTGGGCGGCCTGACCAGCACCCGCCACTTCACCGGGCGCCCGCCGCACACCATCGACTTCTTCCTCGGCCTGTTCGGCGCGCTGGCGCTGCTGAACGCCGCCCGGGTGCTGTTCCGTTCCCAGAAGGCGCAGGCGGCGCTCCACCCGGACGAGGAGGCCCGCCTGCGGGCACTGCTGGCCCGCGACGGCTCGCAGGACTCCCTGGGCTACTTCGCCACCCGGCGGGACAAGGCCGTCGTCTTCGCGCCCGGCGGCGGCGCGGCCGTCACCTACCGCGTCGAGGCCGGCGTGTGCCTGGCCAGCTCCGACCCGGTGGGGGAGCGTGGCTCGTGGAACGCGGCGATCGGCGCCTGGCTGGACCTGGCCCGCGCCTACGCGTGGGTGCCCGCCGTGATGGGCGCCGGCGAGGACGGCGCCAGGGCCTACGCCAAGGCCGGGCTCAACGCCCTGCAACTGGGCGACGAGGCGATCCTGGAACCGGCGCGCTTCGACCTGTCGGGCCGCGACATGCGGGTGACCCGGCAGGCGGTCAACCGGGTGCGCCGCACCGGGATGACCACCCGGATGCGCCGCCACCGCGACCTGACGCAGGAGGAGATGGACGCGGTCGTCAAGCTCGCCGACGACTGGCGCGACACCGAGGTCGAACGCGGCTTCTCGATGGCACTCGGCCGCCTCGGCGACCCCGCGGACGGCGACTGCCTGCTGGCCGAGGCGCTCACCGCGGACGGCGGGACAGCGGCCCTGCTGTCCTTCGTGCCCTGGGGACCCGACGGCATCTCGCTGGACGTGATGCGCCGCGACCGTTCCGCGCCCAACGGGATCATGGAGTTCATGGTCGCCGAACTCATGGCGCAGGGAGCCAGGTTGGGCGTCAGGCGGGTCTCGCTCAACTTCGCGGTCTTCCGTTCCGTCTTCGAGGAGGGCGCCCGCATCGGCGCCGGCCCCGTGCTGCGGATGTGGCGCCGGATGCTGCTGTTCTTCTCCAAATGGTGGCAACTGGAGGCGCTCTACCGCTCCAACGTCAAGTACCAGCCGCAGTGGAACCCGCGCTTCCTGTGCTTCGCCGAAGGCCGCATGCTCGCCCGCATCGGCATCGCCGCGGGCATCGCCGAGGGGTTCGTGGACTTCCCCCGGCTCGGCCGCCGCCGCCCCCAGGGCGTCCGGCCGCCGGTCAGCGCCGCGCCGCTGCCGCCGCTCACCGAGAAGGACCTCGCCCTCGCGGCCGCCCCCGAACGCAAGGCCAAGCGTCAACCGCCGGGCGAGGGAGAGGAGTTGGCGGGCCTGCCGGAGCAGGTGCGGGTGCGGCACGAGAAGCTGCGCAGGCTGATCGCCGACGGCGTCGAGCCCTACCCGGTCGACGCCGCTCCCACCCGCACCCTCGCCCAGGTCCGCACGGCACACCCCGCCCTCGCGCCCGGGGACCGCACCGGCGAACACGTGGTGGTCGCCGGACGGCTGATGCTGCGCCGCGACTTCGGCGGCGTGGTCTTCGCCGTGCTGCGCGACTGGTCGGGAGACCTCCAGGTGATGCTGGACCGCGACGAGTCGGGCGCGGCGGAACTCACCCGGTTCACCAAGGACGCCGACCTCGGCGACCACGTGGAGGTCACCGGTGAGATCGGCGCCAGCCGCACCGGCGAACCCTCGGTGCTGGTCTCCTCCTGGCGGCTCATCGCCAAGTGCCTGCACCCGCTGCCGGACAAGCGGCGGGGCCTGACCGACCCGGAGGCCCGGGTCAGGCAGCGCTACCTCGACCTGGTGGTGCGCCCGGAAGCGCGCCGGGTGGTCAGGGCCCGCGGCGCCGCCGTGCAGGCCCTCCGTTCCGGACTGCTGGAACGCGGCTACCTGGAGGTCGAGACCCCGATGCTCCAGCAGGTCCACGGCGGCGCCAACGCCCGCCCGTTCACCACCCACATCAACGCCTACGACCTCGACCTGTACCTGCGCATCGCCCCCGAGCTGTACCTGAAGCGGCTGTGCGTGGGCGGCGTGGAACGGGTCTTCGAACTGGGCCGCACCTTCCGCAACGAGGGCACCTCCTACAAGCACAACCCCGAGTTCACCATGCTGGAGGCCTACCAGGCGTTCGCCGACTACGACACCATGTTGCGGCTCACCCGCGAGCTGATCCAGTCCGCCGCCACGGCCGCCAACGGCGCCTGCGTGGCGCGCAAGGCCGACGCGGACGGCCGCCTCGTGGACCACGACATCTCGGGTGAGTGGCCGGTCAAGACGGTCCACGGCGCGCTGTCCGAGGCGCTGGGCGAGCAGGTCGACCCCGACACCGACGTCAAACGCCTCAAGGCGCTGTGCGACCGCGCCGACGTGCCGTACGCCAAGGGCATGGGGCGCGGCGACATCGTGCTGGAGATGTACGAGCGGCTGGTGGAGGAGCCCACCCGACTGCCCACGTTCTACAAGGACTTCCCCACCGACGTCTCCCCGCTCACCCGCCAGCACCGCGCCGACCCCCGGCTCGCCGAACGCTGGGACCTGGTCGCGTTCGGCACCGAACTCGGCACCGCCTACTCGGAGTTGATCAACCCGGTGGAGCAGCGGCGGCGGCTGACCGCCCAGTCCCTGCTGGCCGCAGGCGGCGACCCGGAGGCGATGGAACTGGACGAGGACTTCCTGACCGCGCTGGAGTACGCCATGCCGCCCACCGGTGGCCTGGGCATCGGCGTCGACCGGCTGGTGATGTTCCTGACCGGCCTGACGATCCGCGAGACCCTGCCGTTCCCGCTCGTGCGACGGCACTGAAGCGATCACTGACGGCACGTCATCTCAGGCGCACAGCAAAGCCGTTCGCAAGTCGATGCGGTCCTCCAGGCGGGAGAGATCCTTGCCGGTGAGGTGTTCGATCCGCTGGATGCGGTAGTGCACGGTGTTGACGTGGACGTGCAACTGCTCGGCGGTGCGCACCCACGAGCCGCCCTGGGCGAGGAAGACCTCCAGGGTGTCCAGCAGCGTCCCGCCGGTGCGCCGGTCGTGGGCGTCGAGCGGCCCCAGCAGCCGGTGCCGGAACGCGTCGCGCACCGCCGCGGGCACCCCCGCGATCAGGTCCCGCAGCGTCAGCATCGCGTCCCCGAATCCCACCGTGGCCCGGCCCTGCCCGGCCGAGGCGGCCGTCAGCGCGTAGCGGGCCTCGCGCAGCGCGCCGGGCAGCGCCGCCGCGGACGGCACCGCCTCGCTCACCCCCGCGCGCAGCGCCGTCGCCGGGACCAGCGCCTGCAACCGCCGCCACACGGGGGCGAGTTCGGCGGCCAGCGCCTCGGTCGCGCCGGGGGTCGTGGCCAGCACGGCCACCGCCGTGCCCTCACCGTCGCCGCCCACCGCGAACGGCAGGTCCACCACCGTGCCCAGCGCCTCCGCCAGCGCCCAGCGCGCCGTACGCCCGCCGTCGTCCGCCGAGGCCGAGGAGGCCTGCGCCCGCGCGGTCAGCACCACCAGCGGGCCCTCACCCGGCAGGCCGCACTCCGCCAGCGCGCCGCCCACCACCGTGCCCTGCGCCCGGCCCCGCGCCAGCAGCGCCGCGAGCCGGTCGGCGGCGTCGTGGCGCGCGGCCTCCCGTGCCGCACCGCGGGCCCGGTGCAGGCCGACGAAGTCGGCGATCTCCCGCAGCACCCGCGGCGGCGGCGTCCCGGCCGACGGGTGCGCGTAGACGTACCACGTGCCGAGCGGCGACCGCGCGTGGGCGTCCACCGCCACCAGCCCGTCCGGCTCGCCGCCCGGCAGCGCGGCCAGCGCCGCCGCGACCGCCTCGGGGTCCGGCGCCGGGCAGCCCCGCACCGTCGCGGCCACCCGGCCGGTCGGCGTCACCACCGAGCACACCGCGTCCCCGAGATGGGTGAAAGCCCTGGTCAGAAGGGTCTCCAGCGGCGCGTCCGCGGCCAGCAGGGCGTGCAGGTCCTGGCGCACGGCGTCGGGCAACGCGGTCAAGCCGCGCTGCGTGTGGCTGAGGTCGCCCCACAGCCGCAGGTAGACGGTGTCGGTGATCGCGCGGAAGCTGGTGTGCGGCGGGACCGACAGCAGCGGCACCCGGTGCTCCCGGCAGGCGCGCACCAGCGGTTCCGGCACCGCGCCGTGCGTCTCCTCCCCGGCCAGCAGCGCGGCGGCGCCGGTCTCGCGCAGTGCCGCGGCGAAGCGGTCGGCGGCGGCCCCGCCGTCCTGCGGCCGCCACCACACCAGGCCGCTCAGGACGATCTCGCCGCGCTGGAGGTAGCGCACCGGGTCCGCCAGGTCGGTCGCGGTCACCCCGGTGACCTCGGCGCGCAGGAGCTCCTCCTCGCCCCAGACCAGAGCCAGGTCCAGTCCCGTCAGCCGCAGAAGGTCTTCGACGTGCACGTGCGCTCCTTGCCCGGTACCACCGCGCCCCGCGGCGCGGCTCCCCGTCGGTCGGCGAACGCATCCACCACCCGAACAGGGGTGTCCGCATGGTAATTGCGATGCCGTTCGGTGCAAATCCCCGGCAAATGCGCACTGGATGATCCTCCAGTGAGGAACGCGTCGTATGGCCGAAAACCGTGTGTCGCACCAGTCGTGGCGCCCGGCGCGGCATTGCTTCAATCACCGCGTCGAGGGCCGCGCCGCGTGGGCCCGGCACGAACGAAGGCGGGACGATCATGGACCTGGGCACCGTGACGCAGATGCGCGACGCCCGCCGCCGCGAGCAGTGGCGGCCGGGCGACGCCTACCTGGGCGGCGGCACCTACCTGTTCTCCGAGCCCCAGCCGCACATCCGCAGACTCGTCGACCTCGGGTCGATGGGCTGGGAGCCGCTGGAGGTCACACCGGACGGCCTGGTCATCGCCGCCACCTGCACCGTCGCGCAGCTGAACCGGTTCACCGCGCCGCCCGGCTGGCAGGCCTGCCACCCGCTGATCGAGCAGTGCTGCCGCTCGTTCCTGGCCTCGTTCAAGATCTGGAACATGGCCACCGTGGGCGGCAACATCTGCAACGCGCTGCCCGCGGGCCCCATGATCTCGCTCACCGCCGCCCTGGAGGGCGAAGCCACCCTGCTCGCGCTGGACGGCGGGGTGCGGCGGCTGCCGGTCGCCGAATTCGTCACCGGCAACGGCCGCAAGGTGCTGCGCGAGGGCGAGCTGCTGCGCTCGGTGACCCTGCCCACGTACGCGCTGCGCTCGCGCACCGCCTTCCGCCAGGGCTCCCTGCACCGGCTGGGACGCTCGGCGGCGCTGGTCATCGGACGGCACGACCCGGCGGACGGCTCGTTTACCCTGACCGTGACCGCCTCCACGCCGCGCCCGGTGCGGCTGTGGTTCCCGCTGCCGCCCGCCGCCGCTCAGCTGCGGGCCGCGCTGGAGCAGGCGGTCCCGCCGGGCGCGTGGTTCGACGACATCTACGGACTGCCCGAGTGGCGCCGCCACCTGACGCTGCGGTTCGCCGAGGAGATCCGCGCCGAGCTGACGACCGCGCCGGTGGCGCCGGGGGAGGAGTGACGATGCGACTGCGCGTCAACGGACGGGAGTTCGACGAGGAGCCGCGTGCGGGGCAGTGCCTGCGCACCTTCCTGCGCGGGCTCGGCTGGTTCGGCGTGAAGAAGGGCTGCGACGCGGGCGACTGCGGCGCGTGCACGGTGCACGTCGACGGCGAACCGGTGCACAGCTGCCTCTACCCGGCGCTGCGCGCCCGCGACCGCGCGGTGACCACCGTGGAGGGACTCGCCCCCGCCGACGGCGAACTCCATCGCGTGCAGCGGGGGTTCCTCGACGCGCAGGGCTTCCAGTGCGGCTTCTGCACCGCCGGTTTCCTGATGACGACGGCCGCCCTGGACGACGACAAGCGCGCCGACCTGCCACGCGCCTTCAAGGGCAACCTGTGCCGCTGCACCGGCTACCGGGCCATCGAGGACGCCGTGCGAGGGGTGAAGCACACCGAGGAGCCCGCGCCCGGCGAGAGCGTGGGCCGCAACCTGCCCGCCCCGGCCGGACCGCAGGTGGTCACCGGCACCGCCCGCTACACCTTCGACGTCGCCGTGGACGGCCTGCTCCACCTGAAGATCCTGCGCTCGCCGCACCCGCACGCCCGCATCCGGGCCATCGACACCACCCGGGCCCTCGCCGTCCCCGGCGTGCGTGCCGTGCTCACCCACCACGACGCGCCCGAGCGCCTGTTCTCCACCGCCCGCCACGAGCATCCCGAGGAGGACCCCGACGACACCCGCGTCCTGGACGACGTGGTGCGGTACGTCGGCCAGCGCGTCGCCGCCGTCGTCGCCGACAGCGAGGCCGCCGCCGAGGAGGGCTGCCGCCGCGTCGAGGTGGACTACGAGGAACTGCCGTACGTCATCGACCCGGAGGAGGCCATGCGCCCGGGCGCCCCGGTGATCCACCCCAAGGGCGACGAGGCCCGCATCGCCCGCCCACAGGACAACGTGGTGGGCGAGACGCACGGCGAGGTCGGCGACGTCGAGGCGGGGTTCGCGCAGTCCGACGTCCTGCACGAGCAGACCTTCCGCACCCAGCGCGTCCAGCACGCCAGCCTGGAGACGCACGGAGCGGTGGCCTGGTTCGAGGGTGACTTCGACGCGCCGGACGGCCGGCTCGTGGTGCGCTCCAGCACCCAGACCCCGTTCCTGACCCGGCGGGCGCTGTGCACGCTGTACGACCTGCCGCAGGAGAAGGTCCGGGTGGTCGCGGGCCGGGTCGGCGGCGGCTTCGGCGGCAAGCAGGAGATGCTGGTCGAGGACATCGTGGTGCTCGCCGCGCTGCGCACCCGCCGCCCGGTCAAGCTGGAGTACACCCGCCCCGAGCAGTTCTTCGGCGCCACCACCCGGCACCCCTTCACCATCGAGGTCAAGGCCGGGGCGAGCCGCGACGGGCTGTTGAAGTCGATGCGGATGCGGATCGTCTCCAACACCGGCGCCTACGGCAACCACGGCCCGGCCGTGCTGTTCCACGGCTGCGGCGAGTCGTTCGCCGTCTACCGCTGCCCCAACAAGAAGGTCGACGGGTACGCCGTCTACACCAACACCGTGCCCGCCGGCGCCTTCCGCGGCTACGGGCTCGGGCAGGTCGTCTTCGCCGTGGAGTCGGTGATGGACGAACTCGCCCGCCGCCTGGACCTCGACCCGATGGAGTTCCGCCGCCGCAACATCATCGCCGCCGACGAGGAGATGATCGCGCCCGGCGGCGTGGAGGAGGACCTGCACATCGGCTCCTACGGCCTGGACACGTGCGTGGAGGTGGTGCGCCGCGCGATCGCCGAACCCGATCACGGCGAGGCACCGCCGGACGGCTGGCTGGTCGGCCAGGGCGCCGCGCTGTCGATGATCGCCACCGGCCCGCCCGGCGGCCACATCGCCGACGCCAGGGTGGTGCTCCAGCCCGACGGCGGCTACGAACTGTCCGTCGGCACCGCGGAGTTCGGCAACGGCACGACAACCGTGCACCGCCAGATCGCGGCGGGCGAACTGGGCACCACCGTCGACCGCGTGACGATCCGTCAGTCCGACACCGACGTGGTGCGCCACGACACCGGCGCCTTCGGGTCGACCGGCACGGTGGTCGCGGGCAAGGCGACCCTGCGCGCCTCGCAGGCACTGGCCGCGCTCGTGCTGGACTTCGCCGCCCAACACCTGGGCGTGGCCCGTGAGTCGTGCGCGATGGCCGAGGACGCCGTGGTGTGCGCCGGGCGCCGGGTACCGCTGAAGGAGCTGTACGAGGCCGCCCGCACGGCGGACCGGGAACTGGCCGCGGACGGCCACTTCGGCGGCACCCCGCGGTCGGTCGCCTTCAACGCCCAGTGGTTCAGGGTCGCCGTCGACCCCGCCTCCGGCGAGATCCGCATCCTGCGCAGCGTGCACGCGGCCGACGCCGGTCAGGTGATGAACCCCATGCAGTGCCGGGGGCAGGTCGAGGGCGGCGTCGCCCAGGCGCTCGGGGCCACCCTGTTCGAGGAGGTGGTGGTGGACGAGCGCGGCGCCGTCACCACGGCCGCGTTCCGCCGTTACCACCTGCCGACCTACGCGGACACCCCGCGCACCGAGGTGCACTTCACGCCCACTCGCGACGCCATCGGCCCGCTCGGCGCGAAGTCGATGAGCGAGAGCCCGTTCAACCCGGTCGCCCCGGCGCTCGCCAACGCGCTGCGCGACGCCACCGGGGTCCGCTTCACCAGGCTGCCGCTGACCCGCGACCGGGTGTGGCTGGGACTGCGGGACCACGGAGTGGCGCGGGAGGCGTGAACTGCCGCCGGATCGCGCCGCGTTGACCGAGCGGGTGCGCGGCCTCAGGAGTCGGCGACGGCCTCCTGGTACAGGTCGCGCACCTGCTGCCCGAAGACGCTGCTGTACGACAGGTACGGCACCGTGCCACCGCCCAGATAGCCGCCGACGACACCGACCACGGAACCGCTGCCGTCCGCGCGCGCTCCCGCCAGCCACGGGCTGCCGCTGGTGCCGCCGCTGAACCCGGGGCAGTACACGCGCAGCCGGTCGGGGGCCGGTGCGGTCGCGGTGCCGTCGCACACCACCGGGGTGTCCACGTCACGCGGATACCCCGTCAGCCGCACCGGACCCGGGCCGCGGCCGAAGGCGACGGGGTTGCCGCCGACCACGTCCTCGATCTCGCGGCCGTGCAGCGGCTCGATCACCAGGAACGCCACGTCGGCGTCCGGATCCGTCTCCCAGACCCAACTGGGCGCCACGAACGCGCTGCTGACCCGCCAGACCCCGGCCGGTTCCGTTCCGTCCTCACCCACGCCCGGGGCGAAGCCGAGGCCGGTCAGGTAACTGCCGCCCGCGCCGCCGTGCACGCAGTGCGCCGCGGTGATCACCAGGTCACGGTGCGGGCTGTCGACGACGCTGCCCGTGCAGTAGTGACTGGGCTGCTCCGCGAGGTGCAGGACGGTGCCCACCCGGTACGTCGGCGGATAGGCGGGCGGGGGAGCGGAGGGCTTCGGTGACGCGGTGGGCGCGACCCGGCCCGCCCCGCCGGGCGTCGGCCACGCGAGAGGACCGGAACCGGCACGGCGCGCCCCGGGAGGCGCCCCGGCGCGATCCGCGGGCCCGCCGTGCGCCGTGGCGGTGCGCACCACGTCGTGCGCGGAGCCCGCGCCCACCGCCGGACGTTCCACGGTGCCCATCGAGGACAGCCAGAACGCGGTCAGGCAGGCCAGCGCCGCTCCCCCCGCGCCCAGCACCCCGGCCCTGCCGAACCACCTCACGCTGTCCTCCCCGGGCCGCCGGACATCAGGAGGCGCCCAGCCCGCGCCCCTGGCAGATGATCCGACGACCCGGCGCACCACGGCGGCCCGACACTCACCCGCTCACCCTCCCGGGGGACGCTGACGGGGACAGTCGGAGGACCACCGGCGCCGTCTCGCGCGGGTGTTCGGCCCCCGGCGGGCGGACGTGAGGCGTTCGGGCAGGATGGCGGGTGTGCGGTTCACACCTGTCTCCTGGCCCCGGCTCACCGACGCCCTCGCCGACCGGATCACGGCGCTCGCCCCGCTCGACGGCGCCGCGTGGCCCAGGGTGGTGGTGGACGGTGCGCCCGCGGCCCGCACCGGCGAACTCGCCGACGCGCTGGCCGAGGCGCTGCGCACGCGCGGCCGCCGGACGCTCAGGGTGAGCGCGGACGGCTTCTGGCGGCCCGCCTCGGTCCGGCTGGAGTACGGGCACCGGGACGTCGACGCGTACTACGACCTGTGGCTGGACACCGGCGCGTTGTGGCGCGAGGTCTTCGGCCCGTTGAGCCCCGGCGGCGACGGGCGGACGCTGCCCTCGCTGTGGGATCCGGTCGCCGACCGCGCGACCCGGGCCCCCTACGTGACGCTCCCGCCGGGCTCCGTGCTGCTGCTCGACGGACCGCTGCTGCTGGGCCGGGGCTTCCCGGTCGACCTCGGCGCCCACCTGCGGCTCTCCCCGGGCGCGCTGGCCCGCCGCACCCCGGATGCCGACCGCTGGACGCTGCCCGCCTTCGGCCGTTACGACGAGGAGGTCGACCCCGGCGCGACGGCGGACATCGTGGTGCGCTGCGACGACCCCCGCCACCCCGCGTGGTCGCAGTGAACGGCCTTGCAGGGGGCGAGGGTTGACGGTGCGTCAGGTAAGCCGTTCCAGGTAGCCGTTGGTGACCAGCCAGCCCACGTTGAGCTGCGACGGCGCGCCCGGCAGCAGGCTCGCGTCCAGCTGGTACTGCCGGCCGCGTCCGGGCTGCCCGAACCACGGCGCGATCGGCCCGGCGTCCACGCTGAACGCCTTGACCACCCGGTAGTCGTGGTAGTTGCAGCCCGCCGCGGGCGTGCCGTCCAGACTCTGCGGCGGGATGGACCGCTCCGCGTACGGCAGGCCCTCCGGTGCGAGGAACGCGCCGTACTCGCTGCCGTAGCGGTCGATGTCCTGGCCCGGGCGCAGCGCCTGGTGCCATTCGACGGGCGTGCCGTCGGGGCGGGTGACGTAACCGTCCGCCGGCGGGTAGATCCAGCCGCCCTGGCCCGAGTTGGCCGCCGCGTCGTAGTAGCGGGCGAGGAACGCCCGGTCGCCGAGGCCACCGGTGCGCCGGTAGCCGATCAGCTGGTGGCCGACCCGGCCGCGGTCCGGAAGCTGCTCGGGGCCGAGCCGGGCGTCCTGGTCGAAGTACCCGGCCGAGCAGGCCGCGGAGTGCGCGTGCGCCGACGGCGAGGCGGCCGTGGCGGGCGCCGCCACGGCCACCGGGAGGAGGAACGCGCTGGCGAACAGCGCCGCGACGAACCGGCGAACCCTCATGTGAGCCCCTGTCTGGAGACGGCGGAAGCGGTCGGTCGCCCATGCTAGGAGTACGGGGATCATCACACGCGGTGAACTCCGCAAGTGTGATCGTCGGTTCGTACTCCGGGCGACCGACCGCTTCCGCGGGGCCCGTCCGGTCCGTCAGACGGTGCCGGGAGACGTCACATGTGGACGACCGGCGCCGCGGCGGAGTCCTGCGACGGCTTGCCGCCGCGGTACATCAGGGCGGTGATGACCAGACCGGCGACGAAGAACCCGGCCGACCACCAGTACGCGGTGGAGTAGCTGTGCAACTGCGCCTGGGCGGCCAGTACCGGGGTCGGCCGCTTGCCCGACATGTAGTGGGTGGCGGCGCTGGCGGCCAGGGTGTTCAGCAGCGCGGTTCCGACCGAACCGCCCACCTGCTGCATGGTGTTGACGGTGGCGGACGCCACGCCCGCGTCCCGCGGCCCGATGCGGTCGGTGGCCAGGCTCATCGCGGGCGGCATGACCAGGCCGAGGCCGAGGCCCATCACGATCAGCGGCGGCAGCACGTCGGCCGCGTAGGTGCTGTGCAGCCCGAGGTTGGTCAGCCACGCCATGCCGACCGCGGCCATGCCCATGCCCAGCGGCACGATCGGGCGCGGGCCGACGCGCGGCACCAGCACGTTGGTCGCCAGCTGCGCGGTGACCATCAGCGAACCGATCATCGGCAGGAACGCGAGCCCCGTGGTGACCGGAGTGTAGCGCAGCGTCGTCTGCAGGTAGTAGGTGAGGAAGAGGAACACGCCGAACATGCCGGCGCCGGAGATGGCGACGGTGATGAACGACGCGCCGCGGTTGCGGTCCAGCAGCACCCGCAGCGGCAGCAGCGGGTGGCTCGCCCGGCGCTGCCAGGCGGCGAACGCCGCGATCAGCACGACGCCGGCGACCAGGAAACCCCAGGTCAGCGGCGAACCCCAGTGGTGGGTCTCGGCGTTGGAGAAGCCGTAGACCACGCCGAACAGACCGGCGGAGACCAGGAGGGTGCCGGGCAGGTCCAGCTTGGGCCGGTCGGCCGGGGCGCCGGGCTTGAGCAGCACCAGGCCGCCGATGAACGCGATGACGGCGAAGATGAGGTTGACGTACAGCGTCCAGCGCCAGCTGAGGTGCTCGGTCAGCACACCGCCGAGCAGCAGGCCGATGCCGCCGCCCGCGCCCGCGATGGCGCCGTAGATGCCGAACGCCTTCGCGCGCTCCTTGGCGTCGGTGAACGTGATGTTGAGCAGCGCCAGCGCGGCCGGGGCGAGCATGGCGCCGAACAGGCCCTGCAACGCCCGCCCGGTGACGAGCAGGTCGAAGCCCTGGGCGGCACCGGCGAGCGCGGAGGCACCCGCGAAGCCGAGGACGCCCACCAGAAAGACGATCTTGCGGCCGACCAGGTCGGCGAGGCGTCCGCCGAGCAGCAGCAGGCTGCCGAAGGCGAGCGAATAGGCGGTGACGATCCACTGGCGGTTGCCGTCGGAGAACCCGAGGGCCCGCTGCGCGGACGGCAGGGCGATGTTGACGACGGTGGCGTCCAGCACGACCATCAGCTGGGCGATGCCGATCACGGCGAGGACGAACCAGCGGTTGGCGGCCGGGTGTTCGCCGCCGCCGCGCTCCGCGGCGAGGCCGACCGGGTGGTCGGCGGTGGTCTGGGACATGGCGTGGTCCTTGGGCTCGGGGTGGGTCTGGTGCTCGGGTGGGGGCGGCCCGGTGGCGTGGCGTCCGGGCGGCCGCTGTCAGCTGTTGAGGAGCGCGGGCAGGACGACCGCGTCGATGTAGCGCGTCATGTAGGCGGCGTCCGCGAAGCGGTCCTCGAGGATCTTGCGGGCGGGGAGCGCCGCGACCAGCATCGGCAGGAAGAACTCGGCCGCCTTGGTGTCCGCGCGGATCTCACCGCGGGCGACGGCGCGTTCCAGCATCGCGTCCAGTACGGCGCGTTCCGGCTCGATGAGGGCCTGGCGCATGGCGTCGCCGAGTTCCGGATGGCCGTCGCAGGCGTGTCCGACGGCGGCCAGCAGCGCGGTGTCGCCCGGGGCCACGTGCTCGACGCGGTGGGCGACCTCCAACAGGTCGCCGCGCAGGCTCCCGGTGTCGATGCCCGCGCTGTAGACCGGCTTGAGGTGCCGCAGCGCGGCGGCGACCAGTTCGGGCTTGCCCTTCCACTGCCGGTAGAGCGTCGCCTTGCTGGTGCGGGCCCGGGCGGCGACGGCGTCCATGGTCATCGCCTCGTAGCCCGCGCCGCGCAGCTCGTCCAGCACGGCGGCGTAGAGCTTTGCCTCGCGGTCCGGGGTGAGGCGGGTGCGGCGGGCCGGCGCCTGTCCGGCTTCCGTGGTCATGTGCCCACCTCCCTGGAGGTCTCCGGAGGCCGTGCGATCGGCGGTCCCCGGGCGGTCGGGCGGAGCTCTGGCGCCCCAGCCTCGAACGAAACTGTTTCGTACAGCTCTACGGTAGGCCAGGCTCTATCGAAACGCAAGAGTTTCGCTAGCGGGGGTCAAGCGGGAATCCGGCGGAGGTCGAGCGGGAATCGGGACCGCCACGGACGGACCAGGCGGTACTGCCCTGGACGGACCAGTCGGCCGCGCGCGTACGGCATTTCGGGGGCAACGCTGGTGACGGACGGGTACCCGGCCGGATCCAGGGCAGGAGCGGGCCAGAACGACCCGAACCGACAGGAAGGTGGAGGTTGTCGTGCTGCGACTGCTGCGACGTCCGGAACGACCAGGACAGCCCGGACCCGGGAGGGCGCAGGCCGCGCCCGCCTGGACCAGCCCGCACCCCGACCCCGTGCCGCCGAGGCCGACGCCCGCGCCGCCCCCCGGACCGCAGCCAGGGCCCGCCCCTGGGCCCGCGCCCGTGCCGGAGCCGGACCCCGTGCCCGCGCCGCCGCCCGGCCCTGGGCCGGGACCGCTGCCCGACCCGGTGCCCACGCCCCCGCCGCCGGGACCGGGCCCCGAGCCGGGTCCTGAACCCGTGCCCGACCCCGGGCCGCTGCGGTAGTGACGCACGGGCCGGGCCGGGCGGAGCACCTGGCCATGACCCTGCTGTCAGCCGCCTCCGGGGCCGTGGACGCGCTCGCGTTCACGGCCCTGGGCCATGTCTTCGCCGGAGTCATGACCGGCAACCTCGCCCTGCTGGGCATCGCCTGCGGCGGCGACCGCTTCGGCGACGTCGCGGCGCCGCTGATCGCGCTGGCCGGATACGTCGCGGGAACGGCCGCCGCCGCACGCTATTGCGGGCCCCGGCCGGACGGCCCGGGGGAGGGCTGGCCGACGCGCACGCTGGCGGTGCTGGCCGCGGAGGTCGTCCTGCTCGCGCTGAACGCCGTGGCCTGGGCCGTCGGCGGAGCGCCGCCCACCGGAGCGCCGCGCGACGTGCTGCTGGGTGTCGCCGCCGTCGCGATGGGCGCGCAGTCGGGCGCGATGCTGGGCGCCGGTACCGCCGCGCGCCCGTCGACCTACCTCACCGGCGCGCTGACCACGTTCGTCAGCCGGGCGGCGGCGGGCGCCCCTCAGGAGACGGGACGCTGGGTGCCGATCCGGCTCGGCGCGCTCGCGGCCGGCGCCGGGGCGGCCGCCGCCCTCCACCGGGGCGCGGCGCCGTGGGCGGCGGCGCTGCCTCCGCTGCTCGTCGCGGCCGGTGCGCTCACCGCCGCCCGGGCCCGCCGCGAGCGGGGCCGGACGGCTGCGGCGGCGCCCCAGGAGGCGTGAAGGTGGCGCTCCAGGAGGCGTAAATCGGTGAATACGGGGCACGTGGTGCTTGCGGTTCGCGGGGCGGGCCCGCGTGGCCTCGCGCGGGCGACGCGCCCCGGCAGGACCGGCCGACGACCCGGGCCCGGCCGGCCCGCGCCGGACCATCACCCGGGCTCCAGCAGGCTTCGAGGAGGACGTGCCATGCCCATCGCAACCGTCAATCCGGCGACCGGGGAGACCCTCAAGACGTTCGAACCGCACGGACCCGACGAGATCGAGGCGACCGTCGCCCGGGCCGCGTCCGCCTTCCGCGAGTACCGCACGACGAGCTTCGCCGAACGCTCCGAGCTGATGCGGCGCGCCGCCGACCTGCTGGAGAAGGACCGCGACGAGATCGCCGCGATCATGACCACCGAGATGGGCAAGACGCTCGCCGCCGCCCGCGCGGAGGCCGCCAAGTGCGTCAAGGCCATGCGCTGGTACGCCGAGCGCGCCGAGGGACTGCTCGCCGACGAGCGGGTGGACACCGCCGACGTGGAGGACTCCGGCGGCAGCCGGGCGTACGTGCGCTACCGGCCGCTGGGCGTCGTGCTGGCCGTGATGCCGTGGAACTTCCCGCTGTGGCAGGTCGTGCGCTTCGCGGCACCTGCCTTGATGGCGGGCAACGTCGGGCTGCTCAAGCACGCCTCCAACGTGCCGCAGACCGCCCTCTACCTCGGCGACCTCTTCCGCCGCGCGGGCTTCCCCGAGGGCTGCTTCGCCACCCTGCTGATCGGCTCGCGGGAGGTGGAGGGGGTACTGCGCGACTCCAGGGTCGCCGCCGCCACGCTGACCGGCAGCGAGCCCGCCGGACGCTCCGTCGCCTCGATCGCGGGCGACGAGGTGAAGAAGACCGTGCTCGAACTCGGCGGCAGCGACCCGTACATCGTGCTGCCCTCCGCCGACGTAGCCGCCGCCGCGAAGACCGCGGTCACCGCGCGCGTGCAGAACAACGGGCAGTCGTGCATCGCCGCCAAGCGCTTCATCGTGCACACGGACGTCCACGACGAGTTCGCCGAACGCTTCGTGGCGGGCATGGCGGCGCTGAGCGTCGGCGACCCGATGCGGGAGGGCACGGACGTCGGTCCCGTCTCCAGCGAGCAGGGCCGCGCCGACCTGGAGGAACTGGTGGACGACGCCACCGCGCGCGGCGCGACGGCGCTGTGCGGCGGACGGCGGCCCCAGGACCAGCCCAAGGGCTGGTTCTACGAACCCACCGTGCTCGCCGGGGTCACCCCCGACATGCGCATCCACCACGAGGAGGCGTTCGGCCCGGTCGCGACCCTGTACCGGGTGCCCGACCTGGACGCCGCCGTCGACCTCGCCAACGACACGCCGTTCGGCCTGAGTTCGAACGTGTGGACCTCCGACAACGCCGAACAGCACCGCTGCGTACGGGACTTGCAGGCGGGCGGCATCTTCTTCAACGGCATGACGGCCTCGCACCCCGCGATGCCCTTCGGCGGCGTCAAGCGCTCCGGCTACGGGCGCGAGCTGGCGGACCACGGCATCCGCGAGTTCTGCAACGCCACCACCGTCTGGTACGGCCGTTGAGCGACGGGGACGCCGACGGGGACGGCGACGGCGACGGTCGGTCCCAGGTCATCGAGCCGGCCGTGGTCCTCGACTGCGCGGCCCGTTCGACGACCGCGGGTGGCTGACCGTCGTGCCGGCCGACCCGGAGGGCGACGAGTTCTGCCTCATCGTCCCGCCGGGCGACCTGCCGACCAGGGGCTGAGCCGCCCGGGAGCGCTACGCGGGCGGCTGCTGGTTCCACGACGCCACGACCGGGCGGTCGTGCTCGGTGCCCAGACGGCTCACCGTGGCCGTGTCCAGCCGGAACAGGGCGCCGCCGGACGCGGGCAGCCCGAGCCGCCGGGCCGTGATCACCCGCAGGATGTGGGCGTGCGCCACCAGCACCACGTCGCCGCCCTCGCCGTCGAGGTCCGCGTCGCGCAGCGCGGCGTCCACCTGCTTCAGCACCCGGTCGGCGCGTTCCCCCACCTGCGTCGGGCTCTCGCCGGGATGACCGTCCGGTCCGGAGGCCACCCCGTCGGTCCACAGGTCCCACTCCGGGCGGGTGCGGTGGATCTCCACCGTGGTGATCCCCTCGTAGGCGCCGTAGTCCCACTCGTGCAGCTCGGGGTCGAGGACCGCGTCGCGCAGGCCCGCCAGCTCGGCGGTCCTGCGGGCCCGCGCCATCGGGCTGGTCAAGGTGAGCGCGATCCGCCGCCCGGCCAGCAGTGGCACCAGGGAACGCGCCTGGTCCTCGCCCCGGCTGGTCAGCGGCAGGTCCGTCCAGCTGGTGTGCTTTCCCGACCGGCTCCACTCCGTCTCGCCGTGCCGGATCAGAATCAACTCGCCCATGTGCGTTCCTGCCTCGTTTCCTGGCGCGGTGGCGCCGTCGCGTGTCACGCTCGGCACCATCTTGCTCGATCGCCGGCCGGGGCGCGGATGCGGGCGTCCGCGGGCTGCCGGAGGATGACCGGCGAGGACACCCACCGGGAGGCGGCACCGTGGATCAGGAGCACACGTACGACGTCGTGGTCGTCGGCGCAGGACCGACCGGCGAGAACCTGGCGGACCGCGCCCACGCGGCGGGCCTGAGCGTCGCCGTCGTGGAGAGCGAACTCGTCGGCGGCGAGTGCTCGTACTGGGCCTGCATGCCGAGCAAAGCGCTGCTGCGCCCGCACACCGCGCTCGCCGAGGCCCGCAGGCTCCCCGGCGCCCGCGAGGCGGTCGGCGCCACCCTGGACGCGGCGGCCGTGCTCGCCCGGCGCGACGACTTCGCCGCGCACTGGAAGGACGACGGCCAGGCCGAGTGGGTGCGCGGCGCCGGACTCGACCTGGTACGCGGACACGGCAGGCTCGACGGGCCCCGCCGGGTCGCCGTGGACACTCCCGACGGCTCCCGCGTGCTGCTCACCGCACGCCACGCGGTCGCCGTCTGCACCGGCACCCGCGCCGCGCTGCCCGACCTGCCGGGCCTCGCGGCGGCGGGCGTGTGGACCAGCCGGGAGGCCACCAGCGCCAAGGAGGTGCCGGGTCGCCTCGCGGTGGTCGGCGGCGGCGTGGTGGCCGTGGAGATGGCGACCGCGTGGCGGGCCCTGGGCAGCGAGGTCACCCTGCTGGTGCGCGGCGACGGACTGCTGCCGCGCATGGAGCCGTTCGCCGGTGAGCTGGTCGCCGAGGGGCTGACCGCCACCGGAGTGAAGATCAGCAACCGGGTCTCGGTGTCCGCGGTGGACCGCCCGGCGCCCGCGGCACCGGTGACCCTGACGCTCGACGTCGGCGGTGAACTCGTCGCCGACGAGGTGCTGTTCGCGACCGGACGCGCCCCGAGGACCGACGACCTCGGCCTGGAGACGGTCGGCCTGGCTCCCGGCGACTGGCTGACGGTGGACGACTCCTGCCGGGTGACCGGGGTCGACGGCGACTGGCTCTACGCCGCAGGGGACGTCAACCACCGTGCGCTGCTGACCCATCAGGGCAAGTACCAGGCGCGGATCGCGGGCGCCGTCATCGGAGCCGTCGCGCAGGGCGAGCCCCTCGACCCCGCCCCCTGGGGCCCGCACCGGGCCACCGCCGACGTCGAGGCCGTGCCGCAGGTCGTCTTCACCGACCCGGAGGCCGCCTCGGTCGGCCCGACGGCCAAGGAGGCCGAGGAGGCGGGCCGCCGCGTCCACGTCGTCGACTACGACCTGGCGCAGGTGGCGGGCTCGGCGCTGTACGGCGACGACTACCGGGGCCGGGCCAGGATGGTGGTGGACGCCAACAGCGAACGCCTGGTCGGCGTCACCTTCGTCGGCCCGGGCGTCGGCGAGCTGCTGCACTCCGCGACCGTCGCGGTGGCCGCGCAGACCCCGATCAGCCGCCTGTGGCACGCCGTTCCCTCGTACCCGACGATCAGCGAGGTGTGGCTGCGGCTGCTGGAGGCGTACCGCGACCGGTAGTCCGGGCGGAGGTACGACGGGCCCGGGACCGCCGCCCGACGGACGGCGGTCCCGGGCCCCGCACGTGCGCGCTCACTCCTCCGACGCGGCGCCCGGCAGCTTGGACTGGATGAGGTCCATGACCGTGCTGTCGGTGAGCGTGGTGACGTCACCCAGCTCACGGTTCTCCGCCACGTCGCGCAGCAGTCGTCGCATGATCTTGCCGGAGCGGGTCTTGGGCAGTTCCGACACCGGCAGGACGCGCTTGGGCTTGGCGATGGCGCCCAGCGCCGAGCCCACGTGGTCGCGCAGTTCCGCCACGAGGTCCTCCGTCTCGGTGGCGCCGCCGCGCAGGATGACGAACGCGACGATGGCCTGCCCGGTCGTCGGGTCCGCCGCACCGACGACGGCCGCCTCGGCGACCTTGGGGTGCGAGACGAGGGCGGACTCGACCTCGGTGGTGGAGATGTTGTGCCCCGACACGAGCATCACGTCGTCCACCCGGCCGAGCAGCCAGAGATCGCCGTCGTCGTCCTTCTTCGCCCCGTCACCCGCGAAGTACCGCCCCTCGAAACGCGACCAGTAGGTGTCGACATACCGCTGGTCGTCCCCCCAGATCGTGCGCAGCATGCCGGGCCACGGCTCCGTCAGCACCAGGTAGCCGCCCGCGCCGTCCGGCACCTCACGGCTCTCGTCGTCCACGACGGTCGCCGCGATGCCGGGCATCGGGGTCTGCGCGGAACCGGGCTTGGTGGCCGTCACGCCCGGCAGCGGGCTGATCATGATGCCGCCGGTCTCGGTCTGCCACCAGGTGTCCACGATCGGGCAGCGGTCCCCGCCGATGTTCTTGCGGTACCACATCCACGCCTCGGGGTTGATCGGCTCCCCGACGCTGCCCAGGACCCGCAGGCTGGACAGGTCGAAGCGGGCCGGGATCTCCTCGCCCCACTTCATGCAGGTGCGGATCGCGGTGGGCGCCGTGTAGAAGACCGACACCCGGTGCTTGGCGATGATCTCCCACCAGCGGCCCTGGTGCGGGGTGTCCGGCGTCCCCTCGTAGATCACCTGGGTCGCCGCGTTCGACAGCGGCCCGTAGACGATGTACGAGTGCCCGGTCACCCAGCCGATGTCCGCGCTGCACCAGTACACGTCCGTCTCGGGCTTGAGGTCGAAGACGGCGTGGTGGGTGTAGCTGACCTGGGTGAGGTAGCCGCCGGACGTGTGCAGGATGCCCTTGGGCCTGCCCGTCGTGCCGGAGGTGTAGAGGATGAACAACGGGTGCTCGGCGCCGAACGCCTGCGGCTCGTGCTCGGCGGACTGTGCCTCGACCACCTCGTGCCACCACACGTCGCGGCCCTCGTGCCAGTCCACGTCCTGCCCGGTGCGCCGCACCACCAGCACGCTGCGCACCCGCCCGGCGCCCGGCCTGGTGAGCGCCTCGTCCACCGCGGGCTTGAGCGCGGACGGCTTGCCGCGCCGCCAGCCGCCGTCCGCGGTGATGACGACCCGGGCGTCGGCGTCGTCGATGCGGGTGGCCAGCGCGTCCGCCGAGAAGCCGCCGAACACTACCGAGTGCGGCGCGCCGATACGGGCGCAGGCCAGCATCGAGATCACCGCCTCCGGGATCATCGGCAGGTAGATCGCGACCCGGTCGCCCTTCTCCACCCCCAGCCCGGTCAGCGCGTTGGCCGCTTTGCACACCTCGTCCTTGAGCTGGGCGTAGGTGAGGTCCCGGGTGTCACCGGGCTCGCCCTCGAAGTGCAGCGCCACGCGGTCGCCGAGCCCCGCCTCGACATGCCGGTCCACGCAGTTGTACGCGACGTTCAGCTCACCGTCGGCGAACCACTTGGCGAACGGCGGGTTCGACCAGTCCAGCGTCTGCTGCGGCTCGGTCGCCCAGCTGAGCCTGCGCGCCTGCTCCGCCCAGAAGGCCGGCCGGTCGGCGGCGGCCCGCTCGTACACCTCGGCGGTCACGTTGGCGGCGGCGGCCAGCGCGGGCGGGGGCGGGAAGCGCCGCTCCTCGCGCAGCAGGTTCGACAACGTTTCGTCGGACACCATCACTCCTGGGGCTGGTCGGTGCTGTGCGGCCGGGTGCCGCCGGTCGGTACTGCCGGTTCAGGACAACGGCCAGGTCGGCACCACCGAACGCTTCCACGTCGCGTTGGTCACGACCGCGAACGACGCGTACCAGGCGATGACCGCCGTGATCAGCCCGACCCAGCCGCCCGCCTTGGCGACGTCGGCCGACTGCGCGAACTCGCCCGCCGCGAGCAGGATGAACGTCATCGACAGCGCCACGAACACCCCGAGCACGGCGCCGTTGACGCGCAGCGCGGCCACCGTCATGTACACCGTGAAGATCGCCCACACCAGCAGGTACAGGCCCGTCGCCTGGTGCGCGGTGGCCAGGGGCAGCGTCGGCGCCACGTAGCGCGCGAGGAGCGCGTACGACAGCCAGAACGCGCCGTAGGAGGTGAACGCGGTCGCGCCGAAGGTGTTGCGGTTGCGGAACTCCCACATGCCGGCCAGGAGTTGGGCGAGCCCGCCGAAGGCCAGCGCCAGCGGCAGCACGACGCCCGCCAGCCCCGCGTTGATGAGATTGGCGTTGAAGCAGCTCAGGACGAACGTGGTGGTGGCGAACGCGCCCAGGCCCAGCGGTGCCGGATCGGCGACGCCGGTCCCGGTGGCCGACGCGGGCGGCGGGCTCGACGGGGTCTCGGGAGCGGCGGGCGGAACGGTACTGGCCATGGCTGGCCTCCTGGTCTCGTCGAAGTCATCGGGTCGTCGGGCACACGGGTGTTCGGGTCCACGGACGCGCGGCGTCGCGGCTGCTCACGGGCGGGTGTGGGGGCGCGCGGCGGACGGCGTCCGGGGCGCGCCGCCGTTGCGGACCGCGGGCCCCCGCGCGGACAGCGGCGCCCGGCGGTCACGCTAGGAACGCGACACGCGGACAACGAGGGGACCCGCCACCGGCCGTCGCCGAACGGTCACTCCGGTGCGACGAACGGTCCTGACGCACCGGCAGGAGTGAAGACGCGGTACGGGCGGTTGACGCACGCCGTGGGACGGCCCGTCGCCCCGGCGGCTCAACTAGACTCCGGCGCCATGCTGCGCGTGCTGGCCGTGGACGACGAGGTTCCCGCGCTGGGGGAACTGCTCTATCTGCTGCGCGCGGACCCGCGGATCGCCCGGGCGGACGGCGCGACCGACGCCACCGACGTGCTGCGCCGCCTCGGCCGCACCCCGGGGGAGCCCTTCGGCGGCCCGGACCCGTACGACCTCACCGGCGATGCGGGGCAGCGGAGTTGCGCGCAGGACGGGGGCGGCGGCGCTTATGGCGGTGGACCGGACGGGCCGGGGGTGCTCGACGCGGTCTTCCTCGACATCCGGCTGCCGGGCCTCGGCGGGCTGGACCTGGCACGGCTGCTGGGGCGCTTCGCCCGGCCGCCGCTGATCGTCTTCGTCACCGCCCACGAGGAGTTCGCGGTGCGCGCCTTCGACCTGGAGGCGGTCGACTACCTGCTCAAGCCGGTCCGCCGCGAACGTCTCGCGGAAGCCGTGCGCAGGGTCGACGAGCTGGTGCACGGCACGCCCGTGACCGCCCGCGGCGCCCCCGCGGACGAGGTGATCCCGGTCGAACTCGGCGGCGTCACCCGCTTCGTGCGCCCCGACGAGGTGACGTACGCTCAGGCACACGGCGACTACGCTCGGCTGCACACCGTCGGCGGCGCGGGCGGCCACCTGGTGCGCGTCGCGCTGTCCACGCTGGAGGACCGGTGGCGCGAACGCGGATTCGTCCGGGTGCACCGCCGCTATCTGGTGGCGCTGTGGGCCATCGACGAACTGCGCACGGACGGCGGCAACATGAGCGTGAGGGTGGGGCGCGAACGGCTGTCGGTGAGCCGCCGCCACGCCCGCGAGCTGCGCGACCTGCTGGTGCGCGGCGCGGCACACCGTGTGCGGGGCGGCAGTTGACGGGCGGGCCGGTGCGGCGCGAGGTGGTCACCGGCGGCCGGTGCGACCCGTCGCGCGGCGCGGCGGGAGCGACTGACACCGAGCCGTCGACTCGGGACGACGCGCGGCTGCGCGCCCTGGTGCGGGCGCAGTTGCGCGCCGCCCTGACCGCCGTGGCCGCCCTCGCGGTGCCGCTCGGCGCGCTGCCCCTGCTGCTGGACCGCGTACCTGCCGTCTCCCGCACCAGGATCGGCGGCGTGGGCGTCACCTGGCCGCTGCTCGGTGTCGCGGGCTACCCGCTGATGTACCTCATCGGCCGCTGGTACGTCACCCGGGCCGAGGCCAACGAGGCCCGCTACCAAGGTGGTTGCCCCGACCAGGAGGACGGCCCCCGGTGAGCGGCGCGTACGGCGGCGTGGCGGTCGCCGCGGTGGCGCTGGCCACCGTGCTGGTCGGCGCGCTCGGCCTGCGCGTCTCGCGCACCACCGACGACTTCTACGTCGCGTCCCGCACGGTGCGGCCCGGACTCAACGCGGCGGCCATCAGCGGCGAGTACCTGTCCGCCGCGTCGTTCCTCGGCATCGCGGGCCTCGTCCTGGCGCACGGCGCGGACATGCTCTGGTACCCGGTCGGCTACACGGCCGGATACCTGGTGCTGCTGGTCCTCGTAGCCGCGCCGCTGCGCAGGTCGGGCGCGTACACGCTGCCGGACTTCGCGCAGGACCGGCTGGAGTCGGTGACGGTGCGCCGGATCGCCGCGGTCCTCGTCGTCGGGATCGGGTGGCTGTACCTGCTGCCCCAACTCCAGGGCGCGGGGCTGACGTTGCGCACGGCGACCGGGGCGCCGCGCTGGGCCGGCGGGGCCGTTGTGTCGGTCGTGGTCGCCGCCGACGTCGCCGCGGGCGGCATGCGCAGCATCACCCTCGTGCAGGCGTTCCAGTACTGGCTGAAGCTCACCGCGCTGCTGGTGCCCGTCGTCTTCCTGCTGCTGGTCTGGCACGGCGACGGCAGCCCCGGCGGACCGGCCGCCGTCCACGCGACGGTCACCGGAGGCGGCACCGGGCCCCATCCGCTGTACGCCACCTACGGGTTGATCCTCGCCACCTTCCTCGGCGCGATGGGCCTGCCGCACGTCGTCGTCCGCTTCTACACCAGCCCGCACGGCCGCGCCGCCCGCCGCACCACCCTGGTGGTCCTCGTCCTGGTCGGCGCCTTCTACCTGCTGCCGCCGCTGTACGGGGCGCTGGCCCGGGTCTACGCGCCCGACCTGGCCGCCACCGGCGACCCGGACGCGGCCGTGCTCGTGCTGCCGGAGCGCATGATCGGCGGCACCGGGGGAGGACTGCTGGGCGCGCTGCTGGTCGGCGGGGCGTTCGCCGCCTTCCTGTCCACCTCCTGCGGGCTGACCGTCTCGACGGCCGGAGTGCTGGCCCAGGACGTGCTGCCCTCGGTCGGAGTGCGGTCGTTCCGCTGGGCCACGCTGCTCGCGGTGGCCGCGCCGGCCGCGCTCACCCTCTCGGCGGCCGGACTGCCGGTGGCCGACACGGTCGGTCTGGCCTTCGCGGTGGCCGCCTCGTCGTTCTGCCCGTTGCTGCTGCTGGGCATCTGGTGGCGCGGGCTGACACCACCGGGCGCCGCCGCGGGCATGCTGGCGGGCGGCGGTCTCGCCCTGGGCGCGGTCGCCGCCACGATCGCCGGATGGCCCCGCCACGGCTGGCCGCAGGCTCTGATGGCGTGGCCCGCGGTCTGGTCGGTCCCGGTGGGCTTCGTCACCATGATCGCGGTCTCGCTCGCCACCCGCGGCGCGATCCCGCCCGGCACCACGGCTGCGATGCACCGGCTGCACCGCCCGGAACCCGTGCCGCCGACGCCCCGCGACCCGGCGGGCGTGCCGCGTGCGGCGCGCGTGCCGCGTCCGTGGCGCGGGGCGGGCCGGTGAGCGCCCAGGCGGGGGTCCCGCTCGCCGTCTGCGCGCTGGCGTGCGGGGGCGCCGCCGTGCTGGGCGCGGTGCTGGACCGGGTGTCGAGGGCGGGTGGCCCGCGGCGCCGACCGGGCACGTCCGTGGCGTGCCGCGTGGCGGCGGCCGGTGAGCCGCTGCGCGACGGCCTCGGACCGGCGGCGGCACGCAGGACGGTACGCGCACTGCGGCCCGCGCTGGACGCCGTCGCGGTCTGCCTCACCGACACGCACGCCGTCCTCGCCTGGGACGGCCCGGACGAAGGCCGCCGCGACGCGGCGATGCGGGACGTCCGCCGCGCGCTGGACGAGGGACGCGTGGTCGTCACGTCACCGGCCCCGGCTCGTCTCCCGGGCGACGACGCGTCCGGTGCCGTGCTGCGCCTCGCCGCGGCCCCGCTCGTCGCGGAGGGCCGAGTGCTCGGCGCGCTGGCCGTCCACGCCCGCGCCGACGGGCCCGGCCTCGCGCGAGAGGTCGCCGAGGCGGCCCGCTGGTGTTCGCTGCGGCTGGAACTGGCCGGACTCGACGCGTTGCGCACGCGGCTGCGCGACGCCGAGACGCGGGCGCTGCGGGCGCAGATCTCCCCGCACTTCATCTTCAACTCCCTGGCCGCCATCGCCTCCTTCGTCCGGACCGACCCCGAGCGGGCCCGCGAACTCCTGCTGGAGTTCGCCGACTTCACGAGGTACTCCTTCCGCTCCAGCGGCGACTTCACCACGCTCGCGGAGGAACTTCACTCCATCGAGCGGTACTTGACGCTGGTACGCGCCCGGTTCGGCGACCGGCTCGCGGTCACCCTGCGGATCGCGCCGGAGGTGCTGCCCGTCGCGCTGCCCTTCCTGTGCCTGCAACCCCTCGTGGAGAACGCCGTCAAGCACGGAGTCGAGGGCCGCCCCGACCACGGCCGCGTCACCATCACCGCCGACGACGAGGGCGCCCAGGCGCGCGTGGTGATCGAGGACGACGGCGCGGGCATGGACCCGGCCCGGCTGCGTGCCGTCCTGCGCGGCGACGGCGGCCCCCGCACCGGCATCGGCCTGGCCAACGTCGACGAGCGGCTGCGCCAGACCTACGGCGACGCGTACGGCCTGGTCATGGAGACCGCGCCGGGCGCGGGCATGAAGATCACCGTGCGCGTCCCGAAGTACCGCCCCGGCGTCCGCGCCACGCCGACGGGCACGACTCCGCCGCGGGGACCGACGTGACGCGCCGTTCCGCCCCCGTCAGCCGTCCCACGCCCTCCGCCGCCGTGCCCTGAGGTCACGTGCCGGTGGCGACGCTGGGGGTGGCCAGGCCCGCCAGCAGGCGGTCCAGGACCAGCCCGGCGTCCTCGCGGGCCGCGGCGGTGTCCTCGGAACGCGCGATGTACAAGCTGGCCTCGGAGATCAGCGCGGCCAGCATGCGGGTCAGCGGCGCCACCGGCAGGTCCTCGATGCGGCCCTCCTGGATCGACTCGGTGAGCGCCTCGGCCAGGAGCAGGTAGCCGTGCTGCTCCACCAGCGCGTCCCAGGCGCTGTGCCCCAGCACGGCCGGCCCCTCGATGAGCACGATCCGCTGGAAGTCGGCGTCCGTGCAGGCGTCCAGGAACGACTGGAATCCGCTGCGCAGCAGCTGCCAGGCGTCCCCCGGGTGCGCCTCGGCCCTGCGGGTCTCCTGCTCGACCAGCCGCTCCGCCATCTCCTGCGCGCACTCCGCCATCACCGCGCGGAACAGGTCCGCCTTGTCGCGGAAGTGGTGGTAGAGCGCCCCGCGCGTCACCCGGGCGGCCCCCACGATGTCCTCCGTACCGGTCGCCGCGTACCCGCGCTCGGCGAACAGCGTCCTGGCCGCCTCCATCAGGGCGCGCCGGGTGTCGCTGACGTGCTCGGTGCGGCGGCTGGCCCGCCCGCCGGGGAATCGGGGACCTTTCATACGTACATCCTGTTCCATACAGACTGTATGTTGGTAGTGGTAGAGGGGATCGGCCTTCGCACCACCGGTCCCCGCCGCACCGGCCAGAGCCCGCGGCGGCTCGGGAACGGAGACGCGATGGGACTCCCGCTCAACCTCACCGTCAAGATGGGCACGTACCTGGTCAAGCAGAAGCTGCTGCGCCGGGAGAAGTTCCCGCTCATCGTCGAGGTGGAACCGCTCTTCGCCTGCAATCTCAAGTGCAACGGCTGCGGCAAGATCCAGCACCCCGCCGGAGTGCTGAAGAAGCGGATGCCGGTGGCGCAGGTGATCGGAGCCGTGGAGGAGTGCGGCGCCCCGATGGTGTCGCTGGCCGGTGGCGAGCCGCTGATGCACCCGCAGATCGACGTGATGACCAGGGAGTTGCTCTCCCGTGGCAAGTTCGTCGTGCTGTGCACCAACGCCGTGCTGCTGCCGAAGCACCTGCACAAGTTCCGGCCGCACCGCAACTTCGCGTGGATGGTGCACATCGACGGGCTGCGTGAGCGGCACGACGAGTCGGTCAGCAAGGAAGGCGTCTTCGACCAGGCGATCGAGGCCATCCGGCAGGCCAAGGCCGCGGGCTTCGCCGTCTACACCAACTCGACGTTCTTCAACAACGACAGCCCGCAGGACGTCATCGAGGTGCTGGACTACCTCAACGACGAGCTGAAGGTCGACCGGATGGAGATCTCCCCGGGCTACGCGTACGAGAAGGCCCCCGACCAGGACCGCTTCCTGGGCGTCGAGCAGACCCGGCAGCTGTTCCGCAAGGCGTTCGGCGAGGGGCGGCGCCGCAAGTGGCGGCTGAACCACTCCGAGCTGTACCTGGACTTCCTCGAAGGACGCACCGACTTCGAGTGCACCCCCTGGGCGATCCCGTCGTACTCCCTGTTCGGCTGGCAGCGGCCCTGCTACCTGATGTCGGACGGGTACGCGGAGACCTACCAGGAGCTGCTGGAGGAGACCGACTGGGACAAGTACGGCCGGGGCAAGGACCCGCGGTGCGACAACTGCATGGCGCACTGCGGCTACGAGCCGACGGCCGTGCTGGCCACGATGGGCTCCCTGAAGGAGTCGCTGCGGGCCGTCACGGCGCACTGAACCCCGGTTCCCCCGGGGTTCCCCGGACCGCCCGGCCAGGTGGTGGGAGGCGCGGCGAGGCCGCAGCCGCGCGGGGGCACCCGCCCCACCCCGCACCGGCCGGGCCCTGACGTCCGCCGTCGAGGACGGGTGGCGGGCCGACCCGCCGTCCCGGTGACGGTCCCGCGCGGCCCCGGCGGGGCTACCGCCGCCCCGATCCGCTCTCCCGGGCGTCGTCGCGCCGCGCCGCACCGCCGTTCTCGGTCCGCTCCCCGGTCGCACCGCCGCCCCGCGCCTTCTCGCGCTGGGCCGCCGCCCGGGCCTTCTCCGCCATCTCCTTGGCCTTGCGCTTGAACTCGTCGCGCTTGAGGTCGTCCGCGGCAGCCATGTCCGCACCTCCTGAGAACTCGACGCTACGGGCGCCACCAGGCTGGCACGCGGCGTCGCCCCGCGCATGTCGTACGTATGCGTACGGGCGGACGTTCACGCGGGCCCGCGCGCCAGGTGCGCGGGATGCCGGAGCCGGACGCGCGGATGCCCCGGCGGGCGGTCGCCGGGGCATCCGAGTGGAGTGGGCCGGAGCCCGGGCGTCAGCGCACGGTGACGTTGAAGACCGCGGAGGCGGTGCTTCCGCTGACCATGCGCAGCTGGTTCTTGCCCTTCAGGCCCAGCTCGACGCGGAGCGAGTAGGCGCCGGAGCGGGTGACGGTGGTGCTGGCCGGCAGGGTGACCCACTTGCCGTGCTGGACCTGCTGGAGGGTCACCTTGCTGCCCGCCTTCAGGCCGGTCGCGGTGCCGGTCACCCGGAACTGCTGCCAGGCGTTCACGCTGGTGACCGACGGCTTGGCGGTGAGCGACGCGCGGGCGGCGGTGACGGCCGCCTGGTGCGCGGCGGGAGTCGCGGCCATCGCCGTGGTGCCGGCCAGGGCGAGGGTGACGGCGCCCATCGCACCGACGGCGGCCAGACGCAGCGAGTTCCGCTTGGTGACGATCATGTCGAGTCCTTTTCGCTGAGAACTTCATGGTTCGCGCCGGTATCTGCTCATCCGGGCTGATTGGCGCGGTCTCAGGTGGTTAGACGGCGCACACAGGAAAATCGTTGCCGCCTCCTATGTCACTGTCTTGTAATAGGCGCGACGAGAGTCGCCAGGCGGTACGGGCGGGTCGAACAGGCGTCAGTCGCGACCCCGGACCGGGTGAACGCGCGGGGCCTCCTGTGACCCCCTACGGACCGCGGCGTTGATGGTGCATGACCACCATGACGATGTACTGGAGACCGCTGGGGAAGCGGGAAGAATCGATTCCGCGCATCCCTGACGCGCCCATCTACGAAGCCTTGGCCCAAGGCTGGGTCCTGGCCGGGCGGACCGTGCCGGGACAACACGACGTGGAGTGGGCGGAACTGGCCGGGCAGTCGCCCTGGCCCGGCGCCGACGACCCGCGCTAGCCGCCCCCTCGTGCGGGCCCGCGCACCCCGCAAACCTCCCGGTCGCATCCGTCCGCCTATCGCATGAACTCCACCGGCGTGTCGGCGTGCGCGGGCGCGTCCTGGGACAGGCTGCGGCGCAGGGGGCCGGACCGCGCAGGTGCGGACGCCGTGCCCCGGGGGAGCGGAACGCCGTGGGGACACGGCGGGTCCGCGGGGAGCACGCAGGAGGGGGCGGTGCCGCTGTGCGCTGGCCGAGTCATGCCATACGACGACCGGGTGGTCCCGCGCGGTCGTGGAACGAACGCCGTCGGCGCGCCCCGGCGGCCCCCGGGCGCCGCAGTCGGGTGGCGCGGCTGCTGATCCGGGGGGCTCCGGCGCTGCTGCTGGGCTGCGTGATCGTGCTGGCGGCCGGGACCGCCGGCGCGGCGCTCGCCTGGCCGGGCGGCGGCTCACCGGTGCCCGTGCCGACGTTGCGGATGCCCCGGATGAGCGGGCTGCCGACGCGGATGCCCGCCATGCCCCGGCGCGCCAGCGCACCGCGGACGGCAGCGCGGGGGAACGGGGTGCGCGGGTCCGCGTCCCGGCGTGGTCTTCCCGCGCCTCGGGGCGGGTTCCCGTTCGGCGGTACGCCGCGCGGGGACGCCGGGTCGCGCCTGCCGGGACTGGCCGCCGTCCGCGCCGCGGTGCGCTGCCCGCACGGCATCGGGTTCGCCGTCGCTGTCCACGGCGGGCCGCTGGGCTGCGAGATCGCCGTGCGCCGAGTGGCGTGCGCGCCGTTGCTCGCCGTCGACGTGGGCGGCGCCGAGGCCGTCGTACGCACCCGGGGCGACGCCGCGGAGCTGCGACGGCTGACCGGTCTTGCCGACCGCGACTGCCGCAGGCCCGCGCCGCCCGTTCGGCCCGCGCCGCGTCCCACGCCCCGGCCACGACCGGTCGCGCCGCCCAGGCCCGCACCGCGCACGCCGCCGCCGAGCCCGGCGCCGACGCCCGCACCGCGCCTGGTGGCCCTCCCGGTGCCGAAGCCCGCCGCGCCGCCGACGCCCACGCCGACGCCCAAGCCGACCGTGCCCACGGCGTACCTGCGGATGACGCCGCAGACGCAGAGCCCGGCGCGGGGCGGGATGGGCACGCCCGCCGCGTTGTTCCTCGTCCTGCTTCCGGCCGCCGTCGCCGCCGTCGCCGCGGGTGCCCGCGCGATGTCGCGTTCCCGGTGACCTTCCACACCGCCGGTGGCCGCCACGACGACCGCCGGTGACCTTCCGAGGAGAACCCTTGTCCCATCTGCTCAGCACCGTGGCGATCGTCGCGGGCGGCGCCCTGGTGGCCGCCGTCTGCGTGATCCTCAAGCACCGCTTCTTCCCGCTCAAGGCCGACGAGGAGCCCAGCGACGACGTCGCCGAGTACATCTCGATGATGATCGGCGTGATCTACGCGCTCGTCCTCGGCCTGGCCCTGGTCTCGGTGTGGGACACCCACTCCAACGCCGAGTCCGACATCTCCACCGAGGCCGGCGCGCTGCACCAGGTCTACCTGCTCAGCGACGCCCTGCCGCCCGCCGGGCAGCAGGAGATCCGCACCACCGTCGACGCGTACGCCCATCAGGTGACCGCCGTCGAGTGGCCGCGGATGGCCAAGCACGAGTCGCTCGGCCCGGCCGGGTGGCAGATGCTCGACAAGCTGCGCGACACCTACGAGACGGCGCCCGCCGCCAACGCCACGTCCGCCCAGCAGAACGCCGGGCAGGAGGCCATCTCCCAGCTGTCCACGCTGGACCAGGCCCGCAGGGGCCGCGCGAGCGACGCGCGCAGCAGCCTGTCGGACGTGCTGTGGGCGGGCATGTTCGTCGGCGGCATCCTCACGCTCGCGTTCATGTTCGTCTTCGGGGTGCAACGCAGCGGCAGCCATCTGGTGATGGCGATGGTGCTCGGCGGGTTCATGGTCTTCCTGATCCTGCTCATCCAGCAGCTCAACCAGCCGTTCAGCGGGGTCTTCGCGGTCGGCAAGAGCGACTTCACCAGCTACTTCCCCGTATGAGGCCGCCGCCGGGGCTCCGCCGCCCGCGACAGGTCGCGCCTCAGTAGTGCCTGCTGATCAGGGAGAACAGCCCGCCTTCCGGGTCGCGCAGCCCCGCGACCCGGCCGTAGGCGGAGTTCTCCGGCGCACCGGTGACCTCGCCGCCGAGTTTGGCGGCGAGTTCCACCGTGGCGTCCACGTCCTCGACCGAGAAGTACACGTGCCACCGCGGCCGCACCCGCGGGTCGGCGGCCGCCTCCGTGCCGCCGCCGGACAACGCGGCGACGCTGTGCCCGTCGACCCGCAGCACGACCCGGTCGTGCTCCCAGACCACTTCGTACCGTTGCGGATCGGCGTCGTCCCACGCGAACACGCCGCCGTAGAAGAGCGCGGAGGCGAAGGCGTCCCGGGTGCGCAGCTGGATCCAGACCGGGGAGCCGACCCGCTGGGCACGCTGCGGCCGTCCCTGCGCGCCCTCCCAGACGCCGAACGAGGCGCCCGCCGGATCGGCCGCCAGCGCCAGCCGCCCGGCGTCGAACTCCAGAGGTCCCACCGCCACCGTCCCGCCCCGCTCGCGGATCGCGTCGGCGGTGCGGTCGGCGTTGTCGGTGCCGAAGTACGTGGTCCACGAGACCGGCAGCTCCCAGCGGGCCGCCACCGCGCCGATGCCCGCGACCTCCCAGTCGCCGGAGTGCACCCGCAGGTACGGGCCCCAGCGCTCCGGCCCGGGCTCGAAGTGCCAGCCGAACAGCGGGCCGTAGAAGCCCGTGGCCGCGTCGAGATCGCGGGCCATCAGGCTCACCCAGCAGGGAGCCCCCGGCACGCACTCCTTCGGCATTCCGGTCACGTCAGCACACTCCCGGCCGCGGGCGGGCAATCCGGCACACAGGCCCTCAAGGGCCGCGTACAGCTTAAGCCTGCTCCCCGGGCCCCGCGCGACTCTTTCCCCCGGGCGGGCGGCCGGTCGCCCACGCGTCCGGCCGCCCGGTTTCCGCAGGTCCGCTCAGGGGCGGCGCGCCGGAGTCATCTCGTGGGTCTTGAGCGGATCGGTGACCGCGACCGGTGCGATGATCTCGTCGATCCGCGCCAGCAGTTCCGCGTCCAGCCGCACCCCTGCCGCCTTCGCGTTCTCCGTGACCTGCTCGGGCCGGGAGGCGCCGACGATCGCGGCGGAGACGCCCGGCTGCCTCAGCACCCAGGCGACGGCCAGTTGCGCGAGCGACAGGCCCGCCTCGTCGGCCAGCGGGCGCAGCCGCGCCACGCGTTCGAGCACCTCGTCGCGCAGGAAGTGGCCGATCATGTCGGCGCCGCCCTTGTCGTCGGTGGCGCGCGATCCGGCGGGCGGCTGCTTTCCCGGCAGGTACTTGCCGGTGAGCGCACCCTGGGCGATCGGCGACCAGACGATCTGCCCGATGCCCAACTCCTCGCACGCGGGGATCACTTCGGACTCGATGACGCGGTACAGCATGGAGTACTGCGGCTGGCTGGAGACCAGCGGCACCCGCAACTCGCGGGCGAGGGCGTGCCCCCGCCGGATCTGGTCGGCGGTCCACTCCGAGACCCCGATGTAGTGCGCCTTGCCGGCCCGCACGACGTCGGCGAAGGCCTCCATCGTCTCTTCCAGCGGGGTGGACACGTCGAAGCGGTGCGCCTGGTAGAGGTCGACGTGATCGGTCTGGAGGCGGCGCAGCGAGTTGTCGATCGACTCCATGATGTGTTTGCGCGACAGGCCGCGGTCGTTGTGCCCGGGACTGGTCGGCCAGAAGACCTTGGTGAGGATCTCCAGCCCTTCGCGGCGCTCCCCCTTCAGGGCACGGCCGAGGACGGATTCGGCGCGGGTGCCGGCGTAGACGTCGGCGGTGTCGAAGGTGGTGATCCCGGCGTCGAGCGCGGCGCGCACACAGGCGGTCGCGGCCTCCTCCTCCACCTGGGAGCCGTGGGTGAGCCAGTTTCCGTAGGCGATCTCGCTGATGATCAGGCCGCTGCGGCCGAGGTGACGGTATTCCATGGTGGTTCAATCTAGAACGAGCCGAGCGCGGTTCGGCCGTCGGCGGCGCCCGGAAGTCCGGGTGCCGGCAGTGCCCGGTGTCCGGGTGCCCGGTGTCTTTCGGGAGGAGAGCCATGGCCCTGGTGGAGCAGCCCGAGGAAGCGTCGATCCCGGTCGGAGGCGGCCGTCTGCACGCCCTGCGGTTCGGTGCCGGACCGCGGATCGCGCTCGCGGCGCACGGCATCACCGGCTCGGCCCTCGCCTTCCTCGCCGTGGCCCGCCTGCTGCCCGACGACTGGACCCTGGTCGCCGTCGACCTGCGCGGCCGCGGCGGCAGCGCGGGGACGCCCGGGCCGTACGGGCTGGCACGGCACGCCGAGGACTTGTGCGCGGCGGCCCGCCACCTGGGCGGCGGCGCCCCCGTCACGCTGACCGGGCACTCGATGGGCGCCTACGCGGCCGTGCGTGCCGCCGCCGCCCACCCCGAACTCTTCGACCGCGTCCTGCTCGTGGACGGCGGGCTGCCGCTGCCGGTCCCGGCGGGCGCCGACCTCGACGCGCTGCTCGACGCCTCCCTCGGCCCGGCGATCGCGCGGCTCGGGATGACGTACGCGAGCCCGGAGGCGTACGTGGAGTTCTTCCGGGCCCACCCGGCGCTCGGGCCGCACTGGAACGAGGACGTCGAGCGGTACGTCCGCGCCGATCTGACCGGCCCCGAAGGGTGGTTGAGGTCCCGGGTGCGGCCGGAGGCGGTCCGGGCCGACGGCCGTGACCTGCTCGCGTCGGCGGCGTCGCTGGGCGAGGACCTCCAACGGCTCACCGTGGACGCCCTGTTGACGTACGCGCCGCTGGGGATGTTCGGCCAGGCGCCCGGGATGCTCCCCGAGCAACTGGTCGCCGCGTGGCGCGACAGGGCGCCGGGGCTGCGCACCGAACTGGTCCCGGACACCAACCACTACACGATCCTGATGGGTGCCGGGGCCGCCGTGGTGACGCGCAGGCTCACCGGGGGGTGGTGAGCCACCCGGCCGATCGCGGTGCGGTCGTCACGCGGGCAGGGTCCGCCCCGAGCGGGCCAGCCAGCGGCCGTCCAGCCGGGCGACCTCGACAGGCCGCCCGAAGCAGTCGCTCATCCGGGCCCCGGTCAGCACCTCGGCCACCGGCCCCTGGGCCCGCACCCGGCCCTCCTTGAGCAGCAGCGCGTGCCCGATGGCCGGGGACAGCTCCTCCAAGTGGTGGGTCACCGTGATCGTCGCCAGTTCCGGGCGGCCCGCCGCCAGCCGGTGCATCGTGTCGATCAGGTCCTCGCGCGACGGCAGGTCCAGCGCGTTGAAGGGCTCGTCCAGCAGCAGCAGCGCGGGGTCGGACATCAGCGCCCGCGCGATCAGCACGCGGGCCCGCTGGCCGCCGGAGCACACCCCGAAGGGGCGGTCGGCCAGGTCCTTGCACTCCAGCTCCGCCAGCAGCAGCGACGCCCGCTCCCGCACCGCCGCGTCGTACTTGCCCCACAGCGGCTGGACGGTGCCGGTCGCGCCGGTGAGCACCACGGTGTGCGCGGTGGCGTCCAGCGAGACCTTCTGCGAGCTGGAGACCAGGCCGATACGGGCCCGCAGTTCGCGCACGTCCACCCGGCCGAGCCGGTGGCCGAGCACCTCGACCGTGCCGGACGTCGGGTGGACGACCGCGCCGATCAGCCGCAGCACGGTCGTCTTGCCCGCGCCGTTCGCGCCGAGCAGCGCCCAGTGCTCGCCGGGCCGCACCGACCAGCTGACGTCGTCGAGGATCACCTGTCCGGTCGTGAACCGGCGCACGCTCACGCCGTCCAGGGCGGCCACGGGGCCGGGCGAGCCGTCGGTGACGCGGGGGAGCGGGGGCCGGGCAGCAATGGGGTCCATGCCCCGGCAGGCTAGCTGTACCGGCCACCTTTCGCCGCCGGCGTCCGCCAGTCGGAACGCGCGGGTGGAACGGGACGTCTTCCGGGACTCGCCCACGTACCGGTGACAATGCCGGTGCGCGGGCCGGTCGTTGGGTACCACGGGGGCATGACCGATGCCTCCCGGCGCCGCACGAGTGGCGCCCGCAAGGCCGTCCGGCTGGTCGACGAGGTGACCACGGGCCCGGCCGGGGCCATGACGCGGGACGGCAGGACGATCACCGGGGACCTGACCGTGGTCACCGCCGCCCTGCGCGACGGGCGGGCCGAGGTCAGCGCGCGGCGTGCCGGGGCCGACGAGTGGCACCCCCTCGCGGGCAGCCCCTTCCCCGTACCGGCCGAGGGGATCGAGACGCTGCACGCCATCGTGGTCGCCGCCATCGCGGCGGGCGCGCCGTAGCTCCGGCCCGGCCCGCCCTGAAGCGCCGCGAGCCGTCGGCCCGTCAGCCGGGCAGGCCCGCCAGCGTGTTCCAGAACATCAGCTCGTACGCCTGAAGCAGCCGCCCGTAGCGGTCGGCCTCGCCGGTGTCCAGCCGCCCGCCGTCCAGCCCCTCCTGAACGGCTTCCAGCGCCTGCGCCTCGAGTGCGGGAGCCGGTTCGGCGAAGAAGTCGAAGAAGCCGCAGGCGGCGTCGGAGAAGCCGTACGACGTCCGCAGCGCCCGCCCGACCGCCGCGCAGTAGCCGCCCCACGCGGCGAAGTTCGCGCCGAGCGAAACCACCGCGTCCACCGGCTCCGCGTTCAGCGCCAGCCAGGCCACGTACGCCGGATAGGCCTGGCAGCCCGGGTGCGGCCGGTGGCCGCGGACGGTCTCGTCGTCCAGGCCGAGGGCGTCGATCAGCGCGGTCAGCCGTTCGGCGGCCAGCGTCTCGCCGTTCGCCAGCGAGGCGAAGAACCGCGCGGTCGCGGGACGGTCCGCCGAACGCTCGGCCAGCCGAAGGAAGGCGCGGCGGTCGCTGTCGATGACATGCCGCTGCTCCATCGCGAACGCGGCCAGCGCCTCGACGGGCGCGCTGCCGTCGACGACGCGGGGGACGAGGCGGTTGGCGTCCTCGTCCGGGGCCGTGTTCGCGGCCGCGGTGTCCAGTACCTCGCGCGCGGTACGTGTCATCGCCCGCCCATCCTTCCTGGCCGTGGGGCACCCTCCCGCCACGGTCTCACGGCGGCGCGGCGGCGGCCGGATTCGGCGTGCGATTCAGCCCTTCGCGACGCGGGCCCGGTGACGTAGGCGCGGCGAACCCGGCCACCGCGCCCGTGCTCAGGCCTTGCGCGGCGCCCCGGGGTAGGTGCCGAAGGACCAGCGGTTGCCCTCCGGGTCGCGGGCGGCGAAGTCGCGGGAGCCGTAGTCGGTCGTGTGCGGTTCGGCGACGATCTCGGCGCCCGCCGCCCGGGCCCTGGCGCACAGCTCGTCGGGCGCGTCGGTGACGACGTACGCGCTGAAGGCGCCGGGCCGCAGGCCGCACTCCTCGTCCGCGTCGGATCCGCGGCTGGAACCCAGCATGACGCCGCCACCAGGCGGCCAGCTCAGCTCGGCGTGCACGACCAGGCCGCCGTCCTCGTAGACGACGTTCTCCTCGAAGCCGAACGCGTCGACCAGGAAGCGGATCAGCGCCGGGGCGTCGGCGGCCCGCAGCGCCGGCCAGACCTGCGGCGGGGGCGCGGCGCCCGGCGAGGTCCCGGTGGTGCCGCCTTCCTGCGCGGTGTGTGCGGTGTCGGTCATGGGGACCAGACCTCCTCGGGGTCGTGATCGGGGGCGGCGGACCACTCGTCCGGCCCTTGTTCCTCCCAGCCTTGCGCCCCCAGCACCTCGGTGACTTGGACGTTTCGGAACTCCTCCGCCAGCCACCGGCTCGGCGGGCACCCCGCGAGGGCGCGGAACTCGCGGGCCAGGTGCGCCTGGTCGAAGTACCCGCAACCGACGGCCAGCGCGGCGAGCCCCAGCCCGTCGCCGCGACCGCGTACCGAGCCGGTCCCCGCCGCCCCCGCCTCGCCTCCGGGAAGGCCGTCCGTCCCCGGATACGCCGTCGCTCCGGCCGCCAGCAGCCGCCGCGCCCGGTCGAAGCGGACCACCCGGGCCGCGGCCTTCGGGGTCAGCCCGATCTCCTCGCGGAAGCGGTCGGCCAGATGGCGGCCGCTCCAGCCCGCCTCAGCCGCCAGCGCGTCCACCGGAACGGCGCCGCCCCCGCGCAGCAGCGCCCGCCACGCCCGCGCCACCGGCTCCGAGGCCGCGCGGTCGGGCCGCAACCGGGCCAGCAGCGCCGCGTCCAGCGCGGCGAACCGCCCCCGCCAGTCGCCTGCCGACCGCAGCCGGTCGCACACCTCGTCGGCGAACCGGCCCAGCACCGCGTCCGCCGGGAGGTCGAGGCCGCTCAGCTCACCGGCGGGCAGCCCCAGCAACGCCCGCGCCCCGAGCGGACCCAGTGCCAGCTGGACGCCGGACTGGGCTCCCGCGTGCGTGATCAGCGCGGGCGTGGTGTGCAGCCCGCCGACCAGGGCGTCATAGGCCTGCGCGGGCTGCCGGGCGTCGGGGTGGGCGGCCACGGTGAGCGGCTCGTCCAGCGTGAAGATCAGCGTCAGGTACGGCGAGGGCAGCCCGCGGTGCCGGGCGGGCGCCAGACCGCGCTGGCGGTAGCCGCTGTACCAGGCGACGTACGGGCGCAGGGCAGGCGCCGGACGACCCCGGACAGACTCGTTCACCCGCCCGTGCGGCCCACCGCTCTCGACGCCGTCCACGCTGCCCACTCTGCCCACTCCACCAGTATCGGCGTCGGCACCGACACCCGCCCGGCCACGCGGCGGGGCCGTTCGTGCGGGGGCGGGTGCTCTGAGCGGGTGGTCTTCGCGGGTGGTCTTGGCCTTGCACCGCGTGGCGGGCCACCGGAGGGCGCGTAGAACGGATCAGGATGCGGTCGACACGAATCCGTTTCTCTCCCCCAAGGAGACCGTCATGATCCGTAAGGCACTCGTCGTCGCCGGTGCGGCCGCGCTCGCCCTGGTCGGCACCGCCGGTGTCGCCTCGGCCGACTCGTGGGCGGGCGGCGCCGCGGTGGGTTCGCCCGGCGTCCTGTCCGGCAACGTGATCCAGGTCCCGATCGACGTTCCGATCAACGTCTGCGGCAACAGCGTCGACGTGCTCGCGCTGCTGAACCCGGCCTTCGGGAACACCTGCGCCAACCACTGACGCCCGCGCGTCGCGCCCGGCACCGCCTCAGATGTGCGGTGCCGGGCGCAGTACGTGTACGGCCTGGTCGCTCACCCATCCGGCGCGGTCGTCCAGCCGGTACCACTGACGGCCGCCACCGCCCTCGGTGCGGTAGCGCAGCGGCACCACGGCGCAGCGGCGCAACGCGCCCAGGGACTCGGAGTCGGCCGTGGGGTCCTGGCGGACCACCGCAGCGGCGGCCACGACCTGGGCCCACCCGGAGTTGGCGTCCACATCCAGCCGGGGCGCCGCGCAGCCCGCGGCGGCCGGGACCAGCGCCCGCGCCGGGGCGGACGGGCCGAGGGCACCCAGGGCGAGCGCGGCGAAGGCGACGGCCGCCCCCGGCAGCCGGGCGGAACGGGGCAGATGAGCGCTGGTCACGGCAGACGTCCTTCGGGCGGGGTACGGGCGAGCACCGTATTGCGGCCGGGACGCCCGCCGGGCCGGCCACCACCCGCCCGGGGGTCAAGCCCCACCTGATCGAGGGCGTGTGCCGCCGGGGAACTGACGGCTCGCGGCGCCGGATACGGTGGAGGTGCAGCACGCCGCCGTGAACGTCCGTCGGCGGTCGTACGTGAGGAGGGCCGGCACAACCATGACCGACCGGAGTGCCCCGACGACGGCCGGCGCGGTGGATCCGGCGGTGATCTCCCGCCTGCGGCTCGCCATCGCCCGGCTCAACCGGCAGATGGTCCGCGCCTCCGCAGGACAGGACCTCACCTTCGCGCAGGTGTCGGCGCTGGCCAGGATCGAGCAGTTCGGTCCGCTGCGGCTGGGGGAGCTGGCCGTCAGGGAGGGGGTCGCCGCGCCCTCGATGACCCGGACGCTGGCGCCGCTGACCGCCGCCGGGCTGGTAGGCAAGGCGCCCGACCCTCAGGACGGACGGTCCTGGCTGATCGAGATCACCCCCAGCGGCGTCGCGATGATCGCCGACATCCGGCGCGAGCGCTCCCAGCTGCTGGCCGACCGCGTCGCCGGACTCACCCCGCAACAGTGCGACGCGCTCCGCGCCGCGCTCCCGGTCCTGGAAGCGCTCGCGGGTGAGCCGGAGGGCGGCTGACGGCGCCCTCCGGCGGTGGCCCGGTGGGCCCGACGCTCAGCGGTTCGGTTTGCGGTGCGTTCTGCGGCCTATGCGCAGGCCGAAGAAGACCAGGTTGAGCAGGAACACGATCACGCCGATGATCAGCAGGTACAGCAGTCCGTGGACGACCGCGCCGACGATGCCGAGCGCGATGGCGACCAGGATGATGAGCAGGAAGAGTGCCATCCCGGGTTCCTCCTAGGGGCCTGTCCGGCCGAGCGGCTCAGCGCCGGGCCAGCCTGCGTTCGCCGGCACTGCCCGGCTGGAACGGCAGTTGGTAGTGCTTGAAGACGGCTTCCTCGTCCTCCGCGGGCAGTTCGCCGTCGGTGTCGATCGCCGGGGCGTCCTTGACCAGGCTCTTGTCGAACTGCACCTTCAGGTACCCGGGCCCGACCGTCGCCCCGGCCAGCGGGACGAAGGCGAGCCGTTTTCCCTTGAGCATGCCGACGGTGACGGTGGCGAAGGACGGCAGGTCGGTCGTGGTGTCCACGTAGACCGATTCCAGAGTGCCGATCTTCTTGCCGCTGTCGTCGACCACGTCGTGTCCGCGCCACTCGCGGATGTCTCCGGCCTCGAACATCGCTGCGCGCTCTCTTCCCGAGGGCGGGCGCCCTCCTCTTCCGGCCTTTCCGGTCTACCTACCCGGTCGGACCGTCCTAAGGCCTGCCGTTCCGCCGAGCCACTCGTACGGGCGCTCGACGCGGGGGTCTGTCCGTACGCCCGCGGGGGCCTGTCCGTACGTCGTGGTCCCGACCGCGCCAAGGGCATGGAATCCGGACGTCCGGGTAGGCAGGGCCCATGTCGGATCAGTGCGATATCGAACCGCTGGGCGGCCACGAGTACCTGGTGCGGGTCCACCACCCCGCCGAGATCGTCGAGTCGCGTTTCCAGGCCACCGAACGGGTCATGGCGGACCTGCACGCCGGGGCCGGGGACGAGCGCCGGGTCATCGAGGCCACGATGGACTTCCTGCGGGACAAGAAGTCGGCGGACGAACTCCCGCAGCTGGTCGACCTCGACGACGTCGCCGCCAGCTACGACGACTACGTGGACGCCCTGCGCGGCAGGCTGCCCTCCGCCTGACGGCGCTACGGCGACGAGCGGTAGGACCCGGCGACCACGCAGACCAGCGGGCCCCACAGCAGGATGCCGACCGCCGCCAGCGTCAGCCCGGTGGAGCCCAGCATCAGACCGAGCAGCAGCATCGCCACCCAGCCGGTGAGCAGCAGCGCCCAGACCAGGTGCCGCGGGCGGACCCGCCCGCGTAGCAGGCCGCCACGGGCCACGGCGCCACGGGGCCGGAGCGGACGGGAGTCGGCGAACTGCCGGGCCCAGTCCGGATCGTCTGCCACCAGCGTCGCCTCGATCGCGCGCAGCAGCCGGTCTTCCTTCTCCGACAGAGCCATGGCTCTCACCCGCTTCCGCCGCCCAAGGGCCCGCGGCCCTTCCGCCGGGGCGGCAGGGACCGGGCCTCGGTCTTCCTTATCCCTTGTGTGCCCCTGCCCGGCGCGGATCAAGCACCGACACACGGCCGAAAGAGGGTGCTCCGCCCGATGCCGATGCCCCTCGCCCACCGGCGGGCCGCGGGCCACCGAGGCGCCTAGCATCCGAAGGGACGCCTCCCGCACCCGAACGGGGTTCCCACCCATGTCAGAGCCGACCGACCGCCAGGCCGTCGACGTCGAGGGACACCGTCTGGTCCTCACCCACCTCGGCCGCGTGCTGTTCCCGCGGACCGGGGAGACCAAGGCCGCCGCGCTCCAGTACTACGCGCGGATCGCCCCCGTGATGGTGCCGCACACCGCTGGGCGCCCCGCCTCCTTCGTCCGTGCTCCGGAGGGGCCGGGCGGGCAGCGCTGGTACGCCAAGACCCCGCCCGCCGGGCTGCCGGACTGGGTGCGCACCGTCGAGGTGACCGGCAGCGAGGGACCGGCGCCGTACGTCGTGGTCGACTCCACCGCGTCGCTGGTGGCCGTCGCCAATCTCGGCGCGTACGAGATCCACGTGCCGCAGTGGACCGCCGACGCGGGCCCGGACGCCCACGACCGCGTGGTCTTCGACCTCGACCCCGGGGCCGGCGCGGACCTCACCGACTGCTGCCGGGTGGCGCTGCGGCTGCGCGAGGAGCTGACCGCCGACGGGCTGACCGCCTGCCCGGTCGTCTCCGGCTCCAAGGGCCTGCACCTGTACGCGTGCGTCGAGCCCGCCCCGCAGCGTGCCGTGAGCGGCTACGCCAAGAAGCTCGCGGAACGCCTGGCCGCCGAGGACCCGGGCCGGGTGACCGCCGTGATGGCGAAGGCGGCACGGCCCGGCCGGGTCTTCATCGACTGGTCGCAGAACGCCACCGCCAAGACCACCGCCGCCCCCTACACCCTGCGGCTCAAGGACCGCCCGGCCGTCGCCGCGCCGGTCACCTGGGACGAGGTGGCGGCCTGCCGCGATCCGGGGCGGCTCCTCCTCACCCCCGACCAGGTCCTCGACCGTGTCGAACGGCACGGCGACCTGCTCGACGCGCTGGGCGACCCTGCCGCCCTGCCGTGAACACCCCCTGCGGTGGGCGCCTCACCGACCGGGGCGCAGCCGCCGGGACGCCGAGCGGGCGCCGCTGCGCAGCCGGGTGACCAGCGAACCGGGCACCGGCTCGTCGGCGCCGATCTGCGAGGCCAGCCAGCGCGCCCGGCGCTCCACGTCGAGTTCGTTCAGCAGCCGGTCGATGTTGGCCAGCAGCGCGCCGTGCAGCTCCCAGCTCTCCCACTCCCGCTCGCTGCGCTCCCGCAGCAGTTCGGAGATGCGGTGGCGGTCCTCCCGCCCGCGGTGCAGCGCCTCCGCGAGCTCCTCCTCGGCACGTTCCGCGCCTTCGGTGACCTGCGCGGTGATGAGCCTGCCGAAGCTGTCCACCGCGGTGGCCACGTGGATCAGCAGTTCGTCGAGCGCGTCGGCGATCTCGCCCGCGTACAGCGACTCGTGCTGCTCCACGTTCTGCGCCAGGTCGCGCAGCGAACGGCACAGGGTGCGCAGCACCACCGCGCACACCTCCAGGGTGTCCAGCCCGCTGCGCAGGATCAGCCGGGCCATCGCGCCCTGCCGCACCCGCGGGTTGAAACGGGTCGACTCCTCCGCCCGGCGCAGCGACTCGTCGAACCGGGCGATCTCGTTGTCCAGGGTGCGCGCCTCCAGCAGCCACGACGCGGCCTCCTGCGCGCTGGCCCCGCGCCGCAGCTCGGACCCGATGCGCAGCAGCAACCGGCGCATCCAGTCGGCGAGTTCCTCCACCGCCTGGCCGGCCGTCTGCACGAACACCGGGGGAGCGAAGACCGTGTTGAGCGCGACGCCCACCACCGCGCCGATCAGGGTCTCCTCGACCCGGTCCAGCGCCTGGTTGCCGGGGCCGGTGACGCCCAGGATGAGCATGCCGCTGATCGCCACCTCCGCGACGAACTCGTCCACCCGGATGGCGTGGCCGATCAGCAGCGAGGTGAGGATGATCAGGCCCAGGCTCCACCAGCTGAGCCCGAACAGCTCACTGAACGCGACCGCGATCAGCACCCCCGCGATGACCGCGAGCACCCGGCGCACGCCGGTCGTCAGCGTCGTGTACAGGGTGACCTGCACGACCAGCAACGCGGTCAGCGGCGCGGTCAGCGGCCTGGGATAGCTCACCAGATTCAGCGCGACGACGTAGCTGATCACGGCGGCGACGGTCGAACGGATCAGCTGGACGACGACCGGTTCGTTCCGCCGCTTGATGAGCCCGACGAGACGGGAGGGAACAGCGCGCACTGTGGTCATATATCCCCCCGGCACCCCTCCGTACCGCCCCGGGCGCCCACCTGGCTGTCACGCTCCCACCGGATCCGCCGTCACGCCCGCGCCCGCCGCCACTCGGCCGCGAGCCGGCTCGCCACCGTGCCGGTGAACCGCACCGCCTCGGCCAGCGCCGGCACCGGGTCGTCATGGCACAGCCAGGCGCGTTCGGTGTGCCGCCGGGGCAGGAACGACTCGGGCAGTCGGTGTTCCCGGGCCGCCCACGCCAGCGCGGACGGCAGGTCCAGCTGGCCCACCGCGTACGACCTCGGCTGCACCTGCCGGCCCACCGGGATCGGGCGGCCGGACAGGTCGAGGTGGAGCGCGCGCACCACGTCCACCCCGCGTTCGGACTCGAAGAGCCGGAACTGCGCCCCGGTGCGCGGGTTGAAGTCCAGCAGCTTGTAGCGGCCGTCGCGCAGGTCCAGCCGCCAGTCGAGGTCGGCGACACCGCTGTAGCCGATGCGGCGGCACAGCCGGATCGCCAGCGCCGCCAGCTCCGGGTTGGCCACGGCCCGGGCCCGCGTGGTGACCCCGGCGCCCGGCGGCCAGGAACGCTCCTTGACGCCGGTGAAGACCACCCGGGTCGCGCCGTCCGCCGCGCAGTACAGATGGGTGATCCAGTCCTCGCAACTCCGAGCCGGCAGGTACTCCTGGACCAGCAGCGGCGCGCGCACCTCGTGCGGACAGCGGGCGAGCAGGTCGGCCTCGCTGCGCACCAGGACGGTGCCGGGCACCGCCGGGTCGCTCAGCCTGGTCCACGGGTCGCGGTTCTTCAGCACCAGCGGATAGCCCCACTCCCGGCCCACCGCCAGCAGTTCCGCGTGGTCGGCCGGTGCCCAACTGCGCGGCGCCGGGACGCCGTGCCGTACGCACAACTCGTACAGCGCCGCCTTCCCCGCCAGCCTGCGCGGCAGACCGCGCGGCACCGGCGGCAGCAGGAAGTGCTCCGACAACCGGGGCGCGTGCTCGGCCAGCAGGACGGCCGCCTCGTCGTCGGTGGCCACGGCCACGCTGCGCACCCCGATCGCCCGGCCGATGATCACCAGGGCGGCGACCAACTGACGGGGCTGTTCGAGCCCGCTGGTCGGCCAGACGAAGCGGCCGGTGATGTAACGCGACAACGCGGTGGGCGTGTAGCGGTCCTCGACCATCGCGTACACCGGCACGCCGGCCCGCCCCAGGCTGCGGGCGACCCCCACGGCACCGTGGTGCTGCGGATAGCGGCCGACCTTCACCAGCAGCGCCGGAACCCTCGGGTCGAGCCTGGGCGCTGAGTCGTGCATGACGGCCTCGATCCGGAGCGGCGGCCTCCCGTCAGCACGATTCTCCGTGGCCCGCGGGCCCGCCGCCAGCGATGGCCCGGCAGGTCGCGGCACCCGCCGGAATGCGGGAGGATTTTCCTGCCCCCCGCAAGGCCTGTCCAGCGGAAGCAGGGGAGGACGACTGATGGCGATGACCGCGCGCGCCGGCGCCCCGACGACACCCGTGACCGTGATCGGCGCGGGACCCTACGGCCTGGCCGCCGCCGCCCATCTGCGCGGCGCCGGGATCCCGGCCCGGGTCCTCGGCGAGCCGATGGACACCTGGCGCGCCCACATGCCCGCCGGGATGTACCTGAAGTCCACCCCCTCCGCCTCGTCCATCTCCGCGCCCCGCGCCGCCTGGGGACTGGCCGCGTTCCGCGCCTTCGAGGGCCGCCCGCCGGGTGACGACCTGCATCCCGTGCCGGGCGGGGAGTTCACGCGCTACGGGACATGGTTCGCCGAACAGTGCGTTCCCGACGTGGAACGCGTGGAGGTCACCGGGGTCGCGCTCGACGGGCGGGGGTTCCGGCTGACGTCGGCCGACGGCGAGGAGTTCACCAGCCGGGCCGTGGTGCTGGCGACCGGCCAGACGGCCTACGCGTACCTGCCCGAAGTCCTCGCCGGGCCGCGGGACGCCGGGCGCGCCTCGCACACCGCGGACCACGCCGACCTGTCGGGGTTCGCCGGGCAGCGGGTCGCGGTGCTCGGGGCCGGGCAGTCGGCGCTGGAGAGCGCCGCGCTGCTGCGCGAGGCGGGCGCGTACCCCACGGTCGTGGCCCGCGCACCGCGCCTGCTGTTCGGCACCCCTCCCGCCGACGGCGACCCCCGTGCCCGCCCGATGGCCGAACGCCTGGTCAAGCCCGCGTCACCGCTCGGCCCCGGCTGGTCGCTGCGGTCGGTCAGCGGGGCCCCCGGCGCGTACCGCCATCTGCCGGACCGGGCCAGGGCGCGCCTGCTGCGCACGGTGCTCGGCCCGTCGGGGGCCTGGTGGCTGCGGGAGCGGGTGGACGGCGTGGTGCCGGTGCTGCTCGGGCGTGCCGTGCGCGCCGCGGACGACACGCCGGACGGGGTGCGGCTGCGGCTGCGCGGCCCGGACGGGTCGACGGAGGTGCTGGACGTCGACCACGTGCTGGCCGCCACCGGCTACCACGTCGACGTCGACCGGCTGACCCTGCTCGACGAGTCGCTGCGCCGGGCGGTGCGGCGGATCGGACGGGCGCCGCGGCTGACGGGGGACTTCGAGTCGTCGGTTCCCGGGCTGTACTTCACCGGCCTCGCGGCCGCGGCGACCTTCGGGCCGGTGCTGCGCTTCGTGTGCGGTACCGGCTTCGCCGCCCGGCGGATCGGCGCCGGGGTCGCGACCCGCCTACGGCGGTGACCGTGCGACGCGCGCGGCCCGCGCTGCGCGCCCTGGCGGCCTGCCTGCTGGCGGTCGCCGCCGGATGCGGCGCGCCGGCGGCGACCACTCCGCCGGCGCCGCCCGCCCCCGCCGCCCCGGGCCACTGGCACCAGGTGTTCGCCGACGACTTCGGCGGCAGCAGGCTCGACCCGGCGAAGTGGACCACCTGCTACGACTGGAACCGCGGGGGCTGCACCAACAGCACCAACCACGAACTCCAGTGGTACCTGCCGGGCCAGGTCACCGTGGGCGGCGGAAAGCTCACCCTCACCGCGCAGCGACGCACCACCAAGGGCACCGACGGCCACACCTACCCGTGGACCTCCGGCATGGTCTCCACCGGCCGTGACTCCTGGAACGCCACGCCGCGTTCCACCTTCACCTACGGCTACTTCGCCGCCGCCGTGCGCATCCCGTCCCAGGGCGGCATGCTCCCCGCCTTCTGGCTGATGCCCGCCTCCCGCCACACACCGCCCGAACTCGACGTGGCCGAGGGCCTCGGCAGCACCACCACGGTGCGGATGACCACGCACTGGAAGGGACACGACGGCACCGAGCAGTCCGCGGCCGGGCACTACGGTCCGGTGGACTTCCCCGCCGGCTACCACGTCTTCGCCCTCGACTGGGAGCCCACGTCGCTGACCTGGTACGTGGACGGCACGCCCCGGTTCCGGGTGACCTCGGCGCAGCAGATCCCCCACGTGCCGATGGAGGTCCTGCTCACCCTCGCGGTCGGCTACCCGTCACCACCGCCGCCCGGAGTCGACTCGGCGGCGATGTCGGTGGGCTGGGTGGACGTGTGGCAGCACTGAGAGACGCTGGACTGACGGCACGCCAAATACCTTGTCCAGGATGGAAGTTCACTCCAGCGTGCTCGGGCCGGGCGGGCCGCCGACCGGTCGTCCGGCCACCGCCCGTGCCCTGCGGTACATCCGCCAGCCCCGGGTGCGCAGCGACTCGTGCAGAGGGGCGACAGGGGTGCCGGCGCAGCGGGTCCAGCGGGTGAAGGCCTCGGCCGTGGTGTCGGAGCGCACCATCAGCCGCGCGATGCGCATCGGATCGTCGGTCGCGGAGCTGATCGCGTTGCCGACCGCGGCCGCCGAGGTGTAGCCCGCCTCGCGGACCGCGCGGCGCACCGAGGCGCTGGAGTAGCCGTGCGGGTAGGCGAAGGAGTACACGGGATGGCTCAGCGCGTCCTCCAGCCTGCGTTTGCTGTCGAAGACCTCGTGCCACACCTGCCGGGCCGAGAGGGTGTCGAGCTGGGGGTGGGTGACGGTGTGATCGCCGATCTCGAAGCCGAAGGTGTCGAGCGTGCCGATCTGGCGCCAGTTGAGCATGTCGGCGGGCGGCAGCAGGCTGCCGTTGGGACCGGTGCCGGGGGTGTGCACGGCGCCGGTGGTGACGTACACCGTCGCGGGCAGTCCGCGATCGGTGAGCAGCGGGGTGACCGTCCAGTAGAAGTCGGCGAAGCCGTCGTCGAACGTCAACACGGCCGAGCGCGGCGGCAGTCGGGTCCCGCCGCGCAGCGCGGTCACAAGCCGCCGCAGGGGTACGACGGTCAGCCCCGCGTCGGCGATCCGGTCCAACTGCTCGGTGAAGACCCGGGGAGTGACCGCGTAGGGGGCGATCCAGTCGGGCGGATCGTCGGTCACCGCGTGGTAGAGGAAGACGGGCACCGGGGTCATGGCCGCGCCCCCTGTCCGCTGCGCGCCTCCTGTCCGCTGGGGGCGGCCGTGTCGTGCCGCCGGGGCCACAGGGCCACCACCGTGCCGAGCGCGGCCGCCGCCATCAGGGCGCGTTCCGGAGCGAACCGGCCCAGGAGCAGCAGCACTTGGCCCGCGAGCACCGCGTAGGCCAGGCTCACCGCGACGGTCAGCACGAGCCCGCGGGTGCGTCGTCCGACCGGGTCGGGGCCCGCCGCGGCCCGCTCGGGCGCCATCCGCAGGACCACCGCCGCGCCGGGCACCGTCAGCACGGCGAGCGTCACGGCGGCGATCCGCAGGCCGGATCCGGCGGGCAGGGTCATCGCGGCCGGGCCGATCCAGCAGACGACGGCGAGCGGCAGACGGGCGGCGACACGCATCACGGACCTCCCGCCGACGCGGGCAGGACGCGGTAGACGATCGCGTCCGGCCCCCGGTAGAGGACCGGGTAGGACGCCGGGTCGGCGGCGAGCGCGGTCTCGATCCTCGGCACGGTGCCCGGGGGCAGCGCGCCGGTCGAGGAGACCTGCGCCTCCTGGGCCCGGGTGAGGATCAGGTAGACCGGCCGGGCGGGTCCGCCGCCGCTCAGCACCCGCAGCTCCGTGGCCGGGTCGCGCAGCAGCAGCCGCTGGTCGACCGGTGCCGCCTCGTCCAGCCACAGCCGGTCGTGGTAGCCGTAATCGGAGTACGCGTAGGGGAAGTTGTCGGACGCGGCGACGATCAGCGAGAAGCGGGGCGCGTGCGCGTACAGCCACTGGGCCGCCGCGGTCTCCGAGGGCGTGAAGTAGTTGGTGTCCTCCTTGCCGTAGTACGCCAGCGACAGTGCCGCCAGCAGTGCGACCACCAGGACCGGCACGCCCGCCCCGCGCAGCCGTCCCAGCCTGCCGCGCGGCACGGACCCGGCCGCGCCCGCGGTGGTCAGTGCCGGACGCAGCAGCAGCGTCGCGGTGGCGAACGCGGTCGCGGGCAGCGCGAACAGGTAGACCCGGAAGATCATCTCGCCGCCGTAGCTGTTGGCGACCACCCACGGCAGCGGCGCCAGCGCCAGCAGGGCCAGCGGGGTGCGGCGCAGTGCCGGACGCACCAGCAGCGCGAGCGCCGCGAGCAGCAGGACACCGCCGGACAGCACGCGGTCCGCCCAGGCCACCGCGACCTGGCCGGTGGAGACCCCGGTCAGCCCCAGCAGCCCGGAACCGGCGTTGGCCTCGGGCTGGGTGAGGCCCAGCAGCATGGCGTGGAAGTTCTGCGACAGGTAGGAGCGTGCCTCGGTCGCGTCCCAGACGAGCGTCAGCGCGGTCGTCAGCAGCAGCACCGGCAGCACGACCCGGCGGTTGCGGCGCGGTATCGCCAGCGCCAGCAGGGTGCCGATCAGCATGACCGGCGTCAGCGGGTGCGAGCAGACGATGGCGCCGATCGGCAGGGCCAGCGCGAGCAACCACCCTGCTCCCGGCGCCCGTTGCGCCCCCCGGCCCACGGCACGGCCCTCGCGGTCGGTGCGGGAGCGGGCGTGCCGCGCGGCCACCGCGTCGCCCGCGTAGGCGACCGCCGGTGCGGTCCGCGAAGCCCAGGGCCTCGGCAGCCGCCGCACCACCAGCGCGATCACGCACACGTACAGCACGTATGCGAACGCCTGCGGCGAGAAGTAGTCCTGGCCGACCCAGGAGCAGCAGAAGAAGACGAACACCCCGCCCCACGCCAGCCTGCGGCTGCGGCTGAAGGACCGGTAGAGCAGCAGGAGCGGCGCGATCAGGGCGACGTTGGTCAACACCGGCCACCAGGACGCGTACGACAGCGGTGAGGCGAGCCCGGTGCCGCGTAGCACCAGGTAGTTGAGGGCGAAGAACCCGGGCCACTGGGCGTAGACCGCCAGCGGCCCGAACGACGGCGGGATGGCGCCGTAGCGCAGCAGTTCGTCGGTGACCGCCACGTGCTTCCAGGCCCAGGCGTACCGCAGTTCGGGATAGAGCAGCGCGGGGGTGGCGTGCAGGAACGCGATGAGCGCCAGGACGAACGCCGCGTACGTCCAGCCCGAGGTGCGGCGATCCCGCAGCGCGGCGCAGAACCCGGCGGCGAGCACCAGGAGACCGGCCCAGTAGCTGACCGGCAGCACCTGCACCAGGCCGAGGTCGCGCATCGCGCCCAGGTCGACGTGGCGCAGCGAGACCAGCCACAGCAGCACGGCGAGCGGCAGCGCGATCCGCGCGAACAGCCGTGCCCGCGAGCGCGGTCGGGTCCGTTCGCCGGACGGGACGTCGTGCGGGCGGCGGACGCGGCCGACCGCGTAGCCGAGCGCGGTGGCGCCGACGCCCATGGTCAGCGCGCCCAGGGTGCGCGGCCCGGCGTCGGTGCCCGGGGTCAGCGCGCGGACGACGGCGCGCGGCAACGCCGAGCGCAGGTAGGCGCGTTCGCTGGACAGCGCCCTGCGCGGGCCCGCGAGCCGCGCGACGGCCGCCTTCGACAGCCCCTCGGCGTAGCAACGGGCCCGGAAGTAGCGGCGGGTGGTGCGGGCGGCGGGCACGTGGTGGCGTACCGCGGCGGCCGGTTCGTACAGCAGGGTCGAGCCGGGGTCGCGGGCGGCGACGCGCAGGCACAGTTCGGTCTCCTCGCAGCCCAGCGGCCGGGTGCCGACCCGCCCGAGGTCGGTGCGGAAGCCGCCCGCGGCGAGGAGGTGGGCGCGGCGGAAGGACATGTTGGCGCCGATGAGGTTGCGCACGCCGCCGCGGGTGCGTGGCAGACCCCGGTACGAGCAGCCGACCACCCAGTCGAACTCGGGCGGGAACCACGGCGGACGCCCGGTCTCCCACCACGCGCGCACCAGGCCGCCCACGCCCAGTACCGCCGGGTCGCGGTACGCGGCCAGCAGCCGCGCCGTCCAGTCGGGTTCGGCCGCCGCGTCGTCGTCGAGGAAGGCGACGACGTCGCAACGGGCGGCGGCCACACCGGTGTTGCGGGCCCCGGACAGACCCTGGCGTTCGGTGTTGACCAGCACCCGCACGCCGCGCAGTTCCGCCGCCGCCCGCTCGGCCAGCTCGGGGCAGTGGTCGACCACGAGGAGGATCTCGTCGGCCGGGTGCTGCTGTTCCAGGACCGAGCGGACCGCGTCGGCGAGGTCGTCCCAACGCTCCGGCGTGTACGCGCAGATGACGACGGTCAGGCTGAGCGTGCCCGGTGCCTCCCCGGTCGCCTCCGGCCGCCCGGGCCTGTCGCCGCGCGGCCCGGCGACCGTCTCCTCGTGGGATGCGGGCAGCCAGCGCGGCAGTGTCAGCAGCAGCGCGAGGCCGATGAGGCACTCGGTCACCAGCCAGGCCACGCCGACCCCGTTCAGTCCCATCACAGGCAGCAGCCAGGCGGTCAGCCCCAGCACCAGCACGCACAGCACCGCCTGCAACGCCACCGCCCACGCCAGCCGCCGCCGGGCCCGCGCCACGTCGATGGCCACGTTCAGCAGCAGGTTGGGCAGCGCGGACAGCGCCAGCAGCCGCAGCAGCCCGGTCGCCTCCCGCGCGTACGCGGCGCCGAAGAACGACAGCAGCCACGGCCCGCAGAACCAGAGGGCCACCACGCCCACCACCAGCAGCCCGCCGCAGTGCCGCAGCACCCGGTGGGCCTGCTCGGCCAGCCGCTCCGGCGCGTGTGCCGCCTCCACGATGAGCGAACTGCCCATGTTGTACGCGGCCAGGTAGAGGGTGTACGCGATGACCCAGGCGATCGAGAAGTAGGCGTTCTTCGCGTCCCCCAGCTCGTCCAGGACCAGCAACGGCACCACGTTGTACGCGGCGAGCCGGAAGAACGCCCCCACGTAGTCGGCCGCCGCGTACCCCAGCAGGCGGGCGGGCGGCGCGCCGAGTTCGGGGCCGGCGCGCTCGTGCGCGGGCACCGCGTGGCGCAGCAGGTAGACGTTGGTCACGACCAGGGAGACGGCCAGCGCCCCGGTCCACGACAGCAGGATGCCGGAGGCGAACACCAGCCCGGCGGCCAGCGGCAGCAGCGCGGTCTTGACGACGGCGAACAACGCGTTCTCGCCCAGCACCCAGTGGGTGCGTCGCAGACCGGTCAACGCGCCGTCCTGCACGATGAACAGCGCGTACCCGGCGGTCGCCGCCACGAAGCAGGGACCGGCGACCGGCCCGCGCAGGAAGTCCAGACCCGGGGTGACGGCCGGGATCACGAGGAGGAAGCACGCGGCCACCATCGCGGTGCACGCGAGGGACGCCCCGTAGCAGCGCAGCACGACCCGGCGGGTGTGGCGCCCGGCGGTGGGAACGAAACGCACCAGGACGTCGGCGAGATTGAGCTGTCCGACGCCCGCGAGCAGCGACACCGCGGCGATCACGGCGTAGCTGCGACCCACGGTCGCCGCGCTGTACCAGTGGGTGGCCAGCACCCAGAAGATCGCGCCGAGCCCCGCGGTCATGAGCGAACTGAGCGTCAGGACATGGCCGTTGCGCAGCAGCGGCTCGTACGACAGCGCGGCGCGCACCCGCCCGCGCAGCACGGCCGGGTAGGACCGCGCGGGCGTGGCGCCCTGCGGCGGCGCCGGGGGAGCGGTGCGCGAGGCCATCGGCATCACGCACCCACCGGGTCCGGGGAGCGGGGGAGACGGTCGGCGCGGCGGGCGGCGAGCACGCTGCGCAGGTAGCCGAACGGCCCGTACAGCAGCCCCCGTAGTTCCAGGCGGGTCAGCACGGCGGCGTCCGCCGGTCCGGGCAACGGACCGTCGGCGGCCGCGCGCGCCCGGGCCCTGGCCGCCGCGTGGGCGACGCCGCGCGGCAGGCGGCGCAGCAGAGCGGGCAGCGTGCCGGGACGGTGCCGGACCGCGGCGGCGAGGAACGCGCCGAACCCGGCGCCGTAGCCGAACGCCTGGGCGGCCAGAGCGTCGTCGGTGCGGCGGTGGCGGTGCCAGATGACGGCGTCCGGCTGGTAGACGACGCGGTGCCCGGCACGGATCACCTGGAAGAACGCCAGGAGGTCGTCGCCGCCGCGGGCGGGGGTCCCGGTGCCGGTCGCCGGGTCGAAGCCGCCGAGGGAACGCAGGACGTCGGTGCGGAACGCCATGTTGGCGCCGGAGCCGAACCGCCCGGCGGTGAACGGGAAGAGCGGATCGGGCGGCGGGTCCCGCAGCGACCAGGCGCGCGGGGTGAAGCCCTTGCCGAAGCCGCCGTGCCGTTCCAGCGCGGACTGCGCGGGCGTCTCCAGCTCGGCGGGCAGGATCAGCCCGGTCACGCAGCCGGGGCCGCCGCCATTGCCTTCTCGGTGCGCCGGGTCGTCGAAGGCGTCCTGGAGCGCGGACAGCCAGCCGGGGTCGGCCAGGGTGTCGTCGTCGGTGAAGGCGCAGATGCGGCCGCGGGCCACGGCGAGCCCGCGGTTGTGGGCCCGGCCGAGACCCGGCACCGGCTCGGTCAGGTAGCGCACCCGGTCCCGGTACCGGTCTTCGACCAGCTGTCGGGTGGCGTCGTCGGCGGGGGCGTTGTCGACCACGATCACCTCGTACGAGGGGTGGTCGCAGCGCAGCAACGAGTCGAGGCACCGCCGCAGCATCCAGGGCCGGTCGTGGGTGGCGACGACCACGCTGACGGCGGGCGCGCCCGCCGTCCCGTGGAGTCGTGGCGGTGCGGCCCGGCGCACGACCCGCGGTGCGAGCGGTGCGGCCAGGTGGCGATGGGCGGCGTCGGCCAGCGCGAGGCCGAGCCGCACGGTGTCCGTGAAGTCACCGTCGACGCTGACCAGTCCGAGCGGGTGCCCGTGCAGCCGCACCAACGCCAACACGCGTCCGCCCGGCGCGTCGGTCCTGGCCCCGCCGGGCGAGCGGGGCTCACCGGGCGCCTCCAGGTCCACGTCCACGACGTGGGCGGGGGTGTAGAGCGAGTCGCGGGCGGCGAGGCCGGGGCAGGCCGCCGGAGCGCGTCGGCCGGGGCCGGTCATCGCTTCCCCGCCCCCAGGGGGGAGGAGCGCCGGGCGCCGGGGCGTTCGGCGATCAGGGTGCGCAGCACCCGGCGGCCGTCGGAGACCGCGTGGAGATGCGAACGCCCACTGCGGCGGGGAAGTTCGAGGCTCGGCACCTCCGCGACCCGCAGTCCGGAGCGCAGCGCGTGCGCGATCAGCTCCGCCTCGATCTCGAACCCGGCGGAACGCGGGTCGAGTTCGTCGAGGAAGCTGCGCCGGAAGGCACAGAAGCCGTAGCACAGGTCGGTGAGGGTGGCGTGGTAGACGCGGTTGACGACGGTGAGCAGCAGCTGGTTGCCCAGCGACCTGACGCGTGTCAGGTCGAGCGAACCGCCGCCCGCGATGAACCGGGAGCCCTTGACGAAGTCGTAGCCGTTGTCGAGGAAGTGCAGGTAGTGCGGTATCTCGCCGGGCCACATGCTGCCGTCCGCGTCCATCATCACCACGTACTCGCCGGTGGCCGCCCGGAACCCGGTGCGCAGCGCGGCGCCCTTGCCCGGGCCGTCCTGCTGGATGCTGCGCACGGTCGGCAGGCAGTGCGCGGCCATCCGCACCGTGGCGTCGTCGGAGCCGCCGTCCACGAGGATCACCTCGTCGACGCAGGACGGGATCTGGTTGAAGACCCACGGCACGTTGCGGGCCTCGTTGTGGGCGGGGATGACCAGGCTGACGGTGCGTCGGATCACGGCGGCGTCGGTCGCGCGACGCAGCGGCTGGTGCTCGGCGACGCGGTCGCTCGCGCGGCGCAGCGGCCGGCCGTCGTGCGCGGCGCGCTGGACCGCGTGGGAGGGCAGGGGCGTGCTCATGGGAGGGCTGCCTAACGGGAGGCTCACGGGCCCCGACCGCCGATCGGGCGCGGACGGGCCCGGACACGTGACGAGGGGCGGGCCGGCGATGACGTACGTACGCCGGCGTTCGGCGTGCGCCGCGAGGACGTGCGCCGGCCCCCGTACCGGAAGGGGAGTGCGACCTACGGAGCGACGGGGGCGGGGATGGGCCCCGGCGGTTCGCCCCGGACGCGCAGGTGCGTCTGTCGGACTCGGACGCGTGATGCGTCGACCACCACAACTGGCGAATGTGCTCTCCGCGCCGGATGCGATCTTGCGTTCGTACCGATCGCGGTGCCAGGACCCCCACATTGGCAGGGCAGTTGGGTCAGGTCAAGGGCGTTTGTCTGATTTGCGGCTATTTTGCCGTTTGTTTACGAAAAGTGTGGTGTGTCGCGAACGAAGGGCCTGGCGCGGTCTCAGGCGCGCCGTACCCGGGGGTCACCGAGCCCCTCCGCGATGCGCCGGGTGATCTCCTCCGGCCGGGTCGGCCGGCCGTAGTACCAGCCCTGCGCCCAGTCGCACCCCATCGCCCGCAGCCGTTCGGCGTCCGCCGCGGTCTCCACGCCCTCGGCGGTCACCGTCAGGCCCAGGGTGTGCGCCAGCGACACCAGGCCGCTGACGATCCGCCAGCCGAGCAACTCGCCGTCGCCGCCGTCGTGCGGGCTCGGCCGGTCGTGCACGTCGGAGATGAACGACCCGGCGATCTTCAGCCCCGAGACCGGCAGGTCGCGCAGGTACGCCAGGTTCGACCAGCCGGTGCCGAAGTCGTCCACGGTCAGCGACACCCCCATGTCCACCAGCGCGTGCATCGCCTGCAAAGCGTGGTCGCGCGGCCCCAGCACCGCGCTCTCGGTGATCTCCAGCTGGAGCCCCGAGGGATCGAGACCGGTGCCGCGCAGCACCCGGTCGACGTCCGAGACCAGCGCCGCGTTCCTGGCCTGACGCACGGCCAGGTTCACGTTCATCTTCGGCGTCCCGGGACCGAACCGGCGCGCCCACCGCGCCGCCTGGTCGCAGGCCTGCTCCAGCACCCACCGGCCCAGCGGGATGATCAGCCCGGTCTCCTCCGCCGTCGCCACGAACTCGTCCGGTCCCAGGACCCCCAGCTCGGGATGGCGCCAGCGCACCAGCGCCTCGACCGCGGCCAGCGAGCCGTCCCGCAGCGAGCACAACGGCTGGTAGTCGATGAAGAACTCGCCTCGGTCCAGCGCCATCGGCATCCGCACCGACATCGCGTACCGGCTGACCGCCACCGCGTTGCGCTTGGGGTCGAACAGCGTCCATCGCCCCCGCCCCTCCTTCTTCGCCCGGTACAGCGTCAGGTCGGCGGCGCGCATGGCCGCCCCGGGGGTGGTCGCCGCGACCGGGCGTTCCAGCACGCCGACGCTCGCGCGCACCGCGAGCTTCTGGTCACCGATCAGGAACGGCTGGGAGAGCGCGTCCAGCACCGTCTTCGCCACCGCGACGCTCTCCTGGTGCCCCAGGCAGCTCTCCAGCAGCACCACGAACTCGTCGCCGCCCAGCCGCGCCACCAGGTGTCCCAGCGGTGCCACCGTCGAGGCGAGCCGTTCCGCGACCGCCGCCAGCAACTGGTCGCCGGTCTCGTGCCCGAGGCTGTCGTTGATGGCCTTGAAGCCGTCGAGGTCCACCGAGCACAGCCCGAACCGGGCACCGGGCTCCGGCGAGTCGAAGATCCGCTCCAGCCGCTCGAAGAACTCCGCCCGGTTCGGCAGCCCGGTCAGCGGGTCGTGGGTCGCCTGGAAGCGCAGCCGCTCCTGGAGCCGGTGCCGGTCGGTGATGTCCTCCAGCATCGCCACCTGGTAACGCGGCACGCCCTCCTCGTCCCGGATCAGCGAGACCGTCAGATGCGTCCAGATCACGCCGCCGGCGCGGCGGTAGTACGGCTTGTCGAACTGGAAGTGCTCGCGCCTGCCGTTGACCAGGTCGTCGTACGCCTCCCACACCCCGGGCGTGTCCTCCGGGTGCACCAGCTCGGGGACCCGCAGGTCCCGCATGTCCTGCGGCCGGGCGCCGAACATCTCCTGCAACGCCCGGTTGACGGCCAGGATGTTGCCGTTCACGTCGCCGATGCCGATGCCGATCGCGGCGCTCTCGAAGACCGCCCGGAACCGCGCCTCCGACGCGTACAGGGCCTTCTCCGCGCCCTTGCGGGCCAGGTCGGCGGCGAGGCGGATCGCCTCCTGCTCGCGCAGCGTGCGGTCGCGCAGCGCCACCGTCCAGCCGGACGCGAACGCGCCGGCCACCTTGGGGGCGTGCTCGCCCGCCGGATGGCCCAGCAGCAGTTCCACGGCCCGGGCCAGCACCGCCGCGTCGGTGAAGTGCGCCTCCACCAGCAGCGCCCCGGCCTGCTCGGCGGGGGCCGGGTCGAACGGTTCGGCATCCCGTGCCCGGCCCAGCAGTTCGATGGTGCGTGACACGACGCGGCCGAGGGTGCCCGGATGGACCGCGGCCCCGTGGCCCTCCCGTAGCAGCCGGGCCCACGCCTCCTCGAATCCGGCCTGCGCGGCGGCGTGGCCCGCCGTCGGTGCGGCGCTCACGACAGACGCCCCACCCCTGCCAGCCCGGTCATGCGCTCGGGGTGCGGCCCCACCGACTCCGGGCGCTCGGGACGCCATTCGGGCAGGTAGACCACCCCGGGCTCGATCAGCTCGAAACCGTCGAAGAGCCGCACGACGTCCTCCCGGGACCGCATCGTCAACGGGGTCGGGGTGCGCGCGTACAGGTCCTGGTGCGGGCCCGCCTGGTCCGGGCGGCCCTCGAACGAGGCGTGGGAGAGCACCAGCGCGCTGCCCGGCGGCATGGCGTCGCGCAGCACGCGCACGATGCCGACCGGGTCCTCCTCGTCGCGGACGAAGTGCAGCACCGCCACCAGCAGCACCGCCACCGGCTCGCCCGCCGCCAGCAGGTCCGCCACCGCCGGATCCGCGAGCAGGGCGCGCGGCTCGCGCATGTCCGCCTCGATCACCGCCGCCCGCTCGTCGCCCTCCAGGATCAGCCTGCTGTGCGCGACCGCGACCGGGTCGATGTCCACGTAGACCACTCGCGCATCCGGCTGGATCCGGCGGGCGACCTCGTGGACCGCGCCGAAGGTGGGGATACCGGAGCCGATGTCCAGGAACCGGGTGAAGCCCCGCTCCGCCAGGTACTGCACGGCCCGCCGCAGGAACCCCCGGTTGGCGCGCATGATCTTGGGGAGTTCGGGCCACAGCTCCACGGCCTTGCGGGCCATCTCCCGGTCGGCGGCGAAGTTGTGCGACCCGCCGAGGTAGCAGTCGTAGACCCGGGCGACGTTCGGCGTCTCCTGATCCGTCCCTTCCGGAATCCACCTCGGTCGCTTCATGCGAGCACCCCTTCTCGGCCGACAGGTCCACCCTCGGCCACAGAAAGCCTGCCCCCGTCACCCACCCGCCGCAACCGGGCGGGCACCGCGCCGCACCGGTCCGCCGCACCGGGCGGCGGCGCCCGCGTGCCGCCGGGGACCGTTGGCGAACCCGGGCGCCCCGGCGGGAGAATGGAGCACGGCGAAGCCGCACCGCACCGGACGGAGCCGGCATGCCGGGACGCATCGAGGACTACGCCCTGATCGGCGATCTGCAGACCGCCGCCCTGGTGGGACGGGACGGCGGTGTGGACTGGCTGTGCCTGCCGAGGTTCGACTCGCCCGCCTGCTTCGCGGCCCTGCTCGGCGACGAGCGGCACGGCGGCTGGCGGCTCGCGCCGGTCGGCGCCGACACCTGCGAGAGCCGGGCCTACCGGGGCGACAGCCTGGTGCTCGAGACGTTCTGGCAGACCGCCACCGGGGCCGTGCGGGTCACCGACTTCATGCCGCACCGCGACCGCGCGCCCCGCCTGCTGCGCATCGTCGAAGGACTGCGCGGCGTCGTGCCGATGCGCGGCGACCTGCGCCCGCGCTTCAACTATGGACGCGTGACGCCCTGGGTGCGGCGCACCGAGCACCACCGCGTCGCCACCGCGGGGCCCGACTCGGCCTGGCTGCGGGTCCCGGCCGGTGTGCACACCTTCGGGCACGACGGCGCCACCCGCTCGGAATTCACCGTACGGGCGGGTGACCGCGTGCCGTTCGTCCTGACCTGGCAGCCCTCCCACCTGCGCACCGTCCACCGGGTCGACCCGGATCGCGAGCTGGAGCAGACCGTCCGGGAGTGGCGCCGCTGGACCGAGGGGTGCCGCTACCGGGGTCCGTGGCGCGGCGCCGTCCTGCGGTCGCTGATCACCCTCAAGGCGCTCGCCTACGCGCCCACCGGCGGCATCGTCGCCGCCCCGACCACCTCGCTGCCGGAGACCCTCGGCGGGGTGCGCAACTGGGACTACCGCTTCTGCTGGCTGCGCGACTCCAGCATGACGCTGTCCGCCCTGCTGCGCGGCGGGTTCCGCGAGGAGGCGGAGGCCTGGCGGCACTGGCTGGTGCGGGCCGTCGCGGGCGAGCCCGGCGACCTGCAGAGCGTCTACGGCGTCGCCGGTGAGCGGCGGCTGCCCGAGACCGTGGCCGACTGGCTGCCCGGCCACCAGGGCTCCGCGCCGGTACGGCTGGGCAACGCCGCCGTGGGGCAGCTCCAGCTCGACGTCTACGGCGAGGTCGTGGACACCCTCTACCTCGCGCTGCGTGCCGGGATCCCGATGGAACGCCGGGTCTGGGGCCTGCTGCGCACCCTGATGCGCCATCTGGAGGCCCACTGGGGCGACGCGGACGAGGGCCTGTGGGAGGTGCGCGGCGAACGCAGGCACTGGACCCACTCCAAGGTGCTGGCCTGGGTGGCCGCCGACCGCGCGGTGCGGATGGCCGAGACCACCGGGCTGCCCGCCCCCATCGACCGCTGGCGCGCGGTGCGCGACGCCATCCACGCCGACGTCTGCGCCCGCGCCTACGACCCGGGCCGCGGCGTCTTCACCGCCCACTACGGCGGCCGCGAGCTGGACGCGGCCACGCTGTTCGTCGTCAGGACCGGCTTCCTGCCGCCGGACGACCCCAGGGTGGTGCGCACCGTCGAGGCGGTGCGCGACGAGCTGGACGACGGCGGCTTCGTGCGCCGCTATCCGCCCGCACGCTCCGGCGGCACCGCCTGCGACGGACTGCCCGGCACCGAGGGCGCGTTCCTGGCCTGCTCCTTCTGGCTCGCCGACGCGCTGGCCGCGATCGGGCGGCGCGGCGAGGCGCACGAGCTGTTCGAACGGGCGCTGGCCTCCGCCAACGACCTGGGGCTGCTGTCGGAGGAGTGGGACCCGGCCGCCGGCCGCCAACTGGGCAACACCCCGCAGGCCTTCACCCACGTCGCCCTGGTCAACACCGCGTTCGCGCTGACCGAACCGGCACTCGCGCTCGCCCCGGCCTCCCCGCCGCCGGCCGCCTAGCCCGAGGTCTCCTCGCGGCCCTCCTTGCGCAGGAAGCGCTTGAGCTTGCGCAGCGGCCAGGTGTTGATCACGTCGTCGGCGGTGAGCCAGCCGCGCTGGGCGGTGCCGACGCCGTAGCGCACGTAGTCCAGGCCGGGCGTGGAGTGGGCGTCGCTGTCCACGGCGAACCTCACCCCGTACTGCCGCGCCCGCAGGATCTCCTCGTCGCCCAGATCCAGGCGTTCCGGCTGGCCGTTGATCTCCAGCGCGGTGCCGGTGCGGGCGCAGGCGGCGAACACCGCGTCCAGGTCGGCGTCGATGCCGGTGCGCTTGCCGAGGCGGCGGGCGGTCGGATGGCCGATGACGTTGACGTACGGGTTCTCGCAGGCCCGCAGCAGGCGGCGGGTCTGCGCGTCGCGCGAGAGGGCGAAGTGCGAGTGCACCGACGCCACGCATAGGTCGAACCCCGCCAGGAACTGAGGCGGCCAGTCCACCGCGCCGTCCGGCCCGATGTTCAGTTCGGTGCCGTGCAGCAGCCGCATCCGCCGGTGGCGGCCGTCCAGCTCCCGCACCCGTTCGCGCTGCGCCAGCATCTTGGCGTCGGTCATCCGCTGCATGAACAGGTCCGGCGCGTGGTCGGTGACCGCGTAGTACGCGTAGCCGAGCCGCGACGCCGCGAGGACCATCTCCTCCAGCGTGGCCACGCCGTCGGTGAGGTCGGTGTGGGTGTGCAGGTCGCCGCGCAGGGCATCGCGGGTCACCACGTCCGGCAGCTCGCCCGCGAGCCCGGCGGCCACCTCGCCGCGGTCCTCGCGCAGCGTCGGCGGGATCCACGGCAGGCCCAGCCGCGCGTAGACGTCCTCCTCGGTCGCGGAGGCGACCCGCTCGCCGGACTCGGTGTCGAACAGGCCGTACTCCGACAGCTTCAGGCCGTCGCGCACGGCGATCTGCCGGACGTGGACGTTGTGCGCCTTGGAGCCGGTGAAGTACACCATCCCGGCGCCCCAGGCGTCCGCGGGCAGCACGCGCAGGTCGATCTGGAGCCCCTCGGTGGTGCGTACGGAGGTCTTCTTGGCGCCGTGCGCCACGATCTCGGTGACGAACGGCAGGGCGGTGAACGCCTCCATCACAGGCCCGGAGTCGTCGGCCGCGACCAGCACGTCCACGTCGCCGATGGTCTCGCGCATCCTGCGCAGCGATCCCGCGTACGCGCACCGCTCGCACCCCGGCACCTCGGTGAGCGCGGCCACCACCTCCTCGGCGACCGCCATCGCGGTGCCCAGCGGGACGCGCTGCCCCGACTGGCGCAGCAGCGCGATGCCGTGCAGCAGGTTCTCCTCGGTCTTCGGCCCGAAGCCCTTCAGGCCGCGCAGCCGCTCCGAGCGGATCGCCCCGGCCAGCTCGTCCACCGAGGAGATGCCGAGGTCCTGGTAGAGCGTCATGGCCTTCTTCGGGCCCAGCGCCGGGATCGCGACCAGCTCCCGCACCCCGGCCGGCACGCTCTTCCTCGCCTGGTCCAGCTCCGGGACGGAGCCGTCGCGGAAGTACGCGACGACCTTCTCGGCGATCGACGCGCCGACGTTGGGGACCGCCCGCAGCGCCTTGGCGTCCATCCGCGAGACGTCCGCCGGGTGGCCGGCGAGCGCCCGGGCCGCCTTCTCGTACGCGCGGGACTTGAACGCGTCACCGCCGGTGATGGCGAGCAGGTCGGCGTACTCCTGCAGGACCGCCGCCACCTCGTCGTTGGGCCGGGCCATGGATCCAGTCTCGGCCCGAAGGACGCCGCCCGGCCATACGGCCGCCGCCGTCCGGTGCGTGAAGGGGGCCGCCCGCCCGGCGCGCGCCGGGCCGTCGTCCGGTGCCAGGCGCGGCGCGTCCGGGCGCGCACCGGGCCTCAGCCGCCGGGCGAACGGCCGTCCTGGGCGTCCAGGACGTCCAGCACCTCGGCGTCCGTCAGCTGCCGGAAGTCGTCGTACCACTCGCCGACCGCCATGAACCGCGGCGGCCGGTATCCGCACACCACCTCGTCTGCCTCCTCGCCCAGCGCGGCGACCGCCCCGGCCTCGCCCACCGGGACCGCGAGCACCAGCCGCCGCGGCCGGGCGCCCCGCACGTGGCGCAGCGCCACCCGGGCCGTCGCGCCGGTGGCCAGACCGTCGTCGACCACGACCACCGACCGGCCGGTGAGGTCCGGCGCCGGGCGGCCACGCCGGTAGCACTCCTCGCGCCGCCGGGCCTCGGCCCGTTCCGCCGCCACGCGCGCGTCCAGTTCCTCCGGTGCAAGGCGCAGCGCGGCCACGGCGGACTCGTCGACGTACGGCGGGTCGTCGCCCGCGAGCGCGCCGATGGCGTACTCCTCGTGCTGCGGGGCGCCGATCTTGCGGACGATCAGCACGTCCAGCGGGGCGTCCAGCGCCCGCGCGACCTCGGCGGCGACCGGCACCCCGCCGCGCGGCAGCGCCAGCACGACCGTCCCCCCGGGCAGCCCGCCGCGCTCGCGCGTCTCCCGCAGCCGTCGCGCCAGCTCACGTCCCGCCTGCGCGCGGTCCTGGTAGCGCATGCCCGTCGCCTTCCCGCCGCCTCTCCTGCCTCCCGCCGCCCCCTGCGCCGGGAACCGCGAGATCCCGGCAGGCGTCTGTCATGGATGAGGATACGTCCCGATTGGTGCACGTATGCGGCGTACGATGACAGGACGAGGAGGTCTCGAGATGGCCGCCGCTTCGCGCGTGTCGGGGTCCGCATGGGACGGGCGCGTGAACCTCCTGTGGATCTCGCCGTTCGTGGCCCTGGCGGGCTGCGTGGTCGTGGTCTTCGGATCCAACCCGCACAGTCACTACGGGCTGCTGCTCGCCGTCGTCCCGCTGCTGTCGGCGGCGGTGCACAACGTCGGCACCACCACGCTGGTCGGCGGCGCCTGCGTGGCCTTCTTCGCCCTGGCCCACTACCGGGTGCCCGCGGGCGACACCGCCGTGTGGCTGATCAAACTCGGCATCGTCGCCGCGGCGGCCGTCATCGGCGTGCTCATCAGCCGCGCCCGGGTGAGCGAACGGCAGTTGACGGAGAGCCGGGCGGTGGCGCTCACCCTGCAACGCGGTCTGCTGCCGCACGACGTCAAGGCCACCAACGCTGTCGAGGTGCACCACCGCTATCTGCCCGCCGACAGCGAGGCGGGCGTGGGCGGCGACTGGTTCGACGTCATCCAGCTGTCCGGCGCCCGCGTCGCCCTCGTCGTCGGTGACGTCGCCGGGCACGGGGTGCACGCCGCCGCGACGATGGGCAGGCTGCGCACCGCCGTCCACACCCTCGCCGACCTCGACCTGGCCCCCGACGAACTGCTGGCCAGACTGGACGACTTGGTGATCCGGCTGGCCGACGACGAGACCGACCGCATCGTCGCGGCCAGCTGCCTGTACGTCGTCTACGACCCGGTCTCGCGCCGCTGCACCATCGCCCGCGCGGGGCACCCGGCGCCCGCGATCGTCCGCCCCGACGGCCGCGCAGACTTCCCCCGCCTGCCCGACAACCCGCCGTTGGGACTCGGCGGCACGGGCTTCGAGTGCGCCGAACTGACGCTGCCCGAGGGCACTCTCCTCGCCCTCTACACCGACGGCCTGCTGGCCCTGCGCGCCGGCGGCCCCGAAGCGGCGCAGGAGGCGATGGCCCGGGTGCTGGAGCGTACCGGCCTGCCGCTGGCGAGCCTGTGCGACGGCGTGCTGGCCGCCCTGCCGCCCTCCGGGGCCGAGGACCGCTCCCGCGACGACATCGCGCTGCTGCTGGCCCGTACCCGTGTCGTCGACCCGCGGTGGGTCGCCTCCTGGGAGCTGCCCGCCACTGCCGAGGCCCCGAGTCGCGCCCGGACGCTCACCGCGCGGCAGTTGGACACCTGGCACCTGTCGGAGGCTTTGTTCCCCACCGAACTCGTCGTCAGCGAACTGGTCACCAACGCCGTGCGCTACGGCGGCGGCCCAGTGCGGCTGCGCCTCATCTACGACCACGCGCTGATCTGCGAGGTGTCCGACACCGGCAGCACCTCCCCGCATCTGCGCCACGCCCGACTGATGGACGAAGGCGGCCGCGGGCTGTACCTGGTCGGCTGCCTCACCGACCGCTGGGGGACCCGCTACGGCTCCGGCGGTAAGACCATATGGGCGGAACGGTCACTTGCGGGTGTAACGGGCGCCGCACGCGAACCGTCGTCAAACGGCATCAGCCGGGACGCGGTTCGAAGCTGACGAGCTCGCACGTCTATGGTGTGGGACCGACCGGACCGCCAAGGAGGAGACGTGCCCCGACCAGCCGCTGTCGTCGGCGAACCGTTGTCCGAGGACGATTCGCCGTCGCCGTCCGGCTCCGCCGGGGGCGAGGACCACCATCCCGGCGCGGCGGTGCCGCCCGGTGTCGCGGTGCCGCCGCCGAGACAGCCAGGCGCGCCCCGCGCCCGCCACCGCGCGCCGCGCAAGAGCGGCAAGGCGCGCAAGCTGCGGGTCGCCGCCTTCGCCTGCGTCGGCATCGGCGTGGTGGGCACCGCCGCGTTGCGCGGCCTGCCGCACACCCACGTCCAGGCGACCGCCGAACCACCGCGGCGCCCGGCGCCGCAGACCGCCCGCGACATCGCACCCGCCGGCCGCGCCGCGCTGCTGCCCGGCGTCGGGCCGAAGTTCGGCGCCCGCATCCCGGCCGACGCCCGCCAGGCCCTCGTGGTCACCGGCGCCTCGGCCGACTCCTCCACGTCCACGGTCGTGCTGTGGCAGCGCGACGCCTCAGGGCGCTGGCAGCCCGGCGCCACCTGGGCCGCGCACAACGCGCTGCGCGGCTGGGGCACCGACCACCACGAGGGCGACCTGCGCAGCCCCGTCGGCGTGTTCACCCTCACCGCCGCCGGCGGCCTGAACGCCAACCCCGGCACCAAGCTGCCCTACGACCACTCCACCGCGTTCCAGGCGGGCGGGACCGGCTTCGAGGGCGAGCCGCTGACCGGCGCCTTCGACTACGTCGTCGCCATCGACTACAACCGCGTCCCCGGCTCCACGCCGCTCGACCCCCGTGCCCCGCTCGGGCCGAGTCGCGGCCAGGGCCTGTGGGTGCACGTGGACCACGGCGGCCCCACCCACGGCTGCGTGTCGCTCTCCAGTGCCCACATGGTCGACCTGCTCAGGACGCTCGACCCGGCCGATCATCCGGTGATCGTCATGGGCGACCGCGCGACACTCCAGGCCTGACCCGCCGCCGTTAACCCGGCGCCGCACCCGACACCCGCCGAACGCCAGACCGCATCCGGCGCGCCCGCGCCCGCGCACCCGAGACGACGAACATCCTGTCGTACGAACCGGGGCGACGGTCCGTCGGAGCGGACGGACGCCACGGACGACGACCGCCGCGAGCGGTGGTACCCGGCCCGCGGGGCACCGTGGTGGCAGGCTGGTGCCGACACAGGAGCGGGCACACCGAACCGAGGAGCCGCAGCGTGCCGGATGGCCAACCGCCGGGCGACGCCGCCGCGTCGCCACGACCCGGCCGACAGGCGGCCGTCCACACCGAGGAGCGCAGGCTCCGCCACGACCTGGGGTTCTGGGGCCTGACGGCCATCGGCTTCTCCAACATCGTCGGCTCCGGCTGGCTGTTCGCCGCCATGTACGCGGCCCAGACCGCTGGCCCAGCGGCCCTGTTGTCGTGGATCGGCGCGGGCGTGCTGTGCGCGCTGGTGGCCCTGGTCATGGTCGAACTCGGCGCGTCCCGGCCGGAGGGCGGCGGCACCGCACGCTGGCCGCTGTACGCCAGCGGGCGGCTCGTCGGCACGATGATCGGCTGGTCGGTGCTGCTGTCGGTGGGCGGCACCGCGGCGGAGATCAGCGCGATCATGCAGTACGCGGCGCACTACCTGCCCTGGATCTACAACGGCCACACCCTGACCGCCTCGGGACTCGGCGTCGCGCTGGGCCTGAGCATCGTGCTGACCGGCCTCAACTGGTTCGCGGTGCGGGTCTTCGCCCGGCTCAACAACGTGGTGTCGGTCTTCAAGATCGTGGTGCCGGTCGTCACCGTCGCCGCGCTGTTCGCCTCCGGATTCCACTCCGGACGGCTCACCGCGCACGGCGGCTTCGCGCCCTACGGCTACGCCGCCTGCCTGAGCGCCCTGGCCGGCGGCGGCATCGTCTACTCCGTCAACGGCTTCCAGGCGCCGCTGGACTTCTCCGGCGAGGCCCGCAACCCGCGCCGCACGGTGCCCGCCTCGGTGCTGGCCGGCATCGTCCTCGCGGTGCTGATGTACCTGGCGCTGCAACTGGCCTTCCTGTTCACCGTCCCCGACTCGCTGCTCGCGCACGGCTGGAAGGGCGTCGACTTCGACTCGCCGTTCGGCCAACTCGCGCTGCTGCTCAACCTCCAGTGGCTCTCCAGCCTGCTGTACGCCGACGCCGTCCTGTCCCCGGGCGGTTCCGCGTACGTGGGCGTGGCCATCGACGCCCGGCACACCTACGCGCTCGCCAAGAACGGGCTGCTGCCGCGACCCGTGATGCGGGTGGACCCGCGCCGCGGCATCCCGCACCGGGCGCTCGCCCTCAACCTCGCCGTCATCGTGGTCTTCCTGCTGCCGTTCGGCAGCTGGCAGAACATCGTCAGCGTCATGGGCGACATGTACCTGCTGATCTACGGCGCCTCCGCGGTGGCCGCGGGCGTCTTCCGCGCCGCGCCCGGCGCCCGCACGAGCGGCTGGGTGCCGGGGCTGCGCTGGATCGCGCCGGTCAGCTTCATGGTGGCCAGTGAGTTCGTCTACTGGTCCGGCTGGCACGACCTGCGGCTCGCGCTGCCGCTGGTGCTCGCCGGGCTGCCGCTCTTCCTGCTGCTGCGCCGCGACCCGGCGACCGCGGCTCGCTCGCTCGGCGACGAACTGCGCGACGGCGCCTGGCTGGTGGCCTACCTCGCGGTGCTCACCCTGCTGTCCTGGCTGGGCAGCTTCAAGGGGTCGGACCGTCTTCCCGCGCCGTACGACTCCGTGACCGTCGCCGTCGTCGCGGTCGCCGTCTTCCGGTGGGCGGTGCGCTCCGGCGTACGGCACCTCGCCGGGGAACCGTCGCCCGAACCGGCCTGATCCGGGCTGGAGGCGGTCAGGAGGCGGTCAGACCAGGGTCGGCTGGAGCGCGCCCTCGTGCGTGAGCAGCCACTCCTTGCGCTCCAGACCGGCCGCGTAGCCGGTGAGCGTGCCGTCGGCGCCGATCACGCGGTGGCACGGGCGCAGCACCAGCAGCGGGTTGGCGCCGATCGCGGCGCCCACGGACCGTACCGCCGCACGCGGCGCGCCGATCCGTTCGGCGATCTCGCCGTACGTCACCGTGGTGCCGTACGGGATCTCCTCCAGCGCCCGCCACACCCGCTGCCGGAACGCGGTGCCGGTCACCGTGTACTCCAGGTCGAAGACGCGGCGCTCGCCGCGGAAGTAGTCGGCCAGCTGACGCACCGGCTCGGCCAGCGCGTCGGCGTCGCGCCGCACGTCCGCGGGGACGGCGGGCGGGGCGGGCGTGGCGTGGTCGGCGAGGGAGAGCGAGGCGACGGCGAAACCGCCGTTCGCGGTCGCGGACTCCTCGCCCACCAGCAGCAGTTCGCCCAGCGGGCTGTCGATCGTCGTGCGGACCGTCATGACACGTCCCTCTTCCGTCCTCGCGGTGGTTCACTGTCTCGCACTCACCATCCTGCGGCCCGCACGGGGCCGTTGCTGGCGGAAATCGGACATGGCATCCGCGGGTGGAGGACGGCCCTGTCAGGCGCCGGTCCAGGCGAGCAGCCGGTCGACGTCCCACGTGGTCACGACACGTTCCGCCGGCACCCCGCACTCCTCGGCCCGCGCGCAGCCGAAGATCTGCCAGTCGAGCTGGCCCGGGGCGTGGGCGTCGCTGTCGACGGCGACGTACACGCCCGCCTCCAGCGCCTGGCGCAGGAGCGCGCGGGGCGGGTCCAGCCGGTCGGGCCGGCTGTTGATCTCGACGGCCGTGCCGTGCTCGGCGCAGGCGGCGAAGACCTCGGCGGCGTCGAAGCGGGACGGGGGACGGCTGCGGCCGGTGACCCGCCGCCCGGTGCAGTGCCCCAGCACGTCGACCAGCGGATCGCTGACCGCCGCGATCAGCCGCCGGGTCATCGCGGGCGGGTCCATCCCCAGCTTGGAGTGGACCGAGGCGACCACCACGTCCAGCTCGGCGAGCAGCTCCGGGTCCTGGTCCAGCGAGCCGTCGTCGAGGATGTCGCACTCGATGCCGGTCAGCAGCCGGAACGGCGCCAGCTCCTCGTTCACCCCGGCCACCACGTCGAGCTGCTCGCGCAGCCGCGCGGCGGTCAGGCCGTTCGCCACCGTCAGCCTGGGGGAGTGGTCGGTGAGCACGGTCCACTCGTGGCCGATCTCCGTGGCCGCGGCCCGCGCCATCGTCGCGATCGGGCTGCCGCCGTCGGACCAGTCGGAGTGCGTGTGGCAGTCGCCGCGCAGCTTCTCGCGCAGCCGTTCGCCGCCCTCGGTCAGCGGTTGTTCCGCGTCGGCCTCCAGCCGGGCCAGGTAACCGGGTGTCCGCCCGTCCAGCGCCTCCGCCACGACGTGCGACGTCTTCGGCCCCAGTCCTTCCGTCGCGGCAAGCGTCCCCGCCTCGGCCTGGCGGCGCAGGGTGTCCCGCGGGATGCCCGCGACGGCCCGGGCCGCGGTACGGAACGCCTTCACGCGGTAGGTGGCCGCCTGCCCCCGCTCCAGCAGGAAGGCGATCCGTTCCAGCGCGTCGACGGGGTCCATGGCCATCACTCCAGGGTGCCGCAGGGGGAGCGGGGGCGCGCGGGCGCGACGAGGAGGCGTGACCGCGACATGAGGCGTGACCGCGACATGGCGTGCGGCGTTGGCGGTGGGCGCGTGGCGCTACCGGCCTCCGGTGCTGATCAGGTCGCGGGCCGCCGTCACCAGCGCCGCGTTGTCCTTGGCCGCAGAGCCGTCGGGCAGCACGAGGACGTCCTCCAGGCCGATGCGGGTGTCCAGTTCCATCCGCACCGCCAGCCGCAGCACCGGCCAGGCGCCCGTCTCCTCGCCGTGCAGCAGGAGGGGCGCCCGGACGCCCGCCGCGAGCTTCGACACCAGGGCCGACGCGGTGTGCGGCGCGGTGTCCGGGTCGGTGTCCACGGCTTCGGCGAGCACGCGCAGCACCCGGTCGGCCAGCGGCGAGCCCAGGAAACGATCGGCCGCGTCACCCCCGGACCAGACGCCCGCCTCGACGCCCACGCCGCGTTCCAGCAGGGCGCGGGCGACCGGCTCGGCGCCGTCCTCGTGCCAGTTCACCGAGGCGTGGTCGGGCAGCACGGTCCACGACCGCACCAGCTCGGCCCGCCGCTCCGGCTCGGGCACCGCCCACGCCCCCGTGGTGACCCCGACCCGTACGCCCTCGGGAACGGCGCGCCGGACCGCCTCGACCGCCCGGGCCACGTCGCGCGGCTGAAGCGAGTCGGCGCCGTCGTCGTCCTTCGGGTGGAGGTGGACGTCGCGCGCACCGGCCGCGACGGCCCGCGCGGCCTGCGCCGCCAGTTCGTCCGGCGCCACCGGAAGCCGCCGGAAGTCGTCCCGGGTGCGGGCGCCGTTCAGACAGACCTGCAACATGCCTCAGACCATGCCAGGTACCCGGACGCGCTGCGAGCGCGTCCGGTCACGGAAGGCGTCCCGGGCGACCCGTTGACCAGTACGGTCACCATGCGCAGAATTTACCGGTCGCCCGGGCTGCGTCCGGGCGCGGCGCGGAGCACCATGGGAGGCGGCGGGCCGTGCCGGCCCGTCGGCCCACCCGCGTCCGTGCGACCGAGAGGGGGACGACCGGTTCGGACCGGGCCGGTCCGTGCCGATCCGCGCAGGCGTCGCCGCAGACGGATGGGGGTCCTGGGACATTGGGTGCCACCGAACCACTCCGGACCGGCCGGGACGGCGACGACAGCCCGCCGCCCGGCCGTGAACGGCCCCCGGCCTCCGGAGCGCTCGCGAGCCCCGAGGCCCCGCTGCTCGGCACCGACGCGCCCGGCGGGCTGCTCGACGTCCTGGGCGTCGCCGCGGTCGTGCTGGATGCCGAGGGACGGATCGTGCTGTGGAGCCCGCAGGCGGAGGAACTGTTCGGCTACACCGCGCAGGAGGCCCTGGGCCGGTTCGCCGGGCGGATCATGGTCGGCGAGGAGCACCTGCAACTCGCCCTCGACCTGTTCGAACGCGTCATGGGCGGCGGCAGCGGCAGCTGGGCCGGGGTCTTCCCGATCCGCCACAAGGACGGCAGCACCCGCTTCGCCGAGTTCCGCAACATGCGCCTGGAGGACGCGGGCGGGCGCCGCTACGCCCTGGGCCTGGCCGCCGCCGAGGCCACCGTCCGCCAGGTGGAGACCGACCTCGCGCTGTCGGTCCGGCTGGTCTCGCAGTCCCCGATCGGCCTCGCCGTCCTCGACACCGACCTGCGGTACGTCACCGTCAACCCGGCGCTCGAGCGCATCAACGGCAAGCCCGCCGAGGCGCACGTCGGACGCCACGTGCGCGAGGTGCTCTCCGGCCTGGACGTCGACTCGGTCGAGGCCGCGATGCGCCACGTCCTGGCCACCGGCACGCCCCTGCTGGACCAGTACGCGGTCGGCCGGATGGACCCGGACTCGGCGGGCGGCGACCGCGCCTGGTCGGTGTCGTACTACCGGCTGGAGGACTCCGCGGGCCGCGTCCTGGGCATCGCCACCTCCGTCATCGACGTCAGCGAACGGCACCGGGCGGCCACCGAGGCGGCCCAGGCCCGGCAGCGGCTCGCGCTGATAGCGGACGCCTCCAAACGCGTCGGGACCACCCTGGACCTGGACCGCACCGCCCACGAACTCGCCGACCTGTGCGTGCCCGCGCTCGCCGACGTGGCCGCGGTGGACGTGCTGGACACCGTCCTCGGCGGCCAGCGCACCTTCGCGGTGAACGCCACCGAGGAGGGCGAGGCCACCGTCTTCCGGGCGCTGGCGGTCGCCGCCGCGCACCCCACGCTCGCGGTGCGCGCCGCCGACCCGCCGGGCGAGGTGGCCAAGTACGGGCCCGACCGGCTGGTGACCCGGTGCGCCAAGACCGGCCGCCCGGTGCTCGTGCCGCAGGTGACCGACGAGGACCTGCGGCGCATCGCCCGCGACGGCGACGCGGTGGCGCTGCTGGAACAGGCGGGCGTGCACTCCTACCTGGCGGTGCCGCTGATCGCCCGCGGCGAGGTGCTGGGCGCGCTCGACCTGAAACGGGCCCGCAACCCGCTGCCGTTCACCAGCGACGACGTCGCGCTCGCGTGCGAGCTGGCGGCCCGCGCCGCCGTCTGCATCGACAACGCCCGCTGGTACCAGAGCCAGCGGCAGGCCGCGCTGACCCTCCAGCGGCACCTGCTGCCGCACCAGCCGCCCGACCGGCCCGGCCTGGAGATCGCCTACCGCTACGAGCCCGCGCAGGGCCCGAGCCAGGTCGGCGGCGACTGGTTCGACGTCATCTCGCTGTCCGGGAACCGCACGGCGCTCGTCGTCGGCGACGTGATGGGCAGCGGCATCGGCGCCGCCGCCACGATGGGCCAGGTGCGCACCGCCACCAGGACCCTGGCCGAACTCGACCTGGAGCCCGCCGCCGTCCTCACCCACCTCGACCGCATCACCGACGGCCTGGAACGCCCCATCGCCACCTGCGTCTACGCCGTCTACGACCCGGAGACCATGTGCTGCCACATCGCCAACGCGGGCCATCTGCCGCCCGTGCTGGCCCGCCCGGGACGCCCACCGGAACTGCTGGAGCTGCCCACCGGGGCGCCGCTGGGCGTCGGCGGCGTCCCGTTCGAGTCGGTGGAACTCCGGCTCGCCCCCGGCGACCAGCTGGTGCTCTACACCGACGGCCTGGTGGAGACCCGCGACCAGCCGCTCGACGACCGCCTCGCGGAACTGCTGCGGCTGCTGGACCAGCCCCGGCGCCCGCTCCAGGACACCTGCGACGTGCTGCTGCACAGCCTGCGTCACGCTGCGGACCCGGACGACGTGGCGCTGCTGGTCTCCCGGATGGAACGACTGCCGCAGGAGTAGCGCCCGCCACCACCGGTCGGCGTTACCGCTTGACGCCGAGGCCCGCCGCGATCAACTGCTCCCAGACGGAGGCCTCCTGGCCGATCCGCGGGACGTCCGCCCCTTCGTCGGGGCGCCAGTGGGACGCCTGCACGACACCGGGGGCGAGCAGTTCGAACCCGTCGAAGAGGTCACGGATCTCCTCGTCGGTGCGCCACCGGCCCCGCCCGAAGGTCTCCTGAAGGAGCTGCTCCGCCTCCGCGGTCTCCTCGTTGTGGCCGCTGCGGAAGTGGCTGATGAAGACGTAGCTGCCGGGCACGACCTGCTCCCGCCAGTACGCGACGACCTCCTGCGGGTTCTCGTCGTCGTTGAGGTGGTGCAGCACGGCGCTGAGGATGACGGCCACCGGCTCGTCGAAGTCGATGAGCTTGGTGGTCTCCGGGTTGTGACGTATGGCCTCGTAGTCGCGGATGTCGCCGCGGATGACCCGGGTGTCGTCGTTCTGCACGAGCAGCGCGCGGCCGTGGGCGAGCACGATCGGGTCGCTGTCGACGTACACCACGCGCGAGCCCGGGGCGTGCCGCTGGGCGACCTGGTGGACGTTGTCGGCGGTGGGCAGACCGCTGCCCATGTCGACGAACTGCCGCACCCCGGTCTCCAGCGCGATGGTCCGCACGCCGCGCACCAGCGCCTGGCGGTTGGCGTGCGCGATCGCCACCGATCCCGGCAGGTCGTACTTGAAGCGGTCGCCGATCGCCCGGTCGACGGCGTAGTTGTCCTTGCCGCCCAGCAGGTAGTCGTAGACGCGAGCGATGCTCGGCCGGGTCTGGTCCACCTCTGAATGCTCGTCAGCCATCAACTGCCCCTTCGGCCCGCGGTGTTGTACGGCGCAATCATAGGAGCGGGGCCGGTCGGCCGGTACCACTCGGTAGCCTCGACCCTTGTCTCCATCTCGTGAACGCAACGAACTACCGAAGAGTGATGTTCGCTTCAAGCCTTGACAGTTGGTCGCCACCGGAGCACGCTCACGCCCGCAGCCCCGCCGAGCACGGCGACCGAGAGGATGGCTTACCCCTCCATGTCCACACACGGGACGCGGCAATGGCGTCGCGCAGTCTCCCTGTTCACGGCGGCGGTCAGTGTGGCCGCCGCCGCTCTCGCGGCCGCGTCGGCACCCGCCGCCGCGGCCTCCGCCCCCGGCGCGCCCGGGGCCGACGCGTACTGGAACGAACCCAGCGTTCAGGGCTTCGCCGACGCGGTGTCCGGCAACGCGACGGCCTCCAAGGTCTGGTACACCGTCGGCGACGGCGAACTGGAGAACGCCTTCTACCCCAGGCCGGACAACCCCGACACGTTCGGCCTCCAGTACTACGTCACCGACGGCTCCACCTTCACCGGTGACGAGGTGTCCGACACCAGCCACGCCATCGCGCTGGCCGACCCCACCTCGCTGGAGTGGACGCAGACCAACACCGCGAAGAACGGCGCCTACACGATCACCAAGACCTACGTGGCCGACCCGGCCCGCTCGGTGATCCTGGTGAGGACCACCTTCGACAACCTCTCCTCGTCCCCGCTGTCGCTGTACGCGCAGTACGATCCGGCGCTGGGCAACGACGGGATGGGCAACACCGGTGGCACCGACAGCTCCTCCGGTGACCTGACCGCCTCCGGCAACGGTGTGTCCAGCGCGCTCGCCGCCTCCACCGGCTTCACCCAGACCTCCACCGGCTACGCGGGCACCTCGGGCGACGGCGCACAGGAACTGACGAGCAGTCACCAGATCACCACGGCAGGCCAGTCCGCGGCCACCGCGGGACACATCACGCAGACCGCCCGCATCCCGGTGGTCTCCGGCGGCACGACCACGTTCACCCTCGCGCTCGCCTTCGACACCAGCCAGAGCGCCGCCGTCTCGGCCGCCACCGCCTCGCTGAACGCGGGATTCCCCGCCGCCGAGAGCGCGTTCCGCTCCGGCTGGCACAGCTGGCAGTCCGGGCTGAACGCCCCGCCGTCCTCCGTCACCGGCGACGCCAAGCTCAAGGAGCAGTACGAGGTCTCCCTGATGGAGGTCAAGGCCGACGAGGACAAGACGTACACCGGAGGCTTCGTCGCCGCGCCCGTCACCCCGTGGGGCGCGAGCGTCAGCGCCGACAGCGCCGGACAGCACGGCTACCACCTGGTGTGGACGCGCGACGAGTACCAGATGGCGACCGCGCTGCTGGCCGCGGGCGACAGCACGGACGCCAACGACGCGCTGAACTACATCTTCCAGTACGAGGAGACCTCCACCGGCTACGTCAAGCAGAACAGCTGGCTGGACGGCACCCAGGAGTGGGGCGGCGTCCAGGAGGACCAGGTCGCCTTCCCCATCGTCCTCGCCTACCAGCTCGGCAGGTCCGACGCCGCGACCTGGTCGAAGGTCCAGCTGCTCGCCGACTACCTCGTCGCCAACGGCCCGGCCACCGGTGAGGAGCGCTGGGAGGAGAACGGCGGCTACTCGCCCTCCACCATGGCCGCCGAGGTCGCGGGCCTGGTCTGCGCCGCGAACATCGCCACCGCCAACGGCGCGACCGCCAAGGCCACGACCTACCTCGCCAAGGCCGACTCCATCCAGGCCGCCGTGGACACCGACACCTACACCACCACCGGCTCTCTCGCGGGCGGCTCGTACTACGTGCGCATCACGCCCAACGGCAACCCGAACAACGGCGACACCGTCAACATCGCCAACGGCGGCGGGAGTTACGACGAGAGGTCCATCGTCGACGCCGGATTCCTGGAGCTGTCCCGGCTCGGCGTGAAGCCCGCCGACTCCTCGCAGATCACCAACTCGCTGGCGGCCGTGGACGCCACCATCAAGACCACCATCCCCGGCGAGGGCACCTACTGGGGCCGCTACGACCACGACGGCTACGGCGAGACCTCGACCGGCGGCGACTACACCGGCCAGGGCATCGGCCGGGTGTGGCCGGTGCTCAGCGGGGAACGCGGCGAGTACGACGTGCAGACCGGTGACACCACCGACGCGAAGTCGATGCTCTCCAGCATGGCCGACGCCGCGAACGACGGCTACCAGATCTCCGAGCAGATCTGGCCGACCGCGAGCGCCGACGGCTTCACCCAGGGCAAGCCCGACAACTCCGCCACCCCGCTGATGTGGGCGATGGCGCAGTACGTGCGCCTGGCGATCGACATCTCGGCGGGCAGGACCGTGGAGACCCCGGCGATCGTCGCCCAGCGCTACGCCAACGGCAACCCCACCGCCCAGGTCGCCGTCACCTTCGACGAGAACGCCACCACCACCTGGGGACAGAACGTCTACGTCGTCGGCTCGATCCCCGCGCTCGGCGACTGGAACACCGGCGCCGCCGTGCCGCTGTCCTCGGCCGGCTACCCCGTGTGGAGCGGGACGGTGAGCCTGCCGGCGAACACCTCGTTCCAGTACAAGTATATCAAGAAGAACCCGGACGGCTCGATCACCTGGGAGAGCGACCCCAACCGCTCCTACACCACAGGCGCTTCGGGATCCGTCACGCTCAACGACTCCTGGCGATAGGGGAGTCGGCGCCGCCCGGTCCGCTGCCGGACCGGGCGGCGCCGACGTGTCACCGTGACCGGGCACCGGCGACGCCCTCTTGCGCGGCGGCCGTGCGCCCGTACGATCACCGGGGCGCCGCCCACCGCACGGAGGCGTCCCCGCGCCGACGCGACGAAGCCCCAGCGAAGGGAACCACGACCGTGGAGCCGACCACCGCCCTCCAGCCGGTCATCCGCCGTGCCGGATCAGCGGACCGGGGCCCGATCAGCCGACTGGTCGGCGAGGCGTTCATGGACGACCCCGTCAGCCGCTGGGTCTTCCCCGACGAGGCACGGCGCCGCGCGGTCCATCCCGAGTTCTTCGGGGTCTTCCTCGACGAGGCGCTGCGCGACGGCTGGGTCGACGTGGCCGAAGGCCACCTCGCGGCGGCGCTCTGGCTGCCGGTCGGCGGCGACGCGGCTTCCGGTTCTGTTTCCGCCGGGCCCGGGGACGACGTGGCCGCCCTGCTCGCGCGGGTCGCGGAGAACGACCGCGGTGGCATCGTCGGCCGCCTGCTGGACGAGGCGCACCCCGCCCGCCCGCACTACTACCTGCCCATCATCGCCGTCGCGCCCGGCCACCAGAACCGCGGCCTGGGCCGGACGCTGCTGGCGCCGGTGCTGCGGCGCTGCGACGACGAGGGCATGCCCGCGTACCTGGAGGCGAGCAACGAGCGCAGCAAGGCGCTCTACGAACGCCTGGGCTTCGCCTTCACCGGCACGCCGGTGGGCCTGCCGGACGGACCGCGGATGTGGCCGATGTGGCGCGAACCGCGGTCCTGACCGGATCCGGTGCGCCGCCGGTCAGACGGCGCGGCGGTGCGAGTGGTCGACGTAGAAGATCGCCACCCCCATCGAGATCGCCAGCGCCAGGCCGAGGAATCCCGCCTTCAGCCAGGTCTGTCCGCTCAGGCTGAGCAGCCAGCCCATCGCGCAGCCGAAGACGACCGCGTACAGCGCCGAGGCCGTCTCCGGCTGCACCCGGTGCTGGAGCTGTCCGATCGCGTAGCACAGCGCGAAGACGACGATCGCGGAGATGAAGCCCATCAGCCAGCCCTGGCCGCCGGTGTAGCCGTTGTTCCCGGCCAGGAAGACCGTGTACAGCATGTAGACCACGGCCAGGGAGGCCGGGACCGCCCAGGAGGCCATGGAACGACCGGAGGCGCCTCGCGCCGAGGCGCGCGTCCCCTGGTGTCGGAGTGCCGGAGTGTGACTGGGCATGGCGGAACTCCTCTCTCCCCTTCCCACCAGGGCACACCCGGCCGACCGGCTCGGCAAGTCGATCACGGCCCCGGGCCGTGGTCGTGGCCTAGGGTCGCTCTGGGGTCCGGCACCCGCGCCGCGGTGGATCGGTGTGCGGGGACGGGCGTGGTGCTCGGTGAGGAGGGCAGCGGCGATGAACGCGAGTGCCGGTGGCGACGCGGACGCGTCCGGGCCGCCTTCTGCCGAGTATCCCGGTTTCCCCGCCGAACGCGCCCCTCGCGCACGGGATTTGGCGGAACTGGACGAGGCGGTCACCACCTGCCGGGCCTGTCCGCGCCTGGTCGCCTGGCGCGAGGAGGCCGGCCGGGTCAGGCGCAGGGCGTACCGCGACTGGGCGTACTGGGCCCGGCCGGTGCCCGGCTTCGGCCCGCCGGACGCCGCGCTGGCCATCGTGGGCCTCGCCCCGGCGGCGCACGGCGGGAACCGCACCGGCAGGGCGTTCACCGGTGATCCCTCCGGCGACGTGCTGTTCGCCGCGTTGCACGACGTGGGACTCGCCTCGCAGCCGACCGCCACGCACCGCGACGACGGACTGCGCCTGAACGGGGTGCGGATCGCGATGCCCGTGCACTGCGCCCCGCCCGACAACCGCCCCACCCCCGCCGAACGCGACACCTGCCGCCCCTGGCTCGCCCGCGACCTGGAACTGCTGCGGCCGACGCTGCGCGCGGTCGTCGTGCTCGGCGGCTTCGGCTGGCAGGCGCTGCTGCCGGTGCTCGGGGACGCGGGCTGGGCGGTGCCGCGTCCGCGCCCGGCCTTCGGGCACGGGCGGCAGGTCCGGCTCTCCCGGGCGGAGGGCGAACCGGCGGCGGAGCTGAGGCTGTTCGGCTGCTACCACCCGAGTCAGCGCAACATCTCGACCCGCACCCTCACCCCGGCCATGCTGCGCGAGGTGCTGGCTGACGCGGCACGGGCGGCGGGCCTGCTCTGAGCGGTTCCGGGAAAACGGAGCGGCCGGCCCCCGCTGAGACGGGGACCGGCCGTTGCCAACTCGAGGTGCGGTTGGCGCGCTCCCGTATCCGGTACGAGACCACGCCCGACGGATCGGTGCCAGCCGTGGGCCGGCCGCGGGAGCGGCCCCGGGGGCCCGTCGCGTACGTCGGGCTCCCGGGGTGGGACTCAGCGGTTGGCGCCGTTGCCCGACAGGATCGGGATGTCGTCGACCAGGTGCGACAGCGGGTCGTCGCCCTTGACCTGGCTGGAGTTCTCGGCGCACTGCTGGATCTGCGGCTGGGTCAGGATGTCCTGGACGGTGATCGGGACCAGGCCGACCACGGAGCCCACGTCGAGCTTGACCGGGATGCCGAGGCAGGGCTTGTTGGCGCTGCCCTGGACCAGGCCGACCTGCGGGCTGAGCTGACCGCCGGTCGTCGTGTTCCCGTACGCCTGCTTGGAACCGTTGCCGTTGGCCGAGCTGGGGCCGTGGTGGTTGCCGATGGCCATCGCCGGGGTGGCGGTGACGCCGGCGGCGGAGACCACCACTGCGGCCGTGGCGAGAATCTTCTTGATCACGCGAGTGTTCCCTTCGGTACCCAAGGGCTCCTGTGTCGGAGCAAACTGAACAACTCGCGACGCAAGAGGAGGTTCCGGTCGTTCACTCTCCCGGATCAGCCGACGCCGCGCGTGGACGCCGCCGTGATCATCGCAGCGCCGATTCGACGGGCTGGGCCCAGGTCAGCAGGTGTTCGTCCGAGCCGACCCCCGCCACGCACTGCACGCCCAGCGGCAGGCCTTCCGCGGTGCGGCCCGCCGGGACGTTCACCGCGGGCATGCCGGCCAGGCTCCACGGCACGCACATCGCCGGGTCGCCGGTGCGCTCCAGGCCGTGCGGGGCGGGCCCGGTCGCGCTCGGCGTGATCCACATCCCCACGCCCTCGTCGGCCATGACCGACTCCAGCCGCTCGCGGAAGGCCGTCCGCCACCGCAGGGCCGCCTCGTACCGCTCGGGCTCGACCGCCCGCCCTTCGCGGACCGCCCGGGCGCTCTGCTCGCGGTACAGGCCGCCGTGGCGCTCGAACCATTCCGCGTGCACCTGTGCCGTCTCGTAGCGGTTGACGGTGAACAGCTGCGCCCTGATCTCGTCGAAGTCGTCGAGGAGCGGCACCTCGCGCACCGTGAGCCCCGCCTCCCGCAGCGCCTTCACCTGCGCCCCGAAGGCGTCCAGCGCGACCGGCTCCGTACGCCGCAGGTACGCCCCGGCCGGCACGCCGAGCACCGGCGCCGGGCCGTCGCCGTCGGTCGGGCGCCAGTCGTCGTACAGCGCCCCGGCCGCGTACGCCACGTCCGCGACACGCGCCGCGAAGAACCCCACGGTGTCCAGCGTGGGCGCGTTGGCGATCATGCCGTCCGTCATCGCCCGGTCGTGCCCGGGCCGGTAGCCGACCACGCCGCAGTACGCGGCCGGCCGGATCGTCGAGCCGACCGTCTGCGTCCCGATGGCCAGCGGGACCATCCCGGCCGCCACCGCCGCCGCGGAACCGCTGCTCGACCCGCCCGGCGCGTACTCGGGGTGGTGCGGGTTGCGCGTCGGCCCGGGCGCGGCGATGGCGAACTCCGCCGTCACCGTCTTGCCCGCCACGACCGCCCCGGCCGCCAGCAGACGGTCCACCACCTCGGCCTGACGCCCAGTCAACTCCGTTGCGGGGAGAGCCGAACCGCCGTGCGTCGGGAGCCCGTCGACGTGCGCCACGTCCTTGACGCCCACCGTCACCCCGTACAGCGCGGGCCGCTCGGCGGGGTCCGGCCAGCGCTCGGCGAGCTCGCGGGCGCGGGCCGTCACCCGCTCGCGCCTGCCGGGCTCCGGCACGAACGCCTCGATCAGCGGGTCGACCGCGTCGATCCGGTCGCAGGTGCGGGCCGCCGACGCCAGGACGGCCTCGCCTCCCGCCCGCAGGGCCCGCGTCTCCTCCAGCAGCGGCCGGGACCGCACGAGATCGTCCATGACCGCAGGCTATCCACCGCCCGCCGCGCGCCGTACCCCTTCGCCGCACCCGCGGCGGCCGTGCGCCACCCGCGCGGCAGGCGCGGGACCGGCGACGGTGGAAGCATGGGAGCCGAGGCACACGGATTCGAGCCGAGGAGGCGTCCCGTGTCCGAGGAGCACACCTTCCGGCAGCCCGGCAGGACCACCGAGCAGGGCATCCTGCACCGGATCAGCTCGATGATCGACGACGAGAAGACCCTGCGCGACCAGCTCGCCGAGGGCCGGATCGACAGCCGCACGGAACACGAGCGGCTCGCCGAGGTCGAGCGGGAACTCGACCAGTGCTGGGACCTGCTGCGTCAGCGGCGCGCCAGGGCGCAGTACGGGGAGGATCCCGACGAGACCCGGGTGCGCCCGTCCTGGCAGGTCGAGGGGTACGAGGGCTGAGCGCCGGGCAGGCGCACACGCGGACGAGGGACCGACGAGCCGCGAGGAGGCGGTCAGGCCGCGATGGACGACTTCGACGTGATCGTGGAGATCCCGCAGGGCTCCCGCAACAAGTACGAGATGGACCACGACACCGGCCGCATCCGGCTGGACCGGCTGCTGTTCACCTCGACCAAGTACCCGGCCGACTACGGCTTCATCGACGGCACCCTGGGCCGCGACGGCGATCCGCTGGACGCCCTCGTGCTGGTCGGCGAACCGACCTTCCCCGGCTGCGCGATCCTGTGCCGCGCGGTCGGCATGTACTGCATGTCGGACGAGAACGGGCCGGACGAGAAGGTGCTGTGCGTACCGGCGCACGACCCCCGGTACGCCGGGGTGCAGGAGGTCACCGACGTGCCGGAGTTCGACCGGCTGGAGATCACCCACTTCTTCGAGGTCTACAAGGACCTGGAACCCGGCAAGTCGGTCGAGGGCTCGCACTGGGAGGGCCGGGACCGCACCTACGAGGAGATCGCGGCCTCCCGTCGCCGCGCGGAAGGCCGTCCGGGCCGCGGCCGCACGGACCACCAGCCGGGCGCGGTGCCGGGCGGCGGCTGAGGCGGTCGGGGCCGGCGATCGCGCCTCACGCCCTCCCCGACGCGCCCGTGCCTACGATCGCCCCATGGCCCTCTTCCGGATCACCCGCCGCACTCCGCTGACCGCCGCCGAGGCGTGGCGGCGGGTGACGGACTGGGAGCGGCACGCCGCCCCCGTGCCGCTCACCGCGATCACGGTGACGACCGCGCCGCCCACCGGACCCGGCACCCGGTTCACCGCGCGTACCTCCGTCGGGCCGGTCGGGTTCGACGACCCGATGGAGGTGACGCGCTGGCAGCCGCCGCGCGACGGCGGCCCGGGGCTGTGCCGCCTGGACAAGCGCGGTTCCGTGGTCACCGGCTGGGCGGAGATCGAGGTCCGCCCCGGCGTCAACGGCTCGATCGTGCAGTGGCGCGAGGACCTGCGGGTCGCCGCGCTGCCGAGCGCCTTCGACGGCGCGACGGCGTGGTCGGGGCGCCTGCTGTTCGGCCGGGTGCTGGGCAGGCTCCTGGCCGGATGACGACGCCCGGGGTCACTCCTTGCCGCGCGCCCTCCTGAACCGGGCCAGCCCGTCCGCGAGGTCGATCAAGGGCTCCGGGTAGTCGCCGCAGGCCGCCCGCGCCGCGCCCTTGAGCTTCCACGGCTCGTGGACCGAACGGCCTTCCACCCCGGCGAGTTCGGGCACCCACCGCCGTACGTAGGCGCCCTCCGGGTCGTAACGGCGGCCCTGCGCAACGGGGTTGAGTACCCGGTTCGGCCGGGTGTCGGTGCCGGTGCCCGCCACCCACTGCCAGTTGAGCTGGTTGTTGGCCACGTCGCCGTCCACCAGCAGATCCAGGAAGTGGCGGGCGCCCCCCCCCCCGTCCACGTAGAGCGGCTTGGCCAGGAACGAGGCGGTCAGCAGACGGCCGCGGTTGTGCATCCAGCCCTCGTGCCGC
>NZ_JAINVZ010000022.1 GCF_019890615.1 Streptantibioticus parmotrematis | reverse complement strand
GGGGGGGGGGGGGGCGGGTTGGGGGGGGGGGGGGGGGGGGCGAGCGCCGACGCTCGCGATCCCCGCCGGGGGGCCCCCCCCCCCCTCCCCCTCCTCCCCGCCCCCCGCTTTCGGTGTGTCGTGAGCCGCCCCCGCCACGTCCGCCACCGCACTCCACGCCGCACCGGCCTCCGGCGTCCATGCCGCGCCCGTCCCCTCCGCGCCCGCCCCCGCCGCGCGCCCCTCCGCACCCCATGCCACGCCTGCCGTCGCCGTCCTTCCTCCGCCTCCGTCCAGGAACGCCAGCGCGTGGGCCGCCGTCAGGCCGGCGATCGCGGTCGCCAGTGCCACGTCGCAGGCCGGGACGCCGGGCGGTCGACCGGAGCGCAACTGTGCCAGGAGCCGGGGCCACGCCGGGTCCGCCCGCGCCCGGTGCAGTTCCAGGCACCCCGCGCAGCCCGTCCTGCCCGGCAGCACCAGCGGGCCGACCACCCCCGTGCCCTCGCAGACACCGGCGTACAGATGCGGGATCCCGGCCGCCATCAACGCCTCCGCCTGCGCGGGATCGGGCGCGTACGCGCCGAGTCCGTCCCGCGGGGCCAGCACGACCAGGGCCAGCGGTGGTTCCGGTCCGGCGCGGGCGGTCCTGGGCCTCGGACGCGGATCCGGCGCGGCCCTGCGCATCGCACCCCGGGCGGCCGACTCCCTGCGCTCGCCCACCTGCGCCGCGCCGACCCCGGCGGGCGCGGCGTCCCACGGCTCGACCGTGCCGCCGTCCACCACGTCCACCGTGCCCACGCCCGCCGCCGACAGCACGGCGGCGACCGAGGCGCCCACCCGTCCCGCGCCGCGTACCTGGACCCGTATCGCCCGCCGGTCCGCCATCCGCCGTGCCGCCGCACCGGGCTCGGGGTGTACCACGGACAGCGACGCCAGATCGGGACGCAGCCGCTCCAGGGTGTCGGGGCGGCGTATCACCTCGCCCAACTCGACGGCGCTGTCCGCGTCGTCCAGCACACCGCCCCGCCTCAGCTGTGCCAGCAACCGGCGCACCCGCTGCGGACCGATCCCCAGCGCGGCGGCCTCCTGCCGGAGCAGATCAGGCCCCCGCGTACCGTCGAGCATGCGCAGGAACCGCGCCGTCGCGTCGTCCACCGGCTCCAGCACCACGGCCCGCCCGGGGTCGACGCCGAACTGCAGACTGTCCCGCGTCCGCCAGCCACGCCGCAGGGCCGGCTTGAGCAGGGGATGCATCCTGACCACCTCCGTCGCGAGGACCGCTTCCGTGATCCGGTTGATCACGGGAACAGCATGCGGCGAGTGATGGATCGCGTGCGCAGAGTTATCCACAGGCGGGCCGAAAGGTCGTTTTATGTGACACCACCCCGCCGCTGACTGCCCCGGCCTCTCCGGCCACCCCACCCCCCCCCCGCCCCCCCCCCCCCCCCCCCCCCCCCCCCCCCCCCCCCCCCCCCCCCCCCCCCCCCCGCCCCCCCCCCCCCCCCCCCCCCGCCGCTCAACCGCCCCGGCGACCCGCAGGCCGCCCCCCTCGGTACCGTCGTCCCATGCCCCGCACTCCGGCCGACCCCGTCCGCCCCACTGGCCCCGCTCCGGCCGCCCCCGTCACCGAATCCGCCCCGGCAACCACGACCGCCCCAGCCCCGACCGCCGCCCCCGCGACAACCCCCATCCACACCGTCGAAGTCCGCCGCAGCCCGCGCCGCAGGCGTACCGTCTCCGCCTACCGCGAAGGGGAGCGGACCATCGTGCTCATCCCGGCGCGGATGTCCGCCGCCGAGGAGAAGCGGTGGGTGACCGTCATGCTGGAACGGCTGGCCGCCAAGGAACGCCGGCGGCCTCGCGGGGACGACGCCCTCGCCGAACGCGCCGCGCGGCTTTCGGCGCAGTACCTCGACGGGCGCGCCCGGCCCGACACCGTGCGCTGGGTGACCAACCAGAACTCCCGCTGGGGCTCCTGCACCCCCGCCGAGGGCAGCATCCGGCTCTCGCACCGCTTGCAGGGCATGCCGGACTACGTCGTCGACTACGTTCTCCTGCACGAGCTGACCCACCTGCTCGTGCCCGGCCACGGCCCCGACTTCTGGGCGCTGCTGAAGGCCTACCCCCGTACCGAACGCGCCCGCGGCTACCTGGAAGGCGTCGCCTCGGCGGCCCACCTTCCCGGGCCCGCCGAGGACTGACCCCGCGGGTCCGACGCCCTCAGCCCAGCGACTCGCGCGTCCGCGCGACCAACCGCACCACCGACGTGTCCGCGACCGACGCCACCTCGTCGTAGCCGAACCACCGCAGGTCCAGCGACTCGTCGCTGATCGCCTCCACCGCGCCCGCCGGGGCCAGCGCCGCGTACTGCACGTCCAAGTGCCAGGCGCAGGGCGTCGGATGACGGTCGAGACGGACCGGGCCGCCGGGCAGCAGGGTCAGGCCCTCGATGCCCGACTCCTCCGTCGCCTCACGCAGCGCCGCCCGCTCCAGCGTCGCGTCGGACAGCTCGCAGTGGCCGCCCATCTGCAACCACATCCGCAACTTCCGGTGCAGTGTCAGCAACACCCGCCCACGCGACGGATCGACCACCAGCGCGCTCGCCGTCACATGCCCGTCCGCGCACGACTTCCACATCCCGTCCGGGTACGCGGCCAGATGCCGGAGGTAGTCCGCGCGCAGGCGCTCCTGCTCCGCTGCCTCCGACGGCTCCGGCGCTTCTGACCTCTCCGGCGCGCCGCAGGCCCCCGGGCGCCAGCCCTCCAGCACCCGCACCGCGTCCCCGTGCAGGCCGCCACCGACGGCGGCCCCCGTCACGCTCACTTCGTACCGGCCGGACCGCTTCCGGAAGGTCCGTCTTCGGAGGGCCCGTCCCCGGAGGGCCCGTCATCGGACGGCCCGCCGTCCTCCTTCGACCCCTTGGAGCCTCCGCCCTCCCCGCGCGCAGCGTCACCCAGCATCCGGTCCAGCGCGTCGAAGTCGAACGCCTCCTCCGCCTCCCGGTGCACGAAGCCGTCCGGGTCGTCGAGGTCGGCGGCCGTGGGCAGCATGTCGGGGTGCGCCCACAGCGCGTCGCGGCCGTCCACGCCGCGCGCGTCGGTCAGCGACGCCCACAGCCGAGAGGCGTCCCGCAGCCTGCGCGGACGCAGTTCGAGACCGATCAGCGTGGCGAACGTCTGCTCCGCCGGGCCACCGGTCGCACGGCGCCTGCGCAGCGTCTCGCGCAACGCGCCCGCCGACGGCAGATGCGGCGCGGCGGCCGCGTGCACCACCGCGTCCACCCAGCCCTCGACCAGCGCCAGCGCCGTCTCCAGCCGGGCCAGCGCCGCCTTCTGCTCCGGGGTGTCCTCCGGCTGGAACATGCCCTGCTGCAACGCGTCCTGCAACGCCTGCGGGTTCGCCGGGTCCAGCTGGCCCACCGCGTCCTCCAGGCGCGCGGTGTCGACCTTGATGCCGCGCGCGTAGCCCTCGACGGCACCGAACAGATGCGCCCGCAGCCACGGCACGTGGGCGAACAGCCGCTGGTGGGCGGCCTCGCGCAGCGCCAGGTACAGCCGGACCTGGTCCTCGGGGACGCCGAGGCCCGAGCCGAACGCGGCCACGTTCGCCGGGAGCAGCGCGGCCTTGCCCGCCGGGCCCAGCGGCAGGCCGACGTCGGTCGAGCCGACCACCTCGCCCGCCAGCACGCCCAGCGCCTGGCCGATCTGGGTGCCGAACATCGCGCCGCCCATCGAACGCATCATCCCGAGCAGCGGGCCCGCCATGGCCTGCATCTCCTCGGGCAGCACGCCGCCCATCGCCGTGCCGACCCGCTCGGCGACCGGATCGACCAGCTCCTTCCACACCGGCAGCGTCGCCTCGACCCACTCGGCCCGGCTCCACGCCACCGCGCCGCCGGAACCCGACGGCAGCGACGTCGTGCCGTCCAGCCACAGGTCGGCCAGGCGCAGCGCCTCCTGCACCGCGGCGCGCTCGGACGCACCCACGCTGGCGTCCTTCGAGCCGTCCTGCGCGCCCTGCGCCACCGTCTGGCGGGCGATGTCCTTGGCCATCTCCCAGTTCACCGGGCCGCCCTCGTACGAGAGCATCTGCCCGAGCTGCTGGAAGGCGGCGCCGAGGTCGTTGGGGTTGAGCGAGCCGAACATCGCCGCCAGCGGATTGTCCGCGCCCGGAGCGCCCGGAGCGCCGGGGCCGCCCGGACCTCCGGGCAGGCCGAAACCACCGAAGCCGCCGGGCAGCCCGCTGAAACCGAACGGGTTGCCGCCCGGCCCCTGCCCCTGGCCCGCGCCCTGGCTCCCGCCCTGGCCCTGATCCCCGCCCTGGGCCTTGCCGTCGCCCTGCCCCTGACCCTTGTCGCCCTTGTCGCCGCCGGTGTCGTCACCGCCGTCGCCGCGGCCCTTGCCGGTCGCGCCCTCGCCCCCGTCCTCGGGCTCCTCAGGAGGGACGCCGAAACCAAATGGGGTGTCGCTCACGGGTTTCCTCGGCTCTGTGTGTGCGGACTGTCCCTGTGCGGACTGTCTGTCCACGGGCGGACTGTCTGTCTGCGGACTGGCTCTTTGCGGACTGTCTGTTTGCGGACCGGCCGCTTACGGACCGGGTGTGCGAGAGGCTGTACCACCAGCGTAGACACCTCTCGGGCAGGATGGGACGCGCGCACCCCCGTCATATGCGGCGGTACCTCGTACCCCTCGTAGTACCCCTCGTATTCGTCGTATCCGTCGTACCAAGGACAACAGTGGGAGACACCCGGTGAGTTCCCCGGAACCGCACGTTCGCTCAGGGCGGAGCAGCGCCCCGGCCTCAGGACCGGTGGTCGCTGTCACCGGCGCGGCATCCGGCGTCGGCCACCTCCTCGCGCGACGGCTGGCGGAGTCCGGCGAGGTCAGGAAGGTCGTCGCGATCGACGAGCGGCGCGCCGAGGCGCCCGGCGTGCTGTGGCGGGTGCTGGACGTCCGCGATCCGGCCATCGCCGACCGGCTGCGCGTCGACGGGCGCCCGGTCGACGTCGTCGTCCACCTCGCGCTCGACCTGGACCTGGAGTCCGACCCCAAGGCCCGCACCGCGTACAACGTGCGCGGCACCCAGACCGTGCTGACGGCCGCCGCCGCCGCGGGCGTGCACCGGGTCGTCCTGGTCACCTCCGCCATGGTCTACGGCGCGCTGCCCGACAACGACGTCCCGCTCGCCGAGGACGCGCCGCTGCGCGCCACCGAGGAGGCGACCGGCGTCGGCGACCTGATGGAGATCGAACGCCTCGGCCGCCGCGCCCCGCGCGCCCACCCCGGACTCAACGTCACCGTGGTCCGCCCCGCCGTCCTGGTCGGCGGCACCGACACCGCGCTGACCCGCTACTTCGAGTCCCCGCGCCTGCTGGTCGTCGCGGGCAGCCGCCCCTGCTGGCAGTTCTGCCACGTCGAGGACCTGGTCAGCGCCCTGGAGTACGCGGCGCTCGGCAAGGCCGAGGGCGAGATGACGGTGGGCTGCGACGGCTGGCTGGAACAGGAGGAGATCGAGGAACTGTCCGGCATCCGCCGCATGGAACTGCCGCAGTCCGTCGCCCTCGGCGCCGCGTCCCGCCTGCACCGGCTGGGCCTGACGCCTTCCCCGGCCGGCGACCTCGCGTACACCATGCACCCCTGGGTGGTCTCCGGCAGCAGGCTGCACGAGGCGGGCTGGCGGCCGAAGTGGACCAACGAGGAGGTGCTCGCCGAACTCCTGGAGGAGGTCGCGGGCCGCCACACGGTCGCCGGGCGGCGCCTGGGCCGCAAGGACGCCGCCGCGTCGCTGGGCGCGGCAGGCGCCACGGTCGCGCTGGTCGGCACGGCCGCGCTGGTGCGCAGGGCACGCAAACGACGCGGCATCTAGGCGGTCGGCGGGGGTGGCCCGGAAGCCGCCTCGGGGATCGCTCCGGGCGGATTCCTTTGTCGGATCCACCGGAGACGCGGCTGTATTTTCATACAGGAAGCGCGTTTTCGTTTGCCCCGGGGGTGCGGCACGATGGCTGACATGGCACGTACGCACGACCCCGACGGCGGACCCCAGGACCCGATCAGGCTCCTGGCGATCCGGGACACGCCCCTGTCCGTGGACGAGGTCTTCCGCGCGGTCGGCGCCGACGTCGCGGGCGGCACCGCGCTGTTCGTCGGCACCGTACGCGACCACGACGGACGCCCCGAGCAGGTCAGCGGACTGTCGTACTCCGCCCACCCCAGCGCGGAGGCGGAACTGCGGCGCGTCGCGGAGAAGGTCGCGGCGGACTTCCCCGTCGCCGCGATGGCCGCGGTGCACCGCGTCGGCGACCTCGCGGTGGGCGACCTCGCGGTCGTCGTCGCCGTCTCCTGCCCCCACCGGGCCGAAGCCTTCACCGCCTGCCGCCGCCTCATCGACGACCTCAAGCGCGAGGTCCCGATATGGAAGCACCAGACCTTCGAGGACGGGGCCGAGGAATGGGTGGGAGCATAGCCCCCACCCGGCCCCCCAAGTCCGACCCCGCGCACCGCTCCCGCCCCCCCCGCGTAGCGTCCCTCACTCTTCTGCCGTACCGAACCTCACCGCTCCGGGTGCGTGCGGTTGCGTAACCGGCGCCCCGCCAGCAGCGTTGGAGCGGTGAGCGATTAATGTGCTCATAGGTCCTGCTTCGGTACGTGTGCGGGTTGTCGTCGGGAGGCCGGTATGGCGGCGTTGGCGTGGTTGCTGATCCCGGTCATCGGCGTGGTCACCGCCACCTTGTGGGCGGGCTGGGCCGGGCGCAACCGCAAGAAGGCGGGGGACAACGACTCGCTCGCCGGGTACGAGCGCTTCCGCGAGGCGATGGCGAAGTCGTCGACCGCCGGCGATCCCGACCCCGACCAGGCCTGAACGAGCCGGTCCGGGCCCGGCAACCCTGACGGGCTCACCCCGCGGGCGCGTTGACAGGCAGGTCCCGTACTGTCGTGCCATGCCACGCCGGACCGCGACCCTGCTGACCTCGACGCTGCTGCTGATAGCGCTGCTGTGCGTCGGGGTGCTGATCCCCGTGCCGTACTCCGAGATGTCCCCGGGACCCACCGTCAACACCCTCGGCGACAACGACGGGCAGCCGGTGTTGCAGATCTCGGGCCGCAAGACGTACCCGACGTCCGGCAACCTCAACATGACGACGGTCCGGGTGACCGGCTCCGACTACACCATGAACCTGGTCGAGGCGGTCGCCGGCTGGCTGTCCGACGACGACGTGGTCGTGCCGCACTCCACGCTCTACCCGGACAACCAGACCGCGCAGCAGGCCAACCAGGAGGACGCGGAGGAGTTCAGCCAGTCCCAGGACAGCGCGAAGGTCGCCGCGTTGAAGGCCCTGCACCTCCCGGTCGGCTCGCAGGTCGTCGTCGGCGCCGTCGTCAAGGGCGACCCGGCCGAGGGCAAGCTGCACGCGGGCGACGTCATCAAGGCCGTCGACGGCACGGCCGTCACCCAGCCCGGCGACGTCGCGAAGCTGGTCACCAAGCACAAGCCGGGCCAGGACGTGGTGTTCACCGTCATCCCGGCGAAGAACGCGGGCACCTCGGGCGCCGCCACCCAGCAGGTCACCGTGCGCACCGCCAAGGCGTCCGACAACAGCCGCGCGATCGTCGGCATCCAGGCGCAGACGGCGCACACCTACCCGTTCCCGATCAACATCCAGCTCGCCAACGTCGGCGGGCCGAGCGCGGGCATGATGTTCTCCCTCGGCATCGTCGACAAGCTCACGCCGACCGACCTGACCGGCGGGAAGTTCGTCGCGGGCACCGGCACCATCGACGACAACGGCACCGTCGGCCCCATCGGCGGCATCCCGCTGAAGATCATCGCGGCGCACGACGCGGGCGCCAAGTACTTCCTGACGCCCAAGGACAACTGCGCGGAGGCGTCCCAGAACCCGCCCTCCGGCATCCGCCTGGTCGAGGTCGCCACGCTCAACGACTCGCTCAACGCCCTGACCGACATCCGCGAGGGCAAGCTGTCCGCCCTGCCGAGCTGCACCAAGGGCTGACGCCGCGCCAGGGGCTGACGGCGGCACGCTCACGGTACGGGTGAGGGCCCGCGCGGACGATCCGCGCGGGCCCTCACCGCGTACCGAAGACAGCCGGGCCTACTCCTCGAAGGTCGCCCGCAGCGCCTCCGCCAGCCCCGGCACCAGTTCCGAGCCGGTCAGGACCTCGCGCGCCGAGTCCTTCTCGCGCAGCCGGATCGCCGACTCCCGGGTGCCGTCGCGCAGCACGCCCACCGTCAGCCGCACCTCCTGGCGTTCGGGGTGCTGCGCGACCCACGCGGCCAGCGCCTCGTCGTCCAGGTCCCGCGGCATCGACGCCTCCGCGCTCGGCGGCAGCATCAGCCGCTCCACCGCCAGCGCGCAGCCCGCCACCACGTCCGGCCAGGCGATCGTCGCCAGGAACTCGTCCAGCGGCGCCCCCGCGGGGATCTCGTCCTGCTCGACCGGGGTGAGCGCACCGGTCTCGGAGCCGTCCTCCAGACCGAGCTGCTCGCTCAGCGCGGGCTCCTGGGAGCGCAGCCGCTCGGTGTCGACCAGGGCGAACAGCCGCGCGGGCTGGTCCCAGCCGAGGCCCGAGGCGTAGTCGTCGATCTCCAGAACGGCGCGGGTCAGGGGGGTGGCGGCGATCGGGGTGCCGTCGCCGGGGGCAGCGGGAGTGTTGGACATGGGGACCATCCTGCCCTCCCGGTCACCCGGAACGGGAACCGCGTCAGCCCTGAGTAAGTTGGCATGGGTGGGTGTCCGCACCCGGACGCCGTACGGGAGGCCGTGCGGCACGCCTGTTCGCCGACGTTTCGAGGTGCGCGCCTTGGCTTTCCACATGCCCGATCGCGAGGAGGGCCCGACGGGGCCCGCGTCGGCCGTGGGCGGAACGTCACGGCGGGTGCGGGCGCTGTTCGTGACCCTCGGCGCCCTCGCCGTGCTGGGCATGGCGTTCGTGATGTTCTCCGGCTTCTGGACCGACTGGCTGTGGTACCGGTCGGTGCGCTTCACCTCGGTCTTCACCGTCACCTGCCGGGCCAGGCTCGGGCTGTTCACCGTCTTCGGCCTGGTCATGGCCGTCGCCGTCGGGCTGAACGTGCACCTGGCGCACCGGCTGCGCCCGCCGCTGGGCGCGATGTCCGCGGAACAGGAGAGCCTGGACCGCTACCGGCTGGGCATCGCCCCGTTCCGCACCTGGCTGCTGGTGGCCGTGTGCGCGGTGGTCGGGCTGATCGCCGGGGCGTCGGCCGCCGGGCAGTGGCGCACCTGGCTGCTGTACGAGCACGCGGTGCCGTTCGGCACCAAGGACCCGCGCTTCGGCCTGGACGTGTCGTTCTACACCTTCGACCTGCCCTGGTACCGCTTCCTGCTCGGCTTCGGGTTCGCCGCCGTGCTGCTGTGCCTGATGGTGTCGGCCCTCACCCACTACCTGTACGGCGGGCTGCGGCTGACCACCCCCGGCGGTGCCCGCGCCACCGCCGCCGCCACCGGCCACCTGTCGGTGCTGATGGGGCTGTTCCTGTCGCTCAAGGCGGTCGCGTACTGGCTGGACCGCTACGGGCTCGCCGTGAAGGGCGGCGGCTTCGCGGCGGTGCCCGGCTGGAGCGGGCTGCGGTACGTCGACGCGGACGCCTACCTGCCCGCCAAGACCATCCTGTGCTGCATCGCGATCATCTGCGCGCTGCTGTTCTTCGCGACCCTGTGGCGGCGCACCTGGAGCCTGCCGGTGCTGGGCCTGGGCCTGATGGCGCTCTCCGCGATCCTCATCGGCGGGCTGTACCCGGCGATCGTGCAGAAGTTCCAGGTGCAGCCCGACGAGGCCGCCAAGGAAGCGCCGTACCTGCAGAAGAACATCGACGCCACCCGCGCCGCCTACGGCATCGCCACCACCAAGGAGACCGCCTACCCCGGCACCGCCGCGTCGTCGGTTTCCGCGACGAAACTGCGCGCGGACGCCGCGGGCGCCGCCGACGTGCCGCTGCTCGACCCGGACCTGACCGCCCCCGCCTTCCAGCAGGCGCAGGCCGGCAGCGGCTCCTACGCGTTCGACTCGCCGCTGTCCGTCGGCCGCACGCCGGCCTCCGGCGGCACGGAACGCGAGACGGTCGTCGGCGTGCGCGAGCTGAACCCCGACGCGGTGCCGCGCGACGACTGGGTCGACGACCACCTGCGCTACACCCACGGCTACGGGCTCGTCACCGCCGACGCCGACACGACCACCGACACCGGCGCCCCCGTCTTCACCACGGGCGGCACCGGCGCGGACACCCTCGCGCAGCCACGCGTCTACTACGGCGAGCAGACCACCCAGTACGCCATCGTGGGCGGCCCCACCCCAGAGCTGGACGAGACGGCGGGGCCCGGCGGCAAGGGCTACCACTACACCGGCGGCAGCGGCGTGAGCCTGGCCGACCCGCTCACCCGCGCCGCGTACGCCATCCAGCTCGGCCAGCCGCGACTGCTGTACTCCGACGTCGACAAGAACTCGCGCATCCTGTACGACCGCACTCCCCAGCAGCGGGTGCGGGCGGTCGCCCCCTGGCTGACCGTCGACGGCGACCCGTACCCGGCGGTGGTCGGCGGCCACCTCGAATGGATCGTCGACGGCTACACCACCAGCGACGACTACCCGTACTCCTCCCGCACCACCCTGGGCGACCCGGCCGCCGACGGGGACGACTCCGACGGCACGACCGCCGCCTCCGGCGGTCAGGTCGACTACGTCCGCGACGCGGTCAAGGCGACCGTCGACGCGTACACCGGGCAGGTCCGGCTCTACCAGTGGGACACCACCGACCCGGTCCTCAAGACGTGGATGCGCGCCTACCCCGGCACCGTGCGGCCCAAGTCGGCGATACCCGCCGACCTCGTGTCCCACCTGCGCTACCCGACGGACCTGTTCACCGTGCAGCGGCAGATGCTGACCCGCTACCACGTCACCGACGCCGCCGACTTCTTCAGCGGCGACCAGGAGCTGCGGGTCCCCGACGACCCGGCGAAAAAGGGCTCCGGCGGGATCCAGCCGACCTACCTCGACGTGCGCCTGCCCGGCAGCACCACCCAGCGCTACAGCCTCACCAGCCCCCTGACCCCCGCGGGCCGCACCACCCTCGGCGGCTACCTCGCCGTCGACTCCGACGCGACCAGCCCCGGCTACGGCACCCTCACCCTGCTGCGGACGCCCGCGGGCGGCGCCGGGCCAGGACCCGCGCAGGTGCACGACCGCCTGACCACCGACACCGGGGTCGCCGCGCAGATCGGTGCCCTGCGCCGCGGCGGCTCCGACGTCGAGTACGGCGAGCAGGTGGCCGTGCCGCTGGACGGCGGGATGCTGTACGCCGAGCCGGTCTACGTGCGCGGCGCGGGCGCCGACGCCGCGCTGCTGAAGAAGGTGCTGGTGGCCTACGGGAACCGCACCGCGCTCGACGACACCCTCGGCCGGTCGCTCGACGACCTGTTCGGCACCACCACCTCCGGCACCCCGCCGCCCGCCGCCACCGGCGCCTCCCAAGCCGTGCGGCAGGCACTCGCCGACGCCCAACGGGCGTACGACGCCGGGCAGAAGGCGCTCAAGGCCGGCGACTGGACGGCGTACGGCACCGCGCAGCGGCAGCTCGGCGAGGCGCTCCGCCGGGCCAGCGGCGCCGCGTCGGACACCGGCACACCCGCCCCGACGTCGTAGAACGCCGCATACGGCCGAAGTGGGGGACAACTCCCGCGTCGTGGTACGGTTGCCGCACAACGACGCGGGGTGGAGCAGCTCGGTAGCTCGCTGGGCTCATAACCCAGAGGTCGCAGGTTCAAATCCTGTCCCCGCTACTGGAGAGGGAAGGCCCGGAAGTCCCCAGGGACTCCGGGCCTTCCCCATGTGCGGAACGGGTGCGGACTGGTGCGGGGGCTGGTGCGGAACCGGGCGCGGGCCCCGGAGCGTGTTCGAACGGGGATGCGGACGAGAAAGACCCCAACCGCCGTTGTTTGCCATGTCGTTGTGTCGGGAAGTCGACAAAACGCTGTAGAGACCTCACAGGCTGCGGTATACCAGGTGTACGCCGGTTGCGGGTGGTGCGACGATGGATCCCATGGGGGATGGTGCGAAAGTTCTGCAAGCTCGTCCGCCGAACCGCGGCGCGAGCGTAACAACCGTGTCCGACCAGCCGGTTGAGACCGTCGTCCTCGACGACGACATGCTGACGGCCCGTGAGGAAGCCGAGCTGGAGGCCCGCCATCGGCGCGCCGCGGACGCGGGGGACGCGGGTGCCGGCAGCCTGCTCGGCACGCTGCTGCTGCGTCGCGGCGACGTGGACGCGGCCGAGCCCTACCTGCGCGCCGCCGGGGCCGCGGGCGACCGGGCCGCCGCCAACAACCTGGGCGTGCTGCTGCACCAGCGCGGTCTGGCCGACGAGGCCGCCGGCTGGTGGCGGGTCGCCGCCGTCGCGGGCAGCGCCGCCGCCGCCCACGCGCTCGGCCGCCACCACCGCGAGCGCGGCGACGAACCCGGCGCCGAGTACTGGCTGCGCCAGGCCGCCGAGTCCGGCCACGCCCTCGGCGCGTACGCCCTCGCCCAGCTGCTGGAGCACCGCCGCGACGTCGGCGCCGAGCGCTGGTACCGGGCCGCCGCGGAACAGGGCCACCGCGAGGCGATCCACCGCGTCGCCCGGTACTGCGCCGAGCGCGGCGAGAGCGCCGAGGCCGAGCAGTGGTACCGGCAGGCCGCCGCCCGCGGCCACCGCGTCGCCGCCCTGCGCCTGGGCACCATGCTGGAGGAACGCGGCGAGCTGAAGGAGGCCGCCCGCTGGTACCTGACGGCCGCCAGGGACGGCGAGCCGCAGGCCGCCTGCGCGCTGGGCTTCCTGCTGCGCGACGAGGGCGACGTGGACGGCGCCGCCGAGTGGTGGCGGCGCGCCGCCCTCGACGGCGACGGCCGGGCCGCCAACGCGCTGGGCGCGCTGCACGCCCAGGAGGGCGAGACGCAGACCGCCGAGCGCTGGTACCGCGTCGCGCTCGAAGCGGGCGATGACAACGGTGCCTACAACCTCGGCCTGCTGTGCGCCGCCCGCGGCCGCACCGCCCAGGCCGAGCAGTGGTACCGCCGCGCCGCCTACGCCGGTCACCGCGAGGCCGCCAACGCGCTCGCCGTCCAGCTGCTCCAGCAGGGCGACGCGGCGGGCGCCGAGCCGTGGTTCTCCAAGGCCGCCGAGGCCGGCAGCGTGGACGCCGCGTTCAACCTCGGCATCCTGTGCGCGGGCCGCGACGAGCACGAGGCGGCGCTCGGCTGGTACCGGCGGGCCGCCGCCGAGGGCCACACCGAGGCCGCACTCCAGGTCGGCATCGCCCTGCAACGCGACGGCGACGCGCCGGCCGCCGAGCAGCACCTGCGCCGGGCGGCCGGCGGCGGCAGCGCGGAGGCCGCGTTCCGCCTCGGCACCGTCCTGGACCAGGACGGCGAGGAGTGCGAGGAGTGGTACGAGCGAGCCGCACGGCACGGCCACCGCAGGGCGCAGGTGCGGCTGGGCATGCGCTCCGCCCGCCGCGGCGACACCGTGGACGCCGCCCGCTGGTACCGGCTGGCCGCCGAGGCGGGCAGCCGGGACGGCGCGTTCAACCTCGGGCTGCTGCTGGCCCGCGAGGGCAGCGAGCCGGAGGCCGCGCTGTGGTGGCGGCGCGCCGCCGAACGCGGTCACGGCCGGGCCGCGCTGCGCCTGGCCCTGCTGGCCGCCCGGCGCGGCGCGCTGGACGACGCCAGGACGTGGTGCGCGCGGGCCGTCGAGTGCGGCCCCGCCGAGGTCGCCGAACGCGCGGCCCGGCTGGCGGACGCCCTGCGCCAGGAGCTGACCGCCTGACCGCCTGTCGGCCGGACGGTCTGACCTGGACAACGGATTTGCACTGCTCAGAACGCGTCGTCTACAGTGGAGCCACAACGACGCGGGGTGGAGCAGCTCGGTAGCTCGCTGGGCTCATAACCCAGAGGTCGCAGGTTCAAATCCTGTCCCCGCTACTGAACGGTGAGGCCCGGAACCGCAAGGTTCCGGGCCTCACCGCTTTTCGTTCCACGGGTATCGCCGCCGCTGTCAGCGCTGTCAGCGCTGTCAGTGGCCCGCCTGGCCGCCCTGGCCCGCGACCGCCTCCGCCAGCAGCGACTTCGTCGCCGCCGTGAAGTAGGGGCTGTAGGAGATCGCGTTCGTGTGCGGGTCGTCGTCGGAGGGCCCGCCGCCGTTGAAGCCGCCGACGATGCCCACCAGCTCACCGGTCCTGGCCCCCGGCTTCAGCAGCACCCACGGGCCGCCGGAGACGCCGGTGGTGTAGCCGTCGCAGTGCATCTCGCGGTAGTTCGGCTGCGCCGGGGAGCGGTAGACGTCCATGGCGCAGGTCAGCTGCGCGTCGCCCGGGTTGTCGTCGTCCGGGTAGCCGGTCGTGGTCACCGACGTCAGGTGGTACGGCAGGTTCGTCACCAGCGTGTTGGCGCCGACCGCGTCCTCTATGCGGGCCCCGTCGGACCGCGTCACGCGCAGGAACGCGTAGTCGTAGTCCTCGTCGTGGTTGTCGGTGTAATGCGGGTCCACCCAGATCCGGTCGACCTGCCAGGTGCCGTGCGGGTTGCTGCCGCCGGTCGTGCCCGGCGCCACCGACAGACCGGTGTTGTACGAGCCGTCGGCGAACACGCAGTGGGCCGCGGTGATCACGATGTCGCCGCCGGGGCTGTGCACCACGGTGCCGCTGCACGTCGGGGTGGAGTCACTGGCCAGCAGCCGCACCACCGACGGATACGCCTGCCCGGCGCCCAGGTACGTCCCCTTGCGGTTCCAGTCGTCCGGCGGCGTGGGGTCGGCCGTCGCCGGGGCGGCGCGGTGCTTGGGCTGCTGGGCCAGCGCCACCACGTGCGGGGCGTACTCCACGAGTCCGGCGGCGACGGCGAGGACAGCCGCCGCCGTCAGGAACGCGATCCGCGTCCGCCTGCGCCGGCCCACCCCGCACCTCCCTCAGCTCGCTGTGCTGTCGCTGTGGGGACAACGCCGTCCAGAATACGGCGCACCCCGCCGACTCGAACCAGTCTTCGGTAGAGGACCGGTATGGCCTGGGCAAAGGCGAGCAAACTCCCTTGGAAGGCGGCCCGAGCTGGGCGATTCTGGAACTCCGGGAGCGGCGTGGGAGCGGCGGAGGCGGAAGTGCTGCGCAGAGGGCAGGCGCGAACGGCGCTGCGCCGCCGGGCCTCCGGACCCGGCGCGGCGGACAGCGGCCGCTGGCGGGCGCTGCGCGGATCGGCGGCGACCGGCCGTCCTGCGTCCGTCGCCACCCTGCTGACCGCCCTGCGCGCGAGTGCGGCCACCGGCGGTGACGAGGACCGCGCCGCCGCGCTGGCCGAACTGCTGCACGCGCCCCCGGAACTGTGGCTCGATCTCGACCGCGCGGCCCGCGACCCGTCAACCCGCCCCGGCCCGGGCCCGGCCGGTCCCGCCGCCACCCTCGTCACGCCCCGCGCGGGTGCCCGCGGTCATCCGTCGCCGACCGCCCGCGACGGAGAACCGCTGCGGCTGCTCCTGGACTCCTTCGACCGCGACGGCCGCCGCCGGCAGGACGCCGTCGAACGCCTGGCCCGGGCGGGCGGCCCGATCGCCGCGGTGGCGCTGGCCCTGCGCGCCGACGACTGGGTGCCCGCGGTACGCGACCGCGCGGTGGCCGCGCTGCTGGCCCACGTGGCGCCCGACGAGGCGGCCGCCGCGGTACGGGTGCTGGCCCGGCTGGAGCGGCGCGGCCGGGCGGGCGAGGCGCTGGCCGCCTACCGGGCGGTGCTCGCGGAGCCCGAACGCCGCCGCACCGTGCGCCGCCTGGCCGCGGAACCCGACCCGTACGCCCGGCGGTTCGGCATGGCGCTCGCGCTCGAACTCGGCGAGTACGTCCGCGGCGACCTGGCCCGCGCCGCGCTGCACGACCACGACCAGGTCTGCCGCGAGCTGTGCGCGCAGGCACTGCTCGACCTCGACCCGGACCAGGCCGGACGGCTGATGTGGGCGCGGTCGGCGGGGGTGCGGGAGCTGGCGGTGGCCGCGCTGCCCGACGACGTGCCCGCCGCCCGGCTGGTGGCGCCGCTCGCCGACCGCTCCCGCACGGTGCGCGCCCAGGCCCGCTGGAAGCTCTACCGGCGCGGCGAGCCCCCGGTCGAGGTCTACCGCAGGCAGTTGCGCCGCTGCGGCCGCACCACGCACCCCCGGCTGGTCGCCGGACTCGCCGCGGGCCTGGGGGAGTGCGGGGACGCGGCCGACCTGCCCATGCTGGCCGTGCTCGCCGAGGACCCCTCGTGGGCGCCGGTGATCCGCCGCGCGGCGGTCCGCGCCCTCGGCAGGCTGGCCGCCGGGCCCCCGCCGCGCCCCCGGCGGCCGCGCGAGGCGCCCGACGCGCGCGGGCAGGGCCCGGGCCCCGACGTGGCCGGGGTGCTGCGGGCGGCGGCCGGTGATCCGGCGGCGGGCGTGGCACGTGAGGCACTGGACGCGCTGGCCGCCACCGGGACGGCCGACCCCGCGACGCTGCGGACGGCGCTGGAGCGGCCCGAGTCGCCGGTGTGGCGGGCGGCGCTGCGCGCGACGGAGGCACTGGACCGCCTCGACCGGCTGGAGCTGCTGCTGCGGGCGGCGTGCGACGCCCGGCCGCAGGTCGCGACAAGCGCCAGGGCACGCGTCCACACCTGGCTGCGCGAGCCGAACGGGGACGACGCGCCGCCGCAGGAGCGCGTACGGACGGCACACGTACGGACGCGAGAGGTGGAACGGCTGCTGCGGCGGGCGCCGCTCGCCCAGGCCGACCGCGACGCGGTCACGCGGGCGCTGCGCGGGCGGCGATGAGCTGCCGGGCGCGGGGGTGCCCGGGGCGTCAGGCTTTGACGGTCGTCAGGCCGTGACGCAGTCCGGGCACAGGCCGCGGTAGGTGACCTCGACGTCGGAGACCGTGAAGCCGAAGCGTTCGCTGGAGGGCAGGTCGGCCAGCGGGTCGCCCGCGGGATGCACGTCGCGGATGGCGCCGCAGCGCGAACAGACCAGGTGCTGGTGCGGGCGGTGCGCGTTCGGGTCGTAGCGCTTGGCCCGCCCGTCGGTCGCGACCTCGATGACCTCGCCGATGGTCACCAGCTCGCCCAGCGTGTTGTACACCGTCGCCCGGGAGATCTCGGGAAGGCGCGAGGCGGCTCGCGCGTGCACCTCGTCCGCGGTCAGGTGGACGTGGTCCCCGTCGAGCACCTCGGCGACCACCCGGCGCTGTGCGGTCAGCCGCCAGCCGCGTCCGCGAAGTCGTTCCAGCAGGTCACTCATGGACACCAGCCTAACAGTGCGATATCCGGACTCCGAATCCGTATGGGACGCGATTTGGTACGAGTCGCGATCCAGTCCGGAGATGGGTCTCATCTTGACTTGGACTCTGTCTATCGTAGGATCGGTTCTGGCGACAGCCGAGGGACAGGACGCACAGCAGGGAGACTTCACGTGACGGTTCACCAGGACGGTCCGCTGACCACCGAGGCGGGAGCCCCGGTCGCGGACAACCAGAACAGCCAGACGGCCGGTCCCGGCGGTCCGGTGCTGGTCCAGGACCAGTCACTGCTGGAGAAGCTGGCGCACTTCAACCGCGAGCGCATCCCCGAGCGCGTCGTGCACGCCCGGGGCGCGGGCGCGTACGGCACGTTCACCGTCACCCGTGACGTGAGCCGGTGGACGCGGGCGCGCTTCCTGTCCGAGGTCGGCAAGGAGACCGAGGTCTTCGCGCGCTTCTCGACGGTGGCCGGCAACCTCGGCTCGGCCGACGCGGTGCGCGACCCGCGCGGCTTCGCGCTGAAGTTCTACACCGAGGACGGCAACTACGACCTCGTCGGCAACAACACGCCGGTGTTCTTCGTCAAGGACGCCATCAAGTTCCCCGACTTCATCCACACCCAGAAGCGCGACCCGTACACCGGCTCCCAGGAGGCGGACAACGTCTGGGACTTCTGGGGGCTGAGCCCGGAATCCACCCACCAGGTCACCTGGCTCTTCGGCGACCGCGGCATCCCGGCGTCCTACCGCCACATGAACGGCTACGGCTCGCACACCTACCAGTGGAGCAACGAGGCGGGCGAGGCCTTCTGGGTCAAGTACCACTTCAAGACCGACCAGGGCGTCCGGAACCTCACCACCTCCGAGGCGGCCGAGACCTCCGGGCTCGACCCCGACAGCCACCAGCGCGACCTGCGCGAGGCCATCGAACGCGGCGCGTTCCCGAGCTGGACCGTGCAGGTGCAGATCATGCCCGTCGCGGACGCGCCCGGCTACCGCTTCAACCCGTTCGACCTGACGAAGGTCTGGCCGCACGAGGACTACCCGCCGATCGAGATCGGCCGGCTGGAGCTCAACCGCAACCCGCGCAACGTCTTCGCCGAGGTCGAGCAGTCGGTCTTCTCCCCGGCGCACTTCGTGCCCGGCATCGGCCCGTCGCCCGACAAGATGCTCCAGGGGCGGCTGTTCGCCTACGGCGACGCGCACCGCTACCGCGTCGGGATTAACGCCGACCACCTGCCGGTCAACCAGCCGCACGCGACGCGGGCCCGCACCCACGCGCGCGACGGCTTCCTGTACGACGGACGGCACGGCGGGGAGAAGAACTACGAGCCCAACAGCTTCGGCGGTCCGGCCGAGACCGGCCGCGCGCTGTGGGAGCCGGTCGCGGTCACCGGCGTCACGGGCGACACCGAGGCGCCCTCGCACGCCGAGGACGACGACTTCGGCCAGGCGGGCACCCTGTACCGGCTGATGTCGGAGGACGAGAAGGGGCGCCTGGTCGACAACCTCGCGCAGTTCATCGCCAAGGTCTCGCGCGAGGACATCGCGCGGCGCGCGATCGACAACTTCCGCGAGGCGGACGAGGACTACGGCAAGCGACTGGAGGCGGCGGTCCAGGCCCTCCGCGGCTGACGTCGTTTGCCGTATGAGGGGACCGGAGCCCGCGGCTCCGGTCCCCTCAGAGGTGTGCGCTTTCGGGTGGGGGACGGTGTTCGTGGGGGCTGCGCCCCCACGCCCCTGCCCGGGGGCTGCGCCCCCTGGACCCCTGCGACGCGGCGCGTGCGCGGGGGTGGCCGGGCCGGGGGCTGCGCCCCCTGGGCCCCTGCGACGCGGCGCGTGCATGGGAGTCGCCTGCCCAGGGGCTGCGCCCCCTGGGCCCCTGCTCGGGGATTGTGGCCCCTGGGGCCCCGCCCTCGTTACACCAACGCCGCCTGCTCCGGGGTCGCCGTGTGCCTGGCCTTGGTCCAGCAGCGGATGATGTCGCGGACCGAGACCATGCCCACCGGGGACTCGTCCTTGACCACGATCAGGTGGCGGAAGCCGCCTCGGACCATGGCGGTCGCCGCCTCCTCCAGGGTCCAGCCCGGGGCCGCGAAGACCACCGACGTCGTGGTGTGGGCGTGCGCCGGTTCGCGGTCGGGGTCTAGGCCCAGGCCGATCGCGTTGAGGATGTCGCGTTCGGTCAGTATGCCCAGGCCGCAGGTGTCGGGGTCGAGCACGACCGCCGCGCCGACCCGGCGGGCCGACATCAGGGCCGCCGCCTGACGCAGCGTGTGGGTGGGGCCGATGGTGAGGACTACCGTGGTCATCGCGTCGCGGACCAGCATGGGCTACCCCTGAGGAAGAGCCGTCACGGCTTCACATGTTCACAAGCCGCTCGGCTTTCATTTTCACATGGGCACAAGGGGTGCGGCAAGGGGCGCTCGGGAGCGCGATCGCCCCGGGTCCGCCACGACCTTCCTCAGCGCGCCGCGGGCCCCCTGCTCAGGCGGGCCAGCAGGTCCTCGTGGAGCAGGCCGTTCGACGCCGCCGCGTTCTCCCCGTACGGGCCGGGGACGCCGTCCAGCGACGTGAAGCGGCCGCCCGCCTCGCGGACCACGACCGACGGCGCGGCCATGTCCCAGACGCTCAGTTCCGGCTCGGCGCACAGGTCCACCGCGCCCTCGGCGACCATCATGTACGACCAGAAGTCGCCGTACGCCCGGGTGCGCCAGCAGGCCCGGGTCAGGCCGAGGAACGCGTCGAGGCGGCCGCGTTCCTCCCAGCCGGTCAGCGACGAGTACGAGAACGACGCGTCCGCCAGCCGGTCCACCCCGGACACCTTCAGCCGGGTCGCCGACGACAGGCTGCGGCCGGTGTACGCGCCGCCGCCCTTCGACGCCCACCAGCGGCGGCCCAGCGCGGGCGCCGAGACCAGCCCGACCACCCCGTCGTCGCCCTCCGGGCCGCCCTCGCCGCGTACCGACAGCGCGATCAGCGTCGCCCACACCGGCACGCCGCGCACGTAGTTCTTGGTGCCGTCGATCGGGTCGACGATCCAGCGGCGCGCGCCGCCGCCCTCGGTGCCGAACTCCTCGCCCAGCACCGCGTCCCGGGGCCGGGCACGCTGCAACTGGCTGCGGATCAGCTCCTCGGCGGCCTTGTCCGCCTCGCTGACCGGCGTCATGTCCGGTTTGGTCTCGACCTTCAGGTCCAGCGCCTTGAACCGCGCCATCGTCACGGAGTCGGCGGCGTCGGCCAGGATGTGGGCGAGGCGCAGGTCGTCGTAGAAGTCCGGCATGCGGTGAACAGTAGCGATCCGGCCCGCCCCGCGGCTACGCGCGCCGCCGCCGGGCGGGCCCCGGACGCCGCGGCTACTTCACCCAGCCGACCTTCGCGTAGTCGGTGAAGTTGACCAGACCGGACGCGCCGTAGTTGGCCAGGCCCTTGCGGACCGCGTCGACCTGCGGGCGCTGGAACAGCTCGACCGAGTTGCCGGCCTGCCAGATCAGCTTGTCCGCCTGGTTGTAGAGCGCTTCCGCCTTCGTCTTGTCCGTCGTACCCGCGGCCTGCTTCAGCAGCGCGTCGATCTGCGGGGAGCCGACCGAGCCGAAGTTCTGGAAGAGGTTCTTGCCCTGCGGCTGCTGGTAGGTGGACACCAGCGTCGAGGGGTACATCGAGTCGGTGTTGCGGAAGCTCACCAGGTCGAAGTTGCCGAGGTTGACGTACTTGTCGAAGAAGTCGTTGTCCGGCACCTTCTGGATGTCCACCTTGATGCCGACCTGGCCGAGCATCTGCTGGATCAACTGCGCGGTGTCCACCGTGGTCTGCGGTGAGCCCGCGCTCAGCAGGTAGCCCACCTCCAGCTTCTGGCCGCCCTTGGTCCGCGGCTTGCCCGCGCCGTTGTCCTTCCAGCCCGCCTCGTCCAGCAGCTTGCCCGCCGCCGTCGGGTCGAACTTGCCGTAGACGCCCGCGTTGTCCTGGTAGCCCTGCTGGTTGGGCATGAAGAAGTGGTTGCCCAACAGGTTGACCTTGTACGGCAGTCCGGAGCCGAAGGCGTCCGCGGTGGCCTGCCGGTTGATCGCCTCGCCGATCGCCTGGCGCACCCGCACGTCCTTGAGCGGCCCGTGCGCGCCGTTGATCGTGACGTGCACCTCGTCCCAGCGCGAACCGGTGTCGATCTGCGCGTCCTTGTCCTTCACCAGCCGCCGGTAGTCGTCCGGGTCCTCGGCCTGCGCCTCGTCGATCTCCCCGTTGAGGAACGCGTCGGTGATCGCGGTCTGCGCCATCGCCCGGTACACGAGGGAGTTGAGCTTGGGCTTGGTCCCCCACCACTTCGGGTCGGGGGTGAGCGTCAGCGTCTGGTCGGTCTTGTCGTACTGCGAGATGCGGAACGCGCCCGCGGTGATCGGGATCTTCTGCGTCCAGCCGTTGTTGAACTCCTGCGGTGTGGAGTACGCGGCGGCCGGGAAGAGCGGGGTGAACAGCCGCTGCCAGTCCGCGTAGGGGGAGCTGAAAGTGACCTTGACCTGCTGGGCGTTCGCGCCCTGCGCCACGCCGGAGATCTGGTCGTAGCCGGAGGTGTCGGCGGCCTGGTAGGCGGAGTTGCTGCCGTTGAGCGCCTTCCACTGGGCCTGGAAGTCGCGCCAGCTCAGCTGCGTGCCGTCGGACCAGCGGGCCTTGGGGTTCAGCTGGTACGTGACGACCTGCGGCGAGGTCGAGGTCACCTGGGCGGACACCAGGTAGTCGGGATCGAGTTGCGGCACGCCGTGCTCGTCGGTGCGGAACAGCACCGGCTCGACGTCCGCCGTGATCTCGGAGGCGTCGCCCTGCGCGCCGTCGGCGGTGTTGGAGTTGTACTGCTCGATCCACTGCTCGATGGCGATCCGCAGCGTGCCGCCCTGCTTGATGTCGCTGAGCGGACGGGAGTTGACGTCGGCCACGGCCACCTGCTGCTTGCCGTCCGACGAGCCGCCCGAGGACCCACCGCACCCCGACAGCACGAGGGAGGCGGTCGCGGTGGCCGCGAGGGCGAGGATGGTGGATCTGCGCATGACGGGTGCGTCCTTCGTCGGTTCGTGGGCCGGTGGGCATGGCTCGGCAGACCGTAGAACGCGCTCCGCCGCTGAGGCAGGTACCGCGGAACATTGTCATGGGCTCTTCACACTGTCGCAATAGGGAGCGATCATGCTGAACGGCGCGCCACGCGTGCCCGCAGCACGGACACCGCGCACCGCGCACCGGACGCGACACATCGGGGCCGAGGCCCCAACGCACAGGAAGGCGGCCACCGTTGGGGGTCTATCTGGCCAAGCGGCTCGGCTACTACGTCGTGTTGCTGGTGGTCGCCATCTGCCTGTCGTACCTGCTGGCGTCCGTCGCGCTCGACCCGCGCGCCTACTACGCGGGCCGCCAGCCGCCCATCTCGCCGGCCGCCGTCGACGCCCACCTCACCGCGATCGGTGTCAACGACCACACGCCGCTGATGGACCGCTTCGGCCACTGGGCCGTGCGCGCCCTGCACGGCGACCTCGGCAAGACCATCGACGGCACCTCCGTCAACGCCGAGTTCGGACGGCGGCTCGGGGTGAGCCTGAGGCTGCTGCTCGCGGGGACGATCATCGGCACCGTGCTCGGCGTGCTGGTCGGCGCCTGGACGGCGGTACGGCAGTACCGGCTGTCGGACCGCGTGGTGACGCTGGCCTCGTTCGCGCTGCTGTCCACGCCGGTCTTCCTGCTGGCGGTGCTGCTGAAGACCGGGGCGATCTGGTTCAACAACACCACCGGCACGCACGTCATCCAGTTCACCGGCGAGTCCACCCCGGGACTCGGCGGCGGGTTCTGGACGGTGCTGAAGGACCGCTCGGTGCACCTGCTGCTGCCGACCATCTCCGTGGCGCTGTTCGCCATCGCCTCCTACAGCCGCTACCAGCGCAGCACCATGCTCGACGTGCTCGGCTCCGACTACCTGCGCACCGCCCGCGCCAAGGGACTGCGCCGGCGCACCGCGCTGCTGCGGCACGGGCTGCGCACCGCGCTCATCCCGATGTCCACCTTCTTCTCCTACGGCTTCCTCGCCCTGTTCACCGGTGCCACCTTCACCGAGACCATCTTCGGCTGGCACGGCATGGGGGAGTGGTTCATCAGCTCCATCAACGACAACGACGTCAACTCCGTCGTCGCCGTCAACGTCTTCGCCGCCGTCGTGGTGCTGCTGTCCGGCTTCCTCGCCGACCTGCTGCACGCCGCGCTCGACCCGCGCGTCCGGCACGCCTGAGGAGTCCAGACACCCCCATGACCACGACCACCACCCCCGCCGTCCTCGTCGACGCCGAGGCCGTCGCCGAGCGGCCCGCCGCCTCGCGCGCCCGCGTCGTCGCCCGGCGCTTCGTCCGCAACAAGGGCGCGCTGACCGGAGCCGTCGTCCTGGTGGCGCTCTTCCTGATGGCGTTCGCCGGACCGTACGTCACCCACTGGTCGTACGACGCCATCGACTACACCGCGCTGCGCCAACCACCGTCCGCACGCCACTGGTTCGGCACCAACGGGATCGGACAGGACGTCTTCGCCCAGACCGTGCGCGGGCTCCAGAAGTCGCTGCTGATCGGGCTGCTGGTCGCGTTGTTCTCCACCGTGCTGGCCTCCCTGGTGGGCGCCTGCGCCGGGTACTTCGGCGGCTGGACCGACCGGCTGCTGATGTTCGCCGTCGACCTGCTGCTGGTCTTCCCCAGCTTCCTGATCATCGCCATCATCTCGCCCCGGCTGCGCAGCGGCGGATGGCTGGCGTTCGTCGGACTGCTCGCCGTCTTCGGCTGGATGATCACCGCCCGGGTGGTGCGATCGATGACCATCTCACTGCGCGAGCGGGAGTTCGTACGGGCCGCGCGCTACATGGGCGTCGGGCCGTTCCGCGTCATCCTGCGGCACGTCCTGCCCAACGTGGCGTCCTTCCTCATCATCGACGCGACCATCGCGGTGGGCGGCGCGGTGATGAGCGAGACCGCGCTGTCGTACTTCGGCTTCGGCGTGCAGCCGCCGGACGTCTCACTGGGCACCCTCATCGCGGACGGCACGCCCTCGGCCGTGACCTACCCGTGGATGTTCTTCTTCGCCGCCGGACTGCTGGTGCTGTTCGTGCTGGCGGTCAACCTCGTCGGCGACGGACTGCGCGACGCGATCGACCCCACGGCCGGTGGCGGCCGCGGGCGCAAGGGAGGGCGGCGATGACCGCGCTGGACCACCACCGGATCGCGGCGCGGGACGAGTCGGCCGCGCCCGTGCTGGACGTGAGCGGCCTGCGCGTCGCGTTCGACGGCGTCGAGGCGGTACGCGGCGTCGACCTGACGCTGCGCCGCGGCGAGGTGCTCGGCCTGGTCGGCGAGTCCGGCTCGGGCAAGTCCACGGTCGCGCTGGCGATCCTCGGCCTGCTCCCGCCCACCGCGACCGCGACCGGCTCCGTGCGGCTCGACGGCGAACAGCTCGTCGGCGCGGGCGACGCCACCCTGTCCCGCCTGCGGGGCAGCCGCATCGCCATGGTCTTCCAGGACCCGCTGTCCGCGTTCACCCCGGTCTACCGCATCGGCGACCAGATCGCGGAGGCGATCCGCGCGCACCGCGACGTCACCCGGGCCGCGGCCCGTGAACAGGCCGTGGAACTACTGGACTTGGTGGGCATCCCGGAGCCGAAGGCGCGCGCCGACGCGTTCCCCCACGAGTTCTCCGGCGGCATGCGGCAACGCGCGATGATCGCGATGGCGGTCGCCAACGACCCCGACGTCATCCTCGCCGACGAGCCGACCACCGCGCTGGACGTGACGATCCAGGCCCAGGTGCTGGACGTGCTGCGCACCGCGCAACGCGAGACGGGCGCGGCGATGCTCCTGGTCAGCCACGACCTGGGGGTCATCGCCGGGCAGGCCGACCGGGTCGCGGTGATGTACGCGGGGCGGGTGGTGGAGACCGCGCCGGTCCAGGCGCTGTTCGCCACCCCGAGGATGCCGTACACGCTGGCGCTGATCGGCGCCGTGCCCCGGCTCGACGGGCTGGAGGTGGTGACCGGGGAGGAGGCGGAAGCCCTCGCGGAGACGGCGACCGAGGCTGTCGCGGAGACGCGGGCTGTCGCTGAGACGGAGGCCGTCGTGGGAACGGAGGCCATCGTGGAGGCGGGGCCCTCTGACGACGGGCCCGCGTCCGAGGACGGTGACGCCCTCGTTCCCGTGGCGCGCACGACCCGCCGGGCGCTCGTGCCGATCCCCGGCGCTCCGCCCAGCCCGGGCGCGTTGCCCTCCGGGTGCGCCTTCGCGCCCCGGTGCCCGCTCGCCGAGGACGCCTGCCGTCAGGCCGAGCCCGCGCTCGCCCCGGCCGGGGACGGCGACCACCTCGCCGCCTGCCTGCGCTCCGACGCCCTCGTCGGCGCCGCGCCCGCCGATGTCTTCCCGGTGCCCGAACTGCCCGAGCCCGCCCGCGTCGAGCGTGCCGAACGCGATCAGGTGCTGCGCGTCGAGGGGCTGACCAAGACCTTCCCGCTGCTCAAGGGCGTCGCGTTCAAGCGCAGGGTCGGCAGCGTCTACGCGGTCGACGGCGTGGACCTCGACATCCGGCGCGGTGAGACCCTCGCGCTGGTCGGCGAGTCCGGCTCGGGGAAGTCCACCACGCTGTTCGAGATCCTCGGCATGACCGCCCCCGAGAGCGGCACCGTGGAACTGCTCGGCAGCCCCGTCGATCAATTGACGAAGCGTCAGGTCGCCGCGTTGCGTTCCCGGGTGCAGATCGTCTTCCAGGACCCGATGGCCAGCCTCGACCCGCGCATGACGGTCGGCGACATCGTCACCGAACCGCTGCGCGCGCAAGGCGCCTCCCGGGCCGAAGCCGCCCTCGCCGTACCGGAGTTGCTGCGCCAGGTCGGCCTCGATGCGGCACACGCCGAGCGCTTCCCGCACGAGTTCTCCGGCGGGCAGCGCCAGCGCGTCGGCATCGCGCGCGCCCTGTCCGTCAAGCCCGACCTGCTCGTGCTGGACGAACCGGTCTCCGCGCTGGACGTCTCGGTGCAGGCGGGCGTGCTCAACCTGCTGCACCGCCTCAAGGCCGAACTCGGCCTGTCCTACCTCTTCGTCTCCCACGACCTGTCCGTCGTGCGCAACATCGCCGACCGGGTCAGCGTCGTCTACCTCGGCCGCACCGTCGAGGCCGGCGACGTCGAGCGGGTCTTCGGCCACGCCCGGCACCCGTACACCCAGGCGCTGCTGTCCGCCGTGCCGCTGCCCGACCCGGTCGCGGAACGCCGCAGGGCCCGCGTCCTGCTGGCCGGTGACCCCCCGTCGCCGACCACGCGGCAGACCGGCTGCCGCTTCCGTTCCCGCTGCCCGGTGTACGCCGCCCTGCCCGAGGCCGACCGGGCCCGCTGCCAGGACGAGGTCCCGGCGGCGCTCCCGCAGGCCGCCGACCACGTGACGGCCTGCCACTTCCCCCGGGAACGCGAGGTCATCGCCGCCCCCGCCTGACGGCGTGGTGCCTCAGCGCAGCGTGAGCTTGAACCCGATGTGGGTCGCCTCGAACCCCAGCTTCTCGTAGAAGCGGTGGGCGTCGAGGCGGGTCACGTCGGACGTCAACTGCACCAGCGTGCAGCCGTGTTCGCGCGAGCGCGCCACGCACCACTCGATGAGCCGCGAGCCCAGTCCGGTGCCGCGCGCCGCCTCGCCGATCCGCACCGCCTCGATCTGCGCCCGGGTGGCGCCGCGCCGCGACAGGCCGGGGATGTAGGTCAGTTGCGCGGTGCCGATCACGTCGCCGTCGCGCTCGGCCACCAGCAGCGTCTGCGCCGGGTCCGCGTCCAGCGCGGTGAACGCGGTCAGGTACGGGGCGGGGTCGTCCGGGGTCTCGCGGCTCGCGCCGAGCGTGTCGTCGGCCAGCAGCGCCACGATGGCGGTGACGTCGTCGGCGGTCGCGCGCCGGATGGTGATCTCGTCCATGCGGCGCATCCCATCATCTTCGCGCCCGCCCGCGCCACGTCCGCCGCGACAGCCGTCAGTGCGCCGGGGACTCGCGTTCCGCGTCCGCGAAGGCGCCGATCGCCTCCAGGACCACCTCCGGCTGCTCGATGTGCGGGAAGTGCCCGGCCTCGGCCACCGGCCGGAACGTCGCCCGTGGGAACGCGGAGGCCAGCGTGCGCTGGTAGGCGAACGGTGCGATGCCGTCCTGCTCGCCCGCGAGCACCAGCACGGGCACGGTGCCCCGGTGCAGCCTGCCGCGCAGCTTCGGGTCGTGGCAGAACGGGTCGCCCGCGTAGACCGCCAGGGCGCGCTGGTTGGCGGCCATCACGGCCTTCTGGTCCTCGCCGAGCGTGGCCGGGTCGGGGCGGAACGCGGGGTCGTGGAAGGCGAGTTCACCGGTCCTGACCGGTCCGATCGCGGCCGGGTCGGCGAACTCCAGCGGGGGCTCGGGCGCGATGCCCGTCGCACCCAGCAGCACCAGGCGGCCGATCCGGCGGCCGGTGTCGCGCAGTGCCATCTCCGCCGCGATCCACCCGCCGACCGAGCTGCCGGCCACCAGCACGTCGCGCAGGCCGAGTTCGTCGAGCAGGTCGAGGTAGGCGACGGCGAGATCGGCGACGGAGTCGGCCCACTCCGGCCGGGGCGTGCCGTCGAACCCGGGGTGGGTGGGGACGACGACGCGGGCGTGCCGGGAGACCGCCGCGGCGAAGCCGCCCATCGAACGCGGCCCGGCGCCGCCGTGCAGCATCAGCACGCCGGTGGTGGCAGCGGGGTCGCCGAGGTCCTGGAGGGTGATGCTCAGGCCGTCGCGCAGGTCGATCACGCGGGTGGTGGAGGCGGGGGCCGAAGTCGTCATGGCGGGGCGTTCCTTGTCGTCGTGCGTACGGGAAGGGGATTGCCGCTCTCGCGTCATCCGGCCTCCCCGCCCGCGGAAGTGGTGGCGTAGCGGCTCATCACCTCGGTGACCGCCCGCGGGGTCATCGCGCCGCCGCCGGCGATCATGGCGCGCAGGTCGCGGAAGTACTGGACGTACAGGTCCGGTGTGAAGGTGTTGATCATCACCAGCGGCTGGTCGCCCGGGTTGGCGAAGGTGTGCGGGGCGCCGGGCGGGACCATGACCAGCGTTCCGGCGGGCGCCTCGTGCACGGTGTCGCCGACGGTGAAGACGGCGGCGCCGGAGACCACGTAGAAGCCCTCGTCGTGCTGGGCGTGGCGGTGCTGCGGCGGTCCCTCGGTGTGCGGGGGGACGGTGATCTCGGCGATGCCGAGGCGGTGCGCGGTGGTGGCGCCGTCCTCCAGGACCCTGATGCGGGCCGTTCCCAGGTCGATGACCTCGCCGCCGTCCCGGGTCACGAGAGAGACCTCCGTGTCGGGGGAGGCGAGGGGTGCGTCGGCGTCCATGCCCTGCTCCTGCCATTCGTGAGAGCTGACTCTCACGAATGTAGGCATCCGGACGCGTTCATGCAAGTGCTCTCTCATTACTGGGGTCGACTTGCTAGAGTGAGGGCATGCAGCAACGAAGCGACCAGGCGTCGCAGCCGGGTACGGGCGGCCGCGCCAACCAGAGACTGCGGACGCGCACCGCGATCCTGCGGGCCGCCTCCGAGCTGATGCGCGACGGGCGGGACGTCACGATGCCCGAGGTCGCCAGGGCCGCCCTGGTCTCCGAGGCCACGGCCTACCGCTACTTCCCCAACCTGGCCAGCCTGTTGCGGGAAGCGATGGCGGGGCAGTGGCCGACCCCGGCCGAGGCGCTGGCCCGCGTCGCCGACGTCACCGACCCGGTCGAACGCGTCGCCGCCGCGGCCGAGCACCTGGCCCGCACGGTGCTGGTCAACCAGGGCGCCGCCCGCGCCATGATCGCCGCCACCGTCACCCGGCCCGAGGACGTCCCGGCCCGCCCCGCCCTGCGCCTCGGCCTGATCGACCACGCGCTCGCGCCGGTCGCGGACACCCTCGACGCCGCCGCGCTGGAGCAGCTGAAGCGGAGCCTGTCGGTGGTCATCAGCGCCGAAGCCGTCTTCACCCTGACCGATCTGCTCCGGCTCGACGCGCAGGAGGCGGTGGCCGGCGTCGTGCGCGCCGCGACCGCCCTGACCCGCGAGGCCCTGCGGCCGACGTCGTAGCCCCCGGCGAATCAGCCTTCACGGCGCGCCCTCCCGCGTACGCCCTAGTGGGTGGCGCCCGACAGCGGCAGGCCGATGATGCCCGCGATGACCAGCGTGATCGAGACGATCTTCAGCACGTTGACGGTGTCGCCCAGGAAGATCATCCCGTAGATCGCCGTGCCACTCGCGCCGATGCCCGTCCACACCGCGTACGCCGGGCCCACGTCCAGCTTGCGCAGCGACAGCGTCAGCAGCCCGAAGCTGCCGAGCGCGAAGCACGCGAAGGCGATGGTCGGCCACAGCCGGGTGAAGCCGTGGGAGAGCTTGAGGCAGACCGCGAACCCGGTCTCCAGCAGTCCGGCCACCACGACCAGCAGCCATGCCATGAGCGCGCCTCCGATCCCCGTCCACCGGACCGGTAGATCATCACACAGACGCCACCCAGGTGAGCGGCAACCGCGCCGACCGGCGCCCCGAGCGCCCCGCGCACACCCCGCGCGCACGCCCGGCGCCCCGCCTCAGTCGCCCTCGCGGCGCTCCCGGGTCGCCAGCAGCCGCCGCAGCGAGTACAGCCGGGCGGGCTCGGCGTGCCCCGCCTCGACCCAGGCGTCCAGCGCGCAGTCCGGCTCGTCGTGGCTGCACGCCCTCGGGCACTCGGCGGTGCCCGGCTCCAGGTCGGGGAAGGCGTGGATGACGCGGGACGGATCGACGTGGTGCAGGCCGAACGAGCGCACGCCCGGGGTGTCGATGACCCAGCCCTCGCCGTCCGGCAGCGGCAGCGCGAGCGCCGACGTCGTGGTGTGCCGGCCGCGTCCGGTGACCGCGTTGACGTGCCCGGTGGCCCGCGCGTGCTCCGGGACCAGCGCGTTGACCAGGGTCGTCTTGCCCACGCCGCTGTGGCCGACGCAGGCGGTCACCCGGCCTGCCAGCCGCTCGCGGACCGCGGCCAGCGCGTCCCCGGTCAGCTCCTCACGACTGGTGACGACATACGGCACGCCCAGCGGCGCGTACGTCTCCAACAGCGGTTCCGCGGGCGCCAGATCGGCCTTCGTCAGCACCAGCAGCGGCTCCAGCCCGGCGTCGTAGGCGGCCACCAGGCAGCGGTCGATCAGGCGCGGGCGCGGCTCCGGATCGGCCAGCGCGGTCACGATCGCCAGCTGGTCGGCGTTGGCCACCACCACCCGCTCGTACGGATCGTCGTCGTCGGCGGTGCGGCGCAGCACCGAACTGCGCTCCTTGACCCGCACGATCCGCGCCAGCGTGTCCTTGTCGCCCGACAGGTCGCCGACGATGTCCACCCGGTCGCCGACCGCGATGCCCTTGCGGCCCAGCTCGCGGGCCTTCATCGCGGTGATGTGGCGGTCCTCGACCAGGCAGGTGATCCGGCCCCGGTCCACGGTGAGCACGAGGCCCTCGGCGGCGTCCTCGTGCTTGGGGCGGATACGGGTGCGCGGGCGGGTGCCCTTGCGGCCCGGGCGCACCCGCACGTCGTCCTCGTCGGCGTCCTTGCCGTAGCGCCGCATGGCGGGGGGTCAGGCTTCCCGGCCGGCGAGCGCGTCACCGCGCGCCGCGAGCATCCCGGTCCACAGCTCGGGGAAGTCCGGCAGCGTCTTGGCGGTGGTCGCCACGTTCTCCACCTCGACGCCGTCCACGATCAGGCCCAGCACCGCGGCGGCGGTCGCCAGCCGGTGGTCCTCGTAGGTGTGGAAGACGCCGCCGTGCAGCGGGCGGGGGCGGATGCGCAGGCCGTCGGCGGTCTCGGTGACGTCGCCGCCCAGCTCGCCCAGTTCCTTGGCCAGCGCCGCGAGCCGGTCGGTCTCGTGCAGCCGCAGGTGCGCGATGCCGCGCAGTTCGGACTCCGAGTCGGCCAGCGCCGCGACCGCCGCGATCACCGGGGTCAGCTCGCCCACCTCGTGCAGGTCGGCGTCGATGCCGTGGACGCGGCCGGTGCCGGTGAAGGTCAGTCCGCGTTCGTCCAACGCGTACGTGCCACCCATCCGGGTGAAGATCTCGCGCAGCGCGTCGCCCGGCTGCGTGGTGCGCTCCGGCCAGTCGGGAACGGTGACCCGGCCGCCGGTGACCAGCGCGGCGGCCAGGAACGGCGCCGCGTTGGACAGGTCCGGCTCCACGGTCAGGTCGCGGCCGAGCAGCGCGCTGGGCGCCACCCGCCACACGTTCGGCTCGCCGCCGCCCTCGGGGGAGTCCACCTTGGCCCCGGCCATCCGCAGCATGTCCACCGTCATCCGGATGTGCGGCAGCGACGGCAGGGTGGCGCCGGTGTGCCGCAGCTCCACGCCCTGGTTGAAGCGCGGCGAGGACAGCAGCAGCGCGCTGACGAACTGCGACGAGGAGGAGGCGTCCACCTCCACCCGGCCACCGGTGAGCGAACCGCCGCCGTGCACCGTCAGCGGCAGCGCGCCGCGGCCCTCGTCGTCGATCCGGGCGCCCAGCGCGCGCAGCGCGTCGATGACGCCGTGCAGCGGGCGTTCGTGGCTGCGCGGGTCGCCGTCGAAGCGCACCGGCCCGTCCGCCAGCGCCGCCACCGGGGGCAGGAAGCGCATCACGGTGCCCGCGTTGCCCACGTCGACCCGGGCGGGCCCGTACAGCCCGGCCGGGATGACCCGCCAGGCCTCGCCGCCGGTGCTCGCGGCCGCGCCGGAGGCACTGTTGGGCAGCGCCTCGATGCCGACGCCCATGGCGCGCAGCGCGTCCGCCATCAGCAGGGTGTCGCGGCTGCGCAGCGGGCGGCGCAGCCAGCCCGGCTCGGAGGCCAGGGCGGCGAGCACCAGGCCCCGGTTGGTGACCGACTTGGACCCGGGCACGGTGACGACCGCGTCGACAGCGCCGGATGCGGTCGGTGCGGGCCAAAGGTCGGTGTGCGCGGGGTTCTCGGTCATGGGAAGCAACTCTAGTGGCTTCGCGTGGCGGCGAATCGTGACCGGATCGGTCGAAATCCGCCGGAAACAACGACTTGGTATGAGCCTACGGTCACCCGTCCGCGTACGCGGCTCCGAACGCGCCCGCGTTCACGCCCCGGCGGCCATGCAGTGGTTGCGCCCCGGCGGTCACGCCGCGTGCACGCTCCGGCAGCGCGCCCCGCCCACCGGTTCACACCCCCAGCAGCCACCGGCCGCCGCCCAGCAGCGCGCACAGCGCGACCGCGTAGAACAGCACCAGCCACATCGCCGCCGGCACGTTGGTCAGCCGGGCGAGCTGGTCGGCATCGGAGTCCGGCGCCTGCCCGTAACGCCGCTTGCCCTGGAGCTCGACCACCGGCCGCACCCCGCCCAGCAGCAGGAACCACACCGCCAGATACCCGAACGCGGCCTGCGTCGTCGCCCCCGTCAGCCAGGAGACCAGGAAGAACGCGCCGCCCGCGACCACCACCGTCAGCACCCCGTAGGCGTTGCGGATCATCACCAGCATCGCGGCCAGCAGCGCCACCGCCCCCCACAGCAGCGCGGTGATGTGCCCCGCGGCCAGCAGCCAGGCGCCGAGCAGGCCTATCAGGGACGGCGCGGTGTAGCCCGCGGCGGCGGTCAGCACCATGCCGATGCCGTGCGGCTTGCCCCGCGAGACGGTCAGCCCCGAGGTGTCGGAGTGCAGCCGGATGCCCTCCAGGCTGCGCCCGCTCAGCAGCGCCACCAGCCCGTGGCCGCCCTCGTGCGCGATGGTGACCGCGTTGCGGGTGACGTGCCAGACGCCGCGCGGCAGCACGGCGGCGAGCGCGACCACACCGGTCACCCCGACCAGCCAGGCCGCCGGGTGCGGCTGCGTTCCCACGACCCGGTCCCACACGTCGCTGATGTTCTTGATGTCCATGGCTCCCCTGAGAAGAACGACGCCCTTGCAACGTGTGGAGCCGGGGCATGGTGCCGCCGCCCGCAACGCCGTGGCAGTGTTGCACCCATGTGCGGGCGATACGCGGCGAGCCGAGAACCGGGGGAACTGGCCGAGCGGTTCGGGGTGGAACACCTCGATCCCGCCGAGGAGTTGGCGCCGGACTGGAACGTCGCGCCGACCAAACGCGTGTACGCGGTCCTGGACCGCCCCGAGAAGGGCTCCGGGTCGCCGCGTCCGGTACGGCAGTTGAGGGTGCTGCGCTGGGGGCTCGTGCCGCCGTTCGCCACCTCGCCCGAGGGCGCCGCCCGCATGATCAACGCGCGGGCCGAGACCGTCCACGAGAAGCCGTCCTACCGGCGGGCGTTCGCCGCCCGCCGCTGCCTGCTGCCCGCCGACGGCTACTACGAGTGGATGACCGGCGCCGAGGAACGGCAGCTGGAGGAGCAGGGCAGGCGCAAACGCCCGCGCAAGCAGCCCTACTTCGTCACCCCGGCCGACGGCGGGGTCATGGCGTTCGCCGGGCTCTACGAGTTCTGGCGCGACCCCGCGCTCCCGCCGGACCACCCGGACGCCTGGCGGGTGACGTGCGCGGTGATCACCACCGAGGCGGACACCGAACCGCTCGCCGGCCAGACCCACGAGGGCGGCCCGGCGGCGCTCGCCGACATACACCCCCGCATGCCGCTGATCGTCACCCCCGACCGCTGGGACGCCTGGCTCGACCCCTCCCGCACCGGCGAGGAGGAGACGCGCGCCCTGCTCGTCCCGCCGCCCGCCGGGACCGTGCGCGCCTACCCTGTGACCACCGGGGTCAGTGACGTGCGCAACAACGGCCCCGAACTGCTCCAGCCGCTGCCCGCGCCCGAGGAGGCGACGCTGTTTTGACCGAGGGCGAGGACCGCGAGGACGCCGTCCCGGGCGAGCGCGAGCACGCTCCTTCGCCGACCGGGCGCGAGACGGTCGTCACACCGCCGGGCGAGGCCCGGATCACCTGGCACCGGGCGGCCGCACCGTACGCGGTGCTGGCAGCCGGGCACGGTGCCGGGGGCGGGATCGAGGCGCGCGACCTGGTGGCGCTGGCCGCCGCGCTGCCGCCGCTGGGGATCACCGTGGCCCTGGTCGAGCAGCCGTGGCGGGTCGCAGGCAAGAAGCTCGCGCCGGCGCCGAGGACGCTGGACGCGGCATGGACCGCGTTGTGGCCCGCGCTGGCCCGCGAGGGGCTCCCGGTGGCCGCCTCGGGCCGCAGCGCCGGGGCCAGGGTCGCCTGCCGCACCGCGAAGGACCTGGGCGCGGCGGCCGTGGTCGCGTTGTCCTTCCCGCTGCATCCGCCCGCCCGTCGCCCGCCACCACCCTCAACCGAGGCGCTGCGCGCCGCCTCCCCTGTTGGCAAGCCGGAGAAGTCCCGGGCCGACGAGCTGCTGGGTGCCGGGGTGCCGACGCTGGTGGTGCAGGGCGGACGTGACCCGTTCGGACGTCCCGAGGAGTTCCCGCCCGGGGTGGCCCCCGTCGAGGTGCCGTACGGCGACCACGGCTTCGCGGTGCCCAAGCGGGCCCCGCTCACCCAGGAGGCGGCCCTGACGCTGCTGACGGACACGGTCGGGGACTGGCTGGCGGCCACGCTCAAGGGGTAGCGGCTTACGCGTACGGGGGGCGCGCGCCGGCGCGGGAATGACTGGGCGGGCCGTCGTGTTGTGCGAGGCGACAGTACGCGGCGGCGGTGCGCCGGACCGCGTAGGTACCCGCTCGTTCGAGGAAGGCAGCGCATGGGTTCACTCGCGTGCCAGGCCCGCTCCCAGGCCCCCTACCTGTCGTGGCCGCAGTGGGGGACCACTTCGGGCACGTCCGGCAGCGCCGAGTCGTCCGGGATATTCTCCCAATCGGGCGTCGTCGCACGAGGCGGCCTCGCCACGGTGGTGGAGGAGGTGGGTCCGGTCACAGGGACCGACAACGGAACGACGGGCGGGCAGCCGCAGCCCCGCCCCGAATCCGAGAGCCCGCAGGAGCGCAGCGCGCGCTTCGAGCGGGACGCGCTGTCCTACCTCGACCAGATGTACTCGGCCGCCCTGCGCATGACGCGCAACCCGGCCGACGCCGAGGACCTGGTGCAGGAGATGTACGCCAAGGCGTACGCGTCCTTCCACCAGTTCCGTGAGGGCACCAACCTCAAGGCGTGGCTCTACCGCATCCTCACCAACACCTTCATCAACTCCTACCGCAAGAAGCAGCGTGAACCGCAGCGCAGCGGCACGGAGGAGATCGAGGACTGGCAGCTGGCGCGGGCCGAGTCGCACATGTCGACGGGACTGCGCTCCGCCGAGTCGCAGGCCCTGGACCACCTGCCGGACTCCGACGTGAAGACGGCGCTCCAGTCGATCCCCGAGGAGTTCCGCATCGCGGTCTACCTCGCCGACGTCGAGGGCTTTGCCTACAAGGAGATCGCCGACATCATGGGGACACCCATCGGCACGGTGATGTCCCGCCTGCACCGTGGACGGCGGCAGTTGCGCGGTCTGCTGGAGGACTACGCGCGTGAGCGCGGGCTCGTTCCCGCGGGGGCCGGGGCCCCGGGCGCGGGCGAGTCGCACGAAGCGAAAGGCTCGGACACATGAGCTGCGGCGATCCGCACGAGACGGACTGCTCCGAGGTCCTCGACCACCTCTACGAGTACCTCGACCACGAGATGTCCGAGGGTGAGACCACCAAGTTCGAGGAGCACTTCGGCGAGTGCAACCCGTGCCTGGAGAAGTACGGCCTGGAGCAGGCCGTGAAGAAGCTGGTCAAGCGCTGCTGCGGGCATGACGACGTGCCCGGCGACCTGCGCTCGAAGGTGCTGGGCCGGATCGAGATGATCCGCGCCGGGGAGATCCGGCCGGAGGCCGAGGCGTCCCGGGACCGGGACCGGGACGAGGCGTCCGGGGGCCCCGCGAAGCCCTCGGAGCCCGCGGCGAAGGCGGCGAAGGGCTCGGAGCCCGCGAAGGCCTCGAAGGCCGGGAGCGAACCGGCCTGAGGCGTCCGGTGAGCGCCCCACGCACGCACACCGTGAGCGCCGCACGCACACCCCACGCACACCGCCCCTCACGTGGGCAGCCTCCCTCACATGGGCACCGCTCATCACACCGGCGACGCCGGTCACACGATCACCCTTTCCGACGGGCGTGGCCCGCCATACGACGCCGCATACGCGTTCGGTGGCGTGCCACGCCCGTAGACGTACCTGAACGGGCGAGAAAACTCCCCGTAAGGGGCGAACCGGTCGGTAATGAGCGAGGTTCCGTGCCGTCGTGGTTGGATGCGCACCAGGGGAGGGGTTGACGCCCCCGCCGGCTGGCAAGGAGGAGTGGTGAGCACCGAAATCCAGGCGGAAATGGTGGCCAATGTATGGAAGGTTGTCGCTCATGAGGGCGATGCCCTGACGGAAGGCGACACCTTGGTGATTCTGGAGTCGATGAAGATGGAGATCCCGGTGCTCGCCGAGTCGACGGGCGTCGTCGCGGAACTCAAGGTGGCGGAGGGCGACGTGGTGCAGGAAGGCGACGTCCTGGCCGTCATCGGCTGAGCCCGCCGGGCCCGGGCCGGCCGAGACCACCAGGCTCGGGGCCCCGCGCACCAGGCGTGCAACAGACCCAGACCAGCAACCGGCAGCAGGCGGGAATCGTGAGGATCTTCGGCAGAGTGCGGCACCGGCCCTCCACCACGTGGCGGCAGGCCACCGACCGTGCCTTCACGCTGATCGACGACGGGCGTTACGAGGACGCCGGCGCGCTGCTCACCCGCGCCGCCGACCTGGAGCCCTGGCTGCCCGAGTCCTGGTACAACCTGGCCCTGCTGCACAAGTTCCGGCACGACTGGGAGCAGGCCCGCTCCGCCGGGCTGCGCGCCGTCGCCCTGCTGGACCGCGACTCCGGCGCCCCCGACTGGTGGAACATCGGCATCGCCGCCACCGCCCTGCAGGACTGGCCGCTGGCCCGCCGTGCCTGGCAGGCGTACGGGCTGCGGATGCCGGCCGGCGAGGCCGGGGCGCCCCCGGACGCCCCGGTGACCATGGCGCTGGGCAGCGCGGCGGTGCGGCTGTCGCCGGAGGGCGAGGCCGAGGTGGTCTGGGGCCGCAGGCTGGACCCGGCCCGCCTGGAGGTCCTGAGCATCCCGCTGCCGTCCTCGGGGCGCCGCTGGGGCGAGGTGGTGCTGCACGACGGCGTTCCGCACGGCGAGCGCGTCGCGCCGGACGGCGGCACCTTCCCGGTCTTCGACGAGATCGAGCTGTGGGCGCCCTCGCCGGTGCCGACCTGGCTGGTGCTGCTGGAGGCGGCCACCGAGGCCGACCGGGACGCGCTGGAGCGCCTCGCGGCCGACGCCGGGTACGCGGCGGAGGACTGGTCGTCGTCCGTGCGGCTGCTGTGCCGTACCTGTTCGGAGTCCCGGATGCCCACCGACGACGGCTCGGCCGCCACCCGCGACCCGCATGACCACGGTGAACCCGGTCACCCCGGCCACCTCTCCCACCTGTCGCACCGCAGCGAGGGCGCCCTGTGGGTGCCGGAGCGCGAGTGCGGGATCGCCGCCCCGGCCGGTCTGGTGCGCGGGCTGCTGGACGGCTGGGTCGCCGACAGCCCGGACAGCCGGGACTGGCGTGATCTCGAAGAGGTCTGCTAGCCCCTGGTCCGAGGCCGTACCCTTGGCAGGCGGATCCACGGATCGGCCTCGATCACCACGATGTTCAGGGAAGGCGTACGGCAGACCATGACCCAGCAGGAGCAGACCGCTCAGGTGTCGGAGTTCACCGACGACACGGTGGACGCCGAGCAGCGGGAGGCGGCGCACCGGGAGCGCGGCACGGTGCGCCCGATCACCGTCGTCGGCAACCCCGTGCTGCACAAGCCGTGCGCCACGGTCACCGAGTTCGACGACAAGCTCGCCGCCCTCGTCGACGACATGTTCGCCAGCCAGCGCGCCGCCAGCGGCGTCGGCCTGGCCGCCAACCAGATCGGTGTGGACGCCCGGGTCTTCGTCTACGACTGCCCCGACGAGGAGGAGGGCGTGCGGCACGTCGGCCACGTCGTCAACCCGGTGCTCGACGAACTCCCCGCCGACCAGCGGGTGCTGGACGTCGCCAACGAGGGCTGCCTGTCGGTGCCCGGCCCCTACATGGAACTGGCCCGCCCGGACTACGCGATCGTGCGCGGCCAGGACCTGCACGGCGAGCCGATCGCCGTCCACGGCCGCGGCTACTTCGCCCGCTGCCTCCAGCACGAGACCGACCACCTGAACGGTCACCTCTACCTCGACCGCCTCTCCAAGCGCGAACGCAAGGACGCGCTCCAGCAGATGGCCGAGAAGACCCCGCGCTACGAGACGGTCCCCAACGACTGACGCCGCGCCGCGCGAAAACGCCGAAGTGCCCCGGAAGGCTGTCCTTCCGGGGCACTTCGGCGTTCAGCCGGGCGTTCGGCGGCTCCTGGAACCGGCGTTCCTAGAAGTCGTCGTCGAAGGAGACCGAGCCCTCGACCGCCACCTGGTAGGCGGAGGCACGGCGCTCGAAGAAGTTGGTCAGCTCCTGGACGTTCTGCAGCTCCATGAACGAGAACGGGTTGGTCGAGCCGTAGCGCACCGGCAGGCCGAGCCGGGCCAGGCGCTGGTCGGCGACCGCCTCCAGGTACTCGCGCATCGAGTCGGTGTTCATGCCCGCCAGGCCGTCACCGCACAGGTCGCGGGCGAACTGCAGCTCGGCCTCGACGGCCTCCTCCAGCATCGCGGTGACCTGCCGGCCCATCTCCTCGTCGAACAGGTCCGGCTCCTCCTGGCGCACGGTGTCGACCACCTGGAAGGCGAAGTCCATGTGCATCGACTCGTCGCGGAACACCCAGTTGGTGCCGGTCGCCAGGCCGTGCAGCAGACCGCGCGAGCGGAACCAGTAGACGTAGGCGAACGCGCCGTAGAAGAACAGGCCCTCGATGCACGCCGCGAAGCAGATCAGGTTCAGCAGGAAGCGCCGCCGGTCCGCCCTGGTCTCCAGGCGGTCCAGCTTCTCCACCGAGTCCATCCACTTGAAGCAGAACTGCGCCTTCTCGCGGATCGACGGGATGTTCTCCACCGCCGCGAACGCCGCCGCCCGGTCGTCGTGGTCGGGCAGGTAGGTGTCGAGCAGCGTCAGGTAGAACTGGACGTGCACGGCCTCCTCGAACAGCTGCCGCGACAAGTACAGCCGCGCCTCGGGGGAGTTGATGTGCTTGTAGAGGGTGAGCACCAGGTTGTTCGACACGATCGAGTCACCGGTGGCGAAGAACGCGACCAGCCGGCCGATCAGGTGCTGCTCGCCGGGGGAGAGCTTGGCCAGGTCGGCGACGTCGGAGTGGAGGTCGACCTCCTCCACCGTCCAGGTGTTCTTGATCGCGTTGCGGTAGTGCTCGTAGAAGTCCGGGTAGCGCATCGGCCGCAGCGTCAGCTCGAAGCCCGGGTCCAGCAGGTTCTTCGTGGTCCTGGCCGCGTTCGCGTTCTCGCTCGCGTCCGGGGTCGTGGTCGGCGTGGTCGGCGTGGTCGGGGTGGACATTACTGGCAGGCCTCGCAGGACTCGGGGTTCTCAAGGGAGCAGGCCACGGCGTCGGCCTCGGTGGTCTGCTGGGCGGGGACGGCGGCGGTGGCCGTCGCACCGCTCGCGGCGCGGGCGATCCGGGTCGCCGGGCGCGACCGCAGGTAGTACGTGGTCTTCAGGCCCTTCTTCCAGGCGTAGGCGTACATCGAGCTGAGCTTGCCGATGGTGGGCGACGCCATGAAGAGGTTGAGCGACTGGCTCTGGTCGAGGTACGCGGTGCGCTCGGCGGCCATGTCGATCAGCCCGCGCTGCGGCAGCTCCCACGCCGTGCGGTACAGCTCGCGCACGTCCTTCGGGATCCAGTTCAGGTCCTGCACCGAGCCGTTGGACTCGCGCAGCGCCTCGCGGGTCTGCCCGTCCCACACGCCCAGCGTCTTCAGCTCCTCCACCAGGTACGCGTTGACCTGGAGGAACTCACCGCTGAGCGTCTCGCGCTTGAAGAGGTTGGAGACCTGCGGCTCGATGCACTCGTAGACGCCCGCGATCGAGGCGATGGTGGCGGTCGGGGCGATCGCCAGCAGCAGCGAGTTGCGCATGCCGGTCGCGGCGATCCGCTCGCGCAGCGCGTCCCAGCGCTCCGGCCAGGTGCGGGCCACGTCCGGGTAGTGGTCGGGGTGCAGCACGCCGCGCGCCGCCCGGGTCTCGCTCCAGGCCGGCAGCGGGCCGTGACGTTCCGCCAGGTCGGCGGAGGCCTCGTAGGCGGCGAGCATGATGCGCTCGGCGATGCGGGTGGACAGCGCCCGGGCCGCGTCCGAGTCGAACGGCAGCCGCAGCCGGAAGAAGACGTCCTGCAGGCCCATCACGCCCAGACCCACCGGCCGCCAGCGGGAGTTGGAGGTGGCGGCCTCGTCGGTCGGGTAGAAGTTGATGTCGACCACGCGGTCCAGGAAGGTCACGGCGGTGCGCACGGTGGCGTCCAGCCGCTCCCAGTCCATCTCGCCGTCCACGCCGAGGTGCGCGGCGAGGTTGACCGAGCCGAGGTTGCACACCGCGGTCTCGCCGTCGTCGGTGACCTCCAGGATCTCCGTGCACAGGTTGGACGAGTGCACGACCCGGCCCGGCTCGGCGGTCTGGTTGGCGGTGCGGTTGGAGGCGTCCTTGAAGGTCATCCAGCCGTTGCCGGTCTGCGCGAGGGTGCGCATCATGCGGGCGTACAACTGCCGCGCGGGAACGGTCCGCACCGCCAGGCCCTCCGCCTCCGCCACGCGGTACGCGGCGTCGAACTCGTCGCCCCACAGGTCGACCAGGTGCGGGACGTCGGCGGGGGAGAACAGCGACCACGGCCCGTCGGACTCCACGCGGCGCATGAACTCGTCGGGGATCCAGTGCGCGAGGTTGAGGTTGTGGGTGCGCCGGGCCTCCTCGCCGGTGTTGTCGCGCAGTTCCAGGAACTCCTCGATGTCCGCGTGCCAGGTCTCCAGGTAGACGCAGGCCGCGCCCTTGCGGCGGCCGCCCTGGTTGACGGCGGCGACGGAGGAGTCGAGGGTGCGCAGGAACGGCACGATGCCGTTGGAGTGCCCGTTGGTGCCGCGGATCAGCGAACCGCGCGAACGGATGCGGGAGTACGGCAGGCCGATGCCGCCCGCGTGCTTCGACAGCCGCGCCACCTGGTGGTAGCGCTGGTAGATCGAGTCGAGCTGGTCGAGGGGGGAGTCCAGCAGGTAGCAGGAGGACATCTGCGGGTGGCGGGTGCCGGAGTTGAACAGCGTCGGGGAGCTGGGCAGGTAGTCCAGGCGGCTCATCAGCGTGTACAGCGACAGCACGTCGTCCAGCGCCCGGCGCGAGTCGTCCTCGGCCAGGCCGCAGGCCACCCGCAGCATGAACTGCTGCGGCGTCTCGACGACCTGACGGGTCAACGGGTGACGCAGGAGGTAGCGGCTGTGCAGGGTGCGCAGGCCGAAGTAGCCGAAGCGGTCGTCGCCCTCGGGGTCGATCGCGGCGTCCAGGCGGGCGGCGTGCGCGGCGGTGAAGTCGGCGGTGCGGTCCGCGATCAGGCCCTCGCGGTGGCCGGTCGCGATGGAGTCGGAGAACGTGACCACGCCCTGCCCCGCGGCCTCCTCGGCGATCGCGCGGGCCAGCAGGCGGGCGGCGAGACGGCTGTACTGCGGGTCCTCGGCGATCAGGCCGGCCGCGGCCTCGGTGGCCAGCGACCGCAGTTCGGCGTCGTCGGACCCGGCGTGCCGGCCGCGCAGCGCGGCGGCGGCGACCCGTCCCGGGTCGGTGGCGGGCAGATCGGCGGTCAGCTCCGTCAGGGTGCGCAGCAGCGCGGTACCGGGCCCTTCGGGCACGTCGGGGGCGAGTGCTGAGGCGGGGTCTGCGGGCGCGATGGTCACGGCGATCTGTCTCCCTCGTAGGCGGTGGCGACGCGAGGGGGCAGGCCGCGCACGGGCATGCCGCGGCGCGTCCACCGGCCCAACCCGCGAGGCCCGGACATCTCGGCACCACTCCGGCCCGACCGGCCGGAGGATGCGCTGTCGGCAGGTCCTCGGACTCACGGACGTACGGCCAGGTACGCTCGCACACCGTTGCGGGGCAGTCCCGGATTCCCACCGGAGTTCCCCTGCGGCGACAGCACGTCGAGCATACATCTTGTGGCTTGGAGGTAGAGCACCCCTAGATGTTGTGTCGTGTCGCGAGTCGGTGGGCCTTGGGAGAGCGGGGAAGTCACGGTCGGGAAGCGGCCCGTGGACGCGGAACCGCCGTCCCCCGGGGGCGGGGAACGGCGGCGCGGCGCGCGGCTGGGGCGTGGTCTACGATTCCGCTGCCAGGGTCAGGTCGGGCTTGTGGAGGCGGGGGGTGTCGGCGTCGGCCGTGTAGTCGGCCCGCGTGGTCTCGTCCTTGCCCTCGGGGGCCTTCAGCGCCCTCAGGACCAGGGTGAGGACCACGGCCACGGCGACGTTCAGGGCGAAGGCGGTGACGCCGATGTAGCCCAGGCGGCCGATGCCGGGGACCAGTTTCGAACTGCCGCCGAAGTGCGCCTGCGTCGGGCTGGCGACCGTCCACGCCGCCCACGTGCCGTACACCATGCCGACCAGCCAGCCGGCGAGCAGCGCCCAGCGGTGGAACCAGCGGGTGAACAGGCCCGCGACGATCGCCGGGAAGGTCTGGAGGATCCAGATGCCGCCCAGCAGCTGGAGGTTGATGGCGACCGTCTTGTCCATGCTGAGCACGAAGACCAGCGCGCCGACCTTCACCACCAGCGACACCAGCTTCGAGATCCGCGTCTCCTGCTCCGGCGTGGCGTCCGGCTTGAGCAGGTCCTTGTAGACGTTGCGGGTGAACAGGTTCGCCGCCGCGATGGACATGATCGCCGCCGGGACCAGCGCGCCGATGCCGATCGCGGCGAAGGCGACGCCGGTGAACCAGGACGGGAAGACGTCGCGGAACAACTGTGGGATCGCCAGCTGGCTGTTGTAGCCCTTGACGCCCTTGCCGACGCCCTCGGCGATCGCCATGAACCCGAGCATCGCCAGCAGCCCCAGCATCAGCGAGTACAGCGGCAGGATGGCGGTGTTGCGGCGCACCACGTCACGGCTGCGGCTGGAGAGCGTCGCGGTGACCGAGTGCGGGTACATGAACAGCGCGAGACCGGAGCCCAGCGCCAGCGTCCCGTAGGCGAACTGGTTCTTGGCGCTGCTGATCAGCTCGCCGCGCGGCTTGTGGGTCGCCGGGTTGACGGTCGCGTACGCGTGTCCCGCCTGCGCGAAGACGTGCCCGAACCCGCCCAGCTTGATGGGGATGTAGATGATGGCGACCGCGATCACCAGGTAGATCAGCGTGTCCTTGACGAACGCGATCAGCGCGGGCGCCCGCAGCCCCGACGAGTAGGTGTACGCGGCGAGCACCGCGAACGCGATCAGCAGCGGCAGGTCGCGCACCAGCCAGTTGGCGTGCGCGCCGCCCCCGATGCCCATCACGTCCAGCACGGCCTGGATGCCCACCAGTTGCAGCGCGATGTACGGCATCGTGGCGAGGATGCCGGTGACCGCGACGGCCAGCGACAGCCCCTTGGAGCCGTACCGCCCGCGCACGAAGTCCGACGGCGTGACGTACCCGTGGCGGTGCGAGACCGACCACAGCCGGGGCAGGAAGCAGAAGATGAGTGGATAGACCAGCACGGTGTACGGCACGGCGAAGAAGCCGGAGGCACCGGCCGCGTAGACCGCCGCGGGAACGGCGACGAAGGTGTACGCGGTGTACAGGTCGCCGCCGAGCAGGAACCAGGTCACCCAGGTCCCGAAACTGCGGCCGCCCAGGCCCCATTCGTCCAGGTGCTGCGCGTTCGCGGCGCGCCGCCAGCGGGCGGCGAGGAAGCCGAGGACGGTCACCAGGAGGAAGAAGACCAGGAAGACGGCGAGGGTGACACCGTTCACGTGGTTGACATCGGTGTGCATCAGGCGCCGCCCCCTTGCCCGTTGAGGCCGTCCGCGCCGCCCGCGCCGTCGCCTTCGGCGTTCGTCGGCCCGACCGTGGACACCGGCCGCCTGCGGGCCCGCTCCTCGCGGCGGACGAGCACGTACGCGGCGGCGGTGAAGACGGCGGAGACGATCACCCAGGCCATCTGGTACCAGTAGAAGAACGGGATGCCGATGAACGCGGGCGTGGCCCGCGCGTACGAACTCACCCACAACGTGGCGACGACGGGGATCGCCAGGCAGACCCCGGCGACCACCCGGCTGGGGGTGATCACCCGGCGCCCGGCGGCGGACGGCGGATCGGACACGGACATGCGACGGCTCCCCGTGGTGTCGGCGGCGATGCGCAGGAAATCTAGGCCAGTGTCCGCTGCCGGGTCACCACCCGTCCGCGTATCGGTACGGAAAGTTGATCTGAATCCGCCGAACGGGCATGCGGGACAGGCGGGTTGACACCGCACCGGCAGGAAGCCACGGGAAGCCGCAAGGTGCGGCGAGGAGTCGGCCGCGAGGAGCCGCCGGACGTCGGGTAGACGGTCACGTTCCGTGAGGAACGACGCCCGCTCCGCCCTACGGAACGGGCCGCTGGAGTCGGGCGACGAACTTGTACCTGTCACCGCGGTACACCGACCGCACCCACTCCACCGGTTCGCCCGTCGTGTCGATCGAGTGGCGCGACAGCAGCAGCATCGGCAGCCCGGTGTCGGTGCCCAGCAGACCCGCCTCACGGGGTGTGGCCAGCGACGTCTCGATGGTCTCCTCGGCCTCCGCGAGGTGGACGCCGTAGACCTCGGCGAGCGCGGTGTACAGCGAGGTGTGCTTGGCGAGGTTGCGGCGCAGGGCCGGGAAGCGCTTGGCGGACAGGTGCGTGGTCTCGATGGCCATCGGCTCGCCGTTCGCCAGCCGCAGCCGCTCGATGCGCAGCACCCGGCCGCCCGCCTTGATGTCCAGCAGCCCGGCGAGCCGGTCGTCGGCGGTGACGTAGCCGATGTCCAGCAGCTGGGACGCCGGTTCCAGTCCCTGGGCGCGCATGTCCTCGGTGTACGAGGTCAGTTGGAGCGCCTGGGCGACCTTGGGCTTGGCCACGAAGGTGCCCTTGCCCTGCACCCGCTCCAGCCTGCCTTCGACCACCAGCTCCTGGAGGGCCTGGCGTACGGTGGTGCGCGAGGTGTCGAACTCGGCGGCCAGCGTGCGTTCGGGAGGCACCGGGGTGCCGGGCGGCATGGTCTGGGTGATCTCCAGCAGATGCCGCTTGAGCCGGTAGTACTTGGGCACGCGCGCGGTGCGGGTGCCGGTGGCGTTTGTGCCGCCCTCCGGCGCGTCCGTCGCCGCGGCCGCCGGCGCTCCGGCGCCCCCCTCGGTCTCCATGGACTGTGCTCCCGACTCCTTCTCGGCTGCCGTCACCGGCTCCTCCGTCCAATCGCGGCTCACATGGTGGCACGGCCGGTTCCGCCCCGGCGGGCGGCCCGCACCACCGCTGGCCAGGTGTCGGTCCGGTAACGGACTCCACAGCCGCTCTTATACACCCTTGACACCCCTAAAGGTCTAGGCCAAGCTCCCCGGTACTGGTCTAAACCATTAAAGACCAGGGGGGTTTCCCGGGCACTCTCGGAGGGTGACGTGATGGGCAAGCGCAGAGCGGCTATCGCCGTGTTGGGGGCCGCGGTGATGGCCGTGTCCGTGGCGGCATGCGGATCCGGCGGCGGGGGCAGCAGCGACAAGGCATCCGGCCCTGACGCGTTCAAGGGCAAGACGCTGACCGTGTGGGTGATGAGCGGTTCCAACCCGCCCGGGTGGACGAAGGACATCACGGCCGCCTTCGAGAAGCAGTACACCGGGGCCAAGGTCGACATCAAGGTCCAGCAGTGGGACGGCATCCAGCAGAAGCTGACGACCGCCCTGTCGGAGAGCAGCCCGCCGGACGTCTTCGAGGTCGGCAACACCCAGACCCCGTACTACGCCGCCACCGGCGGCCTGAAGGACCTGTCCGGCGACAAGTCCTCGCTCGGCGGCGACGCCTGGGCCCCGTCGATGAACGCCTCGGCGGTCTACCAGGGCAAGCAGTACGCCGCCCCCTGGTACTTCGCCACCCGCGTCGTGGTCTACAACAAGAAGATCTGGGCCAACGCCGGTATCACCAGCACCCCGAAGACCCAGGACGACCTGTTCAAGGACCTGGCCGCGATCAAGGCCAAGGGCACCCAGGACGCGTTCTACCTGCCCGGGCAGGACTGGTACGCCTTCGACGGCTTCCTGCTGGACGCGGGCGCCGACCTGGTCAAGGACAACGGCGGCGGCAAGTACACCGCGGACCTCGACAGCCCGCAGGCGGCCAACGCCATCAACCTGTACAAGAAGCTCAACTCCTACGGCACCGCGCCCAAGGACAAGGACGAGGCCACCCCGCAGCAGTCCGACGTCTTCGCCAAGGGTGACGTCGGCGCGTTCCTGGGCCTGGGCTGGGAGGCGGCGGGCGCCATCGCCAAGAACCCGGCGCTGAAGAACGAGGTCGGCTACTTCCCGATGCCGGGGACGAGCGCCACCACCCCCGCCAAGGTCTTCATCGGCGGCTCCAACCTCGCCATCTCGCAGAACAGCAAGAACCCGCAGATGGCCGAGGACTTCCTGAAGCTGGCGCTGTCCGACCAGTTCGAGGGCGAGCTGGCCAAGGAGGGCGGCGTCATCCCGAACAAGACCTCGCTCGACTCCAACCTCGCGGGCAACGACTACGGCACGGTCTCGGCGACGGCGGCCACCAACGGCGGCACCACTCCGCTGATCCCCACCTGGGGCAACGTGGAGAACGCGCCCAACCCGATCACCACCTTGTTCATGACCCCCGTGCTCCAGGGCCAGGACCCCGCGGCGGCGGCCAAGAAGGCCGACGCGGAGGTCGACAACAGGCTCAACCAGAAGCAGTAGGCCGCACGGCACGCTGCGGTGACCAGCGGTTCGCGGGATTCGGTGGGAGGAAGACAACGCAATGGCGGCGCAAACCACAGGCGCCCGGACGCGTCCCGGGCGAGGCAGGGCGCCCGACGCGCCACCGGCGGACCACGCGCGGCGCGGCGGGAGAGGTCTCGGTGCCCGCAGCGCGCCCTACCTGCTGATCCTGCCGGCGTGCGTGGCGACGATCGCGCTGCTCGGCTATCCGCTGGTGCGCAACGTCATCATCTCCTTCCAGGATCTCAACGCCTTCCAGCTGATCCAGCACACCACCCAGTGGACCGGCTTCAGCAACTACACCGACCAGCTGAGCAGTTCCACGTTCTGGCACACCGTGCTGCGCTCGGTGCTGTTCACGCTGGCCAACGTGGCGCTGATCATGGCCGCGGGCACCGCGGTGGGCCTGCTGCTCAACCGGCTCGGCAAGCGGATGCGGCTGGTGCTCCAGCTCGGCCTGGTGCTGGCCTGGGCGATGCCGGTGGTCGCGGGCACCACCGTCTACCAGTGGCTGTTCGACTCGCAGTACGGCGTCGTCAACTGGTTCCTGGCCAAGCTCGACTGGCACTCGATGGCCGGGTACAACTGGTTCGGCCACCAGTTCTCGACGTTCTCCGTCATCACCTTGATGATCGTCTGGCAGTCGGTGCCGTTCGTGGCGCTCAACCTCTACGCGGGACTGACCACGATCTCCGCCGAGTTGTTCGAGGCGGCCCGGATGGACGGCGCCGGCGCCTGGCGCACCTTCGGCTCGGTGACCTTCCCGATCCTCAAGCCCTTCTTCCTGGGCACCACGTTCCTCGAAGTCATCTGGGTCTTCAAGGCGTTCACCCAGGTCTACGCGCTCAACGCGGGCGGCCCCGAGGGGTCCACCGAGACGCTTCCGGTGTACGCGTTCATTGAGGGCGTCGGCAACCAGCACTACGGGATGGGCGCGGCGATCTCCACGCTCACCATCGTGATCCTGCTGGCGCTGATGTCGTACTACTTCCGCATCATGCTCAAGCAGGAGGACGACCTGTGAGGCGCTCGCTGTTCGGACGCGTCTGGCCCAACGCCACCGCCGTCGTCCTGTTCGTCTTCTTCGTCTTCCCCGTCTACTGGATGGTGACGACGGCCTTCAAGCCGGACCTCGACATCATCAGCAAGACCCCGGTGTTCATACCGGTCCACGGCACGTTCGCCCACTTCCGCGCGGCCGTCCACGCGGCGGGCTTCTGGACGCTGGTGCGCAACAGCTTCACCGTGACCGTCTCGGCCGTGCTGCTGTCGCTGGTGGTCGCGCTGCTCGCGGCGTTCGCGGTGGCCCGGATGCGCTTTCGCGGGCGCAAGGTGTTCATCCTGGTGATCATGATGGCGCAGATGGCGCCCTGGGAGGTCATGACGATCTCCGTGTACATGATCGTCCGCGACCAGAACCAGCTGGACAGCCTGCTGCCGCTGACCCTCTTCTACATGATGATGGTGCTGCCCTTCACCGTCTGGACGCTGCGCGGCTTCGTCGCCGCGGTGCCCAAGGAACTGGAGGAGTCGGCGCTCGTCGACGGCTGCACCCGCTTCCAGGCGTTCGTGCGGATCGTCTTCCCGCTGCTGGCGCCCGGGTTGATGGCGACCTCGCTGTTCGGCTTCATCACCGCGTGGAACGAGTTCCCGCTCGTGCTGATCCTCAACAAGAACAGCGCCCAGACGCTGCCGCTGTGGCTGACGCAGTTCCAGACCAACTTCGGCGACGACTGGGGCGCCACCATGGCCGCCTCCACCCTGTTCACCCTCCCGGTGATCATCGTCTTCCTCTTCCTCCAGCGCCGGGCCGTCGGCGGGCTCACCGCGGGGGCGGTGAAGGGATGACGGTGGCGGCCACCGACACGCTCACCCGGGACGCGCTCGCCGTCCTGCAACCCGGCTTCACCGGGACCACCGCGCCCGACTGGGTGCTGCGCAGGCTCGGCGAAGGGCTCGGCTCGGTCGCGCTGTTCGCCCGCAACGTCGCCACCCCCGAGCAGGTCGCCGCCCTCACCGCTCGGCTGCGCGCCGAGTCACCCGACGTGGTGGTCGCCGCCGACGAGGAGGGCGGCGACGTCACGCGACTGGAGGCCCGCACCGGCTCCTCCTTCCCCGGCAACCACGCGCTCGGCGCCGTCGACGACCCCGAACTGACCCGCGAGGTCGCCCGGGACCTCGGCCGCGTGCTGCGCTCCTGCGGCGTCACGCTCGACTGGGCGCCGTCCGCCGACGTCAACTCCGACCCCGGCAACCCGGTCATCGGCGTGCGCTCCTTCGGCGCCGATCCCGCCCTGGTCGCCCGGCACACCGCCGCCTACGTCGAGGGCCTCCAGTCCGCCGGGGTCGCCGCCTGCGTCAAGCACTTCCCCGGTCACGGCGACACCGCGGTCGACTCCCACCACGCCCTGCCGCGCGTCGACGCCGACCTCGCCACGCTCCACGCCCGCGAACTCGTGCCGTTCCGCGCCGCGCTGGCCGCCGGGACGCGGGCCGTGATGAGCGCCCACATCCTGCTGCCCGCGCTGGACGCCACGCTCCCGGCCACCCTCAGCCCCGCCGCGCTGACCGGACTGCTGCGGGCGCCGGAACGCGAGGGCGGCCTCGGCTACGACGGGCTGGTCGTCACCGACGGCGTCGAGATGCGCGCCATCTCCGCGACGTACGGCATCGCCCGCGGCACCGTGCTGGCGCTCGCCGCGGGCGCCGACGCGATCTGCGTGGGCGGCGGCCTGGCCGACGAGGAGACCGTGCTGCGGCTGCGCGACGCGCTGGTCGACGCGGTACGCGCCGGAGACCTCGCCGAGGAACGGCTCGCCGAGGCGGCGGGCCGGGTCCGCGCGCTCGGCGCCTGGGCCCGCGACCACGGCCCGGACGCGGCGGAGGGGGCCGCGTCCGGGCCGGTCGCGCCGGGCGACATCGGGCTGCGGGCGGCCCGCAGGGCGCTGCGCGTCACCGGCGAGCGCCCGTACACCCCGCCGACCGGACCGGTGTACGTCGCCGCGTTCACGCCGGTCGCCAACATCGCGGTCGGCGACGAGACCCCGTGGGGGATCGGCGCCGAACTGGCGCGGCTGCTGCCCGGCACCACTACCGGCACGTACCGCGAGGCCGAGGTGACCGAGCGTGGTCTGACCCCGTTGGTCGCACATGTGCTGGGCAGTGCGTCGGACCGTAGGATCGTCATCGTGGTTCGCGACGTCCACCGCCACGCGTGGATGGCCGACGCCCTGCACGCCCTGCTCGCCGCCCGGCCGGACGCGATCGTCGTCGAGATGGGCGTGCCGCAGGCCCCGCCGTGCGGCGCGCCGCACATCGCGACCCATGGCGCGGCCCGCGTCTGCGGGCGGGCAGCCGCGGAGGTCATCGCCGGCAACGACGCCGGGCGCTGAGCGACGCGGACGAGAACGACACAGCTGGAGGCTCCACGCATGACCGCCCTGAATCCGACCCAGCTCGACAACCAGCCGGGCCGGATCATGTCCGGCGAAATGGCCCAGCAGCCCGAGGTGCTGCGCCGCATCCTCGACGAGGGCGCGCCGCGCATCCGGGCCATCGCCGAGCAGGTCGCCGCGCGCAACCCGCGCTTCGTCCTGCTCACCGCGCGCGGCACCTCCGACAACGCGGCGCTGTACGCGAAGTACCTGATCGAGGTGTTGCTCGGCAAGCCGGCCGGTCTGACCTCCATGTCCACCACGACCGCCTACGGCGCCAAGCCCGACCTGCGTGACACCCTGGTCATCACCGTCAGCCAGTCCGGCGGCTCGCCCGACCTGGTGGCCTCCACCGAGGCGGCGCGCGAGGCCGGCGCGATCACGCTGGCGGTCACCAACAACGCCGACTCCCCGCTCGCCGACGTCTCCGAGTTCCACATCGACGTACTGGCCGGGCCGGAGAAGGCGCTGCCCGCGACCAAGACGTACACCGCGGAACTCCTCGCGCTCTACCTGTTCGTGGAGGGCCTGCGCGGTGGCGACGGCTCGGCGGCCCAGGTGCTGCCGGAGCTGGCCGAGCGCATCCTCGCCCGGCAGGCGGAGGTCAAGGAGCTGGCCTCGCGCTACCGCTTCGCCGAGCGGCTGGTGCTCACCTCGCGCGGCTACGGCTACCCGACCGCCAAGGAAGCCGCGCTGAAGCTGATGGAGACCAGCTACATCCCGGCGCTGTCCTTCTCCGGCGCCGACCTGCTGCACGGCCCGCTGGCCATGGTCGACAACGTATCGCCGGTGATCGCCATCGTCACCGAGGGCAAGGGCGGCCAGGCGCTCCAGCCGGTGCTCGACCGGCTGCGCGGTCGCGGTGCCGACCTCGTCGTCATCGGCAGCGAGAAGCAGGTCGCCCAGGCATCCGCGGGCTTCGTGCTGCCGACCTCCGGCGTCGCCGAGGAGGTCCAGCCGATCCTGGAGATCATCCCGCTCCAGATGCTGGCCTACGAGGTCACCATCGCCCGCGGCCAGGACCCGGACGCGCCGCGCGCGCTGGCGAAGGTCACCGAGACCCGCTGACCGGCGCCGCCCGGCCCGGTCGGCCGGACCGGCCCGACCGGGCCGGGGCCGCGCGTCACGTCCAGCGCGGCAGGTCCCGGCCCCACCGCCCCGGCGGCCGCGCCCAGTCGCGCGGCGCGCCGTCGTAGCCGACCGGGGGCAGGGCGTACCGCAGGACCCCACAGGGGGAAGGGGCCTCGGTGAGCCAGGCCCCCGGTTCGTACGCCTGCCCGCCGCGTTGTCCCGGCCGGATCCCGTGCACGAGCCAGCCCGCCGTCCCGGCCAGCGACAGCCGCACGTGGCGCCCGGCCCCGGTCTCCCGGCGCAGCGTCAACGCGCGCAGCACGGCCGCCGCCAGCAGGTATCCGGTGCCGTGGTCCAGCGCCTGCGCGGGCAGCGCCCCCGGGTGGCCGTCCGCGTCGGCCTCCACGGCGGCGATGCCGGTGGCCGCCTGCACCAGGCTGTCGAAACCGCGCCGCGCCGCCCACGGCCCCGCCCAGCCCCACGCGTCGACCCCGGCCACGACCAGCCCCGGATACCGGGCGAGCAGATCCGCCGGTTCGAGGCCGAACGCGTCGAGCGCGCCGGGGCGGTAGCCGTTGACCACGACGTCCGCCGAGGCCAGCAGCTCCTCGAAGACCGCGCGGTCGCCGGGGTCGGTCAGGTCCAGCAGGGCCGAGCGCTTGCCCTGGCCGGTGTCGGCGTGCGCGTCCTCGTCCTCCGGCAGCCGCGGCGAGTCGATCCGCAGCACGTCGGCGCCGAGCAGGGCGAGGGTGCGGGTGGCGACCGGCCCGGCGATGACCCGCGTCAGGTCCAGCACCCGCACCCCTTCGGCGGGCAGCGCGGCGGGCCCCAGCTCCCGCACGGCTCCGGCCCGGCCCACGAGCGGGGTCTCGACCAGCGGCAGGCCGTCGATGCGCGGAGCCCGGGCGGATGCCGTTTGCGGGACGGGCGGCTGAGGACTTCCGTGCGGCGCGGGCGCGACCTCGACGGCGAGGCCCCCGGCCGCGTAGACCGCCTCCTGGATCGCGTACGCGGGGCGGTCCGCCAGTTCCCGGGCGAGAGCGCCGGTCAGCGCCTCGTCGTCGCCGGTGTCGGGGATGTCCAGCGCGGACAGCAGGCGGGCGCGGTGGTGCGGGTAGTTGGCGTGGGTGCGCACCCAGCCGTCGGCGGCGCGCCAGAAGCCGGAGAGCGGGGCGAAGGTCCGCCCGGCCCGGCCGTCGATCCGCAGGTGCCGTTCGCTGGTGAACGCGGTGGCCACCGCCGCCTCCCGCACGGTGACGGCGGGCGGGCTCCCGCCGCCGCGCAGCGCGAGCAGTTCCGCGGCGGCCAGCGAGCAGGCGGCCACGGTCGCCCTGGCCAGCTCCCGCACCGGAAGCCGGGCCGGCAGGCAGCCGTCTGCCGACTCGTGGGCCACCGCACGGGCCGTGTCGGCGTCCCCGCCCAGCGCGGTCCAGGCCCGCACGGTCGCGGGGTCGTCCCGGAAGATCATCCGTCCGATCATCGGCCCAGTCTGCCGCAGGGGGATCGCCGCGTGAAAGAGGCTTCGGGGAGCCGGGACGCCGCGGGGGAAGGCTCGTTGGAGCGGGGGCCCGTCGGAAGGGCCGGAAAACGCCGCGGGCCGCGGCGCCGGCAAGGGACCCTCAGCCCTCGCGGCACCGCAGCCCTCAGCTGCCGTCGGCGCCGGTGTCGCGGGGTGTGCGGTCCCCGCGGCCGGGATGCCGACCGGGTGGGAGGCCGCGACGCAGTCAGGGCAGAGAGCGCCGGTGGCCTCGGTCCGCCTTCCTGTGCGGGGAAGGCGGAGGCTTGCCGATGTCAATTGTGGACTAGACCATTAGCGTCTGTCCATACGTCAGGCGGGACGTTCCGGCGACGCTCCGATGAACATCTGGCCACGGATGCCGCCGCCCGCAAGGGTACGCTCCCCCCGTGCCCTCCATGAACGACCTCGTACGCCAGCACACCGACCTCGGCCCCTCCGACCTCGAGTGGCTCCACCTGCTGGTCTCCGAGTGGCAACTGCTGTCCGACCTCTCCTTCGCCGACCTGGTGCTGTGGGTGCCGACCAGGGACGGCGCCCGGTACGTGTCGGTCGCGCAGATGCGGCCCAACACCGGGCCGACCTCCTACCAGGACGACATGGTCGGCCACCTCGTGCCGCGCGGACGGCGCCCGATGCTGGACGCCGCGCTGGACGAGGGCCGCATCGTGCGCGAGGGCGACCCGGAGTGGCGCGAGGAGGTCCCGGTCCGCGTCGAGTCGATCCCGGTGCGGCGCGAGGGCCGGGTGCTCGGGGTGATCGCCCGCAACACCAACCTGCTCACCGTGCGCACCCCGAGCCGGCTGGAGCTGACCTATCTGCAGAGCGCCTCGGACCTGGCGCAGATGATCGCCGCCGGATCGTTCCCGTTCCCGGCCGAACAGGTCGACATGGACGCCTCGCCGCGCGCGGGCGACGGGCTGATCCGGCTCGACGCCGACGGCATCGTGCAGTACGCGAGCCCCAACGCGCTGTCCGCGTACCACCGCCTGGGCCTCGCCACCGACCTGGTCGGGCTGCACCTCGGCCAGACCACCGCCGACCTCGCGCCGTCGCGCGGCCCGGTGGACGAGGCGCTGGTCAAGCTCGCCAGCGGATGGGCGCCCCGGGAGACCGAGGTGGAGGGCGGCGACGGCGTCATCCAGTTGCGAGCGATCCCGCTCAAGCCCAAGGGCACCCGCATCGGTTCGCTGGTGCTGCTGCGCGACGTGACGGAACTGCGGCGCCGCGAGCGCGAGTTGATCACCAAGGACGCGACGATCCGGGAGATCCACCACCGGGTCAAGAACAACCTCCAGACGGTGGCCGCGCTGTTGCGCCTCCAGGCCCGCCGCATGGACTCCGACAAGGCGCGCGGCGCGCTGGAGGAGGCGGTGCGCCGGGTCGGTTCCATCGCCATCGTGCACGAGACGCTGTCGCAGAACCTCGACGAACGCGTCCAGTTCGACGACATCGCGGACCGGGTGATCGCCATGGTCGCCGAACTGTCACCCGGACGGGTGGCCGCCGCGCGCCGGGGCCGGTTCGGCATCCTGACGGCCGAGACCGCGACCCCGCTGTCGATGGTGCTGACCGAACTCGTGCAGAACGCGCTGGAACACGGCTTCGGCCCCGGCCAGCGCGGCGAACTCGCGGTCACCGCGGAACGCGTGGGGGACCGGTTGCTGGTCACCGTCGAGGACGACGGGCGCGGACTGCCCGAGGGCTTCGACCCGCAGCGCGCGGGCAACCTCGGCCTCCAGATCGTGCGCACCCTGGTGGTCGGCGAGTTGGGCGGCACGTTCGACATGCGCGACGGCGACGAGACCGGGACCCGAGTCCTGCTGGACATCCCGGTGCCGCCGCCCGCGAAGCAGTAGCCGCCCCCTCGGGGGGCGCGCTCCGGACGGAGGGGCGGACGGGCGGACCGGCGGGCGGGCGGCGCGAGCGGGCGCGCGGGGAGGCGGGCCTGCGGCGCGGGCGGCGGAGGGCGTTCATCGCGCGTGCGGTCGGCGGATTGCGGCGAACGGGCTGTCCTGGCCGGGCACTTCGTGCGGTGTGCGGGCCCCGGAGCTGGGGCGGCGTCGTGCTTGGTGTGCGGGTCCTGAGCCAGGCGCGGCTCCTCGCGCGGGCTGCGGGCTGGTGCGGCTCTGCGCGGCGTGGGGGCTGCGGGCCGGTGTGACCTCCTGCCCCGGTGTGCGGGCCGTCGCTGTCCCGATGTGTGCGGGATGTCAAGGCCCGGTGTCCATACGGGTGTTCTCGGCCGGCCACGTGCGGCGCGCAGGCCCGCCCGGCCGCAGGGCACCGCGCCGCCCCTACACCCCTGGCCCGGCCGTGAGTTGGGCCCCGCGAGGGGCCCCGGACAGCATCGAGCCCCGGTCGATACGTGATCGACCGGGGCTGTTGCCTACTGCCTTGTGCTACGTCTGTCTGCTGCGCGTTCGGTGTGCTGCGCGCTGCGGATCGAGAGCGGGGACGCGTTCCGCGCGTGTGCTGCGCGGCGGCGCGTCACCCGAGCACGTCGGGGCGGTGGGCGTCAGGCGCTGACGTTGCGCGCCCGGTTGCGAGCGGCGCGGCGCTTCATCGCGCGGCGCTCGTCCTCGCTGAGGCCACCCCAGACGCCGGCGTCCTGACCGGACTCCAGCGCCCACTGCAGGCACTGCTCCATGACGGGGCAGCGACGGCAGACGGCCTTGGCTTCCTCGATCTGCAGCAGGGCAGGACCGGTGTTGCCGATCGGGAAGAAGAGCTCGGGGTCCTCTTCGCGGCAAATGGCGCGATGACGCCAGTCCATGTCTGCTCCAACTCCTGGTGTGTTGCTGGCACGTTGCTTGTGAATGTGAACGCTTTCACGAATCCCCCCGTGGCAACAGGTCGGCAGCCAGGTTCTCTGGCGCGGACCACATTGGGTGAGGAAGGAGATTCCGGCTCTCAAGGGGGCCCGAATTGAAGGGCCGTCCCGATCGCCAAGAAGAGCCTCGCAAACCTGGGCCGCCGATACAACCCCTTCCGGAAAGTTTTTTTTGATTCCTCGGTGTCGCCTCGGTCACAGCCGTACTTCCATGGGGTGCAAGCCAGGGTAAACGTTCGAGTGGAAGGAGTTTTGCCCCTGCCACTCACACAATCACACGCAGTGCACGGCGTACGCCTGTGAAGGTCGCGCTCGTACGCAGCCCCAGATGGTCGCCGTCCACCTGAAACGGCAGCGGCGCCTGGGATTGCAAGGTGAAGTCCGTCAGGTCGTGCAACGCGGTCACGTGCTTGCCGCGCGGTCCGCGTTCGGGTGTGGAGCGCAGCAACTGGGTCGCGTGCCGGGCCACCGCGGCGGGCGAGAGCCGGGAGAGGGCGAGCAGGTCGAGGGCCGTGTCGAAGGACGCCTCGGGGGAGGCGTAGACCGGCCTGTTGCCGAAGAACGTCCAGGGTGAGGTGTTGCAGACTATGGCGAGCACCAGGTCGCTCATCGGTTCGCCGCCCGGTTCGCTCAGCGTGATCGTGCCGTGCCGCCGGTTCTGTTCCCCCATGAACTGCCGCATCATCTGCCGGACGTACAGCGCGTGCGTCGAGCGCTTGCCGCGCACCCGCTGCTGTTCGACCCGGCCGACCACGCCCGCGTCGAAACCAAGCCCCGCGCAGAAGGTGAACCAGCGCGCCGGCACCCCCTCGTCCTCGGTGCCCGGCGTCCCGCTGACCAGACCGAGGCCCACGGTGCGCTCGCGGCTCTCGCGCAGCGCGTCCAGCAGTACGCCGGTCGCCTCCACCGCGTCGTTGGGCAGGCCCAGGGCTCTGGCGAAGACGTTGGTGCTGCCGCCGGGCACGACCGCGAGTCTGGGCAGGCCGTCCGCGGGACCGTCGTGCAGCAGTCCGTTGACCACCTCGTTGACGGTGCCGTCGCCGCCCAGCGCCACCACCAGCTCGACCTCGCCGCCGTCCGCCGCGCGCCGTGCCGCGTCCCGCGCGTGGCCGCGGTACTCGGTGTTGACGACCTCCAGCTTGAGGTCGCTCGCCAGGGCGTGGATCAGGACGTCACGGGTCCGCGCACCGGTGGTGGTGGCCTTCGGGTTGACCACGAGAAGCGCGCGCATGAGAGGAAGGGTACCTACGGCCCGGTAGCGGCCCGCGCGGGAGGCGCGGCCCCGCGCCCGGGACGGCGCGCGGCGGTTGACCGGACCGGGGCGCGGCGGTTGACCGGACCGGGGCGCGGCGGGTCGCCGGGCGGCGGGGCGACGGCGTTCGGGTGCGGGGTGCGGCGGGGTCCCTCGGCGGCGGGGCTACGCTGCTGGGGTGAGCGTCACCGAGAACCCCACCCCGTCCACTCCCGCCGCCCGTTCGGTCCGGCTGACCGCGGCGGCGGTACTGGCCGCCGTCGAGGGGCTGGCGATCGCCGCCGCGGGCCTGTACATGATCGGGCTCGTGCTCTTCGGCCACCCGGCCAGCGTCCAGGAGGCGCTGATGGGCGGCGCCACCGTGCTCGCGCTGGCCGCGCTGCCGCTGAGCGCCGCGTACGGACTGCTGCGCGCCCGGCGCTGGAGCCGCGGGCCCGCCCTGATCATCCAGTTGATGGCGCTGCCGTGCGCCTGGACCATGGCGCACTACGGCACCGCCCTGCTGGCCGGCGGCGTGGTGCTGGGCGCGGTGGCCCTCGCGGAACTGGCGCTGCTGGTGCACCCGGCGGCCACCGAGGCCCTGGGCATCCGCCGCACGGCGGCGTAGAGACCCGTCCGCCGCACGGCGGCGTAGGAACGATCCGCCGCGCGGCTGTCCGGCCTCGCGGCCGGTTACTCCTCGACCAGCAGCCGGTCGCGCAGCTGCGCCAGCGTGCGGGCCAGCAGGCGGGAGACGTGCATCTGCGAGATGCCGACCTCCTGCGCGATCTGCGACTGCGTCATGTTGCCGAAGAACCGCAGCAGCAGGATCTTCTTCTCCCTCGGCGGCAGTTGCTCCAGCAGCGGCTTGAGCGACTCGCGGTACTCCACGCCCTCCAGCGCGTCGTCCTCCGCGCCGAGGGTGTCGGCGACGGCCGGGGACTCGTCGTCGGTGTCGGGCACGTCCAGGGAGAGCGTGCTGTAGGCGTTGGCCGATTCCAGGCCCTCCAGCACCTCCTCCTCGGAGATCTTCAGGTGCTCCGCCAGCTCGTGCACCGTGGGCGCCCGGCCGTGCCGCTGGGACAGCTCGCCGGTGGCCGTGGTCAGCGCCAGCCGCAGCTCCTGGAGACGGCGCGGTACGCGCACCGCCCAGCCCTTGTCGCGGAAGTGCCGCTTGATCTCACCGACGACCGTGGGCGTGGCGTACGTGGAGAACTCCACGCCGCGCTCCGGGTCGAAACGGTTCACCGACTTGATCAGGCCGATCGTGGCGACCTGGGTCAGGTCGTCCAGCGGCTCGCCGCGGTTGCGGAACCGCCGGGCCAGGTGCTCGACCAGCGGCAGGTGCATCTGCACCAGCTGGTTGCGCAGCACGGCGCGCTCCGGGGAACCGTCCGGGAGCCTGCTCAGCTCCACGAAGAGGGCGCGGGCCCCCGCGCGGTCCTGCGGATCGGGCAGTTCCCGCAGGTCGTGCGCGTCGTGCGCCTCGTGCCCCGGGCGCTCCGGGTGCGAGGCGGGCGCGCCGTGCCCGGTGCCGGGGTCGTGCCGCTCGTCCTGGTCCATGGGCTCCGTCTGCTCCGCCGCGTCCGATCCTTCGTCGCGCGGCACGGGGTGGTGCCGCGCCTGGTTGCGCCGGGCCGGGGCGGGCTGCGGCGGCACGGCGGGCAAGCCGCCGCGCCGCCCGGGACCGGCGGTCCGGCCGACGCCCTCCGCCGCCGTGGCGGCGGGGCGCTCCGGGACCAGCTCCCGGGGAGTCTCAGTGCTCACGGTGCTCCCCCCTTCCGTACCCGGTGGTGCGGTGCGTGCCGTGCGTGGGATGCGTGCGGTGCGTGAGTCGGGTGCCGCGCGCGCCGGGGCGCGCGCCGTGAGTGCCGTACGTGTCGCGTGTGCCGCTACCGTCCCGCGCCGGACGCGCCGGGTATGCGGCTCGCACCGCGCACTCCGGGCACCTCCGGCCCTTGCGGAACCTCAGGATTTCGGGCATCTGGGGACCTCACGACTGTCCAGGGCCGGCGCCGCGCTTCTTGTGCAGGCTGATGCTGACCGTGTTGTCCTCGGCCACGGTGGAGTCGACCTCGCCGGCCAGCGCGGACAGCACCGTCCAGGCGAAGGTGTCGCGCTCCGGGGCGCGGCCGTCGGTGGTGGGTGCCGAGACGGTCACCCACAGGGCGTCTTCGACCAGGCGGAAGACGCATGACAGGACGCTGCCGGGGACGGCCTGCTGAAGCAGGATGGCGCATGCCTCGTCCACGGCGATGCGTAGGTCTTCGATCTCGTCGAGGGTGAAGTCCAAGCGGGCTGCGAGCCCGGCGGTCGCCGTCCGCAGGACCGAGAGGTAGGCACCCGCCGCGGGCAGCCGGACCTCCACGAAGTCCTTCGACCCGGGCTCGCCTGCGATCTGGGACACCCACACCTCCAAGGTGGCGCACAGTGGTTGAGCTGGATGACGGCCGGTTCACCGTGGGTGACGGCGGTCCCGGCCCCGGTGCACTATTGATGTGCACGCGACGCGCTCCGGGTGAACCGCGCCCGACCCGCGTCGTCCAGGGACGGTATCGCGATCCGAGCCCCGGTGTCGCCCGGACCGAGCACGGCTGCCCCCACGGAGGAGCCGGTATCGGCACCCCGTTGTTGTCACTAATTGTAAGCCTATGAGTACGCACAGTGGCTAGGGGTTCGGGGGTCTCAATTCGACAGCGATGACGCCCCGTTGACGCTTCAGCCCGCCTCGCTGGTTCCCGCGCCCGCGTCGGCGCCGCTCCCGTGGGCGCCGCCGCCCGCCTTCTCGGCGCCGCCGTCCGCCGGACGGGCCCGTTCCGCCAGGGTACGCAACGGCTCGCCGGTCAGCCGGTGCACCGTCCACTCGTCCATCGGAACCGCGCCGAGCGACTTGTAGAAGCCGATGGACGGCTCGTTCCAGTCCAGGACCGCCCACTCGAAGCGCTGGTAGCCGCGCTCCACGCAGATCCGGGCGAGCTCGGCCAGCAGCGCCCTGCCGTGGCCCGCGCCCCGCGCCTCGGGCCGCACGTACAGGTCTTCGAGATATATCCCGTGCGTCCCGGTCCAGGTGGAGAAGTTGCGGAACCACAGGGCGAAGCCCACCGGCTCGCCGACCGAGTCGTCCTGCGCGATCAGCGCGAAGACCGCGGCGTCGGCGCCGAACAGCGCCTCGCGCAGCTGCGCGGGCGTGGCCCGCGCGGCGTCGAGCGCCCGCTCGTACTCCGCGAGTTCGCGGATCATGGCGTGGATCGCCGGAACGTCGGCGGGCGTTGCGGGTCGAATCATGTCCCCAGGCTAACCGCGCGCACCGACAACGCCGAGGGCCGGAACGGAACGCGTGTGCGCGCGTACGGGAAGGCGCGTGCGCGCGCACGGGAACGCGGCTGTCGGCGCCCCCGGCGCCCCCGGTGGTCCGCGCGGCGGTGGTCCGCGCGGCGGTGGTCCGCGCGGCGGCGGCCCGGCGACCACAGCGGCCCTGGCGGCCCGGCGGTCCAGCGCCCCGGCCGTCCGCGCGGCCCCGGCGACCACAGCGGCCCCGGCTCCGGCGGCCCGCGCCGCGACCGCTCAGGTCAGCTGCTGGTCCTCGTAGCACCAGCGCCAGTCCTCGCCCGGCTCGAAGGTGCGCATCACCGGGTGGCCGGTCTCCTCGTAGTGCTGGGTGGCGTGCCGCAGCGGCGAGGAGTCGCAGCAGGCCACATGGCCGCACTCCAGGCACAGCCGCAGCTGTACGGGATGGGTGCCGGCCGCCACGCACTCCAGGCAGGTGTCCGACCCGGGCGGTGGTTCGGGGCGCGGCAGCGCGGAAACGTGCTCGCACGGCTTCATGATTTCCAGGTTAGGCAGTCCGGCGCCCGACTGTCGGCCGGGACGGCGACCGGACGCGGAAGAGCACGACGAGGCGACGAGGCGACGAGGGCGGTGCGGCCGTGGCGGGCATGGCGGGAGCGTCGGGCGGGGCCGGGCTGCTGGTCCTGGTGGCCGGGAGCGCCGCGGTGGCGGGCGTGGCCCGCAGGGTCGCGATGTCGGCGCCGCTGCTGCTGGTCGTCATCGGCCTCGCCGCCTCCTACGTGCCGGGGGTGCCCGCGTACACCCTGGACCCGCACCTGGTGCTGCCGTTCGTCCTGCCGCCGCTGCTGCACACCGCCGCGCTGGAGAGCTCCTACCTGGGGCTGCGCGCCAACCTGCGCCCGGTCGCGCTGCTGTCGGTGGGCCACGTGCTCTTCGCGACCGCGGTGATCGGCGTCGTGGCGCACGCCCTCGTGCCCGGTCTGCCGCTGGCCGCCGCGCTCGTGCTGGGCGCGGTGGTCGCGCCGCCGGACGCGGTCGCGGCCACGTCCATCGCCCGCAGGGTGGGTCTGCCGCCGCGGATGGTGACGATCCTGGAGGGCGAGTCGCTGTTCAACGACGCGACCGCCATCACCGCCTACCGGGTCGCCCTGGCCGCCGCGGTGGGGGAGGGCATCAGCTGGCCGCGCGGCATCGGCGACTTCCTGCTCGCCGCGATCGGCGGCGTCGGCGTGGGCCTGGTCCTGATGGTCCCGCTGCACTGGCTGCGCACCCGGCTGACCGAGCCGCTGCTGCAGAACACGCTGTCGCTGCTGATCCCGTTCGTCGCCTACGCCGCCGCCGAACGGGTGGACGCCTCCGGGGTGCTCGCCGTGGTGGTCGTCGCGCTGCACCTGGGCCACCGTTCGTACGAGGTGGACTTCGCCACCCGGCTCCAGGAGGCGGCGGTGTGGAAGATGGCCGCCTTCCTGCTGGAGTCGGCGGTCTTCGCGCTGATCGGGCTGCAACTGCGGCTCGTGGTGCGCGGTCTGGGCCCGCACGGTGTCCGGCAGGCGATCGGGTACGCGGCCGTGCTGCTCGTCGTGCTGATCGCGGCACGCTTCGTGTGGGTGTTTCCCGCGACGTATCTGCCGCGCAGGCTGATTCCGTCGATCGGGCGGCGGGATCCGGCGCCGCCGTGGTCGACGCCGCTGGTGATCTCGTGGGCCGGGATGCGCGGGGTGGTCTCGCTCGCGGTGGCCTTCTCGATCCCGTTGACCACGCACGACGGATCGCCGTTCCCCTCCCGCGACCTGCTGCTCTTCCTGGCCTTCGGGTGCGTGATCGGGACGCTGGTGGTGCAGGGCTTCACGCTGCCCGCGGTGGTGCGGGCGCTGCGGCTGCCGGGGCCCGACACGCAGCGGATCACGCTGATCGAGGCGCAGGCGCAGAGCGAGGCGTCCACGGCCGCCGAGGACCGCCTGGGGCGGCTGCTGGCCCGGCCGGAGAACGCGTTGCCCGCGCCGCTGGAGGAACGTCTGCGGCGCGTCCTGGAACGTCGCCGCAACGCGGTCTGGGAACGGCTGGGCCAGGTCAACGAGGTCACCGGCGAGTCGGCCGACGCGACGTACCGCAGACTGAGCCGCGAGATGATCGCCGCCGAACGCGACGTCTTCGTGGGCCTGCGGGACGCGCGCCGCATCGACGACGAGATGCTGCGAACGCTGCTGCGCAGGCTGGACCTGGAGGAGGCGGCGGTGGAACGGCTGGAGGACTGAGGGGGGGCGGTGCCGTCAGCCGGTGATCACGGCGGCGACGCGCGTACCCGGTGCGAACGCGCCCTCCTCGGCCAGCGTGCGCACCCCCAGCAGCATCTTCGCCACGTACGTGAGGTCGGGCGTGAGGCCGTGCTGCTGCCCGAACTCCTCGGCGAACGACCGCAGTCGGGGCGGGACGCGGGCGTAGCCGCCGCAGTGGAAGCGGGTGTCCAGGCTCCAGTCGCCGCGTGGGCCGCCGAACGCCTCGGTCTGGAGGCGCGCGATGTCGTCGGCGAGGAAGCCGCCGCCCTTGAGCACGGGGAAGCCGATGACGCGCTGGTCGGCCGGGTCGAGCCCCGCCGCCAGCCCGGCCAGGGTGCCGCCGGTGCCGCAGGCGACGGCGACCACGTCGGCGTGGCCGCGCAGCTCCCGCCCGAGGTCGACGCAGCCGAGGACGGCGAGGGCGTTGCTGCCGCCCTCGGGCACGAGATGGAAGTCGCCGAACCGTTTCTCCAGGCCGGCCAGGAAGGCGGGGTCGGTCTTGCGGCGGTAGTCGGCCCGGGTGACGAAGTGCAGGCGCATGCCGTCGTCGGCGGCCCGCGCGAGCGAGGCGTTGAGCGGCCGCGAGGCCAGCTCGTCCCCCCGCACGACCCCGATCGTGTCCAGCCCCAGCATCCGCCCGGCGGCCGCGGTCGCCCGAAGGTGATTGGAGTAGGCCCCGCCGAACGTCAGCAGAGCGCCGCCGCCGGACTCCAGGACAGCGGCAAGGTTGAGCCGCAGCTTGCGCCATTTGTTACCCGGCAGATCGGGATGAACGAGATCGTCCCGCTTGAGCAGCAGCCGAACCCCACGCCGGGTGAGCGCGTCGTCATGGACGCCCTGGAGGGGGGAGGGCGGTCTCTCCTCGAGGGCGGCGAGGAGGTCGGCGGTCGGTCTCACCCGTCCATTCTGACCGCCTCGCCGTGTGGACGTCCTGCGGGCCGCTGCGTAACGCGCAGCGCGGACAGCGACAGGGCGGCCAGGCCGAGGTGACCGTGTGCCGTCGCGACGGCGGAGACAGTGCTGTCGTGACGGCGGGGACAGCGTCGGCCGGGTGCCGGTCGGGGACGTCAAATGGGTGTCATAGGAAGGGAATTGGCGCTAGCGTGACGCCATGACGACCATCGGGGACGCGCCGAACGACGTGCTGCGGGCCGTACGGATCGGGCTGCGGATGAGCCAGGACGACCTCGCCAGGGCGCTGCGGCGGGCGGGTGTGGAGCTGGGGGAGCCGAACGAGGCGAGCAAGCGGCTCGTGCAGCGCTGGGAGGCCGGGACCAGCCGTTCTCCGCGACCGGTCTACGCCCGCGCGCTGGAACGCGTCACCGGCGTCCCGCTCGAAGCCCTGGGCTTCGTCCCGCAGGTGCCGATGGCCAGGGTGCGCGACGACGGATCGGGGGGCCACGACCTGTCCCCGGCGCCGGACGGCGTGGCCGCCGCCTCGCCCGCGCCGCGCGCGGTACCGCGTTCCGCCAGCGAGACGTACGGCGGTGTCTGGCTGTCGCGGTACGAGTTCTACTCGTCGGGCCGCGACGCCACGTTCGAAGGCAGGCACCACGTGGTGCTGGTCCAGCACGGCACCCGGCTGACGGCGCGGTCACTGCCGGAGGCGTCGTCCAACCCGGCGTCCCCGCTCGCCCTCGACCTGACGATCGACCGCAGCGTGGTCACCGGGACGTGGACGGAACGGACCGCGCGCGACGGCTACTACCAGGGCGCCACGTACCACGGCGCCGTCCAGTTGCTCGTCGAGCCCACCGGGCGCCGGATGGCGGGCAAGTGGGTCGGATTCGGCAAGGACTTCGACGTCAACACCGGCCCGTGGGAACTGCGCCTGCTCGACACGTCGGTGTCCAAGGCGACGCTGGACCGCTACAGCGTCCCGCCGGAGTGAGCCGTCGCCGTCCCTCCCGTGGGATCAGTCCGCGATCGACTGGTACGACGCCACCCAGAAGTCGCGGTGGACGTTGCTGAAGAACGGGAACTCCGCTCGCTGGGTCATCATGATGGACACCATCCGCTCGGCCGGGTCCGACGACCAGTTGGTGCCGAGGCCGCCGTCCCAGCCGTAGCGGCCGGGGGTGGCGGCGATGCCGTCGCGGCCGGTGACCACCGAGACGCCGAAGCCCCATCCCGCGTTCGCCCACGTGCCGGGGGCCATCTCCGAGATGCTCTTCTGGTGACCCGTCAGGTGATCGGTCGTCATCAACGTCACCGAAGGGCGCGAGATGACGCGTTCGCCTGCCAACTCGCCCTCGTTCAGCATCATCTGACCGAACGCCAGATAGTCGTCCACCGTCGAGACCAAGCCCGCCGCGCCGTCCGGGAACGCGGGCTCGGCCGCCCACTGGCTGTCCGTCACGCCGTCGTACACCTCCATCCGGCCGCCCTCGTGGTGGTTGGCCATGTACGAGGTCGCCAGCCGGTCCAGCCGGTCGGCGGGGACGTGGAAACCGGTGTCCCGCATGCCCAGCGGCTCGAAGATCCGCTCGCGCAGGAAGTCGCCCAGCGCCTGCCCGCTCGCCCGCGCGATCAGCACGCCCAGCACCTGCGAACCGGTGTTGTAGAGCCACCGTTCGCCCGGCTGTGCCATCAGCGGCAACTCGCCCAGCCGCCGCATCCACTCGTCCGGCTCCGGCGGCTCGGCCGGGTTCGGCACCCCGGTCGCCACCCCGCGCTCCTGCGCCGCCTTCACGACGGGGTGGTCATCCGCCCCCAGCAGCATCCCGAATCCCATCCGGAACGTCAGCAAGTCCCGCACCGTGATGGGCCGTTCGGCCGCCACGGTGTCGTCCAGCGGGGCGTCAGGACGGGTGAGCACCCGCCGGTCCGCCAGTTCCGGCAGCAGCCGGTCGACCGGCTCGTCGAGCCGCAGAACACACTCCTCCAGCAGGATCATCGTGGCCACCGCGATCACCGGCTTGGTCATCGAGGAGATCCGGAAGATCGTGTCCCGCCGCATCGGCCGCGCCCCGGGCCCGAACTCCATGTCCCCGATCACGTCCACATGCGTCTCGCCCCGCCTGCTGACGCACGTGATCAGCCCCGGCAGGTCGCCGCGTTCCACGTGCCGGGACATGATCGTGTGCATGCGCTCCAGGCGGGCGGGTGACAGGCCGCCGGGGCTCGTGACGCGGGTGCCGCCGCTCTCGGCGTTCCGGGTGGTCATGCGGTGACGGGTGCCCGCGTTCACCTCCCGGTATGCGCGGCGGCGCCTCCGCCGCCCGTCGTCCCGCCGCCCGCCGTCCCCGCCACTCCGCCGCGCGGGTCCGCGGCCCGTGACCGCAGCAGCTCGCGCTCGCGCGCGTTGCGGGTCAGGGTCGCCGCGTGGGCGAACTCCGCCCGCGCCTCCTCGTACCGGCCGAGCCGCGCCAGCAGGTCGCCGCGTACGGTCGGCAGCAGGTGGTAGCCCTGGAGCGACGGTTCCCCGGACAACTCGTCGACCGCCGCGAGCCCGGCCGCAGGGCCGTCCGCCATGCCGAGCGCCACCGCCCGGTTGAGCGCCACCACCGGCGACGGCGCGCGCAGCGCCAGCGCGTCGTAGAGCCGCACGATCGCCCGCCAGTCCGTCTCCCGCGCGGTGCGTGCCCGGGCGTGGCAGGCGGCGATCGCGGCCTGGAGCGTGTACGGGCCGGGGGCCGCCCCCGCCGCCTTGCCGGCCGCCTCGGCGTGCGCCAGGGCCGCGAAGCCGCGCCGGATGAGCAACGGGTCCCAGCGCCGCCGGTCCTGGTCGGCCAGCAGCACCGGCTCACCGGACGGCCCGGTGCGCGCCGCCGCGCGGGACGCCTGGATCTCCAGCAGCGCCGCGAGGCCGTGCGCCTCCGGCTCGTCCGGCATCAGCGCGGCCAGCAGCCTGGCCAGCCGCGACGCGTCCTCGCACAGCGCGGGCCGCATCCAGTCGTCGCCCGCGGTCGCCGCGTACCCCTCGTTGAAGATCAGGTAGATGACGCCGAGCACCGACGCCAGCCGCTCGGCGCGCTCAGGGCCCTGCGGCACCTCGAACGGCACGCCCGCCTTCGCCAGCGTCTTCTTCGCCCGCACGATCCGCTGCGCGACGGTCGCCTCCGGAACGAGGAACGCCCGCGCGATCTCGTCCGTGCGCAGGCCGCCGAGCAGCCGCAACGTCAGGGCGACGCGGGCCTCGGTGGACAGCACCGGGTGGCAGGCGGTGAAGACCAGGCGCAGGACGTCGTCCTCGATGGGGTCCTCGTCCAACCGGGCCAGGTCGTCGGCGCCCGGCGCACCGGCGGGCAGCTCGTGGGCGAGGGCCTCCAGCTTGCGGGCGTAGGTCCGCTCGCGGCGGAAGCGGTCCACGGCACGGCGCCTGGCGGTGGTCGTCAGCCAGGCGCCGGGACGGTCCGGCACGCCCGTACGCGGCCACTGTTCGAGGGCGGCGACCAGCGCGTCCTGGGCCAGTTCCTCCGCGAGGCCGACGTCGTGCGTGAGGCGGGCCAGACCGGCGATGAGGCGGGCGGCCTCGATGCGCCAGACGGCTTCGATCGCGGCGACGGTGGCGGAGGGCGCGTCGGTGGCTTCGGGCGGCGGCGCCGCGGGGCCGGTCGTGTCGTCGTCCGCGTCCATCGCCTCATCAGACCAGGCGGAACCGGCCGGGGCAACGCCGGAGGCGCCCCCGCGCGGCGGCGCGGCAGCCGTCACACGGGGAGGCGCGTCCGGCGGCGCGGCAGCCGTCACGGGGGAACGCGCGTCCGCCGCCGCCGTCAGCCGGCCGGGGGCTCCTCGACCTGCCGGACCTCACACGTGATGTCCCAGCCCTCGTCGTGCACCGCGGCGAACCGCTTGGCCCACTCGACGGCCTCCTCCTTGGACTTCGTCTGCATGATCGCGTAGCCGCCGATGAACTCCTTGGACTCGGCGAACGGCCCGTCCGTCACCGTGAGCTTCCCGTGCTCGGACCGCACCCTGACCGTCTCCTCCGGCCGGCCCAGGCCCGCGGTGTCCAGCATGACCCCGGCCTTGGTGATCTCGTCCAGCAGCTTGCCCATCTCCTCCATCATCCGCGGGCTGGGCCCGCCCTCCGGAGCGCCGTTCTCGTTGACCCTGATCAGCGACATGAAACGCATGACGTCCAGCTCCTCGTGGTGTCCTCGCGGCGGGTGGATCCCGCCTTCTGTGTACGCGTCGAACGCGAGGGGGCGGGATCGACACGGCGGGGAAAGTTCTTTCTTCTCCGGGGGAGTGGGGGCGTGAGCGGCGGCCCCGGGCATGGGTGAGGCCGGTCGGCGCACGCGGTCAGAACCGCGGCGGCAGAGTGGCCAGAGCCCACAACACCTCCACGTAGGTACGCGGCAGGTCCGGGGCGAGCGCCGCCCGGCGCAGCGTGTGACGACTGCCGGTGGGGATCCAGCACCGCGCCGTGTACGCGGCCATGCCGAGGGGAGCGCGCAGAGCCGCACGGGCGTGATGGGGCGTGCCCGGGGTCAGGTCGAGCCAGCGTGCCGGACGGGGCGCTGCGGCCAGGGCGGCGGGATCGACGACGGCCGCGACGGCCGGGTCGGCCCAGCAGGAGACCAGCGCCACGGCTGTCTCCCAGCCGGCGGTGCTCCTGGCCAGACCGCGCACCGCCCGCGCGAGCCGCTCGGGTGACGGGGTGTTGGGTAACAGCCAGGACCCGACACTCAGGCCGTACGCGCGCAGCAGGTCGGTGATCGCGTAGGCGGGGGGCGCGGTGCCGACGACGATGACGTCACGAGCGCGGGTACGTAATCGCTCGGCCCAGCAGGCCGGGTCCCCCGCCGAGGGCGCTTTTCCCTGCGCCGTCCCGTGCCGTTCGCTCAGACGTGAAACCCGCTCACTGTGCACGATTTCCCCCTGCTCGTATGCCACTTCGGGTTGGGGGGACTTCTTGGGACGGGCTCTCGCGACGTGGGACGAAGCTGTCGCGGCGCCCTGCGGACGGCTCCGCCAGTGGCCGGCGGGCGGAGCGGTCTCCCGGTGGGCCCGCGCGGTCGTGCGGCGCCGAGGACATGCCCGGCGACGCACGCCCCCCCGTGCCGCCCAGACCCACCCACCGCGCGCGGGCTGCCCCCCGATCAGTCCGCGCGTCGGGAGGAAGATCGTGCGCCGTGCCCGGAGCGACTGTCAAGAAATTGGGACCGCTCGCCCAACAGTCGCCTGTATTTCGCCCGTTACCTCCGCTTTGCCGAGGCGTACAGGTCTCAGTTTTCTGACATCCTGGATGCCGGAACCACTCCCCGCGGGGCGTGCGCTCACATAACATCGGGCCGTTGCAAACCAGTTGGGTTGGGGGGAGCCGGTGAAGCCGTCGGACACCGAACAGGCGGGTGTGTTCGCCGATCGCCTGGCACGGTTGAACCAGGTGCTGTACGAAGCCGATCTCGGCCGCCCTTTCACCGATCAGGAGATCGCCGATCGCATCGGCCTGTCCGTCAGCCAGGTGGCCAACCTGCGCCACGGCCGCTCCCTGCCGCGTGCGGACCGGGCACATCGCCTGGCCCAGCTCTACGGCGTGCGCTCGGAGTTCTTCTTCCTCCCGGCCGACGCGCCCTACGTCGGTCAGGTCGAAGCAGAGCTGCGTGCCATCGAGGCGGAACGTCGCGGTCTGCCGCACTCCCGCGTACGGCGCTCAGCCGGCGCCTCCCCGGCCGGTCCACCGGACCGAGCGGCGACGAGTGGAGCCGCCCGAAGCGCGAGCAACGAGGGCGCCACCGGAACCGCGGAGGAGGAGGAAGAGGATGAGCGGGTGCGCCGGATCGCCGAAGGAGTGGCGGAACTGCCCGCCGACATGAGGGAGACCGTCGCGACCCTCGTGGACCAGCTCCGGCGCGCGGTCAGCCGGCGACCCGGACGGCCCAACAGGAGCAACCGATGACCGAATCCCGTCTTGTGACGACGTGGCGGATACCCGAGGAGAGAAGAGGGGCCATGGGCATGCGTGCCGAGTGGCAACGGGTGATCAGTGCGCTGGAAGAGCTCGGACTGCCTCGTCACCCCACGATGAACGAGTTGACCACCGCATACGAACATCACACCGGACGTACGTTACGCATGATGGAGAGAGACATCGGGCCGGGCGAACCGTCGGGCGAATGCGAGCAGTTCCTCCTGGAGGACCGGGTCTACTACCCGAAGGGCACGTCCGCCGCGCACCAGGCCCTCGTCCAGTGCCACGAACTGGCCCACCTGCTCCTCGGGCACACCACTCGCCACACGGCCATCAGCCCGGACGTCATCCGGCGCGTCCTCGGCCGTGACCACTACGACGAACCAGCCGAGAGGGAAGCCGAGACCTTCGCCACCCTGCTCTTCCGGGAACTGAACCTCGAACCGCTCGAGGGCGTCGCGGAGCGAGTCGCCCCGGCTCTGACACACCGAGAAGGCCGTCATGCCTAACCCCGAATTACCGTACGACCTGGGGTATTCGGTCATCGCCGTCTGCATGCTCCTCCTGGCCGTCCACAAGACGCGGGCCTGGCTGAGCGAGCGTATCCCCAGTCTCCTCCTCATGGCCGTGGCCGCTCTGGCCTCGGGTTCCGGGTTCCTGACCGCGGCGCCCTACGTCTACCGCGCGATCGACCGCACGAGCGGTACGCCCAACCTGGCCACCTTGTTCGTCTACGGTTTCATCACCGTCTCCTGCGCCGCCTTCTTCCTCCTGGTCCGCCTCTGGTCGCTGCACGACCCGGTTGCGGCCGCCGAGGAACGCCGGGGCACCGAACTGCAGCGCCTGCGCGTCGCCGCCCGACTGGTCGCTCCGGCGTACGCGGTCGTCCTGATACTGATGGCGGTGTTCTTCCTGGCCTCCGGTCTCCCGGCCGGTGAACGGCCGCTCACCTTCGACTCCTCGTACGCGACCGTTCCCTCCGTCGTGGCGTTCCTCATGGTGTACCAGGCGGGCTACGGCTTCGCGTTGTGGTCGATGGCGTACCTCGCCTGGCGCTACTCCCGGGGCGTCGGCGACCCGGTTCTGCGCGGCAGCCTGCGCAGGACCGCGACGGGATGTGTCTTCGTGGCCTTCTACGGCGTCCTGAAGATCATCGCCATCGTGGGCATCATGTGCGGCGTCTCCTCGATGGCGCCGGTGAGCAACTCCGTCGCCCCTGCCTGCGCATCGGTCGGCGGGGTGGTCATCATCGACGGCTGGATCTACGCCGCCCGGCAGGTCCGCCGTCTCAGGCGCCGCGAGTTCCGCGCCCTCGAAAAGCTGTGGAAGGCGGTCACCAGCCACGAGCCGGGCCTCGTCCTGCGTACCAGGGTTCCCCGGTCCGACTGGGGACTCCAGCTCCTCGCCATTCGCCGCGCCGGTGAGATCCGCGACGGACAGTTGTCCCTGCGGCCCTGGCTCTCCGAGCGCGTCGTCTCCGAAGCGCGGCGTGTGGCGGAGGCGGAGGACCTGCGTCCTTCAGAGACGGAGGCCTTGGCGGCCGCGGCGGGGATCCTCTGGGCCCTGCGGGCACGGCAGGACAACGTGTTTCCCGACGTCACGTGTGCCAGCCCACCGGGGATAGGGGTGCCGCCGCACGCGGAGCGCCGGCATCTGAGCCTCGTCGGCAGCTACCTCGACCATCCCCTCGTCGAGCGAATCCTGCGGACCGCGACGTGAGCCGGCGGCCTTCCGCCGCGGGCGCGCCATCGCCGCAGCGCCAGCCCCCCGACGAGGACCCGGAGGCCGTTCTGCGGGAGCTGGCGTTGCGCCACTTCCCCGCCGACTACAAGTTCGGCCTCAACCTCGGCTTCTACCGGACCTTCGCCGTCCCCACGATCGCCCGGGCCCTCGCGCGCACCGAGAAGCTGGAACGGGAGCCGCGATCACGTGCCAAGGCGACCGGGCGACTGGTCTACGCCCTGATCGAGCACGGTCTCGCGAGCCCCGCCGCGCGGGAGGCCGTGTCCCGGCTCAGGACGCTGCACGAGGGGATCGACGCGGGCAACGAGCACTACGTGTACGTGATGTCCGCGTTCTGCGTCTGCCCTGTCCGCTGGATCGACGCCCACGGGTGGCGCCGGACCACACCGCAGGAACGCGCCGCCGCCCACCGGTTCTACGCGCGCCTCGCCACGGAGATGGGAATCGAGGACTTCCCCGCCTCCTTCGAGGGGACCCGGCGGTGGATGCGGGAGTTCGAACGACGTGAGTTCCGGCCGACCCCCGAAGCCGACCGCCTGGTGCGGGCGACCCGTTCCCTCCTGACGGACCGGGCGCCCCGGGTGCTGTCCCCTGTTCTCGACTCCTGCTTCTCCGCGCTCCTCGACGAAGAACTCAGGCGGGCGTTCCGGATCGCGCCGCCAAGTGCCGCCGTACGGTGGGCACTTCAGGCGGCGCTGTACCTGCGGGCGAGGATCCGGGCGTTGCTCGCATCGGCGGAGTGAGCGCGCGGCCGAACGAGTTTCCCACGTCCCCCCCCCGCATCCCACGTCTCCCCGCCTTCTCACGTCCCCTGCTTCCCACGTTCCCCGCGTCTCACGTCAACGGGTTCTCCGCCACGAACCGCCGCAGCTCGGTCGCGAGTGCCGTGGGATTGTCCAGCTGGACGAGCGTGCGGGCGTCGGGGATCTCCACGTACCGCCCGTGCGGCAGCAGTTCCGCGAGGCGCCTGCCGGTGGCGGGCGGCATCATCACGTCCCGCGCGCCCCACGCGACGAGCGCGGGCCGGTCGAACTCCCGCAGCCGCCCGGCCGCCTGGCGGTAGGTGTCCTTGCGGGTGGAGCGCAGGAACCGCGTCAGGTCGCGGCGGATCGCCGCGTCCGTCAGCAGCGGCCCGTACCACTCGCGCACCAGCTCGTACGGGATCGGCCGGTGTGCCATGCCGCCGAGCGAGAACGGCAGTCCCACCAGGAACGGGACCCGGAAGGCCTGGAGCATCAGGAACAGCCCGCCCGGGACCGAGCAGGCCAGCTCCAGCGCCTTGCCCTGCATGCCCGGCGGGTAGTTGTCCAGCGCCTCGCACGACGTCAGCACCAGGCGGCCGACACGCTCGTCCCGTACGCCGACCAGGAGTTGGGCGGTCCCGGCGTCGTTCTGCACGAGGGTGACGTCGCGCAGGTCGAGGCGTTCGAGGAACTCCGCGAGCAGCCCGGCCACCCCCTGCGCCGACAGGTCCGCGTCCGGGCGCGCGGGCCTGCGGTGCGCGCCGATCGGCAGCACGGGCACCACGATCCGGAACTCGTCGCGCAGCTCCCGGACCAACGGGTCCCACACGGAGGCGCCGAACCCCAGGCCCGGCACGAGCACGAGGGTCTCACCGGTGCCGCCCTGTCGCTCGCCGCCGCCCGGCTCTCCGGTGTCGGTGTAGTCGATGACGCCTGCGCTGAGTTCGATCTCGGGCATCGGACGCTGCCGCCTTCCCGCTGCAACGGACATCTCACGTGACGGATCGATCCGTTGGCAGCCTAGACCCGCGCGCCTCCACCCAGGGGGATCGCCTTCGAACCGGTACGGCCGTCCGGGTGGCCGGAGAGACGGGCGGCCGGGTGGTCGGGTGGCCGGGCGGTCGTCAGATGGTCGCCGTGTCGATCACGAAGCGGTAGCGGACGTCGCTGGCCAGCACCCGCTCGTACGCCTCGTTGACCTGCTCCGCGCGGATCAGCTCGATCTCGGCGCCGATGCCGTGCTCCGCGCAGAAGTCCAGCATCTCCTGAGTCTCGGCGATGCCGCCGATCGCCGACCCGGCGAGGGACTTGCGGCCGAGCATCAGCGAGAACAGGTTGAAGGCGACCGGCTCCTCCGGCGCGCCCACGTTGACCATCGCGCCGTCCACCTTCAGCAGCGACAGCAGGGCGCCGAAGTCCATCGGTGCCGACACGGTCGAGACGATCAGGTCGAGGGTGCCGGCCAGTTCCTCGAAGGTCTTCGGGTCGCTGGTCGCGTAGTAGTGGTCGGCGCCCAGCTTCAGCCCGTCGTCCTTCTTGCGCAGCGACTGCGACAGGACGGTGACCTCGGCGCCCATGGCGTGCGCGATCTTGACGGCCATGTGCCCGAGGCCGCCCAGGCCGATCACGGCGACCTTCTTGCCGGGACCCGCGTTCCAGTGCCGGAGCGGGGAGTAGGTGGTGATGCCCGCGCAGAGCAGCGGGGCCGCCACGTCCAGGGGCAGGCCGTCGGGGACGCGCACGACGAAGTTCTCGTCGACGACGACCTTCTCGGAGTAGCCGCCGTAGGTGGGCTCGCCGTCCCTGCCGACGGCGTTGTACGTGCCGACCATGCCCTGGAGGCAGTACTGCTCCAGGCCCTTGCGGCAGTTCTCGCACTCGCGGCAGGAGTCGACCATGCAGCCGACGCCCACCCGGTCGCCGACGGCGAACTTCGTCACACCGGAGCCGACCTGCGAGACCACGCCCGCGATCTCGTGGCCGGGGACCATCGGGAAGATGGCCTCGCCCCAGCCCTCGTGGACCTGGTGGATGTCGGAGTGGCAGATACCGGCGAACTTGATGTCGATCAGGACGTCGGACTCGCCGACAGCGCGCCGCTCGATGGTGGTCCGCTCCAGCGGAGCCTTGGCGGCGGGCGCGGCGTACGCAGCAACAGTGGTCATGCCGAGGGTTCTCCTAGCAGGTTTCCGTCCCCGGTTTCCTGTCCACCGGGCACGGCCCCCAGCCTGCCGGGACTCGCCTGCCCTACCCAGACCACGCCTTCGCGTACGACCGCTGTGCGTACCACTGGCGGTATCAGGCTGCCGGGCGTACGACCAGGAATACTGGACGTATGGAACGCAGTGACCTCACGGATCCCGCAGGCACCGGGGACGCACGGGCGCAGGCCGAGCCCGCCACCGGAGCCGCTGCCGGGCCGACCGCCGACGCTGCCGGAGCCGCTGCCGAGCCCTCCGCTGGAGACGCCGCCGGGCCCGCCGGGGCCGCCGGGCGGCCGCTGGACCGGCGGGCCGAGCTGAGCGAGTTCCTGCGCACCCGCCGGGCCCGCCTGAAGCCGGAGGACGTCGGACTGCCCGACTTCGGCCGGCACCGCCGGGTGCCGGGGCTGCGCCGGGAGGAGCTGGCGCAGCTCGCCGGGGTGTCGGTGGCCTACTACACGCGGCTGGAGCAGGGCAACGGCCGCAACGTCTCGGCGGAGGTCCTGGACTCGATCGCCCGCGCCCTGCGGCTGACCGACGCCGAGCACGCGCATCTGACGCACCTGGCGAAACCGAAGTCGCACAAGAAGAAGGCGGCGGCGGGGCGGCAGCAGCACGTGCGTCCGGCGCTGCGGGAGCTGCTGGACTCCATGGACGGCGTGCCCGCGTACGTCGTCGGGCGCCGCTCCGAGATCCTCGCCTGGAACCGGATGGCGGCGGCGGTCTTCGGCGACTGGGCGCAGCTGCCGCCCGCCGAACGCAACTGGGCACGGCTGGTCTTCCTCCAACCCTCCTACCGCGATCTGTTCGTGGACTGGGAGCAGAAGGCGATCGACATCGTCTGCGCGCTGCGCATGGACGCGGGCTGCCACCCGGACGACCCGCGGCTGTCCGCCCTGGTGGGTGAACTGTCCGTGAAGAGCGAGGAGTTCCGGCGGCTGTGGGCGACCCACGACGTCAAGGAGAAGAGCCACGGCGTCAAGCATCTGCACCACACGCTGGTGGGCGCCCTGGCCCTGCACTTCGAGTCCTTCCGCATGACGGACGGCACGGACCAGTCCCTGATCACCTACCACGCCGAGCCCGGCTCCCCGTCCGCCGACTCCCTTCGCCTGCTGGGCAGTTGGGGCAGTGACGTACCGGAAGCCACCGATCCGGCGGACCCTTCCCCGTCAGCGCGTCACCGGTCGTAACGGCCCTCAGTCGTAAGGGCGTTCGGTCGTCCGGCCGTCCGCCGCGACCTTCCCCATCCGTTCGACGGCCCGCGTGAGGACCGCCGTCGACGTGGCGAAGTTCAGGCGGACATGGCCCGCGCCGCCGGTGCCGAAGGCGGCGCCCGCGCTGACGGCGACCCGGCCGCGTTCCAGGAAGGCGGCGGCCGGGCCGGTGGACGCCGTGACGTCGCCGCGCGCGTCGGCGTCGTCCGCGCCGGGGTCGTCGAGGCCGAGCGCGGTGCAGTCCAGCCACGCCAGGAAGGTGGCCTCCGGACGGACCCAGCCGACCGCGGGCAGATGTGCGGCCAGCAGGTCGCCGAGCAGCCGGCGGTTGGCGTCGAGCCCGCAGAGCACCGCGTCCAGCCACTCGTCGCCGTCCCGGAGCGCGGCCGTGTGCGCCAGCGCACCCAGGTGGCTGGGGCCGTGCCCCACCTCCTCCGGCATCCGGGCGAGGTCGTCCGCCGCGTCGGCACCGGCGATCGCGACGGCGCACTTGAGGCCGGGCAGGTTGAACGCCTTGGACGCCGACATCAGCGAGAAGCCCGCGTCGCCCCCGGGCACATCGAGGTACGGGGTGAAGCGCGCCCCCGGCAGCACCAGCGGCGCGTGGATCTCGTCGGCGACCACGCGTACGCCGTACCGCCCGGCGAGCGCGGCGACGGCCGTCAGCTCCTCACGGGTGTGCGCCACGCCCGTGGGATTGTGCGGGTTGCACAGCAGGTACGCGGCCGGTCCGCCGCGCGTCGCGATGGCGAACGCGGCCTCCAGCGCGCCGGGTTCCAGTCGTCCGGCGGTGGTCAGCGGAGCCTCCACGACGTGGCGGTCCATGTGCTCGACGAACGCGTAGAACGGCGGGTAGACCGGGCAGTTGACGACGACCGCCCCGCCCGGCCGGGTGACCAGCCGCAGCACCTCCACCGCGCCCAGCATCACGTCGGGCACCAGCCGGGTGCGTTCCACCGCGATCCCGTGCCACCCCCAGCGGCGCACCGCGAAGTCCCGCAGCGCCTCCGCGTACCCGGTGCCGGCCGGGTAGCCGGTGTCGCCGCGCGCGAGCGCGTCGCCGACCGCCGCGACGACCGCCGGGGCCGGTGCCACGTCCATCTCGGCCACCCACAACGGCAGCACGTCGGCGGGGTGCGTGCGCCACTTCATGCTGGTGCGGCGGCGCAGTTCGTCAAGGGTGAGCTGCTCGAACGGGTTAGCGCTCGCCATGGGTCGCTCCTCCGGTCCGGCGCGCGGGCGGTGACCTCGATGGTCACGCGCGAGGCGGGGGCGGGCCACCCCTTGGACGGGGCGATCCTGTTCGGGTTGGACTTCGGGTTGGACGGGGCGATCCCCTTTTGGGCGAGCCGTGGCGCCGGTTCGGGGCAGATAGTGGCGCCAGATGGCACCGTGTGGCACCACATGGCGCCATGAGGTCGGCGAGAGACCCTGTGGGTGCGCCCCGGTACAGCTCCGACTCGGGCACGTTTCCGCAGATCGCAGGGCCTGTCCCCAATTCGATGGCATCTGATGCGCCGCCTCGTCTTGCCTGTGGCACCATAATGGTGCCATGATGGCGCTATGGACCTCGCCCCGTATGTCGACATCCTCCGCCGTGAACTCGCGGTGGCCGCCGAAGCCGGTGGGGAGGACGCCCGCGAGCTGGCGGAGCGGCTCACCGCTCCGCTGGAGTCGGCGACCCGGCTGACCATGCTCAACGTGCTTTCCGCCGCGATGGACGAGATCACCCGCGAGCTGGCTCCGGGATCGGTCGACGTACGGCTGCGCGGGCTGGACCCGGACTTCGTGGTGACGCCGCCGCCCGTCGCCGACGCATCCGACGAGGTGGCGGTCGTGCCCGTCGAGGCGTTCACGGCCCAGCCGCCCGACGAGGGCGACGAGGGCGGCACCGCCCGCGTCAACCTGCGTCTGCCGGCCCACCTCAAAGCGCGCGCCGAGGAGGCCGCGGGCCGCGAGGGCCTGTCGGTCAACGCATGGCTGGTACGGGCGGTGTCGGCCGCGATCGACGGCGGTGGCGCGCGGGCGCGTACGCCGAAGTCGGCCCGCGCCGTCGGACAGAACTACACGGGCTGGGTCCGCTAGCCGCACCCGCGCCTACGCCCGCACCCGCGCCATCCGGAACCCCCAGGACTCATGAGGACGGTACAGCCATGCCTGTTTTCGACACTCCCGGCCCGATCGCGGTCACCGCTCACGTGGGCGCGGGGACCCTCCAGTTCACCGCCGCCGACCGCCCCGACACCGTTGTGGAGGTGCGGCCCGGCGATCCGAAGCGGGACAAGGACGTGCGGGCCGCCAAGCAGACCGAGGTCACGTTCGCGAACGGCGAGCTGACCGTCCGGACGAAGGAGCGCACCCTCATCGGGCCCACCGGCACCGTCGACGTGACGGTCGAGCTGCCCACGGGCTCGCGGGTCGACATGACCGGCTCGTGGACCCAGGTGCTCGGCGAGGGCCGGCTGGGCCAGGTCTCGGTGCAGACCTCGGGCGGGGACGTCCGCCTCGACGCGACCGGGCCGCTCCAACTGACCGCCTCCCACGGCTCGGTCTCCGTGGGCCGGGTGGAGGGCCCGGCCGCGATCACCACCAGCTTCGGCGGTCTGCGCGTCGGTACGGTCGACGGGCAGGCCGTCCTGAAGAACTCGCACGGTACGACGACCGTCGGCGCCGCCCTCGGCGACCTGCGGGTGAGTGGCGCCCACGGCGACATCGACATCACGCGGGCCGAGGGTTCGGTCGTCGCCACCACGGCCGGCGGCGCCCTGCGCGTCGACGAAGTCACGCGCGGCACAGTCCAGTTGGAGAATTCGTACGGCGCCATCGAGATCGGCGTCCGCGAGGGCACCGCCGCCTGGCTCGACGTCAGCTCCGCTCACGGTCAGGTACGCAACAGACTCACCGCGTCCGACACCCCGCGGGAGTCTGAAGACACCGTCGAGGTCCGAGCCCGCACCCGCTACGGCAACATCGAGGTACGCCGCCCCCGCGTGTGAGCGCCACCTCCCGAACGCCCGCACCCGGCCCCCGAAGCGTCCTGACGGACGCCATGGTGAGCCGGGTGCGGGCGTACTGCGAGCGCCTGGGATCAGGCCTTCTTGGTCTCCCAGAAGATCGTGTCGATCTCGGCGATGAGGTCCAGCGCCTTCTGGCCGGTCTTCGGGTCGTTCGAACCCTTGGCCGCGCTCAGCGCCTTCAGGGTGTCGTTGACCAGCTGGTGCAGCTGCGGGTACTTCTCGAAGTGCGGGGCCTTGAAGTAGTCGCTCCACAGGACCGAGACGTGGTGCTTGGCCAGCTCGGCGCGCTGCTCCTTGATCAGGACCGCGCGGGTGCGGAAGTCGGCGTCCTCGTTGGCCTGGTACTTCTCCTGGACCGCCTTGACAGACTCGGCCTCGATACGGGCCTGGGCCGGGTCGTAGACGCCACAGGGCAGGTCGCAGTGGGCGCTGACCTTCACCTTCGGCGCGAACAGGCGAGAGAACATGGCTGTCCTTCCTCGTGATCGTCTTTGCAGATGGGACATTACTCCCTGAGGAGGCCCATTTCTCGGGTGCCCCCTGGTGCTTAGGACAAAAGTCTGGTGTCACTCTGGACCCGGTGGAGGATCGGACAGGAGGCGCGGCATGCGCGAGCAGGGGGCAAGGCTGCCGTTCGGGCTGGCGGAGGTCAACGGGCCTTCGATGGTGCCCACGCTGTACCACGGCGACCAGCTGCTGATCCGCTACGGGGGACAGGTGCGGGACGGGGACGTGGTGGTGGTGCGGCACCCCCTGCAACAGGACCTGCTGATCGTCAAGCGCGCGGTGGAGCGGCGGGACGGCGGGTGGTGGGTGCTGGGGGACAATCCGTTCGCCGAGTCCGACAGCAGGATGTTCGGGGCGGTGCCGGACGAACTGCTGGTGGCGCGGGTGCTGGGACGGTTCCGGCCGCCGCGGGGGCTGCGGCGTTCGGTGACGGCGGCGGTGGGGTGGGCGGCGTCGGCGGTACGGCCGGTGCCGGCGCGGCGGGTCAAGGCGCGCTGAGGCGACTTCCGGTCACCACGGCCGCGTGACGGTCACCACGGCCGCGTGACGGTCGCCACGACCGTGCGACGGTCCTGACGGTCACCACGATCGCCTGACGGTCAGACGGTCACCACGATCGCCTGACGGGTCGCGAAGAACGGCTACCGCTGCGCCTCCTGCCGCTTGCGGGCCCGGTACGCGGCCACGTTGGCGCGGGTGGCGCAGCGGTCGGAGCAGTAGCGGCGGGAGCGGTTGGTCGAGGTGTCGATGTACGCGTTGCGGCACGGCGTCGCCTGACAGATGCCCAGGCGGTCCACGCCCAGGTCGGTGAGCTGGAAGGCCAGCCCCATGCATGCCGTCGCCGCGTACGCGGCCGTCGCGTTGGTGGCGTGGTCGGCCAGGTGCATGTGCCACTGCGGGCGGTCGTGCTCGTCCAGGTGGCCGTGGCCGGAGATCTGCGGGCTGACCGGGTACTCCAGCAGCAGCGCGTTCAGCAGGTCCACCGCCCGTACCTCGTCGCCCTCCGCCGCCGCCTCGAAGACCGCGCGCAGCCGGGAGCGCACCCCGCGCAGCCTGGTCACGTCCGCGTCGGTGACCCGGCGCGCGGCCTGCCGGCTGGCCCCGAACAGCGCGCGTACCGCCTCGACGGAGGTCAGCTCGTCCTTCCTGCGCGCCGGCTCCTCGCTGTTGACCAGCCGTACCGCGTAGTCCGAGTAATAGGCCAGTTCCACTTGAGATCCTTACCGGCGCCGTCTAGGGTCGGGATGCGGGGAGTGCGTAATGGGCACGTTCCGTTCCAGGGTATTACATGCGGAGGGGTTCACCATGACGGCGACGACCACGGCACGCGACCCTTACTGGCAAGCATGGCAGGACAGCTGGGACCGGCAGCAGCAGTGGTATCTGCCGGACCGCGAGGAACGCTTCCGGGTGATGCTCGACCTCGTCGAGGCGGTCGCCGGGACCGCGCCGGTCGTGCTCGACCTCGCGTGCGGCACCGGCAGCATCACCGACCGCGTGCTGCGGCGCTTCCCCGACGCGCGCTGCACCGGCGTCGACCTCGACCCGGCCCTGCTCGCCATCGCCCGCGGCCACTTCGCGGGCGACGCGCGGGCCGCGTTCGTCACCGCCGACCTCACCGACCCGGCCTGGACGGACGCGCTGCCGCACCGCTCGTTCGACGCCGTGCTCACCGCGACCGCCCTGCACTGGCTGCGCGCCGAACCGCTGCGCACGCTGTACGGGCAGGCCGCGACCGTGCTGCGGGACGGCGGCGTCCTGATGAACGCCGACCACATGCCCGACGAGAGCACGCCCCGGCTCAACGAGGCGGAACGCACGCTGCGCCACGCCCGCCAGCAGCGGGAACGCGCGGAGGGCGTCCTGGACTGGGAGTCCTGGTGGCGGGCGGCGGCCGAGGACGAACGGCTCGCGGACGCGGTCGCCCGCCGCTTCGAGATCTACGGGAGCCACTCGGACGGGGAGGTCCACCCGCCCCGGTGGCACGAGGAGGCGCTGCGCGCGGCCGGGTTCGGGGAGGCCCGCACCGTGTGGCGGTCGGTGACGGACGCGGTGGTGCTGGGTCTGCGGTAATGGCCCCGGACGTGCGGGAGGCGGGCGTGATCCCACGCCCGCCTCGCCGTGTTCTTCCGGTCGTACGACTACCTGCGCGCGACGCCCTCCGCGCGGGCCGCCGCCGCGACCGCCTTCGTCACCGCGGGGGCGACCCGCTCGTCGAAGGGCGACGGGATGACGCAGTCCGCCGCCAGCTCACCGTCGACCACCGCGGCCAGCGCTTCGGCCGCGGCGATCTTCATGCCCTCGGTGATGCGCGAGGCGCGCACCTGGAGGGCGCCGGCGAAGATGCCGGGGAAGGCCAGCACGTTGTTGATCTGGTTCGGGTAGTCGCTGCGGCCGGTCGCCACGACCGCGGCGTACTTGTGGGCGACCTCCGGGTGGATCTCCGGGTTCGGGTTGGCCATCGCGAAGATGAACGCGCCCTTCGCCATCGTCGCCACCGCCTCCTCGCGGACCGTGCCGCCGGAGACGCCGATGAAGACGTCGGCGCCGTCGAGCGCCTCCTCCAGGGTGCCGGTCAGCTCCGCGTTGTTGGTGAACGAGGCCAGCTGCCGCTTGACGTCCGTCAGGTCGGTCCGGCCGACGTGCACCACGCCCTTGCGGTCGGTCACCGCGACGTCGCCGATGCCCGCCTCGACCAGGATGCGGGCGATCGCCACGCCCGCCGCGCCCGCACCGGAGATGACCGCGCGCAGCTCGCCCAGCGAACGCCCGGTCAGCCGGGTCGCGTTGCGCAGCGCGGCCAGCGTCACCACGGCGGTGCCGTGCTGGTCGTCGTGGAAGACCGGGATGTCGACCCGCTCCTGGAGCTTGCGTTCGATCTCGAAGCAGCGGGGCGCGGAGATGTCCTCCAGGTTGACGCCGCCGAAGGAGGGCGCCAGCCGGACCACCGTCTCCACGATCTCGTCCACATCGGTGGTGGCCAGCGCGATCGGCACCGCGTCCACCCCGCCGAACTGCTTGAAGAGGATCGCCTTGCCCTCCATCACCGGCAGCGACGCCTCGGGACCGATGTCGCCCAGGCCCAGCACCGCCGTGCCGTCGGTGACCACCGCGACCACCTGGGAGCGCCAGGTGTACTCGTGGACCAGCTCCGGCTGCTCGGCGATGGCGGTGCAGACCTTGGCGACGCCCGGCGTGTAGGCGAGCGACAGGTCGCCGCGGTCACGCACCGGAACCGTCGCGGTGATCTCCATCTTGCCGCCCCGGTGCAGCGCGAACGCCGGATCGATCAAGTCCTGCTCTTCCTGCATGTCGCTGTCGCTCCGGGGATTGACGATCTCCGCTGCCACAATTGACCCCTTTGTCTAATTTTCGTATGAGGGTACGGCCGTCGCCACCGGTCGCACACGGGTGACGGGGCCCTGGAAAAGAGGGGTGAAGGGTCCGTTCTACCGGAAGGAGGTTTCCGCTGACGAGTCGGTATAGGTTCCCTGCCGTGTCTCGGCCCCAGGTCGAGCTGAGGGGATGCCCCGGAACGAGGCGTGCTCGACGCCGACGACGGCGGGACGACCGGGGTGAGGGACTCGGTCTGCGGTCGCCCATCGTGGTCCGGCCATGGTGTACCGGCCCGATGAGGCTTCGGGGATCGCCCGTTCGTCGATTTTGCCACACGTCGCCGTACGGTCACGGGGTGAGTTGCGTCGCTTCCCGGAGCGGGCCCTGGCCGCTCCGGCGCGCCACGGCTACGTTCATGGTCATGTTCGCCGCCTACGCCGCATCGATCGACCGCGACCAGCCGCTCAACGGCCTCGAACTGGGGGAGCGCCCCGACCCGGAGGTCCGTCCCGGCTGGACCACCGTCACCGTGGAAGCGGCCTCCATCAACCACCACGACCTGTGGTCGCTGCGCGGGGTCGGGCTCGGCCAGGAGAGCCTGCCGATGATCCTCGGCTGCGACGCGGCCGGACGCGACGAGGACGGCAACGAGGTCGTCGTCCACTCGGTCATCGGCCAGAGCGGCCACGGCGTCGGCCCCCGCGAGCCGCGCTCCATCCTGACCGAGCGCTACCAGGGCACCTTCGCCGAACGCGTCGCGGTGCCCGCCTGGAACGTGCTGCCCAAGCCGAAGGAACTGTCCTTCGCCGAGGCCGCCTGCCTGCCCACCGCCTGGCTGACCGCGTACCGCATGCTCTTCACGAACGCGAACGTCCGCCCCGGCGACTCGGTGCTGGTGCAGGGCGCGGGCGGCGGCGTGGCGACCGCGGCGATCGTGCTGGCCCGCGCGGCCGGCCTGCGGGTCTACGCGACCAGCCGCGACGAGGCCAAGCGGGTGCGCGCGGTGGAACTGGGCGCGCTGGAGGCGTACGAGCCCGGCGCGCGGCTGCCGCAGCGCGTCGACGCGGTCATCGAGACGGTGGGCGCGGCCACCTGGTCGCACTCGGTCAAGGCACTGCGGCCCGGCGGCACCCTCGTCATCTCCGGCGCCACCAGCGGCCCGAGCCCCAAGGCGGCCGAACTCAACCGGATCTTCTTCCTGGAGCTGAAGGTGGTCGGCTCGACCATGGGCACCAAGGACGAGCTGGAAGGTCTTCTTCACTTCTGCGCCACGACGGGCGTGCGGCCGGTGATCGACTCGGTGCTGCCGCTGGACCGGGCGCGCGAGGGGTTCGAGAAGATGTCCCGCGGCGACCTGTTCGGCAAGGTCGTCCTCACCGTCTGAAAGAACCGCGCGCGGCGCGGCCGACCCCCGTACGGCCGCGCCCTCGCGCGCGGTTCAGCCCTTGTCGTGCAGCAGCCGGGCGATGTGGGCCGCGGCCGTGGACAGATGGCGGCGGGCCTCGCGCAACTGCTGGGCGGTCACGCCGTGGTCGCGGGCCGCGTCGCGCACGTCGTCGCGGAAGCGGTCGAGCAGCCGTTCCAGGTCGCGGCGCGGGTCGGCGGACGGCTCACCGGTCTCGGCGGCCCACTCCGGCCTCGGCCCCGGCTCGTCGGCGCGCTCCACGGTGACGTCGGCCTCCGGTCCCGCGCTCGCGGTCTCCTCCTGCGGCGGGCGGCCGAAGCGGCTCATCTCGCGGGTGAACTCCGCCAGTCCCTCGCGCATGGCGCTCTGCAGGTCGCCGCGGCGGGCGTGATCGCGCACTTCGTCCTGCACCTTGCGGACGATCCGCTGCATCTCCTCGACCGCCCGGGACTGCGCCTCCTTCGCCTGCTGGCGCGCGGTGCGGGCCTCCTCCTTGGCGCGACGGCTCTCCTCCTTCGCGCGGCGCGCCTGGTCCTTCCACTCCTGCTTCCAGAAGCGGAACTCCTCGGTGCCCGCCTCCTCCACGCGGGTGCCGCCGTGTGCCTGCCGGGTCGCCTCGCGCAACTCCCGGCGCAGATCGCCCGCGACGCCGCGTGCGTCGTCGCGGATCTCGGCGGCCAGCTCCGAGACCGAGTCCCGGATCTCCTGCTCCAGGTCCACCAACTCGCCCTGGCGGGACGCCAGTTCGGCGCGGCCCGCGTCGGTGAGGGAGTAGACCTTGCGGCCGCCCTCGGTGGTGTGGGTGACCAGGCCCTCCTTCTCCAGCTTGGCCAGCCGCGGGTAGACGGTGCCGGCCGAGGGCGCGTACAGGCCCTGGAAACGCTCCTCCAGCAGCCGGATCACCTCGTAGCCGTGGCGCGGGGCCTCGTCCAGCAGCTTGAGCAGGTACAGGCGCAGGCGTCCGTGCGCGAAGACGGGGGCCATGTCAGGCGTCCTTCCGCAACGAGAGGGGTTCGTCGGTCTCCCGTGGCGGCCTGCGCAGCAGCGCGATGGCACCCGAGACGGTCGTCGCCTTCAGCAGCGCGTCGCCCTTGCCGACCCGGCCGGAGATGCGCTTGGCACCCCACTGGCCGGTGACCCGCAGCTCCTCGAACGCGCAGGTGACCGCGCCGCTGGCGGTGTTGGCGTCCACCCGCGCGTCACCGGGGTCGGGCAGCCGGATGGCGATCTCGCCGGAGACGGTGTTGAGGTGGACGTCGCCGCCGCCCGCCGGGTCCAGGTCGAGTGCCATGTCACCGCTGACGGAGTCCGCCTTCACCCGTGCTCCCGTGCCCTCGACGACGGTCAGGCCGCCGGAGACGGTGCTGAACTTCAGGTCACCGGAGAGGGTCTGCGCCTCCAGCGCCCCCGAGACGGTGCTCGCGTCCACCGGGCCGCTCACCCCTACGAGGGTGGTGCCGCCGTTGACGCCACGCACCGCCGTGCGGCCGCTGATGCCGGTGACCACGGCCTCGGCCGAGACCACGCCGACCTCGACCCGGGTCGCGGCCGGGACGGTCAGCGAGACCACCGCGTGCCGCTTCCAGCTCTTGCGGTCGAGCCAGCCCAGCAGGCCCTTCCAGGGCAGGTCCTCGTACGCGATGGTCAGCTCGGAACCGTCCCGGGTGACGATCAGCGGCGGCCCGTCGACCTCGGAGACCTCCAGGCACGCGCCGGGGTCCTCGGTGCCGACGACGTTGACCGTGCCGCCGACGATCCGGACGTGGAGATCGGTGACCGGCCCTTCGAAGGGGATCTTCTGCCGTTCCGAGACGGTCCAACTCTGCGCTGACATCCAGGCCTCCCGCTGGCGACTGCGACGACGCAACATATCGCGTCGTCGACCTTCACGATATATCGCGTATCGCGAAAGTCAAGGCGCCGCGTGTGCGGGGGTGCGGCGGCGGCTACTCGTCGTCGTCCTCGTCGTCCAGCCGGGCCAGCCAGGTGGCCAGCCGCTCCACGGGGATCTCGAACTCCGGGTTGAGGTCCACGAACTCGCGCAGCCGCTCCGAAAGCCACGCGAACGTGACCTCCTCCTCGCCGCGCCGGCTCTCCAGCTCCTCGATGCCGCGATCGGTGAAGTACAAGGGGTGCTCCGCAGGTGATGAAGGGGTGAAAGGGGTGTTGGGGGCCAGGATAGGTGGGGTGCGGGGGGTTGTGTGGCGGGGTGGCCTGCGGCTTTACGGGGGTGTGGTAGCCGGGGTCCTTGTGCGGAGTGTCGCGTCTGCGCCGCTTCGCGGCGGCCTGGTGGGCGGAGGGTTACGTCTGCGCCGCTGCGCGGCTTGAGGGGCAGGAGGGGAGGGGCTCCTGCGCTGCGCGCTCCGCTTGATGGCCGTTCGCTTCGCGCCCGGCTCGGTCTGGCCGGGGTCGCAGGGTTCCTGGTCTGCGGATTGGTTGTCACCCCGTTGTCGGTGACAAGGGTTTTCGTCAACCTGGCATGCCGGAAAAGCTTGTCTCCGGCAACGGGGTGACAAGCGTTTCCCGGACTACGCTGCCGGTCGCGCAGCGGACGGCCCTCAGCGCAGCGCGCAGCGCGTTAGCCCCCCGCCCTTCCGCCCCCTCAAGCCGCGAAGCGGCGCAGACGTAACACTCCGCCCAAACGGGCCGCCGCGCAGCGGCGCAGGCGTGACACTTCGCGAAAGCAGGCCCCATGCAGAGGCCCGCCACGGAGCGACCCGGCGCGCAGCGGGAACCTCTCGCGCCCCCGGGCTTCAGCGGGCTAGCCTGATCTTGCGTCAACTTTGCTTACGGGGTCCGCGGGTTGGAGGGCGGTGGCGATGGGGGAGCTCGCTCGGCTGATCGAATTGCCGGACGGCACGCAGGTGTGGGCCCGGATGTCGCCCGTGCCGTTGCCGGACGCCGCCGATGCGGAGGACGACTACGGCGACTACGAGGACGTCGGCGCGCTCGACGGCGCGATCGCCCGGGTGCGCAACCTGCGCGCGCTGATCACCGGGGTCGCCGCCTCGGTGCGGGACGCGGCGGCGCAGGCCGCGCCCGACGAGGTCAGCGTGGAGTTCGGGGTCGAGTTCGCGGTCAAGTCCGGCGCGATCGTCAGCGTGCTGGCGGACGGGGAGGCGACCAGCGGCCTGAAGGTCACGCTGACCTGGCGGGACCGGTTCCGCGAGCCCGCCCCCGTACCGACGCAGCAGCAACAACCGCCCCAGCCGCCGCCCCTGCCGGCCGTGCCGCCCGCGCCCGGAGGCGGCGATGCCTGACGGGGGCCGCGGGTGAGCCCGCCGTCCGAGGCCGAGAGCAGACTGCGCGAGCTGGCCCGAGAGGTCTCCGTCGCCATCCAGGCCGCCCCGTACGGCACCGCGCCCTTCTGGGGCAGTGGACTGCTCGTCGCGCCCGAGTGGGTGCTGACCTGCGCGCACGTGCTGGTGCGCAAGGACAGCCTGGGCCGCAAGCGCTGGGCGGGCGACCACGAGATCGGAGTGCGGATCGGCGAGCGCACGGTGCCGGGCCGGGCGGTCTACGCGTTACCCGACCCGGACACGATGACGGCGGGGCGGGAGTTCGGCGACGAGCGGGAGTACGAACTCGCCCCCGATCTCGCCCTGATCAGGCTCACCCAGCCGGTCCGGCACGGCTGCGTGTGGCTCAGCGACCGCGCGGTGCCGCCGGTCAGCGCCCGGGTCGCGGCGCTCGGCTGGCGCGGGCCCGGCGGTGAACTCGAACCCTGGGACGGCACCTGCACCGTCCCCGGCAACGACTCGCTGCACGTCTTCCGGCTCGGCCCCGACTCCGAGATCCCGGCCGGCGTCTCCGGGAGCCTGGTGGTCGACCTCGCGCACGGCAGGGTCGTCGGCGTGGTCAAGGCGCGGCGTCGCACCCGTGACGGCGGCAAGGCGGTGCTGCTGACGGCGCTGCGCGCGCTGACCGAGTCCGAACCGCTCGCTCCGGCGCTGGCGTTGGGCGCCGACCCGTACCAGGAGCTGGTGCGCGCCCACGACCGCTGGCACTACGAACGCCAGCAGCCCCGGGCCTCGGCCCGGGCGACCTGGATCGACGTGCAGGGGCAGCTGTCCGACGTGATCGGCGAGTGGACCCCGTTCGACCGCGCCCGCGCCCTCGGACTGCTGGCCGAACTGCCGCCGCCCAGCAGCGCCGGTGTCGTACAGCGCCTGGTGGAACGGGTGCTGGGGCCCGGCACCGTGCACGATCCGCTGCCGGTCGCCTGGCGGGACGGCCACGGGCTGCTGTACGAGCCGGACGACGGCAAGCAACTGCTGGCGTTCGTCACCTACTTGACGCTGGTCGCCGACGAGGTGCAGTCGCAGGATCCGGAAGGCGCCGCGCGGGTACGGGAGTTCGCGATGAGCCGGGCGATATCGCTGCCCGCGCCGGACCGCCAGCGGCTGGTGGAACTGGAGCGCGCCGATCCCGAGCGGGAGGGCGGCGCAGGGCCCGCCTCGGTGCTGGTGGCGCTGGCGCCAGTGGTGTGGGAGGAGAACCTGCCGGTGCGTTTCCGCTGGGAGATCCAGCTGGTGCGCTCGGCCGAGGACCGGCAGATCACCACGGTCTGCGACGAGCGCGACGGCGTGGAGTTCGACGAGGCCGTCGCGCAGGTCCAGGAACCGCTGGCGCTCGCCCTGGACCGCGCCGACCGCTCCGGCCACCCGGCCACCGTGGAGATCGCGCTGCCCGTCCACCACTTCGACACCGCCGCCCATCTGTGGGTGCCCGGCGGAGGGCTGCGCGACCGGCCGCACCGCCCGGCCCGGCCGATGGGCGCCCGCCGGCCGGTGGTGATGCGCGACGTGGAACGCGTGCCGCCCACCCCGGAGTGGCGCGAGCGGTGGGCGGGGCTGGGCAGGCGCGGAGGGCTGACCCCGTTGCCGTTGCAGGTGCTCGACCGCACGCCCGGATACGGCAAGTTGCGCAACGCGCCGCCGGAGTCGGTGCCCGTGCTGTGCGGGCCCGCAGGGCAGGGCGAGGGCCTGAGCATCATGATGGACGTGCTCGACGCGGGCCACGGCGTGGCGCTGTGGCGCGGTGCGCCGCACCCGCGTGCCGAATGCGGCCCCGACTGCGTGGCGTTCCGGCACGTCACCGACGCGTTGCTGGCCGGGGTCGGCGACGCGGCCGGACTCCCCGAGGCGGTACGGGCGTTGCGCGCCCAGGCGCACGATCTGCGCCAGGGCGCGCCGGACGGGCGGCCGTCGTGCGCCGAGCAGTTGGTGCTGCTCTACGACGACGCCGACGCGCCGTTGCCCGATCTCGGCGCGGGGTACGGGGCGCACGCGTGAGGCGCTCCCACCCGCGTCCGGAAACCGTCGTTGGAACCGTCCTGGCTGGGTACTGTCATAGAAGGGGGTTCCGCGTGCGGTATCCCCTTGTGTGCGTGACGGACACGTATGTGCGCGCGAGCGCGTGCGGCGTGCGTGACCGCGGCGGCAGTGCCCTCGAACCCCGGGCCCCGGCCCGTACCGCGACGAGGAGCGCGATGTGAACGAATGGCTGATCTACCGAGGCACCGGCCAGCCCCACGGGGGGATAGACCGTCTGCCTGCCCCGCCGCCGTGGCGCAATTTCGACGGGCACCCGGTGGTGAGCGCCCCGGCGCCGATCGACACCGCGTCCACCCGCAGGCTCGGCCTCCAGCAGGACCTGGCCGAGCAGTACCGCCCCCGGCCGACCGAACTGGAGCTGGTCAACGCCGCGTTGTATCTGCGCAGGCCCCTGCTGGTCACTGGTGAGCCGGGGTGCGGCAAGAGCACCCTCGCCCACGCCGTCGCGCACGAACTGGGCCTGGGCCGGGTGCTGCGCTGGCCGATCGTCAGCCGCACCGTGCTGCGCGACGGGCTCTACCAGTACGACGCCCTGGCCCGCCTCCAGGACCTCCAGCTCGCCCGCACCGCGCAGCCGGAGCAGTGCCTCGGCCCCGGCACCCAGGAGACCTCGCCCGGCGACGGCATCGGCCGCTACATCCGGCTCGGCCCGCTCGGCACCGCGCTGCTGCCCGCCGCCCGCCCCCGGGTCCTGCTCGTCGACGAACTCGACAAGAGCGACATCGACCTGCCCAACGACCTGCTCAACGCCCTGGAGGAAGGGGAGTTCGCCATCCCGGAGCTGGAACGCATCGCCGACCGCCACCCCGAGGTCGAGGTGCAGGACGACGACGGCGGCCGGGTCACCGTGCGCGGCGGGCGGATCCGCTGCCGCGCCTTCCCGTTCGTCGTGCTGACCAGCAACGGTGAACGCGACTTCCCCGCACCGCTGTTGAGGCGCTGTATCCACCTGCGGCTCGACACCCCGGACGAGGACCGGCTCGCGGCGATGGTCCGCGCCCACTTCGGGCCCGAGGCCGCCGAGCGCAACCGGGCCATCATCCAGCAGTTCCTGGACCGCAGGCCCGGCGAGCAGCGCTCCGCGGACCAGTTGCTCAACGCCATCTACCTCACCCAGCAGGCCGGGGACGAGGACGTCGGCACGCGCGAGCGCCTCGCCGACGAACTCATGCAGCCCCTCAACCGGGTGAGGTGAGCCGTCGTGGCCCCCGGCTCGGACCTGTTCGCGCAGCTCGTGGCGAGGCTGCGCCGGGCGGGGATCGCCACCGACGCCGAGGGGCTGGCGGACGCGCTGTGGTTGTCGGGTCAGATGGCCGCAGGCGACCCGGACGCGGCCACGCAGGGGCAGGATCCGGCCACAATCGGTGACGACCGGTCTGGTGCGGTGGACGGTGCCGGGACGGGCGATCAGGCGCCGCCCGGGCACGACGCGTCGACGGGCGACAGGAGCGGCGAGGGCGACGAAGGCGGCGACGGCGCCGACGCGGCCAACCCGACCGTGCCGATCCACGCCGTGCGCGAGACCGAGCCGATCACGCTGGACGAGGCCCTCCAGATCCGGGTGCCGGTCGCCAACGCGTTCCCCCAACTGCTGCCGCTGGAGCGGGCGTTGCGTCCCCTGCAACGCTACCGGCCGCACGTCAGGGCGCGCCGCGGCAGCGAGCTGGACGAGATGGCGACCGCCGAGACCAGCGCCAGGAGCGGCCACATACTGCCGGTCTTCCGCGAGGTCAGGCGGCGCGACGCGCGGCTGCTGCTGGTCATGGACGACTCGCCGTCGATGGTGGTCTGGGACCAGATGCTGGAGGAACTGCGGCTGGTCTGCGAGCAGGTCGGCGCGTTCCGCGACGTCGCCGTGCACTACCTGCGCCCGCGGCCCGACGGCGAACCGGGGGTGGCGGCGGGACGCGGCGGGGACGAGACGCTCTCCCCGGCCGACCGGCTGCGCGACCCGACCGGGCGCACCGTCACGCTCCTGCTCAGCGACTGCTCCGGGCTGCTGTGGCGGCGCGGCGCGGCGCAGCGGCTGCTGCACCGGTGGGCGCGCACCGGCCCGGTCGCGGTGCTCCAGCCGCTGCCGCAGCGCATGTGGCGGCGCACGCTGCTGCCCGCCGAGCCCGGCGTGCTGCGCGGGACGTCCGCGGCGGGCGGTCGCCTGGAGTTCCTGCCCCGCAGGCGCCGTTCGCCGGAACACTCGCCGGGGGCGCTCGCGGTGCCGGTGCTGTCGCCGACCCGGGGCGCGCTGGGCGCCTGGGCGCACGCGGTGTCCGGCACCACCCTGGCCACCCTCGACGCCGCCGCGGCCTGGGTGCACGACCGGCACGTCGGCGCCGCGCCGCCGCCGCGCCGCGAGCGCACCGCGGAACAACTCGTGCAGGACTTCCAGGCGGTCTCCTCGCCCGCCGCGCAGCACCTGGCGGTGTACCTGTCGGCGGCGCCGCTCGCGTACCCGGTGATGCAGCTGGTGCAGCGCGCGATGATGCCGCAGACCGGACCCATCGAGATGGCCGAGGTGCTGCTCAGCGGGCTGCTGCTGCGGCAGGAGGACACCCCGGCGGAGACCCTGCGCCGCGAGGGCGGGCCGTGGTACGACTTCGCGCCGGGCGTGGAGGAGGTGCTGCTGCGCCGGCTGGGCCTGGGCGAGGCGACGCTCGTGCTCAAGCACTGCTCGCTGTACGTGGAGCGGGTGTTCGGCCGCAGGGCGCGCAACTTCCCCGCGATGGTGGTCGGTTACCTCTCCGGCGAGGGCGGGCCGCCCGACCCGGGGGAGAGCGGCGGCGTGCCGGTGCCCCGGCCGTTCGCCGAGGTGCCGCAGAAGGTGCTGCGCCGCTTCCAGCCCGGCGGCGTGGGACCGGCCGTGCTCGACGCGTACGGGCAGGACCCGGCGGCGGTGGCGGTGCCGTCGGGCGGGGTGCCGTTCGGTCATCAGGGGCGGGTGGTGGAGGAGGCCCGCGAGCGGCTGGCGAAGTTCCACGAGCGGCGCACGATCCGCGACCTGTGGGAGGCCATCCGGTTGCTGCGCACCGCGCCCGCCGACGAACGGCAGCCCGCCAGGACCGTCCCGCTGCGCACGCTGCTCGCCGAGTGCCTGCTGAGCCTGTGGGAGGCGCGGCAGGGCGACGACGCGCTGGCCGAGGCGGAGCGCACCGCGCGGTCGGCCGCCGAACTCGCGGACCGGGCCGCGGTGCCGGACGCCGCGGCGGGCCGGGCGCACCTGGTGCTGGGCCGGGTGCTGCGGGTCGTGGCGGGCCAGTCGCCGCCGCACTCCGCGGGCGCCGCGCGCTCCCTCGCCGACGCCGACGCGAGCCTGACCCGCGCGGAACACTTGCTGCTGGGCGCGCCGGACGACCTGCTCGCGGCGCGGTTGTGCCTGGTGGACGTGGCGAGGGAGCGCTACGCCCTCACCGGTGACCGCCATCTCCTGTACGGCGCCCAGGCGTTGCTGGACGTCGTCCTGGAGTCGTGGCCGCCGGACGCCCCGATGCCGCGCGGCCCGCTGTCGGTGCGCGGCGCGCTGCTGTCGGCGCTGTCCGAGGACGCGACGCGGCGGGACGCCACCGACGAGGCGCGGGCGTTCGCCCTCCAGGCGGTGGCGGACTTCGAGACGGTGGCGGACGCCGACGCGACGAGCGAGGAGGCGCCGGAGCGCGCCTCGCGGGTCGCCGCGCTGCTCGACCTGGCCGCCGCCCGTGCGATGGCCGCCGGTGACCAGGGCGCCCCGGAGGCCGTGGAGGACCTGGAGCGGGCGTTGCGGTGCGCGCACGACGACGGCGATCTGCGGCTGGAGTGCCTGCGCCGCCTCGGACTCGCGCACGCCGCCCGCTACGCCCGCACCGCCCGGGTCACCGAACTCGCCGAGGCGGACGACGCGTTGGCCGCCGCCCAGCGCCTGGTGGCCACCGACGACCCGGCCCGCGCCGACCTGCTGGTGGACCGCGGCAGGGTGCTGGTGGAGTGGGCGGGCCGGGGCGGCGGGATCGCGGTGGCCACCGACGCGGTGCGGGTGCTGCGCGAGGCGCTGGCGCAGACGCCGGAGAGCCATCCGCTGCTGGCCGAGCGGCGGTTGCTGTTCGGCCGGGCGCTGCGCCGCCGGAACGAGGCGGGCGGCGCGCTGACCGACCTGCACGAGGCCGAGTGGATACTCGCCCGCGCCGCGCGGGCCGCCGCCGACCCGGCCCGCGCCGATCCGGCCACGGCGGCCGAGGCGTGGCTGGAGCGCGGTGACGTGCTGCTCGGCCTCGCCTCGGGCGCCCCGGAACGGCTGGACGCGGCGGCCGAGTCGTACCACCGCGCGGCCGGGCAGGCGGCGTCGGCGGGCGATCAACTGCTCGGCGCGCGCGCCCACCACTGCCGGGGCACGGTCCTGGAGGAGACGGCGGGCCCGGCGCGCGCCCTGGAGTCGTACCGCGCGGCCTGGGCGCTGTGGCAGCACGCCGGCGCGGCCAGGGGACCGCAGGCCCGCTCCACGCTGGAGCGCATGCGGGCGCTGGGCGACACCGTGTGACGGGCGGCGCGGTGACGGGACGGACGGGACGACAGTGGGCGAGAGGTTTCCCGGCGGCCACCACGGGGGTATCCCGGTCCGGTCGGCTCGACGGGCGGTCGGCTCGACGGGCAGTGAGGAGTACGGCGTGATGAACCATGCGGTCGGCGCCGCGCCGGGCGGTGCCGGGGCGACGCTCCCCGAACCCGGCCACGGCCCGGCCCCCAGCCGCGAGGCGCTCCCCGACTTCACCGGGGTCGACCTCGACGACCTGCTGCCGCGCGTCAGCCATCCGGCGCTCGCCGCCGTGCTGCCCGGGCTCGCGGCCCGCTCCCGCAGGCCGGGCGAGGCCGCCGCGTACCACGAGGACGCCCCGGACATGCGCGCGGTGGACTGAACGCCCGCTCTACGAGGACGCGTTGGGCGGACATCCGGTCGCAGTGCTGGCCGAAATCGTCAGGCTTTGAGTCAACGAGCGTGCCTAACCGGTCAGTTGTGGTCACGAAACGTTTTTCCAGCCTGCCGCGCGGCGATGCCCGGCATGGGACCGCCCGCCGACGGTCGACAGCGGGGGATGCCCGCCGGACAGGAGGTGACGCCGTGCCCGCAGCCGTGCCCCTCGTACCCTTCGCGCCCCGCGCGCCCTTCCGGCAGTTCGTGCTCAAGGTGCGGGGCCGCTGCAACCTCAGCTGCACCTACTGCTGCCTCTACCACGGCCGTGACACCGGCTGGCGGGACCGCCCGGCGCGGGTGAGCGAGGCCACCATGGCCCGCACCGCGCAACGCGTCGCCGAACACGCCCGCGCCCACGGCCTGCGCGAGCTGCGCATCGACCTGCACGGCGGCGAACCCCTGATGTCCGGCCCCGGCGAGGTGCTCGCCTACACCGCCGCGATCCGGGAGGCGGTCGGCCCCGACCGGGTGGTGCACGCCGCCGTGCAGACCAACGGCACGCGGCTCACCCGCTCCGCCCTCGCCCGGCTCACCGAGGCGGGCATCGGCGTCGGAATCAGCCTGGACGGCGGCACCGCCACCCTCAACCGCCACCGCGTCGACCACGCCGGACGCCCCTCCTGGCCCGCCGCCTCCCGCGCCGCCCGGCTGCTGGCCGAGCACCCCGAGGCGTACGCGGGACTGCTGTGCGCGGTCGACGTGCGCGCCGACCCCGCCGAGGTCTACCGCTCCCTGCTCGCGCTGCGCCCGCCCCGGCTCGACCTGCTGCTGCCGCACGCCAACTGGTCCAGCCCGCCGCCGCGCCCCGAGGACGCCCCGCGCTCGGCCACCCCGTACGGCGACTGGCTCGCCGCCGTCTTCGACCTGTGGTGGAACCGCGACCCGGACGAGCGGCCGCACCCGCGCGTGCGGCTCTTCACCGAGATCGTCGGCCTGCTGCTGGGCGTGCCGAGCGCCACCGAGTCGGTGGGCCTGTCGCCCACCGTCGCCGTGGTCGTGGAGACCGACGGCTCGATCGCCCAGATCGACTCCCTCAAGGTCGCCTACGACCGCGCCACCGTCACCGGACTCGACGTCCACCACCACAGCTTCGACGAGGCGCTGGCGCACCCCGGCATCGCCGCCCGCCAGCTCGGCGCGGCCGCGCTCGCCGCCGTCTGCCGGGGCTGCCCGGTGGTGCGGGTGTGCGGCGGCGGCAACTACGCGCACCGCTACCGCGAGGGCTCGGGATTCGCCCACCCCTCCGTGTACTGCGCCGACCTCGAACGGCTGATCCGGCACATCGCGCACGCCCTGTCGTCCGCGCTGCCGCACGACACCGTGCGCGCGTCGGCGGCCCCGACGGCCGCCCCGGCGGCGGTGAACTCCACACGGGTGGACGTCATCTGACGTGGCGTCGGCCGGTCGCCGGTCACTTCGGCTATCGTGCGAAGACCACCCTTGGAACTGTTGGAACCCCGTTGGAACCCGAGCGGCCCGCGGGCCGCGACCGGCGAGGTGAGGGGAGAGTCCCATGGCTCAGCGGACGTCGGACGGGCAGGAAGCCGACCACTTCACCATCAGCCACGCCGGGTACAACCGGCCCTGGGCGACCTGGATCGCCCACCAGCTCGAACGCCTCGGCCACCAGACCTCGTTGCTGCGCTGGGACCCGCCGCTGAGCGTGCCGCTGACCGACGCGCTGCGCGACCTGCTCGCCGCGCCCGGGCGCGTGCTGCTGGTGCTGGACGACTGGTACTTCTCCCTCGGCCCGCGCACCGACACCGAGTGGACGCAGGCGCTGGGGGAGGTGGTGCCCGCCGACGCCGAGCGGTTCGCCGCCGTCAGCGTCGCGACCCGCGCGCTGCCGCCCACCGCCGCCGCGCTGCGCCCGGTCGACCTGCGCGACCTCGACGAGCACGAGGCGCGCCGCCGGATACTGCGCAGGCTCGGCATCGACCCGGCGACCCAGGCCGACGAACCGGCCGGCGCCGCCGTCCCGCGCTTCCCCAACGACCCCCCGGCGGTGTGGAACGTACCGCGCCGCAACGTGCGCTTCACCGGCCGCGACGCGGTGCTGGAGGAGATCCACCGGCGCTTCGAGGAGGGCGGAAGGCAGGGCGCCCGGGTCGCGTTGCGCGGCATCTCCGGCGTCGGCAAGAGCCAGATCGCCATCGAGTACGCGCACCGCTTCGGCAACGACTACGACATCGTGTGGTGGGCCAACGCGGGCTACCGCGCCACCGCCCGCGAGCAGTTCGCCGACCTCGCCCCGCGCCTCGACCTGCCCGCGGGCCAGGAGCTGGGCGAACGCATCCGCGCGGTGCACGAGGCGCTGCGCACCGGACGCCCGTACCGCCGCTGGCTGATCGTGCTGGACAGCGCCGACGACCTCACCCAGATCGAGGACCTGGTCCCCGAGGGCAACGGCCACGTGCTCGTCACCACCCTCACCCAGGACTGGGCCGCCGCCGGCAGCGTCACCGAGGTCGAGGTGGCGCCGTTCCGGCGCGAGGAGAGCGTCGCGTACGCCAGGCGCCGCGCGCAGCGGCTCACCGAACCGGAGGCCGACCAGCTCGCCGAGGCCGTCCAGGACCTGCCGCTGCTGCTCAACCAGACCGCGGCCTGGCTCGCCGCCAACCCCATGCCCGCCAAGGACTACATCGAGCTGATCCGGCGCGGCGAGGCCAACCAGATCGGCATCCGCATCTCCTCGGACTACCCGATGGGATTCCAGACGACCTGGTCGATAACGCTCAACACCCTCCAGGACAAGCACCCCGAGACCGTCGAACTGCTGCACCTGCTCGGGCTGTTCTCCCCGGAGGCCATCCCGGTCCGGCTCATCGAGTCGGCCCGCCCCGACAGCCTGCCCGAGCACCTCGCCGCGCTCGCCGCCGACCCCATCCGCTGGCACACCGCGCTGCGCAGGCTCTCGGAGTCCACGGCCGTGCGGATGGACTACGTGGAGGCGCACGAGTCCGAGCCGTTCGTGGACCAGGTCGCCATGCACCGGCTCTACCACGGCTTCCTGCTGTCCACCCTCAGCGAGGACCGCCGCGAGACCCTGGCCGCGGTCGCCGCCCGGGTGCTCGCCGACGCCGACCCCCGCAACCCCACCGACACCCGCTCCTGGGCCCGCTACGCCGAACTGCTGCCGCACCTGGAGACCGCGGGCGTGCTGTCCGGCACCGAACCCGGCAGCCGCGAACTGGTCCTCAACTGCGTGGAGTACCTGCGGGTGCGCGGCGAGAGCCGCACCGGCCTGCGGCTGTGCGAGCAGGCCGTGGCCCGCTGGCGCCCCCGGCTCGCCCCGGACGACCCCGACCTGCTGGTCCTGGTCCACCAGCACGCCAACATGCTGCGCCGCGCCGGGCGTTACCAGGAGGCGCAGGCGATGGGCCGGGCCGTCGTCGAGCAGCTGTCCGCGGAACGCCGCCCCGACGACCCCGACCTGCTGCGCGCCAAGAACGGCCTGGGCGGCACGCTCGTCGCCCTCGGCGCCTACCAGGAGGCGCACGACATCTTCGCCGACTCGGTCCGCGCCTGGAGCGAGATCCTCGGCCCCGAGTCGATGCGCACCATGCAGGACCGCAGCAACCTCGCCAACGTCCTCGCCCTGCTGGGCCGTTACGAGGAATCGCTCGCCGCGCACCGGGACATCCTGCTGGTGCGCGAACGGGCGCTGCGCCCGCGCCACCACCGCACCCTGCTGTCCGCGCAGCGCTACGCCTGGACGCTGCGGCTGCTCGGCCGCTACACCGAGGCCACCTCCCGCCAGGAGCTCAACGTCCGCGTGCTGCGCCAGGTCATGGACCGCTACACCCCGCAGTCGCTGTTCGCCGAGCACAACCTCGCCCTGTGCCTGCGCCGCGGCGGGGACATCGCGCAGGCGCACACGCTGATGGCGGGCGTGGTGGACCGCTGCGTGCAGCGGCAGGGACCCCGGCACCCGGACACCCTGCTGGTGCAGGCCGACTACGCGACGTTCATCCGGCAGCACGGCGACCTCGACCGGGCCCGGGAGCTGGCCACCACCGTCGCCGAGCGCTACCGCGAACTGACCGGCCCCGGCCACCCGTTCACCGTCGGCACCGAGGGCAACGTCGGCCTGGTGCTGCGCGCGTACGGCGAACGCGACGAGGCGCTGGCCGCCGCGGAACGCGCCCTGCACGGCATGACGGAGGCCGTCGGCGCCGCCCACCCCTGGACGCTGGGCTGCGCGCTCAACGCCTCCGGCGCCCGAAGCCTCGCCGGGGACGAGGAGGGCGCCCTCCGACTGAGCCGCGAGACCGTCACGCTGGCCAAGACCTCGCTGGGCGAGACCCACCCGCTCACCCTGTCCTGCCGGGCCGCGCTCGCCGACGACCTGCGCGCGCTGCGGCGCACCCAGGAGGCGTCCAAGGTGGAGACCGAGACCCTCCAGCAACTCGCCGAGACCCTCGGCCCGCAGCACCCGCACACCCAGTCGGTGCGCCGCAGGAAGCGCCCGTACTGGGACTTCGAACCGCAGCCCGGCTAGCCCGGCCAGCACGAAGAACGGCTGGAACGACGAAGGAGGGGCGGGGCCGACGGCCCCGCCCCTCCTTCACCACATCACGCGTCAGATCTCGAAGACCTCACGCACCAGCTGCTGCTGCTCCTGCTGGTGGCGCTTGGCCGAGCCCACCGCGGGCGACGAGGAGGACGGGCGCGACACCCGGCGCAGCCGGTCCGCGTTGTCCGGCGCCGCGCCGAGCACCAGGTCGAGGTGGTCGATCAGGTTGAGCGCGATGAACGGCCAGGCACCCTGGTTCGCCGGCTCCTCCTGGGCCCACACGAACTTCTGCGCCTTGGTGAACGGCGCCAGCGCGGCCTGGATCTCCGCGCCGGGCAGCGGGTAGAGCCGCTCGATGCGGATCAGCGCCACGTCGTCCGCCTTGCGGGCCTCCCGCTCCGCCTTCAGGTCGTAGTAGACCTTGCCGGAGCAGAACACCACCTTGCGCACGTCGTCCGCGTTGACCGTGTCGTCGCCGATGACCGGGCGGAAGCCGCCGGAGGTGAACTCCTCCACCTTCGAGGTCGCCGCCTTCAGCCGCAGCATCGACTTCGGGGTGAAGACGATCAACGGCTTGTGGTGCGGGTTGTGGACCTGCCAGCGCAGCAGGTGGAAGTAGTTCGACGGCAGCGTCGGCATCGCGATCGTCATGTTGTTCTGCGCGCACAGCGTGAGGAAACGCTCCGGGCGGGCCGAGGAGTGGTCCGGGCCCTGGCCCTCGTAGCCGTGCGGCAGCAGCAGCGTGACGCCGGAGGTCTGGCCCCACTTCTGCTCGGACGCCGAGACGTACTCGTCGACGACGCTCTGCGCGCCGTTGACGAAGTCACCGAACTGCGCCTCCCACAGCACCAGCGCCTCGGGCCGGGCCAGCGAGTAGCCGTACTCGAAGCCCATCGCCGCGTACTCGCTCAGCAGCGAGTCGTAGACGTTGAACCGGGCCTGCTCGTCCGACAGGTACAGCAGCGGGGTGTAGTCCTCGCCGGTGACCCGGTCGACCAGCACCGCGTGCCGCTGGCCGAAGGTGCCGCGGCGGGAGTCCTGGCCCGCCAGGCGCACCGGGGTGCCCTCCATCAGCAGCGAGCCGAACGCCAGCGTCTCGCCGGTCGCCCAGTCGATCGTGCCGTCCTCGACGGAGGCGGCGCGGCGCTGGAGCTGCGGCAGCAGCCGGGGGTGGACGGTGACCCGGTCGGGCAGGTTGACCTGCGACTCGGCGATCCGCTTGACGACCTCCTGGGAGATCGCGGTGTCCACGTGGACGGGGAAGTCCGGCAGCGTCTGCGGCTCCGGCGCCTCGGCCGGGGTGGCCTGGGTGGCCTCACGGACCTCCGTGAAGACCTTCTCCAGCTGGCCCTGGTAGTCCTGCAGGGCCTGCTCGGCCTCTTCCAGGGTGATGTCGCCGCGGCCGATCAGCGACTCGGTGTAGAGCTTGCGCACCGAGCGCTTCTTGTCGATCAGGTCGTACATCAGCGGCTGGGTGAACGAGGGGTTGTCGGCCTCGTTGTGACCCCGGCGCCGGTAGCAGACCAGGTCGATCACGACGTCCTTGTTGAACGCCTGGCGGAACTCGAAGGCCAGCCGCGCGACGCGGACCACGGCCTCCGGGTCGTCACCGTTGACGTGGAAGATCGGCGCCTCGATCATGCGGGCCACGTCGGTGCAGTACATCGACGAGCGGGAGGCGGCCGGGGCGGCGGTGAAGCCGACCTGGTTGTTGATGACGATGTGCACGGTGCCACCGGTGCGGTAGCCGCGCAGCTGCGACATGTTGAGGGTCTCGGCCACCACGCCCTGGCCCGCGAAGGCCGCGTCGCCGTGCAGCTGGAGAGGCAGCACGGTGAAGTCCGTGCCGGCCTTGCCGATGATGTCCTGCTTGGCCCGCGAGATGCCCTCGACGACCGGGTCGACGGTCTCCAGGTGCGAGGGGTTGGCCGCCAGCGAGACGTTGATCTGCTCGCCGTCCAGGCCGGTGAAGGTGCCGGCGGCGCCCAGGTGGTACTTCACGTCGCCGGAGCCGTGCATCGACTTCGGGTCGAGGTTGCCCTCGAACTCGCGGAAGATCTGCGCGTACGACTTGCCGACGATGTTGGCCAGCACGTTGAGGCGGCCGCGGTGCGCCATGCCGATGACGACCTCGTCGAGGCGCGACTCGGCCGCGGAGTCGATGACCGCGTCCAGCAGCGGGATGACGGACTCGCCGCCCTCCAGCGAGAAGCGCTTCTGGCCGACGTACTTGGTCTGCAGGAACGTCTCGAACGCCTCGGCGGCGTTCAGGCGGCGCAGGATCCGCAGCTGCTCGTCGCGCTCCGGCTTGGTGTGCGGGCGCTCGACGCGGTCCTGGATCCACTTGCGCTGCTTGGGGTCCTGGATGTGCATGTACTCGATGCCGACGGTGCGGCAGTACGAGTCGCGCAGCACGCCGAGGATGTCGCGCAGCTTCATCAGGGACTTGCCCGCGAAGCCGCCGACGGCGAACTCGCGCTCCAGGTCCCACAGGGTCAGGCCGTGCTCGGTGACGTCCAGGTCGGGGTGCTTGCGCTGGCGGTACTCCAGCGGGTCGGTGTCGGCCATCACGTGGCCGCGGACCCGGTAGGAGTGGATCAGCTCGAAGACCCGGGCGGCCTTGGTGACGTCGTCGTCGTGACCGGCGTCGATGTCCTGGCGCCAGCGGACCGGCTCGTAGGGGATGCGCAGCGACTCGAAGACGTGGTCGTAGAAGTCGCCCTCGCCCAGCAGCAGCTGGTGCATGATGCGCAGGAACTCGCCGGAGGCGGCGCCCTGGATGACCCGGTGGTCGTAGGTGCTGGTGAGCGTCATCACCTTGGAGACGCCCAGCTTGTTCAGGGTGTCCTGGGAGGTGCCCTGGAACTCCGCCGGGTAGTCCATCGAGCCGACGCCGATGATCAGGCCCTGGCCGGGCATCAGCCGCGGCACGGAGTGCACGGTGCCGATGCCGCCGGGGTTGGTCAGCGACGCGGTGACACCGGTGAAGTCGTCCATCGTCAGCTTGCCGACGCGGGCGCGGCGCACGATGTCCTCGTAGGCCTGCCAGAACTCGAAGAAGTTCAGCGTCTCGGCCTTCTTGATCGCCGCGACGACCAGCTGGCGGTCGCCGTTGGGCTTGACCAGGTCGATGGCGAGACCGAGGTTGACGTGCTCGGGCTTGACCAGGGTGGGCTTGCCGTCCTTCTCCGTGAAGGAGTGGTTCATCGACGGCATCGTCTTGAGCGCCTGCACCATCGCGTAGCCGATGAGGTGGGTGAAGGAGACCTTCCCGCCCCGGGCGCGCTTGAGGTGGTTGTTGATGACGATGCGGTTGTCGAACAGCAGCTTCACCGGGATCGCCCGGACGCTGGTCGCGGTCGGCAGCTCAAGGCTGGCGTTCATGTTCTTGGCGACCGCGGCGGCGGGACCGCGCAGCGTCACGTATTCCGGGCCGGACTCCGCCGCGCCGGTGGGCTGCTCGGCGGCGGGCTTGGCGGCCGCGGGCTTGGCAGCGGCGGGCGCGGGGGCCGCGGGAGCCGGCACGGGGGCGGGCTTGGCCGGGGCGGGCTGCGCGGGAGCGGCCTGCGCCGGAGCAGCCTGCGTCGCGGCGGGCTTGGCCGGGGCGGGGGCCGCGGGCTGCGCCGTCTGCTGTGCGGGGGCAGACGGAGCCGGGGCGGTCGCGGACACCGGGGCCTTCGGCGCGGCGGCCGGGGCGGCGGCCGTCTGCGCGGGCTGCGCGGCGGTCGCGGCGCTGTTGTCAGCCCCCGGCTTGTAGTCGGCGAAGAAGTCCCACCAGGCCCGGTCTACCGAGTTCGGATCCTGGAGGTACTGCTGGTAGATCTCATCGACGAGCCACTCGTTCGCTCCGAAACCGGCGACGGGGCTCGCGCCCTGTCCGTCGGGGTCGGTCGAGACACTCGAGGTGTTGGGGGACTGTGACGACACGGCGGCAACCGCCCTCTTCCGCTTCACAAGGTGGTGGACAGCGGAAATAAAGGCTACGCCTACCGGGAGGGTCGGCGCAGGTTACGAGGGGCCGTCGTCGCGTACGTCACACTCTCGGGCGGGTTTGGCGGCGGTCTTTGGCGGGAAATCGGCATCCTTTTGGGCGCCTGCGCGCCGCCGTAGCGGTCACCCAGGCGTGGATGCGGCGTCTGCCTGCCGGATCCCGGTTTCCGGTCGAATCTCCCGTTCGAAGACCTTTCGAGAGCCTACGTCAACTGGCTGACGTGCTCTTTCCCGGAAGGGTGAGCTGGATGCGGCAGCCCCGTGTGGATTCGGCCACGCGGATCCGGCCACCGTGCAGCTCCACCGCCCAGCGGGCGATGGCCAGGCCCAGGCCCGTGCCGCCGTCGCTGCCCGAGCCGTGCGGAGCCTTGACGCTGCCCCGGCTGAAGCGCTCGAAGACCTTCGACCAGTGCGCCTGCGGGATGCCCGGGCCCTCGTCCAGCACCTCCAGCTCCAGGCTCTGCGGATCCGCGCCCCGGCGGGCCTTCACCGTCACCCGGCCGCTGGGCGGGCTGTGCTTGACCGCGTTGTCCACCAGGTTGGAGACCACCTGGTGCAGCCGCTCGGCGTCCGCGTACCCGGTCAGGTCCAGCGGGTGGACGTCCAGGTGCAGGTGGACGTCGCCGCGCGAGCGGGAGTGCGACGGCGAGGCCATCGCCACGCCCGGCTTGATGCTCGCCGCCTTCAGCACCCCGGAAAGGAACGGCCAGACCTCGAAGTGCCGGGCGTTGAGTGGCACCACGCCGCTGTCGAGACGCGACAGGTCCAGCAGGTCGGCCACGAGGCGGCCGAGCCGCTCGGTCTGCTTCAGCGCGGTGCGCATCGTCTCCGGGTCCGCCTCGCTGACGCCGTCCACCACGTTCTCCAGCAGGGCGCGCAGGCCCGAGATGGGCGTGCGCAGCTCGTGCGAGACGTTGGCGACCAGCTCCTTGCGGTGGCGGTCGGCGCTCTCCAGGTCGGCGGCCATGCTGTTGAACGTGATGGCCAGCTCGCCCAGCTCGTCGCGGCGCCCGGTGCGCACCCGGCGGCTGTAGTCGCCCTGCGCCATCGCCCGGGCCACCGCCGTCATCTCGCGCAGCGGCGAGGTCAGGCCGCTGGAGACGAACTGCATCAGCAGCATCGAGGTGATGATCGAGAAGATCGTGATGACCCGCAGCTCGGTCTGCGATCGGATGGCCACGAGCACCAGCAGGGTCGTCAGGAAGACCGAGCTGATCACCAGCAGCCCGAGCGCCGCCTTGATCGACCGGAACGGGTCGACCGGGCGCAGCCCCTCCCAGGCCCGGTGCCACAGCCCCGGCCGGTCCTCGTCGTCACGGGAGTCGTCACGGGAAGTGCGCGCCATCCGGCGCACCGCCTTTCGCCGCCCCTACGGGGCGGGGGTCTCCAGCGCGTAGCCCACACCGTGCACGGTGCGGATGCGCTCGGCGCCGATCTTGCGGCGCAGGGCCTTGATGTGGCTGTCGACGGTACGGGTGCCGGAGGCGTCGGCCCAGTCCCACACCTCGGCCAGCAGCTGCTCACGGGAGAGCACGGCGCGCGGGGTCTGCGCCAGGCAGGCCAGCAGGTCGAACTCGGTCGGCGTCAGGTGCACGTCGTCGCCGCGCACCCGCACCCGGCGCTGGGCGTGGTCGATGGACAGATCGCCCAGCTGGAGGGTGCCGCCGCGCGGGCTGCGGGCCGCGACCGTGGCCCGCTCCACCCGTCTGAGCAGCACGTGCACCCGGGCCGCCAGCTCCCGCATGGAGAACGGCTTGGTCATGTAGTCGTCCGCGCCGACCCCGAGCCCGACCAGCATGTCGGTCTCGTCGTCCCGCGCGGTGAGCATCAGCACCGGCACCGGCCGCAGCGCCTGCACCCGGCGGCAGACCTCCAGGCCGTCGTAGCCGGGCAGCATGATGTCGAGCACCAGCAGGTCGGGCTGCCAGGCGTGGGCGGTGTCCACGGCGGCCGGGCCGTCGCCCGCGGTGTGCACCGAGAAGCCCTCGGCGCGCAGGCGGGCCGCGATCGCGTCGGCGATCGTCGGGTCGTCCTCGACGACGAGGACCCGCCGCTGGGTGGCCGGCGGTGGGGTGCCGGATCCGCCGTTCGCGGTAGTCGTCTGTGTGTTGTCCATCGGGCCCGCCCCTACGTGGTCGCGCTGCTTGGCATGCAGCGTAAAGGGCGGGCCCGGCCTGCGGCTACGTCGGCCCTGACGGGCGCCGGGCCAGATGCACCGCATCCGGGACACCCCGGGCAACCGGCACGGGGATGGTCTGGACCTCTGCGAATCCCGCGGCGCGCAACGCGTCCTCGAAGCGCGTCGACGGCCGGGCCGACCAGACCGCCAGCACGCCCTCCGGCGCCAGCGCCCGCAGGCACCCGGCGAGACCGCCCGGGGAGTAGAGGGAGTCGTTGGACTCGGTGACCGTCCAGTCGGGCCCGTTGTCGATGTCCAGGCAGAGCGCGTCGTGGGCGCCGTGCGCGCCGCGCAGGTGGTCGAGCAGGTCGCGTTCGACGACGTCGACCCGCGGATCGTCCAGCGCCCCGGCGGAGAACGGCGCGAGGGGGCCGTCGCGATGCCAGTCCACGACGGCCCGCTCGCGTTCCACGACGGTGATCCGCCCCCAGCGCGGCTCTGCGGCGGCCTCGGCCAGCGAGAAGCCGACCCCGAGGCCGCCGATCAGAACGGAGGGACCGCCGACCGGTTCCGGGCGGTCGCCACCCGCCGACGTGGGGCCCGTCGACGCGGGGTCCGTCTGCGCGGGGTCCGTCGCCGCGCCGCCCGTCAGCGCGTCGAGCGCGGCGCGGATCAGCAGGCGCTCGGAGCGTCCGTCGGAGGTGTCCATCAGGAAGCAGCCGTTGGCGATGATCTCGAAGTGCCCGCCGCGCCTGCGCAGCACCACCTCGCCGTAGGGTCCTTCGCGCCGCTCGACGGTCTCGGCCGCCGGTTCGATCACGTCAGGCATGCGCCTCAGGCTAGCCGCGCGGCCCCGGTGAGCCGACCGCCACCGGCTGATCGCTCACAGCGAACACCGCTTGGGGAACATCAGGGGCATCAGAAGCATTGAGTCGGCATAGCTCAACTTCATTGCCTAGGGAGAGATCATGGCTTCAGATGCGCAGGGAACCGGCGGCCCGGTCGCGGGCGAGGTGCTGACCCTTCCCGTACTACCGCTCGACGACGAGGTCGTGCTGCCCGGCATGGTCGTACCGCTCGACCTGTCCGACAGCGAGGTCCGCGCCGCGGTCGAGGCCGCGCAGGCTGCCGAGAGCAACCGCGCCGAGGCGTCGCGTGTTCCCGGCATCCGCTCCGGCGCGGGCTCGCGCAAGCCCAGGGTGCTGCTGGTGCCCCGGGTCGACGGCCAGTACGCGGCCGTGGGCACCCTCGGTGCCGTCGAGCAGGTCGGCCGCCTCGCGGACGGCGACCCCGGCGCGGTCATCCGCGGCCTGGGCCGGGTCCGCATCGGCGCCGGCACCACGGGCCCGGGCGCGGCCCTGTGGGTGGAGGGCACCGAGCTGACCGAGCCGGAGCCCACCGAGGCGCCCGGCACCGTCGCCGAACTGGTCAAGGAGTACAAGGCGCTCGCCACCGCCTGGCTGCGCAAGCGCGGCGCCTGGCAGGTCGTGGACCGCGTCCAGGCCATCGACGACGTCTCGCAGCTCGCCGACAACTCCGGCTACTCCCCGTTCCTCACCGGCGAGCAGCGGGTGCGGCTGCTGGAGACCGTCGACCCGGTGGCCCGGCTGCGGCTGGCCATCGGCTGGCTGCGCGACCACCTCGCCGAGCAGGACGTCGCCGAGTCGATCCGCAAGGACGTCCAGGAGGGCATGGACAAGCAGCAGCGCGAGTTCCTGCTCCGCCAGCAGATGGAGGCCGTCCGCAAGGAGCTGGCCGAGCTGAACGGCGACCCGGGCAACGAGTCCGAGGACTACCGCGCCCGCGTCGAGGCCGCCGACCTGCCGGAGAAGGTCCGCGAGGCCGCCCTGAAGGAGGTCGACAAGCTGGAGCGGTCCTCCGACGCCTCCCCCGAGGGCGGCTGGATCCGCACCTGGCTGGACACCGTCCTGGAACTGCCGTGGAACACCACGACCGAGGACGCCTACGACATCGCGGGCGCCCGCGCCGTGCTGGACGCCGACCACGCGGGGCTCGACGACGTGAAGGAACGCATCGTCGAGTACCTGGCCGTGCGCAAGCGCCGCGCCGACAAGGGGCTGGGCGCGGTTCAAGGTCGTCGCGCCGGGGCCGTGCTGGCGCTGGTCGGGCCGCCCGGGGTCGGCAAGACCTCGCTGGGCGAGTCGGTGGCCCGCGCGATGGGCCGCGAGTTCGTGCGCGTCGCCCTCGGCGGCGTTCGTGACGAGGCGGAGATCCGCGGTCACCGCAGGACGTACGTGGGCGCGCTGCCCGGCCGGATCGTGCGCGCGATCAAGGAGGCCGGGTCGATGAACCCGGTGGTCCTGCTGGACGAGATCGACAAGGTGGGCTCCGACTACCGCGGCGACCCGGCCGCGGCGCTGCTCGAAGTCCTCGACCCCGCGCAGAACCACACCTTCCGCGACCACTACCTGGAGGTCGAACTCGACCTGTCCGACGTGGTGTTCCTGGCGACCGCCAACGTCCTGGAGACCATCCCGCAGCCGCTGCTCGACCGTATGGAACTGGTCCGGCTCGACGGCTACACCGAGGACGAGAAGGTCGCCATCGCCCGCGACCACCTGCTGCCGCGGCAGTTGGAGCGCGCGGGTCTGGCGGCGGACGAGGTCGCGGTGGACGACGAGAGCCTGCGCAGGCTCGCCGGCGAGTACACCCGTGAGGCGGGCGTACGGAACCTGGAGCGCGCGATCGCCCGCACCCTGCGCAAGATCGCGGCGCGCCAGGAGCTGGGCGAGGCCGAACTGCCGGTCACCGTCGGCCCGGACGACCTGCGCGACCTGATCGGCAGGCCGCACCACGTGCCCGAGTCGGCGCAGGACCCGAAGGAGCGGCGCACCGCCCTGCCCGGGGTCGCGACCGGCCTCGCGGTGACCGGCGCGGGCGGCGACGTGCTGTTCGTCGAGGCGTCGCTCGCCGACCCCGAGACCGGTGGCACCGGCCTGACCCTGACCGGCCAACTGGGCGACGTGATGAAGGAGTCGGCGCGGATCGCGCTGTCCTTCCTGCGCTCGCGCGGCGCCGAACTGGAGCTGCCGGTGGGCGACTTGAAGGAGCGCGGCATCCACCTGCACGTCCCCGCGGGCGCGGTGCCCAAGGACGGCCCGAGCGCGGGCGTGACGATGACGACCGCGCTGGCGTCGCTGCTGTCGGGGCGCCGGGTGCGCGACGACGTGGCGATGACCGGTGAGGTGTCGCTGACCGGCCGGGTGCTGCCCATCGGCGGTGTCAAGCAGAAGCTGCTGGCGGCGCACCGGGCCGGGGTCACCACGGTGATCATCCCCAAGCGCAACGAGCCGGACCTGGACGACGTCCCGGCCGAGGTCCTCCAGACGCTGGACGTGCACGCGGTCTCCGACGTGCGCGAGGTCCTGCGGCTGGCCCTGGAGCCCGCCCGCGAGCACGACCGCACGGCGGTGGCCGCCGCCTGACGGGGCGCCATTCCCCCAGGGCGAAGGGCGCCCGCCGCACCCCGGACGAAGGGTGCGGCGGGCGCTCTCGCGCGGGCGGGGCCGGGCGGTGCGACAGCCTTCTGCGCCGCGCGCCGGGCGCCTATCCTGAGATCTCTCGTCTGTTCAGGGGGCGTTGTGACAGAGCCGTCGCGGAGGATGCAGAAGGCACTGACCCGGGCCGGGTACCGCACGACCAGAGAAGTCGAGTACGGAGAAGAGACGATCTTCCTCTGGCATCCCGGCTACCACGACGGGATGATGGCGATCGGTTGGGCCGTCGGCTTCGCCGGATGGGGGACCTACGCGCGGGACAACCGTGGCGAGAGCGTACGCCTCGGCCAGGCCTCCGATCTCGATCAGGCCCAGGCCGCCATCGTCGCGTGGGACGACGAACGCAAACGCCAGTACTGACCTGGCGGTGACCACCCCCGGAGCGCCCGGGTCCGTCAGCGGCATGGCGTCCCCCTAGCCCTCGTCCTCCGCCATCCACGCGTTGAGGCGGCCCAGCAGCCGCGCCAGGTCCGTCACGTCGGTGCGCTCCCACCGGCTGAGCCTGCTGCGGTAGCGCTCGCGGCGGGCGTCGCGGACGGCGGTGAAGCGGGTGAGGCCTTCGGGCGTCAGCCGGACCAGGAACGCCCTGCCGTCGGCCGGGTCGGGCGCGCGGCTGATCAGGCCGAGTTCCTCCAGGGCGCGCAACTGGCGGCTCATCGTCGCCTTGCCGACCCGGAAGTACGCCGCGAGATCCGTCGCCCGCTCGGCGCCGATCTCCTCCAGCCGGACCAGCAACCCGTAGGCGGCGGGCTCCAGTTCGGGGTGGACCGCGCGGGCCATCTCCCCGGAGGAGGCCCGAGCCCGCCGGAACAGCACGGTCAGCTCACGCTCCAGCCCCTCCATCTCCCGCCCGGACGGGGCGTGTTCCTCCGCGCCACAGGGCGCGCTCCGCCCGCGCCCCGCGGGCGCGTCTCCTTCCGGCCGGGCGAGCCCGCCCGCCTCCGGCCCGTCGGGCCCGCCCGCCTCCGGCCCGTCGGGCCCGCCCGCCTCCGGCCCGTCGGGCCCGCCCGCCTCCGGCCCGTCGGGCCCGCCCGCCTCCGGCCCGTCGGGCCCGCCCGCCTCCGGCCCGGCCGGCCCGCCCGCGCTGGCGTCCCCGCCCGGTCGTGCGGCGCCCTCGTCCCGGCCGGCCGCGTCAGCGTCCCGCCCGGAAGGGGCCCCGGCGTCCCGCCCGGAAGGGGCCCCGGCGTCCCGCCCGGAAGGGGCCACCGCGTCCCGCCCGGAGGGGCCTTCGTGGTCCACACCACTCCGCCGCGCGCCCCGCCCGTCCTGCTCGTCTCCGGCCTTCCGCACGTCAGTGCCCTTTCCCGCGGCTGAAATTTTCTTCCAGCGCCCGCCATTGCCGCAGCTCTCCCAGTATTTCGCAGGATTAGACCATCGGCAGTGGCCGGACCCCCTTCCACCCCCGCGTTCTACGCGCGTACCTTCCAAAATGTCATGGCCACACCAAGGAACAACCCCCCTTGCCCTTGGAGGCACTCATGAACGACGCCGGACGCAGCCCCCGGCACCCCCGCCGCAGACCCCGGGGCGCCGCGCGCGTCACCACGGTCACCGGCGCGCTGCTCTCCCTGTTCGCCCTGCTGCTCGCCCTCCCCGCCGCCGCGTCGGCCGCGACGAACGGCGCCGGTGCCTCGCCGGCCTCGGTCACCACGAGCCGCGACCACGTCACCCACCCGCAGCTCGACTGGGCCGGTTCGACCATCCCCTCGCACGAGGGCGGTGGTTCGCACGGCGGCACGGTCACGCCGGACGCCACGCTGACCTCCGGCATGGACGTCAGCGCGTACCAGGGCAGCGTGGACTGGACGACCGCCTGGAACAACGGCGCCCGGTTCGCCTACGTCAAGGCCACCGAGTCGACCACGTACACCAATCCGGACTTCACCCAGCAGTACGACGGCTCCTACGACGTCGGGATGATCCGCGGCGCCTACCACTTCGCGACGCCCGACACCTCCGGCGGCGCCGCGCAGGCGGACTACTTCGTCAGCCACGGCGGCGGCTGGTCCGGCGACGGCAAGACGCTGCCGCCGATGCTGGACATCGAGTACAACCCGTACGGCGCCGAGTGCTACGGGCTGAGCCAGAGCGGCATGGTCGGCTGGATCTCGGCGTTCGTCAACGAGGTGCACGCCAGGACCTCGCGGTGGGCCACCATCTACACGACGACCGACTGGTGGACGACCTGCACCGGCAACAGCTCCGCGTTCGCCGGCAACGACCCGCTGTTCGTGGCCCGTTACTCCTCCAGCGCGGGCACCCTGCCCGCCGGGTGGGGCTACTACACCTTCTGGCAGTACGCGGACTCCGGGACCTTCCCCGGCGACCAGGACTACTTCAACGGCGCCTACGACCGGCTCCAGGCGCTGGCGAACGGCTGACCGCCTCGCCCTGAAGGGGCGCGGGGAACTGCGCGACCGGCCACGGCGGACCGGAAGGCAGTCACCCGCCGTGGGGCCCACGGCTGTCCGCGAAGCACCGGACGGCGTCGGCCGAGCGCGCAGTTCCCCGCGCCCCCTTTCGTGGGCACCCTTCCCGGGTGCCCCGTTGCCGGGCGCTCCGGCTCAGAACTCGACCAGGCCCGCTGTCGCGTCGTCCGAGCGTTTGCCGCGCGGGAAGCGGGCGCCCTCGGGGTCGGCCGCCTCCTCCCGCCGTACGCGCTCGATCAGTTCGCGGGGTCCCGCCTTGCGCAGTACGGCCATCGCGCCGGGCCAGTCGGCGCGGGCGAAGACGTCCACCAGGCGGGTGGCGCCGTCGGTGAGCCCGGCCAGGGCCCGTACCGACGCGCGCGGCCGGGCGCCGGTGACGGCGCGCTCGGCGACCGCCGGGTCCGCCGCCGCCGTGAAGAAGCCGCCCTCCGCGTTGCGCAGCGCCTCGACCGCCCGGCCCCACTCGGCCGCGGCGGCGGCGCGCTCCGCCGAGCCGCGCGGCAGCGCCCGTACCGCCGCGCGCAGCGTGCCGACCGGCTCGGGCAGCCGGTCGAGCCGGTCGTCCACGACCGCGGTGACCTGGCCGGTGACGTCCTCGACCAGCAGCACCGAGTCCGACAGCACGAGATGCTCGACCGTCTCGTCGTCCCACCGGACGGCCACAACGGTTGCCTGCGGCGTGTACTTATGAGAAAGGTCACACCTTTCGGCGTGTCGTCGCGCGGTGCGCTCGATCGCCGCCGCCAGGCACTCACGCAGAGTCATATTCCGTGCCGAAGTGGACAGTTCGAGCAGGGCGCCGCCCAGCCCGGCCACGTACCAGGGCACCCCGTGCTCGCAGCCCGTGCCGTCCGGATGCGGGGTCACGCCGTCCAGCACCACCATGACGCCGCCCAATCCGGAAGCGGGCAGCGCGAACGACACGAAGTCCTCGTTGGGGCGGCCGGTGGAGCCGGGTTCTGTGGCGGCCTCGATGCGCATGGGTCCAGTCTGCCCGAGCCCTCGTTCGAACACCTGATCCCTCCCGATCCGTGGCCGGTTCGTGGAGATCCGGTGTGTGATGCCCGGGATCCGGATGCGGGTGGGGCATCCTTCCAGGAGCCCGGCCGCTTCGCCAAACCGCCCGCGAGACGGCGGAAGTGTGGGCGACCGCGCCGAGTTGAAGGTCAACTTCCGGTTGTTGTTCACTCCTTCGGGTATCGCGCTGGGGATGACCGCCACCCCCTCCCGCGGGGCTGCGATGGTCGGAACCATGCCGGGGTGAGGCCAGAAGCGGGCGTGCGGGACCGTCGCGAGACACACGCGCACCACGACCCGTGCGCGGCAACATACGCGTAATCACTACGCACCGGGGGAAGCGCCGGGGTGACATCGTGTCCTGCCCGGCGCGGTGCCCAACTTGAGGTGTCGTCATTTCGGCTGCACGGAACGGCTGTACCGACGGACGAGACGGATTGTGAGAACCGGTGCGGACAACGCGGAGAGGGCGCGGTTCGGCGCGCACGCAGACGCCGCCGGCCATGAGCGGGCCGGCCGTCGCGGAACACCCCGGGCCGGCCCCCGCGCCCGGCGCGGCGGAGGGGACGGCGGCCCAGGGCGGGCCCACCGGCCCGTCCCGCAGGGGCCGTTCGCGCCGCCGGGTGCGCTCCCGGCTGATCGGCGCGCTGCTGGTCTCGCTCCTCGCCGTCGTGGCCGCGTCCGCCCCCGGGCTCGCCGCCGCCACGGGTGACCTCACCCAGTCCGGGCGGCTGCTGAAACTCACCCAGCTCAACACCTCCGCCATCGCCCTCTCGCACGCACTCGCCGACGAACGCGACGACATGGCCGCCTACGTCGCCGCCGGGCGCACCACCGCCTCCGGGCACGGGGTCAGCGAGGACGAGCGGGCCGGCGTCGACCGCCAGGCCCAGCAGGTCGAACAGGCCGCCGCCGCCCTGGACACCGGGGGCTCGCCCGACCTGGCGCGGACCACCGCGACCGTGCGCCAGGAACTGGCCGCGCTGCCGCGCGTCCGCCAGAGCGGCCTGTCCGGCACCGGCTCCGCGCGCGACGCCTTCGACGCCTACACCCCGGTCGTCTCCGCGCTGGACGCGGTCAGCGGCGCGCTCGCCCGCGCCCTGCCGTCCCGCGCCGCCGACCCCGACACCAGTGCCGGGCCCGCGCTCGCCACCGTCGTGCAGCAGGCCTCCGCCGAGCACGGGCTGCTGGTCGCCGCGCTCACCGCGGGCGGCGCCTCCTCCGAGCTGGTGGCCGAGGCGCAGCAGGCCCGGGTCGCCGAGCAGGCCGCGTACGCGCAGTTCGACGCGACCGCCTCGCCGACCGCGCGCACCCAGTACACCCAGACCGTCACCGGCACCGACGTGACGACCGCCGAGGACTACCTGCGGCAGCTCACCGACGCGCCCTACCTGTCGGCCGCCGACAACCGGCTGAAGACCTCCGACGTCGACGCGGCGCTCGCCGCCCGCATCGACCGGATGCGCGCCGTGCAGTCCTCGCTGGCCGCCGCCGACACCACCCGGCTCACCTCGCTGCACGCCGACGACATGACCGCGCTCGAACTGCGCGCCGCCCTGGTCGCGTTGTGCGTCCTGCTGGTGGTGGCCGCGGGCGTGCAGTCCTCGCGTTCTGTGGTGCGGCCGCTCGCCCGGCTGCGCCGCTACGCCTCGGCCCCCGCCGGGCCGCCGCCGGTCGGCAGCCGCGACGAGATCGCCGACGTGGCCCGGGACGTCGAACGGCTCACGCAGGACGCCGTGTTGCTGCGCGAGCAGGCCGCGGAACAGGCCAGGGAACGCGAACGGCTCATCGCGGTGCGAGCCAGGACCGCGGCGGAGCACGAGGAGATGCGCCGCGGGCACGCCGCTCTCGCCGCCCAGCACGCCGAACTCCTTGCCGAACGCGACGAGTTGCTGAGCAGGGCGCAGCGCCATCAGGGCACCGCGCACGGCACCTTCGTCAACCTCAGTCTGCGCAGCCTCTCGCTGGTGGAGCGCCAACTGGCCCTGATCGAGGGCCTGGAGAACCGCGAGCAGGACCCGGACGAGCTGGAGACGCTCTTCAAGCTCGACCACCTCGCCACCCGCATGCGGCGCAACGGCGAGAGCCTGCTCGTGCTGGCCGGGGCGGAGAACACCGGCGGCGCGATGGCCAAGCCGGTGCCGCTCATCGACGTGGTGCGGGCGGGCATCTCCGAGATCGAGCGCTACGAGCGGGTGCGCATCCCCTTCCTGCCGCGCACCCAGCTGGTCGGCTTCGCCGCCGACGACGTGAGCCACCTGGTCGCCGAACTCATGGAGAACGCCACCGCGTTCTCGCCGCCGCAGGCCGACGTCCAGGTCTCCGGCTGGCTGCTGGAGAACGGCGAGATCATGCTCTCGGTGGAGGACCAGGGGATAGGCGTGCCGCCGGACCGGCTGGGCGACCTCAACCGGCTGCTGGCCGACCCCGACCCGGACGAGTCCGACGCGCCCGCGGGCCTCGGGCTGTACGTGGTGGCGCGGCTGGCCGCCCGGCACGGGGTGCGGGTGCAGTTGCGCGAGCAGAAGCAGGGCGGGGTGGCGGCCGTCGTCGTCGTCCCGCGCTCGCTGGTGGTCGGCTCGGCCGATCCCGACGCGCCGGTGCCCGACCTGATCATGCCGGACGTCACCCCGGCGGTCGGCACGCAGGACCCGGCCCCGGCCGCGTCGGCGGCACCGGGCCACCCGACGATCCCGGCGCAGGCACCGCGGACGGAAGCCCCGCAGGCGCGGTGGACGGAAGCCCCGCAGGCCCCGGCTCCGACGATCCAGGCTCCGCAGGCCCCGGCCCCGGCCCCGCAACCGCAGGCCCCTGCGCGTCCGGTGGTGTCCGGGCCGCCCGCCCCCTCGGCGGGCGACCGCATCGGCCCGCCGACCGTCGCGGGCACACCGGTGGCCGGAACGCCGCTGAGCACGACGCCTGCCGCCGGTACGCCGCTGAGCACGACGCCCGCCGCTGGAACTCCCGCCGCAGGCACGCCCGTTGCCGCCGCGCACGCCGCGCACGTGGTGGACGAGCACGCCCGGCCGCCCGGCGGCGCCGCTCCCGCCGGACGCGAGCCCGCCCGCCCCCGACACGGCCGGCACGCCGCGCCCCGGCCGGACGTCCCGCCGGTGGACAGCCTGCCGGTGGCCGACGCGCCGCCCACCCAGGGACCGGGTACCGCGGGCCAGGCGGACGCGGGGGCGTCCGTCGTCGGGCTGCCCAAGCGGGTGCCCCGGGCCAGCGGGCTCACCGGCGAGCCGCCCGCCCGGCAGCGGGTGCGCCCGGTCGACGCCGACGCGCTGCGCCGCAGGCTGGGCGGGTTCGCCCAGGGCCTGCGCGACGGGCGCCGCGACGCCGAGGCGGAGGCCACCGGGACCGTGGAGCTACCGCTGCCCGGTCCGATGCCCGGGCCGGTGCCCGGACCACGTACAACGGGGGACCGCAGCGACAGTGAACCCTCCGAGGAGGCACGCGGGTGAACACGTCGAACACGCAGGCCACGCCGATCCCGGTCCGCGACAAGGGCACCGGGCGGGCTCCCCGCCCGGACGACGGCCCCCGGCACGGCGGCGCGCCGGGCGGCACCGCGCACAGCGCCGCCGCCCGCAACCTGCGCTGGCTGCTGGGCAACCTGGTCGAGGAGGTGCCCGGCGTCCGCTCGGTCGCCGTGATCTCCTCCGACGGCCTGCTGCTGTGCTCGTCCGAGGCGGACGGCGACGACCCGGCCGCCCCCGGCGAGCGGGCCACCGGCCCGGGCACGGCGGGCGGGGACCTGGCGACCGTGGTGTCGGGGCTGGCCTCGCTCACCGACGGCGCCGCCCGGCTGATGTCGGCCGGCACCGTCAAGCAGACGGTCGTCGCGATGGACAACGGCTGCCTGTTCGTCATGGCGATCAGCGACGGCTCGCTGCTGGGCGTGCACGCCTCGCCGGAGTGCGACATGAGCGTCGTCGCGTACCACATGGCGCTCTTCGTCGGCCGGGCCGGACACGTCCTGACGCCCGAACTGCGCAGTGAACTGAGCCGTTCGGGCCGCACCGACGAAACGTCCGGCGCGTACGGCGCGTACGGCAGCGCGGGCAACGACCAGGCCGACCCCAACGACCGGACGGGAAGCGGGCGTTGATGGGGCCGCACGGCCTGCCGATCCGTGGCACGGACCGCAAGCCCGCCCGGGTGCGCCCCTACGCGCTCACCGGCGGTCGCACCCGCTTCGCCCACGTCCTGCTGGTGGAGACCTTCGTCGCCACCATCGACGGACCCGAGGGACGGCCGGAGCTGACCTCCGGCGGCATCGGCGCCGGAGTGATGCCGGAGCTGCGGGCCATCGTCGAACTGTGCCGCAGGATGCGCTCGGTGGCCGAGATCTCGGCGCTGCTGCGCATCCCGCTCGGCGTGGTGCGCGTCCTGCTCAGCGATCTCGCGGACACCGGCCGCATCCGCGTCTACGGATCCCCGCAGGGACCCGTCCAACCCGATCGCGCACTGCTGGAAAGGGTGCTCAGTGGACTTCGCAGGCTCTGACACGGCGGCGCCCGCCGCGAGGGACACCGAGGCGCCCGCCGCGAGGGACACGGCGGCGCCCGCCACGGAGGACAGGGTGGCGCCCGCCGCGCCCGCCGCCGGGCTGCCGCCGCTTCCCGACGCCGACGAGGACATCCAGGAGTGGCAGAAGGACACCAGCCGCGCCCCCACCACCGCCAAGATCGTCATCGCGGGCGGTTTCGGTGTCGGCAAGACCACCTTCGTCGGCGCCGTCTCCGAGATCACCCCGCTGACCACCGAGGCGCTGATGACCCGCGCCAGCGAGGAGACCGACGACCTGGCGGCCACCCCGGACAAGCTGACGACCACCGTCGCCATGGACTTCGGGCGCCTCACCCTTGACCAGGACCTGGTGCTCTACCTGTTCGGCACGCCCGGCCAGCAACGCTTCTGGTTCATGTGGGACGACCTGGTGCGCGGCGCGATCGGGGGTATCGTCCTGGCCGACACCAGGCGGCTGGAGGACTGCTTCCCGGCGCTCGACTACTTCGAGAGCTGCGGGCTGCCCTTCATGGTCGCCGTCAACCACTTCGAGGGAACGGCCGGTCACGGGGAGGACGACGTGCGCGAAGCGCTGTCGGTGCCCGAGCACATCCCCGTGCTGGTCTGTGACGCCCGCAAGCGGTACTCGGTGGTCGAGGCCCTACTGACGCTGTGCGGGCACGCGTTGAGCACGCTCCCGGAGTAACCCGGCGCCGTACCGCACCAGCCCAATCGTCCGAGGAACACCCATGCGCAAGATACTCATCGTCGGAGCCGGCCAGTCCGGGCTCCAACTCGCCCTGGGCCTTCAGTCCCACGGCTACGAGGTCACGTTGATGACCAACCGCACCGCGGACGAGATCCGCACCGGCCGGGTGATGTCCACCCAGTGCATGTTCACCACCGCACTCCAGCACGAACGCGACCTGGGCCTGAACCTGTGGGAGAGCCAGACCCCGCGCATCGAGGGGCTCGGTGTGTCGGTGGCGGGCCCCGACGGGTCTCGCGTCATCGACTGGGTCGGGCGGCTGCGCGGCTACGCCCAGTCCGTCGACCAGCGGGTGAAGATGGCCGGCTGGATGGAGGCGTTCGCCGAGCGCGGCGGCCAGGTGGTCATCCACGGCGCTGCCGTCTCCGACCTCGACTACTTCGCCCGCCGCTACGACCTGGTGCTGGTCGCCGCGGGCAAGGGCGAGCTGGTGTCGATGTTCGGCCGCGACGCCGCCCGCTCCCCGTACGACGCCCCGCAGCGGGCGCTCGCCGTCGCCTACGTGCACGGGCTCGGGCCGCGCCCCGAACACCCCGACTACCACGCGGTGCGCTGCAACCTGGTGCCGACCGTCGGCGAGATGTTCGTCATGCCGACCCTGACCACCTCGGGCCCGGCCGACATCCTGTTCTGGGAAGGCATCCCCGGCGGCCCGCTCGACGTCTTCGAGGGCGTCAAGGACCCGCGCGAACACCTGCGTCTCACGCTGGAGCTGATGGAACGGTTCCTCCCGTGGGAGTACGAGTGCACCCGCGGCGGCGTCGAACTGACCGACGCGGGCGGCACGCTGGCCGGGCGCTACGCGCCGACCGTGCGCAACCCCATCGGTGAACTGCCCTCCGGCGGGCTGGTGCTGGGCGTCGCCGACGTGGTCGTGGCCAACGACCCCATCACCGGCCAGGGTTCGAACAACGCGGCCAAGTGCGCCGCCTCCTACCTCGACAGCATCCTCGCCCACGGCGACAAGCCGTTCGACCGCGACTGGATGCACACCACCTTCGAGCGCTACTGGGGCTACGCCCAGCACGTCACCAAGTGGACCAACGCGATGCTCGCCCCGCCGCCCGAGCACGTGCTGAACCTCATCGGTGCCGCCGGGCAGCTCCAGCCGGTCGCCGACCGGTTCGCCAACGGCTTCGACAACCCCGAGGACTTCGAGAACTGGTTCTTCGACCCGGAGCTGGCGCAGGCCTACCTGGCCGGCGTGAGCTGACCGCCCCGGCTCCCCGCGCGCTCAGCCTCAGCCGGCGCCGTGCCCGTGCGGCGCCGGCCGGGCGGCCGCGACGGGCGCGGCGGGCAGGGCGTAGGAGGACACCGGCGCCGTCGAGGGGTCCGGCCGCACCGCGCCCAGGATCGGGTTCGCGGCGATGGGGGAGACCTTGACCCTCGCCCCGGGGTGCGGCGCCTGCACCACCAGGCCGTGGCCGATGTAGAGCGCGACGTGGGTGGCGTGCGGGAAGTAGACGACCAGGTCGCCGGGGCGCAGCCGGTTCAGCGGGACCCGGGGCAGCCGCGCCCACTGCTCCTGGCTGGTGCGCGGGATCGCCCGCCCGGCGTGCTGCCAGGCCTGCGAGGTCAGCCCCGAGCAGTCGAACGCGTTCGGCCCCTGCGCGCCCCACACGTACGGCTTGCCCAACTGGGCGAACGCGTAGGAGATCGCGCGGGCGCCCGGCCGGGTGGGCGTACGGGTCAGGCTGCCGAGCTTGCCCGAGGTCAGCAGGGCCTGCTGCGCCTGGTCGTCGTCCTGCTGCTCCAGCGAGTCGACCTGCGTCATGCGGGTGCCGCCGACCGAGGCGACGGTGCGCTCCACCTCGGACAGGCTGCTCTTGACCTCGTCGCGGTCCTGCTGCTGCTGGGCGGCGAGCTTGCGGACCGCGTCCAGGGCGCTCCTGGCCTGGTCGGTGGTGGTGCTCAGGGTCTGCTCGCCGCTGCGCAGCCTCCGCATCAACGCGACCTCGCTGTCCGCCGCGCGGCCGAGGATGTGGCCCTGGTTGAGCGCCTCGGACGGATCGCGGCTGAGCAGCAGGGCGACGTACGGGGAGACGCCGCCGCTCTGGTACTGCATGCGGGCCAGCGCCCCGGCCGCGTCGCGGGCCGCCTGGACGGCGCTGCGCTGATCGGCCAGCCGCTTGCTCAGCGTGGCGTACTGCGTCTGCTGCTGGTCGAGCTTCTCCTTGGTGCCGTTGTACGTCTCGGTGGCCTGCTCGGCCTTCTGGTACAGCGACTGGAGCCGGGAGAGGAGTTCGGGCGTGGAGGCGCTCGCGAGGTCGGGGCCGGAGGCGTTGGGGTCGGCGTCCCCGGCTGCGGCGCCCCCGGCTGCGGCAGGATCGGCTGCGGCGCCCCCGGCTGCGGCGGGATCGGCGCCGGGGCCGTTGGCTGCGGGATCGGTCGCTGTGGGGTCCGTGGTTGCCGGGTCGGCGTCCGGGGCCGTCGCGTCGGGGTCGGCCGTGCCGGGGTCCGAGGCGTCCGGGTCCGTCGTGTCCGGGGCCGTGGCCGACCTGGTGCTCGCGGAGCCGGACGGTGACGGGTCGTCGGAGGCGCCGGGCGGCCCGGGGTCGGCGAGGGCGGCGGCGGGCAGCGTCAGCGCGGTGGCCGTGACGAGGCCCGCGCAGAGCAGCGCGGCCCGCGTCCACCTCCGGGATCGGCGTGCCACTGACATGCCCTCACCTCCGCTTGGTCCGCGTGGTCTTCGCTGATCATGCCCGCAGCCGCATCCTGCCATGATTCGTCATATTTTCGGCAGGGCTCGATGGGGGATCAGCGCCGCGCTTCACCCGGAGGGCGGTGGGTCGCGATGAGGCGAGAGCTGGGCGGAGGGCGCGCGCCGGTGCCGGCGAACGGCCGGAGCGGGAAGGCGTGACCGGCGGCGCGCCCACGCAGGACGAGCCAATCGCCCCGGCATATGACTGTCAACGTTTCCGGCGAGTACGCGGCCGGGCGCCCGGTTCTCACGGGTCATCGGCCGGCGGCGAGGAGGGACTCCGCGACGGACGTGCGGGCGTACAGGACCGAGCGGCCGGCCCGGTGGGCGGTGACCAGACCGGCGTCGCGCAGTGCCGTGAGGTTCTGGGAGACCCCGGCCTTGGAGATCCCGGTGCGTTGCGCCAGTCGCGTCGTCGTGGCCGGAGTCTCCAGTTCGGTGAGCAGGAGGGTCCGCGTCCGCCCGAGCACGGCGGCGGTCGCGGCGGTGCCGGTGGCCGTGCGGCGTTCCCACAGCGTGCCGGTGCCGCGAGCCCGGTAGGCGAGTTGTGGCGGGTCGGGGGGAGCGATCCGCGTGGACAGGCCCGGCCCCTTGAAGGCCGAGGGAACCAGGAGCAGCCCCGCGCCCGCCGTCTCCCGGGACAGGAACCGCCGCGAGCGGACCAGCCGCAGTACGTCGTCGCTCCAGCTGACCTGAGGGTGCAACTCGTCGAGGAGGTGGCCGACTCCGTACTGCGAGACCTGCCGGGCGCGGTGGAGGACGTCGGCCTCCAGCACCGTGCGGATCCGTGCCCAGTAAGGAGCGAGCGCCAGCTCCCAGTAGGTCTCGATCTCCTGCGCGACCCGCGCCAGGCCGGTGCGCGGATCGGCGTGCAGGGACCGCAGCCGGGCTCCGATGCCGCCCCGGTGGTGTCCGAAGTGGTCGAGGTCCCGGCGGACTCGGCAGGCGGGAGAGGCCACGACCGCGGCCAGCTCCTGCGCCAGAGTGGGCGCCGGACCCGTGGGCGCCGGGTTGAGGAAGTCTGGGACGTAGCCGGTGGGCGGGACGAGGTCGGCGAGCCATCCCTCGCCCAGGCCGGCGGCCGCGACCCGTGGCCGGACCTGCTCCAGCCAGCGCCGGTGCACCGGGTCCACGGCGCCGGAGGCCAGCATCCGGACGCTGCTCCCGACCTGCCACAACGGCGAGACGGCGAACCGCACCCGCGCCACGTCCCGCGCCGAGAACGCGAGTTCCGCCACGCCGTGAGCCCCCCTTGAGGATTCACCCATACCTGAATCAATGGCGGTCACCCTAGCGGGTGGACATCCTTCCGGCATGACCTCGCAGACGATCACCGCCGCCGCGTCGGGAACCTGGACGCTGGGAGACCTGACGGTCAACCGGATCGGCTTCGGGGCGATGCGCCTGCCCCAGACCGGCACGGCGCTCGTGACCGACGCCGTCCCCCGCGACCGGGACCAGGCGCTCGCCGTGCTCCGTCGCGCCGTCGAGCTCGGCGTGAACCACATCGACACCGCCGCGTTCTACTTCTCCGCGCTGCGCTCGGCCAACGAACTCATCAACCGGGCCCTGAGCCCCTACCCGGACGACCTCGTCATCGCGACCAAGGTCGGTCAGCCGCGCGACCCGTCGGGAGCGTGGCTGCCGCACGCCGGGCCGGAGCAGTTGCGCGGGCTGGTGGAGGAGAACCTGCGCCAGCTCGGCCGTGACCACCTGGACGTGGTGAACCTGCGCGTCGTCGGCACCGGATCGATCGCCGAACGGTTCGGTGTGCTGGCCGGACTGCGCGAGGCCGGACTCATCCGCCACCTCGGCCTGTCCAACGTCCACCCCCACCACCTCGCCGAGGCCCGGGCCATCGCGCCCGTGGTCTGCGTGCAGAACATGTACGGCCTCGGAGTGCGGCCCGACCAGGACGCGTTCGTCCGCGCCTGCGGCGAGCAGGGTGTCGCCTTCGTGCCGTTCTACGCGATCGCCGCCACCGGGCGCCAGGCCGGGGCGAGCGGGAGCGACCACCCGGAGGTCCTCGCCGTCGCCCGGGCACACGGCGCCAGTCCCGCGCAGGTCAGGATCGCCTGGACCCTGCACCGCGGCCCGCACGTGCTGTCCATCCCCGGCACCGGCGACCTGGACCACCTGGCGTCGAACGTGGCCGCGGGCGCCCTGCGGCTCTCCGGGGACGAGGTCGCCCACCTCGACGACTCCGTCCACCGTCAGGATCCCTGAGTGGCGCTCAGGCCCCGCCGCCCGCGTCCGACCCGCTGGTCCCCGCCTCCGCCTCGCCGTCCCCGCCCGCCGCGCCGCCCCCGGCCGGGCGCCCCGCGTGGCGGCTCCACGGCCACCGCAGACGGCCCGACGACGCGTCGCCCTCCGGGTCGAAGTCGTACCGCCAGCGGCTGCGGCGCGGGCGGCTCGCCGGGGCCAGGCGGTAGACCAGCACCGTGCCGGGCGCGCCGTCCTCGCCCGGGACCGGGACGCGGTAGACCTTCGGCGGCTTGCCGGTGGCGCCCACCAGCACCGCGATCACGCGCCCGTCCAGCGGCCCGCCGCGGAACTCCGTCTCCTCGCTTCGCACCCCTTCAGCATCGCACCCCCCACCGACAACGCCGCCGTCGGCGGTCCGCTCACGCAAGCAGCCCGGAACTGACCCACAGCCTGCGCCCCGGACCGCGCAGCACGCCGATCTCGTCGAGGAACTCGGTGAGCCGCCGGGCGGACCGCAGCATCACCTCGCGCCGGTGCGGGCTGCGCCGGGCCTGCTCGACCGCCTCCGCCGCGTTCAGGCCCACCGACGCGTACACCTTCGGGCTGATCAGCGACGCGGCGACCACACGGGCGGTCTCGCCGGACATCAGCCGGGTCAGTCCCGCCTCCCAGCGCGGCGCGGTCGCCATCTGGCGGCGCAGTTCCTCGCGGGCGTAGCGCACGTGCCGGGACTCCTCGACCACGTGGATGCGGGTGACCCCGCGCACCAGCGGCTGGACGCGTTCGTCGGGGAAGGTCTGCCGCTGCATCCAGTCGAGGATCTCCTCGACCAGCAGCGTGGCGGTGAACGAGCCGGGCGTGGTGGAGACGGTCTTCATCAGCCGGGCCATGGTGTGGTGCAGCGGGGTCGGCCGGTAGACGGGCGTGCCGTACTTGCGTACCAGACGGGCGAACATCATCGAGTGGCGGCACTCGTCCGCGGTCTCGGTGAGCGCGTAGCGCACGTGGCGGCTGGTCGGGTCGATGTCGTAGATGTGCCGCATCAGCAGCTGCATCAGGATGATCTCGAACCAGATGCCGGTCGAGGCGAGCGAGGCGGACTCGTGCTTGCTCAGCTCGATCCGCTGCTCGTCGGACATCCGCCGCCACAGCGGGGTGTCGTAGAGCGAGCACAGTTCCGGCGGCCAGAACCACCGGCCCTCCTCGAAGGGCGCGTCCCAGTCGAGTTCGGTGTCCGGGTCGAACGAGTGCCGGGCGGACGCGTCCAGCAGCCGTTCGGCGACCTGCTCGCGTTCCCTGAGCAGGCCGATTCCGTCGCGGGTCGTCGGGTCGAGCGCTGTCATACCACCGCCACCTAGGTGTTACCTCCGGTCACACTGCTATGGGACCGCCCGTCGGCAAGGGGCGTCAATACCCCGCGCGCACCCGGCGGGACAAGGGCGCACGCCGTGCCGACGCCTCGGCGGCCGACCTGTTGACCCCGCGCCGCCCTTCGTGTGACGCTGCGAACCGCCCACCGTGACAGCACAACTGTCAAGCAGCGTGGACCTGTCGGGGTCCTGTGAGCGTGAGGAGGCGTCGGTGTCGACGCAGGAGCTGTACGCGAGCGGTCCCGGGGACCACGGCTGGTCCGTCCCGGCCGCCGGCCAGGCCCGGTTCACCTGGGAGTACGACGACGGCAGGGACCGGCTGCTGGCCCTGTACCAGAAGGGCAAGGACAAGCAGTGGGACGGCGCCCGGCGCATCGACTGGGACATCGAGGTGGACCCGTACGACCCGCTCGGCGTCCCCGACGAGAACATGACCGTCTTCGGCACCCGCTACTGGGACGCGATGAACGAGCGCGAACGGCGGGAGCTGCGGCGGCACTTCGCCTCCTGGCAGTTCAGCCAGTTCCTCCACGGCGAGCAGGGCGCGATGGTGTGCGCCGCGCGCATCGTGGAGTCGGCGCCCGACCTGGACGCCAAGTTCTACTCCGCCACCCAGACCATGGACGAGGCGCGGCACGCGGAGATCTACGCGAGGTTCCTGCACGAGAAGGTCGGGATGCTCTACCCGATCAACGACAACCTCCAGTCGCTGCTGGGCGACACGCTGCGCGACTCGCGCTGGGACATGCCCTACCTCGGCATGCAGGTGCTCATCGAGGGCCTGGCGCTGGCCGCGTTCGGCATGCTGCGCGACACCACCGACAAGCCGCTGCCCAAGCAGGTCCTGGCGTACGTGATGCAGGACGAGGCGCGGCACGTCGCCTTCGGGCGGATGGCGCTGCGCGACTACTACCGGCAGCTGTCCGACGCCGAACTGCGCGAGCGCGAGGAGTTCGTCATCGAGGGCTGCTACCTGATGCGCGACCGGCTGCGCGGCGACGAGGTGCTGACCAACTTCGGCATCCCTGCCAAGGAGGCCGCCGAGCTGAGCGAGCGGTCCGAATACCTCCAGCTCTTCCGCAAGCTGCTCTTCAGCCGCATCGTGCCGTGCGTGAAGGACATCGGCCTGTGGGGTGAACGGCTCCAGCGCGCCTACCTGGACATGGGCGTCTTCGAGATGGGCGACTCCAACCTCGACCTGCTGATGGCGCAGGACGAGGAGATCGCCGAGAAGCTGGACGCCGAGCGCTTCGCGGCGGAGGAGGCCGCCCGCACCGAGGAGGTCGCCGAGGCGATCCGGCAGGGCGCGGGGCCGGACCAGGACTGACGCGGCGGGCGCGGGCGGCGACGCACGCGCCCGCGGAAACGGCTGACGTGGCGCGCTACTTGCCCAGCACCGCGCGCATCACCGCCTGCGCGATCGGCGCCGCGTCGCCGCCGCCGGAGATGTCGGAGCGGTCTGCCGCCGCGTCCTCGACGACGACGGCCACCGCGACCGGCGCCACCGGCGCGTCGTCGGGGCGGGCCCAGGCGACGAACCAGGCGTACGGCGTACCGGAGTTGCCCACGCCGTGCTGCGCGGTGCCGGTCTTGCCGCCGACGTCCACCCCGGGGATGGCGGCGTTGGACCCGGTGCCCTTGGTCACCACGTCCGACATCATCCGCTGCAACTGCACCGCCGTCGACGGGTCCATCGCCTGCCCGAGCGCCTGCGGGCTCGTCGTGGTGAGCGTGCGGCCGCGCGAGTCGGTCTGCCGCGCCAGCACGTACGGGGTCATCAGCTCGCCGTCGTCCGCCACCGCCGCGGCCACCATCGCCATCTGCAATGGGGTGGCCCTGGTGTCGTACTGCCCGATCGAGGACAGCGCGAGCTGCGCGCCGTTCATCGAGGTGTCGAAGACCGACTCGCTGACGCCGGACGGGATGTGCAGCCCGGGGTCGTCGAAGCCGAAGGCGCGCGCGGTGCGCACCATGGCGTTCAGCCCCACGTCCACGCCGAGCTTGGCGAAGACCGTGTTGCACGAGACCTGGAAGGCGTAGGCGAGCGTGGCGTTCGCGCAGCCGCTCGCCTCGTTGCCCAGCCGGGTCGAGGTGTCCGGGAGGGTGTACGGGTCGGGGGAGTGGGTCGGGGCGTCGACGTCCGTGATCGTGTCGGCGTCCAGCGCGGCGGCGGCGGTGACCACCTTGAACGTGGAGCCGGGCGGATAGGTCTGGCGGATCGCGCGGTTGAGCATCGGCTGCGCGGGATCGCCGGTCAGCCGCGTCCAGTCGGCGGTCGCGGCCGTCCCGGTGGCCGCGAAGCCGCCCGGGTCGTAGGACGGCGACGAGACCAGCGCGAGGATCCTGCCGGTCGCCGGTTCGAGCGCGGCCACCGCGCCCTTGCGGCCGTCCAGACCGTCGAACGCGGCCTTCTGCGCGGCGGGCAGGATCGTGGAGTGGACCCGGCCGCCGGGGTTCTGCTCGCGGGCGATCGCGTTCCACAGCGGCACCCGGGCCAAGCGGGGATCGGTGCCCGACAGCACCGCGTCGCCCGCGTTCTCCAGCAGCGTCGTGCCGTACGTCTGCGAGGCGTAGCCGGTGACCGGCGCGTACAGCGGTCCGCTGGTGTACGTGCGCGCCCAGCGCAGTTGCCCGCCGGTGCGGCGGTTGCCGGTGAGCCGGGTGCCGCCCGCGTAGATCTCGCCGCGCGGCTGGGCGTAACGGGTGAGCACAGCACGGCGGTTGGCCGGATTGCCGTTGTACGAGGAGGAGTTGACGACCTGCACCCGGGTGGCGTTGACCAGCAGCGCGAACAGCAGCAGCCCGAGGAACGCGGCGGTGTGCCGGACGTAGCGGATCACACGGTGTCCTTTCCCGCGGCGGAGGCCGTGCCCGGTGGGGCGACCACCCCCGGTTCCCCGCGGACCGGGCGCGGCGTCCTCGCCGAGTCGCTGAGGCGGATCAGCAGGGCGACGATGACCCAGTTGGTGACCACCGACGAGCCGCCCTGCGCCAGGAACGGCATCGCCATGCCGGTCAGCGGGATCAGGTCGGTGACGCCGCCCGCGATCACGAAGACCTGCAACCCCAGGATCGCCGCCAGGCCCACCGCCAGCAGCCTGCCGAACGGATCGCGCACCGCCAGCCCCGACCGCAGGCCCCGGGCCACCAGCAGCGCGTACAGCAGGAAGAGCGCGGACAGCCCGACCAGGCCCAGTTCCTCGCCCGCGGTGGCCAGGATGAAGTCGGACTTCGCGGCGAACCCGATCAGGATGGAGTGGCCCTGGCCGAGCCCGGTGCCCAGCAGCCCGCCCGCGCCGAACGCGAACAGCGACTGCGCCAGCTGCCCGGCGCCCCGGCCCGCGGCGATGCTGGCGAAGGGGTGCAGCCAGTTCTCCACCCGGC
>NZ_JAINVZ010000021.1 GCF_019890615.1 Streptantibioticus parmotrematis | reverse complement strand
CCGCTCCGTCGCTCCCGCCGCCTTCGAGGACACCGATGTCGAACGACTACGGCTCCAACCCGTACGCCCAGCAGCCGAACGCGCCGCAGCAGACGGCCCCTCAGCAGTCGGCTCCGCCCATAGGGATTCCCCAGCAGCCTACGCCCCAGCAGGTGCCTCCGCCCCCTGCCGCACCGCAGGGCCCGCACCCTTACGCACAGAACCCGCAGGCACCGCAGGCTCCGTACCCTCCGGACCCCAACGCCCAGGCACCGTACGGCCAGAACCCCTACGGGCAGCAGAACCCGTACGGCCAGAATCCTTATGGCCAGAACCCGTACGGCCAGCCGCAGGGCGCGCCGACGGGTGAGGCGCGGTGCCGCTTCTGCGGAGGCTTCCCCGCGGTACCGGCGACCGTGCGGGGACACCAGGGAATGATCGTCCTGATGCGCTTCATGTCGCTGAAGGGCCCGTTCTGCCGTGACTGCGGAATCGCCGCGCACCGCGACATGACGACCAAGACGATGTGGCAGGGATGGTGGAGCTACTGCTCCTGGGTCGTCGCACCCCTCACCATTCTCTACAACCTCATCCCCCGCTCGAAGTTCAACAAGCTTGACAAGCCTCAGACCGGATTCCGCCCGCCGATGAACCCGGGCAAGCCCATCTTCGAGCGCCCGGGCGCATTCGTGGCGATCCTCCCGGTCGCACTCGCGGTGGTGCTCATCATTCAGGCCGTTCGGGGCTGAGCGGCGCCTCATATGAGGGAGGGGTGATGTTTCACGTGAAACATCACCCCTCCCTCACGTCCGGGCTCGGCGCTACTCCTGCTCCGCCCACCACGACTTGAGCGCGGAGACCGCGTCGTCATGCTCCATCGGGCCGTTCTCCAAGCGGAGTTCGAGCAGGTGCTGGTACGCCCGGCCCACCACCGGCCCCGCCGGAACGCCCAGGATCTCCATGATCTGGTTGCCGTTCAGGTCAGGCCGGATGGCGTCGAGTTCCTCGCGCTCCTGGAGCTGGGCGATCCGCTCCTCGAGGGAGTCGTAGGTGCGGGCCAGCCCCTCCGCCTTGCGCTTGTTGCGGGTCGTGCAGTCCGAACGCGTCAGCTTGTGCAGCCGGTCCAGCAGCGGCCCCGCGTCCCGCACATAACGCCGTACCGCCGAGTCGGTCCACTCGCCTGTCCCGTAACCGTGGAAGCGCAGGTGGAGCTCGACCAGCTTCGAGACGTCCTTGACCATGTCATTGGGGTACTTCAGCTTGGTCATCCGGGACTTGGTCATCTTCGCGCCCACCACCTCGTGGTGGTGGAAGGAGACCCGGCCGTCCGACTCCTTGCGCCGGGTCTTCGGCTTGCCGATGTCGTGCAGCAACGCGGCGAGCCGCAGCACCAGGTCCCGGCCGTCCTTCTCCAGGGCGATCGCCTGCTCCAGGACGGTCAAGGTGTGCTCGTAGACGTCCTTGTGCCGCATGTGCTCGTCACGCTCCAGCCGCAGGGCGGGGAGCTCCGGCATCACACGCTGCGCCAGGCCGGTCCCGACCAGCAGCTCCAGCCCCTTGCGCGGGTGGTCACCGAGGATCAGCTTGTTGAACTCGTCACGCACCCGTTCCGCCGAGACGATCTCGATGCGGTCGGCCATGTCCGTCATGGCGGACACGACCTCGGGCGCCACCTCGAAGTCGAGCTGCGCCGCGAACCGCGCCGCCCGCATCATCCGCAGCGGGTCGTCGGAGAAGGACTCCTGCGGCGTACCGGGGGTGCGCAGCACCCGCTGGGCCAGGTCCTCCAGGCCGTTGTGGGGGTCGACGAACTCCTTGCCGGGCAGCGCCACCGCCATCGCGTTCACGGTGAAGTCGCGGCGTACGAGGTCGTCCTCGATGGTGTCGCCGTAGGAGACCTCAGGCTTGCGGGAGGTGCGGTCGTACGCCTCGGAGCGGTACGTCGTCACCTCGATCTGGAAGTCGTTGCCCCGCGCGTCGGCCTTGCGGCAGCCGACGGTGCCGAACGCGATGCCGATCTCCCAGACCGCGTCCGCCCAGCCGCGCACCAGCTTCAGGACCTGCTCGGGCCGGGCGTCGGTGGTGAAGTCCAGGTCGTTGCCGAGCCGGCCGAGCAGCGCGTCCCGGACCGACCCCCCGACCAGAGCGAGTCGGAAGCCGGCCTCCTGGAAGCGGCGAGCGAGGTCGTCGGCGACCGGGGAAACACGGAGCAACTCGCCGACGGCTCGGCGCTGCGCCTGGTTCAGCGCGCTCGCCTCGGCGGACGGCTTGGGGTGAGAGTCATCGTTGGCGTTCGGCACAACAGAACAGGATACGGTGCCGCACGGTTCGCACCGGGCGGTGATCTTGCCGAGGACTCCGCAGCACTTAGTCTCAGCCGTCGTCGTTACCATGCCAGGACGCACATCCGATGGCGACCAGAGACGAACGGACGACCGCGTGGGCGAGGCGGCACTGCACCCCGTAAGCACCCCTGCTCACGGCTGGCTACGCCGTGCCGCCGCCGCCCTCGCCGGAGCGGCCCTGCTGACCGGTCTGGTCCAGTTGCCGGGGGCCTCCGCCGCGCACGCCGCCACCCGCGCGACGACTTCCGCGGCCCACACCGCCCAGCCGACCGGCTCCAGCACCGCGCTGGTCGACGTCGACTCGCTCACCCCCTCGGTCCCCTCCAAGGGCGACACGCTCAAGATCAGCGGGACGGTGACCAACGAGAGCGACGAGACCATCTCCTCCGCCCACGTCGGTCTGCGGGTCGGCAGCGGCGGGCCGATGGGCAGCCGTGACGACATCAGCGGCACCGCCGCGACGGGCGACTTCTCGGTGTCGGACGGCGCCGAGATCCCGGGTCACACCGCCGCTCTGCCCGACATTCCCGCGGGAATCAGCGTCCCCTTCACCATCGACATGCCGGCCGGCGACCTCGGTCTGGGCGACGACGGGGTCTACCAGCTCGGTGTGACGGCCTCCGGGACCACGAGGGCCGAGGGCTACCAGCACGTGCTGGGCATCAAGCGGACCTTCCTGCCCTGGTACGCGCACGGCGGGAACCAGAAGACCAAGACGACGTTCCTGTGGCCGCTGATCGACCAGCCGCATCTGGACATCCGTTCCGCGGACGCCGACCAGACCCAGACGCCGCTGTTCCGTGACGACGATCTGGCCTCCGAGCTGGCGCCCGGTGGCCGACTGCAGCAGATGGTCGAGCTCGGCAAGGACCTGCCCGTCACCTGGGTGATCGATCCCGACCTGCTGGCCACCGTGGACGCCATGACGAAGCCGTATCGCGTGCTGGGCCCGGGTGGCGACACCGAGCACACCACCCCGGGCACCGGCACGGCGTACGCCAAGGAGTGGCTGGACGAACTCCAGTCGGCGATCCAGGGCGACGAAGTGGTCGCGCTGCCGTTCGGCGACCCCGATCTCGCCTCCATCGCCCATGACGGGGGCAGCGTCCCGGGCACCATCAGCCATCTGCGGACCGCGACCGACCTCGCCGACGTCACCGTGCAGACGATCCTGGGTGTCACGCCCAGCACCGACTTCGCCTGGCCGGTGGACGGCGCGGTCGACCCGTCGATCGTCAACGTGGCGACCGCCGGCGGTGCCGACAAGATCCTCGCGCGCAGCGACAGCTTCCACGAGAACGGATCACTGAACTACACGCCGACCGCGGCCCGGCCCATCGGAGGCGGCAACACCGCCGTCGTCGCCGACGCCGCACTGTCCACCGCGTTCACCGGCGACATGACCACGGCGGACGGCTCCACGCTCGCCGTGCAGCGGTTCCTCGCGCAGTCGCTGATGATCGACGAGCAGGTCCCGGGCAAGCAGCGCAGCATCGTCGTCGCCCCGCAGCGCATGCCCACCGCCAGCCAGGCGCAGACCATGGCCGCGGCGATCTCTTCCGTCTTCGCCAGCGGGTGGGCCCAGTCGGAGAATTTGAGCTCCGCCTCGGCGGAGACCCCGGATCCCGGCGCCGAACAGGCCGTGCCGAGCGCTTCTTCGTACCCCTCGGCGCTGCGCAGGACGGAGCTGAGCACCGCCGCGTTCCGGCAGATCCAGTCGATCCAGAACCAGCTGGGCGGCTTCCTGGTGATCCTCTCCCGCAAGGACCGGGTCACCACACCGTTCGGCAACGCGGTGCTGCGTTCGATGTCCACCCAGTGGCGCGGCGACGCGGGCGCCCCGGCGTTCCGCGACGACATCTCCACGTACCTCACCGGGCTCAGCGGCGACGTCCACATCCTGGCGAAGCAGTCGATCACCCTGTCCGGACGCAGCGCGACCATCCCGGTCACCGTGCAGAACAGCCTGGCGCAGGAGGTCACCGGGCTGACGCTGCGCCTGACCTCCAACCAGTCCAACCGGCTCGACCCCGGCAAGCCCCAGGTGCTGGACATCGGCGCCGGCCGCAGTCGCTCGCTGAAGTTCACCACGACCGCGAGCGCCAACGGCAAGGCGTGGGTGACGGCCCAGCTCTACACGCAGGACGGCGCGCCGTACGGCGAGAAGATGACCTTCCAGGTGAACGTCACTTCCATCACGGACACCGTGATGCTGGTCATCGCGGGCGGTCTGCTGCTGCTCGTCCTGGCGGGTGTGCGGATGTACCGGCAGCGCAAGCGGCTCGCGGCCCGGCGGGCCGAGGAAGGGGCCGAGGGCACCGAGGCGGACGAGGACCCGTCCGAGGCCGGAGCACAGGCAACCGTCGCCGGGGCGGAGGCGGATGCCGGGACCGGGGCGGATGCCGAGGCCCGAGCGGATACCGAGGAGGCCGGGACGGCCTCGGAGACGGCGACGGCTTCGGAGGCTGCGCCACCGGCCTCGGAGCCTCCGGTGGCGCCGGAGGAAGAGGACCGGCGCGACGAGGGCTCCGTAAGCGCCGTGGACGACGGCCCCGAGCCCGCCGAAGGCGATGCGGACGAAGCGGCCGCGGTGCCCGAGCAGCCGAGTGACCCGGGGCCGGACACCGTGGCGGAACGCACGGAGCCCCCGGCACCGGGTGAGAAGGTGGACAGATAGTCGGCAGCAGGTACAGGAACGCGGACCATAAGGTGGGGCAGTGACGAACGCGCCGTACGACGAGGAGCGTGACCGGGCAGCGTCGTACGACGACGCCTCGGCCGCGACCCCGCCGCCCCCGCCCGACCCCCGCGCCGTGCCGGACCCGTACCTCCAGGGCCCGTACGCCCAGCGGCAGGAGCAGTACGCCCCTCAGGAGCCGTACGCCGCGAACCCTTACGCACAGCAGCCGTCCTCCTACGGACAGCAGTCCGGCCCCGCGTACGGCGGGCAGCCCGCACCGGACTACGACGGCCCGGCCCCGCAGAACTACGGCGAGCAGCCTCCCGCGTACGGTCAGCAGCCGTATCCCCCGCAGGGCTACGGAGAGGCGCAGCCGTCGTACGCGCCGGACCAGGTCTACGACCAGACCCAGGAGCAGGCCTACCCGCCGCCGGTGTACCACCAGCCCCCGCAGCAGCCGTACCCGACGTCCTACGGCGAGCAGCCTGCCCCCGGTGACCAGGGCGTTCAGGGCGGCTACGGCGACCCCGGCGCGGCGGACCCGTACGCGCACCTCTTCCGGGACCAGGGCGATGACGCCACCCGGCAGCTGCACGCGACCGCCCCCGCCGGTCCGGCGACCGACGGCTCCGTGCCGCGCCCGCCGATGCCGCAGCCCCCGCCGGGCGCGGCCGGGCAGCCGCAGGAGGACCCGGTGCCGCTCCCGCAGGAGCCCGCCGAACCCGCCGAACCCGCCTCCAGTGGTGGCGGCAAGATCGGCAACCTCATGAAGTCCAGCGCGCTGATGGCCGCGGGCACACTCGTCTCCCGGCTCACCGGCTTCCTGCGCAACCTGGTCGTGGCCGCCGCCATCGGCGTGTCCACCCTCAACGACAGCTACCAGATCGCCAACACCCTGCCGACGATGATCTACATCCTGGTCGGTGGCGGCGCGCTCAACTCGGTCTTCATCCCGCAGCTGACCCGTGCCATGAAGAACGACGACGACGGCGGCGAGGCCTACGCCAACCGGCTGCTGACCCTGGTCGTCGTCGGTCTGGCCGGCGTCACGGCGGTCATGGTCATCGGCGCGCCGCTGCTGGTGCGCCTGATGTCGCCGGACATCGCGTCGCACCCGGCGAGCATGCAGGTCACGGTGGCCTTCACCCGGTACTGCCTGCCGACCATCTTCTTCTCCGGCGTCTACGTGGTGCTCGGGCAGATCCTCAACGCACGCGGCCGGTTCGGCGCCATGATGTGGACGCCGGTCCTGAACAACATCGTCATCATCGCCGCCTTCGGCGGCTTCATCTGGGTCTACGGCGGCGCGCACACCTCCGGCGTCGACGTCACGACCATCTCCCCCGAGGGCGTGCGGCTGCTGGGCATCGGCACGCTGCTCGGCCTGGTGGTGCAGGCGCTGGCGATGATCCCGTACCTGCGCGAGACGGGCATGCGCATCCGGCCGCGCTTCGACTGGCGCGGGCACGGCCTGGGCCACGCGGCGAAGCTGGCCAAGTGGACCTTCTTCTTCGTGCTGGCCAACCAGGTCGGTCTGATCGTGGTGACGCAGCTGTCCACCGCGGCGGGCCTGACCGCCACGAATCAGGGCCACCCGGGCGCCGGTTTCGCCGGTTACCAGTACGCGCTCCAGCTGTGGCAGATGCCGCAGGCCATCATCACCGTCTCGGTGATGACCGCGATCCTGCCGCGCATCTCCCGTGCGGCGGCGGACGGCGACGTCTCGGCGGTCCGCGACGACCTGTCCTACGGGCTGCGCACCTCGGCGGTCGCCATCGTGCCGTGCGCCTTCGCCTTCCTGGCGCTGGGCGTGCCGCTGTCGACGCTGATGTACTCCAGCTCCGGTGAGGCGGGCGCGCAGAACATCGGATACATCCTGATGGCCTTCGGTCTGGGCCTGATTCCGTTCTCGGTGCAGTACGTCGTACTTCGCGGCTTCTACGCCTACGAAGACACTCGAACTCCCTTCTACAACACGGTGATTGTCGCCACTGTCAACGCTGTGGCGTCCGCCCTGTGCTTCGTCGTACTGCCCGCGCGCTGGGCCGTGACCGGCATGGCCGCCTCGTACGGGCTGGCCTACCTGGTGGGCGTCGGCGTGGCCGTGAAGCGACTGCGCAACCGCATCGGCGGCGACCTCGACGGTGCCCGCGTGATGCGCACCTATGCCCGCCTGATCGGTGCCAGCCTGCCTGCCGCCCTGGTGGGAGGGGCTGCGGCGTTCGGTATCACCGGAGTGCTGGGGTACGGATTCACCGGTTCGCTGGCCGCGGTCGTCGGTGGTGGCGTGGTACTTCTGGCCGTCTTCTACGTGGCCGCCCGTCGGATGCGGATCGAGGAGATGACCGCCATGGTGGGTATGGTGCGCGGTCGTCTGGGGCGCTGAGGCGGCATCGGCGGGCAACCATCGCCCGTCGCCATGTGTCGTGCATGACGGCGGACTGTGGGCACAATTGTCCTTGGCTTGAAGACAGAGCGTGCAACGGATGGGGAGGCAGGAACGACGGTGGCGGAGCGCAGCACGGCTGCCGTCGACGTGGCCAACGAGAGCGGCGAGGCGCCGCTCGCCGCCGGTGCGGGCGGGGTCACGGGCGACAGCGACAAGGGCCAGAGCGAAACCCAGGGCGCTGGGGGACAGGACGCGGAGCAGACCAGCATCGAGGAGACCGCGCCGAGCACGCCGACCCCCGAACCACCCGAACTCCACAGCGGCCACAAGCTCGCCCGCCGCTACCGTCTCGAGGAATGCGTCACCCGCCTTGAGGGCTTCAGCAGTTGGCGCGCCGTCGACGAGAAGCTGCGCCGCGCGGTCGGCGTCCACCTGCTGCCCGCCGACCACCCGAGAGCACGTTCCGTCCTGTCCGCCGCCCGCTCCTCCGCTCTGCTGGGTGACCCGCGCTTCGTGCAGGTGCTCGACGCGGTCGAGGAGAACGACCTCGTCTACGTCGTCCACGAGTGGCTGCCGGACGCCACGGAGCTGAGCGCCGTACTGGCCGCCGGGCCGATGGAGGCGTACGACGCCTACCAGCTCGTCAGCCAGGTCGCCCAGGCCATGACCGCCGCCCACCGTGAGGGCCTGTCACATCTGCTGCTCAGCCCCGGCTGCGTGCTGCGTTCCGAGTCCGGCCAGTACCGTATCCGCGGGCTCGCCGTCGCCGCCGCCCTGCGGGGCGTCACCTCGGACCGCCCCAAGCGCACCGACACCGAGGCGATCGGGGCCCTGCTGTACGCGGCGCTGACCGCCCGCTGGCCGTACCAGGAGGACGCCCACGGGCTCACCGGCCTCCCGGAGGACCTCGGCTTGGTCGCCCCGGACCAGGTGCGAGCCGGCGTGCACCGCGGGCTGGCCGAGCTGGCGATGCGGGCGCTGGTCAACGACGGGGCCACCCCGTCGCGCCAGGAACAGCCCTGCACGACGCCTGAGGAGCTGGCCAAGGCGGTCGCGGCGCTGCCGCGCATCCGGCCCCCGGAGCCGACCGCCCCGGCGTTCCCGCAGGCCGGCTACCGGCAGCCGCCCGCCCGGCCCGCTCAGCCTGCCGCGACCCGTCCGATCGCGCACGCCACCCAGCCTCCGCCGCCCCCGCTGGCCGGGCGGACCGGCAAGGTCCTCAAGTGGGGGGTCGCCGCGCTGCTGATCGCCGCCCTCGGCCTGGGCAGCTGGCAGGTCGCCGACACTCTGATGAACCGCGAGAACACCCCGGCTCCCACACCGTCCGTCCAGCCGCAGAAGGGCAGTGCGACCGGGGGCGCCGGTCACGTGACGAACCAGCCGCTGCGCATCGTCGGGGCGCAGGAGTACGCGCCCGACGGGATCACCGAGGATCCGGGCGACGTCGGCCTGTCCTACGACGGCAACCCGTCCACGTACTGGCACACCAAGTCCTTCGACTCCGGTCCGGTCCTCGCCCCGTTCAAGGCGGGCGTCGGCATCGTCTACGACCTCGGTTCCGCCCAGAAGGTCGGCAGCGCCTCGCTGACCTTCCACTACGGAGGCAGCTACACGACCGCCACCCTTTACGCGGCCGATTCGCTCACCACCGCGGCATCCCCCTCCAGCCTCCACAAACTGGGCACTGTCACAACCGACACCACCAATGCGAAGCTGTCGGTGAGCAGTCCCGTCTCGACGCGCTACGTTGTGCTGTGGTTGACGGCCGTGCCGAAGGCCGGGGCTGACGGCTTCAGCAGCCCCGGCTTCAAGCAGGGCATCGCCGAAGTGTCATTCACCGGCTGAGCCACCCGTACGAGGAGGGGGCGCGTGACGTTGGGCGAGGGCCCGCCGCAGGAGTCCGACGACGCGGAACTCCTGGCCCGGCATGTGGCGGGTGACCCCGACGCCTTCGGCGAGCTGGCCAGGCGGCACCGGGACCGGCTCTGGGCCGTCGCGGTACGCACGCTCGGCGATCCCGAGGAGGCGGCCGACGCGGTCCAGGACGCGTTCGTCTCGGCGTTCCGGGCCGCGCACACCTTCCGGGGCCAGTCGGCGGTGACCACCTGGCTGCACCGGATCACGGTCAACGCCTGCCTCGACCGGGCCCGCAAGGCCGCCTCGCGGCGCACCGACGCCGTGTCCGACACCGACCAGCTGGAGTCGCTGCTCGAACCCCACGAGTCCGCGGCCGCCCCGGCCGAGCGCGGGGAGCTGCACCGGGAGCTGATCGGCGCCCTCGGCACCCTGCCGCCCGATCAGCGGGCCGCTCTGGTGCTGGTGGACATGCAGGGCTACCCGGTCGCGGAGGCCGCGCGGATCCTCGATGTGCCCCCGGGGACGGTCAAGAGCCGCTGCGCCCGCGGCCGTGCCCGGCTGCTGCCGCTCCTCACCCACCTGCGTGCCGCCGACAGGGATAGCGCAGGCCGGGGCGGGGGAAGGAACCGCACGCAGGCGGCATCCGTCCAAGGGACGGCAGCGAATCGTCAGGACGCCGTGAAGGGTGGAGGTGGGCAGCAGTGACATCCACGCCCGGCACGCACGGATCCGCCCAGGTCCATCCCGAGGTCTCGGAGATCTCGGCCCTCTCGGAAGGCATCCTGTCTCCCGAGCAGAGCGCCCAGTTGCGCGACCACCTCGCGGCCTGCGAGCTGTGCGCCGACGTCCGTGACTCGCTCGACGAGATCCGTGGTCTGCTGGGTACCCTCCCCGGGGTGCCGCGCATGCCGGACGACGTGGCACGGCGCATCGACGCCGCGCTGGCTGCCGAAGCGCTGGTCAACGCCAGCACACCGGAGTCGTCGAAGGCTGCCGAGGGGCGGCCCGGGGATCGTGGTGCGCGTGTTTCACGTGAAACAGCGCCCGCGGCCGACCGTCCGGCGGGGCACGCGCCGTCCGCCACCGGTCCCGGACGGGGTCGGCCCAAGCGCCGCCGGGTACGCGTCGTGCTGGCAGCCGCCTGTACCGCCGCCGTGCTGGGCCTCGGCGGGATCCTGGTCACGTCCTTGGGGTCGTCCGGGTCCGGCGGTGACGTCGCGGGCAGTCCGCATCCCGCGCAGGTCGGCACCTTCTCCGGAACGCAGTTGCCCACCCGGGTCCACCAGCTGCTCGGGGCCGCAGGAAGCGCCTCGTCCATGAAGCCCAACGCCCACGTGGGACAGAACACACCGTTCGCCACCCAGGCCACGCCGCCGGTGCCGGGGTGTGTGCTCAAGGCCACCGGGCGTTCGGACACCCCGATCGCCTTCACCCGGGGCAGCTACGACGGACACTCCTCCTATCTGCTGGTCCTGCCGCATCCGGCCGACCCCTCCCACGTCGACGCGTATGTGGTGGACGCGGCCTGTGAGAGCGCCTCGCCGTCCGGGACGGGCACGGTCCTGGCCGAGCAGACCTACCGGCGCTGACGTACGCGGCACCGGGCACGCCGCAGCGGTGGACAGCCCGGGAATGCCCGCGCCGTAGGATCCGTTAGGCGGGGTGAGACGTCCCCGCGAGGGTTCCGCAGCAGTAGTCGTCAGAGACGAGGAAGACAGCCGTGAGCGATGTCCGCAACGTGATCGTCATCGGGTCCGGACCGGCGGGCTACACCGCCGCGCTCTACACCGCCCGGGCCTCCCTGAAGCCACTCGTCTTCGAGGGCTCGGTGACCGCCGGTGGCGCGCTGATGAACACGACCGAGGTCGAGAACTTCCCCGGCTTCCGTGACGGCATCATGGGCCCGGACCTCATGGACAACATGCGCGCCCAGGCCGAACGCTTCGGCGCCGAGCTGGTCCCGGACGACGTGACCGAGGTCGACCTCACCGGCGACATCAAGAAGGTCACCGACTCGACCGGCACCGTGCACCTCGCCCGGGCGGTCATCGTCACGACCGGCTCGCAGCACCGTAAGCTGAACCTGCCCAACGAGGACGCGCTCTCCGGCCGCGGTGTCTCCTGGTGTGCCACGTGTGACGGGTTCTTCTTCAAGGACCAGGACATCGCTGTCATCGGCGGCGGCGACACCGCGATGGAGGAGGCCACCTTCCTCTCCCGGTTCGCCAAGTCCGTGACCGTCGTCCACCGCCGTGACACCCTGCGCGCCTCCAAGGCGATGCAGGAGCGGGCGATCGCCGACCCGAAGATCTCCTTCGTCTGGGACAGCGAGGTCTCCGAGATCCACGGCGACGGCAAGCTCTCCGGCCTGACCCTGCGCAACGTCCGCACCGGCGCCACGTCCGAGCTGCCGGTGACCGGCCTGTTCATCGCGATCGGCCACGACCCGCGCACCGAGCTGTTCAAGGGCCAGCTGACACTGGACGACGACGGCTACCTCACCGTGGACGCCCCCAGCACGCGCACCAACGTGACAGGCGTCTTCGCGGCCGGCGACGTAGTCGACCACACCTACCGCCAGGCGATCACCGCCGCCGGCACCGGCTGCTCGGCCGCTCTGGACGCCGAGCGCCACCTCGCCGCGCTCACCGACTCGGAGAAGACCGCCGAGCCGGAGAAGACGGCCGCCACCGTCTGACCAACCGTCGCCTGACCCACCCACCGTCCCCCGCACCGCACAACCAGAGGAGAAAGTGACCATGGCGCTCAAGGCCGTGACCGACGCGACGTTCGAGGAGGACGTCCTCAAGAGCGACAAGCCCGTGCTCGTCGACTTCTGGGCCGACTGGTGCGGTCCGTGCCGCCAGATCGCTCCGTCGCTGGAGGCCATCGCCGCCGAGCACGGCGAGAAGCTCGAGATCGTCAAGATCAACATCGACCAGAACCCGGAAACGGCGGCCAAGTACGGCGTGCTGTCGATCCCGATGCTCAACGTCTACAAGGGCGGCGACGTCGTGAAGACGATCGTCGGCGCCAAGCCGAAGGCCGCCCTCGAGCGCGACCTCAGCGACTTCATCGGCTGACCGACGCGCTGTTTCACGTGAAACAGGCCCACCCCTCGCGGGTGGGCCTGTTCGCGTCTCAGGTCGCCGAAGCGTGCGGCGCCTTCTACAGCGGGCGCAGTGCCGGCTCCTTCTGCACGGCACCCAGGAGGCGGTCGATGGCCATCTCGACGTCCTCCTTCCACGACAGAGTCGACCGCAGATCGAGGCGCAACCGCGGATAGCGAGGATGCGGTCGCACCGTCTTGAAGCCCACCGCCGTCAGGTGGTCGGCGGGCAGCAGGCACGCGGGCTCCTCCCAGCGGGCGTCGCCGAACGCCTCAATGGCCTTGAAGCCACGCCGGACAAGGTCCTTGGCCACCGTCTGCACCAGCACCCGTCCCAGGCCCTGCCCCTGGTAGCCCGGCAGAATCCGCGAGGTCATCAACTGCACGGCATCCGGCGAGACCGGGCTCGTGGGGAACGCCGTCGCACGCGGCACGTAGGCGGGCGGGGCGTAGAGCACGAAGCCGGCCGGGACGTCGTCCACGTAGACCACCCGGCCGCACGATCCCCATTCGAGGAGCACGGCGGAGATCCAGGCCTCCTTCTCCAGCTCCGGCTTTCCGGCCTGGGCAGCTGCCTCGCCGCTGACGGGATCGAGTTCCCAGTAGACGCAGGCGCGGCAGCGCTTGGGCAGGTCGGAGAGGTTGTCCAGAGTGAGCGGAACGAGTCGGCGGCCCATGGGTCCAGACCTCATCTCTGTGTGTCCGAGCGCCCCGGCCGCGCTGGTGACGCACCGGAGCGAGCGCGGGGATGCGCCCTACCCATCCGCATCGTAACCGGGCCGAGACCACTCGGACACCGAGACTCCCGGGACCGCGGGAAGCCGGCAGCCAACCCGTCCCAGGACGAGTGAAGGGCGGTTGGTGTTCCCCGCGGGGAACACCAACCGCCCTTCACTCTCCACCCGGCGACCGTCAGTCGCCGGGCGCAGCCTCACGCCTCCGCGTCAGACTCCGACCCGGCCTCGGCAAGGCTCTGTTCCAGAACCCGCCCCTCTCCCGGGGCGATGGTGCCGAGAATGCGCTCCAGATCCTCTATCGACGCGAACTCGACGACGATCTTTCCCTTGCGCTGTCCCAGGTCCACCTTCACCCGGGTGTCGAAGCGGTCCGACAGCCGCGAGGCGAGGTCGCTGAGGGCGGGCGACAACCGACGACCCGCACGTGGCCCCTTCGACTTCTTCGCCGCGCTCGGTTCCGACGCCATCAAGGTGACGATCTCCTCGACGGAGCGCACCGACAGCCCTTCGGCCACGATGCGCTGCGCCAGGCGGTCCTGCTCCTGGACGTCGTCCAGCGCGAGCAGCGCGCGGGCGTGTCCGGCGGACAGCACGCCCGCTGCCACCCGGCGCTGGACCGGAGCGGAGAGCTTCAGCAGCCGCAGCGTGTTGGAGACCTGGGAGCGGGACCGTCCGATGCGGTCGGCCAGCTCCTCATGGGTGCACTTGAAGTCCTGGAGCAGCTGGTCGTAGGCCGCGGCTTCTTCCAGTGGGTTCAGCTGCGCGCGGTGCAGGTTCTCCAGCAGCGCGTCGAGGAGCAGCTTCTCGTCGTCGGTGGCGCGGACGATCGCCGGGATCCGCGTCAGACCGCTCTCACGGCAGGCACGCCAGCGGCGCTCACCCATGATGAGTTCGTACGCGGACGGCCCGGTCTGGCGCACCACGACCGGCTGGAGCAGGCCCACCTCCTTGATGGAGGTCACCAGCTCGGCCAAGGCGTCCTCGTCGAAGACGTCACGCGGCTGGCGAGGATTGGGCTTGATCGCGTCGATCGGCAGCTCGGCGAAGTGGGCACCGGCGACCGGGGCCATCGATTCCGAGGTCGACGACACCGCCGGCTCTGTTTCACGTGAAACAGGGATGTCCACCACAGGGGAGACCGCCCGGTCACCGTGGTCCGGCAGACCGGCGACCTTGGCCGCCGCGACGCCGCGTTCCTGGGTCAGCACCGGCACGGCCGACGGCGAGGTGTTTCCCGCCCCCTTGGCCGCGGACTTGTCGCCGCTCGGTGCTGCGGGGATCAAGGCACCGAGCCCTCGGCCCAATCCCCTGCGTCGCTCGCTCACTTGATCCCCTCCGACATGCTGTGCTGGCCGTACTCATTGTTCTGGCGAGCGATGTGCGCGTCCTGGCCGTCGTATTCGACGTTGAGTCCGCCGCCGGCTCCCCGCAGTGCCATCTCACGCGCCGCCTCCAGGTAGGACAGCGCGCCACTGGAGCCCGGGTCGTAGGTCAGCACCGTCTGCCCGTAGCTGGGCGCCTCGGAAATGCGGACCGAGCGCGGGATGCTGGTGCGCAGCACCTCGGCACCGAAGTGGCTGCGGACCTCTTCCGCGACCTGGGCGGCGAGCCGGGTACGGCCGTCGTACATGGTCAGCAGGATGGTCGAGACGTGCAGCTTCGGATTGAGGTGGCCACGTACGAGGTCGACGTTCCGCAGGAGCTGACCCAGTCCCTCCAGCGCGTAGTACTCGCACTGGATGGGGATCAGCACTTCGGCACCGGCGACCAGCGCGTTGACCGTCAACAGGCCGAGGGAGGGCGGGCAGTCGATGAGGATGTAGTCCAGCGGTTGTTCGTACGCCTCGATGGCACGCTGAAGGCGGCTCTCACGGGCCACCAGGGAGACCAACTCGATCTCGGCGCCGGCCAGGTCGATGGTGGCGGGCGCGCAGAAGAGGCCTTCGACGTCATGGACCGGCTGGACCACGTCGGACAGCGGCTTGCCTTCCACCAACACGTCGTAGATGGACGGCACTTCGGCGTGGTGGTCAATGCCCAGCGCGGTGGACGCGTTGCCCTGGGGGTCCAGGTCGACCACGAGGACCCGGCCGCCGTGCAGAGCGAGCGAGGCGGCGAGGTTCACCGTGGTCGTGGTCTTGCCGACCCCGCCCTTCTGGTTGGCGACCACCATCACTCGGGTCTGGTCCGGGCGGGGGAGGCCTTCTCCGGCCCGTCCCAGCGCCTCCACGGCCAGTTGGGCGGCCCGGCCGATCGGGGTGTCGTCCATGGGGGGCAGCGTTTCACGTGAAACATCGCCCCCTGTCGATTCGCTACGGGGGCCGGGGACCGGGTCGGTCATCGGTCCCGCGGCATTGGCGTCGGACCGCAAGGGTTCACTCTCCTCGACTGCAAGCTCGTGATGCGAAGAGCCTGCCATGCTTTCCGGGTTGTGAACCAGTGAGGTCCGGTCTCCTGTGGATGAATCTGCGTTTGTGGATAGATCCGTCACCTGGTTGGGCTTACGCGAGCGCGCTTCGGCCGCGGCGCAGCCACGACTGAGGATTCCTGGCAGCAAGGAGCGACGTTTCACGTGAAACACGATGCACAGGGCGGCGCCCGCTTACTCCACGACACTCCGAAATATGTAGGTTTGGCCGTTTGTATGGAGCACAGCCAGGCCCGCGCGGAGCCGGTCGCGGCTCAACCACCGCGTCAGCAAAGGTCGCGCTCGCGGCCACCGAGTCAGCGATGGTGGCGATCGCGGTAACCGGGTCAGCGGCGGTGACGGTTGCCGCTGCGCACCGGGCGGTTCGCGCGGGCGGCCTTGGCACGCCGTGTGGCCGCCCGAACGCCACCAGGGCTCTCACCGACCAGTACGCGCACGACAGTTGACGGGGGATCGACCAGGCCGGAGCCCGCCAGGACCACACCGGTGTCCACCGCGCCGAGCCGATCCAGCGCCGCACGCGCCGCCTTCAGCTCCTCTTCCGCGGTGTCGCCCTTCAGCGCGAGCATCTCGCCATGCGGCCGCAGCAGCGGCAGACCCCAGCCGGCCAGCCGGTCCAGCGGAGCGACCGCGCGGGCCGTGACCACGTCCACCTGCGGCAGATGGCCGATCATCTCCTCGGCACGGCCCCGCACCACCTCGACGTTGTCCAGCCCGAGCAGGGAGACGACCTCCTCCAGAAAGGTCGTGCGGCGCAGGAGCGGTTCCAGCAGGGTGATCCGCAGGTCGCCCCTGGCCAGCGCCAGCGGAATGCCCGGCAGACCGGCGCCGGAGCCGACGTCGCACACCGAGACCCCGTCCGGCACCACGTCGGAGAGCACGGCGCAGTTCAGCAGGTGGCGCTCCCACAGCCGGGGCACCTCGCGGGGCCCGATCAGTCCCCGGCGCACCCCGGCGTCGGCGAGCAGCTCGGCGTACCGCACGGCGTCGGCGAACCGATCGCCGAAGATCTCGCGCGCCTGCTCGGGTGCGGGGGGAAGCTCGGCTGCTGCCTCCGTCACGGGGACGTCCCTTCGGTTACGGCGGATCGCAGTGGAGGAATCCGCTCACTACCAGGCTGACAGCTCCAGGCCCCGCCTGCGTCATGGTCGGGAGCCTTCCCGAACCGCAGGCGGGGCCTGGAGGAATTCACATGAGGAACGGAGCCGGGGCGGGCCCCACCTACCGCGGTCAGGCCGGTAGGACGACCACCCTGCGCTGGGGCTCCTCGCCCTCCGACTCGCTGCGCAGCCCGGCCGCCGCCACCGCGTCGTGCACGACCTTGCGTTCGAACGGGGTCATCGGCCGCAGCTTGACCGGCTCACCGGAGGTCTTGGCGTCCTGGGCCGCCTTGGTGCCCAGCTCCGTCAGCTCGGCGCGCTTACGGGCCCGGAATCCGCCGATGTCCAGCATCAGGCGGCTGCGGTCGCCGGTCTCCCGGTGCACCGCGAGACGGGTCAGCTCCTGGAGCGCCTCCAGCACCTCGCCGTCCCGGCCGACCAGCTTCTGCAGGTCGCGGCCCGAGTCACCGACGATCGAGACGGCGGCCCGATCGCCCTCGACGTCCATGTCGATGTCACCGTCGAGGTCGGCGATGTCCAGCAGCCCTTCGAGGTAGTCGGCGGCGATCTCGCCTTCCTGCTCCAGGCGGGTCAGGGCGTCCTCGCCCTCGACGACGGGGGTGTTGCCTTCCGTCACGGATGGACTCCTATCCATATGCGGATCCGTGCTGCGGATCCGGCGCCCGGATCCTGCGTGCGTGCGCTGTACCACCGGACGCCGTACCACGGGCGCCGCGCGGCGGGGCTGGAGCGCCGCGGACTACTTCTTCGACGGGTGCTTGGGCCGCTGCTGGCCCTTGCGCTGCGGCCCGGCCTTGGTGCCGCCCGAGGACTTCCCCGGCTTGGCCGCGCCCTTGGCAGGGGCGTCCTTGGCCGGAGTCTCCTTCTTCGTCCCGGCTCCGTCGGCGGAGGCGGAACCCGAGTCGGAACCAGAGGCCGAGGAGTCGGACGAGCCGGAGGACGCGGCGGTCGAGCCACCGGATCCGGACGAGTCCACGGAGGAGGCCGCACCGGTCGTGCCGGCGGCACCGCCGGTGTGCTGGCGCTGGGCCTTGGTCTGCCGCTTCGGCTGCTGGCGGCGGACCGGCTGGCCGCCCTCGGCGGTGCGGGCCTTGGCGGCCGGCTCCTCGTCCAGCTTGCCCTTGGCCTTCAGGCGCTCCTGGCGCTCCTTGAACGCGATGCTGCCCGGGGTGGGGTTGCGGCGGATGACGACCATCTGCTGACCCATGGTCCACACGTTGGTGGTCAGCCAGTAGACCAGGACACCGACGGGGAAGTTGATGCCGAAGACGGCGAACATCACGGGGAAGACGTACATCAGCATCTTCTGCTGCTGCATGAACGGCGTCTTCACCGTCATGTCGACGTTCTTGGTCATCAGCTGGCGCTGAGTGTAGAACTGCGACGCCGACATCAGGATGATCATGACGATCGTGACGATCCGCACATCGGTCGCCGAGGCGCCGAGCGAGGTGATCTTGCTGGCGCTGTCGGTGAACTTGACCGACAGCGGGGCACCGAAGATGTGCGCCTTACGCGCGCTGTCCAGCAGGTTCGCGTGGATCACGCCGACCTGGTGACCGCTGGCGATGTTGTGCAGCACGCCGTACAGCGACATGAAGAACGGCGACTGGACGATGATCGGCAAGCAGCTCGAGAGCGGGTTGGTACCCGACTCCCGGTACAGCTTCATCATCTCTTCGGACTGGCGCTGCTTGTCGTTCTTGTAGCGCTCCTGGATCGCCTTCATCTTCGGCTGGAGCACCTGCATGTTCCGCGTCGCCTTGATCTGCTTGACGAACAGCGGGATCAGGCAGATGCGGATCAGCACCACCAGCGAGACGATGGACAGCCCCCACGCCCAGCCGCTGTCCGGATCGAAGACCAGGCTGTACAGCGAGTGGAACTGGACGATGATCCAGGAAACAGCGGTGTAGAGGGGACTCAGAATCGTTCCCACTTAACAGGCTCCTTGGGCAGTGGGCTGGGTCTCGGCGGCCCGGTCGGCGTCAGCGGCCGGCTGGCCGCTGGGGGTCTTCCGCAGGGCTTGGCGAAGCCGAGCGTGCCACGGCGGGCGTTTGCGGGGCGGCACGTGATCCACGCCGCCGAGGGACCACGGGTTGCATCGCAGGACGCGCCAGACGGTCAGGGCCGTGCCCTTCACCGCCCCGTGCGTGGCGATGGCCTGGTACCCGTAGTGGGAACAGGAGGGGTAGTACTTGCAGACCGGCCCGAGGAGCGGGCTGATGGTCCACTGGTACAGCTTGATCAGCCACATCAACGGATACTTCACTTCACGCCCCCTCCCCCCAGTAGCCGCCGCAGTGCGGCGTCCAGGTCGCGGGCCAGGGCTGTGTGATCCGCGGTACCGGCGCCTGGCAGTGCCCGTACCACCACCAGGCTACCCGCGGGCAGCACGGAGAGCCGATCGCGCACGAGATGCCGCAGGCGCCGCTTGACCAGGTTGCGCTGGACGGCACCACCGACGGCCTTGCTCACGACGAAACCCGCACGCGCCGGGGGAGCACTCCCCCCCGCAGCGTGCGGGTCCGTGGTCTGACCTTCTCGCAGGTGCACGACGAGCAGCGGGCGTCCGGCCCGGCGCCCGCGTCGTACCGCGGTCGCGAAGTCCTGGCGCCGCCTCAGCCGGTTCTCGGTGGGCAGCACAGCATGACCCGTGCGAACTCAGGCGGACAGGCGCGCGCGGCCCTTGCTGCGGCGCGACGCGAGGATGGCGCGACCGGCACGGGTGCGCATGCGCAGCCGGAAGCCGTGGGTCTTCGCGCGGCGGCGGTTGTTCGGCTGGAAGGTGCGCTTGCTCACTCGGGGACTCCAGGAATGCTTGTCGTCTCGGTCGAGACGGGCGTGGGGCGTCGCTTGGCTGTCACCGTGCGCCCACGAAGTCTCGCGATACGCCCTAGGTGCACCGCTGATCCAGCCACTCGAGGTGGTCTGTGCCCTTCGTAAGGCAGGCGGCAGCAGCCATCGACAACTCGACCTCGCCACGGTACGCGGGGCTACGCCATCCGGTCAAACCGCGCCGGAGCCGCGACGCGCCGACCCCTCCCACGGAACCAGAGCCCGCCCGGGCATGGCACATTTGTACACACCCTGTGGACAACGACTTGAACCACGTATGCGGCGCTGACTACCGTGGCCGAACCCAGGTGACTCCGGCCCAACCCGGCATCTTTCCCGCACACCCCAGGAATCACACCTTCGTGGGAGGCCGGGGACGCCCGGGTACCAGGGGCGGAGCCGGTGCCCGCTCCGACCGAGAGCCGACCGCCCACCCCACCGACCGATCGAGAGAGCGTGCACTGTGGCCGATGTGACTGCCGATCTTGCCGCAGTGTGGCCGCGCGTGCTCGAACAGCTCCTCGCGGACGGCCAGGGGGTCGACGCCAAGGACCGCCGCTGGCTCAACGCCTGCCAGGCGCTCGCCCTGGTCGCCGACACCGCGCTGCTGGCCGCGCCCAACGAGTACGCGAAGGGCGTGCTGGAGGGCCGGCTGTTGGACGTGATCACCGAGGGGCTGGGCCGCGAGTTCGGCCGCCCGATCAGGATCGCGATCACCGTCGACTCCAGTGCCGATCCCGGTGCGTCGGGGCCCGCGCCGCAGCGCCCGGCCCCCGTACCCCAGCAGGCGTCCGCCCCGCCGTCCTACGGCGAACAGCGTCGCGAGCAGCGGCACGAGTACGACGACTACGGGCGCGGCGACGACGAACCCACGATGCGGCGCGCCTACCCCGACTACCCGGGCGGCCGCGAGCTGCCCGGCGCCTGGCCGCGCCCCGGCGGCGCCGACCCGTACGGCGGCGGAGCGGTCGGCGGCGGGCAGGCCGGCCCCGGAGGGCCTGGCGGGCAGGGACCCGGTCGCGGCCAGGACCACGGTCACGGGCACGGCCGCGGGCACGGGGACTCCGGAGACTGGCAGCAGCCGCTGCACGACGGCTACGACGACCGCGACCCGTACGGCAACGCGACGCCGCCCGGTCCGCGCAAGGAGTACGGCAAGGACTACGGCAAGCGCGACGAGTACAAGCGGGACGACCGCGACGCGTACAAGCGGGACGACTACGCCGAGCCCGGCTACGGCCGTCAGTCCGGCTACCCGCAGCCGCACCAGCTCCCGGCGCACCAGCTCCCGGAGCGCCCCGGCGGCGGTGTGCGCCCCGGTGAGCAGCCCCCGCTGCCCGCCCCGAGCGGTGCCCCCGGTCCGCTGGCCGCGCAGCCGGCGCCCGCGCCGGGCCCCGGCGAGCCGACCGCGCGGCTGAACCCGAAGTACCTCTTCGACACCTTCGTCATCGGTGCCTCCAACCGCTTCGCGCACGCCGCGGCGGTCGCGGTCGCCGAGGCGCCGGCCAAGGCGTACAACCCACTGTTCATCTACGGCGAGTCCGGCCTGGGCAAGACGCACCTGCTGCACGCCATCGGGCACTACGCGCGCAGCCTCTACCCGGGCACCCGGGTGCGGTACGTCAGCTCGGAGGAGTTCACCAACGAGTTCATCAACTCCATCCGCGATGGCAAGGGCGACACCTTCCGCAAGCGCTACCGCGAGATGGACATCCTGCTCGTCGACGACATCCAGTTCCTGGCCCAGAAGGAGTCGACGCAGGAGGAGTTCTTCCACACCTTCAACACCCTGCACAACGCCAACAAGCAGATCGTGCTCTCCTCCGACCGGCCGCCCAAGCAGCTGGTCACCCTGGAGGACCGACTGCGCAACCGCTTCGAGTGGGGCCTGATCACCGACGTCCAGCCGCCCGAGCTGGAGACCCGGATCGCGATCCTGCGCAAGAAGGCGGTGCAGGAGCAGCTGAACGCGCCGCCGGAGGTGCTGGAGTTCATCGCGTCACGGATCTCGCGCAACATCCGTGAGCTGGAAGGCGCGTTGATCCGGGTGACCGCCTTCGCCAGCCTCAACCGGCAGCCGGTGGACCTGCAGTTGACGGAGATCGTCCTGAAGGACCTGATCCCCGGCGGCGAGGACGCGGTGCCCGAGATCACCGGCAACGCGATCATGGCGGAGACGGCCGCGTACTTCGGGCTGACGGTGGACGACCTGTGCGGCTCCTCGCGCAGCCGGGTCCTGGTCACCGCGCGGCAGATCGCGATGTACCTGTGCCGCGAGCTGACGGACCTGTCGCTGCCGAAGATCGGCGCGCTGTTCGGCGGCCGCGACCACACGACGGTGATGCACGCGGACCGCAAGATCCGCGCGCTGATGGCGGAGCGGCGGTCCATCTACAACCAGGTCACGGAGCTGACCAACCGCATCAAGAGCTAGCGGCCCGGCCCGCCGGGGCCGGCCTGTCGGTGGGCGTGGGGAGCAGGTTCTCCCCACGCCCACCGGCGTTTCGGGGGCTGCGCCCGGACGGCCGCCGACGCACGCGCCGACGCCCCCCGCGATGCCGCACCGGCCCCGCTCCGGCCTCCGAAGGCGTGCCGGTGCGCCGCCTCTCCGACCCCGGAAGCCTGCCGGACCCGCCCGCCTTCTCCGGCCCCCGAAAGCCCTCCGAAGGCCCCTCGACGGCCCGCCGGAGGGCCTCCGGAGGGCCTCCGGAGGGCCTCCGGACCCGCGCCCCCCGCCGACCGCCCATCCACACCCCCACCCCCCGCTGTTCGAATACGCAGGTCAGAGGCCCCTTCGTCCACAGAATCCGGCCGGATCCGCTGTCCACAGCCTGGGGAGAGCGGAGTTGTCCCGAATCCCTCCACAGGGGTGTCCGCCGGAAGATCATCGCCGCTGGTCAGAAGGGTGTGGAAATGTGGTTAACCTTCCTCCACAGACTGTGGACAACGACCTTGTCCACCAAGGGTGTTCGCGGTTGTCCACCGCTCGCCCACAGGCGGACCGGAGTTATGAACAGCTTCTCCACAGGTCTGTCCACTGTTCGGCAACGAAACGGGCCCCGTCGCCGGATGGAGTGAAAGCCGTCACACCAAGGTGCTGGATTGGCCTGGGGACAACGTGGGTATTCCTGGGGACGAGTCTGGGGAGAACCCCGGGTCACCTGTGCATCGGGTGTGCACAACTTCCGGCTGTCCACAGCGGAGCCGGGTTGTCCACCGGCTCCACCCACAGGCGCGGTGGATAAAAAATCACCCCTGACCTGGGCAGGAACCGGTTATCCACGGTATCCACACCCCCTATTACTACGACTACACGTAGAGAGCGAGCGAGCAAGATCGAAGTCGGGCCTGTGCACAACCGGGCTCCGAGCTCGCCGCGACCCGAGGTCCCGGCTTGACCCCAACCCGCACCTGATGTCAGCGGTGTGCGTCAGACTGTTCTCCGGCAGATGGCCGTGAGGACGGTCGGCACAGACAGCCAGCAAGCCAGAAACAGCAGGAGGCGGTTCCGGTGAAGTTCCGGGTGGAGCGCGACGTACTCGCGGATGCAGTGGCCTGGGCAGCCCGGAGTCTCCCGGCCCGCCCCCCGGCCCCGGTCCTCGCCGGACTGCTGCTGAAGGCCGAGGAAGGGCAGCTGAGCCTGTCGGCCTTCGACTACGAGGTCTCGGCCCGGGTCTCCGTCGACGCGGAGATCGACGAGGAGGGCACGGTCCTGGTCTCCGGCCGCCTGCTCGCCGACATCTCGCGGGCACTTCCCAACAGGCCTGTGGAGATCTCCACCGACGGCGTGCGGGTCACCGTGGTCTGCGGCAGCTCGCGATTCACACTCCACACCCTGCCTGTGGAGGAGTACCCGGCCCTGCCGCAGATGCCGACCGCCTCCGGCTCCGTCCCCGGTGAGGTCTTCGCCGCCGCCGTCTCCCAGGTCGCCGTCGCCGCCGGCCGCGACGACACCCTGCCGGTGCTGACCGGTGTCCGCATCGAGATCGAGGGCGACACCGTCACGCTCGCCGCCACCGACCGCTACCGGTTCGCCGTCCGCGAGTTCCTGTGGAAGCCCGAGGTGCCGGACATCTCCGCCGTCGCGCTGGTCCCCGCCAAGACCCTGCTGGACACCGCCAAGGCGCTGACCAGCGGTGACACCGTCTCGATCGCGCTGGCCGGAGCGGGCCAGGGCGAGGGCCTGATCGGCTTCGAGGGCGCCGGCCGCCGCACCACGACCCGGCTGCTCGAAGGCGACCTGCCGAAGTACCGCACGCTGTTCCCGACCGAGTTCGCCTCGGTCGCGGTGATCGAGACCGCGCCGTTCGTCGAGGCCGTCAAGCGCGTCGCGCTGGTCGCCGAGCGCAACACCCCGATCCGGCTGAGCTTCTCCACAGGTGTGCTGACCCTGGAGGCCGGATCGAGCGACGACGCACAGGCTGTGGAAAGGGTCGACGCCCAGCTGGAGGGCGACGACATCTCGATCGCGTTCAACCCGACCTTCCTGCTGGACGGTCTGAGCGCCATCGACTCCCCGGTCGCGCAGCTGTCGTTCACCACCTCCACCAAGCCCGCGCTGCTCAGCGGCCGCCCCGCGATCGACACCGAGGCGGACGACGCGTACAAGTACCTGATCATGCCGGTGCGCCTGTCGGGCTGACCCGGCCCACGCCCGCGTCCGCCGGTCCCGTCCCGCACCCGCCCGCCGATCCCGGCTCGCGTCCGGTCGCAGCGTCCGCCGCGCCCGGCGCCGGGCCGGGACGTAGGCTCGGACCTACGGTCAGGCACGCATCGAACGAAGGATCAGTGATGGAGCTCGGTCTCATCGGTCTCGGCAAGATGGGCGGCAACATGCGCGAGCGCATCCGCCGCGCCGGCCACACCGTCGTCGGGTACGACCGCAACCAGGACCTCGCCGACGTCGCCAGCCTCAAGGCGCTGGTGGACGCGCTGCAGGGCCCGCGGGTGGTGTGGGTGATGGTCCCGGCGGGCGAGCCCACCCAGGCCACGATCGACGAGCTCGGCCGGCTGCTGTCCCCCGGCGACGTCGTGGTCGACGGCGGCAACTCCCGCTGGACGGACGACGAGAAGCACGCGGCGGAACTGGCCGAACGCGGCATCGGGTTCGTCGACTGCGGTGTCTCCGGCGGCGTCTGGGGCCTGAAGAACGGCTACGCCCTGATGTACGGCGGCGACGCCAAGGACGTGGCGAAGGTCCAGCCCATCTTCGACGCGCTCAAGCCCGAGGGCGACTTCGGTTCGGTGCACGCGGGCAAGGTCGGCGCCGGCCACTTCGCCAAGATGGTCCACAACGGCATCGAGTACGCGATGATGCAGGCGTACGCCGAGGGCTGGGAGCTGCTGGAGGCCGTCGACTCGGTCACCGACGTGCGCGAGGTCTTCCGTTCCTGGCGCGAGGGCACCGTCATCCGCTCCTGGCTGCTGGACCTCGCGGTCAACGCGCTGGACGACGACGAGCACCTGGAGAAGCTGCGCGGCTTCGCGCAGGACTCCGGCGAGGGCCGCTGGACGGTCGAGGCGGCGATCGACCACGCGGTGCCGCTGCCGGCGATCACCGCGTCGCTGTTCGCCCGTTTCTCCTCGCGGCAGGACGACTCGCCGTCGATGAAGATGATCGCGGCGCTGCGCAACCAGTTCGGCGGTCACGCGGTCGAGGCCAGCGCGGACAAGTCCAAGTAGCCACGCCAGCAGGCATGTCGAGAGGAACAGGAGGCCGGCGCCGGCGACTTCGCCAGTGCCACCGCACGCGATGCACGTAGCGCACCTCTCGCTCGCCGACTTCCGTTCCTACGCCCGGGTCGAGGTACCGCTCGACCCGGGCGTCACCGCTTTCGTGGGCCCGAACGGGCAGGGCAAGACCAACCTCGTCGAGGCGGTCGGCTATCTGGCGACCCTCGGCAGCCACCGGGTCGCCTCGGACGCCCCGCTGGTACGGATGGGCGCCGAACGTGCGGTGGTGCGCGCCTCCGTGGCCCACGGGGACCGGCAGCAGCTGGTCGAACTGGAGATCAACCCGGGCCGTGCCAACCGCGCCCGGATCAACCGCTCTTCGCAGGTGCGCCCGCGTGACGTGCTGGGGATCGTCCGTACCGTGCTGTTCGCGCCGGAGGACCTGTCGCTGGTCAAGGGCGATCCCGGCGAGCGCCGCCGGTTCCTCGACGAGCTGGTCACCCTGCGCGCGCCCCGGATGGCGGGGGTGCGGCAGGACTACGAACGGGTGCTGCGGCAGCGCAACACCCTGCTGAAGTCGGCCGCGCTGGCCCGCAGGCACGGCGGCGGCCGCGGGGCGGACCTGTCCACGCTGGACGTGTGGGACCAGCATCTGGCGCGCCACGGAGCGGAGTTGCTGGCCCAGCGGCTCGACCTCGTCGCGGGCCTGGAACCGCTGACCGACAAGGCGTACGAGCAACTGGCGCCCGGTGGCGGCCCGGTGGGCCTGGAGTACCGCCCGTCCAGCGAGACCGCCGGGGCGCGCTCGCGCGAGGAGCTGTACGAGGTGCTGATGGGCGCGCTGGAGGGGGCGCGCAAGCAGGAGATCGAGCGCGGGGTCACGCTGGTCGGGCCGCACCGCGACGATCTGCTCCTGAAACTGGGGGAGTTGCCCGCCAAGGGGTACGCGAGCCACGGCGAGTCCTGGTCGTACGCGCTGGCGCTGCGGCTCGCCTCGTACGAGCTGCTGCGCGCCGACGGCGAACGCGCGGGCGGCGAACCGGTGCTGATCCTGGACGACGTCTTCGCCGAGCTGGACGCCCGGCGCAGGGACCGGCTGGCGGAACTGGTGGCTCCGGGCGAGCAGGTGCTCGTGACGGCGGCGGTCGACGACGACGTGCCCGGGGCGCTGTCCGGGGCGCGGTTCCGGGTCTCGGACGGAGAGGTGGACCGCGTATGACCGGCCGGCAGCAGCCCGACGGCCCCGCCGCGTCCGGCCCGGGCCCCGCCGCCACGCCCGCGTCCGCGTCCGCCTCCGACTCGGCGTCCGCCTCCGACTCGGCGTCCGCCTCCGACTCGGCGTCCGCCTCCGACTCGGCGTCCGCCGCTGGCTCCGGCACCCCCCTGTCCGGCGTCGATCTCGCCCGCGTCGCCCTGCGCGCCGCCAAGGAGCAGGCCCGGGCCCGTGGCGCCGCCGCCCAGGAACGCCGGCAGGCCCGGCGCGGCGGTCTGCGCTCCGGAGCCCGCGCCGACGGACGCGATCCGCTGCCGTTGGGCGCCGCCATCAACCGCCTGATCACCGAACGCGGCTGGGAGGCTCCGGCGGCGGTGGGCGGCGTGATGGGGCGCTGGCCGCAGATCGTGGGCGACGAGGTGGCCAAGCACTGCGAGCCGGAGAGCTACGACGAACGCGAGCGGGTGCTGACCGTGCGGTGCGACGCGACGGCCTGGGCGACCCAGCTCAGGCTGCTCGCCCCGCAGCTGGTCGCCCGGCTCAACGCGGACCTGGGCCACGGCACGGTGAAGCTGATCAAGGTCCTCGGTCCCACCGGCCCCACCCGTACCTATGGTCGCTTGCGTGCCCCTGGCAGCAGGGGACCGGGTGACACCTACGGGTGACGTACGTCTCACTTTCGGCGGCGCGCATCGACCGCCCGTCACAGTGGTCATCACGGGACGTTCCCTCCCGTACCGGACCGGCGCGGGCTGTAATCGCGGCGAAGCCCTGAGCGCCCGTGTGAGCCGCCTGGAGTCCAGGGCCGCGTATGGGGAGTCGGCGCAAGGCCTCCGGGACCGGCACATGGGAACTCAGGCACCGGCAAACCCCCCTCTATGTCGCCGCTACCGGTAGACTGGGGAGCAGTCCGCCCGCCTCTGCCACCGGCAGGGGAGACCTCGCGGAACCTGTCGAACGACGTAGCCGCTCCGGCGTGCCCGGAGTCGGCTCGTGCTGTGCCAGAAAGGGCGCTTCGTGGCCGATTCCGGCAACCCCAACGAGAACCGCACACCCACCGCCGGCACCGGCGCGCCCACGGACGGCGCGCCGTCCGAGACCGTTCCGCCGAACGGCAAGGCGGCAGGCGGCGCTTCGTACGACGCCAGCGCGATCACCGTCCTCGAAGGCCTCGACGCGGTCCGCAAGCGTCCCGGCATGTACATCGGGTCGACCGGTGAGCGCGGTCTGCACCACCTCGTCTACGAGGTCGTGGACAACTCGGTCGACGAGGCGCTCGCCGGGCACGCGGACACCATCGGCGTGACGATCCTGGCCGACGGCGGCGTGCGCGTCATCGACAACGGCCGCGGCATCCCGGTCGGCATCATCCCGTCCGAGGGCAAGCCCGCGGTCGAGGTCGTGCTGACGGTGCTGCACGCGGGCGGTAAGTTCGGCGGCGGCGGCTACGCGGTCTCCGGCGGTCTGCACGGCGTGGGCGTCTCCGTGGTGAACGCGCTGTCCCACCGGGTCGCCGTGGAGGTCAGGACCGACGGCCACCGCTGGACCCAGGACTACAAGCTGGGCGTGCCCACCGCGCCGCTGGCGCAGCACGAGGCGACCGACGAGACCGGCACGTCGGTGACGTTCTGGGCCGACGGCGACATCTTCGAGACCACCGAGTACTCCTTCGAGACCCTCTCGCGGCGCTTCCAGGAGATGGCGTTCCTCAACAAGGGCCTGACCATCTCGCTGACCGACGAGCGCCCCGAGCACGTCGACGAGGAGGGCAACCCGCTGTCGGTGCGGTACCACTACGAGGGCGGCATCGTCGACTTCGTGAAGTACCTCAACTCCCGCAAGGGCGAGGTCATCCACCCCTCGGTGATCTCCGTGGAGGCCGAGGACACCGAGCGGCTCCTGTCGGTGGAGCTGGCGATGCAGTGGAACTCCCAGTACACCGAGGGTGTCTACTCGTTCGCCAACACCATCCACACCCACGAGGGCGGCACCCATGAGGAGGGCTTCCGCGCCGCGCTGACCGGCCTGGTCAACCGCTACGCGCGGGAGAAGAAGCTGCTGCGCGAGAAGGACGAGAACCTCAGCGGCGAGGACATCCGCGAGGGTCTGACCGCGATCATCTCGGTGAAGCTGGGCGAGCCGCAGTTCGAGGGCCAGACCAAGACCAAGCTGGGCAACACCGAGGCGAAGACGTACGTCCAGAAGGTCGTGCACGAGCACCTCACCGACTGGTTCGACCGCAACCCCAACGAGGCCGCCGACATCGTCCGCAAGGGCATCCAGGCCGCCACCGCCCGGGTCGCCGCCCGCAAGGCGCGCGACCTGACCCGGCGCAAGGGGCTGCTGGAGAGCGCGTCGCTGCCCGGCAAGCTGTCGGACTGCCAGTCCAACGACCCGGCCAAGTGCGAGATCTTCATCGTCGAGGGCGACTCCGCGGGCGGCTCGGCCAAGTCCGGCCGTGACCCGCAGTACCAGGCGATCCTCCCGATCCGCGGCAAGATCCTCAACGTGGAGAAGGCCAGGATCGACAAGATCCTGCAGAACCAGGAGATCCAGGCCCTCATCTCGGCCTTCGGCACCGGTGTCCACGACGACTTCGACATCGCGAAGCTGCGCTATCACAAGATCATCCTGATGGCGGACGCCGACGTCGACGGCCAGCACATCAACACCCTGCTGCTGACCTTCCTGTTCCGCTTCATGCGGCCGCTGGTCGAGGCCGGGCACGTCTACCTCTCCCGCCCGCCGCTGTACAAGATCAAGTGGCGCGAGAACGACGTCGAGTACGCGTACTCCGACCGCGAGCGCGACGCGCTGATCGAGCTGGGCAAGCAGGCCGGCAAGCGCATCAGGGACGACTCGGTGCAGCGCTTCAAGGGTCTCGGCGAGATGAACGCCGAGGAACTGCGGGTGACCACCATGGACATCGACCACCGGGTCCTCGGCCAGGTCAGCCTGGACGACGCGGCCCAGGCCGACGACCTGTTCTCCGTCCTGATGGGCGAGGACGTCGAGGCGCGGCGCTCGTTCATCCAGCGCAACGCCAAGGACGTCCGCTTCCTCGACATCTGAGTCGGCCTGCCGAACAGCCGGACCGCGAAAGGACTTTGACCAGCAATGGCCGACGAGACCCCCATCACCCCCGACGGCTCCCCCACGCCCGTCACGCCGGAGGGCGGCCCGGCCGCCGTCGAGGGCGTCGGGATGCGCGTCGAGCCGGTCGGGCTCGAAACCGAGATGCAGCGCAGCTACCTCGACTACGCGATGAGCGTGATCGTCTCGCGTGCGCTGCCGGACGTGCGCGACGGGCTCAAGCCGGTGCACCGCCGGGTGCTGTACGCGATGTACGACGGTGGCTACCGGCCCGAGAAGGGCTTCTACAAGTGCGCCCGCGTCGTCGGTGACGTCATGGGTACGTACCACCCGCACGGCGACGCCTCCATCTACGACGCCCTGGTGCGCCTGGCGCAGTCGTGGGCGATGCGGATGCCGCTGGTGGACTCCAACGGCAACTTCGGTTCCCCGGGCAACGACCCGGCCGCCGCCATGCGGTACACCGAGTGCAAGATGGCGCCGCTGTCGATGGAGATGGTCCGGGACATCGACGAGGACACCGTCGACTTCCAGGACAACTACGACGGCCGCAACCAGGAGCCGACGGTCCTGCCGTCGCGCTTCCCCAACCTGCTGATCAACGGCTCCGCCGGCATCGCGGTCGGCATGGCGACCAACATCCCGCCGCACAACCTGCGCGAGGTCGCCGAGGGCGCCCAGTGGTACCTGGCCAACCCGGCCGCCTCCGCCGAGGAACTGCTCGAAGCCCTGATGCAGCGCATCAAGGGCCCGGACTTCCCCACCGGCGGCCTGGTCGTCGGCCGCCGCGGCATCGAGGACGCGTACCGCACCGGGCGCGGCTCGATCACCATGCGCGCGGTCGTCGAGGTCGAGGAGATCCAGAACCGCCAGTGCCTGGTCGTCACCGAACTGCCGTACCAGGTCAACCCGGACAACCTCGCGCAGAAGATCGCCGACCTCGTCAAGGACGGCAGGGTCGGCGGCATCGCCGACGTGCGCGACGAGACCTCCTCGCGCACCGGCCAGCGCCTGGTCATCGTCCTGAAGCGGGACGCGGTCGCCAAGGTCGTGCTCAACAACCTCTACAAGCACACCGACCTGCAGACCAACTTCGGCGCCAACATGCTGGCGCTGGTCGACGGTGTGCCGCGCACCCTGTCGCTCGACGCGTTCATCCGTCACTGGGTGACGCACCAGATCGAGGTCATCGTCCGCCGCACCCGCTTCCGGCTGCGCAAGGCGGAGGAGCGCGCCCACATCCTGCGCGGCCTGCTCAAGGCCCTGGACGCCATCGACGAGGTCATCGCGCTGATCCGGCGCAGCGACACCGTCGACACCGCGCGCGGCGGCCTGATGGACCTGCTGGAGATCGACGAGATCCAGGCCAACGCGATCCTGGAGATGCAGCTGCGCCGCCTGGCCGCCCTGGAGCGGCAGAAGATCGTCGCCGAGCACGACGAACTCCAGGCGAAGATCGACGAGTACAACGCGATCCTCGCCTCGCCGGAGCGGCAGCGCGGCATCATCAGCGAGGAGCTGACCGCGATCGTCGAGAAGTTCGGCGACGACCGGCGCAGCCAGCTGGTGCCCTTCGACGGCGACATGTCCATCGAGGACCTGATCGCCGAGGAGGACATCGTCGTCACCATCACGCGTGGCGGCTACGTCAAGCGCACCAAGACCGAGCACTACCGCTCGCAGAAGCGCGGCGGCAAGGGCGTGCGCGGCACCCAGCTGAAGCAGGACGACATCGTCGACCACTTCTTCGTCACCACCACGCACAACTGGCTGCTGTTCTTCACCAACAAGGGCCGCGTCTACCGCGCCAAGGCGTACGAACTCCCGGACGCCGGACGGGACGCGCGCGGCCAGCACGTCGCCAACCTGCTGGCGTTCCAGCCGGACGAGCACATCGCGCAGATCATGGCGGTGCGTGACTACGAGGCGGCGCCCTACCTGGTGCTCGCCACCAAGTCCGGCCTGGTGAAGAAGACCCCGCTCAAGGACTACGACTCCCCGCGGGCCGGCGGCGTCATCGCGATCAACCTGCGCGCGATGGACGACGGCCGCGAGGACGAGCTGATCGGCGCCGAACTGGTCTCCGCCGAGGACGATCTGCTGCTGATCAGCCGCAAGGCGCAGTCCATCCGCTTCACCGCCACCGACGACGCGCTGCGGCCGATGGGCCGGGCGACCTCCGGCGTGAAGGGCATGAGCTTCCGCGAGGGCGACGAACTGCTGTCGATGAACGTGGTGCGGGCCGATACCTTCGTCTTCACCGCCACCGACGGCGGCTACGCCAAGCGGACCCCGGTCGATGAGTACCGTGTCCAGGGCCGGGGCGGTCTCGGTATCAAGGCGGCGAAGATCGTCGAGGACCGCGGCTCCCTGGTCGGTGCCCTGGTGGTCGAGGAGAGCGACGAGATCCTCGCCATCACCCTCGGCGGCGGCGTCATCCGCACCCGCGTCAGCGAAGTGCGGGAAACCGGCCGTGACACCATGGGCGTCCAACTGATCAACCTGGGCAAGCGGGACGCCGTCGTCGGCATCGCCCGCAACGCCGAGGCAGGCGCGGAGGCCGAAGAGGTCGAAGCGGACGGCACCCCCGCAGCGGAGGGCGCCGAAGGGGCCGAGGGCGCCGTGCCCGCGGCCGACGAGTCGCAGGAGTAGGACGTGACAGGAGCCGGGGACGCCACCTCGGGTGACGCGCGGGCGACGGCCCTCGCGGGCGGCGCTCCGGCTCCGTCGGCACCGCATCGCACGACTCTCAGGGACCACAGCGCGACGACCCACACCGTGGGGGGACAACCGTGACAGACACCCGAGGCGGCGCCCGCCCGCCCCAGCCGCACCACCCGCCGCAGGCGTACGCCCCGCCCAAGGGCGCGACCGTGCCGTCCCAGGGCGCTTCCGGCACGTCCGAGGGCGCCGGCTCCGCTTCTCCCCTGCCGCCGACCGGTGCCGCCGGTCCCTCCGGTGCCGCCGGTTCTTCCGGCCGCTCCGGTCCTTCCGGTACGGAGGGCGGGCAGGGCCTGACGGTGGGCGGCAGCGGTGCGCCGGGCGTGCGCAAGCCCCGCCCGGCGGCGGCCCGTACCGCGCCGCGCACCCGCAGTGCCCGGCTGCGGGTGGCCAAGGCCGATCCGTGGTCGGTGATGAAGGTCAGCTTCCTGTTCTCGATCGCGCTGGGCATCTGCACGGTCGTGGCGGTCGCGGTGCTGTGGATGGTGCTTGACGCGCTCGGTGTCTTCTCCACCGTGGGCAGCACCATCAGCGACGCCACCGGCTCGGGTTCGCAGGGCGGGTTCGACCTCCAGTCGTTCCTGTCGCTGCCGCGGGTCGTGATGTTCACGGCGGTGATCGCCGTGATCGACGTCGTACTGATGACCGCGCTGGCCACGCTGGGGTCGTTCGTCTACAACCTCTCCGCCGGTTTCGTGGGCGGCGTGGAGCTCACGCTGGCGGAGGACGAGTAGCGGCGGGAACCGATTTTGGGACATGGCCCCACGTGCGCTAATCTTTCGGTGCAGCGCGGGGCTATAGCTCAGACGGTTAGAGCGCTTCCCTGATAAGGAAGAGGCCACAGGTTCAAGTCCTGTTAGCCCCACGAACGCGATAGGCGAGGCGTGTCCACGGAAAGCGTGGACCTCCTCGCCTTCGTCGTTTTTGCGCGGCTTCGCCGCGCGTGGCGGGGGGCTTCGCCCACCCGCACCCCCCTTCTGCGGGGGCGGGGCTCCGGGGGCGTTGGATCGGGGTGGCGTGGGATTTCTGCGGGGGCGGGCCGACGGGAGCGTTGGATCCCGGGCTTCTCTGCGGGGCGGGCCGACGGGGGCGTGGCTGGGGAGTGGCGTGGGCTTCGCCGCGAAACGGGGTCGCTCGTCGCCGGGGGCGGGGAGGTCACTGTTCGGTATCGGCCGGTGTGTATCATCGGGCGCGTCGGAGGATCCCCAAACGCAAGAAGGACGAGGTCGCGCGGTGAAGAAGCTTCTCCTGGTCGCACTGGCCGCCATCGGCGGGCTCCTCGTGTACCGCCAGATCCAGGCGGACCGCGCCGAGCAGGACCTGTGGACGGAGGCGACGGACTCCGTACCGGCGGGTTCCGGCACGAGCGCCTGAAAACCCCCAACTCTCCGGTGAGGCCCCGACCGCCCAAGGCGCGGTCGGGGCCTCACTCGCTCACGGCCCGGGCCTCACCCGCTCTTGAATTCGCCCTCGCACATCAATAGCTTCGCCGCAGCACGACGGCGGATCGCGGGGTCGTGGGCTCGGGGGGTTCGAGGGGTGGGGTATGAGACGGCACCACCGGTTCGCCGCCCTGGCGCTGCCGGCCGCTCTGGCGGCGCTGGCCGCTCTGGGGGCTCTGGCGGCGACCGCGCCGCCGCTCGCGTTATCCGCCCGTGCGGCGAGCACGGACGCGGGCGCCGCGGCGACGCCGGTCTGGGTCCCGGACGGCGTCGAGGTGCACGGCAGCGCGGGTCCCGGCGATCCACCCCGGCTGGAGACGGGACGCGCCTACCGCGACGGCCTCGCGAAGGGTGAGTCCAAGTACTACGCGGTACGGCTGGACGCCGCCTCCACCGCGTACCTGTCGGTCTTCGCCGTCCCCCGCCCGGGCAGCCGGGTCTCCTTCATCGACGGTGTCAGCCTGCGGCTGTTGAGCTCGGGCGGCGCGCTGTGCGACGCGTACGACGCACGGTTCGGCGCGGACGACGCCACGGCCCCGGTGGGAGGCGCCGTCCGTCGCGTCGCCGGGGCGGACGGGCCCTGCCACGGGGCCGGCACCTATCTGCTGGTCGTCGAGCGCGACAGCGCCGGCACCTCGTCCGGGGACGTCTGGCCACTGGACATCCGCTTCATGAACGAGCCGGGTGTGGCGGGGGCCGGGGCTTCGGGAGCCGCGGCGGGCGGGGGCGCCGGTTCGCCGGAGGGCTTCGTCTCCTCGCCCCCGCCCACGGTCACCACGGCACCGCGTCCGCTGTCCGGCGCCGTCGCGATGGACGCCGCCGCCCGCGTGCCGGGTACGGGCGTCTACACCGACCGCCTCGCGCCCGGCGTCACGCACTACTTCCGCGTCCCCGTCGACTGGGGGCAGTCCCTCTCCGTCACCGCGGCCTTCGGCGCCGCGCACGTCACGCGGGCGGGCGGCTTCACCGGCGGCGGCGTGAGCGTCACCGTCTACGACCCGGCGCGCGGCTACGCGGGCGGCGACGCGGCCTCGTACACCGGAACGTCCGCGGCGGTCACCGCGCAGACCCCGCCGGTGCGTTACGCCAACCGCTGGTCCCAGGATCCGCGGGTCAACGGCTCGCCGGTGGCGGGCTGGTACTACGTGCAGGTCGGCGTGCACCCCCAGGTGGCGTCGTACACGAGCGGAACGGTCCCGGTCACGTTGCGCGTGGCAGTCAGCGGTGCGCCGCAGGCCGGTCCCCGCTACGTGAGCGCGCTGACCGGAACGGGCTTCGGGGTGACGGGGGTCGCGGTGCCGGGGGCGGGCCCGTCCGGGACGGCGCGTCCGCGGTTGCGGGCGCTGGGGTACGCGGCACTGGGTGCGGGGACGGTGCTGGTGGCGGGGATCGGGGCGTGGGTGCTGCGGGCGCGACGCGTTCCAGGGTAGGCACGGCACGTTCCCGGTCGGCGGCGCTCGGGGCTCGCGCGGCCGTGGTGAGCGCTCGGGACTTCACGCGGCCGTGGTGAGCGCCCAGATGCCGACGGCGAAGCAGAGCGCGGCGACCAGCAGCACCGGGACCACGATCCTGGCGGACGGCCCCTGCCGCACGGTGACCGTCCGCGGCTCGCGCACCGCGACGGCGCCCGGGTCCGCGGTGTACGGCCGGGTCGCGGCGTCGCCGGCGCGCGGGGGATGGGCGGGCCGGGGCGGCGCGATGCGGTAGACGTCGAGGCGGGCCGGGGGCGACGCGGACGGCCTGCCGGGGAAGGACGCGCCGGGCGCTGAGGTCCCCGGGACGCGGCGGACCGGCAGCGGCGGGCGCCGGAGGCCTTCGGTGGTGCCGGTGGCGGCGGTGTCCCGCGCAGCCTGGGCGTCCGTCCTGCGCGGTCTGAGCGAGCCGTCGGGACCGAACCCGTCCGGCAGCGGCCCGAGTTGGTCGAAGACCTCCACCGGCTCGTCGTCGATCCCCGGTTCCGGCAGCAGTTCGACGGCCGCCGCCAGTGCCTTGCGCGCCCCGGTCGCGGTGCGGAAGCGGGCCTGCGGATCGGGGTTGAGCAGCGTCGCGACGACCTGCCAGAGCGGCTCCGGCACCCCCAGCGGAGCGTTGGGCACGGCGCCGAGCGCGGTGTAGCGCTCGACCAGGGCCTGAGCGTCCGGCTTGCGGCCGGTGAGCAGGAAGAGGGCGACCAGCCCGACCGCGTAGAGGTCGGCGGGGAAGTCCGGCTCCGCGCCCAGCAGTTGCTCGGGGGCGAAGTAACCCGGCGTTCCGACGACGTAGTTGGTGTCGGTCAGCCGCGGCTCGCCCTTGCGCATCGCGATCCCGAAGTCGGACAGGCGTAAGTGCGGCCGACCGGTGCCGGTGGCCTCCAGCAGGATGTTGGCGGGCTTGATGTCGCGGTGCACCACGCCCTCCGCGTGCACCGCGGTCACCCCGGCGAGCAACTGGTCGAGCAGGACGCACACGTAGCGCGGCGCCAGCGGCCCGTAGTCCCCCACCAGGTGCGCCAGCGAGCCGCCGCGCACCAACTCCATGGTGAACAGCACCTGTTCGTCGTCGGCCGCCCAGCTCATCGGCGCCAGCACGTGCGGGTGGTCGATGCGCAGCGCCTGCTCACGGACGAAGCGGATCAGGGCGTGCGCGTCGGACTGCCGCAGCACCTTCGCCGCGACGTAGCGCCGCCGCCGGTGGTCCCAGGCACGCCACACGGCGCCCACTCCGCCGCGCCCGATCGGGTCGACCAGCTCGTAGCGCCCGGCGAACAGCTCACCCATGCAGCGGCTCCTGGTCAGTCCTGGTGGGCCTCGAAGTGGGCGAGGGCGTCGTCGGTGCGGCCCGCGCCGTACACCCTCAGGAACTCTGCCAGCTCGGGGTGGGCCGCCGCGAGGACGTCCGAGGCGGTCACCAGCTCCTGCGCCGAGCCCATCGAGCGCAGCAGGGCCTGGATCTCGCGGACGACGGACCGGGCGGGAAGCGCTTGGCGCACACCGCGGCCGAGGCTGCCGTCGAGGCCGTTCGAGGCCGAGCCGGTGGTGCCGGTCAGCGAGCCGCCTGCGGACTCGCGGATCACGTCCATGCGTCCGGCGACCTCACCGACGGCCACGGCGCCGTCCGCCACGTCGGCGGCGAGCTCCAGCAGGGCCTGCATGCGCTGGATCACGGCGGGGTTGCCGATCTTGGCCCGCTGCCCGCTCATCAGCTGCGACAGCATCGGCGCGGACAGCCCCAGGACGGCGGCCAGCCGGGCCTGGTTCAGCCCCAGACCGGCGATCATCCTCCGGAACAGATCCCCCAGCGGCTCCCCGTACCACTCCCGCTGCCGCTCCCGCACCGCCTCCCGCGGCGAGCTCTCCATCCGGCTCCCGTCTTCACGACCGCAAACCCATCCTAGGGACGCCTGCCCCGATTCCGGGTACAGAATGCCCACGCCCACCCGGTACCCTGGTCACCGGCACGGCGATCCTCCCGTGCCGAGGGGCCTTAGCTCAGTTGGTAGAGCGCTGTCTTTGCATGGCAGATGTCAGGGGTTCGACTCCCCTAGGCTCCACACATGTAAACCCCTCTGACCTGCGGAAATGTGGTCAGAGGGGTTCTTTTGTCCCGATTTTCTGTGCTGACATGTCAGCACGTCGGTGCCGACGGGGGGTTCGGGTGCCCAGTGATTCCAAGGGATTTCCCGGTTCTCGTTCTCCTGGTGGATTTCCTGGTACCGCGAGGTCGGAGTGGGGGATCTTCGTGAGGGGCCGGGGCTGAGGTCACCGTTCACGGACCGGCGGTGAGAGGTGCTTGGCCCGTACGATGGCGGTGTCTCGGGACGGGCTGGGAGGCGTGATGACCGCGATGTATCCGGAGTATGCGCAGTGGCTGCGGCAGGTGCGCAGTTCGATGAGGCTGCCCAAGGCGGCCAAGCTGCTGTTTGATCAGGGACGTCTGTACATGTCGCCTGTTACGGAGGCGCACAGCGACGCGGACGACTCGATCCGGTCGCAGTTGGCGGAGCAACTGGGTGGGGGGCCCGGTCTGCATGTCACGCGGGACAAGGGGGTGCTGCCGGAGTTGGACGGTTATACGCCCGAGCCGGATGTGCTGGTGGTGGATGCGGGCGTACTCGGCCCCGGAGACGCCTTTGTCGATCAGGAGCATGTGCACTTCGTCGCGGAAAGCGTTTCGCGCTCAACGGTCGGGCAGGACTACGGGCGTAAGCTCAACCAGTACGCGGCGCGTGGGATCTCGACGTATCTGATCGTGGACGTGCTGACCGGGGAGTGCGTGCTCTACCGGGAACCGAAGGGGGACGAGTACACCTCGGCTGTGCCCTACCGGTTCGGTGAGGAGATCGGGTTCTCCATCGCGGGGGTTGCGGTGACTGTGCGTACCAACTTCAAGAAGATTCGCTGAGGCTGTTCACCCCACTCGAAACGAGGGTCTTGATCACGCAGGACCTCACCCCCGCAGTGTAAACATCCGCTGTCCAACTTCTCGTGGTACTTCACACCGTCACTCGCCGGCCGGGACTGGCTGACCGTCTTCCAGCTGCCGCCCTAGCCTCGCCGTTTCACTTGGGTGCAGCTGTGAGTGGGTCGGAAAGACGAAAGTGCCTTCCTGACCTGGGACGATGAATCTTGTTGAGGGGTTCTGTCGGTCCAAGCAAAGGGCACTCTCTACGTGCAGGATATCGGGTTGCGTCCCAAGGTCCAGGTCACTGCCGATGGGATGGGGGTGGTCGGGCACGCTGGGGCGTGGTTGCTCGCGGATCTCGCCGATATCACCGGGCTGACCGCCGCGCGATCCGCCAACTGCCCGACCATCTGTGGCATCCAGCACTGGACCAGGACGGGACGCTCCGTGCCGGTGCTGAGGTCGCCGAGCTGACCGGCATGGTCAACCTGACCGACTATCCGGCGGGCACCCACATCATCGTGCGCCGCGAACGCCTGCACCCCGGCGCCCAGCTCTCCCTGTTCGATCAGGACGAGGGGCTGAGGCATCAGGTGTTCCTCACCGACACCCCGTACTCCCGCGGCGGGTCCGCCAGTTCCTGGAGGTCCGCCACCGCGGCCATGCCACCGTCGAGAACTGCATCCGGTGCGGCAAGACCACCGGATTCGGCCGCTTCCCCTCCCGCGACTTCGCGATCAACACCGCCTGGCTCGAACTGTCCCTCGCGGCGATCGACCTGCTCGCCTGGATGCTCGTCCTGCTCCCTGACGGCGAACTGGCCACCGCAGAGCCCAAGAAGCCCCGCTACCGGCTGCTGCACGTCGCCGCCCGCCTCACCCGCGGCGGCCGCCGCGTCCACCGGCGCATATCGGCGACCTGGCCATGGAGAAACGAACTCGCCGACGCCTTCCACCGCCTCGACGCATTGCCCCGACCAGCCGGCTCACCGACACCCCAACTGCCCGCCCACAACCCGAAGGACCCTGGAGAACCCGACCACCGCGCCGGGCCTCCAGCACGCCCACGGAACGAAACCACCCGGTGACCGATGATCAGTGACACCCTCATCACCCCAACCAAAACCGCGAGGCTAAAGCGTGTTGCAGAAGGCTGCGATCTGGGCATTTCCTTTGTATGGCTGGGGTTTTGAGAGCTGAGCCGTCGTGGGTGAAGACGTTTACGGGGCTGCGGATGAAGCAGTTAGAGGGGTTGCTGAAGGTGGTGCGGGAGCGGGGTGGGGACGGGCCGCGTATCGGGCGTCGATGGTGTCTGCCGCTTGCTGACCGGGTGCTGCTGGTGGCTGTCTACTACCGGACGAACCTCACCATGCGGCAGCTGGCGCCGCTCTTCGGGGTTTCGCCGGCCACGGTGTGCAGGGTCATCCAACGGTTACGGCCCCTCCTCGCGCTCGAGTCGGCCGCACGTCCCGTCGATGCCGCGGACCGGTTGTGGATCGTGGACGGCACGCTGGTCCCGGTCCGGGACCACAAGGTCGGTTCCTCTAGCCGCAACTACCGGTTCTCCGCGAACGTGCAGGTCATCATCGATGCCGACACTCGCCTGGTCGTGGCGGCCGCTCGTCCGGCGCCGGGCAACAGGGCCGACGCTCATGTGTGGCGCGACTCCGGTCTTCCGCAGCGGTGTCAGGGCGTGACCGTGTTCGGCGACGGCGCCTATATCAACACCGGCTTGGTAGTCCCGCACCGCAAACGACCCGGCCGGGCCCTGCTGGCTGGCGAGGAAGCCGACAACGCGGAGCATCGCCGGGTCCGTGCGAGGGCGAGCATGCGATCGGCCGGCTGAAGAACTACAAGATTCTCCGTGACTGCCGGCAGTATGGCGACGGCCTCCACCACGCAGTCCAAGCCGTCGCCCACATGCACAACCTCGCCCTGGCCGTGTGATCAGAACGGCAATGACCGGGTCCTGACCTGCAAAGTCACAGCCTTCTGCAACACGCCTTAGGGGAAGACCGAGTTCCCGCCGCGACCACATGCCGGCCGCCGAGTGGCGACAGCCAGGCTCGACTCCCGTAGGCCGTCAAACGAACCCAAGCTCAGACGTCAGAGAAGCAAGCCTTCCAGGAACGGCTCCACATGTCACCACCCCCTACAAGTGGAGGCGGCATCCGGAGCCCAAAACGCCCTCCGTAATCGGATAAGGTCGGAAAGTATAGGACGCGCCGCACCACATCGGAGTACCAGAATGGCCAATGCCTCATCAAACCCGACTGCGAGTCCCTCCGATATCCAGGATATCGGCCCGCAAGCCCCGGGAGAATCAGGAAACCGGGCACGGGTTAGATTCCATCAATCATGGTACCGCCGGCACATACTAAAACTTCCGAGATATGGGAATACTGAACCCCACTCCGGAGGTCGACCGAGGGGCAGCATTCTACATCCCGAAGACGCCGTAGCCGGGAAGAACTTCACGACGCTTTCAGCAGAGAATCTCTACCGAACACGCCGGCGCGAGGGCTGGGGGATTGACCCTATTCGCTGTACAGGATATCTAACATCCAGTCAAGCGTTGACTATCAATCTCCTGGCCCCCTTGAAGGAAGACCCTGACTGGGCCGCTCGCTCCATAAGCGGCCTAATTTGCATGAACATCAATCGGGTTACCAAGATGGATGTCGAGTTTGCTCCTCAGAGGCGCAGCCTTCACCTCGGAGACATGACAAGGCTGGATGCGTGGATCCATCTCGAAACCGAAAGCGGCCCCCTCGGCCTTGCTGTCGAAGTCAAGTATTCCGACCGTTTCAACAGTCGTCATTTGAATGTTTCCGTGAATCCTAAATATCAAGCGCTAGCAAACGAAACTGGACTATGGGATCTAAGTGGCCGAAAAAGTCAATCTCGACCAGTCAACCAATTGCTTCGATGTCATGCCCTAGCCGCCGATCTTTGGCTCACCACTCACAAAGGAGGGGAACTTCCTATCATTCTTGTCCTACATCACCCTGGCGACCAATCGGCACCTAAAATGGCAGAACTGTATCGAGAAGCACTCAATAGGCCGGATCTCATAAAGGTGGCAAGTTTGGACCAACTAGTCTCCCAAATGAGGATGACGGCGACGTCAAAATACCAACGAACCGTTGCCCAGACACTCAGGATCCGATACTTGGACCACGAACTGAGCGAAGCCTCCTGGATGAAATATCTAGATAACCGGCATGCTTAGGTTAGTAGTTGCGGTAATTGCGTCCCCGCCACGGCAAGCGAACCCTTCCTCGTCGACTCGCAAAGGGATTCCCACCTGGTCAAAAATTCTCCGAGCGTGATCACTCCAAACCTCGGCTACGTCTCTCAGCCAGGCCTGCAAACGGAGGACCGGGCACAGCAAGGTCTTCCGGTGCGAGTGACAGTAGTCCATCCAGCCAATCCTCAACATGTTGTACGTTTCCCGGCAAGAAAGGAAGTGCCCCAATTCCAAGCGATTCGAGGGCCTCACGAAGTTTCGAGTTAGGAAATTCTGAAGACGCAGCGCTGGATAGAGGAAATAGTGCCGCCCCCTTCACAACGGGACGAGTTTTGCTTTCTCCTCGAACAACTACGATCGCATCCCTATAACGATGAAGGGCGTTAATGGCATCAATTGGAGGACCCGGGCAGCCGAATTGATGCCGGTAGCCGTCTGAAGCATCCAGTCGATACTTCGCATCAAGCAAAACGAGCAGATCTGGCCAGCCATCATTCCGAAATTTAAGAGCGATATCCGGTTTCTGCAGCCCCGTTAGCCCTCGGTAGTGATCGTTGTAAGAAACATCGAGTGTGACAGTGGGTGATTTACATGTAACGGTCGTGCGTCGCCCCTGAGCAAGGCGTACCCGAATGCCATTCTCTTCCACTCTCAACAAGGTCGAAAGGTCGGCGGATCCACCCATCTTCGCCAAAACAATCCTCAGAACTTCGAGGTAACACCAAGTTTCGTACAGGCCATGAACATCCATGACTGATAGGTCAAAGGATTCGCCTCGGATCGACAGCCCAAGCCTCAACACCATGATCACACGATGAGCTTCGCCGTACCCGATACCACTCAGCAGCGTGAGCGAAGCGAAGCCTGATGGAGGAGGCTCCGTTATATTGTCGAACAGCGGAAGTGCCAGCAGCTCCGAGATACTCCGAGAGAAGCCGGCAACCTCCTCCTCCTCAGCTACCAGCCTTGCTGGCGCGGCGCCTCCACCTCTCCGGGTCCGTTCCAGCTCCGCGGACACAGTGGCATGGATGTCTGATAGTCGATCGTGGATCAGAGCGAGTTGCAGACGAAGCCACCGGTGTTCAGCGGTATCCAAGGTTTCGCGGCTGCGGGATGCTGGCAGAATGCTTCGGATGCGGCCAGCGCCTGGCAGCTTAGTCCAGGGACCCCGCCCACGGCCTCGAACGATCGCATCGCGGATGGTCGCGTCTGCCCGCTTGATGCGGTCGGCGCGTACATAGTCAATCTCACGACTCAGCGCTCTGTGCGGGTGTTCATTAACGTACCGGATTGATCGATCAAGCAGGCTGATCTCATTGCGCAACAGCGTTAGCCAATCGAGACTGGTCGCATCTCGAACGTCACGAGCTTCACCCGTCTGATATGTGGCTCGCAGATACTCCAACGCAAGCGCCCGAGACGTACCTGCTACATCGGAGAGCAGGTTCTGGTAATCAGTAGCATAGTCAATCTTGGCAGGGAAAATCTCGATTGTCAGCCGCAATGTTTCGTGCCCGACACCCACCTCCAGTGTGCACAAACCAACCTGTCGACCAAAATTCACTGACCCGGCGCACATCAAGTCCTCTGGATAGGAGTCGATGGAATTAAGTAGCAGCGGATCGCGGTGGGCTAGCACCGGGGATCTTCCCGGAATATGGGACTTAACTCTTATCCGATAAGTAGTATCCTCGAAGAAATGTGGGAATTCTCCCCCTGTTATCCCCGAGGCAGAGTCAGAATGTCCCACCACCTGCACGCCGGCTGAGCCAGTCGATGCCTCAACCTCGAGGCGTGGCTCAACGTCCGACGGAGTTGAGAGAGCCCAGCGTGCCCGTCGCGGCCCATGGATCTCCATAGTCGCGAATGGCGTAACGACTTGAAGCAAACGTCCGGTTACCATGCGCTACAGCCAGAAGTTAGTGAAGCCCGTTTCCTGCAAACGTCGCAACATGAGCTCCAGTCGGTCAGCGCAGAATGGGTACTGAGAATCGTTGCCCGAGGGCAATCCATGAGCTTCCTCCTCTGAAGATGGAGATGCCCAAACGTGGAGGCCGTCGAGTACGTTCCGGATGGTCGCTCCTCCACCCTGTACTCGTGGCAGCACCTTCATCGCGATGGCGAGATCAAGCGGATCGACCGTTCCTGAGTCGGAGGTAGCAAACAGGTCTGCGCAATCCTTCGCTGCGAGGCAGAACATGGTGATTTCATCGCGCACCCGATAGCCGAATTGAAGCTGGCCTTGCTCCAGAATCCCATTGACCTCTGTCAAGGTTTCGATGATAGAGGCAACAGCTTCAGTATCACAGTCGGGATGACTGCTTAGCGAGAGCGCACGAGCCTTCCAGTGAGAGCTTTCCCATTGGGGTGATTGTACAGATTGCCCATTCGCTGGCTTCACTGCAGACAAGTCGACTTGCGAGAACTCAATCACGAAAGCACGGTCAAGAACTTTCTTGGAGAAGCCATACGTGGTCTCATCCATGTTGACAGAGCCAACGAGGCACAGATTATCTGGCAGCCGCACCTGCGCCCATTCATTCGCAGCTGAATCAATCAACTGGGGGGCCAAGGGGTCGGACATAACTCGGCCGTCAGAGTCCGGACTACGGTTCTCCAAGTGGCTAAGCACTTCAGCTAGATAATACTCAACCCGCGCAATGTTCATCTCGTCCAATACGAAGAAGAACTGTTGCTCGGGATGCTCCTGCGCTTGGCGAGCAACACGCAACAGCTCTCCGGGTTGAAACGAACCATCGAGTCGTTCAAAGCCGATCAGATCACTGCTGTCAGTCCAGTCTGGGCGGACAGGGATGGTGATACATTTAGCTCCCGTCGCCTCAGCCACAAGCCTAGGTAGCTTGGTCTTTCCGGTTCCCGAGATACCGGCCAGAATCACAAACGGCTTGGTACGCACAGCTGTAATGAACGCGGCAATTTGCCAAGGGTCGAACACGAAGCCCCGGGTTGCTACGTACTGCGCGACATGTTCTATCTGCTCTGCAAGGTTTGCGGGTGGTGCTGCGGAAGTCGACGTTGGGGTGGAAAGTGGTGTCGAAGCTCGAGGCTGAGGGGCCGCTGGGAGGTATTCCGCTGGATCGGCGAGCATATCGGCGAAGGCATGCGTCACAAGGACTCCTCGGCGGTCGTCGATTCGACTTGCGACGCCAAATCGAGTGGGTTCTCATTGCTCGCAGTAAACAAGGCATGGAGTTCAGCATGATTTAGTCCGAGGTCGGCGATAGCTGCATCAATCAGCTCCTCCTCGGTCGGCTCGTGCTGAAATCTTTCCTCAAGATCAGTAAATCGGAACCACCACATGGCAGTATCAATTATCCGCGGTCGCTCACCTGAAAAATGAGCTTGCGCATTCTTGACAATGAAGAACGACACCAACTCTTGCTTGCTGCGCTCCTCGAACCGGAAGGCTTTTGGGCTAGTCCCGGGCACCAGCCTGAACGGCGGCGTGGCACGAGTCTGCCAGCGACTAGCCGTGTCAGACGGGCCATTTGACGGGTATTTATGAGAACGGTAGCCCCGACTGTCCTCACGCATAGCCCCGAATGGAACAAAGTACGGGTTCCCAGCTTTAACCTCTTCCTCCAAATCTGAATGACACGAGGTTAGTTCCCTGATCGCTCTAACGAAGTGGGAAGACTTAGTGCCCGTGACTACATCAGTGGGCTCAGGCCCTCCCGCCTGCGCCTCACGCTTTCTGATTTCTAGAGCCCTTTTGAAGACAAGGAAGTCGCCAAGCCGAGATGCAGCCGACGATTCACCGAGACGGCGAACAGATTCTTTGAGGTCGGATTTCGACAGGTAAATCGGCACCCTACGGCTCCAGGTGGAGTTGACTGTCTAGGCTCTTGAGCTCATCTGCAACATGCTCGCAGTAGTCCTCGCTACGGTCGATCCCAATTGACCGAAATCCACGTGCTCTAGCGAACAACATAGAAGTTCCTGACCCATTGAATGGATCCAGAACAATTCCATCGGGTGGCGTCGAAGCCAAGATCGGGATGCTCACGAGGTCATCAGAGAAGGTCGCTCGATGCTTCCCTCCGTTACCAGAGGCAGTTCGCGCATCCCACGTATCGAGCGGCGGCAACACGCTCCCCGTCTTCTCTTGCTTCCGCCCTACAGGAAGGCGATCAAAGTAGTACCACCGGCTCTTCGTAAAATGGAACACGTACTCGTGCGAGATTGAGCAGCGATCACGTACCTGGTCTGGAACAGGATTGGGCTTCACCCACACATTGTCGTTGCGGACAAGCCAGCCGGCGTCCTGCAGAGCGATAGCAAGCCTATGAGGGATTAGAAGCAACTGCTTCGGCCGCGCCCACGTGCCATCTCCGGGCCGGTCTTGAGGTCTGATTCCGAAGCGTCGCGCCCCTTGCTTGGCTTCACCGCTCTTATGCGCGCCCTTGCCACTCCAGTAGGTGTCACCGATGTTGATCCACAGCGAACCAGTATCGCTGAGAACCTCCCAACACAGCTGGAATACTTCCACCAGGTTGTCGATGAACTGTTGTGGGCGCTCTTCGAGGCCGAGTTGACCATCGTATCCGTAATCACGCTGCCCGTAGTAGGGCGGCGAAGTCACAATGCAGTCGACTTTGATTCCCGCATCGATCAATTTGCGTAGCCCGGCGCGGACGTCGTCGCGGAGCACGACAGCCTTCTCGTCAGCGTAGTAGGCGTGGTCAATCAGTTCTGGATCCGTAAAGAGAGCCTGCGGTGTCACCACGGGATGCAGCGCCCGGTTCGCTGGTGTGTCCTTCAACTTGCCATCGTCAACGGACGCACGACCTGGTGGCAGGGGTGCTTGCCTCACTGAGACACCCTCACCCATGACGGAGGTCTCTCGCGTGACCGGTGTTTCCAAACGCTCCATGTCTCCATCCACCAAGTAGCACGTTAGGTCGCCAGTGCTGTCCCTACGCGATCCCCATCCCTAAACCCGCTACTCTCCGCTACAGATCACGTCCGATTCTCGCTTAGCGCAACGCTGGGCAGCGAACCCACTGTACCGGCGGAGATCTGCATGGTTTGCAGGCTGTGGATAACGGTGTGAGGGCCGCCGGACTCACGACCCCGTATCGTCAGATGGTTTGATCACCTGAAGGTGGGCGTAGTCGTCCTGAGCCACGGTTCAGGCGCCCCCGACACGAAGGTAGTCGACGGTGATCCGCTGGCAAGGTCCTTGAGGCGGGCAGGCTGCCAGCCGCAGCTCGCCCCGAGGCATGAAGTCGAGAACCATCGCATCGAACGGATGGTGTCCCACCGAGAGACCGAGTGGTGTAGCGGGGATCTTGGCATAGCCCCTGCTCATGGGGATCATCGCGTAACGTTCCTGGTGAACGAGCGGCCGCCTCATTGTGATGCGACCTTGGTTCGCCTCAGGTCCCGGTGGCAGGGGGTACGGGCGTCCCGCCTGCGATCCAGGAGTTACGGCTTCCGCCCATCCAGCACCACGGTTCCTGAAGTTGGCGCTGTGCCACGGTGACGTGCTGGTGCAGGCAGTGGTCGATCGCAGCTGCGCCCACCGAGCGGTCATCCATGGAGTCGATGATCGCCTGCATCAGGAAGTGCCCATGCGTCGCAACATTGTCGGGTCCGTCCAGCCGCAGGACCTGGTACGGCCGCTGAGCCTCGGCGAGGAGCACCTTGTCCAAAGCGCCTCGGTCGCGCTTTCGGTCTTCGATGAGCGCTTGGGCGGCTTGCAGGAAGGCCACGTACGTCGCGCTTGGCTTCCAGCTGCTGCGCCCTGGCCTGTGCTTCCAGGGTCTGCTGCACCGTCTTCAAGACGGCCTGGGCCTGTTGCTCGCCAGCGTGTCGTGCTGCATAGCTTGCTCCTCGCCGGCCAGTCGTGCGGCAGCCGCTTGACGAAGTCCGGCACTGCGCGTGAGTCAGCCAGTTACGACGCTGCCATCAATCGCTGATCCTGCCGCGATCAGTGCCCGCGTGGGCCTGTCCTGATTTTCGTGTATGCCCCGGTGTCGACGCCGTCTGGAGCCTTCATCGATGCTTTCACTTGTGCAATGGGTCTTGAGCGGACGCATATCATCCGACGGGCATGATGAGTACGGGCTTGATCATGAGCGGAGATTCTCTTCAGCAATGTGTTCCAGGCCCGTGCTGACGTGTCAGCACGGGAGTCTGACCGAGGCGGATGGAGCAGGGTGCAGGGAGATGGAAACGGGGCCGAATATCCGATTCTTCGGCGTTTCCGCAGGTCAGATGGGTAACAATTTCGGGTTCGACTCCCCTAGGCTCCACTCCTCAGATGCTCCCTGAACTGCGGAAACGCGGGTCGGGGAGCTTTTTCGCGTGGGTGATGTCGGCGCCGTGGCGACGCGGCCCCGTTGCCACGACGCTGTTGCGCGGGGCGCGCTCGCGAAGGAGTTCCGGCGGCGCGGGCACCGGTGAATCCCGTGGCCGCGGGCCTGCGGGGGCCCTGGGCGGTGGGGAAGAATCGGCTGTGTGCGATTTGGGATTCTCGGGGGGACGTGGGCTCGGCGGGCTGATGGGCGGGGGGTGGCTGTCGGGGGGTACGGGCGGCGCGCTCTGCTCGCGATGCTGCTGCTGGACGCCGGGCGGGTCGTCGCGACGCAGCGGCTGATCGACGGGATCTACGGGGACGAGCCGCCCGCCGGGGTCGGCAACGCCCTTCAGTCCCAGGTGTCGCGGCTGCGGGCCGCGTTGGGGGAAGCGATCGAGAACCGGCCGGGTGGCTACCGGCTGGCCGTCGATCGCGACGAGGTCGACGTGCACCGGTTCGAGCGGCTCGCCGGGCAGGGGCGTGAGGCGCTGGCGGCCGGGGAGGCGGCGCGGGCCGCCGCGCTGCTGCGCGAGGCGCTGGGGCTCTGGCGCGGGGACGCGCTCGCGGACGTCGGGGAGGCGCCGTTCGCCGCGGCGCAGGTGGTCCGGCTGGAGGAACTGCGGCTGGGTGCGGTGGAGGACCGGGTGGCGGCCGATCTGGCGCTCGGCGGGCATCGCGACCTCGTGGCGGAACTGCGGGAGCTGGTCGCCGCACATCCGCTGCGGGAGCGGCTGACGGCGCAGCTGATGCGTGCGCTGGCCGCCGACGGGCGGCAGGCGGACGCCCTGGCCGTCTACGAGACCGCCCGGGAGACGTTGGCGGAGAGCCTGGGGGTCGATCCGGGGGAGGAGCTGGCCGCCGCGCACCTCGCGGTGTTGCGAGGGGAGACCTCCGAGGGGAGTGCGGGACGTGTTTCACGTGAAACATCGACCCGCCCGACCGCGACCCATCCGGGTGTTTCACGTGAAACAGCGCTCCCCGCTCAGCTGACCAGCTTCGTGGGGCGCGAGAGCGAACTCGCGCTCATCGCGGGGCGTTTGCATGGCTCCCGGCTCGTCACGCTGACCGGTCCCGGCGGCGCGGGCAAGACGCGATTGTCGATCGAGGCCGCAGGCCGGTTCGACGGCGAGGTGTGCTTCGTGCCGCTGGCCGGGGTCACCGACGGCGTCGACCTGCCGCAGGCGCTGCTGGGGGCGCTGGGCCTGCGCGAGGTGGGGCTGCTCACCCCGAACGGCCCCGCACAGGATCCCGTGAGCCGACTGGCGGCCGCGCTCGCGGAGCGGCCGGCGCTGCTCGTGCTGGACAACTGCGAGCACCTCATCGAGGCCGCCGCCGGGCTCGTCGAGACCCTGCTCACCCGGTGCCCTTCGCTCAGGATCCTGGCCACGAGCCGGGAGGCCTTCGGTATCACCGGTGAAACCCTCTGTCCCGTACCCCCGTTGGCGCTTCCGCCGCTCGGCGCCGCGACGGACGGGGTGGCCGACTTCCCCGCGGTGCGGCTCTTCGTGGAACGCGCCGCCGCGGTACGGCCCACGTTCTCGCTGGACGACGAGCGCGAAGCGGTGCTGCGGATCTGCGCCGCGCTCGACGGACAGCCGCTCGCCCTCGAACTGGCCGCCGCCCGGCTGCGGTCGCTGTCCGCCGGTGAGATCGCCGACCGGCTCGGCCCGCCGCCCGAGGTGGAGTCCGGGCCCCCTCTGCGGTCCTCCGAGATGTTCCGGCTGCTGTCCCGGGGCAGCCGCACCGCCCAGCCCAGGCAGCGCACCCTGCGAGGTGTCATCGACTGGAGCTGGGACCTGCTGACCGGGCCGGAACGCGTGATGCTGAGTCGCGCCTCGGTCTTCGCGGGCGGCTGGACGCTGGAGGCGGCGGAGGCGGTCTGCGCGGACCCGGCGCAGGGGGCCCGCGACGGCGCTCCCCCCGGTGCCGTTTCCGGTGAACCGATCGACCCCGGGGACGTGCTGGACCTCGTCGACTCGCTGGTGGACAAGTCGTTGGTGGTGGCCCATCAGCCGGACGGCGGTGGCGAGGCGCGTTACCGGATGCTGGAGACCATCCGCTCCTACGGCGCCGAGCGGCTCGCCGAGGCCCACGGGACCGCCGCGGCGCGCCGGCGGCACGCCGCGTACTTCCTGGACCTGGCGGTCACCGCGGAACCGCGGCTGCGGCGGGCCGGACAACTCGACTGGCTCCGGCGGCTGTCGGGCGACCACGACAACCTCCACGCCGCGCTGCACCGCTGCGTCGCGGACGGTGACACGGCGACCGGCATGCGGCTGGTCGCCGCGCTCTCGACGTACTGGCTGCTGCGCGGTTCACGGTACGAAGGCGCCGTTCCGGCAAGGCAGTTGGTGACGGCGGTGGGGCCGCGAGCGCCGGAGGGGCTGGAGGAGGAGTTCGCGCTGTGCGTCATGACCGCGGCGCCGGACGTGGCCGACCAGCGGGAACTGGCCGAGCACCTGAAGTCCGTGCGGGTGACCGTGGAACGCGGCCCCGTGCGGTATCCCGTGATGTTCCTGCTGTGGGCGCCGTTCGCGGGGGTGCCGGACGAGGAGACCTACGTCCGTCAGGAGGCGGCACTCGCGCTCATGGAGACCGACCCCTGGTTCCAGGCGCTCAACCACATCGGTGTCGCCTACCAGAACTGGATGGTGCTGGGCCACGCCGACGTCGTGGAAAGGGAGTTCACGCTCGCGCGTGACAAGTTCCGTGAACTCGGAGATCGTTGGGGCGAGGCGCTGGCCAGCAGCCATCTCGCGTCGTTTCTGTCCGTACGCGGCGAACTGCCGCGCGCGGTACGGCTGATCGACGAGGCGATGGCGCTCGCCGACGAGCTGGAGGCGGTCGAGAGCAGGGCTGATCTGCTGTGCCATCGCGGGCACTGCCGACTGCGGGCGCTCGATCACGACGCCGCGTGCGCGGACTTCCGGGCCGCCGCGGACCTGGCCCGGCGGATCGGCACCACGGAGTTCCTGGCCGTGGCCCACCTGGGGCTGGCCGAGTCCGCCCGGCTGCGCGGCGAACTGGAGGAGGCGGACCGCTGGTGCGACCGGGCGGCGGCCGAGAGCCTGCCCGCGTGGTTCGCGGGCGACGTCAGCCGCACCGAGACCCTGGTCTGCCGTGGCCGCCTGCACGCGGCGCGTGGGCGGCGGGACCGTGCGAGGGCGTGCTACCGCGAGGCCTACGGGGCTCCGCAGACCGACCGCAACCGGCCGTTCACCGCCACCGTGGCGGACGCCGCCGCCGACCTGGCCCTGCTCGACGGCGCCCCGGAACGCGCGGCGGAACTGCTGGGGATCGCCCGTGCCCTGCGCGGCATGCAGGTCGTGGCGGGCCCCGACGCCGCCGTCACCGAGGCCGCGACGCGCGAGGCGCTGGGCGCGGAGGCCTACGCGACCGCCCACGACCGGGGCGCGGGGCTCGACGCGGCCGGTGCGTACGCGGCGCTGGGCCGACGACTGGCCGAGCCGGACGGGGCCGCGTAGACCGCCCCGCCCGCCCCGGCATCCGTCGGCTGTCCGTCATCCCGCGCCCCCGGTCGGCCGTCCGTCATCCCGCGCCACCAGTCGGCCCCCCCCATCACACCCGTCAGCCCCCCGTCAGCTCCCGTCAGCGGACGGTGCGGGCGCGGTCAGCGGGGGCTCGCACGCTGGCCCGCATGACGACGAACGAGACACGCGAGAAGAACGAACCGGGCGGCGCGTCGCCCGGCGCCAGGACGCGGTGGGCCACGCTGGCCGTGTGCTGCGTCGCCGGCATGCTGCTCGGGATCGACAACAGCGTCCTGAACTACGCCATCCCGTCACTGGTCAAGGCCCTCGACCCGTCCGCCACCCAACTTCTCTGGATCGCCGACAGCTACGGCTTCGCGATGGCCGGCCTGATGGTGCTCATGGGCAACCTCGGTGACCGCTTCGGGCGCAAACGGATGCTGCTGCTGGGCGCCACCGCGTTCGGCGCCGCGTCGCTGGCCACCGCCTACGCCTCCGGTGCCGCGACGCTCATCGCGGCCCGTGTGCTGCTCGGGGCGGCCGGGGCGATGGTCCTGCCCTCGACGCTCTCCCTGGTGCGCAACGCCTTCACCGATCCGAAGGAACGCACCATGGCGATCGGGATCAGCGGCGGTACCGGCGCCGCGAGCTTCGCGCTCGGGCCGGTCGTCGGCGGCCTGCTGCTCGACCACTTCTGGTGGGGATCGGTCTTCCTGATCAACGTGCCCGTCATGGCGCTCGTGGTGCTCGTCGGCGCGGTCGTGCTGCCCGAGTCGCGCAACCCCCGGCCGGGCAGACTGGACCGGTTGAGCGTGCCGTTGTCGGTGGTCGGGCTGCTGGGGCTGATCTACGCGATCAAGACGCTCGGCGTGAACGGCGCCCACGTCACCTCCGCCTGGCTCGCCGGAGCCGTCGGGCTGGCCGCGCTCACGGTCTTCGTACGGCGGCAGGCACGGCTCGAGGAACCCCTGCTGGACCTGCGGCTCTTCCGTAATCCGGCGTTCAGCGGCGCGGTCGGCTCGACGACGGTGACGATGTTCGCGTCCTCGACGCTGTCGCTCGCCTTCTCGCTCTACTTCCAGACCGTACGCGGCTGGTCCCCGCTGGTGGCGAGCCTGGCGCTGTTGCCGGGACCGCTGTCCGCCGTGGCCGCGGCGCCGCTGGCGGCCGTGCTGGTGCCGCGGATCGGGCGGGCCCGAGTGGTGGCGATCGGCCTGTTCCTGATGGCGGTCAGCACCGCGGGGCTCGGCACGATGACGCCGCACTCCGACTACTGGGCGTTCCTGCCGGTCGTGGTCGTCAACGGCTGCGGGATCATCCTCACCATCGCCGTCACCTCGGACACCGTGCTCGCCGCGGCGCCCAGGGACCGTACGGGCGCGGCCGCCGCCGTCTCGGAGACCGCGCAGGAACTCGGGGGCGCGCTGGGCATCGCGGTCCTGGGCTCCGTACTGTCCGCCGTCTACCGCGGCGGTCTGACGCTGCCCGCGCGCCTTCCGGTCTCCGCCGCGCACCTCGCGCGGGAGTCGGTCAGCGGCGGGGTGCAGGCGGGCGCGACGCTGCCGGGGCAGGCGGGGCGGTCGTTCGTGGCGGGCGCGAAGCTGGCGTTCACCCACGCGGTCCACGTGACGACCCTCGCCGGTGCGGCGCTGCTCCTGCTGGGCGCGGTCGCGGCGCTCTTCGCCCTACGTGGCGTGCCGGCGGTCATCGAGGACGTCGATCAGGACCAGGGACCGCAGACCCACGCTGGGCCGGGCCGGGCGCCTGCCCGCACGTCCGAGCACGCGGCGTCACAGGGCCGCGGCCGGCACTAGGCGGGGCGAGCAGGGCACGCAGGACAGCGCGAGGGCGGGATACGGCACGCAGGACAGCGCGAGGGTGCGGGACCGGACAGGCCCCGCACCCCACGCCGTCGTCCTACGCGAACCCGGAGGCCGAGGACGCCGAGGACTCAGTCCTCGCCGCCCTCCGCGCGGTGGGCGGCCTCCTCGGCCTGCTTGCGGCGCACCTCCGGGTCCAGCTCCGTGTCGCCGGGCACGGAACGCGCCTCGTCCTCCAGCGGCTCGGTCGCGGACGGTGCCTCGACCAGCCAGTCCGGGTTGGTCTGCTTGCTCCACCAGCGCCAGGCGGCGAACCCGGCACCGGCCAGCGCGCCCAGCACCAGCGTCCGCTTGGCGAACCGGCCGACCCGGCCGCGCCGCTGGTGCTTCCTGACCAGCTTCTCGACCTCGGCGGCCGACACCTGCCCGCGCAGTGCGGCGAGCGCGGCCCCGGCACGGGCGACGGCCTCCTCGCGCACCGGCTCCGCGGCGGACCGGGCCGAGTCGACGGCCTGGTTCACGCGGGGCGCGGTGTAGTCGGCGGCCTGCTGCGCGGCTTGCTGGGCGGCGGCACGGGTGCGCCGGGCTGCGGTCGCGGTGGTCGCCGCCACCTTGGGCGGCACCGCGTCCTTGGCCTGCGCCACGCGCGGGGCGACGTAGCTGTCGTACTGCGCCAGTGCCGTGTCCTTCGCCTGGCCCGCGGCCGCCGCGACCTTGGGGCTGATCCTGCGCCGGGCCTCGTCGGCATAGTGGGCGGCGGTGTCCTTCGCCGTACCGACGTAGGGTGCCACCACCTCCGCAGCGTGCCGCACGCTTTCCTTCGTCGTCGCGGCTGCGTGGCGCGCGCTGTCTGTGCGGGTCACGAGTACCTCCTCCTCGGTGGCGTACGACGGTGGCGTACTGGCTTTTCGCCTTTCCGCCCGAATAGAGATCATGCCTGTTCGCCCTCGTTACGGCATGCGTGCTCGGGCATCCGGGGCACGGCGTGTGTCGCGGGCGGCCGCCACCGGTTCGCCGGAGCGGGGCCGGGACGTGCGAGGATTCGTGGTTGTCAGTGAAGTCTATGGAAGGTACGCCGTGGCCGAGCAGCTCTACGCCACCCTCAAGACCAACCAGGGGGACATCGTCGTCCGGCTCCTGCCGGACCACGCCCCCAAGACGGTGAAGAACTTCGTCGAGCTCGCCAACGGCGAGCGCGAGTGGATCGACCCGAACACCGGTCAGAAGACCAACGCGCGTCTGTACGACGGCACGGTCTTCCACCGGGTCATCGAGGGGTTCATGATCCAGGGCGGCGACCCGCTGGGCAACGGCACCGGCGGCCCGGGCTACAAGTTCGCCGACGAGTTCCACCCGGACCTCGCCTTCAACAAGCCCTACCTGCTCGCGATGGCCAACGCCGGCCCGGGCACCAACGGCTCGCAGTTCTTCGTCACGGTCTCGCCCACCACCTGGCTGACCGGCAAGCACACCATCTTCGGCGAGGTCGCCGACGAGGCGAGCCAGAAGGTCGTGGACACCATCGCGACCACCCAGACCAACCCGCGCACCGACCGTCCGGTCAACGACGTGGTCATCCAGTCGGTCGTGATCGAGACCCGCTGACGCCGCAGGCCACCCGAAAGGGCGGCCACGGGAACTTCACAGCCCCGCCCGTCCGTATGACGGGCGGGGCGACGTTCGTCACCGGGACATCGCAGGAAACGCGGGGAAGCGGGGAAGAGGAGCCATGGAACAGGCGGTCTGCTGCTACCGGCATCCGGAGCGCGAGACCGGTGTGCGCTGCTCCCGCTGCGACCGGCCGATATGCCCGGAGTGCATGGTCAGCGCCTCGGTCGGCTTCCAGTGCCCCGAGTGCGTGGCCGACACCCGGCGCGCCCAGGTGCGGGTCCAGCCGCGCACCATCGCAGGCGGCTCGGTGGCCACCAACCCGCGCCTGGTCACCATGATCCTCATCGGGATCAACGTGGCCGTCTTCCTCGCCGTACAGGCGTACGGCAACGCCCTGGTGACCGACCTCGGGCTGATCGGCAAGGCGTACGACCCGGCGTCGGGCCACGTCGTCGGCATCGCCGACGGCCAGTGGTACCGGCTGCTGACCGCGGTCTTCCTGCACCAGCAGGTGCCGCACATCGCGCTGAACATGCTGTCCCTGTGGTGGATCGGCCCGCCGGTCGAGGCCGCGCTCGGCCGTCTGCGCTACCTGGCGGTCTACCTGCTCGCGGGGCTCGGCGGCAGCGCGCTGTCGTTCCTGCTGGCGCCCTCCAACGAGCTCGGCCTCGGGGCGTCCGGTGCGATCTTCGGCCTGCTGGGCGCGCTCTTCGTGCTGATGCGGCGGGTCAAGGCGGACCTGCGGCCGATCGCCATCCTGATCGTGCTCAACCTGGTCTTCACCTTCACCATGAGCGGCATCGACTGGCGGGCGCACATCGGCGGGCTGGTCACCGGCGCGGTGGTCGGCTACGGGATGGTGCACGCGCCGCGCGAGCGCCGGGACGTGGTGCAGTGGGCGACCTGCGTGGTCATGCTCGCGGTGATCATCGGCGTGGTCTACGCGGGCATGGTCCGCATCAACGGCTGACCGCCGGTTTCCGCATCAACGGCTGACCCGCTCGTTCCCCCGGATGGGGGCGCCCGGGCAGGCCATCCCCTCGTTCGTACGACTTATCCACAGACCGTGCGGGGCCCTGTGCACGGTGTGGGCAACGGCGGGGCGCCGGTCCGAACCCTTGTTTGCCCAGCAAGATCACCGTGTACGACCGATCACACCGGCGTCAACGCCGTGGAGGTTATCCACAGATCTTCCGACCTTTTCCCCACTGTGGATGTCCCTGTGGATAACTCTGTGGACAAGTGAGGCGGAAGGTTGACGGCCAGGGCGGCTCGCGACGCGGCCACCGTGGGCACGGGCGCCCCGTGGCCCGACGCGCGCGGGACGCCACGGGCCCGAGGCGGTCGCCTCAGGCCCGTGTCCTGCCCCGTTCCGGGGCCCCGCCCACCGCGTGGGCTACTTCCACTGCGTCGAGACGACGAACCCGCCCGCGATGAAGCCGAACCCGATCACGATGTTCCAGTTGCCGATCGCCTCGACCGGGTAGCTGCCGGTGGTCACGTAGAAGATGACGATCCAGGCCAGGCCGATCAGGAACAGCGCCAGCATCAGGGGGGCCACCCAGCCGCGCCCGCTGTGCAGTTTGATCGCGGTGCCCTTCTGGGGCGGCGGGGTGAAGTCGGCCTTCTTGCGGATCCGTGACTTCGGCACGAGGGACTCTCCTGTCGATGCGCTGCGGGACGCGCAGGGCGGAATCTGATGTCTGTCGCCGGGCGGGAGCGCGGCGGCGCCGCCCCCGGGCGTCCGTTAGCGTAGTGCTTCCGCGGGTGCGAAGGAGATAAGGGTCCCATGAGCAATCCGGGAGGCACCCGAGCAGGTGGCCCCGGCGGCCCCGCTCGCCGTTCGGTACTTCCCAAAGTACTCTCCGCCGCGGTGTTCGCCCTCGCCGGAGTGATCTTCTGGACCAGCTACGACACCTCGCACGGCACCAACATCCGCAGTGACGCCACCCTCCAGCGCACCTCGGACCTGATCCAGTCCAAGAGCCAGCAGAACGCCGACCTCGACCGGCAGTTGGCGGCGCTGCACTCCCAGGTCGACGGGCTGGCGCACCGCGAGGGCGGGCAGAGCACCGCCGACCAGCGCCGCACCCAGGCCCTGGAGCAGGCGGCCGGCCTCACCGCGCTGACCGGCCCCGGCCTGACCGTCACGCTGAACGACGCGCCGCCCAACGCCACCGCCCGCATCCCCGGCGTCCCCGAGCCGCAGCCCGACGACCTCGTCGTGCACCAGCAGGACCTCCAGGCGGTCGTCAACGCGCTGTGGCGGGGCGGCGCCCAGGGGATCAAGGTGATGGACCAGCGGCTGATCTCCACCAGCGCGGTCCGCTGCGTCGGCAACACCCTGATCCTCCAGGGCCGCGTCTACTCGCCGCCCTATGTCATCACCGCTGTGGGTGACCAGAACAGACTTCGCAGCGCGCTCGACGCCGACCCGTCGATCATCAACTACCGGCAGTACGTGACCGCGTACGGACTGGGCTGGAAGTCCGTCGCGGACCAGCGCACCACGCTGCCCGGCTACACCGGAACGGTGGGCCTGCACTACGCGCAGCCCGCGAGCTGACGGGAGGCCGCCGGGCCGCCCGGACCGCGAATCCGGCCGGTTGGTCAAGGGATGCCGAGAGCTTTGCCCGGGTGGCCCACCCGTGCCCCCCGTCTCCCCTTACTCTGGTGCGGAACCGGAAGGAAGGCACCGAATGTACGGCTGGATCTGGCGGCATCTGCCGGGCAACGTGTGGGCGAAGGCGCTGATCTCGCTCGTACTCGCCGTGGCGATCGTCTTCGTCCTGTTCCAGTGGGTGTTCCCCTGGGCGGAGCCGCTCCTTCCGTTCAACGACGTGACGGTGAACGGCGGAGGCAGCGCGGGCTGATGAGTACGACGCACGCACGGATCCTCGTCGTCGACAACTACGACAGCTTCGTGTTCAACCTGGTCCAGTACCTCTACCAGCTCGGCGCCGAGTGCGAGGTGCTGCGCAACGACGAGGTCACCCTCGACCACGCGACGTCGGGCTTCGACGGAGTGCTGCTCTCGCCCGGACCCGGCACCCCCGAAGAGGCCGGGGTCTGCGTCGAGATGGTCCGGCACTGCGCCGAGGCCGGGGTGCCGGTCTTCGGCGTCTGCCTGGGCCTCCAGTCGATCGCGGTGGCCTACGGCGGCGTGGTCGACCGTGCCCCCGAGCTGCTGCACGGAAAGACCTCCCGGGTCTCGCACGCGGGCTGCGGCGTCTTCGCCGGGCTCCCCTCGCCGTACACCGCGACGCGCTACCACTCGCTCGCGGTCGAACCGGCCACCGTGCCGCCGGAGTTGGAAGTCACCGCGTGGACCGGCACCGGCCCGGGCGACGGCGTGGTGATGGGGCTGAGACACCGTGACCTGCCGGTCGAGGGCGTGCAGTTCCACCCGGAGTCGGTGCTCACCGAGTGGGGTCACCGGATGCTCGCCAACTGGCTCGCCGTCTGCGGCGACACCGGCGCCGTCGAACGATCGGCGGGGCTGGCGCCGGTGGTCGGCGGGACCACGGCGTGACCGCGGTGCGGCCGGAGCCGGGGGGTGCGGCGGGCCCGCCGTCGTACGAGGACACCGCCGAGTTCGCGGCCGCCGTCGACCAGCTCGCCGACCCGCTGAGCGATCCGCTGCCCGGCCGCCAGGCACCGCGCCCGGCCGCACCCGCGCCCGCGCCCGCCCCTGCCGCGCCCGCCGCCAACAGCGGGATATCCCAGGGCAGTCCGTGGTTCGCCCCGCAGCAGCAGCCCGGCGCGCAGGCCCGTCCGCAGCGCCCCCGCAGGCCCGTACCGCCGCAGGGCCAGGCGCAGGGCCAGGCGCGGGAACAGGCGCAGCACCCCCCGGCGCCGCCCGCGTACGAGACGTACGCGCCGGAGCCGCAGGCGCCCCCCGAGCCCGCCCCCGTACGCACCCCGGCCCCAGCCCCCGACGCGACCGCCGAACTCCCGCGCTTCGAGGCGGACTCGACGCCCCCGGCGGCCGTCCCCGTTCCCGCGCCCGCCCCCGCGACATCGGCGCCCGCGACGCCAACTCCCGTGGCACCGCCCCCCGGTGGTCGCGCCGAGCGCCGCAAGGCGGCGAAGCACGGCGGCCGCAGGCGCCCGGTCACCGCGGACCGCCCTGAGCAGCACTCCGAGCACCCCGCATCACCCCAGGACGGCCCCCCGAGGCCCGCCTCCCGTCTGGAGGCCCGCCGGGCGGCCCGGGCCGCCAAGGAGAGCCCGCTCGTCGTCGCCAGCCGCGTCACCGGCGAACTCTTCATCACCATCGGGGTGTTGATGCTGCTGTTCGTCGTCTACCAGCTCTGGTACACCAACGTCCTCGCCCACGAGGCGGCGGGCAGCGCCACGAAGCACCTGCAGAGCCAGTGGAGCCAGAGCACGGCCTCGTCCGACGCGGGCGAGCCGGACAAGTTCCCTTCGGGCACGGTCTTCGCGATCATCTACATCCCCAAGCTGGACGTGAAGGCGCCGATCGCCGAGGGCGTGGACAAGACCAAGATCCTGGACAAGGGCGAGGTCGGGCACTACGACGGCGCCCAGGAGACCGCGATGCCGTGGGCCAAGACCGGCAACTTCGCGCTCGCCGGTCACCGCAACACCCATGGTGAGCCGTTCCGTTACATCAACAAGCTGGTCCCCGGCGACAAGGTCGTGGTCGAGACCCGCGGGATGTACTACACGTACCAGATCACCAGCGCGCTGCCGCAGACCTCGCCGACGAACGTCAGCGTCATCGAGCCGGTGCCGCCGGGCTCCGGCTTCACCAAGCCGGGCCGCTACATCACCCTGACCACCTGCACACCGGAGTTCACCAGTGAGTTCCGGATGATCGTGTGGGGAAAGATGGTCGCCGAGCAACCGCGCAGCCAGGGAACCCCCGCGGCACTGCAAGGCGGCTGAGCACGCAGGACAACAACAGAACGAGGTGACCGGTGGCGACCACCGAGCACGACAAGGGCACCGAGGACGCCAGGGACGAGGGGGCGGGGAACGCGGTGCGGCTGCCCCGCGCCCGGACACGCGGCAGGATCGGCTTCGCGATAAGCGTCTTCGGCGAGGTCCTGATCACCGTCGGCCTGGTCCTCGCGCTCTTCGTCGTCTACTCGCTGTGGTGGACGAACGTCGTCGCCGACCGCCAGGAGCAGCACGAGGCCGCCAAGGTGCGGCAGAGCTGGGCGAAGCAGCCGGACGGCAGTCCGGGACCGCTCGACACCGGGGCCGGCATCGGCTTCCTGCACGTGCCCGCGATGGGCAAGGGCTACGAGGTGCTGGTCAAGAAGGGCACCTCGGTCCCGGTGCTCAACGAGGGCGTGGCGGGGTACTACACCGACCCGGCGAAGGCCGCGATGCCGTGGGACACGACCGGCAACTTCGCGGTCGCCGCGCACCGGGACGGGCACGGCGCCAAGTTCCACAACATCGACAAGATCAAGAAGGGCGACCCGATCGTCTTCGAGGACCGGGACACCTGGTTCGTCTACCGGGTCTACGCGATCCTGCCGCAGACCTCGAAGTACGACGTCCACGTGATCGACCAGATCCCCAAGGAGTCCGGCGTGAAGGCGCCGGGCCGCTACATCACGCTGACCACCTGCACACCGGTCTACACCTCGCTGTACCGGTACGTGGTCTGGGGCAAGCTGGTGCGCACCGAGAAGGTCGACGCCAAGCGCACCCCGCCCCCCGAACTGCGCTGAGCCGCACGGCGCGTGAACGGCACGTACGGCCAAGGCGCGTGAACGGCGGGTACGGAGAAGGGGCCGTCGGCGGGAGGAGTACTCCCGCCGACGGCCCCTTCTCGTGTGCTGCGGTGCCGGGCGGATTCCGGCGGCACGGGGTGGGCCGAGCGTCAGCTCAGTTCGTCACCCGAGGCCGCCCCCGATGACACCCCCGTCATCACCACCGTCGCCGTTCCAGCCATTCCCGCCGTTGCCACCGGCCGGGTTGTCCATGGTCTGCAACGTGACGGTCTGGCCCTGGGTGACCTGGCTGCCCGGCTGCGGGTTGCTGCCGACGACGATGGCCTTGCCGTCGTTCGGGCCGGAGGTCTGGATGCTGAGGTTGAGCCCGGACAGCTCCGACTGCACGTCGCTGAGCTTCTTGCCCACGATGTCGCTGGGCAGGGTGCTCTGCTGGCCGCCCTTGGAGACCGTCAGGGTGATCGTCGCGCCGTCGTTCGCCTGGGAGTTGGCGCCCGGGGACTGGGCGATGACCTGGCCGGACGGCTGGTTGGACTGCGCGTCGGACTCCACGACCTGGAAGCCCAGGCTGGTCAGCTGCTGCTTGGCCGCGTCGAACTGGTTGCCGACCACGTTGGGCACCGTCTGCTGCTGCGGCGCGGCCGCGTAGGTCAGCGTGATCTTGGCGTCCTTGGCGACGTCGGTGCCGGCCGTCGGGTCCTGGGAGACCACGGTGTTGGCGGGCTTGCCCGAGTTGCCGTCGTCCGCCTTGGTCTGGATGTTGGTGAAGCCCTTGGACTGGAGGTCCTGCTTGGCCGTGTCGACGTTCTGGCCCGACTCGTCGGGGATCGCGATCGGCTTGGCGCCCTTGGAGACGGTCACCGTGATCGTCGCGCCCTTGGAGACCGAGGAGTCAGGCGACGGGTTCTGCGAGCAGATCTTGCCCTTGTCCTGGTCGCAGTAGTCGGTGCCGCCCTCGGCCACCTTCAGGCCCACGTTGGACACCGACGTCCTGGCCTGGGCCATCGTCTCGCCGGTGAGGTTGGGCGCGTTGATGCCGTCGTTGGCGGAGCCGGAGAAGAGCGACTTGCCGATGAAGATGGCACCGATCAGCACCAGCACCGCGGCGACCGCCAGCAGCACCGTCGAGGTGTGGTTCTTCTTCTGCTGGCGCCGCCTGCCCTGCCGGTCGTCGTCGTAGCCGTAGCCCCCGTCGTCGTCGCGCATCGGCGGCAGCATCGAGGTCTTCGGGCCGCCGTCCTGCGCGGGCAGCGCGGTGGTCGCGGCGCCGTCGCCGTACCCGCCGCCCGCGTAGCCGTAGCCGACCGCGCCCATCGCGGCGGTGGCGCCGACCGGCTGGCCGTCGAGGTAGGCCTCGATGTCGGCGCGCATCTCGTCGGCGCTCTGGTAGCGGTAGTCGGGGTCCTTGGTCAGCGCCTTCAGGACGATCGCGTCCATCTCGGGCGTGACCTCGGGGTCGTAGACGCTGGGCGGCTGCGGGTCCTCGCGGACGTGCTGGTAGGCGACCGCGACCGGCGAGTCGCCGACGAACGGCGGTCGTACGGTCAGCAGTTCGTACAGCAGGCAGCCGGTGGAGTACAGGTCGGAGCGCGCGTCCACGGCCTCGCCCTTGGCCTGCTCGGGCGAGAGGTACTGCGCGGTGCCGATGACCGCCGCGGTCTGCGTCATGGTCATGCCGGAGTCGCCCATCGCGCGGGCGATGCCGAAGTCCATGACCTTGACCTGGCCGGTGCGCGTGAGCATCACGTTCGCCGGCTTGATGTCGCGGTGGACGATGCCGTTGCGGTGCGAGTACTCCAGCGCCTGGAGGATGCCGACGGTCATCTCCAGTGAGCGCTCGGGCAGCAGCTTGCGCCCGGAGTGCAGCAGCTCGCGCAACGTGGAGCCGTCCACGTACTCCATGACGATGTACGGGATCGAGACCCCGTCGACGTAGTCCTCGCCGGTGTCGTAGACCGCGACGATCGCGGGATGGTTGAGCGAGGCGGCCGACTGGGCCTCCCGGCGGAACCGGGCCTGGAACGACGGGTCACGAGCGAGGTCCGCCCGCAGCGTCTTCACAGCGACGGTGCGACCGAGACGGGTGTCATGGGCGAGGTAGACCTCGGCCATGCCGCCGCGGCCGAGCACCGAGCCCAGCTCGTACCGGCCGCCGAGGCGACGCGGCTCTTCCATAGTCAGTTCCAGCCTCTCCCTTTTCCGGAGGTTCCCGTCGGGTCCGGTGCCGCGTCCATGACGCACACCGCGCTCGGCCATACCGTACCGGCCGCCTCACGGCGATCCGGGCCCCGACCGCGAGCCGATACGCGACCGGTACCGTGACGTGCGAAAACGGACGCTTCGTAGAAGTCGGACGTGAGCGGATTCACTTCCGGCCGGCCGGTTTGCCGTGGCCCGCGCGGAACCCAAGTGACCCGGGTCACTTGTTCAGGACGGCCTCCATGACGGACTTGGCGATCGGGGCGGCCAGGCCGCCACCGGAGATGTCGTCACGGTTGGCGTTGCCGTCCTCCACGACGACCGCGACCGCGACCGGGGAGCCCTGGTCGGTCTTGGCGTAGCTGATGAACCACGCGTACGGCAGCGCGCTGTTGGCGACGCCGTGCTGCGCGGTACCGGTCTTGCCGCCGACGGTGACGCCGGGGATCTGCGCCATGGTGCCGGTGCCCTTGTTCACCACGTTCTCCATCATCTGCTGGAGCTTCTGCGCGGTCTCCGGGGTCATCGCCTGGCTCATCTGCTTCGGGCTCGTCTGGTCGACGACGCTCAGGTTGGGCGCCCGCAGCTGGTCGACCATGTACGGCTGCATCAGCTTGCCGTCGTCGGCGACCGCACCGGCGACCATCGCCATCTGCAGCGGGGTGGCCGCGGTGTCGAACTGGCCGATCGAGGACAGCGCGGTCTGCGACGGGTACATCGTCTTGCTGTCGAAGTTGCTGGCCACCGTGCGCACCGGGGTGTCGGTGGTGGAGTCGAAGCCGAACTTCTTCGCCTCGGCCAGCATCTTGCTCTGCCCCAGGTCGGCGCCGATCTTGCCGAAGACGGTGTTGCAGGAGTACTGCAGCGCCACCATCAGCGTGGCGTTCTTGCAGGGGATGTCGCCCTCGTTGTTCAGCACGGTGCTGGTGCCGGGCAGGGTGTACGGCAGCGGGGAGTCGGTCGGCGTGTCGATGTTGCTGTACAGGCCGTTGTCCAGCGCCGCCGCCGCCGTCACGATCTTGAACGTGGAGCCGGGCGGGTAGGTCTGCCGCAGCGCCCGGTTGAGCATCGGCTGGTTGGGGTCGTTGACCAGCTTCGTCCAGTTCTGGGAGTCCTGGGTCGAGTTCCCGGCGATGCTCGCCGGGTCGTACGACGGGGTGCTGGCCAGCGCCAGGATCGCGCCGGTCTGCGGGTTGATCGCGGCGACCGCGCCCTTCTTGTTCCCCAGCCCGTTGAACGCGGCGGCCTGCGCCTTGGCGTTGAGCGTGGTCACCACGTCACCGCCCTGCTGCTGCTTGCCGGTGAGCATGTCGATGGTCCGGTTGAAGAACAGCCGGTCGTCGTCGCCGGTGAGGATCTTGTCCTCGACGCCCTCCAGCATCGTGGTGCCGAAGGCCTGCGAGGCGAACCCGGTCACCGGCGCCCACATCGGGCCGTCGGTGTAGGTGCGCTTGTACTTGAAGTCGCTGCCGGAGGTGGTGGTGTGGCCGGTGACCGCCTTGCCGTCCACGATGATGTCGCCGCGCGGCTTGGCGTACTCCTCGATCTGCACCCGGCGGTTGTGCGTGTCGTTCTTGAGCGAGTCGGCCTCGACGAACTGGATCCAGTTGTCGCGCAGCAGCAGGGCGAAGATCAGCAGGCCGCAGAATATGGCGACTCGGCGCAGGGGCTTGTTCACAGGCGGACCACCTGGGTCGGCTCGGCGTCGGGGGACGAGGCGGGCGCGGGCGCCGGGCGGCGCGCGGTGTCGCTGATCCTCAGCAGGATCGCGACCAGCGCCCAGTTGGCGACCACGGAGGAACCGCCCTGGGCGAGGAACGGCATGGTCATACCGGTCAGCGGGATCAGGCCGGTCACGCCGCCCGCGACGACGAAGACCTGGAGGGCCATCGCGCTGGACAGCCCGATCGCCAGCAGCTTGCCGAACGGGTCGCGGGCGGCCAGCGCGGTGCGCACACCGCGTTCCACCAGCAGGCCGTACAGCAGCAGGATCGCCATCAGGCCGCACAGGCCCAGTTCCTCGCCGACGGTGGCGAGGATGTAGTCGGACTTCACGCCGATGCCGCCGATCAGGCGGGAGTAGCCCTGGCCCAGGCCCGAGCCGAGCACGCCGCCGGAACCGAACGACCACATCACCTGGGCCGCCTCGGTGGCGCCGTGCTGGGCGATGCCGGCGAAGGGGTTGAGCCACTGGTCGACGCGGACCTTCACGTGCGGCGAGGTCAGTCCGACGACCGTGGCGCCGCCCGCGGCCAGCAGCAGGCCGAAGACGATCCAGCTGGTGCGCTCGGTGGCGACGTAGAGCATCACCACGAACAGGCCGAAGTACAGCAGCGTGGAGCCCAGGTCGGTCTCGACGACCAGGATCATCATGCTCAGCGCCCAGATCACCAGGATCGGGCCGAGGTCGCGGCCGCGCGGCAGGTACAGGCCCATGAAGCGGCGGCTGGCCAGCGCGAGCGCGTCCCGCTTGACCATCAGATAACCGGAGAAGAAGATCGCCAGGATGATCTTGGCGAACTCACCGGGCTGGATGGAACCGAGGCCCGGGATGATGATCCACAGCTTCGAGCCGTTGACCGCGGGGAAGAACATCGGCGCGACCAGCAGCAGCAGCGCGGCCACCCCGGAGATGTAGGTGTAGCGCTGGAGGATGCGGTGGTCCTTGAGGAACACCAGCACCGCCACGAACAGCGCGACCGCCAGCGCCGACCACATCAGCTGCCCCGGCGCCCGCGGCCCGCCGAGCGCCTTGGTGGTGATCGACGGCTCCAGGTCGAGCCGGTAGATCAGCACCAGTCCGAGTCCGTTGAGCAACGTCGCGATCGGCAGCATCAACGGGTCGGCGTACGGCGCGAACTTGCGCACCATCACGTGCGCGACGCCCGCGATCAGCCCGAGGCCGAGGCCGTAGCCGAGCATTCCGGCGGGGACCGAGCCGTTCTTGGCCAGGCCGACGTTGGCGTAGGCGAGCACCGGGATCGCCACCGCGAACAGGAGCATCAACAGCTCGGTGTTGCGCCGGTTCGGTGCCCCGACCGAGCTGATGGTGGTGGTGTTGCTGACGCTGCTCACTGCGGGCCGCTCCCTCCTGCTGCTACTGCTGGCCGGTGCCGCACTGCTGCGCCAGCTTCTGCTCGTCGGCGGAGAGTGCCGGCGCCGACGGGCTCGGGCTCGGCTTGGCGGACGGGGAGGTGGTGCCGGGCGTGCCGTGGCCCGTGGTGTTCCCGGCCGCGTCGGTGCTGACGGTGGACCCGTTCGGGGTGGCCTGGCCGCCGGTCGTGGCGCCGTCCTTGGTGCCGGTCGTGCCGCTGGTCTTCCCGTTGGTCTTCCCGCCGGTGACGGGCGTCTTCTGCTTGCTCTCGGCGACGATCCGGCAGACGGTGGCCTGCTTGCCGAGGTCGCCCGCCTCCGCGTTCGCCTGGGTGAGGCTGGTGACGCCCATGGTGCTCTGCACCTGGCTGCGCTGGTAGGTCGGCAGGTACTTGAGTTCGATCTCCGGGTGGTCGGTGTGCACCTTGGAGAGGTTCAGCCCCAGCAGGCTCTGGTTGATGCCCTGGTAGACGGCTACGTGGTCGCCGTTGGCGCCCACGTAGTACTGCGTCTGGGTCCATCGGTAGCCGCCGTACAGCCCGCCGCCGATGACCGCGAGGACCGCGATCGCGATCGCGGTGCGCTTGGGCCACTTGCGCTTGCGCCGGGGCTTGGCGTGGCCCTCCGACGCTGCCGACGCCGCCGACTCGTCGTACGGTCCGAAGCTGCCCAGCGGGGCCTGCGTCGCCTCGTCGCCGCCCTCCGGCGGGCCGAACGCGCCCTGCGGCGCCTGCGGTTGCTGAGGCGTGCCGCGGCCGAGGCCGGAGGCGCGGCCCGCGGGGGTCTGGAGGTGGCGGGGGTCGGCCAGGCCGTGCGGGTTCTCCGCGACGGCGCCGACCACGACCGGGTTCTCGTCGAGCTGGCCGGCCAGGGTGTCGCCGTCCTCGGCGTCCAGGACGTCGGCCACGATGCAGGTGATGTTGTCCGGGCCGCCGCCGCGCAGCGCGAGCTGGATCAGCTCCTGCACCGTCTCGTAGGGGCCCTGGTAGCTGGCGAGCGTCTCTTCGAGGGTCTGGTGGCTGACGACGCCGGACAGGCCGTCGGAGCAGATCAGGTAGCGGTCGCCGACCCGGACCTCGCGGATCGACAGGTCGGGCTCCACCTGGCCGCGGCCGTCCAGCGCGCGCATCAGCAAGGAGCGCTGCGGGTGGGTGCCGGCCTCCTCCTCGGTGATCCGGCCCTCGTCGACCAGCCGCTGCACCCAGGTGTGGTCCTGGGTGATCTGCGTCAGCACCCCGTCGCGCAGCAGGTAGCCGCGGGAGTCGCCGATGTGCACCATGCCGAGCCGCTGCCCGGTCCACAGCATCGCGGTGAGCGTGCAGCCCATGCCCTCCAGCTGCGGGTCCTCCTCGACCATGTCGCGCAGCTGGTCGTTGGCGCGCTGCACGGCCTCGCCGAGGGAAGTGAGCACGTCGGAGCCGGGCACGTCGTCGTCGAGGGTGACGAGGGTGGAGATGACCTCGGAGCTGGCGACCTCGCCGGCCGCCTGGCCGCCCATGCCGTCGGCGATCGCGAGCAGCCGCGGGCCGGCGTAGCCGGAGTCCTCGTTGTGCTCGCGGATCATGCCCACGTGGGACCCGGCGGCGAAGCGCAGGGACAGACTCATGCGCACCTCGCCCGTCGGCTCGGGGTACATCCGCACGCTGCCCACCCTCTCGGTCGCGCTCGCTCGCTCCGCTGGCTCATAGTGCGACTACTTCCGCAGCTCGATGACGGTCTTGCCGATGCGGATCGGGGCACCGGGCGGAATGGGCGTCGGTGTGGTGAGCCGCGCGCGGTCCAGGTAGGTGCCGTTGGTGGATCCGAGGTCCTCGACGATCCACTGACCGTCGCGGTCCGGATAGATCCTGGCATGCCGCGACGACGCGTAGTCGTCGTCGAGCACGATGGTCGAATCGTGTGCCCGGCCGAGGGTGATGGTCTGGCCCTGGAGTGCGACGGTCGTACCCGTCAGCGAACCCTCGGTGACGACGAGCTTGCTCGGCGCGCCCCGGCGCTGGCGGTTCTGCTGGCGCTGCGGGGCGGGCGCGGCCTGCTGGCGCTGCTGCGGCGGACGCTGGCCGCTCTCCGCGCGCCGGGCGGCGCGCTGCGTCACCTTGGTTCCGAACAGATCACTACGGATGACCTGCACCGCGACGATGACGAACAGCCACAACACGGCGAGAAAGCCCAACCGCATGACCGTCAGGGTCAGCTCTGACATTGCCCCCGCTTCACCCTTCGGCTTGCCGGTACACGATGGTGGTACTGCCCACGACGATGCGTGAGCCGTCGCGGAGCGTAGCGCGCTGGGTGTGCTGCCCGTCCACCACGATGCCGTTGGTGGAGCCGAGGTCCTGGACCATCGAGGGCGATCCGACGCGGATCTCGCAGTGCTTGCGGGAGACCCCGGGGTCGTCGATCCGCACGTCCGCTTCGGTGCTGCGGCCCAGCACCAGGGTGGAGCCGGAGATCTGGTGGCGGTTGCCGTTGATCTCGATCCACCGCCGGGCGGTGGACGACGGGTCGCCGGTGCCCGGCAGCCGGGTCACCGAGCCGCGCCCGGGCGGCGGACCGGCCGGCATGGGCGGCGGGGAGGCGGGCTGCGGGGGGTAGCCGTAGCCCCCGGGCCGCTGCTGACGACCGGCCGGCCGGCCGCCGGACGGCGGGTACTGCCCGGCGTCGTGGGACTGGCGGGCCTCGGCGGCGTGCGGCTGCGACTCGCTGGTCGCCAGCGTGCGGCTGCGCACCCGGTACAGCCCGGTGTCGAGGTCGTCGGCCTTCTCCAGGTGCACCTTGATCGGGCCCAGGAAGGTGTACCGCTGCTGCTTGGCGTAGTCCGCGACCATGCTGGACAGCTCGTCGCCGAGCTGGGTCGCGTAGGGGCTCAGGCGCTCGTGGTCGGAGGGGCTCAGTTCGACGATGAAGTCGTTGGGCACGACCGTGCGGTCGCGGTTCCAGATCGTCGCGTTGTTGTCGCACTCACGCTGGAGCGCGCCCGCGATCTCGACCGGCTGGACCTCGGACTTGAACACCTTGGCGAAGGTGCCGTTGACGAGACCTTCGAGTCGCTGCTCGAAGCGCTTCAGTACTCCCACGGGGCACCTCCTTCCTCGGTTCCGCTTCCGTACGGTGCGGTTCTCGCTTCGTACTGCTTACTGATCGTATCCACGCGACGGGAAATCAGGTGGTTCCCCTCAGCCATCGACTACAACAGTGTCGACCCTCACACACCGCGGCCCCGACGCGGGTCGGACGGAAGCCTTCCGTCCGGTTGTCGTGCTGCGGTGACGTTCGTCGTACTGCGGTGCCGTCGTCTTCACAGGGATGGTAGATGCGGCTCCTGTCAGTGTCCCGCAAGGTCCCGTGTGGACAGGTCCGGCCCCCTGCCCCCTGGAGCCCTGCCCCCGGGAACGGATGTGAATCCACCCCGGATGACGTGCTAGTCTTCAGGACGTCGGGAGGCGCTCCCACCGGTTCCGAAGGCCAGCAAGAACGGCTCGGAAAGTGTGGCAGAATCGAACGGCAGCACCCAATGCGCGGGTGGCGGAATAGGCAGACGCGCTGGATTCAGGTTCCAGTGCCCGAAAGGGCGTGGGGGTTCAACTCCCCCCTCGCGCACAGAGTGAGACCCCCGCTCCGGAGATCCGGAGCGGGGGTCTTCTTCGTTGTACGGGTCCGTTGACGGGGGTGTACGGGTCCGTTGACGGGGCCTTCGCCGGGGGGCGCGGATCGCGCCGGGGGCCTCGACGGTTCGTCGCGCGGGAACCTCACCGGGCGGGCGGTCGTTGGGCGGGGTGGGCAAAGGAATCGTCAAGTGGCGTGGCCCACGCCGGATTGTGCGGGGTGTCGTAATGGGTGTCAGCCTCACCAAGGGCGGCAACGTCTCGCTGACCAAGGAGGCCCCGGGTCTGACCGCGGTCACCGTGGGGCTGGGCTGGGACGTGCGCACCACCACCGGGACCGACTTCGACCTGGACGCGAGCGCGCTGATGCTGGACGGCGGCGGCAAGGTGCTGTCCAACGGGCACTTCGTCTTCTTCAACAACCTCAAGAGCCCCGACGGCGCCGTCGAGCACACCGGCGACAACCTCACCGGTGAGGGCGAGGGCGACGACGAGGCGATCAAGGTGAACCTCGCGGCCGTCGCGCCCGAGGTCGACAAGATCGTCTTCCCGGTCTCCATCTACGAGGCCGAGGGCCGCGGCCAGAGCTTCGGACAGGTGCGCAACGCGTTCATCCGCGTCGTCAACCAGGCGGACGGCAAGGAGCTGGCGCGCTACGACCTCACGGAGGACGCCTCCACCGAGACCGCGATGGTCTTCGGCGAGCTGTACCGCAACGGCGCGGAGTGGAAGTTCCGCGCGATCGGTCAGGGCTACGCGTCCGGCCTGGTCGGCATCGCCCGCGACTTCGGCGTGACGCTGTGAGGGTCTTCTTTCCGACGGATGACGGCGCCTTTCCGCACGGCTGACGGCGCCGCCGTCGTTGACGGTGCCGCTTTCCGTACGGATGACAGCGCCGCCGTCGTTGACGTGGCCGCCGGCCGTCGAGGGGGCGAGGGCCGGCGGTGAGCCGGATCACGGCGAAGGGCCGTGCGGAGTGTTCCGCGCGGCCCTTCGCCGTGCTCGTTCGGTGGTTCGGCCGACCGGTCGGCCGTCCCGGATCAGGCTGCCAGGCGGGCGGCCAGCTCCTTGGCGCGGGTGGTCGCGGTCTCGTGGGCCTTGGCCGCCGACGCGTCCGCCAGCTCGACCAGCTCGGCCATCGCCGGGTTGACGCGGGCCAGCGTCAGCTCGGGGATGATGAACTCCACGTCCAGGCCGAGGGCGCCGTTCAGCGCCTTGTCCAGGTAAGTGGTGACGAACTCGAAGCTCTCGCGGGGGGTGCCCGGCCCGTAACCGCCGCCGCGGCTGGCCACGACGATGGCCGGGGTGCCCTTGGCGGAGGGGTTCTCACCGGAAGTGCGTCCCATGAGGATGACCTGGTCCAGCCACGCCTTCAGGGTGGAGGGGATCGTGAAGTTGTACATCGGCGCGCCGATGAGCACCGCGTCGGCCCGCTCCAGCTCCTCCGCCAGCTTCACCCGCAGGGCGAACCCCTCCGCCTGCTCCGGGGTGTGGGTGGCCGGGTCGGCGAAGCCCGCGCTCGCGGCGGCCGTGTCGAGGTGCGGCAGGGGCTCGGCTGCGAGATCGCGGTAGATCACCGTGCCGCCCGGGTGCTGGGCCTCCCATTCCTTGCGGAAGGTGGCGGTGACGGCACGCGAGGCGGAGTTGTCGCCGTTCAGCGAGGAGTCGATGTGCAGCAGGGTGGCCATGACGGTCCTCCATGGGGCCCAGTTAGTTGAAATCCTTACCTCCACTAGAGATACCACACCTACTAACAAAAATATAGTGACTGCGAACGATGCAGTACGATGGGCCCATGCGGGATCCTCAGGAGTGCAACGCGATCGACCAGGGAATCACCCGCGTCTTCACGCTGCTCGGCAAGCGCTGGACCGGTGTGATCATCGCCGTGCTGATGGCCCAGGGGCGGTCGCACTTCGCCGAGCTGCGCCGGGCGGTGCCCGGCATCAGCGAGCGCATGCTCTCCGACCGGCTCTCCGAGCTGACGGCGGCCGGTCTGGTGCTGCGCGAGGTGGACGAGGGTCCGCCGTTGCGGGTCGGCTACCAGCTCACGCCCGCGGGCGACGCGCTGGCCCCCGCGATGAACGAGCTGGCCGACTGGGCCGCCCGTCACATGCCCGAGGCCCCGGCCTGCCCCCGCGCGCCGGCCGCCGGGGCGGAGAACGCGGGCTCGGCCGCCGGGGTGGAGAACGCCTGACGTCTCAACGGCGGCCTGCGGGAGGAACGACGGCCTGCGGGAGGAACGGCGGCTTGCGGGAGGGGTGTTGACGGGCCGTGGCAGGGGCGTTGGGCGCCCGCGTCATCGGCGGCTCGTCCCGTCGGAAGCCTCTGCCGTCGGAAGCCTCGCGTTCCGTGTCGCGGCCAGGTGCCGCTCTGCGACGACCGGCAGGCGCCGGCCTACGAGGCCGAGGCGTCGTACGCGACCGACGCCTCGTTGAAGCGGACCAGGTACTCCGCGAAGCGGGTCAGATCGTCCTGCGGCCAGTCCGCGAAGCGGCGGCGGAAGACCTCCTGGCGGCGCGCGTGCGCCGTGGTCAGCACCTCGTACCCGGAAGGTGTCGGGTGCAGGACCTGGACGCGCTGGTCGTCCGGGTCGGGGCGGCGTTCGACGAAGCCCAGCTTCTCCAGCGCGGCCACCTGCCTGCTGACGGTGGACTTGTCCAGCATGTAGTGCGCGGCGAGATCGGTGGCCCGGCAGCCGCGCTGATCGGCGAGGTGGGCGAGCAGGGTGAAGGCGACGAGCGAGAGTTCCGGATGCATCCGGGCGGCCGTCGAGCGGGCGCGGCGGGCGAAGGCGGTCAGCTCGCGGTGGATGGTCTCGACCGACTCCTCGCGGTCCTCCCCTTCCTCCCGGCTGTCGTCGTAGCCGCTCACGGCGCGCTCGGCGCTCCGGGCGGCGGGGCCTGGCGAAGCTGACACGGGATTCCCCTTTCGAATGGTTGTATATTACAACACACGTGAGGGGAAAAGCGGTCCGTCGGACGGTTTTTCGGACTCTCTGCGGCATGCCCTCCCGCGATCGCGGCTACTCCTCCAGGCCTCCAGGAGGGTCTACTGCCTCCGGCAGCGGCTGCTCCGTCAGTGGGGGCGGTTGCTTCGTCGGCAGGGGCTGCTCCTTCGGGGGTGGTTGCTCCTTGGGCAGTGGTTGCTCCTTGGGCAGGGCCTGTTCCTTCGGCAGGGGCAGTTCGAACCACACCACCTTGCCGACCGCCTTGCGGCTCGTCCCCCACCGGCGCGACAGGTTGCTGACCAGCGCCAGCCCCCGGCCGTTCTCGTCGCCCGCGTCGGCCCGGCGCAGTTGCGGGAGGTTGTGGTTGTCGTCGCTGACCTCGACCAGCAGCTTGCCGACCCGCATCAGGCGCAGCTGCACCTCGTGCGAGGCGACCCGCAGCGCGTTGGTCACCAGCTCGCTGACCAGCAGTTCCGTCAGGTCGGACAGCTGGCCGAGGCCCCACTGCGCCAACTGCTTGCGGGTCACGGCCCGCGCGGTGCGCACCTCGGAGGGGTCGAGCGCGAGCTGCCACTCGGCGACGTCCGCCGACGCGATGCCCTCGAAGCGGGCGACCAGCAGCGCCACGTCGTCCCTGCGGTCCTCGGAGTGGACGCGGGAGAGGATCTGGTCGCAGACGTCCTCGGGTGTCTGCTGCGGTTCGATCACGTTGGAGCAGAGCGCGGCCAGTCCCGCGTCTATCCCCTCGCCCCGCACCTCCACCAGCCCGTCGGTGCACAGCACCAGCCAACTGCCGTCGGGAACGGGGAACTCCACCGTCTCGAACGGCACCCCGCCCACCCCGATCGGCGCGCCCTCCGGGATGCGCAGCAGCTCGCCCCGGCCGTCGCCGCGTACCAGGACGGGCGGGATGTGGCCCGCGTTGGCCAGTGCGAGGGTGCGGTGGATCGGGTCGTAGACCGCGTAGACGCAGGTCGCCAGGTGGTCGGCGCCGAGCCGCTGGGCGAGGTTGTCCAGGTGGCGCAGCAACTGGGCGGGCGGCAGGTCGAGCGCCGCCATGGTCTGCACGGCGGTGCGGAACTGCCCCATCACGGCCGCGCTCAGCAGCCCGTGGCCCATCACGTCGCCGACGATCAACGCGACGCGCCCGCCCGGCAGTTGGACCGCGTCGAACCAGTCGCCGCCGACCTGCGCCTGCCGGTCGCCCGGCCGGTAGTGGTGGGCGATGCGCACGCCGGGGATGCGCGGCGGGGAGGTCGGCAGCATGCTGCGCTGGAGGGTCGCGGCGGCGCGCGACTCCATGCGGTGCAGGCGGGCGTTGTCCAGGTGGACGGCGCCGCGCGCGGCGAGTTCGGCGGCGGTCGCCGCGTCCGTGGCGTCGAACGGCCGCCGCTGCGGCTCCCGTACGAAGCACATCCGGCCCAGCACGGTGCCGCGCGCGGTCAGCGGGGTCAGCAGCACGGAACGGCCCGGCAGCAGCGGGGCGAGCGCGGGCACCCCGAGGTCCTCGGCGAGCCCTGCGGCGATCACCGGGTCGACGACCGGCAGCAGGAAGGGTTCGTCCAGCGCGGGCGCGAGCCCGGCCGGGATGGTGTACAGCTCGCCCTCCGGCAGGGCGCGGCTCCACGGGCCGTGCGGGCTGCCCTTGGCGACGGCGATGCGGCGCACCACACGGGCCGGCGAACCGTTCGAGGGGGCGCCGGGCGTACGGTCGGCGGCCGTGGCAGGGCCGTCTGGATCGGTGCCGTGCGGGCCCGTGCCGTGCGGGTCGGTGCCGGGTTCCGGCGCGGTGTCGGAGAAGACCTGGTCGACGAGGAGGACGGTGGCGAAGTCGGCGAAGCGCGGTACGGCGACAGCGCACAACTCCGCTGCCGTGGCGTCGAGTTCGAGGGTGGTCCCGACGCGGGCGCCGGTCTCGCGCAGCAGCGCGAGCTGCTCGTCCAGCACCGTGCCGGGAACGACGGGCGGGAAGGCGGGCACCGGAGTGAGCGCGTCGGCGGCGACGCCCCGGGGCCCTTCGTGCGCCGGGGCAGGCGCGGCGTCGCGGGGCGCGGGAAGCAGTTCGGCGCGGCGCCGGGAGAAGGGCCGGGGCGCGGGACGCCGCGCGGGCGCGGTGCCGGCGGGGGTCGGCTGGGCGGTGGCGGTCGGCTGACCCGGGGCGGCCGTCGCGTCAGGCCGGGCCGTGGCGCCGCCGGGGCGCGTGGTCTCGTACGGGAGCGCCTCGTGGGGGAGCACGGGCAGCACGGCGGTGCCCTCGATCTCCAGCGCGGGCGGGCCGAGGCGCGTGATCTCCCGGGTGATCCGCTCCAGGCGGCCGGGGCTGACCCGGGGCAGCACGGCGCCCAGGCGGTCGGCGGGCCCGACGGTGTCCGCGGTGCCTGTGGTGCGTTCGGGCTCCACGGGGTCGGACAGCCGGGCGGCGACGCGGACGCCCTCCGTGCCCGGCTCACCGACCAGCGCGTACGGCAGCAGGCGGTCGCCGACCGCGACGCGCAGGCCGCCGGTGCTCAACGGCGTGGCGTGCGCGGCCAGCACCAGCAGGCTGTGGCCCACCGGTTCGGCCACGCGGTACGACCACCACAGCACGTCCCGTAGCGCGCCGTCCCGGTCGGTGACCGGGAATCCGCCGGCCCAGCAGGGACGGGTCAGGTCGTCGAGGAGTTCGGCCGCGTCCCGCAACTGGCCGTGCGAGTTCGGCACCGGCGCGGCGAGTAAGCCCGCCGCGCGATGGCCGTGGACCGACTCCCAGCGGTGGCCGAAGAGTTCCTGCGCGCCGCGGTTCCAGTACGAGACGCGCCGGTCCGGGTCGATGGCCACCACGGCCAGCCGCAGCAGCGCCGCGATCCCGGGCACGCGAGCGGCCCCCTCATGCGTACCGCCGCTCCCGACGTCGCCGCGACCGGCGTCCACGCCGTCCGTGGTGACCGGAGGTCTGCTGGTCCCGTGTGAGTCGTCCAACGTCTTGTCCAACGTCGTGCACCTACGGTTCTCGGCCGACGGTCGCCTCAGGGCAGCCGTGAATACATTCTGGCTCCAGGCAAGCACGAAACGTCATGGGAGTGCGGCGAAACACCGAGATTGCCCACCTGTGGACGGGGGTTGAACCGCGCCGGAACGGGACGGGCCCGCCGCGCCGAGAGGCAGGCCGAGGGGCAGGGGGCGGGGCCGCGGCGCGGGCGCCGGCCGGGCGCCGGAGCGGGCGGGGGCCGGGTGCAGGGGCCGGGGGGCGACGCGAGCCGAGGGGGCGGACGCGAGCCGAGAGGGCGGACGGGGGCTGACGGGAGCCGGGTGCCGGCGGCCGGGCGGCTCGGTTTGCGCCGGCTCGTAGGCTGGTCGCGTGACGAACCCGGAAGGCGCACAGGAGACCCGGCGGCACGACGGCGAGACCGCGGGCCCGCCGTCCGACCAGCCGCCGAGCGGCACCGACGACCGCTCGGAGCAGGGCGGCACCGAGGACCGTTCGAAGCAGGGCGGCACCGAGGACCGCTTGGAGCAGGCGGTGCTCGCCGCCGAGCGGGCCCTGATCGAGTTCGAGATCGCGGTGGAGAGCTTCCGGGTCGAGGTGGAGAACTTCTCCCGGCTGCACCACCAGCGGCTCGGCCCGATGTACGCGCGGCTCGACGAGCTCGACGCCCTGATCGCCGAGGCGGTCGCGGCGCACAGCGGCGAACGCGACGACATCCGGCGCGCCTGGGAGGCGCGCGCCCTGGTGATGCCGATGCCGGGCGTGGAGGAACTGTTCGAGGGACTGCTGGGCTCGGACGGCGTGCGGCAGGTGGACGACCCGCAGGCGCCGCGCCGGGTGCGGCCCGCCGAGGAGGCCCGCCGCCTCTACCGCGAACTGGTCCGCAAGGCCCACCCCGACCTGGCCCGCGGCGAGGAGGACCAGCGGCTGCGCGGCGAGTTCATCGCCCGCGTCAACGAGGCGTACGCGCAAGGAGACGAGGCCGCGCTGCGCTCGCTCGCCGAGGAGTGGGAGGCCGGGCCCGCGCCCGAGCGCCCGCAGCTGACCAAGGCCGAGGAGCTGTACGCCCGGCTGGAGTGGCTGGCCCAGCGCAAGGAGTCCCTGGCCGCGGTCGCCGCGGAACTGGAGGCCAGCGCGATCGGCCAGATGATGAAGCTCGCCCCGCAGGACCCGGACGGCCTGCTGAACGAGATCGCCGAGCAACTGCTGTCCCAGGTCTCCGAACGCGAACGGCGCCTCGCGGACCTCGTCGGCAAGGTGGACCGCGCGGAGGGCTGAGCGGGCGGCGAGCTGGGGTCGGCGCGGGCGCGGATGAGAGGATGGGGCGACCGGAACCGACGGAAGGCCCACCGATGAACTTCGCCCCGCTGCCCGCCGTGGACGCCGCCGCCGTCCCGTCCGACGGGTACCTGCTCGACGTGCGGGAGAACGACGAGTGGTCGGTTGGTCACGCCCCCGAGGCGGTCCACATCCCGATGAGCGAACTGGTCGCGCGCACCGCGGAACTGCCCGCCGACCGCACGATCCACGTGGTGTGCCGGGTCGGCGGACGCTCCGCGCAGGTCGCCCAGTACCTGATCGCGCAGGGCGTGGACGCGGTCAACGTCGACGGCGGCATGCTCGCCTGGCACGAGGCCGGGCGCCCGCTGATCAGCGAGTCGGGCGCCCCGGCCGGCGTTCTCTGAACCCCGCGGGCACGGCAAGCCCGGCGGCCAAGGCGCCCGCCGGGGTCAGGCGTCGAAGTCGACCTCGACCTTCTCCGTGACCGGATGCGACTGGCAGGCCAGCACGTACCCGGCGTCCACCTCCGACGGTTCCAGCGCGAAGTTGCGGTCCATCCGCACCTCGCCGAAGACCAGCTTGGCCCGGCAGGTGCCGCACACCCCGCCCTTGCAGGCGTAGGGCGCGTCGGCGCGGTTGCGCAGGACCGTCTCCAGCACCGACTCCCCGTCCCGTGACGGCCAGTCGCCGCTGCGGCCGTCGAGCGTCGCGTGGACGGTGGCGCCCACCGGGACGGCGGGACGGGCCGTGGCGTCGGCCACGGCACCGGTGTCCACGTGGAAGATCTCCTGGTGGACCCGGTCACCGGCCACCCCGAGCCCGCGCAACGTGCGGTCCGCGTCCTCCACGAGTCCGTAGGGCCCGCACAGGAACCAGGCGTCCACCGCCTCCACCGGCAACAGCGCGGGCAGCAGCTTCTCCAGCCGCTCCCCGTCCAGCCGCCCGGACGGCAGCCCCGCCTGCTGCTCCTCCCGGGAGAGCACGTGCACCAGCTGGAAGCGTCCCGGGTAGCGGTCCTTGAGGTCCGCCACCTCCTCCAGGAACATCGTGGAGGCCGCCGTGCGGTCGCTGCGAATCAGGCAGAAACGCGCCTCGGGCCGCCGCGCCAGCAACGTCGTCATGATCGACAGGACCGGGGTGATGCCGCTGCCCCCGACGACCGCGGCGAAGTGCCCGCCGCGTCCGGTCCCCGGCACCGCCGTCCACGCGCCCGCGCCGAACCGCCCGGCCGGAGTCATCACCTCCAGCTCGTCACCCGCCCGCAACTCCTTGAGCGCGTACGTGGAGAACGCCCCGCCCTCCACCAGCCGCACCCCGACCCGCAGCCGCCCGGGCCCCGCAACCGCACCGCCGTCGGCGTCTTCGGCGTCTTCGGCGTCGGCGGCGTCGTCAGCGGGCGCCGGATCGCAGACCGAGTACGTGCGGCGAACCTCCGCGCCGTCCACGAACCGCCGCACCGCGATGTGCTGCCCGGGCGTGAAGCGGTACGCCTCGCGCAGCGCGGGCGGCACCTCGAAGGTGAGCGCCACCGCGTCGTCGGTGAGCCGGTCGACCTCGGCCACCCGGAGCGCGTGGAACGCGCTGTGGCGGGCCGTCGCCGTCATCGCCATCCCTCACAACTCCTTGAAGTGGTCGAACGGTTCACGGCAGCTCTCGCACCGCCGCAGCGACTTGCAGGCGGTGGAGGAGAACCGGTTGAGCAACGTGGTCTCCAGCGAACCGCAGTGCGGGCAGCGCACCGACAGCTCGACCGGCACCGGGCCCGAGGCCTCCTTCGGGCGCGGCGGGGCTATGCCGGACTCCGCCAGCTTGCGGCGGCCTTCAGCGCTGATGGCGTCCGTGGTCCACGGCGGGGACAGCACCGTGCGCACCGACACCTCGGCCATGCCACGTTCGCGGAGCCGGTCGGTGATGTCGGCGGCCATCGTCCCGACCGCCGGGCAGCCGGTGTACGTCGGGGTCAGCTCGACCTCCACCGCGCCCGGCGCGACGACCCGCAGGCCCCGCAGCACGCCCAGCTCGTCGAGGGTGAGCATGGGCAGCTCGGGATCGGGGACGTCGCCCGCTATGCGCAGCAACTCCTCCTCCAGCGCCGTCATCGTCACCATGACGCCCCCGGGTGCGCCCGGTGCAGGTGCTGCATCTCGGCGAGCATCCGGCCGAACGGCTCGGTGTGGACGCCCTGCCGCCCGCCGCCCGCCGCCCAGCTGATCCGTTCGGTGCCTTCCGGCATGGTCAAGGTGGCGCGCGTGACGACTTCGGTGACCGACGCCAGCCACGGCTGCCGCAGCGTGTCGGTGCGTATCGCCAACCCTTCGAGCGGATCGAAGAGTTCACCGGTGTAGCGCCACAGGCCGTCCAGTGCTTCCTGCGTGCGGCGGTGGCTCTCCGGCGTGCCGTCGCCGAGCCGCAGCGTCCACTGGGTGGCGTGGTCGCGGTGGTACGCGACCTCCTTGACCGCCTTCGCGGCCAACGCGCCCAGCTCGCCCGCCGGTTCGGCCGCGGCCAGCTCCTGGTACAGCAGCTCCTGGTAGGTGGAGAAGAACAGCTGCCGGACGATGGTGGACGCGAAGTCGCCGTTGGGCCGCTCCACCAACTGCGCGTTGCGGAAGGCCCGTTCCTCCCTCAGGTACGCCAGCTCGTCCTCGTCGCCCGCCAGCGAGTACAGGAAGCGGGCCTGGCCCAGCAGGTCGAGCGCGATGTTGGCCAGGGCCACCTCCTCCTCCAGCGCCGGGGCGTGCCCCACCCACTCGCCGAGCCGGTGCGAGAGCACCAGCGCGTCGTCCGCCAGCGCCACCGCGGCCCAGGCGGTCGTGCCGGGGGTGACGCCGGCGCCCGTGGTGGTGGCGAGGGCGCCGGGCTCGGTCGGCTCGCCGCTCACAGGTGCTGCACCCCCTCCGGGATCTCGTAGAACGTCGGGTGCCGGTAGACCTTGTCGGCCGCCGGTTCGAAGAACGGGTCCTTCTCGTCCGGCGACGAGGCGGTGATCGCGGCGGCCGGGACCACCCATATCGACACGCCCTCCCCGCGCCGGGTGAACAGGTCGCGCGCGTTGCGCAGGGCCATCTGCGCGTCGGGCGCGTGCAGGCTTCCCGCGTGGCTGTGGCTCAGCCCGCGCCTGCTGCGCACGAAGACCTCCCACAACGGCCAGTCGCCGCTCATCCCGCCATCGCCCCCTCAGTGCTCTCGCTGTTCTCGCCGGTCTTGGTGCTGTCGGTGCTCTCGGTGCTGTTCGTCGTGCCCGCGCCGGAGTGCTTGGCGGCGTAGGCGGCCGCCGCCTCGCGGACCCACGCGCCGTTCTCGTGCGCGGCGCGGCGCTGCTCGAGGCGCTGCTCGTTGCAGGGGCCGTCACCGCGCAGCACCCGCTGGAACTCCGACCAGTCGATCGGCCCGAAGTCGTAGCAGCCGCGCTCCTCGTTCCAGGCGATGTCCGGGTCGGGCAGGGTGAGCCCCAGCGACTCCGCCTGCGGGACGCATATGTCCACGAACCGCTGACGCAGTTCGTCGTTGGAGTGCCGCTTGATGCGCCAGGCCATCGACTGCGCGGAGTGCGCCGACTCGTCGTCCGGCGGACCGAACATCATCAGCGACGGCCACCACCAGCGGTCGACCGCGTCCTGCGCCATCGCGTGCTGCGCCTCGGTGCCGCGGGACAGCGCGAGCAGCAGCTCGTAGCCCTGGCGCTGGTGGAAGGACTCCTCCTTGCACACCCGCACCATGGCGCGCGCGTACGGCCCGTAGGAGCAGCGGCACAGCGGCACCTGGTTGGTGATCGCCGCGCCGTCCACCAGCCAGCCGATCGCGCCGACGTCCGCCCAGGTCAGGGTGGGGTAGTTGAAGATCGAGCTGTAGCGCTGGCGGCCCGCGTGCAGCTTGTCGAGCAGGTCGTCGCGGTTGACGCCCAGGGTCTCGGCGGCGCCGTACAGGTACAGGCCGTGTCCGGCCTCGTCCTGCACCTTGGCCAACAGGATCGCCTTGCGGCGCAGGCTGGGGGCGCGGGTTATCCAGTTGGCCTCCGGCTGCATGCCGATGATCTCCGAGTGCGCGTGCTGCGCGATCTGGCGGACCAGGGTGGCCCGGTAGGCATCGGGCATCCAGTCGCGCGGCTCGATCCGCCCTTCGGCGGCCACCAACGCGTCGAACTCCGCCTGCTGGTCGACGGCGTCCGCCGTCTGTGCCGTGGCCATGCCGAAGCCTCCCTCACTCCTGTTTGGGCCCTGTGGACCTCATGAGCTACCGACCGACCGTTCGGTTCAATGGTGTGCCGGGTGGCGGAGGGTGTCAAGGCCGGGCCGCGGGCCTGTGGATAACCTCGTACGGCTGTCCTAGCGGCGGCCTCATGAGTAGCGTTCCGGTGGTCAAGACCAGCGGTGGCGCGGCGGCCCGGCCGGAAGGCCCATCGGCCGCAGGTGAGACGGCCCTCGGGCCGCAGGGATCTCGGCCCTCGGGCCGTCAGGGAAGGGAACGGGGCACGAGATGGAGCCACCCGAGGAGGGGGCGGCGCGGAACGGGTCCGGAGCCGGTGCGGCCCGGGACCGCAGCGCCGACGCGGGCGGTCCCGACGCGCCCGCGCGGGCGGGCGAGCCGGGAGATCGCGCGCACGCGCCGGGAGATCGCGCGCACGCGCCGGGACATCGCGCGTACGAGCCGGGAGAGCGGGCGGCCACGCCGGGAGGTCCGAAAGAGGGGACGGCCGCGCAGGGAGGACCAGGGGAGACCGCGGACGACAGCCGGGTCTCCGCCGGGACCGCCTCCGGCGAGGCTGCCCCGGCCCGGACCGCCCCCGGTGAGGTTGCCTCTGCCCAGGCCGCCTCCGGCGAGGCCGCCTCGGCCCAGACCACCCCCGGCGAGACCGCCTCCGGCGAGACCACCCCCGGCGAGGCCGCCTCCGGCGTTCCCGAGGCGGGCCGCCCCGACGCCGACGACACCGGGCACCCCTCCGAGCTCGGCCCCATCGCCCGTCTCTCGCTGCCCTCGCGGGTCGTCGTCGCGCTCACCGTCGCCGCCGTCGTGGTCGGCGCCGCGGTCCATCTCGGCATGGTCTTCCTGAGCGTCGCGCCGTCCAACACGATCTCCAAGGCGCACGCCTCGGCGATCAACGGCTACGTCGACCCCGAGTTCGAGCAGAACTGGCAGCTGTTCGCGCCCAACCCGGTGCAGGTCAACACCGACGTCCAGGCCCGTGCCGAGGTGCGGCAGGCGGACGGCACCGTGAGTACCACCGGCTGGGTCGACTTCACCGCCATGGACCTCGCCAAGATCCGGCACAATCCGATCCCCAGCCACACCGAGCAGAACGAACTGCGCCGCGCCTGGGGCTTCTACACCGACACCCACGACGAGCAGGACCACCCGATCGGGGACCGCGGCGACCTGTCGCAGGAGTACCTGCTGCGGATCATCGCCCACCGGTTCGGCCCGCACCTCAACGGCGGCTCCGTGCAGCGCATCCAGGTGCGCCTGGCCACCATGCCGGTGGCGGCGCCCAAGTGGAGTGCCGAGCGGATCGACACCCAGACCACCTACCGCGTGATGTCGTGGTGGACCGTCAGCCCCAAGGACTTCACGTGACCGACGACCGGACTTCCGGGCAGCCCTCCGAGCCTCGCGCCGAAGCGCCCGGCGCCGAGGTGCCCGCGCCGCGTGACGAGGTCGCGGCGTCCCGCGCCGGGGTTCCCGCGTCCCGCCCTGGGGCTGCCGCGTCCCGCGACGAGGCAGCCGTGCCCTCTCCCTTCGCGGGGGCACTGCGCGGGCTGGACAGCGCGATCGGACGCGGACTGGCCCGCGTCACCGGCAGGCCGGTGGCTCCGTACCAGTCGGCGGTGATACGGATCGGCTTCGCCCTGACCTGGCTGCTGTTCCTGCTGCGCGAGTGGCCGCACCGCGACGAGCTGTACGGGCCGGGCAGCCCGTGGAGCTGGGACATGGCGCGAAGCCTGATCGCGTCCAACCACGCCTTCACCGTACTGCTGTGGTCCGACAGCAGGGTGTGGTTCGAGATCGTCTACACGGTCGCGATCCTGGCGAGCGCCGCCCTGATGCTCGGCTGGCGCACCCGTACCTCCGCGCTGCTGTTCATGATCGGCGTGCTGTCGTTGCAGAACCGCAGTGTCTTCGAGGGCGACGGCGGCGACAACGTCATCCACATCATGGCGATCTACCTGCTCTTCACCCGTTGCGGCCAGGTCTGGTCGCTGGACGCCCGCCGTGCCAGGCGCCGCCGCGAGCGCGATCCGCGGCGCGCCGCACGCGACCCGTACGAGACGAACGACGTGGTCGGCGTCGCCGCCTGGACCGCCGCGGCGATCGGGCTGCTGGTGGTCTGCGCGCTCGGCGACCTCAGCATGTTCTGGGCGTCCGCGTTCTACGTCGCCCTCGCGCTGCAGGGGGTGTGGTGGCTGCTGCGCAAGTACGCGCAGGGTGAGCCGCGCGCGGTGATGGAGATGGTCGCCAACGTCGTGCACGCGGGCGCCATGCTGGTGATCGTCGTCGAGGTCTGCTTCATCTACGCGACCGCCGGCTGGTACAAGATCCAGGGTTCGCGCTGGGAGGACGGCACCGCGCTGTACTACCCGCTGCACCTCAACGACTTCACCCCCTGGCCGGCCTTGTCGCACCTGATGTCGTCCAACGGCGTCGTCGTCATGCTGATCACCTACGGAACGGTGATCGTGCAGGTCGCCTTCCCGTTCACGCTCTTCAACCGCCGGGTGAAGAACGTGCTGCTGGTGGCCATGATGTGTGAGCACGCGGCGATCGCGGTCACGCTGGGGCTGCCGTTCTTCTCCCTCGCGATGATCACGGCCGACGCGGTCTTCCTGCCGACCGGTTTCCTGCGCTGGGCGGGCGACCGGCTGGTGCGGACGGTCTCGCGCGGCGATCGTCCCGCCGTCCCGGCCCAGCGCGACGGCGAGCGACCACGACCCGCCACGGCGGACACGCTGCCGGGCTGAGGCTTCGCCGGAACCGTCCGCCGTGCTGAGGGGCGCGCGCTATGCCCGCGTGCCGGGGCCCGCGCCATGCCCGCGTGTCGGGCCCGCGCTCCAGTGGTACAGGCTCATCGCCACGCTGGTGGCCAGGTTGAAGCTGGAGACCTGCGCTCGCATCGGCAGCGCCAGCAACCGGGTCGCCGCGCCGCGCAGTTCGTCCGAGACGCCGTGCCGTTCGGAGCCGAAGGCGAGCAGCGCGTCGTCGGGCAGGACCGTCGTCCTGAGGTCGTCGCCCTCCGGGTCGAGGACGTACAACGGGCCGTCCGGCAGCGAGCCGAGGTCGAGGCGTTCGACGGCGGTGGCGTAGTGCAGCCCGGCGCCGGCGCGCACGACGTTGGGGTGCCACGGGTCGGCGTCCCCGGTGGTGATCACGCCGGTGACGCCCATGCCCGCCGCGAGCCGGACGACAGCTCCGACGTTGCCGAGGTTGCGCGGGTTCTCCAGGACGACGACGGGGGCCCGCCGGGGCTGCCGGGCCAGCGTGGCCAGGTTGGCGTCGCGGTGCGGCCGGTCGGCGATCGCGGCGATGCCGGTCGGATGGGTGCGCGGCAGCAACTCCCGCAGCAGCGAAGCCGGAACGGGCCGCACCAGCGCGTCCAGCCGCTCCGCCACGTCCGGCGCCAGCTCCGCCGCCAGGGCCAGCACGGCGTCCTTGTCGGTGGCGAGGACGAGGCGTACCTCCGCCCCGAAGCGCAACGCGTGCTTGAGGGCGTGGAACCCGTCGAGCAGCACGCCCGAGGCGGCGGCCTCGCGCCAGTGCCGTACGACGTCGGCGGTCAGGTCGTCGGACATGCGCCAAGCCTACGGGCCCGACGCGCCCCGCCGGGCCTGACCTGGGCCTACGTGGCGGAGGCGGAGGCTGCGGCGGGGCGGCGCGGCGGCGCGGGGCGGGGGCCCGGCGGCGGCGTCGTGATCGCGCCGCGCCCGCCGGACCGGTCCGCCCGTCGCGTCACTCCGGCCGCCGCACCTCCACCGTGCGGAAGCGGTTGGCCACGAACGCCCCGTCGCACAGCGTCGCGTTGGCCGCCGGGTTGCCGCCGGTGCCGTGGAAGTCGGCGAAGGCGGCGGTCTGGTTCACGTACACGCCGCCGGTGAGGTTCAGCGACAGGTTGGCGCTCTCCTCCTCGCAGACCTCCTCCACGGCGCGTTCCACCTCGGCCGACGTGGTGTACGCGCCGACCGTCATCGCCCCCTTCTCGCGGACCGTCCTGCGCAGCAGCGCCAGCGCGTCCGCCGTGGAGTCCACCGCGACGGCGAACGACACCGGGCCGAAGCACTCCGACAGGTAGGCGGCCTCGTCGTCGGGCTTGGCGCCGTCCAGCGTGACGATCGCCGGGGTGCGCACCAGCGCGTCGGGGAACTCGGGGTGCGCCACGGACCGCGACGCCAGCGCCACCGTGCCCAACGAGGCGACGCCGTCGAGCCGTTCGCGCACCTGCGGGTTGACGATCGCGCCCAGCAGGGCGTTGGCCCGCGCGTCGTCGCCCAGCAGCTTGTCGACGGCCGCCGCGAGGTCGGCGACCACCTCGTCGTAGGTCTTGTGCCCGGCGTCGGTGTCGATGCCGTCGCGGGGGATCAGCAGGTTCTGCGGGGTGGTGCACATCTGGCCGCTGTAGAGCGACAGGGCGAAGGCGAGGTTGCCCAGCATGCCGCGGTAGTCGTCGGTGGAGTCGACGACGACCGTGTTGACCCCGGCCTTCTCCGTGTAGACCTGCGCCTGGCGGGCGTTGGTCTCCAGCCAGTCGCCGAAGGAGGTCGAGCCGGTGTAGTCGATGATCCGGATCTCCGGGCGCAGCGCCAGGGTCTTGGCGATCCCCTCGCCCGGACGCTCGGCCACCAGGCAGACCAGATCGGGGTCGAACCCGGCTTCGCCGAGCACCTCCCGCGCGATCCGCACGGTCAGCGCCAGCGGCAGGATCGCCCGCGGGTGCGGCTTGACCAGCACCGGGTTGCCGGTGGCCAGCGAGGCGAACAGGCCGGGGAAGCCGTTCCACGTCGGGAAGGTGTTGCAGCCGATGAGCAGCGAGACACCGCGCGGCACCGCCTTGAACGTGGTGCGCAGCTTCAGCGGGTCGCGCTTGCCCTGCGGCTTGACCCAGTGCGCCGAGGACGGCGTGCGGGTCTGCTCCTGGTACGCGTACGCCACGGCCTCCAGGCCGCGGTCCTGGGCGTGCGGGCCGCCCGCCTGGAACGCCATCGTGAAGGCCTGGCCGCTGGTGTGCATCACCGCGTGCGCGAACTCGTGGGTGCGGGCGTTGATGCGGGCCAGGATCTCCAGGCACACCAGGGCCCTGGTCTCCGGTCCCGCGTCCCGCCAGGACGGCATGGCGGCGCGCATCGCCGCGAGCAGCGTGTCCAGGTCGGCGTGCGGGTAGCTGACGCCCAGGTCGATCCCGTACGGCGAGATCTCCGCGCCGGTCCACTCGTCGGTGCCCGGCTGGTCGGCGTGGCCGGAGCCGTCGAACGCGAAGCGCTTGCCGAGGAGTGCCTCGAACGCCGCCTTGCCCTCGGCGGCGTCCAGGCCGTGTCCGTCTCCGTAGGCCTTGGGGTGCTCGGGGTGCGGCGACCAGTACTCACGGGTGCGGATCGCCTGGAGGGCCTTGTCCAGGGTCGCGCGGTGCCGTTCGGTCAGCTGGGCGACGGCGAGGTCTGCGGTCATGCGGGCCACTCCTCGGTGAGTGGGTACGGACGGATATCGGGGCGGGGGCGACGCGGAACCGGTCAGGAGGTTCCGTCGGCGCCCTCGCGCTCATAGTCTTGACCGAATGGTCGGTCGGGGCAAGGGGGCGATCCGGCCTGTGGACAACGCGCACCGCCGGACAACGCGGGCCGCGCGGCCTGTGGACAACTTGGGGAACGGACTCGATGAACTCTTCTCACTCCGGGAACTCCGGGCATCTCTCCGGGAACTCCGGGAACCCCGGGCATTCCGAGTACTCCGGCGAGGTCGGCCACACCGCCTCCGTCGCGGCGGGTGCCGCGACGACCGACTTGAGCGCGACGGATTCCGGTGCGGCGGGTGCCGCTACGGCAGGCAGCCGCGTCACCGTCGCCGTTGTCGGCACCGGCACGATGGGCCAGGGGATCGCGCAGGTCGCCCTGGCCGCGGGCCACCCCGTGCTGCTCCACGACGTGGCCGAGGGCTTCGCCGTGCGGGCCGCCGGGACGATCGGCGCGCGGCTGGACCGGCTGGTGGAGAAGGGCCGGATGACCGCGGAGCGACGGGACGCCGCCCGCGCCGCGATCACGCCGGTGACCGGCCTGGAGCAGTTGGCGTCCGCCGGGCTCGTGATCGAGGCGGTCGCCGAGCGGCTGGAGGTCAAGCAGCGCCTGTTCGCCGACCTGGAGGACGTCGTCGGCGACGACTGCGTGCTGGCCACCAACACCTCCTCGCTGTCGGTCACCGCGATCGCGGGTGCCCTGCGGCGGCCGGAACGATTCCTCGGCCTGCACTTCTTCAACCCGGCCCCCCTCCTGCCGCTGGTCGAGGTGGTCTCCGGCCACGCCACCGACCCCGCGGTCGCCGACTTCGGGTACGAGACCGCCCTCGGCTGGGGCAAGACCCCGGTGCGCTGCACCGACACCCCCGGCTTCGTCGTCAACCGGGTGGCGCGACCGTTCTACGCCGAGGCGTTCGCCGCGCTGGAGGACCGGGTGGCGGACCCGGCCACCATCGACGCGGTGCTGCGGGAGGGTGGTGGCTTCCGGATGGGCCCGTTCGAGCTGACCGACCTGATCGGCCAGGACGTGAACGAAGCCGTCACGCGCTCGGTGTGGGAGGCGTTCTTCCAGAGCCCGAAGTTCACCCCCTCGCTCGCGCAGCGCAGGCTCGTGGAGTCCGGGCGGCACGGCCGCAAGTCGGGGGCGGGCTGGTTCCGTTACGACGAACACCACGGCGGAGGGGGTGCCGACGGGCCCGTACCGCACACCGCGCCGCCCCGCACGCCCCCGGCCCGCGTCGGCTTCACGGACGGACCGCCGCCGGTGCGCGAACTGGTCGGGGTCATCGAGAAGGCGGGCATCGGGGTGGACCGCGACGAGGCGGCCGGCCACGGCGTCATCACCCTGCCGGGCGGCGCCCGCCTCACCCTCGCCGACGGCACGTACGCGGCCGACGGTGGCGGCGACACCGTGCAGTACGACCTGGCGCTGGACTACGCGGCCGCCATTCGCATCGCGATCGCCCACGCGCCCGGTGCACGCGCCGCCGCGGTGGACGAGGCGATCGGGCTGTTCCAGGCGCTGGGCAAGCAGGTCAGCGTGGTGCGCGACAGCCCCGGTCTGATCGTCGCGCGTACCGTCGCGATGCTGGTCGACTTCGCCGCGGACGCGGTGGCCAAGGGCGTGGCGACCCCGCAGGACGTGGACACCGCCATGCGGCTCGGCGTCAACTACCCGCTCGGACCTGTCGAATGGGGCACCCGGCTGACCCCCGGCTGGGTGCGCGACGTCCTGCGCGCGCTGCACGTCCACCACCCCACCGGGCGTTACGCGCCCTCGGTCGGGCTCAGCCGCTGGTACGCGTCGCCGGAAGGTGTGCTCTCATCATGACCATGGCCGAGCACGACAGCACCTCCGAAATCACCCGGAAGAGGGATACCTACACGCCTGAATCGCTGCTGGCGGTTGCCGTGGAGGTGTTCATCGAGCGCGGCTACGACGGCACGTCCATGGAGCACCTGTCGCGCGCGGCGGGGATCTCGAAGTCCTCGATCTACCACCACGTGCGGGGCAAGGAGGAACTGCTGGAGCGCGCTGTCGGCCGCGCGCTGGACGGCCTGTTCGGCATCCTGGACGAGCCCGCCGCGTCGCGGGGCCGCGCCGTCGAACGGCTGGAGCACGTCGTCCACCGCACCACGGACGTCCTGATGGCGGAACTGCCGTACGTCACCCTGCTGCTGCGGGTACGCGGCAACACGCGCACCGAACGCTGGGCGATGGAGCGTCGCCGGGAGTTCGACCAGCGGGTGGCGGAACTGCTGCGGGCGGCCGTCGCGGAGGGCGACCTGCGCGCGGACGTGGACGTCCGGCTCGCCACCCGGCTGCTGTTCGGCATGATCAACTCCATCGTGGAGTGGTACCGGCCACCGGCCGGCAGCACGGCCGCCACCGACGAGCGAGTGGCGGACACGGTCGTGCGCATGGCCTTCGAGGGCCTGCGCAAGTAGCAGGCAACAGGTAGCGGGTCCGCAGGTAGCAGGCAGGAGACGCCGCCCGGCGCACACCGGGCGGCGAGCCGCGCTCCGGGCGCCGGCCGTCCACCCCGCGCGCCGGGCAGCGAGCCACTCCGGGTGCTGTTGGTCCGCCCCCGTCCGCCGGGCGGCGAGCCGCTCCGGCACTATTCCGTCCACCTCGCCCGCCGGCGGTGAACCACGCCGAGCGTTACTCGTCCACCACGAGGTCCGTCTCCTCGAAGACCAGCAGCGTGCGGCTGCTCAGCACTTCGGGGACCGCCTGGATGCGGGTGAGGACCAGCTCCCGCAGGCTGCGGTTGTCCGGCGTGTGGACCAGCAGCAGCACGTCGAAGTCGCCGCTGACCAGCGCGATGTGGGCGACGCCCGGCAGCGTCAGCAGCTGCTCGCGCACCGTCCGCCAGGAGTTCTGCACGATCTTGAGCGTGATGTACGCGGACGCCCCCTGGCCCGCCCGCTCGTGGTCGACCCGCGCGGTGAAGCCGCGGATGATCCCCTCGTCGATCAGCCGGTTGATCCGGGCGTAGGCGTTGGCCCGCGAGACGTGCACCCGGTCCGCGACCGACCGTATCGACGCCCTGCCGTCCTCCTGGAGCAGCCGCAGGATGGCGCGATCCGTGGAGTCGAGCGCGCGGCCGGGGCGGCCCGGCTCGGCCATCTGTTCACTCGCCATCCCCCCGGGCCTCCCTACCATGGACGTACTGCCTCCATCTCAGGCTGTGGAGAACCGTTTGTCCACAGGCGGATCGCGACTGTGGCCAAAATGCCGCCGACGACCGAACAATCGGTAGGTGAAGCGGGAGCCCCCGCTCACCAGCAGGCACCCGCCACAACCGGGTGCGCGGACACCGCCTACGAGGAGGTGCGCAATGGCCCGATCCTCCCTGGCCTCCGGCACGGGGAAACGCGCCCGTTCCGCCGAGCGCCCGTCGTCCGGCCAGGGCCGTCCCGCCGCCGCGCGGCCGGACGGCACCCGCCCGGGCCACACGCCGCCCCCCGACTGGCGGCCCCGCGTCGACCCCGGCCCGCTGCTCCCCGACCGCGAGCCGTACCGCCTGCTGGGCACGCCCGCCGTCGCCGACCTGGACCCGCAGCTGCTGCGCGAGCTGTACGGCCAGCTGGTACGCGGCCGCCGCTACAACCGCCAGGCCACCGCCCTCACTCAGCAGGGCAGGCTCGCGGTCTACCCGTCCACCACCGGCCAGGAGGCCTGCGAGGTCGCCGCCGCGCTGGCGCTGCGCCCGCAGGACTGGCTCTTCCCCAGCTATCGCGACACCCTCGCGGTCGTCGCCCGCGGCGTCGACCCGGCCGAGGCGCTGACCCTGCTGCGCGGCGACTGGCACAGCGGCTACGACCCGCGCGCGACGAAGGTTGCGCCGCTGTCGACCCCGCTGGCCACCCAGCTGCCGCACGCCGTGGGCCTGGCACACGCCGCCCGGCTGCGCGGTGACGACACCGTCGCGCTCGCCCTCGTGGGCGACGGCGGCACCAGCGAGGGCGACTTCCACGAGGCGCTCAACTTCGCGGCCGTGTGGAAGGCGCCGGTGGTCTTCCTCGTGCAGAACAACGGCTTCGCCATCTCCGTCCCCCTGGACAAGCAGACCGCGGCGCCGTCGCTCGCCCACAAGGCGGTCGGCTACGGCATGCCCGGCCGCCTAGTCGACGGCAATGACGCGCCCGCCGTGCACCAGGTGCTGTGCGAGGCGGTGGAGCACGCCAGGGCCGGTGGCGGACCGACGCTCGTGGAGGCGCTCACCTACCGCGTCGACGCGCACACCAACGCCGACGACGCCACCCGCTACCGGGACGACGCCGAGGTCGAACCGTGGCGGGCGCACGACCCGGTAGCGCTGCTGGAACGCGAACTTCGCGAGCGCGGCCTGATCGACGACGCCGGCATACGCGCCGTCGAGGCCGCCGCCGAGGAGATGGCGGCCCGGCTGCGCGAAGAGATGAACGCCGAGCCGGTGCTCGACCCGATGGAGCTGTTCGACCACGTCTACGCCGAGAAGACCTCCCAGCTGCGCGAACAGGCCGCGCAGCTGCGAGCCGAACTCGACGCCGAGGAGGAGTGATGGGCACCGCCACCGCCCCCGCGCCGGCGCCCGCCACGCGCAAGCCGGCCACCATGGCCCAGGCGCTGCGCCAGGCGATGCGCGACGCGCTCGCGGAGGACCGGGACGTCCACGTGATGGGCGAGGACGTCGGCACCCTCGGCGGCGTCTTCCGCGTCACCGACGGGCTGGCCGCCGAGTTCGGCCCCGAGCGCGTCACGGACACCCCGCTCGCCGAGGCCGGCATCCTCGGCACGGCGGTCGGCATGGCGATGTACGGACTGCGGCCGGTCGTGGAGATGCAGTTCGACGCCTTCGCCTACCCCGCGATGGAGCAGCTGATCAGTCACGTCTCCCGGATGCGCAACCGCACCCGGGGCGCCCTGCCGATGCCGATCACCATCCGCGTCCCGTACGGCGGCGGCATCGGCGGTGTGGAGCACCACAGCGACTCCTCCGAGGCGTACTACCTGCACACCCCCGGCCTGCACGTCGTCACGCCCGCGACGGTCGCCGACGCCTACGGGCTGCTGCGCGCCGCCATCGCCTCCGACGACCCGGTGGTCTTCCTCGAACCCAAGCGGCTGTACTGGGGCAAGGCCGACTGGTCGGCGGACGCGCCGGAGACCGTGCCGCCGCTGGGCCGCGCGGTGGTGCGCCGGGCCGGCACCTCGGCGACGCTCATCACCTACGGGCCCTCGGTGCCGGTCTGCCTGGAGGCCGCCGAGGCGGCGCGCCAGGAGGGCTGGGACCTCGAAGTGGTGGACCTGCGCAGCCTGATGCCGTTCGACGACGAGACGGTGTGCGCCTCGGTGCGCAGGACCGGCCGGGCGATCGTCGTGCACGAGTCGGCGGGCTTCTGCGGCACCGGCGCGGAGATAGCGGCCCGGGTCAGCGAACGCTGCTTCCACCACCTGGAGGCCCCGGTGCTGCGGGTGGCCGGGTTCGACATCCCGTACCCGCCGCCGATGCTGGAGCGCCACCACCTGCCCGGTGTCGACCGGGTGCTGGACGCCGTCGCCCGGTTGCAGTGGGAGGGGAACTGATGGCTGCGGTCAAGGAGTTCACGCTTCCCGACCTCGGCGAGGGCCTGACCGAGGCGGAGATCGTCCGGTGGCTGGTCGAGGTCGGTGACGTGGTCGCCGTCGACCAGCCGGTGGTCGAGGTCGAGACCGCCAAGGCGATGGTCGAGGTGCCGTGCCCGTACGGCGGTGTGGTCACCGCGCGCTTCGGCGAGCCGGGCGACGAGGTCCCGGTCGGCCGTCCGCTGGTAACCGTCGCGGTGGGCGGTCCCGACGCCGCCGCGGAACCGGAACGCGCCCCGTCCGGCGACCAGAGCGCCGACTCCGGCTCCGGCAACGTGCTGGTGGGGTACGGCACTTCGGGCAGCGCGCCGCGCCGCCGCAGGGTGCGGCCGACGACACCGCTGGCCAACGGTTCGGGCGGTGACCGGTCCGGCGCGACGCCGCCGAAGCCCGCCGCCGTCACTCCCGCCGCGCCCGTTCCGGCCGTCCCCGCGCCCGCCGGGCCGGTCGCGGTCGTCTCGCCTCTGGTGCGGCGGCTGGCCCGGGAACACGGCGTGGACCTGCGCGCGTTGCGCGGCAGCGGCAAGGACGGCCTGATCCTGCGGGCCGACGTGGAACGGGCGATAGCCGACTCCGCCGCCCCGGCCCCGGTCACCGTGGCGCAGGCCGACGCGCCTGCCGCGCAAGCCGGTTCGCGCCGAGTCGCCAACGCTCCGGAGGAGACCCGGATCCCGCTGCGCGGCCTGCGCGGTGTGGTCGCCGAGAAGCTGTCGCGCAGCCGCAGGGAGATCCCCGACGCCACGACCTGGGTCGACGCCGACGCCACCGAACTGCTCGCCGCACGCGCCGCGATGAACGCCGCCGGTGGCTCCAAGGTGCCGCTGCTGGCGCTGCTGGCCCGCATCGCGGTGGCCGCCCTCGCCCGCTTCCCCGAGCTGAACGCCACGGTGGACACCGAACGCGCCGAGATCGTGCGCCTGCCGGCCGTGCACCTCGGGTTCGCCGCGCAGACCGACCGCGGACTCGTGGTGCCGGTGATCCGCGATGCGCACACCCGCACCACCGAGGAACTCGGCGCCGAGATCACCCGGCTCACCGAGGCGGCTCGCGCGGGCACTCTCGCCCCGGCCGACCTGACCGGCGGCACCTTCACCCTCAACAACTACGGCGTGTTCGGTGTCGACGGCTCCACACCGATCGTCAACCACCCCGAGGCCGCGATGCTCGGCGTCGGCCGGATATGCCCCAAGCCGTGGGTGCACGAAGGGGAGTTGGCGGTGCGCCACGTCGTGCAGCTGTCGTTCACCTTCGACCACCGGGTGTGCGACGGCGGCGCGGCGGGCGGCTTCCTGCGGTACGTCGCCGACTGCGTGGAGCATCCGGCGGTGCTGCTGCGCGGGGTGTGACGGCCTCCCCCGTCATGGATCGCGTCCGGCGGAGATACTGCACGCCATGGGGACGACCACGGGAGGCGTGATGGCTCATGACGCTTGACGGTGCGCGAGGGCGCGGGCCGGACGGAACGCCGAGCGGTGCCCCCGCCGCCGTTCCGTACGACGCCGTCGTGCTCGCGGGCGGCGCCGGACGGCGGGTCGGCGGCGCGGACAAGCCCGCCTTGCAGGTCGGCGGCGCCACCCTGCTCGACCGGGTGCTGGACGCCTGCGCCCGGGCGGCCACCACCGTCGTCGTGGGCCCGCGCCGCCCGACCGCCCGCCCGGTGACGTGGACCCGCGAGGATCCGCCGGGCGGCGGCCCGGTGCCCGCGCTCGCGGCCGGAGTCCGGCACGCCACCGCGCCGTACGTGCTGGTGCTCGCGGCGGACCTGCCGTTCGTGACCCCGGCGACCGTGACCGCGCTGCTGGAGGCGGTACGCGACGGAGGCGACCGGACCGACGGCGCCGTCCTCGTGGACCCCTCGGGGCGCGACAACCCGCTGGTCGCCGCCTACCGCGCGGACGCGCTGCGGCGCGAGACCGCGCTGCTCGCCGCGGAACACGGCGGGCTCGGCGGCCTGCCGCTGCGCCTGCTCACCGGCGAACTCGACCTGGTCCGGCTGCCCGACCCCGGCGGTGACGCGTCGTTCGACTGCGACACCTGGGAGGCCCTGGCAGCGGCCCGGTCACGGATCAGGGAGCATGGACGCGTGCTCGACGAATGGATCGCCACGGCCAAGGCCGAACTCGGCATCGACCTCGATGTGGACGTCGCCGCCCTCCTCGACCTCGCCCGCGACGCGGCGCACGGCGTCGCGCGCCCGGCAGCCCCGCTGACCACGTTCCTGGTCGGCTACGCGGCCGCGAGCGCGGGCGGCGGCCCGGACGCGGTCGCCGACGCCGCGCGGCGTGCCGCCGCGCTGGCCCAGCGGTGGGCCGCCGAGGTCGCGCCGCCCGAGAAGGACGGCGGCGACCCGGCCCCGTGACCGCCCGCGCCCACCCCACGACGGCCGGTCCGCGCGAGACCGGCGCGCACGCCCCGCGCGGCGAACACACCCCCGGGCCCCCCGCGCGCCGCCCCGGTTCCCCCGCCGAGCCGCCGTACCACCCGCACGGCGGCCTGCCCTGGCCGGACGCCCGGCGCGTCGCCCAGGGCGCCGGGCGGCGGCTGACGCCGATCACCCTGCCGCTGCGTGCGGCCATCGGCCAGGTGCTCGCGGCGCCGCTCACCGCCGCCGGCGACCTGCCGCCCTTCGACACCTCCGCGATGGACGGCTGGGCGGTGGCCGGTCCCGGCCCCTGGCGGCTGTCCGGCCAGCTCCTCGCAGGCCAGCGGTCTGCGGAACCGCTGGCCGAGGGCTGGGCCACCCGCATCGCCACCGGTGCCGCGCTGCCGCCCGGGGCGACCGCCGTGCTCAGGCGGGAGGGCGGCCACGTCGAACACCGCTCCGGGCAGCCCACCGCATGGCTGCACGTACTGACCGCGCACGCCACGGACCCGGCCGGTCCCGCGCCGGGGCAGGACATCCGGCCGCGCGGGCAGGAGTGCCGTGTCGGCGACGAACTCCTCGCCGCCGGCACCCTGGTGGGACCGGCCGCCCTCGGACTGGCCGCCGCCGCGGGCCGCGACGAACTGACCGTCGTGCCCGGACCGCGCGCCGACGTGTTCGTCCTGGGCGACGAGTTGCTGGACGCGGGGCCGCCGCGTGACGGGCGCGTGCGGGACGCGCTGGGACCGCTGCTGCCGCCGTGGCTGCGTGCGCTGGGCGTCGAACCCGGCGAGGTGCGACGCCTGGAGGACGACGCGGACACGCTGCGGCAGGCCGTGGGCGGGAGCACCGCCGACCTGATCGTGACCACCGGCGGGACGGCGGCCGGGCCGGTCGACTTCGTGCGGCCGGTGCTGGACGACCTCGACGCCGAGTTGCTGGTCGACGGCGTGGCCGTGCGGCCGGGGCACCCCATGCTGCTGGCCCGGCTGCCCAGCGGACGGCCGCTGGTCGGGCTGCCCGGCAACCCGCTGGCCGCGGTCTGCGGACTGCTGACCCTCGTCGCGCCACTGGCCAGGACGCTCGCCGGACGCCCGCAGCCTGCGCCGCGGCATGCCCGGCTCGCCGAGGACGTGCGCGCGCACGCCACCGACACCCGGCTGGTCCCCGTCTCCCTCCACGACCTCCATGACCTCCCCGACGTCCACGACTTCTCCGAGAAGGAGGGGGAACGGGGCACCGCCTTCGCGCGGCCGCTGCGGTTCGGCGGCCCGGCCATGCTCCGCGGGATCGCCTGCGCGGACGCCATGGCCGTCGTACCGCCGGGGGACTCGGCGGCGACGCGCCACACGCAGGTCGAGATCCTGCCGATCGCGACGGGAGCCCTCTGACCTTCCCCGCCGACGGCACCAGTGTGAGGGGTCCCGTGGCCCCGCGCCAGCGCCCTCCCCGGGCCTGTGGACAACTTTCTCCAGCCCCTCGTTCCCCCTGTGGACAACCCGGATCCGGGGCTCGGCGCGGAGTAGCCTCGCCGCATGTACGCGATCACGATTCCGGAACCCGGCGGCCCCGAAGCCCTGGTGTGGACCGAGGTCCCCGACCCCGTGCCCGGCGAGGGCGAGGTGGTCGTCGAGGTGGTGGCCAGTGCCATCAACCGCGCCGACCTGCTGCAACGTCAGGGCTTCTACGACCCGCCGCCCGGCGCGTCCGTCTACCCGGGCATGGAGTGCTCCGGCCGGATCGCGGAGGTCGGCCCCGGCGTCACCGGCTGGGCGGTCGGCGACGAGGTCTGCGCGCTCCTCGCGGGTGGCGGCTACGCGCAGAAGGTGGCCGTCCCGTACGGCCAACTCCTCCCCGTGCCCAAGGGAATCGAGTTGGTGCACGCCGCGGCGCTGCCCGAAGTCACCGCGACGGTCTGGTCGAACGTGTTCATGGTGGCCCATCTGCGGCCGGGTGAGACGCTGTTGGTGCACGGTGGCGCGAGCGGTATCGGCACCATGGCCATCCAGCTCGCCAAGGCGGTCGGCGCGCGCGTCGCGGTGACCGCGGGCAGCGCGCAGAAGCTGGAGCGATGCCGCGAACTGGGCGCGGACATCCTCATCAACTACCACGAGCAGGACTTCGTGGCCGAGCTGAAGCAGGCGACGGACGGCGCCAAGGCGGACGTCATCCTCGACAACATGGGCGCGAAGTACCTGGGCCGCAACGTCGACGCCCTCGCCGTCAACGGCCGCCTCGCCGTCATCGGGCTCCAGGGCGGCACCAAGGGCGAACTCGACCTGGGCAAGATGCTGGCCAAGCGTGCCGCGGTCACGGCCACCTCGCTGCGTGGCCGCCCCCTCGGCGAGAAGGCGGCCATCATCGCCGCCGTACGCGAACACGTCTGGCCCCTGCTGGAGAACGGCCAGGTCCGCCCGGTCATCGACCGCGTACTCCCGATGGCGGACGCGGCCCAGGGGCACCAGGTGCTGGAGGAAGGGGGACACGTGGGGAAGGTTCTGCTGATCGCCTGAGGCGCGGCGGTCGCGCCGGCACCCGTACTCCCAGGCGAGGCTGAGGCGGCGGGCCCGGCGCCCGTACTCCCGGCGAGGCCGAGACGGCGGGCCCGGCACCCGCGTCTCGCACCTCGGACCTCGCACCTGAGCCGAGGCGCCAGGGCCCGCCGCCCGCACATCCCCCTGGAGCCGAGGCACCCGGGCCCGGCGCCCGCGCCCCACCCGATGCCGCCCCCTCCCCCCGGAACACCATCGTCTCCGGATGCCGTCCCCGTCGCTGCGTGTGACGCTTGAGTCACTGCGTGACGGGGGTCTCGGGTGGGCGAGCGGGAGGTGGTGGCTGTGACGTCGCAGGTCCGGACCTGGCTGGCGGGCGGGTCGGCCGCGTGTGCGGTGGGGGCGGTACTGCTGCTCACGCCGGGCGCCTACGCCAGACCCGGCACCGCGGCAGCCCACGCAGCCTTCAGCGCCGAGGCAGCCCACGCCGCACTCCGCCCCGCGACCGGCGCCGCACTCCGCCCCGCGACCGGCGCCGCCCTCCGCCCCGCGACCGCCGCCCTCCGCCCCGCGGCCGCAGGCGCCACCCCCCGCCCCGTCACAACCCCTGCCCCCGCCGCGCTCGCCGGAAGCCGGGCCGGGCAGGGGCGGCCGCATCCCGGGCGGGACGATGACACCGCCGAGCTGGGGCCGGACCTGGACGCCGTACAGCCCGCGCTGGGTGGCCCGGATGCGACCGATCCGCCGACCGCCCTGCCCGCCGCACCCCCTACCGCCGCCACGCCTCCGTCAGCCGCCGCGCAGCCGCCCGCCGCGCCTCCGGCCGTCCCCGCACGACCCCCCGCACGACCCACCGCGCCCCCGCCGGGCACAGCCGCCCGGCCGCCGCGAGCCCCCGCCTCCGGCGCCCCCGCCGCCTCCAAGGCGTCCACGGCGCCGACCGCCGCTCCCCAGGGGCGGCAGATCGCTGAACCGCGGCCCGCGCACGTGCTCAGGGTGCTTCCGTTGGGCACCGGCCTGGCTTTGCTGGGCCTGGGGCTGGGCGTGATCGCCCTGCGGCTGCGCCGCCGCTGAGGAGCTCCCGGCCCTGGAGGGACGTACGCACGGTCCCGCGTGCTCACGCGTGGTTTCGTGCGCGTCGCGAGGGTGGATCACGCGTGCGCCGGGGCACACCCATGGTGAGTCATGTGTGCGAGAGAATGGCGGCATGGATATGCCGATGAACGAACGGTCGCAGCAGGAAAGCCCGCACGTCCTGGTCGTCGGTCCGGACGGGATGGCCCTCGGCGGCGTCAGCCGCGACGGCGAGGACGGGGAGTCCCGGGAGACGCCGGTGACGGAGATGGTCGAGCAGCCCGCGAAGGTCATGCGCATCGGCAGCATGATCAAGCAGCTTCTGGAGGAAGTGCGGGCGGCACCTCTGGACGAGGCCAGCCGGGTCCGGCTCAAGGAGATCCACCACAGCTCGGTGAAGGAGCTCGAGGAGGGCCTCGCGCCCGAACTGGTCGAGGAGTTGGAGCGGCTGTCGTTGCCGTTCACCGACGACAGCGTGCCGACCGAAGCCGAACTGCGCATCGCTCAGGCGCAGTTGGTCGGCTGGCTGGAGGGGCTGTTCCACGGCATCCAGACGGCGCTGTTCGCCCAGCAGATGGCGGCGCGGGCGCAGTTGGAGCAGATGCGGCGCGCGTTGCCGCCCGGGGTGGGCGGTTTCGAGGAGGGCGAGGGCGGCGGCCACCCCGGCGCCACCCGCTCCGGCCCGTACCTCTGATCCGGCCCGCGGGCGCCCGTACCTCTGATCCGGCCGCGGCCGCCCGTACTTCCGAAGGCGCGCGCACGACAGGCCTGCCACAGGCTCGCGGACGACAGGCCCGCCACAGGCTCGCGCGCACGAAAGGGCCCGCCACGCGTCAGGCGTGGCGGGCCCTTTCGTGCGTCCAGGCGCCCCGCGTTCGAACGCAACACGTTCAGGGCGCCCCCGCGTTCGAACGTGGCGTGGCTCAGCCGCGGACTCAGTCGCTGCTCCTGCCCGTCGAGACCCACAGCGTGATGGTCTGCTTCTTCGGGTTGAACTGCGAGTACTTCGTCGGGTTGGTCGTGATGACCGTGCCCTTGCCCCACACCTGCTCGTCCTCGTACTTGACGTTGTACTTCCAACCCGCCGCCTGCAGACAGGACTTGACGGAGTCGATGTACTTGAACGTCAGGTCCGGCATGTCGACCTGGGTGCTGGAGCTGCCGAAGCCGTCGGAGGCGTTGGTGCACTCCGACTGGTCGACCGTGCGGCTCGGGTCGCCCTGGACGACGCCCTGGCCGTCGGGGGTTCCGCCGGTCGAGGCCACCGTCGAGGTGGTCGGGTCGGCGTCGGGCGTCTTCTTGCCGCCCAGCGAGCCGATGACGGCGAGCAGCGCGATCGCGATCACCACGGCGACGCCGCCGAAGATCAGCAGCGGCTTCCAGTTGCCCCCGGACTTGCGGGGCGCGGGCGGCCGGGTGCTGTACGCGGGAGCGGGCGCCGGGGCGGGGGAATGCGCCTGGTAGCCGCCGTGCGCGTACTGCTGGGGCACGGTGTTCGGCGGCGGCGTCGGCGGGCCGTAGCCGGCCTGCGGTGCGGGCGTCGGCTGCGGCTGGTAGGGCGACTGGAGCGGGCCGGGCGCCGGGGTGTGCGGGTCGCCGGTCGCGTTGGGGAAGACCGCGAAGGAGTCCGGGTGCGGGGTGCCCGCGGTGCCGTGGTGGACCTTCGGGCCCTCGCCGATGACCAGCGGGGTCGCGGTGCCCTTGGCGGCCGAGGTGACCCGTTCGCACTCGTCCTGCATGGCCTCGGCGCTGGGGAAGCGCTCGGCCGGGTTCTTCCGCAGCGCGCGGGCGACCAGCGCGTCCACGGCCGGGGGCAGCGAGCGGTTGATCGAGGAGGGGGTCGGCGGCTCCTCCTGCACGTGCTGGTAGGCCACCGACAGCGGCGAGTCGCCGTCGAACGGCAACCGCCCGGTGAGGAGTTCGAAGAGCATGCAGCCCACCGAGTACAGGTCGGAGCGGGCGTCCACGCCGCGCCCGAGGGCCTGTTCGGGGGAGAGGTACTGCGGCGTGCCGACGACCATGCCGGTCTGCGTCATCGAGGTCACGCCCGACTGGAGGGCGCGCGCGATGCCGAAGTCCATCACCTTGACCACGCCGCGCTTGGTCAGCATGACGTTGCCCGGCTTGATGTCGCGGTGGACCAGGCCCATCTCGTGGCTGACCGCGAGCGCCGCCAGCACGTCGCCGGTGATCTTCAGCGCCTTCTCGGTCGGCATGGCGCCGTGCGTGGCCACGTCCTCGTCGAGCACGGTGCGCAGCGGCTTGCCGTCGACCAGCTCCATGACGATGTACGGCACCGAGCGGCCGTCGATCTCGTCCTCGCCGGAGTCGAAGACCGAGACGATGTTGGTGTGGTTCAGCTTGGCGACCGACTGGGCCTCGCGGCGGAAGCGCTCGCGGAACGACGCTTCTCGGCCGAGTTCGCTGTGCAGGGTCTTGACCGCGACCGGTCGTTCCAGCACCGTGTCGTATCCGAGGTGGACGGAGGCCATGCCGCCTTCGCCGAGCAGACTGCGCAGCTGGTAGCGGCCGTGTCCCACCGTGTTGCCGGAGAAGTCGCCAGTTGCGTCCCCGCTCATGTAACCGCTTCCCCCTTGGCGCACGGGAAGCCGCACGCGCACAAGACACCGATGCCATCCTTGACCCTGGCCAGTCTGCCGGAGAGCGGTTATGCGTCAAGTTGCTTGACCGATCCGTCACCGGATGCCCAGGAAACCGTTTCCGATCTGTGAGCAGGCCGGTATTGGTCACCCCCGGCGGAGGAATGCGCTGGTCACAGCGGCTATGGGAGGTTTCGTCCGGTCCTCGGCTTCCCACCGCGGGCCGCGAAGACGGTAGCGTTCACCCTCGTAGCACTGTGACGGCACCTGTACGAGGCACGTACCGCGGAGCGTAACCGGCAACGTACAACGTACGGCAACGAGGCGCGTACGGACCCGTCCGGTACGAGGCGATGAGCGACGGCGAGGACTGATGGACCACACGCAGGCCTCCGGTGACCCCGAGAAGGCCTCGGCCCCCGAGGCCCAGACCTACGACACACCGGAGCTGTGGGGCGCGAACGGTCTGATCGGCGACGGCCGTTACCGGCTCACCCGGCGCCTTGGCCGGGGCGGCATGGCCGAGGTCTTCGCGGCCGAGGACGTCCGCCTCGGGCGCACGGTGGCCGTCAAGCTGCTGCGCAGCGACCTCGCGGAGGACCCGGTCTCCAAGGCCCGCTTCACGCGTGAGGCGCAGTCGGTCGCGGGCCTCAACCACCACGCCGTGGTCGCCGTCTACGACTCCGGCGAGGACCGGATCGGCCCCAACGTCGTTCCGTACATCGTCATGGAGCTGTGCGAGGGCCGCACCATCCGCGACCTGCTGATCGCGGAGGAGTCGCCGCCGGTCGACCAGGCGTTGATCATCGTCTCCGGTGTGCTGGAGGCGCTCGCCTACAGCCACCAGCACGGCATCGTGCACCGCGACATCAAGCCCGCCAACGTCATCATCACCAACCAGGGCGCGGTCAAGGTGATGGACTTCGGCATCGCCCGCGCCCTGCACGGCGCGTCCACCACGATGACGCAGACCGGCATGGTCATGGGCACGCCGCAGTACCTCTCCCCCGAGCAGGCCCTCGGCAAGGCCGTCGACCACCGCAGCGACCTGTACGCGACGGGCTGTCTGCTCTACGAACTCCTCACGCTGCGGCCGCCGTTCACCGGCGAGACGCCGCTGTCGGTGGTCTACCAGCACGTCCAGGACGACCCCAAGATCCCCTCGCAGGTCAGCGACCGGGTTCCGCCGGAGCTGGACGGCATGGTGCTGCGCGCTCTCGCCAAGAACCCGGACGACCGCTTCCAGAGCGCCGAAGAGATGCACGGCCTCGTCCAGTACGCCCTGCGCATGCTCCAGGAGCAGGGCGGCTGGACCGACGCCTGGGACACCGGCTACGTGAACCACGGCGCGGAGTCCACCCCGGTCGGCGGGACCGCGGCCACCACCGTGATGCCGCACCCGCAGGCCGGGCAGACCGCTGCCCTCGCCCCGCCGCTGCTGATGGGCCCGCCCGGCAGGGAGGGCGACGGCGGGTACGACGGCTATGACGGTTACGGTTCCGGGCCGGGCGGCAACGGGCGCGGCGGCAGCGGCCACCGGGCCCGCAACACCATGCTGCTCGTGGTCGCCGCGATCGTCGCGATCGGTCTGGGTGTCTTCTTCGCCGTCCACTTCGGCCAGGCGAACGACGCCAAGCGTCCGCCCGCCACCACGTCGCAGTCCCCGCAGCCGAGCGACAGCACCCAGCCCTCGCAGACGCCCAGCGACTCGGACACGCCCAGCACGGGCACCGGCGACGACGGCTCGACCAGCGACTACCCGTCGACCCAGCCGGTCGACCCCTACCCGTCGCAGCCGGACGACTCGGACACGCCCAGCTCCCCTCCGCCGAGCTCCGCCCCGCCCAGCTCCCCGCCGCCCAGCACCTCGGACGGCGGCAGCACGGAGGGCACGTCGGCCGGGTCGACGGCCGGGCAGAGCGCTGGTACGACCGCGGGGCAGGACGGCGGCGCCACCAAGGGGACCAGCCAGGGCACCACGGCCGGCTCCACGGTGGGCACCACCGCCGGTAGCACGGCGGGTAACACCGCCGGTCAGAACTCCGACTGACCCCGCTCCGCCCCTCATCCACTGGCCGCCTTCACCCCGTGAAGGCGGCCAGCACCTCTGCGTACTCCCGCGTCCACCACACCACCAGCCCGGCCGCCGCGGGGAAGAGCGGGTCGGCCCTGCGGTCGTGCCGCTGGTAGCGCCAGCGCAGCATCCACAGGTCGTTCAGCCGCTCCCACCACACCCGGTGCACGGCCGCCGCCAGCTCGTCCGCGGGCACCCGGGCGGTGCGCCGGTACGCCCGGGCGTAGCCGCGCACCCGGGCGAGGTCCAGCGTCCCGTCCTCCTCCCGTAAGAAGAAGATGGCCGCCGCGCGCACGGCCTCCTCGGCGCGCGGCTGCACACCCAGGCGGTCCCAGTCCACGATCGCGGCGGGTTCGGCGCCCCGGTAGAGCAGGTTGAAGGGGTGGAAGTCGCCGTGCACCCAGCCGGTCACACGGGTCGTCGCGTCGGCCGGTCTGCGGTGGGCGTGCCGCTCCAGCAGGAGCCGCCGTTCCAGCAGCCGGTCCTCCGCCAGCGCGTCGAAGGCGTCGCGCGGGTGGTGGCGGCGGGCCAGCCGCAGCAGCTCGTCGATGAGCGCGTAGCTGTCCTCGGGGGAGGCACTCGGATGCGGCACCGCCGTCGCCGGTTCGCGCTGCGGCGGCAGGACCCGCTCCAGGGAGGTGTGCACCAGGCCGAGCAGCGCGCCCAGCCGCCGCGACTCGCCGAAGCTCAGCTCGGTGCCGGCCCGGTGCCGCCCGTCGACCCAGGGGTAGAGCGCGTACGGGCTGCCGCCGATCACCACCACCGTGCGGCCGTCCGCGTCCCGCAGCGGCGCGGCCACCGGCAGGCCGAGCGCGCCCAGGCGCAGCGTCGCGTGGTGCTGGCGGGCGATGGTCTCCGGGTGGGCGGTGTCACGGTCGGGGTCGTCGAGGTACTGCTTGAGGAAGAAGCGGCCACGGGTGGTGGCGACGCGGTATCCGCGGTTGAGCAGTCCCCGTGCGACGGGCTGGCAGGACAACGGGGTCCCGGCGTGGTGGTAGCGGCTGAGCAGGCGTCCGATCGTGCGGTCGGAGGGCGGCGCCGTCGCCGGACTTCGAGAGGGCACCGGCGCATCGTAGATCACCCAGAGTGCGTACGTGGTCACGCCTGTGTCATATTCCGCCGCTGACGGCGCCCGGGCCCGCGCGGGGGCGCCCGATCGGTGGTCCGCGCCCCCGGGGTCGTGACCTGCCTCGTGTTCACACGGTTGCCGCTCACTCACCCGATTCGCGTCGTTTCCCTCTTACGCAGTCGCGATCCGCGGGATACCGTGCCGTTGTCCCGGTGGCCTGCGGGAATGACGCCTTCACGGTGACTTACTAGGAAATCCAAGCAAAACCGCAGGTAGATGCCCCTTCGCGCTATTGCGGCAGTAGTGGGTAACGTCTCTTTTGCAGGCCGCCAGCCGGGGCACTTGTCACGCCCGGACTCCGGCCTTGTCGCACACACCCCGTGCGCCGAGCCGAGTCGGGTGAACCCGTACGGCCGCCGGCGGACCCCGGGGGCCGGCCAGACGGAGGAGCAAGACGTGAGCGTGAAGAGCACTGCCGCGCGCAGCAGCCGCGGCGGCGCGAAGCGCCGAGGGGCAGCCGGGCAGGTACCCGAGCTGGTGCAGTTGCTGACCCCCGAGGGCGAGCGCGTAGAGCACAGCGAGTACTCCATCGACCTGTCCCCCGAAGAGCTGCGCGGCCTGTACCGCGACATGGTGCTGACCCGTCGCTTCGACGCCGAGGCCATCACCCTCCAGCGCCAGGGCGAGCTGGGACTGTGGGCCTCGCTGCTGGGCCAGGAGGCCGCGCAGATCGGCTCCGGACGCGCCACCCGCCCCGACGACTACGTGTTCCCCACCTACCGTGAGCACGGCGTGGCCTGGACCCGTGGGGTCGACCCGCTGAACCTGCTGGGGATGTTCCGGGGCGTGAACAACGGCGGCTGGGATCCGAACACCAACAACTTCCAGCTCTACACCATCGTCATCGGCTCGCAGACGCTGCACGCCACCGGCTACGCCATGGGCGTCGCCAAGGACGGCGCCGACTCCGCGGTCATCGCCTACTTCGGCGACGGCGCCTCCAGCCAGGGCGACGTCGCCGAGGCGTTCACCTTCTCGGCCGTCTACAACGCTCCGGTCGTCTTCTTCTGCCAGAACAACCAGTGGGCGATCTCCGAGCCCACCGAGAAGCAGACCCGCGTGCCGCTCTACCAGCGCGCCGCGGGTTTCGGCTTCCCGGGCGTCCGCGTGGACGGCAACGACGTGCTGGCCGTGCTCGCCGTGACCCGCGCGGCCCTGGAGCGGGCCCGCTCCGGCGGCGGCCCGACGCTGGTCGAGGCGTTCACCTACCGCATGGGCGCGCACACCACCTCCGACGACGCCAGCCGCTACCGGCTCGACACCGAGCGCCAGGAGTGGGAGGCCAAGGACCCGATCGCCCGCCTGAAGGCCTACCTGGACAACGAGAAGGCGGCCGACGACGCGTTCTACGCCGAGGTCGAGGCGGAGAGCGACGCCCTGGCCAAGCGGGTGCGCGAAGGGGTGCGCGCGATGCCCGACCCCGACCCCATGACGATCTTCGACAACGTCTACGCGGACGGCCACGCGCTGGTCGACGAGGAGCGCGCGCAGTTCGCCGCCTACCGGGCGTCCTTCGCCGACACGCAGGAAGGGGCCGTCCGATGACCGCCATGACCCTGGCCAAGGCCATCAACTCCAGCCTGCGCACCGCGATGGAGAGCGACCCCAAGGTCCTGGTGATGGGCGAGGACGTCGGCAAGCTCGGCGGCGTCTTCCGGGTCACCGACGGCCTGCAGAAGGACTTCGGCGAGGAGCGGGTCATCGACACCCCGCTGGCCGAGTCCGGCATCGTCGGCAGCGCGATCGGCCTGGCGCTGCGCGGCTACCGCCCGGTGGTGGAGATCCAGTTCGACGGCTTCGTCTTCCCCGCGTACGACCAGATCGTCACCCAGCTGGCCAAGATGCACGCCAGGGCGCTCGGCAAGGTCAAGATGCCGGTCGTCATCCGCATCCCCTACGGCGGCGGCATCGGTGCGGTCGAGCACCACAGCGAGTCGCCCGAGGCGCTGTTCGCGCACGTGGCGGGCCTGAAGGTGATCTCCCCGGCGACGCCGTCCGACGCGTACTGGATGCTCCAGCAGGCCATCGAGTGCGACGACCCGGTGATCTTCTTCGAGCCCAAGCGGCGCTACTGGGACAAGGGCGAGGTCGACACGGCCGCCGTCCCCGCCCCGCTGCACCGGGCCCTGGTCGCCCGCGAGGGCACCGACCTGACGCTGGCCGCCTACGGCCCGATGGTGAAGGTCTGCCTCGAGGCCGCGAAGGCGGCCGAGGAGGAGGGCCGCAACCTGGAGGTCGTCGACCTCAGGTCGATCTCCCCGGTCGACTTCGACACCCTCCAGGCGTCGGTGGAGAAGACCCGGCGGCTGGTCGTGGTCCACGAGGCGCCGGTGTTCTTCGGCTCCGGCGCGGAGATCGCGTCCCGGATCACCGAGCGGTGCTTCTACCACCTGGAGGCGCCGGTGCTGCGGGTGGGCGGTTTCCACTCGCCGTACCCGCCGGCCCGGGTCGAGGAGGAATACCTGCCCGGCCTTGACCGTGTGCTCGACGCCGTCGACCGCGCACTGGCCTTCTGAAAGCCGAGGAGAGCAGTGACCGTGACTGAGACCGGGCAGCGCTACCGCGAGTTCAAGATGCCCGACGTGGGCGAGGGGCTCACGGAGGCCGAGATCCTCAAGTGGTTCGTCTCCGTCGGCGACACCGTCACCGACGGACAGGTGGTCTGCGAGGTGGAGACCGCCAAGGCGGCCGTCGAGCTGCCGATCCCGTTCGACGGCGTGGTGCACGAGGTGCGGTTCCCCGAGGGGGAGACCGTCGACGTGGGCACCGCCATCATCACCGTGGACACCACCCCCGGCGCGGCCTCGGCCGGGCCCGCCTCGCCCGAGGTGCTGGAGGCCACCGACGCCGTGGCGTCCGAGCCCACGGCGTCCGCGCCCACCTCCCCCGAATCCGTTCCGGCGGAGCCCGCCGCGGCCGAGGGCGAGGCGCCCAAGCGGCAGGCCGTGCTGGTCGGCTACGGCGTCGCCCAGTCGTCCACCAAGCGCCGCCCGCGCAAGCAGGGCGGCACCGGGGTGCCGACGCAGGCCGCCGCGGCCGTGCAGGGCGAGCTGAACGGCCACGCGGCCCCGGCCGCACCGGCCCCGGAGGCTCCGGCACCGGCGGGCCCCGCGTCCGCGGCTCCGGCTGCGGCTCCCGCGGAGGGGCTGGCGAGGCCGCTGGCCAAGCCGCCGGTGCGCAAGCTGGCCAAGGACCTCGGCGTCGACCTGGCGACCGTCGTCCCGACCGGCCCCAACAACACCGTCACCCGGGAGGACGTCCACGCGGCGGCCGCCCCGGAGCAGGCGGCACCCGAGACCGTGCGTCCCGTCGAGCCCGCCCCGGCGGCCCGCGCGGAGTCGGCGGTGGCTTCGGCCTCGACGGCCGGCGGGGATGTTTCACGTGAAACGCGCATCCCCGTCAAGGGTGTGCGCAAGGCCACCGCGCAGGCGATGGTGGCCAGCGCGTTCACCGCGCCGCATGTCACCGAGTTCGTGACGTTCGACATCACGCGCACCATGCGTCTGGTGCAGGAGCTCAAGATCGATCCGGGCTTCGCCGGACTGCGGGTCAGCCCCCTGCTGCTGGTGGCCAAGGCACTGCTGGTCGCCGTCAAGCGCAACCCCGAGGTCAACGCCGCCTGGGACGAGGCCAACCAGGAGATCGTCCACAAGGGCTACGTGAACCTGGGCATCGCCGCCGCCACCCCGCGCGGTCTGATCGTGCCCAACATCAAGGACGCGCAGGCCAAGACGCTGCCCGAACTCGCGGCGGCGCTGGGCGAGTTGGTCGGTACGGCCCGCGAGGGCAAGACGACCCCGGCTGCCATGCAGGGCGGCACGATCACCATCACCAACGTCGGCGTCTTCGGCGTCGACGCCGGGACGCCGATCCTCAACCCGGGCGAGTCCGCGATCCTCGCGTTCGGCGCGGTCAAGGACCAGCCCTGGGTGCACAAGGGCAAGGTGAAGGTCCGCCAGGTCACCACGCTGGCGCTCTCCTTCGACCACCGGCTGATCGACGGCGAGCTGGGCTCGAAGTTCCTCGCCGACATCGCGGCGGTGCTGGAGTACCCGAAGCGGCTCATGACCTGGTCGTAGCCGTCGATTCCCACCAGGGCGAAGGCCCGGACGCGTCCGCCGCGTCCGGGCCTTCGCCCTGTGCGGAGCCGGTGCCCTGTGCCGGGCACCCTCGCGCGCCTACGGGACAGCGGGGAGAAAGTATGGCGATATAGACCTATCCATCGGATTTCGCCACTTCCGGCACCCGGAGTTACGCCGAAGGACTGACCATGGTCGTCTCCATCTCCGTCGTCCTGCTCCTCCTGGTCTTCGCGCTGATCCTGCTGCGGGCCGGGAGCCTGAAGCTCTCCCACGCCGTGCTGTGCGTCCTGCTGGGCTTCACCCTGGCGGGCACCAGCCTGGCGCCCACCATCCAGTCCGGCATCACCGCCACAGCGGGCGTGGTGGGCCACCTCCACCCGTAGGCGCGAGGGTCGCCGCCCGCCCGGCCCCGCGCGCCCGGCGCGGTCCCTGGTCCACATGGTGGGCGCGTACTTCTTCCGTATGCGTGTTGTATCTATGATGTGCGCATCATGGCTACCGACATCACCACCGCCGAAGCGCCCGACCCCGTCGGCAAGGCGCAGGCGCACGCGCACGCCGTCAAGCAGGCGCACGCCGTCAAGCGGGCGCCCGCCGCCGAGCGGGTCTACGCGCACGTCAAACAGGCCGTGCTCGACCGGTCGTACGAAGGCGGGACGCTGCTGACCGAGGGCGACCTCGCGGACGCCGTGGGGGTGTCGCGCACGCCGGTGCGCGAAGGGCTGCTGCGGCTGGAGGCCGAAGGGCTGATCAAGCTCTACCCCAAGAAGGGCGCCCTGGTGCTGCCGGTCTCGGCGCAGGAGATCGCCGACGTGGTGGAGACCCGCCTGCTCATCGAGGAGCACGCGGTGCGCAAGGTGATCCCGGCCGGGGACCAGCTGCTGCGCCGCCTCGAAGAGCTGCTGGACGAGCACGAGGAGCACCGCGAGACCGGCGACCTGGCCCGCGCCTCGGTGACCGACCGCTGCTTCCACGCGGAGATCGTGCGCGCCGCGGGCAACGCCATCCTCGCGCACCTGTACGACCAGATGCGGGACCGTCAGCTGCGCATGGGCGTGCAGGTCATGCACGCCGAGCCGGACCGCATCGCCAGGAACATCACCGAGCACGCCGAGATCCTCGCCGCGATCCGCGCCGGGGACGCCGACGGTGCCGCGGCGGCGGTGCGCCGGCACGTCGGCCGGGTCAAGGCCATCGTCAGGGGGGAGGAAGCGTGAGCACGACCGAGACCGACCGGCGGGCCCTGCGGCTGCCGGGTGATCCGCCCGGCGGCGCGCGGGCGGCGGCCGTCTGGGGTATCGGCGTCTTCGTCTACATGGTGGCGGTCGTACACCGCTCCAGCCTCGGCGTGGCAGGCATCGACGCGGCCCACCGCTTCCACATCGACGCCTCCGCGCTGTCCACGTTCTCCATCCTCCAGGTGCTGGTCTACGCGGGCATGCAGATACCCGTGGGCGTGCTGGTCGACCGTTTCGGCACCAAGCGCGTCCTGATCTGCGGCGTGATCCTGCTGACCGCCGGTCAACTGGGCTTCGCGCTCTCGCACTCCTACGGCGCCGCGCTGGCCGCCCGCGCGGTGCTCGGCTGCGGCGACGCGATGACGTTCATCAGCGTGCTGCGGCTCGGCTCGCGCTGGTTCCCGGCCCGGCGCGGGCCGTTGATAGCCCAGGGCGCCGCGCTGTTCGGCATGGCGGGCAACCTGGTCAGCACCCTCGTGCTGGCCCGCCTGCTGCACTCGGCGGGCTGGACGCCGACCTTCGTGGGCACGGCCCTCGGCGGCGCCTCGGTCCTCGTCCTCGTGCTGCTGTTCATGAAGGACCACCCCGAGGGCTACGAGCCGCCGCCCGCCCAGCCCCGCGCGCCCGGCGCGGTCCGGCGTCAACTCGCCGACGCCTGGCGGGAACCCGGCACCCGGCTCGGGATGTGGGTGCACTTCACCACGCAGTTCTCCGCGATGGTCTTCCTGCTGCTGTGGGGGATGCCGTTCCTGGTCGAGGGCGAGGGCCTGACCCGGGCCACCGCCGGGTCGCTGCTGACGCTCGTGGTGGTCTCCAACATGGTGCTCGGCATGGTCTTCGGCCAGGTCATCGCCCGCCACCACGGCGCGCGGATGCCGCTGGCGCTGGGCACGGTGCTGGCCACGGCGGCCTGCTGGGTCGCGGTGCTGACGTGGCACGGCGGCCCGACCGGGGCGCACGCCGGCGCGGGCTCGACGGCCGCCTCCGCCGCGTCCGCCGCCGCCGCGGGACACGCGCCGATGTGGCTGCTGGTGGTGCTGTGCGCGGTGCTGGGGGCGTGCGGGCCGGCCTCGATGATCGGGTTCGACTTCGCCCGTCCGGCCAATCCGCCGGAACGGTTCGGCACCGCCTCCGGCGTCGTCAACATGGGCGGCTTCACCGCGACGATGCTCGCCCTGCTGGCCATCGGCGAACTGCTCGACGCCACCGGTGACGACTACGCGGTCGCGATGTGCAGCGTCTTCGTCCTCCAGGCCATCGGCCTGAGCCAGATCCTCCGCCTGCGCGGGAAGGCCGCCCGGCGCGAACGGGAGAGGATCACGGTGAGCAGGGTGGAGACGGTGCACACGGCGGAGGTCGGAGCGTAGTCAGGGCGTAGGAGGCGCTACGGGGGGCTTTACGGCGCACTCGGGGTCCTGGCTGGCATGGCACAGGGGGCGCGGCGCCCGCTCCTTCGGCCGGGACGCTCCGTGCCCGCCCCCTCCGCCGGGGCCCTCCGCACCCGCCCTCTCCTCCGGGACGCTCCGCGCCCGCCACCTCCGCCGCCCCACCGGCGACCGCCTTACGGCGTGACCGCCATGTGGCCCAGGATCGCCGCCGCCAGGTCCTGGTCGCCCTCGGTCTTCACCAGGTCGCCGACCGCGTCCCCCCGCACCCGGCCGCACGCCAGCCGTACGAACGTCTCCCAGTCCATCGCCAGCGTCACCGCGGGTCCCAGCGACACGCTGCCGTCGATCGTCCCGTGGCCCTCGGCGTCGACCCGTACCGTCCGCATGAACTCGACCGGCCCGTGCACGTCGAAGACGACCGCGGAACCCGCGGGCGCGCCCGCCTCCTTGGCGACCACCTTGGGCAGTTGGGGCAGCAGGAAGTCGCGGGTGACCAGCCCGCCCGGCGAGTCGAGGTTGCCGGGGCGGTCCAGCGTCCGGCGCAGGTCCTGCTCGTGCACCCATACGTCGAACGCGCGCATACGCAGCTGGAGTTCCAGCGTGACCTCACGGCCCATCAGGCCGCGCACCGTGGTCTCCGGCGCCCGGGTCTCGTTGCGCAGCTGACGGGAGCGCCGGATGATCGTGTACTCCAGTTCGGAGGTCATCTCGGGCGCGGTGTGGCAGCGGCGGACGTCGACCTGCACCTCGCAGTAACGGCTGAACTCGTCCGTGACGTGGTACAGGTCGCGCGGCAGCGAGTGGATCGGTCGCGGATCGCCCAGCGCCTCGCACTCGAAGCCGATGATGTGTGACACCACGTCACGCACCGACCAGCCCGGGCATTCCGTCGCCCGGTTCCACTCGCCCTCACTGAGCGGGGTCACCATCTCGGATATCGCTTCGATGGAGTGGGTCCAGGCATCGATGTAGGGCTGGAGCTTGCTGTGGACGGTCACGGGACCCCTCGAACGGATCGGTGCTCGGTCGCGGCGCTGAGACGACGATGCGGTGGACGGCGGTGTGGCGGGCGGGCGGGTGCGGCTTGCGGTGGTACGTGAGTACGACGGTGCTTCGTAGGCGGCGGTGTGCGCCCAAATTACGCTGTGGGCAGGCACCATGGCAGTGCTTTCGTGTGACGATCGTAGGCTTCGGAGAAGCAGACCCGACTCATGGGCGGTGGTACCGTGCGCGCATCCCTCATCCAGATCGACGTCAAGCCGGACGAGTCGGTCGATTCGCGCCGCGCCAGGGCGGCCGGACTGGTACGCGACCAGGCGGGCGCGGACCTCGTGGTGCTGCCGGAACTGTGGACGGTGGGCGCGTTCGCCTACGACGACTTCGCGCCGGGCGCGGAACCGGTCGACGGGCCGACGGCGGCGGCGATGAGCGCGGCGGCGCGCGACGCGGGCGTGTGGCTGCACGCGGGGTCGATCGTGGAGCGCGTGCCGCGCGCAGGCGCACACCCGGAGGCCGACGACCGCGGGCGCGCGCCGGAGCACGGTGACGCGATCGCACCGGAGCAAGGCCGTGACGCCCTCGCGCCGGAGCACGGCGGCGACGCCCTCCACAACGATGCCCTCTACAACACCGCGCTGCTCTTCGCGCCGGACGGCCGACTGCACCGCGTCTACCGCAAGATCCACCGCTTCGGCTTCGACAAGGGCGAGGCGGCGCTGATGTCGGCGGGCGAGGACATCGTCACCGCCCACCTGCCGGGTCCTGACCTCACCCTGGGCCTGACCACCTGCTACGACCTGCGCTTCCCCGAGCAGTTCCGGCTCCTGGTGGACGCGGGCGCGCAGGCGGTCGTGGTCAGCGCGGGCTGGCCGGCCCGGCGGCGTGAGCACTGGTCGCTGCTGGCCCGGGCGCGCGCGGTCGAGTCGCAGGCGTACGTGCTGGCCTGCTGCTCGGCCGGCACCCACGCGGGCGTCGAGCAGGCCGGGCACAGCGTCGTCGTGGACCCGTGGGGCGAGGTGCTGGCCGAGGCGGGCGCCGGGGAGCAGGTCCTCACGGTCGAGCTGGACCCGGCACGGGTGGAGCGCACCCGGGCGGAGTTCCCGGTCCTGCGCGACCGCGTCCTGGGCGTGCCGACGCCGAAGAGGCCGGGAGCGTAGCGGCACGGGAAGCGACCGGGGGCGGTACGGGAAGAGCCCGAGAGCGTAGCGGCACGGGTCTTCCCGCCCACCAGGCCGCCGCGGGCCCCCGCTTCGACAAACCACCCCGTCTGTGCTGCGCTGGAAGCACGGAGGTGGCGTCCCATGTCCGAAACGGATGTCGATGTCCTGGTGGTGGGCGCCGGGCCGGTCGGCCTGACCGCGGCGGCGGAGCTGTGCCGCAGGGGCGTCGACTGCCGGGTCGTGGACCGGCTCACGGAGCGCATGCCGTACGCGAAGGCGGTCGGCGTGCAGCCGCGGACGCTGGAGATCTGGGCGGCGATGGGCGTCCTGCGGCGCGCCCTGGACGCGGCGGTGCCGATGTCCGGCCAGCTGATGTACGTCAACGGCGAGCAGGCGGCCCGGCTGGAGCTGACGCTGCCGCCCGACATCCCGTACGGCTTCGCCGCGCTGCCGCAGTACGAGACGGAACGCGTGCTGGCCGAGCACCTGGCGGGTCTGGGCACACGGGTCGAACGCGGCACGGAACTGCTCTCGTTCGCGCAGGACCCGGAGCGTGTGACGGCACGCCTGCGGAACGCGTCCGGTACGGAGCGGGAAGTCACCGCACGTTATCTGGTCGGTTGCGACGGCGCGCACAGCGTGGTGCGCAAGGGGCTCGGGCTGTCCTTCGAGGGTGACGCGTTCCCCGAGGAGTACATGCTCGGGGACGTCGAGGTGGACTGGGACATGCCGCGCGGCTACGGCGTGCGCTCCCTGCACCAGACCGACGACGGCAGTACGGACGACCTGCTGGTGTGCATCCCGCTGCCCGGGCGCAACCGCTACCGGATGTCGATGCTGGTGCCGCCGGAGCTGTCGGCGGCGGGGACGGGCGCCGGGGGCACCGCGGACGACGGCGTCACGCACGGCCTGGAGGCGGGCCGTGCGCCCGAACTCCACCACATCCAGGCTGTGCTGGACCGCCTGTCCCCGCAGCGCACGACGGCGTCCGCCCTGCGCTGGTCGTCGGTCTTCCGCATCAGCCACCGCATCGTCGACCGGTACGCGGACGGCCGCGTGATGGTCGCGGGCGACGCGGCGCACATCCATCCGCCGACCGGCGCGCAGGGCATGAACACCGGTATCCAGGACGCGTACAACCTCGCCTGGAAGCTGGCGCTGGCGGTCGGCGGGGAGGCGAGCGAGGGCCTGGTCGCCTCGTACGACGCGGAGCGGCGGCCGGTCGGCGAGGAGGTCGTCGGACGGACCGTGCGGCACGCCAGGGCGGGCTTCGAGGCGGACCCCAACGACGTCTCCACGATCATCAGGCGAGAGGCCCAACTGCTCGTCGGATATCCCGACAGCCCGATCGTCAGCCCGGACGGCGGCTCCTCGCCGGCACCCGGTGAGCGCGTACCGGACTGCGGCGGGCTGGAGCGGGACGTGATGACGTTCCCGCTGCGGTTGTTCGACGTGCTGGACGGGGCGCGGCACACGGTGCTGCTGTACGCGGACGCCGACGCGCAGACGCCGGAGCTGGCCGCCTGTGCCACGGCGGCGCGGGAGGCGGCGCACGGGAAGGTGGACGTCTACGCGGTGCTGGCGCCGGGGACGCGGTGGACGGCGCGGGAGGTGCCGCCGCCTGTGCTGCGGGACGCCTCCGGCGAGTTCCGTGATGCGTACGGCGCTTTCGGCGGCGAGGCGTTCGTCGTGCGTCCCGACGGCTACCTGGGCCTGCGCGGCGCGGCGGCGCAGGCGGCCCGGGTGAGCGACCACCTGCGCCTGACGTTCGCGTAGACCCTGTCGGCCGCGGGCGCTTAACGTTCGTGCTGCTCGCGTTCGTGCTCGTGCTTCTCGTGCTCGTGCTCGACGAGGCGGTCGACGCACACCGCGATGGCGATGAGCATCGCCGGGTCCGCGTCGTCGCGGTCGACGTGGATCGCGTAGGTGTCGCGCAGCCGGAACCACTTGCGGGAGATGCGGGCGAGCCGCTCGTCCCCGTACTCGATGTCGTACTCCTTGGCGATGATGTCGCCGCGGATCTCCAGCTCGTCACCGGAGGCCAGTTCCGCGCGGTAGGAGTCGTGGAACGGCGTGAAGAGCTTCTTGCGCACGGTGACCAGCACCTCGCCGTCCCGCTCGACGGTCATCGCGTCGCGGACGCTGATCACCTTCTTGTGGATGACGGCCAGCTCCCGCCCGTGCGGGTCCTGCACGACGAGCGTCTCGCGCAGCCGCAGCACCTTCCCGTCGACGTAGAAGGCCTTGTTCCCGTGCTCGTCCTCGATCCAGAAGTCGTCCCCGATCGAGAACATCTTCTCGCGCACCAGATACTTCACGCCGCTGTCCGCCTTCCACCGTTTTCCTGATCGACCCGGTCGGCTCCTGATTGACCCGGTCCCACAGTAGTGACGCGGCGGACGACGGGAGGGGATGCGCCCCTTGCCTCTGCACCGCGTGGCACGCTGTCCGTATGGGTACTGCCGACGACCGCGTTCGGACGCGGCGGAGTTATGACGCGGTGGCGGGGGAGTATCTCGCGCGCGTCGGCGGGGAATTGGCGTACAAGCCGCTGGACCGGGCGCTGCTGGCCTCGGTGGTCGAGCAGGCGGTCGCGGGTGCGCCGGTGGCGGACCTCGGGTGCGGTCCTGGGCACGTGGCCGGCTGGCTCACGGAGCACGGCGCGCGGGCGGTCGTCGGCGTCGACCTGTCCCCCGCGATGGTGGCCACAGCCCGGCAGGCGTATCCGGGGTGCGAGTTCCGCGAGGGCGACCTGCGGGAACTGCCCGCGCGCGACGGTGAGTTCGGCGCGGCCGTCGCGCTGTACTGCGTCATCCACCTCGACCCGTCCGAACTGCGTGCCGTCTTCGACGAGTTGCGCCGCGTGCTGCGTCCCGGCGCCCCGCTGCTGCTCGCGTTCCACGTCGGCGCGGAGACGCGCCACCTGACCGACTGGTGGGGCCACGAGGTGGACGTCGACTTCCACTTCTTCCCGCCGGAGGCGGTCCTCGCCCCGCTGCGCGAGGCGGGCTTCACGGTCACCGCCACGATGCAACGCGCCCCCGTCCCCCAGGAGGCCGAGACCCAGCGCTGCTACGTCCTGGCCCACCGGACTGCGGACTGACCCGCGCAGCGCCCGCCAGGCGGCCGGAAGCGGCCGTTGAGGCGCGGGACGAGCGCGGCGTTCCGCCGAACTACCAGAACCGGGCCTGCGCTGTCACGGCGCGCGAAGGAACCCGTCACCACTCGTGCGCGGTCCCGCCCGACGCGTGAACCAGGCCGCCCGGTGCGCCTACTGTCCTGCTCAGGCCCCCGCCCGGACGGCGAGGGGCGTTGATCCCCCGTCACCCCACCGCTCGCCGGGCATCCGCGTGCGCGCAGCCTGCCCATGCCCGTGAACGTGTGACACGACGGCCGGCTTCCCTGGGACTGGAGCAGCACCATGACACGTCGCACCACCCGAGCCCTGGCGGTAACGGCCGCCGCGGTGCTCATGTCCGCGGCCGCCACCGCGGTCGCCTACGCCGAGACCCCCCAGCCCTGCGACGGCGGGTACGTCTGCCTGAAGGACGGCACCGTCTTCGGCGCCCCCGCGAGCGACTACCCGGCGCAGTCGCAGCCGGGAGCCGTCAGCGCCACGCAGCTCGTCTCGGACTGCAACGCCGCCCTGGCGGGCCAGGAGAAGAACATCAGCTGCGGCTTCTACCCGAACGGCGACGGCACCCCGACACAGATCGGCTTCGGCCCCTGGCAGCAGGTGACCAGCGACTTCCTCAACTGCTCCGGCGGCACGGCAACGGAGAGCTACTCGGCGGCCGAGACCTACTCGGAGAGCAACTCCGTGACGGTCGGCGTGAGCGTGGAGTCGGGCATCGAGGACCTGTTCAAGACGACGGTGTCCACTTCGTACTCCTACACCTGGGGTTCGGCGCAGACCACGACGCAGACGTACAACGAGACCGTCGATCCCGGCGACAAGGCCCACATGGCGTACCGGTACGAGGAGCAGCAGCTCACCGGCACGCTGTGGATCAACTACGGCAAGACCGGCGACTCCCCGGGCCAGGGCTACGGTCACCACTACTACGCCATCACCGGCTTCACCGAGACGTCCCCGGTGAAGCAGTCCGACGGCTCGGTCCAGACGGAGGTGACACTGGTCCAGTCACCCGCGCAGCCGGGCGAATGCCCCAGCTGACGCAGCCCGACCACGACGCGCTGTCCGCACCGTCACCGCGAAACGAAACGGCCTCTGACCGGTAACACCTGGTCAGAGGCCGTTGTGCTGCGGAGGGTGTGGGATTTGAACCCACGGTGGCGTTGCCGCCACGACAGTTTTCAAGACCGCGCCGCTCTCGGTGCCACTTAGCGGCGTGACCAGCAAGGATGGCCGCCGGTAACCTCGCGCCTGCCTCAGCTTGGCCAAGGGTTGGCCACGAGCCACACAAGACACCTCGCCCAAGTAGCCCCAGTGAAGGATGAAGAGCCCCCCTCGCGCACCTGGCACTGCGGACACTGCGGGACGTACCCTGCGCGCCATGGCAGAGCACCTCGACAACCCCGCTGGCCGCCTCCACGCCCTCCTACTGGAGTTGCATCGCAGGCATTCTCAGAGCCCCCAAGGCGCGCTTGCCTGGGACGCATTGGCTGCAATTACTGTGCCCCAATACGGTGCGAGTAGCCCTGAAGCTGTGGTGGCTCTTGCTCAAGTTCTTGCCCTGCCAATGGAAATTCGTGACGCTGTAGCTGCATTCACCGTAGATGACGTGGATGAGATGGAACATCTCCTGGAGCATCTTGATGAAGTTGAGAGTGCACTGGCACTAATGACCAATCGTGGCCAAAATTTGCAGCAGTTCTTTATTAAATTCGCTCCCGGCTGTGATGTGCCGCGCAGTGCAGCCGTAGGGCGCCTTTCAACATGTTCGCGTGCTCTGCGTAGTTACCGACCGGAACCCGTGATTTCCGCCGAAGATCTATCTCGGATTGAACAAGCAATCACGAGCCTGATGAGCGACGTGGCAGAAATGGAGTTGGAACCAGATGCGCGAATCCTACTCCTCCGTCATCTCCACGCCATGCTTAGAGCTGTACATCAGGTGCGCATTACAGGGTGTGCTCCGCTTGAGGAGAGCCTAGACGCATTTGTGGGTGCGCTGGTGCGACAGCCAACCGCCGTGGCACAACTTGAAGATCGGGGAGTCCTTCCGCGCCTGACTAAGCTAGGGCAAATGATTAATGCCGCCGTAGCGGTTGCGAATGGGGCTTTCGAACTTGGCAACAAGGTGCTCGCACTGGTGCACAGGAGCTAGTTGGTCCGCCGCCTCGTGCCAAGCCAGGTTCTGGAAGAATGGCTACCGAGAAACGTCTCGGGGGCAATGTAGCGAATCAAGTGATTCTTCTACACTTGGAAAGTCCGAGCTTAGTTTCCAGTGTTCCATTAGTCTTGCCGCAGCGCTGACGAGGTGTGCCGGTAGGTCGGATTCATTAATTGCTTGTTCTGCTTCTCGCATTTCAGATCCCCAGCGCCATGACCGTGCATGCGTTTTGGGAATGTATTCAATCTCGGATAGGTAGCTGGTGGTGCGCTGATTAGCGATCTCAACTAGCTCTTGCTCAACTCCGTGATCGCGTGCAAGGGCGTACGCTACTGCGGCTAGAACGCGGCTGGTCTTCTGGTAGCTGCTATAAGAGAGTTTCAAGGCCGACGCCTTGCCGAGTTCGCCCGACAGGAAATGCGTGTCTACCGCACTGTTCGTGAATAGCTGTGCCACTGTGTCCACAGCTTTGGTCGGACCCGCGAGATAGAACCGGGGGCCTTTCACCTCAGACGGCGGCGAGCCGACCAGCGCACCATCGACGAGGCACGCGCCTGCGGCCGTGAGGATGTCTTTGATAGTCCTCGTGGAGGTCGGAGCGACTGCGTTGCCTTCCACGTAGATCCCGGAAAACGCCGTCTCGGCTACCGCTTCCGCTACCTCACGCGCTGCGGCCGGAGGGCAGATGCTTAGGATGATGTCTGCCCGTGCGGACAGCTCAGCGAGGCTGCTGACGGGGGTAAGGCCGTAGCGTGCAGCACGTTTTTGCGTCGCGCTGCTCCGCCTGTCTGGGCACCACAGAACCTCCGCCCCTCCAAGGGCCGCTTGACCGGCGACGGCCGCCCCCATACTTCCGGGATGCAGGATGCCCACGGTCGTCACTTGATCAACTCCGGGATGTTCTGCGGACGCGGCATCAGCCCGTCGCGCAGCGCTGCTGCAATGGCCTGTGCGGATTCGACCGGCGCGAGCTGGTCGGTACGGAGAACGAGCGACCAGGGCTCTTGGGCGTTCGCCAGGAGGTCTTCCCGGGTCTCGTGCCATGCCTTGACCCTTGCCTCGGCATCCTTGTCCCCGCGCTCCGCTGAACGGTTCTCGGTGGTCTCCAACGGGCACCACAGGAGCACTCGGAGCCATCGGAGGGGATAGGCGGCCAGAGCCACCACGCCGGCAACCTGGCCCATGTGCAGCACAGGAACCTGCCCGCTTTCAAGTAGAGCCGATACGCCCTCCCGGTCGATCGCGTATTCCGCGCCGTAGCGGGCGTTCCGGTAGAGGAGAGCGCCTGCTTGGGCAAGCCGCTCGATGTGATCCGGTGTCGTCGGCCGGTATCCGGTCGTTCTTCCTGGGCCCGCCTTGAGTCGCTCGAACAGGGCGAAGTTCTGTTGTGCCTGGGCCAGTTGGGCGGTGATCGTGTCCTTCCCCGAGGCCGGGGGGCCGTACAAGATGACGCCGGCGCCGGTCACAAGCCGCCTCCGCTCAGCACATCGCGTGCTTCGTCTACGAGGGCCACGGCAGCGCCCAGTCGGTTGTCAACGACGAAGTGGGGGCCCTGCGGGCGCAACTTGAGGTCCAGAGTGGCCAAGTAGTCCTCCCACGCCTCCATCTTCCAGGCGTCGCGGGCCGCGCCGCGGAACTCGATGTACTCCCGCATGGATTCCGGGTCGCACTCAACCCAGATGGTGGCGACGGAGACACGCTTGGAGCGGCAGCGGTTCTGAAAACGCTGCATCCAATCGGCCTGAGAGAATTCTGAGACGAACGGCGCATCAAGGATTGTCGAGATGCCGCAGTCCACATTGTCCCAGGCGGCTTCCATCAAGCAGCGGTATTCGAGCGGGCGCACCTTCTCCCGATAGAGTTGCGAACTCCGGTCGTGGGCCTCGCCGCCCAACGCGATGAGAAGTTGGTCGACCAGTGGCCGCGTCAAGGAGTCCTTGTCGAGGATGGGCCAGCCCGTCAGGCCACCAAGGAACTTGGCGAACTCGGACTTCCCTGATCCCGCGAAGCCGCCGACCAGCACGACCGTGGGGCCCTCGGTGCTACCGGCAGTGTGCCGGCGCCACGCTTCGACCACGCGGCTTCTGAGAGCCTCACCGTCTACGTCGTCAGTACCCTCACGAATGCTGCTGAGCGCCTGACGCACGGCCTGCGGCTGGTCGTTGCTCTCCCGTATTGCGGGAATCGTTGCTGCGGCAGATGCCACCGGTGCGTCCTCTCCGGGCAGGGCCCCACGGAAGCCGAGCTGAGCCTCATTGCATCGGTACAGTCGGCAGTACGCTCGGCGATAGTGAGGGCCGGGGTAGACCGACCCTTTCTCGTGTCCCCAAATAGTCTGGAAGTTCGCGGCGATATTGAACCCGTGTCGCTCTGCGATCTCACGAAGCTTTTCCCCGGTGTCTTCCAGAGTTAAGCCGACTTCCTCTCGGTGTTTACGTAGAAGCTCAGGCTTCCAGTCAGGGTGCCGCCGAGCCATCTGCCCCTCCTAGGTAGCTACCCGGAACCGCGAGTGTAGCGGGCCGAGTAGAGCAACGGAACGCCGCGATAGAGCATGTATAAGCGGATGTGTAAAACGCATGCCGTCTTTTCGGATAGCGAGACGTGATACCGGCTTTCGTTCGTTCGCGGTGAAGTTGTGACACACCGAACGAGGAGGTCCGGATGTCCCGCACAGCCGTTGCCCAGGCTGGACGCTCAGCGTCCTTCGAGGTTCGCGACCCGGTCGCGCAACTCGCTGACTTCGGTCCGCAGTCGCTCGATCTCCTCGCGCAGCTCGGTGGCGGTCTCGGCCGGATCTGCCGTCCGCGCGGCCTGACTCGCGTTCGGGGTCAGGAAGGCCCCCTTGCCCTGGTGGCTCACGGCCAGCCCGTCCGTCGTCAACTGGCGAATGGCGGCGCGGGCGACGGTCACTGTGACCTCGTAGTCCTTCTGGATCTGTGCCAGCGAAGGGAGCTGCCCGGTCTCGGCGAACTCGCCGTCGGCGATCCGTCGCCGGAGGCGGTCGGCCACCTGCTGATAGGCGAATCTGCCGGTCCACTCGACCATCTGTACCCCAAGCCTCGTTGCGTCTCTGCCTCATAGTGCCCAAGCGGCAGAGGTAGAACCAAGCTCCCGGCGCGGCTTGTTCCGGAGGGGACTTGACTCACTCTGCCTCACAGTGCACTCTGAGGCGGAGCTGCAAAGCGGGTCCACCTCGCTGAGAGCGACGCGGCGAGCCGTCTGAACTGCCCGAACGCGCCTGAACGCCCTGGAAACGGGGCGGGAGGGGAGCGGCTGTTCCTTGAAAACTCCACAGCGTGCCGCCCCAGCCACCTGCACACGGGTGGTCGATGGGGTCGCCTCCGGCCCGGCTCCGCTGGGTCCGGGAGGCCGCTTCCGGTCCTGGCACGGACCCGGGAAGCAGCCGGAGCGATCCGGCCGCACGCCGCCGCGTCGTGGATCACGCGGTCCGGGGCCACCACCTCCCCGGGGCACGAAAAGGGGCGCTGTCCACTGACCGCTCAGGGGTGGATGGCGGGTCGCGCCAGCACGACCCCGGCCTTCCGGCCGGCGGGGAGTGGTGCGGCTACCGATCACCTGGAAGCCATCCCGTCCGGAAGGAACCGGCATGGGTCGCCGACATACCTCGGGAGTCGCCGCGCTGGACCGGCACGGCGACGTTCCCGCCCGCGTCATCACTTGATCCGGAAGCGGTCGGGTTACCGCCCGATCGCGGCTGGGTCTCGTTGCGCATCGAGCGCGCACGTTCCCCGGCATGGCCGCGCTGCGGCGTGTCTGGGGGCGTGGCTGCTCGAAGCCGAGCCGCCGTCTCTACGCAAGCGGGCGCACCCCCTTCGCCTGGCAGCTCGCGGGGTGCGCCCTGAAATCCCCGGAGGGATCCCAATGAGCGTATTCCGCTCCCGCACCGCCGAACAGCCCGCCGCCCCGTCCGCCGTCGAGCGGCTCCAGGCCGAAGCGGCGGACGACTACCGGCGCCACCACAGCCCGCAGACGCAGGCCGCCGCGCGTGAGCAGCGCGGGCAGGCCCAGGTCGACGGCAACGCCGCCGCCGGCACCTGGCACCGCCACTGACGACCCGTCAGCCGCCTCCCTCTCTTCACCTCGTTGAACAGGAGACCACCCCATGTATCTCGCCATCGGAGACGTGGTGCGCGTGCGTACCAGCGCGGTGCTGTGCACCGTGTCCGGCATCGCCAGCCACACCAGCGGCAACCTGGTGGAGGTCAGCAACGGCGCGGCCGCCCCTCGCGCCATCGTCGCCCCGAAGGACCTGGAGTTCGTCGCCCGCGGTTCGCGGCCGATCACGACCGCCCGCGCCTGGGCCTCCCTGCTGTTCCTCGCCCTGGCCATCGCCGCCGCGATCCTCAACGCCAGCACCGTCCACCAGCACCACGTCGGCTGGCCGATGACCACGTTCGTCGCCCTGACCTCCGTGACCGCGGTCTCCAACGGCCTGAACAACCTGTTCAACCGACCGCGCCGCGTGCGGGTCTGAGGGGCGACGATGACCATCACGTTCGCTGTCGTCTTCATCGCCTTATACGTCGCCCACAGCGTGGGCGACCACTGGGTTCAGACCTCACGTCAGGCAGCCGACAAGGGCCGCTCGGGCTGGCCGGGTCGTCTCGCCGACACCCGGCACGTCGCGTCCCTGACGCTGACGAAGGCCATGGTGCTGGCGCTGGTCGCCGGCGTGCTCGGGCTGCACCTGCGGGTGGTCGGGCTGGTGGTGGGGTTCGCGGTGGACGCGGCCTCGCACTGGTGGGCCGACCGCCGCAGCACGCTCGCCTGGCTGGCCAAGGTCACCCGCAACAGCGAGTTCTACGAGCTGGGCACGCCCGCTCACCCGGCGGCCCCCGCGACCGCCGCGGGCGGTTACGCGCCGACGCTGGACACCGGCGCATACGCGCTGGACCAGTCGTGGCACCACCTGTGGCTGCTGATCGCAGCCCTGATCATCGCCGCCGTTTGACCTTCCGTTCTGCCCCGGGGTGGCGGCACTCCACTCCAATGGTCGACCGCCGCCCCGGGCCTACCCGAACCGCTCCAAGGGGGAGCAACTATGCGTTCGTTCGTCGCCGGGCATGAGGCCCGCAGTACCACCGACTTCCTGGAACTTGCCCTCGGTACCCCGGTTGAGCTGTGGTTCGGGGAGCAGGGCGAGTCGGCTGAGGAGCGCGCCGCGCGTGAGGCCGCGGCCCGTGACATCCTCGCCGACGACCCCGCCCTGTACGGCCGCATGATCCGGCTGGCCGCCGACCTGATCGGCGCCCCCGGCGAGGTGCCGTGGGGGGTGGCGGCATGAGCACGTTGCTGTCCGCCGCCGTGACCGCCGGGCCGCTGTCGGCCGGGTGGTCCGTCCACACGCTGTGGATGCGCCACCGTATCGCGCAGGCCCGCCGTGACCCGCTGACCGGCCTGCCCGCCCGGGCCATGTTCGAGCGCCGCGCGGTACGGCTGCTGCGACGGGGGCCGGTGGCCGCCGTGGTGATCGACCTGGACGGTTTCAAGGGCGTCAACGACACCTTCGGCCATGCGGCCGGGGACGCCGCGATCCGCGAGACCGGGGTTCGTCTCGCGGAGTGGGCCGAACCGCTGGGCATCGTCGCTCGCCTCGGCGGGGATGAGTTCGCCGCCCTGCTGCCCCTGGCCGACTGGGACCTGAACGGTGAACTCGTCGCGCTGCACGAGTGGTTGTGCCACCCGTTCGGCTACGAGGGCCGCACGCTGCGTCTGGGGGCGTCGATCGGCGCCGCCTGCACCGTGCCGACCCGCCCCGACCAGTGGTCCGCGCTGCTGCGGCGGGCGGACGAGGCCATGTACGAGGCCAAGCGTGGTGGCGGCGGCTGGCTGCTGACCGACGCGCCGGTTCCGGTGATGGCGAGCGTCAACGGCCGCCGCGCCGGCCGCACCGGCACCCACACCCCGTCTGCGGGGGGAGCGGCATGAGTGTCACGTGGACCGGGGGTGTGCTGGCGGTGGTCGATGACGACCACGACCGGCTGTACGCCTCCGACCGCCACTCCCGCTTCGGCGCCTACCTGCGCCAGGAAGCCGGACACCTCACCAGCCCCGACGAGCCGTTGACCGCTGAGGAGTTCGCGGCGGTGGTGTGGCGGATCGCGACCGAGCCCGTCATGTCCCCGGGTTACGTCCGTATCCGCCCCGACGTGCGAGCGGTCGTCCCGGCCTGGGACGAGAACGGCGAAGGGCTGCTGTTCGACGTGCACGTGCCTTTGCCCCACCAGGCCCTCGCCAACGCCCGTGCGGTGCCCGCGCGGTGGCGTGACTGGCGCACCGAGCCCGTCTTCGTCGAGCCGGAGCACCGGTGGTGGGCTGAGCCGGACGCCGACCGCCCGGCCCTGCTGACCACCACCGTCATCCGCCTGCCCGTGGGCGACGACTGGGGGCTGCCCGAGCCCGGCGAACTGCACCCCGGCCACGAACTGACCGTGGCCGCGAAGCAGTCCGTGGCCGCGGCCGCCGCGGGCATCAACCGGCACGCCGGACCGCTGCTGGCCGCCCTGCGCACCCCGGGGAGGAACCCGTGGGCGTCCTGACCTCCCCGGGTGCGATCCGTAAGGCGGAGCGCACGCTGTCGGCGGGGACGTGGCTGATCGTGGCCGGGGCGATGCTCTACAGCGTTCTGACGGTCACTCCGCTGGCCGCTGGTCATACCCCTACCGCGTGGCGGTGGACCGCCCCGATCCTTCCCATCGTGGTCGATGCGGCGGTGGTGATCGTGGTCTGCCTCGATGCCACGCTGGCTCGCCTCGGTGGGCGTGGCGGGCGGTGGCCGGTCGTGCTGCGGTGGATGACCGGCGTGATGACCCTGGCCCTCAATATCGGCAACTCCGCGCTGTCGGGGGATGGGGTCGGGGTCGCGGTTCATTCGGTGGCGCCGCTGCTGCTGATCGTCACCTCGGAAACTTCCCTCGCCTACCGGCATGCCATCGCCCGTGCGCTGGCCCGGCTGAACGCTGAAGAGGCTGAGCGGCGCACGCGTGAACAGCGCGAGCGTGATGCCCGGGCCGAACGGTTGCGGGCTGAGCGTGAACGCGAACGCGCGACGCGTGAACAGCGGGAGCGCGAAAAGCGTGAACACGCCGAACGCGTCGAGCGTGAACGCCGGGAGTGGGAAGCAGCCGGGTTGCGTGAACAGCGCGAGCACGAAGCCCTTCTCGCCCGCGAGGCCCGCGACGCTGAAGCCACCCGCGAGCGGGAACAGGCCGAACGTGCTGAGCGCGAGCGGGAACGCGAACGTGCCGAGCGGCAGCGGCAAGAGCAGCTTGCTGCCGAACGGGCCGAGCGTGAACGCCGCGAGCGCGAAGCGCGTAAGCGCCAGCGCACCGCTCAGGCCCCTGGCAAGCCTGCCGTGAACGCCCCCGTCTCGCCGGGTGGCGGGGCGGGCGTGAACACCACGGCCGCACCGGTGAACACCTCGGTGAACACGGTCGTGGGCAAGCCGGGCAAGCTCGATGAACGCGACGCGTTGGCCGTCATCGACACCGGTATCCAGCTCGGTGCGAGTGTTCGTCACCTCGCCCGCGAGACCGGGTGGTCCGTCGGCTGGGTCGCCGCGCGTATCAAGGAAGCCGGAGGCGAGGTCCGCGAGGACACGCCTGACGGCGAGGCGGCGTGAGGTTCTACGACCCGTCCGGGGCCCGCTACGGCATCCCCACCTTCCCGTACAAGCTGGCCCCGGACGGGTACGCCACCCGCCGCCAACTCCGCTCCCGCGGCCTGCGGCCCGGCGGGCAAGCGGTCGCCGCGCAGCTCATGTGGCGCTCGCGCCGCACGCGCGGTGTGCGGGTCGCCTACCTCTACCGCCTCGAACTGGCGCTACCGGTGCGGCCGTTGACGGCCGCGAAGCGCGCCGCGCTCGCCGCCGCGAACAGCGCGCGCCGCACCTGCCCCGCCTGCCGCCGCGACGCCGGGTACGTCATCCCGTCCTCGCTCGGTACCTGCGTCACCTGCGCGGACACACCCGCCCGCGCAGCCTGAATCCCACCATCAAGGAGCTTCCACCCGTGAGCACCCACACTCAGGCCACCACGCCGTCCGATCCTGCCTCGCAGGGCACCCACCAGTACGTGATCACGCTGGAGATCCCCGGCAGCGTGTCGGGCACCTACTTCGGCACGTGCAGCCCGGTGGACTCCACCCGCCACGACGTGTTCACCGACCTGCGCCGCCAGATCGCACTGGACAATCCCGACCTCGCCCGGGGCAACGTCGTCTTCTTCGCCCTGGAGCCCAACCAGCTCTGACCCCCCGCCGCACAGCGCGGGCCCGGCCGCCCCACCTCTCACAGCGAGGCCGGGCCCGCCTCACCCCTCCCACCCGGAAGCGGAAGGTCCCTGAAGTGAACCATCCCGACGACGATGACGAGCTGTTCCACCGGCTCGAAGCCGAGATGACCGCCGGTTCGGGCGCTGAGGTGGTCGACCTCGGCAAGGCCCGATCCGCCCGCGCCAAGTCGCCCGACTCGCCCACCCGTCCGGGCGCCGACCGGTCGGCCGACTCCACCCCCGACCGTCCGCACACCGGACCGGCCGACCCGGCCGGGCCGACCGGTCCGGTGGACGACGAGCCGGACGACGACGCGCCGCGTCGGGTGCCCGTCGACTCCCCGGACCTGCCGCGGTCCGGGGTGGTGTACGAGAAGCGGCGTCCGATCCTGCCGCCGTGGCTGGCCACGAAGACCGAATTCGCGCTCACCGCCCGGCACTTCGGCGCCCGCACCGCCTACACAGCCGCATACCACTCGATCCGCACCCCTTGGTACGGGCTGCGGCTGGCGGTGACCGCGCCGCGCGGCGGCATCCGGTTCGCCGGCGCGACGCGGCGGTGGGTGTGGGACACCGAGGCCGAACCGCTTCGCGCCGCCGCCGTCCGCGATGAGGACGTGAGCCAGTACCTGACCCTCTCGCGCCAGCGTGACCGCCGGGTGCGCGGCCGGACTCTGGTGATGTTGCTGGCGTGCGTCACCGGGCCGGTGCTGGCCTTGGCCTTGTATGTGATGGCGCCGGACTGGCTGACGGTGCTGGCGCTGGCCGCGGTCGCCGCGCTGGGCTTCTACGGGCAGGAGAAGGACCACCCCATCATCGGCCCGGCCGTGCTGCGCACCGAGGTGGAGAAGCTGACCGGCACCATCGTGCTGCGGGCGCTGGACAACATCGGGAACCCCAAGATCTGCGCCGCCATCAAGAAGGGCGGCGACATGAACGGCATGCGCTTCGTCTCGGAGATCGTCCGCGACGGGCCCGGCTACCGCGCCGACCTCGACCTGCCCTACGGCGTCACCCCCGAGGACATCATGGAGTCCCGCAAGGAACTCGCCTCCGGCCTGCGCCGCAAGGTGGGGTGCGTGTGGCCGTCCGCCGACCCCGGCGAGCACGAAGGCCGGCTCATCTTGTGGGTGGGGGACCGGCCGATGAACGAGACCACGAAACCGGCCTGGCCGCTGCTGAAGTCCGGCACCGTGGACCTGTTCAAGCCCGCCGTGTTCGGCAACGACCAGCGCATGGGCGAAGTCAGCGTGACGCTGATGTTCGCCGCCGTCGTCGTCGGCTCCATCCCCCGCATGGGCAAGACCTTCCTCATGCGGCTGCTGCTGCTCATCGCCGCACTCGATCCGCGCACGGAACTGTACGCGTTCGACTTCAAGGGCACCGGCGACTTCAAGACGCTGGAGCCGGTCTGCCACCGCTACCGCGCCGGTGAGGAAGACGAGGACATCGAGTACCTGGTGGCCACGCTGCGGGAGCTGAAGGAAGAGCTGCGCCGGCGGGCGAAGGTCATCAAGTCCCTGCCCACCTCGCGCTGCCCGGAGTCGAAGGTCACCCCGGAGCTGGCGAACGACAAGTCACTGCGGCTGCACCCGATCGTGGCCGGGTTCGATGAGTGCCAGGTGCCTTTCGAGCACGAGAAGTACGGCAAGGAGATCGAGGCCATCTGCACCGACCTGACCAAGCGTGGCCCGGCGCTGGGCATGGTCGTGATGTTCGGCACCCAGCGCCCCGACGCCAAGTCCCTGCCGCCCGGGATCAGCAACAACGCGGTGCTGCGGTTCTGCCTGAAGGTGATGGGGCACCAGGCCAACGACATGGTGCTGGGCTCCGGCATGAACAAGGCCGGGTACCAGGCCACCATGTTCTCCCGCTCCGACCGCGGCATCTGCTGGATGGCCGGTGAGGGCGACGACCCGCGCATCGTCTCCTCCGCGTTCGTCGACGCGGTCGCCGCCGGGCAGGTCGTCGCCCGGGCGCGGGTGATGCGGGAGAAGTACGGCAACATCACCGGCCACGCCACCGGCCAGGCCCCGGCCGCCGACACCACCCCCGTCTTCGACCTCCTCAAGGACGTGCTGTCCGTCGTCGCGGCGGATGAGAAGAAGGTGTGGAACGAGAAGATCGCCGCCCGTCTGGCCGACCTGCGCCCCGCCGTCTACGGCACCTGGAAGGGCGAGACGGTGACCGCGAACCTCAAGCCGCACGGCATCACCGCCGTGGACGTGTGGGGCACCACCGACGCCGGGAAGGGCACCACCCGGCGCGGCACCGTCCGCGCCGACCTCCTCAAAGCCATCACCGAGCGTGACGAAAAGTAGAGGTGGGCGCCCTCCGGCGCGGTGCTAGACCTAGCAGCCGCCGCTGCTAGGTCTAGCACCCCTGCTAGCACCCCATCCATGGGCTGATCTGCTACCTAGCACCTAGCAGCCCACCTGCGGAAACCCCCGGAAACCCGCCTGGAAGGGCACCCGTGACCCCTATCGAGGCTGCTATAGCCATCCCACCCGCCATCACACTCTGTTACGGGCTGGTGTGTGCGGGCAGTCCGCTCGGAGACTGCCGCAAGTGCCGCGGCTTCGGCTTCGCCATGAAGACCGACCGCAAGGGACGCCCCAAGCGCGGCAAGCACTGCCGCCGCTGCGACGGCCACGGCAAACGCATCCGCATCGGCCGGCGCCTGTTCAACGCCGCCCGCCGCACCTGGCACGACGCCACCGCCGAACCCGCCGCCCGTGCCGCCCGGAAGGACACCCCGCCATGGCGCTGACCGACCGCGACCCGCACAACGCCCGCGAGACCGCCCGCGTGATCTACCTCGCCGCCAAAGCCGTCCGCCTCGAAGCCCGCGGCAAGTCCACTCGCGCCATCGAGCGCGAGATCGACCGCATCCGCGAGACCGCCCAAGCCCGCGAGGACGCCAGGACCGCCCGCCGCGCCGCACGCCGTCGCCGCTGACCACCCCGGAGGTTCACCCGTGATCCTGTCCATCTCCGCCGCCGTCCTGCTCGGCGTCTTCCTCGCCTTCCTCCTGCGCTCGCGCTCCCTGGGCGCCGGATCGTGCGTCGTCGCCGTGCTGTTCGGCTTCTACCTCGCCAGCACCGGGCTCGCGGCCCCCATCAACCAGGTCACCCACGACCTGGCCCACTCCGTGGCCCAACTCGGCCACTAACCCCACCGGGACGGAGACACCGTGACTGACCACACGCCCATCCCCCTGCCCGACCCCAACACCCCCGCGCCGTACACCATCGGCGTGCCCGTGGTCGTGCAGCCGCCCGGCCAGCCCCCGTACTACGCCGCACCCCCGCAGATCATCGTCGTACCCCAGCAGACGGAGCGCGGGCGGGAGTTGAGCCCCATCACCACGCGGCTCATCGTCGGCGGCGGCATCGGCGCCGGAGCCATCACCGCGTTCGCCCTCATCGGCCCCATGGTCCTGGCCACCCTCCAAACCCTCGCCATCACCGCCCTCGCCATCGGCGGCACCGCACTCGGCCTCGGCGCCGCCGCAGCCATCACCCTGCGCACCTTCAACAACAACCGCACCCCGCGCCGCAAGTAAGGGGCCCCACGTGCTTGACCAGCTCCGCAGCCGGACCATCACCGCCCTCATCGCCCTCGCTGGTGCCGCTGTCCTGCTGTCCACCTGCCAGGGACCCGCCCCCGCCGCCGGGCCCACCGGCGTCGTCACCACCCGCACCACGGACGCCACCGGAGACCACATCACCGTGCGCAGCCAGGACGGCCAGCACCACACCTACACCGTGGACGCCGAGGCGTTCGGCCACTGCACAACCGGCACCACCTACCCCGCCTGCCTCACCTACTGAACGAAGGAAGCCAACGTGCCCGAATCTCCCCACGAAGAGGACGACTTCGCATGCGAGATGTGCGAGCGGTACGAGGACTGCGCCGCTTGCGACGGTTCCGGCGAGGACATGTACGCCGGGACGGACGACGGCTGCTACGAGTGCGGCGGCACCGGCCAGACCATCCCCGACCACTGCTGCGACTGCGGCGGTTCCCCCTACTGCCAGTGCTGCACCCAGTGCGGCAACTACGCCGGCACCTGCGGCTGCCCCGTCACCCACACCCGCCTCGACGGCACCACGACGACCCTCTGACCCCACCCGCGGTGGACGCCGACGCGTTCGGCCACTGCACGACCGGCACCACCTACCCCGCCTGCCTCACCTACTGAGACCTGGGAGAACCCTGTGATCCGCTTACGCATTCAGCGGGCCGTCTGGCCGCGCCCCGCGCTCATCCTCACCGACACCCCCCGCCCCGGCTGCCCGCAGTGCGACGGCGACGGCGGCATCGAGTGGCCTTACGGCGACTACGAGACCGGCGAGTACGCCGGAAGCGAGTGGGAGCCGTGCGGCTGCTGGAACGAACGCCTGCGCTGGACGCTGATGCCCCTTCCGCGCCTTCCGCACCTGCCCTGGCGCCGCCTGCACGGTGCCACCGACCCGTGGGCCACCGGTCACAGCGACGAACAGCCCTCCTAACGGCTGCACTTAGCGCCTCCGCGCACCGGAGGCGGCGGGACTCCACTCCATGGTCGCCCGCCGCCTCCGGCCTACCCGAACCGCCACCAGGACGGAACAGGAGATCCCCAGCATGACCCATCACGCCGTATCCGGCGAGCCCCACCCCGACCGCACCACCTCAACGAGCCACACCCCCGAGGCCGCGGCGCTGCCGCGCGCCGCCCTGAGCGCCGCTTCGCGCGGGTGGCCGGTCTTCCCTCTACGCCCGGGGGACAAGCGGCCCGCCGGGCACCCTGAGCGCGACTGCCCCCGCACCGGCCGCTGCGCGGACGGTCACCGCACCCCGGAGCAGCGGGCGACCGTGGAGGCCGACAGCATCGCCCGCTGCTGGCAGGCGGCGCCGTACAACGTCGGCATCGCCACCGGCCCGGCCGGGCTGGTCGTGGTGGACCTGGACCTTCCCAAGGACGACACGGACACCGCGCCACCCGAGTGGGCGGCGCTGGGCGTGGCCGATGGGCTGGATGTGTTCGCCGCGCTGTGCGAGCGCGCGGGGGAGCGGCTGCCGACCGAGACGTACACGGTGCGCACCCGCCGCGGCGGACTGCACCTGTACTTCACCGCACCGGAGGGAAAGACGCTACGCAGCACGGGCGGCAGCCTGGGGTGGAAGGTCGACACCCGGGCCTGGGGCGGGTACGTGGTCGCCGCCGGCAGCACCGTGAGCGGGGCACCGTACGAGATCATTCACGACGGTCCTGCCGCCCCCCTCCCTGCGTGGCTCACTGGCCTGCTCACCCGCAAGCCCGCACCCGCCCCCATGCCGCTGTCGGAGCTGTCGGCCCGGATGCGCAACGCCACCGCCTACAGCACCACCGCCCTGCGGGGGGAGCTGGAGAAGGTGCTGTCCGCCCGCGAGGGCGGCCGTAACCGGTCGGTGTACGCAGCCGCCTACGCCCTCGCCCGCCTCATCCGCACCGGCGACCTGACGGAGACGGCCGTCACGGATGAGCTGATGAGCGCCGGGCAGGCCGCCGGCCTGTCCGCCCCCGAGTGCCGCACCGCGATCCGCTCCGGCCTCGCACGCGGCGGCGCCACCGAGACGAGCGCGGCATGAGCACACCACCTGTGGACAGCTCCGAGCTGTGGGCCGGGTTCGACGCCCTGACGGCCGAAGAGGTCACCGGTCCGGTCTGGGACGAACCCGTACCCCTCACCCCCCGCAGGGAGTTGCCCGACTTCCCCACCGACGCCTTGCCCGCGTGGCTGGCCGACATGGTGACCGCGGTCGCGGAGGAGACGCAGACCCCCGCCGACCTCGCCGGGTGCCTGGCGCTGTCCGTCGTCGCCACCGCCGCCGGCGGACGGGCCGTGGTGTGCGTGCGGGGCCGGTGGCGCGAGCCGGTCAACGTCTACACCGCCGTCGCCCTCGACCCCGGCAACCGCAAGAGCGCCGTGTTCGCGCTGATGACCTCGCCCCTGCTGGCCGTCGAGAAGACCCTCGTGGAACTGTCGCTGCCCGCGCGGGCCGAGGCGGAGGTGACCGCACGGCTGGCCAAGTCCGCGGCCGACAAGGCAGCCGCCAAGGCCGCCAACGCCGAACCCGGGCTGCGTGACCAGCTCACCGCCGAAGCCGTCGCGCTCGCGCAGGCGGCAGAGGAGATCAAGGTGCCGTTCGAGCCGGTGCTTGTCGCGGACGACGTGACGCCGGAGAGCCTGGCCACGCTGCTGGCCGAACAGGACGGCCGCATCGGCGTCCTGTCGCCCGAGGGCGGCATCTTCGAGATCATCGCCGGTCGCTACAGCGGCGCCCCCAACATGGAGATCTTCCTCAAAGGGCACGCCGGAGACATGGTGCGCGTCAACCGGCAGGGCCGCGACGCGCAGCACATCCAGGCCCCGGCCGTCACCATGGGCCTGGCCGTCCAGCCCGAAGTCCTGGAATCCATCGGCCAGATCAAGGGGGCGGACGGCCGCGGGCTGCTCGCGCGGTTCCTGTACTCGCAGCCCGAATCGCTCGTCGGCCGGCGCAACCTCACCCCCGCCCTGATCCCCGACGCTGTTGCCGAGACCTACGCGGCCCGGCTCGGCGGACTCGCGTTGGCGCTCGCCGGGTGGACCGATCCGGCGCTGCTGACGCTCAGCCCGGAGGCGGACGGGGTGCTGCTGGCCTACCAGCGGACCACCGAATCCCGTATCGGCAAGGGTGGTTCACTCGCGGGCATCGTGAAGTGGGCGAGCAAGCGCGATGGGGCGGTCGCCCGCATCGCCGGGCTGCTCCACCTCGCCGCTCACCCGCAAGACGGCTGGACGCGGCCCATCGAAGCGGCCACCGTCGCGGACGCGACCCGCCTGGGGGACTACTTCACCGCGCACGCCCAGCACGTCTTCGACGCCATGGGTGCCGACCCCGCCCAGGACGCCGCGCACCTGGTCCTCGCCCACCTCACCGACACCCGGCTGAGCGGCTTCACCAAGCGCGAGTTGTTCCGGCAGCTTTCCCGCGGCGACTTCCCCGCCATGGCCGATCTCGACCCCGCCCTGGCCCTGCTGGAAGAACACGGCTGGCTGCGCCAGCAGCCCCCGCCCCCGCGCTCCGGACGCGGCGGACGCCCGCCCTCCCCCCCCCCCCCCCCCCCCCCCCCCCCCCCCCCCCCCCCCCCCCCCCCCCCCCCCCCCCCCACCCCCCCCCCCCCCCCCCCCCCCCCCCCCCCCCCCCCCCCCCCCCCCCCCCCCCCCCCCCCC
>NZ_JAINVZ010000020.1 GCF_019890615.1 Streptantibioticus parmotrematis | reverse complement strand
GCGTTACGGCAGCAAAAGCTACGCCACCGTATTCCTCGTCAATTTTGTTCGTCCGCCTCGGATTTCAGCTGGTGCCCGAGCCGACAGGCCTGCGGTCAGCGATTCTTGAACTCCTCCAGTGCTGCCCTGACCGTGTGCTTCATCGCCTCACCTCCGACGTGTCCCGAGTCGTCGAAGATGTGCAGCCGTGCGTCCGGCCAGGCCTTCGCCAACTCCCATGCTGTTTGCGGTGGGCAGCCCATGTCGTGCCGGCCGTGGACCAGGACTCCGGGGATTCCGGCGAGCTTGTGGGCGTCGCGCAGGATCTGGTCCTTCTCCAGCCACGCGCCGTTGCTGAAGATGTGGGAGCAGATCCGTACGAACCCGATCTGTGCGTCGACGTCGCGGTCGCTGTACATGCCGGGACTGCCGTTGGGTTCATGGGAGATGACCGCGTCCTCCCAGGTGAGCCAGTCGGCGGCGGCCTTTTCGCGGATCGCGCGGTCGGGGTTCTCCATCAGGCGTGCGTAGGCGGCCAGGAGATCGCCGTCCCGTTCGTCCTCCGGGACGCCGTCGCGGAATCGGTCCCATGCCTCGGGGTGGAAGCGCCCGGCGCCCCGGTAGAGCCAGTCGAGTTCGGCGGGGCTGGATGTCGTCACCGCCTGGATGACGATCTCGGTGACCCGTTCGGGGTGCTGCTGCGCGTAGGCGAGGCCGAGCGTCGAGCCCCAGGAGGCGCCGTTGACCAGCCACTTGTCGATGCCGAGGTGCTCGCGCAGGCGCTCCATGTCGTCGATGAGGTGCTGCGTGGTGTTGAGGCTCATGTCCGCCGCGGGGTCGCTGGCGTGCGGGGTGCTGCGGCCGCAGTTGCGCTGGTCGAAGCGGACGAGGCGGTAGCGCTCGGGGTCCCAGGCCTGCGTCGGCCGTTGGGCGGTGCCCCCGCCCGGACCGCCGTGGACGTGCACCGCGGGCTTGCCGACGGGGTTGCCGAGCTGCTCGTAGTGCACGCGGTTGCCGTCCCCGGTGTCGAGGAAGCCTTGGTCGTAGGGGGAAGTGGGCTCGTAGAGGTCAACCATGAGCGGCGAGCCTAGACCGGGGCCCTGCTCCGGTTCACTTCGTTTTGCCCCAACCCCCCATCATGTCAACGGCGTTGGGACCGACCTGATAGACAAAGCCGGCTCGACAGGTAGAGCCGGTCCGACAGGCAGACCGTCCCGACACGCGAAAGGGACCGGTCGCGGGGGCGCACCGGCCGAAGCCGTCGTTCCCCGCGACCGGTCCCCTTGCACGATCCCTCTGACGAGGTGCACGGGCGCTGACGAAGCTGACGAAGTCGTCCCGTCACCCGGTGGGCCGGGTCGGCGCGGCGGCCCGGATCAGTTCGACGTCCAGGGACTCCTTGCGGATGCGCTGGTCGAGGTAGAGCAGGACGCTGACGCCCGCGCTGAACGGGAACGTCAACGTGGCGCCGACGACCGTGCCCAGGCCGGTGATGATCAGATAGGGCCAGCCCGTCGTGCCGCCGCCGCTCGTGACGGACGCGACCATCGAGAACGGGATCCCGATGATCGAGGTGACCACGAGCGTCAGGAGAACGGACAGGAGCTGGACGCCGAAGACCCGCCACCACGTGCCGCGTACCAGCCTGAACGACCGGGCGATCGAGGTGAGGACGCCCTGGCGCTCCAGCATCAGCGCGGGCGACGCCAGGCACAGGCTGACCAGCAGCCAGACCGCGACGACCGTGCCGACGAGGACGCCGAGGGCGATGAAGCCGGCGCCCGCGTCCCCGTTGCCGAGCAGGGCGACCGCGGTGCCGGGGGCGACCGACACCGCCAGGACCGCCCCCGCGATGAGCGGGAGCAGCAACGTCAGTCCCAGCAGCCGCGGCACCTGGGGCCTGGCGTCCCGCCACGCTTCGTTCGCGTCGGTCGCGCGGCCGAGGACGGCGCGGCTGACGATCATCGTGAGCATCGCGGTGGCGACGATCTGGCCGAGGACGCTGATCACCGACGCCAGGAGGCCGCCGGCGAGGGTGTCGCCGACGGCGTGCACCATGTCGTGCAGCGTCGGGTCCGGGGTCGAGCGCAACGCGTCAACGCCCTCGCCGTGGTCGAAGAAGAACCCGTTGACCAGCGTGGACGCGGTGACGGTCAGGAGGGCGACGACGAGCGAGATGCCGAAGACCGTGCGCCAGTGGATCCGCATGGTGGCGATCGCGCCGTCGAAGATCTCGCCGACGCCCAGCGGGCGCAGCGGGATCACGCCGGGCTTCGGCGCGTACGGGGCCTGGCGCCAGGGCGGAACCGGGCCCGGGCCCTGCCCGGACACGCCGCTCCAGCCCCAGCCCTGCGGCGGCGGTGCGCCCCAGCCGCCGTTGCCGTACCCGGACGGCGGCTGGGTGTAGCCGGGAGCCGGCGGGGGCGGAGGCGGCGGGACAGGGCCGGAAGAGGTGCCCGAGGGCGTGCCGGGGCCGTTCCACCGGCCGGGCGGAGGCTGGTTCGGCGACCAGTTGGGCGGCACGGGCGGCACGTTCGGCACGGGTGCTGTGGGCGGCGTGGGTGGTGCCGGAGGCGCGTCGGCCTGGTCGCCTTGACCGCCCTTGTCGGACCGGTCCGGCGCGCCCGGCTGATCCGGCACGCCGGGCTGATCGGGCAGGCCGGGCTGGTTCGGCTGGTCCGCCGCGGGCGGGGTCCCGGCCGGCGTCGTCGTGGGATCCGACGAGTCGGCGGGGGTGGATCCGGGCGAAGCCCAGCCCGCAGAGTCGTTCATCGATGCTCCTTCGTGGCGGCGCCTCTCGCCGCGGCGCGTCAGGACCGTCCGTCCGGGGCCCTCGTGTGGCCGTCGGTCCGCGGCCATCGTGTCATGGGGCCCATCGCGCCGTGTCGGGCCGCCCGGTCCCGGGCAGCGTGCCATGTCGGGCCCGCCCGGTCCGGGGCATTCTGCTGACGGGGTGCGGCAGGGCAGACTGGGCGGATGGATGATCAGTCCGTCACACCCCAGGCCAATGATCAGCTCCGCGGTGTCCCGGCTCTGTCCGCCGCGCTGCGATGGGAGGAACCGCCCGAGGGTCCCGAGGGCGCCGTCCTCGTCCTGCTCGACCAGACCCGATTGCCCGCCGAAGAGGTGGAACTGGTCTGTACGGATGTCCAGGCGCTCGTCGCGGCGATCAGCACGCTCGCCGTGCGGGGCGCGCCGCTGCTGGGTCTCGCGGGCGCGTACGGCGTCGCGCTGGCGGCCGCTCGCGGCTACGACGTGGACGAAGCCGCCGCGCTGCTGTCCGGCGCCCGCCCCACGGCCGTCAACCTGAGTCGGGGCGTACGCCGGGCGTACGACGCGTACCGTGCCGCGCTGTCGGCGGGGGCGGACGTGCCCGCGGCGACCGCCGTCGCGCTGTCCGAGGCCCGCGCGCTGCACGCCGAGGACGCCCGCGCGAGCGAGAGCATGGCGGCGCACGGCCTCGCCCTGCTGGAACGGCTCGTCCCGGGCGGCGGCTACCGCGTCCTGACGCACTGCAACACTGGTGCGCTGGTCTCCGGAGGCCGGGGCACCGCGTTCGGCGTCGCGCTCGCCGCGCACCGGGAGGGCAGGTTGCGGCGGCTGTGGGTGGACGAGACGCGTCCGTTGTTGCAGGGTGCGCGGCTCACGGCGTACGAGGCGGCCCGCGCCGCGATGCCGTACACGCTGCTGGCGGACAACGCGGCCGGGTCGCTGTTCGCGGCGGGCGAGGTGGACGCCGTGCTCGTCGGGGCGGACCGGATCGCCGCGGACGGCTCGACGGCGAACAAGGTGGGCACCTACCCGCTGGCGGTGCTGGCCCGGCACCACGGCGTCCCGTTCGTGGTGGTCGCGCCGACGACCACGGTGGACCCTGCGACGCCGGACGGTGCGTCGATCGAGGTCGAGCAGCGCCCGGGCCACGAGGTCACCGAGCTGCCCGGAGCGGCCGTTCCCGTCGCCCCGCTGGGCACGCAGGCGTACAACCCGGCCTTCGACGTCACCCCGCCCGACCTGATCACGGCGGTCGTCACGGAGACGGGCGTGGCGTCGCCGGTCGACGCGGCGTCGATCGCGGAGCTGGTCGCGGGCTGAGCCACGGACTGCCGCGGGCCTGAGAACGGCCTCCCGTACGTCAGCGGCGGCGCCGGACCGTACCGGCGCCGCCGTGAAGCGGCACCCTTCTGCTTCGCCGCGAGTCAGCACGCTTCTGCTCTCGTCGCCACCGCACGTAAGTGCGCGGTAACGGACATCGCCGCACGTCATCGCAGGCCAGTGACCTGGATCACCCGGCTGCACATAACGGATGGGTAAATGGGATGATGCCTATATGAAGGGACGCGTCCTTGTCGTCGACGACGACACCGCACTGGCAGAGATGCTCGGCATCGTGCTGCGTGGAGAAGGTTTTGAGCCGTCGTTCGTGTCGGACGGCGACAAGGCTCTCGCCGCCTTCCGCGAGACCAAACCCGACCTGGTCCTGCTGGACCTGATGCTTCCGGGACGGGACGGCATCGACGTCTGCCGGCAGATCCGGGCCGAGTCCGGGGTGCCGATCGTCATGCTCACCGCCAAGAGCGACACCGTCGACGTGGTCGTGGGCCTGGAGTCGGGCGCCGACGACTACGTGATCAAGCCGTTCAAGCCCAAGGAGCTGGTGGCCCGGGTGCGGGCACGGCTGCGCAGGGCCGAGGAGCCGACGCCCGAGCAGCTGACCATCGGCGACCTGGTCATCGACGTCGCGGGCCACTCCGTCAAGCGGGACGGCCAGCCGATCGCGCTGACCCCGCTGGAGTTCGACCTGCTGGTCGCGCTCGCCCGCAAGCCCTGGCAGGTCTTCACCCGCGAGGTGCTGCTCGAACAGGTCTGGGGCTACCGCCACGCCGCGGACACCCGCCTGGTCAACGTGCACGTGCAGCGGCTGCGCTCCAAGGTCGAACGGGACCCGGAGCGTCCGGAGATCGTCGTGACCGTGCGCGGCGTCGGCTACAAGGCCGGGCCGGGCTGAGCACGGCATGCCCGCGAGCAGGGGCACCGGGATGACCGGGCCCGGGTACGAGAGCGGTCCGGTGCCGCACGAGGAGCACCGCGACGGCGACCTGCGGCATGCCCCGACGGCGGAGCACGCCCCTGCGGCCGGGCCCGGCCTCGCGGCTGACCGCGGTCAGGAGGCCGGGCGTGGCCCGGCCGCCCTGCCCGGCGCCCGGCGGGAGCCGTCCGGCTCCGCGACGCCGCCGGACGGTGGTGCCGCCGGCCGCCGGCCGACCGCTCTCCCCGGACCGCCGGAGAACCGGCACACCGACCCCCTGCTCGGTCTGCTGCCCGTCCTGCGCGCCGCCTGGCGGTGGGCGCGACGGCCGCTCCTGCCCGCCGCGCGGCTGTGGCGGCGCAACATCCAGCTACGTGTCGTCGCCACGACACTGCTGATGTCGATGGGCGTCGTCCTGCTGCTCGGCATCGTCGTGATCGGCACCGTGCGCAACGGTCTGCTGGACGCCAAGACGAAGGCGGCCCAGGGCCAGGCGCTGGGCGGCTTCAGCGTCGCGCAGGCACAGGCGACGGCCGCGGACGACCCGGGCGCCTCCGAGGACGGCTCGTCCTCCGCCTCCGGTGCGGCCGGTGCGAACGGCTCCGGGCGCGCCACGGTCGACCCCGGCACCTGGCTGACCAACCTCGTCCAGCAGCTCGCCAGCGGCGGCCAGGGCGTGTTCTACGTGGTCGCGCTGAGTTCCGACGCCGACCAGCAGCCGTACCAGTCGGACAGCCCCAGCACCCGTGGCCCGCGCGCCTCCGGTGACGTGCTGCCCGAGGAGAGCGTGCCGATGGCGCTGCGCAACGCGGTCGCGCAGCAGGGCGGCGTCTACCAGCGGGACACCAGGATCATCCGCGAGGGTGACTCGGGCGGTCAGCCCGGCCTGGTCATCGGCAAGCGGCTCACCGATTCGAGCGGTAAGTCGTACGAGCTGTACTACCTCTTCCCGTTCACCCAGGAGGAGAAGACCCTCAGCCTGGTCGAGACGACACTCGCGACCGCGGGGGTGTTCGTCGTCGCCCTGCTGGGCGCGATCGCGTGGCTGGTGGTGCGGCAGGTGGTCACGCCGGTGCGGATGGCCGCCGGGATCTCCGAGCGGCTGGCCGACGGCGTGCTCCAGGAGCGGATGAAGGTCTCCGGCGAGGACGACATCGCACGGCTCGGTGAGTCGTTCAACAAGATGGCGCAGACCCTCCAGACCAAGATCATGCAGTTGGAGGAGCTGTCGCGGATGCAGCGGCGGTTCGTCTCCGACGTCTCGCACGAGCTGCGCACCCCGTTGACGACGGTACGGATGGCGGCCGAGGTCATCCACGACAGCCGTGAGGACTTCGACCCGATCACCGCGCGCTCCGCGGAACTGCTGCAGAGCCAGGTGGAACGGTTCGAGTCGCTGCTGTCCGACCTGCTGGAGATCAGCCGCTTCGACGCGGGCGCGGCAGCGCTGGAGGCCGAGCCGATAGACCTGCGCGAGGTCGTGCGCCGGGTGGTCGACGCCGCCGAGCCGCTCGCCGAGCGCAAGGGCAGCCGCGTGCTGGTGCGCGGCGACGAGCAGCCCGTGGTCGCCGAGGCGGACGCCCGCCGCGTCGAGCGCGTCCTGCGCAACCTCGTGGTCAACGCCGTCGAGCACGGCGAGGGGCGTGACGTGGTGGTCCGGCTGGCGACGGCCTCCGGCGCGGTCGCGGTCGCCGTGCGCGACTACGGCGTCGGACTCAAGCCCGGCGAGGCGACCCGCGTCTTCAACCGCTTCTGGCGGGCCGACCCGGCCCGCGCCAGGACGACCGGCGGCACCGGCCTCGGCCTGTCGATCGCGGTGGAGGACGCCCGGCTGCACGGCGGCTGGCTCCAGGCGTGGGGTGAGCCGGGCGGCGGCTCGCAGTTCCGGCTGACGCTGCCGCGTACGGCGGGCGACGCACTGCGCGGATCGCCGATACCGCTGGAACCGGAGGACTCGCGCCGCCAGCGCAGGATCAGGGCGCAGGCATCGGCCAAGGCCGCCTCCGCGGCGACGGCGGCGCCCGCGCTGCCGTCCGCGCGGTCGCCTATACCGCAGATGCCGGGGAACCCGCCGAGGCCGCCCGCCGCCGACCCGGCCGCGTTGCCGGGCAGCGGTGCGCGGGTGGTCGGCACGCGGCCGCAGGACGCGTCCGCGCCGCAGGAGTCGGAGACGCACGAGCCGGAGACGCATGAGCCGGAGGCGCGGGCCGACGCCGTACGCGGTGAGGCCGTGAGCGGTGACGGCGCGAGCAGCGATAGCGATGTCGTGAGCGGTCAGGCCGTGAGCGGTGGCGGCGTACGGGCCGGGGGCCCCGGGGCGTCCGCGCGGGCGGGCCCCGTACAGTCGCACACCCGGCGGCAAGGACAGCCGGGCAGCAGCAGCTGAGCGGTTCCGGGGGCCGAGCGCAGGAGCCGGGGGAGGGATGAACGCGATGCCGCACACCAGGGGTGGCGCACGCCGTGCGGGCCGTGGCCCCGCGCAGCGCCGCCGCGCGCTCGCCAGGGCGGGCGCGCTGCTGGCCTGCGCCGCGCTGCTGACCGGCTGCGCGTCGATGCCCGACAGCAGTGACGTCACGAAGGTGGGCGACGAGACGCGCACCGACTCCGATCCGCAAGTGCGGGTCTTCGGTGTGCAGCCGCAGAAGAACGAGCAGCCGATGCAGATCGTCAGCGGCTTCCTCGAGGCGGTCACCAGCGACGAGGCGGACTACCAGACCGCCCGCAAATACCTGACGGGACCGGCTGCCCACTGGGACCCCTTCAGCCAGATCACCGTGGTCTCCGGCGGCCCCCGGCTGACGGTGCAGCACAACGACGCGGACCGCCTGGAGAACGGCACCACCATCGCGCTGACGGCCGACCAGGTCGCCGTGGTGGACCGCAAGCACTCCTACACGCCGGTTTCCGCCACCTACCGCACGAGTTTCCATCTGACGCAGGTGGGCGGCGAGTGGCGGATCGACGCGCTGCCGGACGGGCTGGTGCTCGGCGACTCCGACTTCCAGCGCATCTACCACTCCGTCAACATGTACTACTACGCGCAGCTCGGGACGAATCCGGAGGGGCCGGCGAAGGACGTACTGGTAGCGGACCCGGTGTACGTGCGGCGGCGGATAGACCCCGTCACCTCGTCGGTGCAGGCGCTGCTGTCCGGCCCGAGCACCTGGCTGCAGCCGGTGGTCGACTCCGCGTTCCCCGCCGGCACGACGCTGAAGGGGCAGAACCTCGCGCTGGACGACTCCGGCAGACTGCGAGTGCCGCTGAGCAGCACCGCCGAGCACGCCTCCCGCCCGAGCTGCGAACGCATGGCGGCGCAGCTGCTGTTCACCGTCCAGGACCAGTCGACGGCTCAGGTGACGTCGGTGGACGTGGAGCGCGCCGACGGCTCCTCGCTGTGCTCGATGAGCCGCGACCGCGCGCAGGCGTACGCCCCGGCCCGGGTGACCGGCAGCGGCAGCCAGCAGTACTTCGTCGACGACGACCACCGCCTGGAGAGCGTCGACCCTGACGGCGGCACCCCACAGCCGGTCGCCGGACCGTTCGGCAAGGGCCAGGCCGGGCTGGGGTCGGTGGCGGTCTCCCGTGACGAGCAGACCGCGGCGGGCGTGTCCACGGATGGACGGACGTTGTCCGTGGGGCCGCTCAACGCGTCGGGCACGCCGAAGCAGGTGGCGACCAGCGCGGCCCACTCCGCCGACGAGGGCTTCACGGCGCCGAGTTGGGACGGCCTGGGCGACCTGTGGGTGGCCGACCGCGATCCCGGCGACCCGAGGCTGCTGATGTGGCAGGACGGCCGCACCACCGAGGTGACGGTGCCGGACCTGTCGAACGGCACGATCGAGGCGGTGAAGGTCGCGGCGGACGGCGTGCGCATCGCGCTGCTGGTCAACCGCGACGGACACACCACGCTGCAACTGGGTCGCGTCGAACGCTCCGGCACGGCCACCGCACCGCAGGTCTCGGTCACCGAACTGCGCGACATCGCACCGCAGTTGGAGGACGTGCAGGCGGCGTCGTGGGCGGGGGAGAGCAGGCTGGTCGTGGTCGGCAAGCAGTCGCACGGCGTGCAGCAGCTCCAGTACGTCGACACCGACGGCTCGGCCGCGTACACCCCGACGCTGCCGGGCATCAGCAAGGTCTCGGCGGTCGCGGCCTTCGAGGACCAGACCCGCCCGCTGCTGGTCGCCTCCGACGAGGGGATGTTCCGGCTGCCGGAAGACGGCGAGTGGAAGTTGGTCTCGCAGGACGGGACGTCACCGGTCTATCCGGGCTGAGGCGGGACGCGTTCCGGACTGAGCGGGACGCTTCGAGCTGAGCGGGACGCTCCGAGCCGAGCGGGCCGTTGGGGCGGGACGTTGGGGCGGGACGTCGTCGGTCCGTCCGGGCTGAGGCGGGCGTTGGGGCTTGACGTCGCCGGTCGGCCGCCCCCGTCGTACACGTCGCAGCGCGTGCCGCCGACGTGCCCCTGGCCCCTGGCCCCGGCGCAGCCGAACCCTCTGACCTGCTGTGACCCCATCGCGCTTGTGGCTGCGGGGAGTTGTCCACAGGCGTTGTCCACAGGGCTGGTGGGGTGGGGCCCGAGTGGGCACAGTGGAGCCATGAAAGGGATGTGGCGGGAGCTGGCGGACCTGGTGCTCCCGGTCGACTGCGCGGGGTGCGGCCGGGCCGGCGGCGGTGCGCTGTGCGAGGGGTGCGACGGACGGCTGACCGGTGCGGGGGCGGCGCGCCGCGTCAGACCGGACCCCGAGCCGGCGGGTCTGCCCGAGGTGTACGCGGCCGGGGCGTACGAGGACACGGTGCGCGCCGTGCTGCTGGCCCACAAGGAGCGCGGCGCCCTGCGGCTGGCCGGGCCGCTGGGGGACGCCCTGGCGCGCGCGGTGCGTGCGGCGGGCGGGCTGGTCGCCGGTGACAGCGGGGGTGCGGACGCGCGGGTCGGCGCCGGGTCCGGGGTGCGGGCCGGAGTCCGGCGCAGTGCGGGGCCGCCGGGGCCGGGTGCACCGCTGCTGCTGGTTCCGGTGCCGTCGTCGCGGCGGGCGGTGGCGGCCCGGGGGCACGATCCGGCGCGGCGGATCGCGTTGCGGGCGGCGCGGGCGCTGCGCGGCGCGGGAGTGCCCGCGCGGGTGCTCGCGGTGCTGCGGCAGCGGCGGCCGGTCGCCGACCAGACGGGTCTTTCGGCGGCCGGGCGGATGGCCAACCTCAGCGGTGCGCTGGGCACCGTCGCGGGTGGCGAACGGTTGTTGGCGCACGGCCCGGTGGTCGTGGTCGACGACCTGATGACCACCGGTGCGTCGCTGGCCGAGGCGTCCCGGGCGGTCCGGGAGGCCGGCGGGGCGGTGTGCGGGGCGGCGGTGATCGCGGTTCCACCGCGGTCCTGGGAAGTGCCGGAGCCGGTGCGGGTGTGCGCGGGCCGGGTCTGGGCAGGCGACGGATCGCCGTACCCGGCGGTACGGCGGAGGATGGGGGACGGAGGCGGTCGACGGTGGACGTGAGACGCCACAGGACGAGGCGGGACGGTGCCGGAACCGATCGCGGACGTGCTTCGTTCCTGCTGGTACAGGGTGCTGTTCACCCGAACGGAGGTATAGCACCGCAGGGGGTGCCGACCATCACCCCAGGGGGATATGTTCGGGTATGAGGAGCGCGGAGGCTTCGTCGTAACCCTGTCGTATCCCGGTGTTCGCTAGCGGTCCCCCGGGCATTTCCCCGGGATCCCGGTGGATTCCACGCATCGCGTGGGGTGTTGATCTTCCCCTTGGGGGAAGAGGAGGTGAAAGCCGCGACCCCGCCGCTCCGGAGGCGTCCGGAGCCCGCGGATGCAGCTGTGAACGCAGTGCCGGACGGGACCGGTGCCCGCCGGCCTTAGCGCAAGGGATGTGCCCCGCGCGGCGGGGCGATCCGGGAACGGAGTTCTGCGTGGACATCGTCGTCAAGGGCCGTAAGACCGAAGTGCCCGAGCGGTTCCGCAAGCACGTCGCGGAGAAGTTGAACCTGGAGAAGATCCAGAAGCTGGACGGCAAGGTCATCAGCCTCGATGTCGAACTCTCCAAGGAGCACAACCCGCGTCTCGCCGACCGTTCCGACCGGGTGGAGATCACGCTGCGCTCCCGGGGCCCGGTCGTGCGGGCCGAGGCGGCCGCCGGTGACCCGTACGCGGCGCTGGACGCGGCGACCAGCAAGCTGGACGCGCAACTGCGCAAGCACGCCGACAAGCGGCACATGGCCCGACGCGGCGGGCGGACCGCGGTCAGTGTCGCCGCGTACACCGCGCCGCTCGCCACGCCTGCCGTGGAGGACGGTTCCGCGGGGGCGGGCGAGGTGCCCACCACGAAGGTCGGCCCGCTCGACGTCCAGGGCGACGGGCCGCTGGTGGTCCGCGAGAAGACGCACGCCGCCTCCCCGATGACCCTCGACCAGGCGCTCTACGAGATGGAGCTGGTCGGGCACGACTTCTACCTGTTCGTCGACTCGGAGCGGAACCAGCCGAGCGTCGTCTACCGGCGCCACGGCTACGACTACGGCGTCATCTACCTCAAGGAGGACCCGTCCGCCGAGCCGCCCTCGGGCGCGGGCGGCATGCTGCACCGGTGAGCCGCCGGTGATCCGACGCACGCGGTGCCCCCGGCGAGCGGCCGGGGGCACCGCCGTTCCGTGGTAGTCGGGGAGAGCGCGGGGGCCTCGGCGCAGGGGGCGCGCGGAGCGTGGAGTGCGCCGCCGACGGCCGTCAACCGGCCGCCTCCGGCTGCCGCGGAATCGCCGGTACGCCGCCCGGGCATGAAATCATGATGAGAGTCAACCGCCGGGCAGCGCAGCCGCGTTGGCCCGTCGCCGTGCGTGCGATGCGGTGGGGGACCGGCTCGAGGGGAGGGGAACCGATGCCGGACAGCTTCGATGCGGCGGCCGTCGGTGCCATGGGCGCCGCCGACGCCATCGGCACCGACGAGGGCCCGGACGGCCCGGGGACGGGCACGCGGCGCAGCGAGCCCATCAGAGTCCTGGTCGTCGACGACCACGCGCTCTTCCGGCGCGGTCTGGAGATCGTGTTGGCCGCGGAGGAGGACATCCAGGTCGTCGGCGAGGCGGGGGACGGCGCGGAGGCCGTCGACAAGGCCGCTGACCTGCTGCCCGACATCGTTCTCATGGACGTGCGGATGCCACGTCGCGGCGGGATCGAGGCGTGCACGTCCATCAAGGAGGTGGCCCCGAGCGCGAAGATCATCATGCTGACGATCAGCGACGAGGAGGCCGACCTCTACGAGGCGATCAAGGCCGGAGCCACGGGCTATCTGCTCAAGGAGATCTCCACGGACGAGGTATCGACCGCCATCCGCGCGGTCGTCGACGGCCAGTCGCAGATCAGCCCGTCGATGGCGTCCAAGCTGCTCACCGAGTTCAAGTCGATGATCCAGCGCACCGACGAGCGCCGCCTCGTCCCGGCCCCCCGGCTCACCGACCGGGAGCTGGAGGTGCTCAAGCTGGTCGCGACCGGCATGAACAACCGCGACATCGCGAAAGAGCTGTTCATCAGCGAGAACACCGTCAAGAACCACGTGCGCAACATCTTGGAGAAGCTCCAGCTGCACTCCCGGATGGAGGCCGTGGTGTACGCGATGCGGGAGAAGATACTGGAGATCCGCTGAGGCGCTCGCCCGCCTCTCCGGCTGTCCGCGTGCCCACCCCTCCGGCCGACCCCGCACGGGCCTGTCCGGCGCTCGCGCTCCCCGCATCACCGTCGCGATCGGACGTGCCCCGGCGGATTTCGGCCAACCGTGAGCCGGTCCCGCCCCCGGCTCAGGACCCTCCCAGCTCCGTGATCAGGGCCTCCTTCAGTCGCGCGTCGTCCACCTGCTCGACGCGTACCGCCTCGCACCCCACCCACGCGGCGGCCTCGCGCAGCGCCTGGGCCATCGGCTCGACCGCCCGGGGACCCGCCATCGACAACTGCCGCGCCACGAGCGTATCGCCCTCGCGGGCCGGGTCGACGCGGCCGATCAGCCTGCCGCCCGACAGCAGCGGCATCGCGAAGTACCCGTGGATCCGCTTGGGCTTCGGCACGTACGCCTCGAGGCGGTGGGTGAAGCCGAAGACCCGCTCCGTGCGGGCGCGGTCCCACACCAGGGAGTCGAACGGGGACAGCAACGTCGTGCGGTGACGGCCGCGCGGCGCCTCCCGCAGCGCCGCCGGGTCGGCCCAGGCGGGCTTGCCCCAGCCCCGCACCTCGACCGGGACCAGCCCCGAGTCGGCGATCACCGCGTCGACCTGGGCGCCGGTGAGCCGGTGGTAGTCGGCGAGGTCGGCGCGGGTGGCCACCCCCAGCGAACGCCCGGCCAGCGCGACCAGGCGCCGCACGCACTCGGTGTCGTCCAGGTCGTCGTGGAGGAGCGCGCCGGGCACGGCACGCTCGGCGAGGTCGTAGACCCGCTTCCAGCCGCGCCGCCGGACGCACACCACGTCACCGGTGTCCAGCAGCCATTCGACCGCGATCTTCGTCTCCGACCAGTCCCACCACGGTCCGCCGTTCTTGGCGCCGCCCAACTCCGTGGAGGTGAGCGGGCCTTCGGCGGTCAGGCGCTCCAGGACCGCGGCGCACGAGCGGTCGGCGTCCGCCATCACGTGCCAGCGGTGGCCCCGGGCCCGGCGGGCGCGGCGGCGGAACGCGAAGTGCGGCCACTCCTCGATGGGCAGCACGCACGCGGCGTGCGACCAGTACTCGAAAGCGTGATTCCCGCTCCAGTACGCCTCCTCCACGGCCTCGCGGCCCACGGCGCCGAGGCGGGCGTACGGGATCAGCTCGTGCGAGCGGGCCAGCACCGAGATCGTGTCGAGCTGCACCGCGCCCAGCGAACGCAGCACGCCGCGCACCCCGGCCCGCCGGTCCGGCGCCCCGAGCAGGCCCTGCGCGCGCAGCGCGATGCGGCGGGCCTCGTCGGCGGACAACTCGGTGCGCGGGGGCGGCAGCGTCGGCGTCGTCGTCATGGCCCTCAGCCTAGGAGCCACCACTGACAACGCCGGCCCGCGGCAAGGCCGCACCGCCCGACCGGCCACACCACCACCTCGCCGCCGTCAGTCCCGTTCGTACGGCAGGTACGCGGTCCCGGAGGCCAGGCCCAGGTCGGACGGCAGCAGGGCGGCGGTCCATATGTCGCGGCGGGTGCCGCCGTGCAGGGCCTTGGCGCGCTGCGTGCCCTCCATGCGGAAGCCCGTCTTGAGGGCCACCGCCCGGGACGCGGCGTTGCCCGCCTCCGCGTGCCACTCCAGGCGTTCCACGCCCAGGTCCGTGAAGGCCCAGCGGATGACCGCCCGGGCCGCCTCCACGGTGTAGCCGCGACCGCGCTGCTCCTTGGCCGTCCAGTAGCCCAGCTCCGCCTGACGTTCCGGCGCCCGCAGCAACGCCAGCCGCACCAGCCCCATCGACCCCACGAGTTCGCCACCGCCGCGGGTGAAGACCCCGAAGTTCAGCAGCGACTCGTCCTGCCAGCCCCGCTGGGAGGTGGCGACGAAGGTGTCGGCGTCGGCACGGGAGTAAGGGGACGGCACGGTGGTCCAGCGCGGGATCTCCGGGTCCTGGCAGGCCAGGTGGAGCGCGTCGGCGTCGGCGGGGCCGAGGGGGCGCAGCAGCAGTCGTTCCGTGGTGAGCGTTACCGGTTCCATCCAGGAAGTATTCCTGAGCGCCCGCGCCCGCCGACACCGGATATCCCAGCCCGCCGACACCCGAGATCCGCGCCCGCCGACACCGGACATCGCTGTCCCCCGGCACGCCGCGCGAGCGACCCCGGGCACGCCACGCGAGCGTCCCCCGACGCACCGCGCGAGGGCGCGCGCGTCACCGTACGGAGTGATGGAACGCCGGTGCGCCGCCGGACCTCCCGGCGGGGTGGCCCCTTCGCTTACGATGGCCGGTGCGGTCAGGTGCCCACGGCAAGGAGGGGCCCGCCGCGCCCAGCGCGAGAGAGCGTGCCAGGCCCGACCGGCAAGGAGCCAGCCTACGTGTCCGTCTTCGGCAAGATCCTGCGCGCAGGTGAGGGAAAGATCCTGCGCAAGCTGAACCGCATCGCGGAACAGGTGAAATCCATCGAAGAGGACTTCGTCAACCTGAGCGACGCGGAGCTGCGGGCCCTCACCGACGAGTACAGGCAGCGGTACGAGGACGGCGAGAGCCTCGACGACCTGCTGCCGGAGGCGTTCGCCACCGTCCGTGAGGCCGCCAAGCGGGTGCTCGGCCAGCGCCACTACGACGTCCAGATCATGGGTGGTGCCGCCCTGCACCTCGGCTACGTGGCCGAGATGCGCACCGGTGAGGGCAAGACCCTCGTCGGCACCCTGCCCGCGTACCTGAACGCGATCTCCGGCAAGGGCGTCCACCTGATCACGACCAACGACTACCTCGCCGAGCGCGACTCGGAGTGGATGGGCCGGGTCCACAAGTTCCTGGGCCTGAACGTCGGCTGCATCCTCGCCAACATGACGCCCGCCGAGCGGCGTGAGCAGTACCACTGCGACATCACGTACGGCACCAACAACGAGTTCGGCTTCGACTACCTGCGCGACAACATGGCGTGGTCGGCCGACGAACTGGTGCAGCGCGGGCACAACTTCGCGATCGTCGACGAGGTCGACTCCATCCTCATCGACGAGGCCCGCACCCCGCTGATCATCTCCGGCCCGGCGGACCAGGCCACCAAGTGGTACAGCGACTTCGCCAAGCTGGTGCTGCGCCTGAAGCTCGACCGCGACTACGAGGTCGACGAGAAGAAGCGCACCGTCGGCATCCTGGAGGAGGGCGTCACCCGGGTCGAGGACTGGCTGGGCATCGACAACCTCTACGAGTCGGTCAACACCCCTCTCGTCGGCTTCCTGAACAACGCCATCAAGGCGAAGGAGCTGTACAAGAAGGACAAGGACTACGTCGTCATGGACGGCGAGGTCATGATCGTCGACGAGCACACCGGCCGTATCCTCGCCGGCCGCCGCTACAACGAGGGCATGCACCAGGCGATCGAGGCCAAGGAGGGGGTGGAGATCCAGAACGAGAACCAGACGCTGGCCACCATCACCCTCCAGAACTTCTTCCGCCTCTACGGCAAGCTGTCCGGCATGACCGGTACGGCCATGACCGAGGCCGCGGAGTTCTACCAGATCTACAAGCTCGGCGTGGTCCCCATCCCGACCAACCGCTCCGTGCAGCGCCTCGACAAGGCGGACCTGATCTACCGCACCGAGGAGTCGAAGTTCGCGGCGGTCGTCGAGGACATCGCCGAGAAGCACGAGAAGGGCCAGCCGGTCCTGGTCGGCACGACCTCGGTGGAGAAGTCGGAGTACCTCTCCCAGCAGCTCGCCAAGCGCGGCGTGCCGCACGAGGTGCTCAACGCCAAGCAGCACGACCGTGAGGCCACGATCGTCGCCCAGGCGGGCCGCAAGGGCGCCGTCACGGTGGCCACGAACATGGCCGGCCGCGGTACCGACATCAAGCTCGGCGGCAACCCCGACGACCTGGCCGAGGCGGAGCTGCGGCAGCGCGGCCTGGACCCGGTCGAGCACGTCGAGGAGTGGGCCGCGGCGCTGCCGGAGGCGCTCAAGCGCGCCGAGGCGGCGGTGAAGGCCGAGTTCGAGGAGGTCCGCGAGCTGGGCGGCCTGTACGTGCTGGGCACCGAGCGCCACGAGTCGCGGCGCATCGACAACCAGCTGCGCGGCCGTTCCGGCCGTCAGGGCGACCCGGGCGAGTCCCGCTTCTACCTGTCGCTGGGCGACGACCTGATGCGGCTGTTCAAGGCCCAGATGGTCGAGCGCGTCATGGCGATGGCCAACGTGCCGGACGACGTGCCGATCGAGAACAAGATGGTCACCCGCGCCATCGCCTCCGCGCAGTCGCAGGTCGAGCAGCAGAACTTCGAGATCCGCAAGAACGTCCTGAAGTACGACGAGGTGCTCAACCGGCAGCGCGAGGTCATCTACGGCGAGCGCCGCCGCGTCCTGGAGGGCGAGGACCTGCACGAGCAGATCGCGCACTTCATGGACGACACCATCGACGACTACATCAAGGCGGAGACCGGCGAGGGCTTCGCCGAGGAGTGGGACCTCGATCGGCTGTGGAGCGCGTTCGCGCAGCTGTACCCGATCAAGGTCACCGTCGAGGACCTCGACGACGAGGCGGGCGACCGCGCCGGGGTCACCGCGGACCTCATCGCCGAGATGATCAAGGAAGACATCCACGAGCAGTACAAGGCCCGTGAGGACCAGCTCGGCTCGGAGATCATGCGCGAGCTGGAGCGCCGGGTCGTGCTGTCGGTGCTGGACCGCAAGTGGCGCGAGCACCTCTACGAGATGGACTACCTCCAGGAGGGCATCGGCCTGCGCGCCATGGCGCAGCGCGACCCGCTGGTGGAGTACCAGCGCGAGGGCTTCGACATGTTCAACGCGATGATGGACGGCATCAAGGAGGAGTCCGTCGGCTACCTGTTCAACCTGGAGGTCCAGGTCGAGCAGCAGGTCGAGGAGGTCCCGGTACAGGCCGAGCCGGTCGACCTGGAGAAGCAGGACGCGGTGCCGGTCGGCGCCGGGCGCCCGGAGATCCACGCCAAGGGCCTGGAGGCCCCGCAGCGTCCGGACCGGCTGCACTTCTCCGCGCCGACCGTGGACGGCGCGGGCGGCGTCATCGAGGGCGACTTCGCCGAGGACGGCGAGGGCTACGGCGCCGACTCCGACTCCGACGGTCTGACCCGCGCGGAGCGCCGCAAGGCCCAGAAGGGCGGCCGTCGCCGCAAGAAGTGACGCGAGCGCGCGACGCGCCCGCGGCCCGAGGGGCCGGATTCCGTTACGGCGGGGTCCGGCCCCTCGCCCGTGCGGGGAGCCTCGCCGGGCGGCCGTACGGGCCGCGTACGTCACCATGACGGGCCCGCCGTGTCCACGGCCGTGCAGCGCCAGCGCAGGTCGATGCCGCGTTCCAGCCGGAAGGCCAGGGCGCGCGAGGCGTCCCCCGAGGCGACCCGGGCGAACGCCTCCAGCACGCCCGGCGCCACCGCCCGGCAGCCGCAGCCGCGCACCAGCGGCACCGGCCGCCCCTTCGGCGGACGCAGTACGCCCTGCGAGGCCAGCTGCCACAGCCGATCGTACGCGGCCTCGCCCGCGGTGTGGCCCAGCATCCAGGCGACCGGGCGCTGCCCGCTCAAGACCTCCAGCAGCCGGTCGGCGAACCAGCGGTGCGGCTGCGCGCGCCGCGCGTCCCGCCGTACCGCGTCCGGAGCCGCTGCCGCTGGGGCCGCCCCGCGCGTTCCCTGCCGTACGGGGAGCGCCCCGGGGCGGCGGGCGTCGCGGCGGCTCGGGGGAGCGGTGACGGAGGGTGTCCGCCGCAGTGGTCGCGGCGCCCGCCGCCCGGCCGTCCCCGCCGAGTCGGTCGTGGCCGAAGCGGCGGAGGTACTGGTCATCGTGGTGGTCGTCATGGCCCTTGCCCCTTGCCGTCGGCAGTCGTGGTCGCTCTGCGTGATCGTCTCGATGTCAGACTTCTAACGACTGCGGGGCGCGGCCGACAAGGGAGGACCGGGCCTGTGTCAGGGGGGCCGCAAGTTCACCTATCAGGGTGATTCGTGGTCCGCCGGGGTGAACCGGGGCCCGTACCACCGGCCCCGGTGCGGGACGGGGAGTACGGCGCCCGGACCGCCGCGGTCGCGCGGATCCGCCCGAAGGGGTACCTGGCGGAGAACCGCGGCTGACCGCGGCGGCCGGTCCGACCGTATGCTGAGACCGTCCCCGTACGCAGGTCACGCCTTACGCAGGTCACCGGAGCGGCACCGATGCGCGTCTACATCCCCACCACCCTGCCCGCCCTCGCCGAGGCCCACCGGGCGGGTGAGCTGGGCCCGGCCCCGCTGGACGCCTACGCGGTCACCCCCGCCCTGCGCGAGTGGTACGTCTCCGACGACATCGAGGAGCTGGAGTACGCCGCACTGACCCGCGCCGCGCAGGCCAGCCTGCGCCTGCTCGCCGGGCAGCCGGACGCGGCCCGGCGGCGCGTCGTGGTCGCCGTCGACGTCCCCGACCAGGACGCCGCGTTCGACCCGGACCGCGGGCTCGACCCCGCCGCGCTGGGCGCGGTCCGGCTGGACTCCGCCGTGCCGCTGGCCAAGGCCGCCGCGGTGCACGTGGACGCCGACGACGCGCGCGACGACGTGACCGCCGCGGCGGCGGCGCTGGGCGCGGCGGACGCGGGCGACGACGACGCGCGTTTCACCGTGGACGGCGCGGAGGACCACGAGCTGCTGTGGTTCGCGACCCAGGAGATCCCCGGCCTGGTCGGCTGATCCCTGGCCTGATCGGCTGAGAAGGCGGCGGGCCGGTGTCCTCGCGGACGGCCCGGGAGCGGGCCGGATTCCTTGTCGGTGGCCCCGAGTAGGGTCGTCGCATGGCCAAGGACCTGACCCACATCGTGTGGGACTGGAACGGCACGCTGTTCCACGACATCGACGCCGTCATCGAGGCGACCAACGCCGCGTTCGGCGAGCTCGGCCTGCCGCCGATCACCCTCGATCGGTACCGCGAGCTGTACTGCGTGCCGGTGCCGAGGTTCTACGAACGGCTGCTCGGGCGGCTGCCCACGGACGACGAGTGGCTGGTGATGGACCGGATCTTCCACCGCCACTACTGGACCCTCGCCGGCACCTGCGGGCTCGCCGAGGGCGCCGCCGAGCTGCTCGCCGCCCACCAGTCGGCCGGGCACACCCAGTCGCTGTGCTCGCTGGCCCCGCACGACCGGCTGATACCGATCGTGGACACGCACGGCATCACCGGCCGCTTCGTCCGGGTGGACGGCGCCACCGGGCCCTCCGGCACCGGCAAGGCCGAGCACATGGCCCGCCACCTCGCTGCGCTCGGCGGCGTCCGGGCGCGGCGCACGGTGGTCATAGGCGACGCGGTCGACGACGCGGTGGCGGCCGAGCACGTGGGCGCGCTGGCGGTGCTCTACACCGGCGGTTCGCACAGCAGGGCCAGCCTGGAGGCGGCCGGGGTCCCCGTGGTCGACACGCTCGCCGAAGCGGTCAGGGAAGCGCTGCGCCTGACGGCGTGATGCCCCGGCCGCCTGATGCCCCGGCGGCTCCACGGCCTGATCGTCCGACCGCCGGGCCCGCCGCGACCGCCCTCACGTGACCGCCGTGACCGCCCTCAGTCGACCGGTGCCTTCTCGCGCAGGACCTTCAGGAACTCCCGCATCCACGCCGGGTGGTCTGGCCAGGCGCGGGCCGAGACCATCACGCCGTCGACCACGGCCTCCGCGTCGTGGAAGCTCGCGCCCGCGCTCTCCATGTCCGGCTCCAGCGCCGGGTAGGCCGCCGTGCGCCGACCGTGGAGCGCCCCGACCGCCGCCGTGATCAGCGGGCCGTGGCAGATCTGGGCGACCGGCTTGTCGGCGTCGAAGAAGGCCTTGAGGATCTTGCGCAGCAGCGGGTCGTTGCGCAGGTACTCCGGGGCCCGGCCGCCGGGAATCACCACGGCCGCGTACTGGCCGGCGTCGACCTCGGAGAAGGCCAGGTCGGCGGGCCAGGTGTAGCCGGGCTTCTCGGTGTAGGTGTCGAAGCCCTCCTCGAAGTCGTGCACGACGAACCGCAGCTTCTTCGCGGACGGCGCCGCGAGGTGGACCTCGTACCCCTCCTCGCGCAGCCGCTGGTACGGGTAGAGCACTTCCAGCGACTCCGCCGCGTCGCCGGTCACGATGAGAACCTTCGGTGCCATGGCGTCCTCCCGCCTTCCCGTCACACCGCTCCCGCCCTCACGCTCCACGCTGCACCGCCCGGCGCCCTTTGCCAACCGGGGCCGCGGGCGGGACCTCGGGGACGGAGGGGGCGTACGCGGGGCGCGTCCCGGCGCGCGTTCGGCGCACTGTCCAAAGCGTCGAAGACGGGGATGTGGCCTTGTACACAAACGGTCCCTGACAGCTCCCCTCCCAGGAGCGATAGCCTTACCTGGTGATCAGCGCGATACCGAGCGACGGCGACGAAGCCGTCGAGCTGCGCCGCCGGCGGAATCCCGCCCGGCGCCCCGCTGGTCGTCACATCCGGGTCACAACACCGAACGCGCACCCGGATCGGCCCTTTCGAGGCATAACGTCGTCCCCGAACGGCAACACCGCGCCGGGGCGACGCGCACATCAATCCCGACGTCACGCAACGGCGCGCGACAGGAGTCAGAGGACATGCAGACCAAGCTGGACGAAGCCAAGGCCGAGCTGCTCGACCGGGCGGCACGGGTAGCTGAGAACAGCCCGGCGGGGGGACTACCTGACGAGGGCCTCGACGCGGAGGCCATCGGAACGTTCCTCCAGCGCTACTACCTGCACACCGCACCCGAGGACGTCGTGCACCGTGACCCGGTGGACGTCTACGGCGCCGCGCTGTCGCACTACCGCCTCGCCGAGGTCCGCCCGCAGGGCACGGCGAACGTACGGGTCCACACCCCCTCCGTCGAGGAGAACGGCTGGACCTGCAGTCACACCGTCGTCGAGGTCGTCACCGACGACATGCCCTTCCTGGTGGACTCGGTCACCAACGAGCTGTCCCGCCAGGACCGCGCCATCCACGTCGTCATCCACCCGCAGGTCGTCGTCCGCCGTGACGTCACCGGCAAGCTGCTGGAGATCCTCGGCACCAGCAACCTGGTCGAGGCCGCCGGAGCCGGTCTGCCCGGCGCCCAGCTGCCGCACGACGCGCTGATCGAGTCGTGGATCCACGTCGAGGTGGACCGCGAGACCGACCGCGCCGACCTCAAGCAGATCACCTCCGACCTGCGCCGCGTGCTGTCCGACGTGCGCGAGTCCGTCGAGGACTGGACCAAGATGCGCGACGCCGCGCTGCGCATCGCCGACGAGCTGGCCGCCACCCCGCCCGCGCTGCCGGAGCAGGAGGTCGGTGAGGCGTGGGAGCTGCTGCGCTGGCTCGCCGACGACCACTTCACCTTCCTCGGCTACCGCGAGTACAAGCTGACGACCGGGACGACCGCGGACGGCACCGAGGAGGACGTGCTGACCGCCGTCCCCGGCACCGGCCTGGGCATCCTGCGCTCCGACCCGGTGCACCGAGAGGAGGAGGGCGGCAAGCCGATCGCCTCCTCGTTCAACCGGCTGCCCGCCGACGCCCGCGCCAAGGCCCGCGAGCCGCACCTGCTGATCCTCACCAAGGCCAACAGCCGCTCCACCGTGCACCGCCCCTCGTACCTCGACTACGTGGGCGTCAAGACCTTCGACTCCGAGGGCAACGTCACCGGTGAGCGCCGCTTCCTCGGGCTGTTCTCCTCCGCCGCGTACACCGAGTCCGTCACCCGGGTGCCCGTGGTCCGCCGCAAGGTGCAGGAAGTGCTGGCGGGCGCCGGGTTCGGCCCCGACAGCCACGACGGCCGGGACCTGCTGCAGATCCTGGAGACCTACCCGCGCGACGAGCTGTTCCAGACCGGTGCGGACGAGCTGCGGCCCATCGTCACCAGCGTCCTGTACCTCCAGGAACGCCGCCGGCTGCGGCTGTTCCTGCGCCAGGACGAATACGGCCGCTACTACTCGGCGCTGGTCTACCTGCCGCGCGACCGCTACACCACCGAGGTGCGGCTGCGGCTGACCGAGATCCTGCGCGAGGAACTCCAGGGCCGCACCGTCGACTTCACCGCCTGGAACACCGAATCGGTGCTCTCCCGGCTGCACTTCGTCATCCGCGTCGCCCCCGGCACCCGCCTGCCGGAACTGACCGACAGCGAGATCGACCGCATCGAGGCCCGCCTGGTGGAGGCCGCCCGCTCCTGGCAGGACGGCTTCACCGAGGCGCTCGGCGCCGAGTGCGGCGAGGAGCGCGCCGCCGAACTCGCCCGCCGCTACACACACGCCTTCCCCGAGGGCTACAAGGCCGACTTCTCCGCCCGCACCGCGGTCGCCGACCTCCAGCACCTCGAACAGCTCGCCCCTGAGGGCGACTTCACCCTCAGCCTCTACGAGCCGGTCGGCGCCGGACCGGGCGAGCGCCGCTTCAAGATCTACCGCACCGGCGCCCCGGTCCTGCTCACCGAGGTACTGCCGGTCCTGGAGCGCCTCGGCGTCGAGGTCGTCGACGAGCGGCCGTACGAGCTCAAGCGCGCCGACCACTCCAAGGCGTGGATCTACGACTTCGGCCTGCGCCTGGACCGTTCGCTCGGCGACCTGGGCGACGACGCCCGCGAGCGCTTCCAGGAGGCGTTCTCCGCCACCTGGACCGGCGAGGCGGAGAACGACGGCTTCAACGCGCTGGTGCTGCGCGCCGGGCTGACCTGGCGCGAGGCGATGGTGCTGCGCGCGTACGCCAAGTACCTGCGGCAGGCCGGCGCCACCTTCAGCCAGGAGTACATGGAGGAGACCCTCCGCACCAACGTCCACACCACCCGGCTGCTGGTCAACCTCTTCCAGGCCCGCATGTCGCCCGACCACCAGCGGGCCGGTGCCGAGCTGACCGACGGGCTGCTGGAGGAGCTGGACGGCGCGCTGGACCAGGTCGCCTCGCTCGACGAGGACCGCATCCTGCGCGCGTTCCTCACCCTGATCAAGGCGACGCTGCGCACCAACTACTTCCAGCTGGACGGCGACGGCCACGCCCGCCCGTACCTGTCGATGAAGTTCGACCCGCAGGCCATCCCGGAGCTGCCCGCGCCGCGCCCGGCCTACGAGATCTGGGTCTACTCGCCGCGCGTCGAGGGCGTCCACCTGCGGTTCGGCAAGGTCGCCCGCGGTGGCCTGCGCTGGTCGGACCGCCGGGAGGACTTCCGCACCGAGGTCCTGGGCCTGGTCAAGGCGCAGATGGTCAAGAACACCGTCATCGTGCCGGTCGGCGCCAAGGGCGGCTTCGTCGGCAAGCGGCTGCCGGACCCGGCGGCCGACCGTGACGCGTGGCTGGCCGAGGGCATCGCCTCGTACAAGACGTTCATCTCGGGTCTGCTCGACATCACCGACAACCTGGTCGGCGGCGAGGTCGTGCCGCCCAAGGACGTCGTGCGGCACGACGGCGACGACACCTACCTGGTGGTCGCCGCCGACAAGGGCACCGCGGCCTTCTCCGACATCGCCAACGAGGTCGCGATCTCCTACGGCTTCTGGCTCGGCGACGCCTTCGCCTCCGGCGGCTCGGTCGGCTACGACCACAAGAAGATGGGCATCACCGCCAAGGGCGCCTGGGAGTCGGTCGAGCGGCACTTCCGCGAGATGGGCCACGACACCCAGGAAGAGGACTTCACGGTCGTCGGCGTCGGCGACATGTCCGGCGACGTGTTCGGCAACGGCATGCTGCTGAGCGAGCACATCCGCCTGGTCGCGGCCTTCGACCACCGGCACATCTTCCTCGACCCGGAGCCCGACGCGGCGTCCTCGTACGCCGAGCGGCGCCGGATGTTCGAACTGCCGCGCAGCAGCTGGGCCGATTACGACACCAAGCTGATCTCGGCCGGCGGCGGCGTGCACCCGCGCACCGCCAAGTCCATCGTGATCACCTCGCAGGTGCGCAGGGCGCTGGGCATCGAGTCCGGCGTCGCGAAGATGACGCCCGCGGAACTGATGAAGGCCATCCTCCAGGCCCCGGTGGACCTGCTGTGGAACGGCGGCATCGGCACGTACGTGAAGGCGTCCACCGAGTCGCACGCCGACGTCGGCGACAAGGCCAACGACGCGATCCGCGTCAACGGCGACGAGCTGCGCGTCAAGGTGGTCGGCGAGGGCGGCAACCTGGGCCTGACCCAGCTGGGCCGCATCGAGTTCGCCCGCAGCGGCGGCCCCGGCGGCAACGGCGGCCGGATCAACACCGACGCCATCGACAACAGCGCGGGCGTGGACGCCTCGGACCACGAGGTCAACATCAAGATCCTGCTCAACTCGGTCGTCGCGGACGGCGACATGACCGTCAAGCAGCGCAACTCGCTGCTGGCGGAGATGACCGACGAGGTCGGCTCGCTGGTGCTGCGCAACAACTACGCGCAGAACGTGGCGCTCGCCAACTCCATGGCCCAGGCGCACAGCCTGCTCCCCGCCCAGCAGCGCTTCATGCGCCGCCTGGTGCGCGACGGCCACCTGGACCGGGCGCTGGAGTTCCTGCCCACCGACCGCCAGATCCGCGAGCGGCTCAGCGCGGGGCAGGGGCTGACCGACCCCGAGACCAGCGTGCTGCTCGCCTACACCAAGATCACGGCGGCCGACGAGCTGATCGCCACCGACCTGCCGGACGACCCGTACCTGCGCTCGCTGCTGCACGCGTACTTCCCGCACGCGCTGCGTGAACGGTTCGCCACCCAGGTCGACGGGCACGCGCTGCACCGCGAGATCATCACCACGCTGCTGGTCAACGACACCGTCAACACCGGTGGCACGACGTTCCTGCACCGGCTGCGCGAGGAGACCGGCGCGTCCACCGAGGAGATCGTGCGGGCGCACACCGCCGCCCGGGCCATCTTCGACCTGGCCCGGATCTGGGACGACGTCGAGGCGCTGGACAACGTGGTGGCGGCCGACGCGCTGACCCGCATCCGGCTGCACTCGCGGCGGCTGGTCGAACGCGGCACCCGCTGGCTGCTCAACAACCGCCCGCAGCCGCTCCAGATCGCCGAGACCATCGAGTTCTTCGGCGAGCGCGTCGCGGCGGTCTGGGCGCAGCTGCCCAAGCTGATGCGCGGCGCCGACCTGGACTGGTACCAGGGCATCCACGACGAGCTGACCGGCGCCGGGGTCCCGGAGGAACTGGCGAATCGGGTCGCGGGCTTCTCCTCGATCTTCCCCGCGCTCGACATCGTCGCGGTCGCCGACCGGGTCGAGAAGGACGCGCTGGACGTCGCCGAGGTCTACTACGACCTGGCCGACCGGCTGTCCATCACGAAGCTGCTCGACCGCATCATCGAGCTGCCGCGGGCCGACCGCTGGCAGTCGATGGCGCGGGCGGCGATCCGCGAGGACCTGTTCGCGGCGCACGCGGCGCTGACCCAGGACGTGCTGTCGGCCGGCAACGACGCCTCCACGCCGGAGCAGCGCTTCGAGGAGTGGGAGCGCAAGAACGCGGCGCTGCTGGGCCGTGCCCGCACCACGCTGGAGGAGATCCAGGGCTCGGAGTCCTTCGACCTGGCGAACCTCTCGGTGGCGATGCGGACCATGCGCACCCTGCTGCGCACGCACAGCTGACCCGCTGAAGCAGCTGTCCCGCTGAAACGACGAGGGGCCCGCGGCACACGCCGCGGGCCCCTTCGCCGTCGCCGGGCGCCCTACGGCGTGAGGCTCACCAGCCGTTCGCCGGTGGCGTGATGGACCGCGACGACCCTGCCCCCGTACGGCACGGGCTGGCCGCGGTCGAGGAACGCCCAGCGCGCGTGGTAGCGGGTGGCGATCAGCCGCTGCACGGACGCGGTGGCGTGCGGCGAGAAGTAGACGCGCACGTCGTGGGCGCGGCGGTCGCGCACCTGGGGCGTGAGCGAGGGGTCCGGCCAGGTGTCGGAGACCAGGAACATCCCGTACGCGGGCAGCACGTGGGTGGCGTGGAAGTCGTCGGTGAGCACCGTGTCGCCCACCGGCACGCGGTCCGCCACCCACGCGTAGCTCGGCCACGTCACCAGGTGCGTCAGCCGCACCGGCCCGATCGGCGGCAGCCTCACGATCGCGGCGGTCTGCACCAGCAGCCCCAGGCACGCGGCGGCCGCCGCCACCGCGGCCAGCACCTTGCGCGCGACCGGCCACGGCCGGGCCCGGGTCAGCTCGACCGCCAGCGCGAACTGCGGCGGGAACAGCAGCAGTCCGAAGATCCGCCCGTAGGTGTAGTGCCCGCTGAACCAGCCGTACGCGGCGATGGCGATGTCGGCGAGCCACAGCAGCGGCAGCGGATCCATCCGGTGCCGCCGCCAGCGCATCACCAACGCCGGGATGCCGACGGCGCTCAGGCCGTACCAGGTGACCAACCGCCGCCCGTACAGCGCCTTGTGGAACTTGTCGACGGTGGTGTCGCCGGCCAGCCCGAAGACGTCGTAGTACGGCCACAGCACCGCGATCGCCACCGCGACGCCCACCGTCAGCAGCCAGCGCGCCACCACCCGGCGGTCCCAGCCGCGCTGCCAGCCCGCGACGATCGCCGCGATGCCGGCCGCCGCGCCGATCGAGGTGATCGGGTGGATCAGCAGGATCAGGCCCATGCTCACGCCCACCACCGCATGCGTCAGCGGCGAGCAGCGGCGGCGCGCGGCGCGGGCGGTCAGCGCCCAGGTGTGCAGGGTCAGTCCGATGGCGAACGCGGACGGGAAGGTCAGATTGCGCGTCATCGCGCTGACGTTGAGGAACCCGCTCCAGGCGGCCGGGCGGATCCCCCACAGCAGCATCATCGCGGCGAGCGCCAGCACCGGCACCCAGCGGTTGCGGCTGAGGGTGCGGGAGAACGCGGCGACGCCCGTCAGCAGCACCGCGAGGTTCACCGCGCCCCAGCCGCGCAGCACCTGCCAGCCCGCCAGCCCGGTCGCCTTGGCGATGACGCCCAACACCACGATCAGCGGCGAGTAGTAGGGGCTGTCGGTGCCCGGCAGGTCGACCAGCGGATTGGCCGGATGCAGCGGGTGCGCCTTGACACGTTCGACGGCGGAGGCGTGCTGGCCGAAGTCGGAGATGATGTTGTTGCGCCACGCCAGCACGTTCACCAGCACGAAGAAGACGCCCGCCACGACGACGTACGGGCTCGGCCGCCGCGGCCTCAAGTACCGCTCGCGCCAGCCCGGTTGGGGCCCGCGGTCGGCCGTGTCCGGGTCTCGCGCGTGGTCCGCGTCCCGCGCGTGGTCCGCGCCGATCGTGCGGGTGTCCGTCGTGGCGTCTGTCATGGGTCTCCCACCCTCTCGCCCAGCACCGAGAAGGATGACCGCGCCAGGGTTACGGGCAGGGGGCGCGCGGGCTGCGGGCGTCCGACGCCCGGCGGTATGTTTTGTGACGTGCGGGAAGCTTTGGGGCGCGGCCATGTGTCCGATTGGCGCTGGTTCGTGGGCTTCATCCTGTGAATCAGGTCACCCGTCGGGGTTGCGCGGCCCCTCGCACTTGCGTACCCCCGGTGGGTTCTGACTAGCGTCGAGCCGATGACTACAGCGGACACCTTGCGCAAGAGCGACCCCGTCGCGGGAGAACCACCGGCGGAAGCAGCGGTGCCGCCAAGACCTCGCCCCGCCCGTGACCCGTTCTTCGACAACGCGAAGTTCCTGCTGGTCGTCCTGGTCGTCATCGGCCACAACTGGTATCCGCTCATCGGCGAGTCACGCGCGGTCAAGGCCGCGTACATGGTCGTCTACGCGTTCCACATGCCCGCGTTCATCCTGCTCAGCGGCTACTTCTCCCGGAACTTCGAGGCCCGCCCCGACCAGGTGCGCAGGCTCGTCAAGTCCGTGCTCCTGCCCTACCTGATCTTCCAGGCCATCTACCTGGCCGTCATAGACCGGATCAACGGCACCCACTTCACGATGAACTGGAACTACCCCAGCTATCTGTGCTGGTTCCTGGTCGCGTTGTTCGCCTGGCGGCTGACCACGCCGCTGTGGAAGGCGCTGCCGCAGCCCATCGTGATCGCGGTGCTCGTCTCCATCGTCGCCGGTCTGATGAACGTAGGCGTGGACTTCGCCTCCGCCCGCATCCTGGAGTTCCTGCCCTGGTTCGTGGCCGGGCTGTCCATGAAGCCGGAACACTTCCAGTGGCTGCGGCGCTCGTCGGTGCGCCGCTGGAGCGCCGCCGCCGTGCTGGTCGCGCTGCCCGTCGCCTACCTGCTGGCCCCCGCCGCGAACGTCAAGTGGCTGGACAACGAGTGGGGCACCGAGACCCTCGGCGTCGGCGACGCGGAGTACGTCGGCATACGGCTCGCGCTGCTGCTGGCCAGCACGGTCATGGTGATCTCGGTGCTGGCGCTGGTCCCGCGCCGCAAGCTGTGGTTCACCGCGCTCGGCGCGGTCACCATGTACCCGTACCTGCTGCACGGGCTGGTGGTGCAGGCCGGCGAGTGGGCGGGCGTGCACAACGCGGTCGCCAAGGACGGGCCGCTCGCCATCGTCTCGCTGACCGCGGGCGCGGTACTGCTGGCACTGGTGCTGGCCTCCCCGCCGGTGCGGAAGCTGGCGCACTGGGCGGTCGAGCCGTCGGTGCCGCGCCCGCCGAGCCCCAGGGCGCTGCTGGGCCGCTGAGCCCTCGCGAGGGCCGCTGAGTCCGGAAGTCTCGAAGGGGCGCGGACGTCGATGACGTCCGCGCCCCTTCGCATTGCCGGGACCGTCCCCTTCGCGTTGCCGGGCCTTCGCGTTGCCGGGCCGCCTCGCGCGGCCGGTCGCTCCCGCGCGCTACGACGACTCCGCCGCGCGGACCAGCGCGCTCGCCAGCAGGGCCAGGTCGGTCGGGCCGTTGCCCAGCTCGCGCGGCGTCCTGCGGGTCGGCGGGTCGCCCATCCGCTCCCACTCCAGCGGCACGACCGTGGGCCGCAGCGTCGCCGTACGCGGGATGCGGCCGCTGACCCGGCCCGCCTGGAACGGCGTCACCCCGCCGTCCGGCCTGCGCAGATAGCCCCGCCCCGGGACCGCCTCGTCCAGCCCGGCCGGGTCCTCGACGTGCACCAGCAGCGCCGCCGACTCCGGGTCCTCGGTGCGCAGCGCGATCCGCAGCCGCGACAGCTCGTCCGCCTCGGTGCCCGCGGTGCGCTCCGGGCGCCCGGTGGACAGCACCAGGTGGACCCCGAGGCGGGCACCCGCCCGGGCCGCCGCCTCCACCGCGCGGACCACGGAACCCGCCGCGGGCCGCCCAGGACTGCCCAGCGCGGGCGCGGTCAGCGCGTCGAAGTCGTCGACCACGACCACCAGCCGGGGCAGCTCTTCACCCGTACGGGTGCGCAGCTTCAGCGACCCCTGCGCCGATCCCCGCGCCATCTCCAGCGCCGATTCCCGCGCCGATTCCCGCGTCGATCCCCGAGCCGATTCCCGCGCCGAGGGCGAGCGGCCCGCCTCCGGGGCCTGCGCGGAACGCTCGGCGGGTCCCGCGTCGGCCCGGGCGCGTGGGGCGGCCAGCTGCCCGGCGAGCGCCCGCTCGGCCTGCCAACGGTCGAAGGGCATGCCGTCCAGCACCTCCTCGCGCCGCTTCAGCTCAGCCGTCAGACCCTGCGCGAACTCCCGCATCCGGACCGGGTCACCGGCCGCCAGATGCGTGCCGACCTGCGGCAGGTCGGTACAGACCCGCAGGCCCTCGCCGCGCTCCGGCGCGCCGTCGACCAGCACCAGTTCCAGCCGTTCCGGGCGGGCGGAGGCGGCGAGCGCCGCTGCCACCGACCGCAGCAACTCCGTCTTGCCCGAGCCGGGCGCCCCGCCGACCAGCAGATGCGGGCCCTCGGCGGCCAGGTCCACGGTCACCGGACCCTCGGGCCCCGTGCCCAGCGCGGCCCGCGGCGCGTCCGCCCCGGCGCTCCAGCGCGCCGCGACCTTCGACGGCGTGGCCACCGCCAGATCGAGCGCGTCCAGCAACCGGGCCGACGTCGGCAACGCGGTACGCGACGCACGCCCCGCCCGGTCGGACTCCCGCAACGGCGCCAGCGCCCGCGCGAACCGCTCGGCCCAGGCGGGCGAGACCGCGTCCACCGTGACGTGCGACGGGCCGCCGGGCGACAGGCTCAGCGTGGTCGCCACCTCACCGTCCAGCCGGGCCGTCGCGCCGCACCGGGCGACCGGCTCCTGCGGCGCGGCGGCCAGGCACACCACGTGCACCCCGGCGGCGGGACCCGCCTGCGCCAGCCGCGCCACGCTCTCGCGCAGCGCCGCGGAACCCGGGTCGCCGTCCACCACGAGCAGGGTCGACGGGCCGCAGCGCCGGGCCGCGGCCTCGGCGACCGCGCTCTCGGCCGCCGTCGCCCAGCCCGGGCCCAGCGGTCCGTCCTCCAGCCGCCGGGCCAGCTCGGCGGTGCGCGCCTCGGCCTGGTCGCGGTCGAAGGCGAGCAGCAGACGGCAGTCCTGGCCGTGCGCCGGACGCAGGTGCGGCAGCCAGGTCAGCCACGACCACTCCTCGACGCGCTGCTCGGCCGGGCGCGCGCGGTCCGCGCTGAGCAGCACGACCTCCAGGGCGGCGGGGGAGTGCAGCGCGCACAGCTGCGCGACGACCGCGCGGGCCAGGCCGCTCAGCCTCGGGCGCGGGCCGGTCAGCGCCAGCGAACCGGTACGCCGCAGGTCGACGGTGACCGGGACGGCGGGCAGGGTGCCGAGCGCGGTGGGCAGGTCGGCGGTGCCCAGCCGCACGGTCAGGGCCGCCGGGTGGTCCGGGCCGCGCTCCCACAGGCGGGGGCCGGGGCCGATCGCGGTGACCAGGACGGTGGCCGGATCCGGCGACCGTTCGCGCAGCGCGGCGGCCTCGGCGGCGAGCCGGTCGGCGTCCTCGCGGCCCGACCCGGCGCGCCCGCCGCCCGGCCGCCCGGAGGTGATCCGCCGCGCCCAGGCGCCTATGGCACCGCCGCGGCCGGTGTCCTGGCCGGGGGAGGCGGCGTCGCGTCCTGTACCGGTCCGGCCCGGCGCGTCCCCGCGTCCGGCGAGCGTGACGGCGTCCCGGCTCGCCGACGGCAGCCGGTCCCGGGTGTCCGCCCGCCCGTCACCGCCGAACGCCCCGCCGGGAGCGGAGCCCGCGACACCGGGGCCGGGGCGGCGGGCATCCGCGTCGGAGAGGCGGGCGTCCGCGTCGGAGAGGCCCGGGCTCGCGTCAGAGGGGCCCGGGCCCGCGTCGGAGAGCGGCGTATCGCCGGACGTCGTGCGGGCCCCCGCGCCGCTCGCCGCGTCGGCCCCCGTACCGGACCCGGACGCGCGCCCGTCGCCGGACCATCGCGCGGTCGGGGCGCCGGGCCCGCCCTGGCCGCCCGACCCCAGCGGTCCGCGCGGCGCCGGGACCCGGCCCGCGCCTGAGCCCGGAGTCACCCGAAGGTGTCCCTCGGCGTCGGGCACCACGGGAGGCCCCGGAGGGAGCGGAGGCGTACCGCCGTCGTGCGCGGCCGCCGGCTCCAGCCGCAGCGTGGTCTCGCCCGTCCGCAGCAGCGCCCCCGGGGCCAGCGGCACCGGACGCGGTCCGACCGGGCGGCCGTCGAGGTACGTGCCGTTGGTCGAGCCCAGGTCGGCGACGGAGAAGCGGCCGTCCGCGTCGAGCGTGACCACGCAGTGCAGCCGGGAGACGTCCGGGTCGTCCAGCGGCACGTCGGCGTCGGCGGACCTGCCGATGCGCACCTGGCCGCCCTGGAGCAGATGGACGCCGCCCGCGTCGGGCCCGCCCACGACGAGCAGCCGGGCCGGGGCGGCGGGCGTCGGGTGCCCGGCGTGCAGCGGGCCCTCGTGACCCGGGTCGGCCGGGGCGTGCAGGGAGAGCACCGCGCCGTCCACCAGCGGCGGCACGCCCAGCACCGAGGCGTTGGGATCCAGGCGCCGGGTGCCCGCGTAGAGCACCACGGAGGAACCGGAACCGGACGAGCGCACCGGCTGTCCGGATCCGGCGCTCGTCGCGAGCGCGCCCGCCACCGCGCCGAGCGCCGTGCCCGCGGGGGCGGTCACCAGCACGTCACGGGCGCGAGCACCGCGCGGCCCCAGGACGGTCAGCCGGATCTGCATCGTCGTCCGCGTCCCTTCACCAGGAAGCCCGGCGGGGGCGCTGTCTCCCCCACCGCGTCGTACGGAAGGCATCCTCCCACCCGCCACTGACACCCCGCCCTCGGCATCCCCCGGAACGATCTTGTCCGGTCACGGGTGGATCACCAGTGGATCAAGGGTGGACCGCACACGGACCGTGAGCGGACGAATTCGGACGGAACGTGACGCGGTCCCGAAGCAGCCCGAAGCGGCGGCCGAGCGGCTCCCGAGGCCGTCCCGAGGCCGTCCCGAAGCGGCCCGAAGCGGCGCCCGCGTGGCCTCACGCGCCGTCCCGAAGCGGCGCCCCGAGCGGCCCCCGAGCGCCCCCGAACGGCCGAGGAAATCCGCCTCCTCGCCGCCGCCTCCGCCCGTCCGGGCAACCAACGCCGCCGCGATGACGTCCTCGATCCCAGCGGAGCCGACGCGGGAGCCGGTCGTGACGACCGCCGACCGTTCGCACGACCGGCCCCCGCGCAGCGTCCCGCACTACAGTGGGGCGGACGGGCCGACACCGGCCCCCGAACGATGACCACCACGATCTGGGAGCGCATGACGTGCGGCCGGTAGGCAGCAAGTACTTGCTGGAGGAGCCGCTCGGGCGAGGAGCCACGGGCACCGTCTGGCGGGCCCGGGTACGCGAGGCCGCGGAGCCGGTCGAAGGCGTCGAGTCGCGGCCCGGCGAGGTCGTGGCGATCAAGGTGCTCAAGGAGGAGCTGGCCGGCGACCCGGACGTGGTGATGCGCTTCCTGCGCGAGCGTTCCGTACTGCTGCGGCTCACCCACCCGAACATCGTGCGCACCCGCGACCTGGTGGTCGAGGGCGACCTGCTCGCGCTGGTGATGGACCTGGTCGACGGCCCGGATCTCCACCGCTATGTACGCGACAACGGCCCCTTCAGCCCGATGGGCGCCGCACTGCTGACCGCGGGCATCGCCGACGCCCTGGCCGCCAGCCACGCGGACGGCGTCGTGCACCGCGATCTGAAGCCCGCCAACGTGCTGCTGGCGACCAGCGCGGACGGCTCCGAGATGCACCCGATGCTCACCGACTTCGGCATCGCGCGCCTCGCGGACTCGCCCGGCGTCACCCGAACGCACGAATTCGTCGGCACGCCCGCGTACGTCGCCCCGGAGTCCGCCGAGGGCCGCCCCCAGACCTCCGCCGTCGACGTCTACGGCGCGGGTGTCCTGATGTACGAGCTGGTCACCGGCCAGCCGCCGTTCCGCGGCGAGAGCGCGCTCGAAGTGCTCCACCAGCACCTGAGCGCCGAACCGCGCCGCCCGTCCACCGTGCCCGAGCCGCTGTGGACGGTGATCGAGCGCTGCCTGCGCAAGAACCCCGGGGAGCGCCCCAGCGCGGTCAACCTGGCCCGCGCGCTGCGCGTCGTCGGCCACGGCGTCGGGGTGCACGCCACTCCCCAGCAGGCCGAGGCCGCCCTCGGCGTCGCCGCGCTGCTCGTCCCCGACCCCGATCCGGCCCGCGTGCCCGGCACCGGCACCGCCGGCGGCACCGGTCTCGGCGCGGGAGGCGGCTCCGGCGAGGCCGCCCCCACGCAGGTGCTGCCCGGCGGCAGCCGCGGCCCGCAGCCCGGCGGCTTCGGCCCCGGCGACCCGAACGCGGCCACCAGCGTGCTGCCCAGCACCGGCTCCGGTTCCGGCAACGCCAACGGCAACGGCGGCGGTGGCGACGCGGCGGGCACCCGGGTCATGCCGCCGATGCCGGACGGCGCCCCGCCGCAGCCGCAGGGCCCGCACCCGTGGGAGTCGCAGCTGAGCGCGGCCCGCAGCCGCAACGAGCAGACCGAGGTGCGCTACCTCGACCCCAGCGAGGACCCGCTGCGCCACCGCCCGCGCCGCAGGCCGGGACAGGGCCAGTTGCCCCCGGACCTCGCCCGCCCCCAACAGCCGTACGGCGGACAGCAGTACGGCGGCGGGCAGCAGCAGTACGCCGGTCGCCCCCAGCAGTACGCGGGCGCCCCGCAGTCCCAGCGGTACGCCGAACCGCAGCCGCAGCGCTACGCCGAGCCGCAGCGCCGCCCGGAGCGCGAGCCCGCGCCGCGCCGTGAGCCGAGGCCGCGCAGCCGCATGCGCGTCCCCGGCGCGGGCTGCCTCAAGGGCTGCCTGTTCATGGTCGCGATCATTGTGGTCATCGGCGTGCTGGTGTGGAACTTCACGCCGGTGCCGCAGTGGGTGGCCGACGGCCGCAGCTGGTGGCAGGCGAGCAGCGACTGGGTCCGCACGGCCTGGCACTGGGCCTCCAACCTCGGCAACTCCTCCAGCACGGTGCGCCAGAACGTGCCGACCAACTACGGCCAGTAGGACGCCCGGCCTACGGCCAGTAGGGTGCCCGGCCTACGGCCGGTAGGACGCCCGGCGCGTTCCGGCAGCGTTCACCGGCGTACTTCGGCGGGGGGCACCGGCGTGCTCCGGCGGGGGTTCAACTGCCCCGCCGGAGACGCTCACTGAGGTGATTTATCGACTTCCTGAGGGTGATTTCCCGCGCAGAAGCCGCACTCACCACCCTCCGGTGCCCCCAACACCCGCTCCTCCGCGTAGCTTTGTCGCCAACGCATTCGCCGCGGCGGACCGTCGTACGACATCCGCGGGCGTGGGACGAGTCGGAGCAGCCTTGGCACGGAAGATCGGCAGCCGGTACACCGCCCAGCAGGTCCTCGGGCGGGGATCCGCCGGAACGGTATGGCTGGGCGAGGGACCCGAAGGTCCGGTCGCCATCAAGCTGCTGCGCGAGGACCTCGCCTCCGACCAGGACCTGGTCGGCCGCTTCGTGCAGGAACGCACCGCGCTGCTCTCCCTCGACCACCCCCGCATCGTCGGCATCCGCGACCTGGTCGTCGACGGCACCGACCTCGCCCTGGTGATGGACTTGGTGCGCGGCTCCGACCTGCGCTCCCGGCTCGAACGCGACCGCCGCCTCGCCCCCGAGACCGCCGTCGCCGTCACCGCCGACGTCGCCGACGCGCTGGCCGCCGCGCACGCCGCCGGCGTCGTCCACCGCGACGTCAAACCGGAGAACGTGCTGCTGGACGCCGCCGCGCCCACCGGTCCCGGCGGCGCCCCGCCCGCGCTGCTCACCGACTTCGGCATCGCCCGCCTCGTGGACGCCCCGCGCCGCACCCGCGCCACCCGCATCATCGGCACACCCGATTACCTGGCCCCCGAGATCATCGAGGGCCTGCCGCCGCGCGCCAGCGTCGACATCTACGCGCTCGCCACCGTGCTGTACGAACTGCTGGCGGGCTTCACGCCGTTCGGCGGCGGCCACCCCGGAGCGGTGCTGCGGCGGCACGTCACCGAGACCGTCACCCCGCTGCCCGGTATCCCCGAGCCGCTGTGGCAGATCCTCGCCCAGTGCCTGGCCAAGGCGCCCGCCTCCCGGCTGACCGCGGGCGAACTCGGCGACCGCCTGCGCGGGACGCTGCCGCTGCTGGCCGGGGTGCCGCCGATCGAGGTCGCCGCGCCGGACGGCCGCGGTGACGAGAGCAGGGACGCGTACGACGACGGGGACGAGGCGGACGACGCGGCGTACGGCGACCGGCCCGAGGGCGCCCGGCGCGGTGCCGTACCGCTGGTGCGCGCCGCCGCCCCCGACTCCAGCCGCGACACCCACACCAGCATCAAGCTGCCGACCGCCGAGGAACTGGCCGCGGGCCCGCCCGGCGCCCGCCGCGACCCGTCCGACCGCGGCACCGGCCACGGCCACAAGCACCGGGCGGTGCCCGCGGCCGTGCGGCGCCGCAGGCTGAAGCTGGCCGCCGCGGCCGCCGCCACCGTGGTCGCGGCCGGGCTCGGCGGCTGGGCGCTGGCCTCCGGGGGCGACAGCGGCAAGCACCACTCGCGCCAGGACGACGCCCCCGGCTCCGGCGCCCCCGATCACGCGATCCCCACCGCTCCCACCGGCACCGCGGCCTCCCCGCAGGGCGGCACCGGCGCGCCGGTCGCGTTGCCGCGCTGGTCGGCGTTCCACGACCTGCCGCGAGCGGGCGTCTCCCTCACCGGCGGCCCCCGCGCGCTCGACCTGGCCGGGACCACGTACGTCTTCGCCCGTGGCACCGACCAGAACATCTGGTACGTGACCAGGGACGACGCGAGCGGCCGCTACGGCTTCTGGCAGCGGCTGACCGGCATACACGTCGCCGACGACCCGGCCGTGGTGTCGGCCTCCCCCGGCACGCTCGACCTGTTCGGGCTCGGCACCGACGGGCTGTTGTACCGCAGGACCCTGGGCACCACGGGCGGCGGCTGGAGCGAGTGGTTCCAGGTGGACGAGCGCACGAAGTTCGACGCGGCCCCCGCCGCCGCGTCCAGCGAACCCGGCCGCATCGACCTCGTCGGCCGCACCGGCGGCGACCTGGTCACCGCCTCCCTGGTGGACGGCCGCTGGAACGCCTGGGCGGTCGTCCCCACCCCCGGCCAGATCACCGGCGCCCCCGGCCTGGTCTCCCGCCGCGGCGGCACGCTGGAGGCGTTCGTGGTGCGCAAGGCGGACGGCGCCGTGCTGCGACTGCCGTACGCGGACGGGGCGTGGCGGCCCACGCAGGTCGTCCAGGGCATGCCCGCCTCCGGCCGGGTCGAGCCGGTCACCCTCGCCGGGCACACCTGCCTGCTGGCCCCGGCGCCGGGCGGTTCGCTGACGCAGGCGGTCAGTTCACCGGCGGGCGTGTGGGCCGTGCAGCCGCTGCGCGAGCCCGCCTCGTCGGGCGTGGCACTGACCGCCTCCGGCGGCACCGCGGACGTATGGGTGACCACCGCGGACGGCAGCCTGGCGTGGGCGTCGGGACGGCTGTAGGGCGCCTCGCGCGGGAGAACGGGGGCGGCCGGGCGGGGTACCTGGGACGGCCGGTCGGGGCGCGAGTGGCGGCCGGGACCGTGCAAGGCGGCGGCCGGGGCCGTTGATCGCCCGCCCGGGGCCGCCTTCCGGGGCGAACCGGTACCCTGAACCCCGTGGCAATCCTCGACGCATCCGAAGAGCTGAAGTCCCTCTCCTCCACCATGGAGTCCATCGAGGCCGTTCTCGACCTCGACAAGATGAGGGCCGACATCGCCGTGCTCGAGGAGCAGGCCGCGGCCCCCTCGCTGTGGGACGACCCCGAAAGCGCCCAGAAGATCACCAGCCGCCTGTCCTACCTCCAGGGCGAGCTGCGCAAGACCGAGGCGCTGCGCGGCCGGATCGACGACCTCGAGGTGCTGTTCGAGCTGGCCGAGGCGGAGGACGACGCCGACACCCGCGCCGAGGCCGAGACGGAGCTGACCGCCGTGCGCAAGGCGGTCGACGAGATGGAGGTCCGTACCCTCCTGTCCGGCGAGTACGACGCGCGCGAGGCGCTGGTCAACATCCGCGCCGAGGCGGGCGGCGTGGACGCCGCCGACTTCGCCGAGCAGCTTCAGCGGATGTACCTGCGCTGGGCCGAGCGCCACGGCTACCCGACCGAGGTCCTCGACACCTCGTACGCGGAAGAGGCCGGCATCAAGTCCACGACCTTCGCGGTCAAGGCCCCGTACTCCTACGGCACGCTCTCCGTCGAGCAGGGCACCCACCGCCTGGTGCGCATCTCGCCCTTCGACAACCAGGGCCGCCGCCAGACGTCGTTCGCGGGCGTCGAGGTGCTGCCGGTGGTGGAGCAGAGCGACCACGTCGAGATCGACGAGTCCGAGCTGCGCGTCGACGTCTACCGCTCCTCGGGCCCCGGCGGCCAGGGCGTCAACACCACGGACTCCGCGGTGCGCATCACCCACCTGCCGACCGGCATCGTGGTCTCCTGCCAGAACGAGCGCTCACAGATCCAGAACCGCGCCTCCGCGATGAACGTCCTGCAGGCCAAGCTGCTGGAGCGGCGCCGCCAGGAGGAGCAGGCCAAGATGGACGCCCTCAAGGGCGACGGCGGCAACTCCTGGGGCAACCAGATGCGTTCGTACGTGCTGCACCCGTACCAGATGGTCAAGGACCTGCGCACGGAGTTCGAGGTCGGCAACCCGCAGGCGGTGCTGGACGGCGAGATCGACGGCTTCCTGGAGGCGGGCATCCGCTGGCGCAAGCAGCAGGAGAAGTAGTCCCGCCTGCGGCTTTCGCCGAAAAGGCTTCCGCACGAACAACTCGTGCCGTTTGTGCGGAAGTTGGAGTTCTTTATCACAGCCCTATACCCAACTGCCCGGCAAACGTTGTCAATTCCGGGCATCACGCGCTGAACGACCTTGACGGTGCCATGGAAAATGGGAAGGCTGGCGCGCGGCAAGCGTATGGCGGGGCGCGGGCGAACGGGGGCGGGGGGACCGGAGGCGGTCCCCGGGGTTCGAAGCGCCCCGAGATGTCGCCGCTTCGGTCATAGCTGCCCCGTATTCGATGTGATCAGCTGCTGGGGGTAGTTGGCGAATGACCAATCGTAAGACTCGCGTGCGCATGGCACGCATAGCCGCCGGAACGGTCTTCCTGGCCGGCGCGTCCCTGACCGCGGTCGGCACGGCCCAGGCGGTCGGCATCGGCGTCGGCGTCGGCGGCACCCAGGTGGGCGTCCAACTGGGCGGCAACGACGACCAGGGCACTGTCGCCGGTGAGGCCCAGGGCCAGGACTCGGGTACGACCGCCGGGCAGAACGCGGGCTCGACGGACGGCCAGGACGCCGGTCCGACGGGTGGCGAGACCCAGGGTCAGGACTCCGGCACGTCCGCGGGCCAGACCGAGGGGACGAGCGTCGGGCAGACCGCCGGTGAGGCCCAGGGGCAGACCCAGGGCCAGGACTCGGGAACGTCCGCCGGGCAGAGCGCCGGTTCGACGGACGGCCAGAGCGCCGGCCCGACGGGTGGCGAGACGCAGGGCCAGACCTCCGGCACGTCCGCGGGCCAGACCGGGGGCTCGACCTCCGGCCAGAACGCGGGCCAGACGGGCGGCGAGACTGCCGGTTCCACCGCGGGCTCCACCGCCGGTTCCACCGAGGGCACGACGTCGGGTCAGACCGCCGGGTCCACCTCCGGCACGTCGGCCGGACAGACCGGCGGTTCGACCTCTGGTTCCTCGCAGGGGCAGACCGGCGGCGGTTCCTCCTCCGGCTCGAGCCAGGGCGGCACCTCCGGCGGTGGCTCGTCCAGCGGTGGCGGGTCCTCGTCCGCCGGCGGTGGCTCCTCCACCGGCGGCGGCTCGTCGTCCACCGGTGGCGACAGCACCTGCACGCTGTCCCAGGACAGCGTGACCTGCGGTGGCAACAACGCCAGCACCGACAACACCGCGACGTCCCAGGTCGCGCAGGGCCAGGCCAAGGAGCAGCTGGCCGAGACCGGCGCGGGTGACACCACGTTCCTGATCGTGGGCGCCGCGACGATGATCGCGGGCGGCATCGCCTTCCGCGTCATGCCCCGCCTGACCAGCCGCCGCACGGCGGCCTGAACGGCACGGCAACGGGACACGGGCTGAAGCCCTGGGGCCCGGGGCGCGCGGACTTCGCGCGCCCCGGGCCCCTTCTCATGAGGTCAGGTCCTCCTGACGTATCACTGCAACGCCGCCACCTGGTTGGGATCGAGTGCGTAGTCCCATGTCTGCACGGTGCTCACCATGCCCGGGAAGTAGAACGTGCCTCCCGCGTATTTGCCTTCGCCCACGGTGAGAGCGCCGGACGCGTTCCACGAGGTGACGTTGGACTGCGACGCGGCCAACTTCCCATTGATGTACAACTCGGCCGTCCTGGTCGCCGCGTTGTAGACACCGACCAGGTGGGTCCAGGTGTTCGCGGTGACTCCGGCTGCGTACGCGTCGGTCCAAGTCGCCGTCGATGAGTCCGCTGACGATACGGAGAAGGACCAGACCGACTTGTTGCACACCAGCACGAAGGCGCTCTGCTGTGCGTCGCCCTGCGCGGCGAGTGTGGCGTCACCCGTTGGCAGGGAGGACAGGTTCGCCCATGCCGAGATGGAATAGCTCTGCGACGTGTTGAGCAACGGTCCTGCGCTCGCGGCGTAACCGCTGGTGCCGTCGAGCGAGAGGACTTCGCCCCGCGTGGGGTCGTCGGTCCAGGTTGTCGTGCCGTTCAGGGTGAGCGGGTTGGTGCCCACCGTGGCGTCGTTGTCCGCGAACCCGGTGTCGTTGGGCGCCGTGTCGGAGACCGTCGTGTAGCCGGTGCCGTCGTCGAAGCCCCAGGTGTCGTGTGGCGGCAACAACGTGTTGGCTTCTGCGCCGAATCCGGCATTGGTGAGATTGACGTGGTCGCCGTTGTCGAAGCCCGGGCTCAGCTCTTCCGTGCCGTCGGACTGCTGGGTGGCGACGGCGCCGTCGAAGTCGGCGTTGTACGTGGGGTTCGTCGTCGCCCAGGGATTGCCTTGGCTGCCGAGCCAAGCGTTGACGTTGGTGCGGTACAGGTCCACCGAGTTGCCGGTGGTGCACTGGTCATTGAAGGCGGCGCCGTCGCCCGCATACTGCAGGCAGGGCGTCAGGGAGGCGAGGATCGGGGTGATGCCCCAGGATTCCAGCTGCTGGAGCAGGGCACTGTAGGCCCCTACCAGGTCACTGTCGCTCGTTCCGTTCAGGAGATCCTCGAGTCCCTCGTTGACGATGACGCTGCTGATTCCAGGATCATCCAGGATGTCGCGATCGATGCGTGACAGGGCCGCCGGGCCGCCGTACGTGCCGCCGTTGGGATTCGATTCGGGAAAGTCGGTCATCACCTCGTTGGCCTGCATGCCCTCGGCCACGCTGCCGTACGGCGTGGGAGTGGTCGGCTCGTCGTCGGTGAGGATCGCGGAGACGTAGTGGCCGTCGCCGACGGGCTTTGCGTGCGGCTGAAGGGGATCGACGAGCCCGTCCCCGAGGACCGCGTCGGTGGGTGTGCCGGACGAGGCGACGTCGAGGTTGGTCACCAGGTCGGTGAACCCGCCGCTGACACTGCCGGTCGCGGTGAACGGGGCTCCGGTCGTGTCGGCGGTGTGGTCCCCGGCGCCGATGGCCGTGACGTACTGGTAGGTGTCACCGTCCGCGAAGGGGTGCTGTACCAGATAGGGGACGGAGTTCGACAACTGGAACGAGACCAGGAGGTACTTGGTGGGGTCCACGGTGAACGGAATCGGGTCGCTGTAGACCATGCCGCCGGCCGGGACGGTCACGCTCTGGCTGCCTCCGAAGGTCAGCGTCGACGGCGCCGAGGCCGGTGAGGGCGAGGGCGATCCGGCATCCGGCGCGATGGTGGTATGGCCGATCACCAACTTGCTGTAGCCCAGAGCGTTGTCCAGCTTGATCCGCACCGTGTTGCCCGCGATCGAGGGTTTCATCGCGATCCGGAAGGTCTGGTTGCCGAAGCTCGTGCCTTCGAAGTTGTACTGGCCCTCATTGGGGCTCGCCCACGCCCCCGTCCAGCTCTGCCCGCTGGGCGGGGTCGCTATCGAGCCGTCCGCCTTCGGCGTTCCTGCGGTCGTGTCGCGCGTCGCCATTCCGAAGATGTGCAATGCCGGTGTGTTGTTGTCGGCCGACTGCGACACGTCCGGCAGGGTCACCGACGCGATGGTCTTCGACGGGTCGATGGGGACCGCGAAGGGATAGATCTTCGGCTGCTTGGTCGTGTCCGTCGACTGTCCCGAAGACGTGTTCCAGTGCGGGAGATAGGCGCCGGCCAGTGACACGGGTCCCGCGATCCAGTCCGGCACCGTCAAGTCGTATGAAGCCGTCGTCCCGTCCGTGTACGTGATCAATCCCGTGGCGGGGCATGCCTGGCCGGTGTCCGTGCCCGAGAAGCAGTACGACCCCGTCACCGCCGTGCCCTGGGGCACGTACGGCGCCGTCGCGTCGCCGCTGATCGCTCCCGGGTCCGCAGCCGTGGCGTGCGTCGACGTCGCCAGGAACATCAGCGCGTTGCCCGAACCGCTATAGGTGATGGTCTGGTTGGCGGCCAGGACGTTGTCCTTCTGGCCCGAACCGTACGCGGGCAGCGAGAACGTGGCGCCGTCGATGGTGACCTTGCCGCCGCTGTTCCACCCGGACGTCGTCAGGTCCCCGGCGGAGAAGCTGTTGGAGCCGTCCGCGTCTCCGGCCGAGGTGTTCGTGTCGGAGCTGATCGCGGTGTTGTCGAGGCAGGCCGCGAGGCTCGCGCAGGTCTTCGCGGCGTGGTTGGCCGCGACGAATCCGTAGCCGTACGCGCCGGACACGTCGATGTCGCCTGCCGCGTCCACGGAGTACACCCACAGCGTGTGCGGGCCGGGGGAGGGCGGGGCGATGGAGATCGTTGCCGTATTGCTGCTGGCGGCGGCCACTTCACTGGCCGGCGGGTTGCTGGTCGCCGGAGGAGTGTCCAGGCGGTAGACGAACTTCGACACGCTCGTTCCGCTGCCCGCGGTCAGGGTGAACTGCCCCGAGGTGCCGGCCGTGGCGCCCTTGGTGCCGTCCGCGCCGTTGTTGGTCTGTGGGTACAGGCCGTCCTTCGAGCTGACCCCGGGAGTGTCGGGTGCCGTGGGCTCCGCGGTGAAGTGGCAGACGGACGAGTAGGCGCTGGTGTCCTCGCCGTCGGTCACCTTGGCCTGCCAATCGACGACCTGCCCGCTGGTCAGCGAGGAGATGAAGCTCGCCGGCAGGCTGTACGCCGCGTAGCTGCCGCTGGCGAGGTTGTCACCGCTGACTCCGGTGGCCTTGGTGGACGAGCCGTCGACCCAGTACTGAAAGGTGGCCTGAAGCTTGTCGCCGTCCGGGTCGGAGACCTTGGCCTTCAGGACCGGCGGCGTGCTGGCGATCGTCTTGCCCATGTACGGGTAGGGGGCCGAGGTGTCGCAGGCCGCGTTGTCGGCGCCGGAGACCGCCGTCATGGTGGCGGGCGTGGGCGTCGTCGGGACGCGGTTGAACTGGATCTCCAGGGAAGGGTTGTGGGCGAAGCGGGAGAATCCGTCGTCGTCGTGGCGGGACTCCGCCGAGTCCTCGGACAGGGTGGCGGTGAACGACGACGAGTGGCCCGCCGCGTCGTCCTTGATCGGTGTCAGGACGTTGAAGCCCTCGCTGACGCTGCCGCTGTCGGGACAGAACTTCGGGTTGTACGCGCGACCGAAGTCCGCCGATGTCGAGTAACTGTTGTACCCGGGGCGGTTGTTCCAGTCCGTTCCGGATCCGATGCCCTTGGACCAGTGCAGGTTGACCGTGTACGAGCCCGCGGTGCACGACGCCGAGTAGACCTCGGTGGCCTTCACCGTGGCGCTGTTGACGTGCGCGCCCCACAGCAGTGACGGCAGGTTCCACTGGTAGAGGGCGTGTTCGTCGCCGGTGTCGCAGTCGCCCTCGATCCAGCCGTTGTACCCGACGCCCAGGTAACCGTCGTCCGCCACGTCGGAGGACTTGTCGTAGAACGACGTACTGGAGCAGCCCTGCTTGACCTCGTCGAAGGCGGGCGCCGCGGGGTCTTCCGGGTGCCAGTTGAACGTGGGGTCGATGTAGACGGGATACGCGGTGGAGCGCGCGGCCAGCAGGGAGCCGCTGGGCTTCAGCGACAGCGCGTTCCCCGACACCTCGGCGCCCACCGGTGCGACCCGAGCGGCGAGCCCGGGGTGGCCCGGGTCGGAGGCGTCGGCCGCGACGGCGCCCCGGGAGGCGCCCTTGGACGCCGTCAGCCGGGTGTTGGAGTCCCACATCAGGGGGCTCGCGGCGTCCAGCAGGTCCCGGCCCCGCTTGTCCACGACGCTGAGGGCGCCGTTGCCGGTGGAGTCGAGACGGCCGCCGGACACGTGCGTCGTCAGCCGCAGCTCGCGTACCGCCGGATTCGCCGCGGCCTTGGCGTCGTGGACGACCAGGGTGTCGGAGAAGCCGCCGCTGGCGGTCGCCGTCATCACGAGGTCCACCGAGGGCAGCACCGAACGGTACGTGGCGGTGGAGCCGTCGACCACCGGCTTCGGGAGCCTGCCGGGCCAGGAGAGCGCCAGCGTGGTGCCGCCGGAACGTGTGGTGACCAGGAGGCCGCTGCCGCCCGGCGAGAAGGAGACGGTTCCGTAGGCCGTCGCCGCCGGGGACCACGAGCCGTCCGCTCCCTGGCGGAGGGACAGGCTCACGGGTACCCAGGACCCGTGTTGGCGGGTGCGGACCGGCTCGGGACTGGACGTCAGCTCGAAGCCGCCGCGCGGGTCCGCGGTCACCTGCTGCACGGGGGTGGTCAGCGCGTCGACCACGGCCGTCTTGCCGCTGCCGGTCGCCCGCGCCGCCGCCGAGGCCATGGCCGAGTCCTGCGCGGCCGTCGCCCCGTAACCGTCGGACAACGGCAGCAGGTTGGACGTGTTCCCGCCGGAACGCGGCTCCGGTGCCGGCTGGCCGGACGCGTAGCGGGGGTGCTGTCCGGCGGGCGCGGTGACCGCGTGCGCGGCCGGCAGCCCCAGCGGGCCGATCAGGAGGGCCGCTGTCAGTCCGGCGGTGATCCTGCCGCGTTTGAGTCTTGGTCGCGTCCCGGGTCTCGGGGTCGTGTGCATCGTGGTGCCTGCTCCCATGCGGTGACTCGTCGGGCCGGCGGGCCCGGCCGCTCTCGAAGCTAGGAGCGGGCCGGTGCCCGTGTCAGCGCGCGTCCACTGCCCACATGGGGGGTTGATGTGCATTGTGCGGTAAGTGTGCCGGTTCTGTGGAGGTAAAAGTCTTTTCAAGAGCGTCAAGTGTCCGGTTGGCGACGTAAAGCGATCGACCGCCAACCGCCAAGCGACCCTTCCGTGGGCCTGTTGACAGGTGACTCACTCAACGACGATGGATTTACCGGTAGTTGTGGCTTATGGGTCGGCGTGAACCCGCCAACTTCACTGCTGTGAAAGCGCGCCGCCGGTAAAGAGTCTGTCCGTAGTTGGTTGCAAAAAGCTCCAGAAGGTGAGGGGTTGGTAGCTTCCGGTCGACCTTTGATCACGGGGCGGGCTGGGGGGAAAACACGGTGACGTCACGCGGGAGCACGCACAGACCCGGACTCTTCAGGGACCCGCGCCGGCCGGGAGGCGCCACACTCCTGTGGCGTTCGGCGGTCGCGCTGCTCGTCCTCGCCCTGCTGAGCTACCTGTCGCAGCTGACGGCACCGGCCGAGGCGGCGACGGCGCACCGCCGCCCGCCGGTCGCGGCCAAGGACAAGCCCGTTCCCGTCGCCCCGGTCACGTCGCACTACCAGCGGCCGAAGACGATGCCCGCCTACCACCCGTCCGCGGTGGCCTGGCCGACCGGCCGGGCGAAGGTCACGCTCGGGCAGAAGGACGCGGCGTCCCCCGACACGGACACCAGGAGCAGCGCGGCGCGTGGTGCCAGGGCGGGCGCCCTTCCCGTCTGGCTGGCCGCGCCCGTCCCCCGGGGCCACACCGCCGTTCCGTCCTCGGCCACCGCGGCGGCGGCCACCACGGCCGTCGACGTCGACGTCCTGCCCCGCGACCGGGCCACCGCGGTCGGTGCCGACGGCGTGCTGCTCACCCTGAACCGCGCGGACGCGGGCCGGACGGGGACGAACGTCGGAGTCACCTTCGACTACTCCTCGTTCACCTCGGCCTTCGGCGGCGACTGGGCATCGCGACTGCGCCTGGTCTCGCTGCCCTCCTGCGCCCTGGCCACGCCCACGCTTGCCTCCTGCCGCACCGAGACCCCGGTCGCCTCCTCGAACGACGCCTCCACGCACACCGTGACCGCCGACGTGACGCTGTCCGGCGCGGCGGGTGGGAGCGCGGTCACCCCGGCCACCGGTTCGCGCGCCTCCGCCGCGGTGCTGACCGGTGCCGACCAGTCGACCCGGGTGCTGGCCGCCACCTCCGCGCCGGGCGGTGGCGGCGGTGACTTCACCGCGACCTCGCTGACGCCCTCCAGTTCCTGGCAGGCGGGCGGCAGTTCGGACGCCTTCCAGTGGTCCTACCCGATCAGCGTCCCCGGCGTGCCCGGCGGACTCGCGCCGAAGATCGCGCTCGGCTACGACTCCCAGTCCCAGGACGGCCTCACCTCGTCCACCAACAACCAGGCCTCCTGGATCGGCGACGGCTTCGACTACAACCCCGGCTTCATCGAGCGCTCCTACCAGTCCTGCGAGCAGAACCCCTCGGGACCGACCAAGACCGCGGACAATTGCTGGTCCGACGAGAACACCATCACGCTCTCGCTCAACGGCACCTCGGCGACGCTCGTCAAGGACGACACCACCGGCACCTGGCACGCGGAACACGACGGCGACGAACGCGTCCAGTACAAGACCGGGGCGGTCAACGGCGCCCAGAACGGCGAGTACTGGGTGGTCACCACCGACGACGGCACCCAGTACTACTTCGGCCTCGACCAGCTGCCCGGCTACGCGTCGGGCGACACCGCCACCAACTCGGTCTGGACCGAGCCGGTGTACGCCACCGCGTCCGGCCAGCCCTGCTACAACGCGACCTTCGCCAACTCCTGGTGCCAGCAGGCCTACCGCTGGAACCTCGACTACGTCGTCGACCCGCACCAGGACGCCATCTCGTACTACTACACCACCGACACCGGCTACTACGCGCGGGACAACGGCACGACCGCCAACACCGCCTACACGCGCGACGGCTACCTGGACAAGATCCAGTACGGCCAGCGGGCGGGCCAGGTGTACGCCACTTCCCCGGCCGCCCAGGTCACGTTCAAGGTCAACGGCAGATGCGACACGTCGCAGAGCGGCTGTGCCACCTCGGGGCTCACCTCGTCCAGCGCCGCGCAGTGGCCCGACGTGCCCTACGACCTCAACTGCACCAACGGAAAGGCATGTTCGGTCACTTCTCCGACCTTCTGGTCGGAGAACGAACTGACCACCATCCAGACGCAGGCGCTGGTCGGCACCACCGAGACCGACGTGGACTCCTGGAGCCTGGCCCACACGTTCCCGGCGACCGGTGACTCGACCACGCCCTCCCTGTGGCTGTCCACCATCACCCGCACCGGTCAGGACACCTCCGGCGGCGGCTCCACCGCGTCCCTGACGATGCCGCCCGTCACGCTGACCGGCACCGCGCTGTCCAACCGTGTCGACGTCACCGACGGGTACCCGCCGATCACCCGGCACCGCCTCAACGGCATCACCACCGAGACCGGCGAGATCATCGACGTCGCCTACTCGACCGCCGCCTGCGGCTCGGGCACCCCCTCCGATGCCAGCCAGAACACCAGCCTGTGCTATCCGGCCTACTGGACCCCCGCCGGAGTCACCTCCCCCAAGGAAGACTGGTTCAACAAGTACATCGTCACCGGAGTCACCCAGCAGGACCCCACCGGCGGCGGTGTGAACGACACCATCACCACCCACTACCAGCCGGTGGGCACGCCCGCCTGGCACTACGACGACAACCCGCTCACCCCCACCGCCCAGCGCACCTGGAACCAGTGGCGCGGCTACCAGGGCATGAAGGTCACCACCGGCACGGCGCCCGACCCGGTGACCGAGACCGACTACACCTACTTCCGCGGCATGGACGGCGACACGCTGCCAGGCGGCGCCACCCGGTCGGCGACGATCACCGACTCGCGCAAGGACACCGCGGTCACCGACTCCGAGCAGTACGCCGGCACGACGTACGAGACCATCCAGTACGACGGCGCGGGCAGCGGCAAGGTCGTCACCGACACGATCACCGACCCGTGGTCGTCCGCGCCGACCGCCACCCACAAACCCGGCGGGTCCCTGCCGGACCAGGTCGCGTACATCACCGGCGAGGCCGAACAGCGCGTCTACACACCGCTGTCCAGCGGCTCGACCCGGGAGACCGAGGTCTCCTACACCCACGACAGCCACGGCCGGGTGACCCAGACCGACGACCTCGGCGACGCCGCCGTCTCCTCCGACGACCTGTGCACCACGGTCACCTACGACGACAACACCGACGCCTGGATCCTCGACACCCCCGACGAGACCGACACCGTCTCGGTGAAGTGCGGCGCCGCCGTGTCGTTGCCCGGGGACGCGGTCTCCGACGTCCGGCGGTTCTACGACGGCTCCACGACGTTCGGCTCACCGCCGACCGCGGGCGACGTGACCTCGCAGCAGAAGGCGACCTCCTACAACGGCTCCACGCCCGTCTACACCACGACCACCTCCAGCCAGGTCGACGAGTACGGACGCACGCTCGCCGCCACGGATGCGGACGGCCGCACCACCAAGACCGCATACACCCCCGCCACCGGCGCGGAACCCACCTCCGAGACGGTCACCGACCCGCTCACCCACGTCACGACCACCACGTACGATCCGCTGCGGGAGCTGACCACCCAGACCACCGACCCCGCGGGCTACGTCACCAAGGAGCAGTACGACGCCCTCGGCCGGGTCACCGCCGACTTCAAGCCGGGCATCACCGCCGCGTACGACAAGTACACCTACGCGGTGTCGAACAGCGCGCCGTCCGTCGTCACCACGCAGACCCTCGACGACGACCAGTCGTACCGCACCAGCGAGGTGCTCTACGACGCGATGCTGCGGCAGCGCGAGACGCAGAGCTCCACCATGGACGGCGGACGGCTCGTGTCCGACACCGTCTACGACACCGACGGCCTGGCCGCGAAGTCCACCAGCCCCTACTACGCGGGTGGCGCGCCCTCCGCCACGCTCGTGCAGGCGCAGGACGGCGACGTCCCGTCGGAGACCGGCTACCTCTACGACGGCGCGGGCCGCCGGACGGCCGCGGTCTCGTACGCCCTCGGCACCGAGACCTGGCGGACCACCACCTCCTACGGCGGCGACGTCACCACGACCGTCCCGCCCGCCGGCGGCACCGCGCAGAGCGTGTTCACCGACGCCCGCGGCAACACCACCGCGCAGTACCAATACCACCAGGGCGTGCCCGACGACCCGAGCGATCCGGCCGCCGACTACTCGGTCACCAAGTACGCCTACGACGCAGCGGGCCACCGCACGGGTGAGACCGACGCCGCCGGCAACTCCTGGTCCTGGTCCTACGACCTGCTCGGCGACGACACCTCGCAGGCCGACCCGGACACCGGCACCACCATGTCGACCTACGACAACGCCGGGCAGCTGCTCACCACCACGGATGCCCGGGGCAAGCAGACGACCTACCAGTACGACGCGGACGGCCGGAAGACCGCCGCCTACGACACCACCGGAGGCGCGACCCCCTCGGCATCCGACCAGATCGACGCGTGGACGTACGACACGCTCAAGAAGGGCCTGCCGACCGCCTCCACCTCGTACCAGGAGGGCACCTCCAGCCCCTCGGTCACCAGCACCGTCCTCGCGTACAACACCTTCGGCACCGCCGTCGCCCAGCGCGAGACCCTCGCCAACCTGCCGCCCTCGGAAGCCGTGCTGGAGCCGTCCGGCGGCTACGTCAGCAGCGACACCTTCACCGCGGGCACCGGACTGTTGGCGAGCCAGAGCTACGCGGCCGTCGGCGGGCTGCCCGGCGAGCAGGTCTACTACGGCCACGACACCTACGGCGATCCCACCAGCGCCGAGAGCAACAGCAGTACAGTCTCCGCCGACTACGTCAGTGCCCTGGGGTACGACGAGTTCGGCAAGCCGTCGCAGTACACCATGGGCACCTCGGGTGACTGGGTCGCGCTCGACCTCGGCTACGACCAGCAGACCCAGCGGCTCACCGACGCCCGCACCACCGACTCCGCCGCGTCCACCACCGTCGACGACACCCAGTACACGTACGGCGACGGCCAGGTGTCGGCGGGCTCCGGCCTGGTCACCTCGACGACGGACGCGCAGAACGGCGGTGCCGTCACCGACACCCAGTGCTTCCAGTACGACTACGCCACCCGTCTGACCGCCGCCTGGACCGCGACCGACAAGTGCGCCGCGACCCCCACCGCCGGCAGCAGCTCCACGGTCGGCGGGCCGCAGCCTTACTGGCAGAGCTGGACCTACGACGCCGCGGGCGACCGGCAGACCCAGACCGACCACGACACCGGCGGCGACACCGCCGACGACACGACGACCACGTACGCGTACCCGAACCAGGGCTCGTCCGGCGACCAGCCGCACACCCTGAGCAACACCACCGCCACCGGCCCTGGTGAGACGGCCGGGACGGCGAGCTACAAGTACGACGCGTCCGGCGACAACACCTCCATCACCACCGACAGCGGGACCCAGACGCTCTCCTGGAACGACCAGGGCAAGCTCGCCTCCCTCGCGGACACCGCCACCGGCGGCACGACCGGCTACCTCTACGACGCCGACGGCAACCTCGTCCTGCGCACCGACGCACACCAGGCGACGCTCTTCCTCGCCGACGACCAGCAGGTCACCGAAAACCTCTCCAACAGCGCGCTGTCCGGCACCCGTTACTACGAGATCGGCGGCGAGACGGTCGCCGAGCGCTCCAGCACCGGGGACGTCCAGTACCTGATCCCGGACCGGCAGGGGACCGACACCCTCGCGGTGGACTTCCCCTCGATGAGCGTCACCCGCCGCGCGTACCTGCCGTTCGGCCAGGCCCGGGGGACCGCACCCTCCTCCTGGCCCGGCGACGACGGCTACGTGGGCGGAACGCCCGACCCCGACACGGGCCTGGAGAACCTCGGGGCGCGCGAGTACGACCCGAACACCGGGCGCTTCCTGTCCGCCGACCCCGTCTTCGAGGCCTCCGATCCGACCCAGCTGGGCGGCTACGACTACGCGGGCAACGACCCGGTGACCGGCTCCGACCCCGACGGCACGATGCTCATCGGAGGCGACGGATACGTCGGCAGCGAGGCGTGGTTCCAGTCGAATCCGCAGGTCACCCACAGCGGCCCGCCGAGGGACCCGTCCTCGCCCTCCTACCAGTTCGACATGGAGGTCTACCACAACAGCGCGACCTTCGGTGATCCCGTCTATTACCACCCCGCCCCCAAGCCGAGCCACCCGTCCTTCTTCGACTACCTCAAGGACGCGGCCAGGATCGGCTACCACCTGTCGGGCGCCGACACGGTCGTCGGCTGCGTGACGAACCCGTCGGTCGGCGGCTGCGTGCAGGCGGCGACGATCGTCGGCGGGGCGCTGCTCACGGGCGGCGAGGACGAGCTGGAGATCGCGGCGGCACGGGAGGGGGAGGAACTCGCGGCCGACGAGGGAGCGTCACTCGGTGAGGACGCCGCGAGCTGCGCGGCGTCGGCCGTGCCGCACAGCTTCGTCGGCGCCACCAGGGTGCTGGAGGCGAACGGGCGCACCGCCCCGATCCAGAACGTGCACGTCGGCGACAAGGTCATGGCCACCGACCCGCTGACCGGCCGGAAGGCCGCGCACACGGTCCAGAACGTCATCAGGACGACCACGGACCGCCAGTTCACGGCCTTGACCATCGCGGCACCGGGAGCCAAGCCCGCCACTCTGACGACGACCTGGCACCACCCCTTCTGGGACGCCACGACGAAGACGTGGACCGACGCGTCGCACCTCACCCCCGGCACCCACCTGACCCAGCCCAACGGCAAGCCGGCGGTGGTCACCCGAATCCACAACTACGTCAGCAGAGCAGTCACCTACGACCTGACGATCGCGGACCTGCACTCGTACTATGTGCTGGCGGGCAGCACGCCGGTGCTGGTGCACAACTGCAACACAATTGATCCGAAGACTGTCAAGTTTTCGCAGCGTGGAGTGTCTGCCCGATTCAAGAATGGAAATACGATCGAAGATACGGCGGCCGGTATCAAGTCTGGCGAAATTGACCCGAATGACTTTCCACCGGTCCGCCTCGTAGAGCGTGATGGCGATTTTCACACGCTCGACAATCGCCGGCTGGTAACTTTCCAGAAGGCTGGACTCGAGCAAATCCCGTATGTGATGGCGACGCCCGAAGAGGCTGCCGGTGAGGCGTGGAAGTTCGACCCTGATGCTGCTGGGACGTCCATTAAGATTCGAGGTACTGGAGAGGTGTGGGCCCCATGACCAGCCCTATCGATGCGGCGCTGGCCGTGACTTCGCGCCAGGAACTGGTGGCGTATCTCGCTAATCTCGCAGAGAAGGCTCGGCGAGGGTTGGTTCTCGTCGAGAACCCAAGCACCCCTGACTTTGTCGAAGCGTCGAGTGCTTGGCTGGATGGTCTAGATTCATTCCTTCATCGTTACGCGGAAGGGGTTGATCCCGAAATTCCGAGCTGGTCGACCATTGCCATGATTTTCTCGGCGGGTCTCGTGTACGAATAAATGTAGCAGTGGAAATGTGAAACCCTGGGGGGGTGAATTCTAGTGGTCGTCGCAACACCTCAGCTCACGGGGACGATGCCAGGGCTGGTCGTACGCAACGAAGCTCCGTTGTGCAGGTGGACTTCCCAAGTCGCCCTCGCGTCAGCGCCCCGCACTGATCGTCCGGCGCGCTCAGCGTTGTGGCTGACGGGGGCGCCTTGGCCTGAACCCCCGCAGCGGAAGCTGGTGTCGGCAGGTGGCAGCGCCCGTATGCTGGCCGTGTACCGCTTGCTGAGGTGACACCGTGCCCTGCCGGGTGGACGAGGAGGTGAAAGGGAATGACCGTTGCCATCGACCACACGGGGCCCTGGACCGTCGCTGACGTCCTCGCCCTGCCCGAAGATCGCACTATTCGCTACGAGCTGCTGGGGGAATCCCTCGTAATGTCCCCCGCACCCGGAGTCCGCCACCAACGGGCCTCGTTCCGTCTCCATGTCGCCCTGGATGTGGCTGCCCGGGCCGCTGGCGCACCAGTGGAAGTCCTGGAAGGAGTCAACGTTGTCCTGCCGTCGGGCTTGGTCGTGCCCGACCTGGTTGTGGCCGATGCCGGCGCGACCGCCGACGATCCCGTCACCGTCGACGTCGAAGCGGTCCGGCTTGTCGTCGAACTCGTTTCCCCCGGCAACAGCACCATGGACCGCAAGGTCAAGCCCATGCTCTACGCCGAGGCCGCCATCCCGCACTTCTGGCGACTCGAGTTTGATCCCGCCCCTATGCTCGCCATCTACGAGCTGGAGAGTGGCCAGTACGTGCAGCGGACCACCGCACTCGCCGGCGCGACCACACACCTGGACACCCCGTTCCCCATCGCGATCGACCCGGCCGGACTCTCTCGGCAGTAGATGGCGTCCGGCGGCTGCGCTGACCGCAAGCGGGCCTTCCGGCTGCGGACACCAGCAGACTTCCGCGAACGTGCCAGATATGACGTCTCCGTCCAGCTACAGGCAGGTCGAGCAAGTTGCCGATCTGTCGCCGCGGACCATCGCCTCCGCGCCCTCAGGCCCCCGGCATCCCCTACGCCGCCTGGTGGATCACCAAAGCCACCGCTATCAGCGCCACCAGCAAAGCGACCAGCGTGGCCGGGGTCAGGTTGGCGAAGGGGGACTGCTGGTGCAGGCGGGCTCGGCTGGCCCGGCAGACCGGGCAGCGGCCCTCGGATACGGGGTTCGCGCAGTTCGCGCACACCAGTCGGTCGCATGTCATGCGATGTCCTCCTCACCCTTGACAACGCCGCCAGGCGTCCACGGGTTCCCGAGGCGACTGCGCCGTACCGCGGCGCCTCGTACACCGCTGAACTCCACTGTGCCAGTTTCCGGCCGATCCGGCGCGCCCCGCCGACGCCGTACGCGGCCGATGCGCCCTTTGTCCCCGATTAGCGGGTGAGGAAACCCACCCTCCCCGTACGCCGCCTGCGCCGTCATGGCCGCTTCGCGTAAGGTCTGGCCACCGGGAGAGCCGCGCTGACGGCTGTCCGTCCCCTCCAGACCCATCCTGGTGCAGCTGTGATCCGATTCGACAATGTCAGCAAGACCTACCCCAAACAGAACCGTCCCGCACTGCGGGACGTGTCGCTGGAGATCGAGAAGGGCGAGTTCGTCTTCCTGGTGGGTTCCTCCGGCTCCGGGAAGTCGACGTTCCTGCGCCTGATGCTCCGCGAGGAGCGCACCGACACCGGCGCGGTGCACGTCCTCGGCAAGGACCTGGGCCGGCTGTCCAACTGGAAGGTGCCGCAGATGCGCCGCCAAGTGGGCACCGTCTTCCAGGACTTCCGCCTGCTGCCCAACAAGACCGTCGCGCAGAACGTCGCGTTCGCGCTGGAGGTCATCGGCAAGCCGCGCGGCACCATCCGCAAGACCGTCCCCGAGGTCCTCGACCTGGTCGGCCTGGCCGGCAAGGAGGACCGCATGCCGGGCGAGCTGTCCGGCGGTGAGCAGCAGCGCGTCGCCATCGCCCGCGCGTTCGTCAACCGTCCGCTGCTGCTGATCGCGGACGAGCCGACCGGCAACCTCGACCCGCAGACCTCGGTCGGCATCATGAAGCTGCTGGACCGGATCAACCGGACCGGCACCACGGTCGTGATGGCCACCCACGACCAGCAGATCGTCGACCAGATGCGCAAGCGCGTCATCGAGTTGGAGCAGGGGCGTCTGGTGCGCGACCAGTCGCGCGGCGTGTACGGCTACCAGCACTGAGTGCGGCTCCCCGGGTCCGTCCGGGACCGTCCACCCGCGCCGAGCCCGCCCGCGCCTGAGCGCGTCCGCGGCCGCGCCTCCCGCGCCGCCCCCGGGCCCGTCGCACCCGTCCCGCCGCCCAGCAGAAAGGCCCCCACGTCACCATGCGCGCGCAGTTCGTCCTGTCGGAGATCGGCGTAGGCCTCCGGCGCAACCTCACCATGACCTTCGCGGTCATCGTCTCCGTCGCCCTGTCCCTCGCGCTCGCCGGCGGCTCCTGGCTCGGCCGGGAGCAGGTGAGCCACATGAAGGGCTACTGGTACGACAAGGTCGAGGTCTCGATCTTCCTGTGCAACAAGACCGACGGCACGGACACCGCCAACTGCTCCAAGGGCGCCGTCACCCCGCAGCAGATGGCGCAGATCCACTCCGACCTGGTCAAACTGCCGATCGTGGAGAAGGTCTACGAGGAGACCCCGCAGCAGGCCTACGTCCGCTACCAGCAGCAGTTCAAGGGGCAGGCGGGCATCGACCTGCTGACGCCGGACCAGATGCAGTACTCGTACCGCGTCAAGCTCAAGGACCCCAACCAGTACCAGGTGATCACCAGCGCCTTCGAGGGCCGTCCCGGCGTCCAGTCGGTGCAGGACCAGCGGCAGTTGCTGGAGAACCTCTTCGGTCTGCTCAACGGCATGACGTACGTGGCGCTCGCGGTGCTGGCGTTCATGCTCACCGTCGCCATGCTGCTGATCGTCAACACCGTGCGCGTCTCGGCGTTCAGCCGCAGGCGGGAAACCGGGATCATGCGGCTGGTGGGCGCGTCCAGCTTCTACATCCAGATGCCGTTCATCATGGAAGCCGCGCTCGCCGGTCTGATCGGCGGCGGCCTCGCCTGCGGCATGCTGCTGGCCGGACGGTACTTCCTGATCGAGGGCGGCCTCGCGCTCCAGGACAAGATCAAGCTCATCCAGTTCCTGGGCTGGGGCGACGTCGTCAAGGTGCTGCCGCTGGTGCTGGCGGTCGGCGTGCTGATGCCCGCGCTGGCAGCGTTCTTCACCCTGCGCAAGTACCTGAAGGTGTGACGAACGGCCCGTCACCGGCCGCCGTGCGCACCGCCCTTCTGGCCTAGACTCGCCAGCATGTCCGGCCCCACGACGTACGGTCCCGAGGTGTACCGGGGCCCGCAGCGGATCCGCCAGGGAGTGACGCTGACCCTGGTCTTCGGCGCCGTCCTGGCGACCGGCGCGGCCACCGGTTCGATCGGCGGCCACCGAGCGGCGTACGACGGCCGGCCCGGCGCGTACGGGAGGCGGGCCGCGGGCAGCCGCCCGGCCGCCGAGCCCGCGTCCGCGTCCGGCACCGGCCTCGACACCGCCGAGATCGCCCGCGCCATCGACGACGGCCGGGTCGGCCCGCAGGCCGCCGCCCAGCTGGTCAGCCGCAGCGGCGACCGCTGGTCCGCGTTCTACACCGCCCAGCAGTACGAGGGCTTCCAGCAGGAGCTGAACGGCACGTACACCGGCGTCGGCCTGTGGGTGCGGCGGGCGCCGGACGGCGTGGTGTCGGTCTCCCGCGTGCAGTCCGCGAGCCCCGCCGAGCGCGCCGGGCTGCGCGTCGGCGACCTGCTCACCGCGATCGACGGCCACCCGGTGACCGGCCTGCCGGTGACCGAGGTCGTGGCCCGGCTGCGCGGCGTCGACCCGGCGGACCCCGACGACCCGCAGGACGCGCCCGCGCCGCGCCCCGGCAGCACCGTGCGCCTCGCGCTGCAACGCGCCGGGCGGTCCTGGACGGTGAGCCTGCGCCGGGCCGTCCTGCCCGCCGACGCGGTCACCGTGACCCAGCCCGAAGCCGGGGTCACCGACATCGCCGTCGACTCCTTCGTGCACGGTGTCGGCGGGCAGGTGCGCGCCGCCCTCGACCACGGCGACCACCGCGACGGCGTCCTGCTCGACCTGCGCGGCAACTCCGGCGGCCTGGTCACCGAGGCGGTCGCCACCGCGTCCGCGTTCCTCGACGGAGGCCTGGTCGCCACCTACGACGTCCACGGCACCGAGCACTCCCTGTACGCGGCGCGCGGCCCGGCCGACACCATGACGCCGCTGGTCGTGCTGGTCGACGGCGGCACGATGAGCGCCGCCGAGCTGCTCACCGGCGCGCTGCAGGACCGGGGGCGGGCGGTGGTCGTCGGCTCGCGCACCTTCGGCAAGGGCTCCGTGCAGATGCCCTCCACCCTCCCGGACGGCTCCGCCGCCGAGCTGACGGTCGGCCACTACCGCACCCCGACCGGGCGGGCGGTGGACGGCGTGGGCATCCGCCCGGACGTGACGGTCGGCGGCGGGCAGGACGCCCGGGCCGAGGGCGAGGCGGTATTGAGTGGCCTCGACACCGGGCCGTAGTGCGAGAATGGCCACGCTATGGCTAAAGAGACGGGTCGCAAGCTGATCGCGCAGAACAAGAAGGCGCGGCACGACTACCACATCCTCGACACCTACGAGGCGGGCCTGGTGCTGACCGGCACCGAGGTCAAGTCGCTGCGCCAGGGGCGTGCCTCGCTGGTGGACGGCTTCGCGCAGCTCGACGGCGGCGAGGCGTGGCTGCACAACGTGCACATCCCCGAGTACAGCCAGGGGACGTGGACCAACCACTCCGCGCGCCGCAAGCGCAAGCTGCTGATGCACCGCGCCGAGATCGACAAGCTGGTCGGCAAGACCCAGGAGACCGGGCACACGCTCGTGCCGCTCCAGCTGTACTTCAAGGACGGCCGCGCCAAGGTCGAGATCGCGCTCGCCAAGGGCAAGAAGGACTACGACAAGCGGCAGACGCTGCGCGAGAAGCAGGACCGCCGCGAGGCGGACCGCGCGATCTCGTCGGCCCGCCGCAGGCAGCGCGCCTGACCCCGCGCGCCTGACCCCCGGCACCAGCCGCCCCGGACGGGTGGCCGGGCGCGGGAATGCGCTGGCCGTGCGGGGCGTTGTTCCCGTACGATGACAGTGCACCAGCGGGGCCCAGGTCCCGCTGCGCACCTTGAGAAGAGAACATGGGGATGATCGGTTTCGACTGCGGTTGTCGAGGCAGGGGAAGCGAGCCGAGGAACGCGGCAATGATCTCGTAAACCACGTGCCGCAAAACAATAATCGCCAACACCAAGCGCGATTCCTTCGCCCTCGCTGCCTGATCTAACAGACAGCGACTTCGCGAAGTGTCAGCCCGGGGCTGTTCCCGACCCGGATCCTGGCATCAGCTAGGGAACTCCACCACTAGGCCCGGCCACGGGGGCTAGTGGAAAACCACACAGTGGCTGGGCCCGTCGGCGGCTTGTCCGCGTGACTGCCGGGGCCGAGAAAAGCACAGCGGACTGCGCTCGGAGAAGCCCTGGTTCCGCACCGTAGGACGCGGGTTCGATTCCCGCCATCTCCACGAGGTCGAGGGCGAAGTGTGCTCGCAGAAAACGCGAGCCACTTCGCCCTCTTCTGTTTTGCGCGGCTTCGCCGCGCGTGGCGGGGGGCTTCGCCCACCCGCACCCCCCTCAGGGAGGCGGGGCGCCGCGGTCGGGGTGCTGTCGGAGCCGTGGTGTCGTACGAGCCGGGAGGCGGGGGCACCGCGGTCGGGGTGTTGCCGGAGCAGTGGGGCGCCGGCGGGGCTTCAGGGATCGTTGGTGATGCGCTGGTAGCGGTAGTGGGTCTTGACCTGGGCGTTGACATAGCGGCCCTTGCTCTGCGCCGTCATCAACGCGTCGTAGACCGGCCGGGGGACGTCCAGGTAGTCGTAGACCTGGCCCTGGACGTACTCGATCTCCAGGACGCGCTTCTCGTAGCCCACCGACCTCAGCGCCGACGACTCCACGGGTGTCCGGTGCACCTCCCCAGCGTGCGCGTGCGAACGCGCTTCCGCAGCCTCGGATCGTGCGCGGAGGCACGTGAGAGGGGCGCGTCACCATGGATTACGTGCATCGATGCCACCCGTTCGCGTACGGTTGCAGGTCGCTTGAGCGCACGGGGCGCACGCGGAAGCAAGAAGAGGGGGTCCTTGCGTGGCAGCGCAGGACGCAGTCCGGGAGGCACTCCGGGACCGTGAGGTCGCGGTGGAGCAGGCACACCTGGACCGGGTGTACCGCCGCCTGGAGGAGAAGATCCACGAGGCCGAGTTCCTGGTGGACGACGCCGAGAAGCGCGGTCAGGTCGGCACGCCCGGCGCGCTCGCGGAGCGCGACGCGCAGGTCTTCCAGGCCGGGGTCCATCTCAACCGGCTCAACTCGGAGTTCGAGGACTTCCTCTTCGGCCGCATCGACCTGCTGCGCGGCAAGGACGGCAAGCGCGGCCCGGACGGTGCCTTCACCGCCACCGAGGTCGCCGAGGACGCCATCGCCCCGGACGGCACCGCGGGCATCGCCGAGACGCTGCACATCGGCCGCCTCGGCGTGCTCGACGCGGACTACGCGCCGCTGGTCATCGACTGGCGCGCGCCGGCCGCCGCGCCGTTCTACCGCTCCACGCCCAAGGATCCGGGCCGGGTGGTGCGCCGCCGGGTGATCCGCAGCAGGGGGCGGCGGGTGCTGGGCGTCGAGGACGACCTGATGCGGCCTGAGGTCGAGGCCACCCTCGACGGCGAGGATCTGGCCGTGGTCGGCGACGGCGCTCTGATGGCGGCGCTCGGCCGGGCCCGCAGTCACTCCATGCGCGACATCGTCGCCTCCATCCAGGCCGAGCAGGACATGGTGATCCGCGCCCCCGCACCGGGGGTCACCGAGGTCACCGGCGGCCCCGGCACCGGCAAGACCGCGGTCGCCCTGCACCGTGCCGCCTACCTGCTCTACCAGGACCGGCGGCGCTACTCCGGCGGCATCCTCGTCGTCTCGCCGACGCCGCTGCTGGTGTCGTACACCGAGGGCGTGCTGCCGTCGCTGGGCGAGGAGGGGCAGGTCGCGATCCGCGCGGTCGGCTCGCTGGTCGAGGGCGCCGAGGCCACGACGTACGACGAACCGCAGGTGGCCCGGGTCAAGGGCTCCTCGCGGATGCTGCCGGTGCTGCGCCGGGCCGCCCGGGGCGCGCTGGAGCTGGGGGAACGCGTACCGACCTCGCTGCGGGTGGTCGCCTTCGGCGCCCGCCTGGAGCTGGACGGCGAGGAACTGGCCGCGATCCGCCACACCGCGCTGGGCGGCACCGCGCCGCTGAACCTGATGCGCCCGCGGGCCCGCAGGCTGCTGCTGGACGCCCTGTGGGAGAAGTCGGGCCGCGGCAGGCACCTGGTCGACCCGGAGCTGATCGCGGAGGCCAGGGCCGCGTTCGACGAGGACGTCTCCGGCGAGGACGCGTTCACCGGGTTCCTGCACCGGTGGTGGCCGGTGCTCACCCCGCGCGGGGTGCTCGCCACGATGGCCGAGGAACGGCGGCTCGGGCGCTGGGCGCGCCGGGTGCTGGCGCAGCGCGAGGTACGGCAGCTGGCCCGCTCGCTGCGGCGGCTGGACGCGGCCGGGCAGGGACCGCTGTCGGTGCACGACGTGGCGCTCCTGGACGAGCTGCGGATCCTGCTCGGCACGCCCCCGGAGCCGGTCCGGCCGCGTGAGGCCGACCCGCTGGACGAGCTGACCGGCCTGGAGGAGGTGACGACGTACGCGGACCGCATGTCCGCCGGGCGCCGCACCCGCGCCGAGCGCCGTGAGCAGGAACGCGCCGAGTACGCGCACGTCATCGTCGACGAGGCGCAGGACCTCACGCCCATGCAGTGGCGGATGGTCGCCCGGCGCGGTACCAGCGCGACGTGGACCGTGGTCGGCGACCCGGCGCAGAGCTCCTGGGCGGACGTGGACGAGGCGACCCGGGCCCGCGACGAGGCGCTGGGCGCACGCGTGCGGCGGCGTTTCGAACTGACCGTCAACTACCGCAACCCGGCGGAGATCGCGGAACTGGCGTCCAAGGTGCTGCGCCTCGCCATGCCCGGGACGCGGCCCCCGTCCGCCGTGCGGTCGACGGGGCTGGTGCCCCGGTTCGAGGTCGCGGGCGACGACCTGGGCGCGAGCGTGCGGGAGTGCGCGGCGCGGCTGCTGGACGAGGTCGAGGGGACCATCGGGGTGGTCGTCGCGATGGGACGGCGGGCGCAGGCGCGCGAATGGCTCACGGGGCTGGGGGAGCGGGTCGTGCCGCTCGGGAGCCTGGAGGCGAAGGGACTCGAGTACGACGCGACGGTCGTCGTCTCACCGGCGGAGATCGCGGACGAGTCGCCGGCGGGGTTGCGCGTGCTGTACGTGGCCCTGACGCGGGCCACGCAACGGCTCACCGTGGTGGCGGGGGTGCGGGACGAGCCGGATGGGGGCGGGGTGCCGGATCTTTTGCGGGAGTAGGCGGCTTCGCTTGGTTCGGGGTGGGCGTTTCGTCGCCGGGTGCGGGCCGGTGGGGCGGTGGTGCCCACCCGTCCCGCAGGGGGCAGCCCCGGCGTCGGCTGGGGGAGGAACGACTGCCCACAACGACGAAGGGGCCCTCGCGGGCCCCTTCGTCTTCGTCTGTGACACCGGCCCGCCATGCTCGCCTCGCGGCTAGCGGTCGCTCGTAGCGACAATGGTTGGGCCCGGGGGCTTGGATCGAGCCGGTGCCGTATCCAGACTAACAAACGACTCGCGATGTCCATTCCTGTCGCGGAAGTTGGGCGTCTTCCGGGCTCCGGCGGTCACCGGATCGGACCCCTGTCCACTCCGGATCTACCGCATGGTGGAATATTGTTTCCATAAAGATGGTGGCCCAGTTACCGCCTACTCACCGGTAGGTGGGACGATCGGATGTCTCGTGCCCGACCCATGGGCACGGGCGCGGACAACGCGGAACAGCGGAGGAAGTCGGCATGGCAACGGCGCCGAGCGTCTCGTACTCGATCACGGTCCGACTAGAGGTCCCGGCCAGCGGGACCGCGGTCGGTCAGCTCACCAACGCGGTGGAGGCGTCCGGCGGGTCGGTCACCGGCCTCGACGTCACCGCCTCGGGCCACGAGAAGCTCCGTATCGACGTCACCGTGGCCGCGACGTCCACCGCGCACGCCGACCAGATCGTCAGCAAGCTGCGCGACATCGAGGGCGTCGCGATCGGCAAGGTCTCCGACCGAACGTTCCTGATGCACCTCGGCGGCAAGATCGAGATGGCGTCCAAGCACCCCATCCGCAACCGTGACGACCTGTCCATGGTCTACACGCCCGGCGTCGCCCGGGTCTGCATGGCGATCGCCGAGAACCCCGACGACGCCCGCCGCCTGACCATCAAGCGCAACAGCGTCGCGGTCGTCACCGACGGCTCCGCGGTGCTGGGCCTGGGCAACATCGGCCCCAAGGCGGCGCTGCCGGTCATGGAGGGCAAGGCGGCCCTCTTCAAGCGTTTCGCGGGCATCGACGCCTGGCCGCTGTGCCTGGACACCCAGGACACCGACGCGATCGTGGAGATCGTCAAGGCGATCGCCCCCGGCTTCGCGGGCATCAACCTGGAGGACATCTCCGCCCCTCGCTGCTTCGAGATCGAGGCGCGGCTGCGCGAGGCGCTGGACATCCCGGTCTTCCACGACGACCAGCACGGCACCGCGATCGTGGTGCTCGCGGCGCTCACCAACGCGTTGCGCGTCGTCGGCAAGAAGATCGAGGACCTGCGGGTCGTCATGTCCGGCGCGGGCGCGGCCGGCACCGCCATCCTCAAGCTGCTGATCGCGGCGGGCGTCAAGCACGCGGTGGTCGCCGACATCCACGGCGTCGTGCACAGCGGGCGGACCGATCTGGTCGACGCCGACCCCGAGTCGCCGCTGCGCTGGATCGCCGACAACACCAACCCCGAGGACATCACCGGCACCCTCAAGCAGGCCGTGGTCGGCGCGGACGTGTTCATCGGCGTCTCCGCGCCCAACGTGCTGGACGGCGCGGACGTCGCCGCGATGGCGGACGGCGCGATCGTCTTCGCGCTGGCCAACCCCGACCCCGAGGTCGACCCCGCGATCGCCCGTGAGACGGCCGCGGTCGTGGCCACCGGCCGCAGCGACTTCCCCAACCAGATCAACAACGTGCTGGTCTTCCCGGGTGTCTTCCGCGGCCTGCTGGACGCCCAGTCGCGTACGGTGAACACCGAGATGATGCTCGCCGCCGCCCGGGCGCTGGCCGAGGTCGTGGCCGACGACGAGATCAACGCCAACTACATCATCCCCAGCGTCTTCAACGACAAGGTCGCCGGGGCGGTCGCCGGTGCCGTCCGGGACGCCGCCAAGGCGCAGGGCGTCACCGCACCCGACGCGGTGGCGACCGCCGTCCAGTAATCACGCGGCCCGCGCGTCGTGTGAAGGCCACGGCTGCCGGGGCCCTATGGTTGCGGCAGCCGTGGCCGGACAAACCATCCGCTGCGCTGTCAGGGGCGGACGGAGCGTCACCAAGCTGTCGCAGTGGCGCTTTTCGTGTGACTCTCACGGGTGCCGGATTGGCTTTCCCGCCGCTGATAAGGGCAGGATGCGTATTCGGGCGGGAGCTCGTGCCAAAGACCCGGGTGCGTGAAGTGTCCGGGGGCCCTGGCAGCATCGGCTTCGACGCGGCGGCCATCCTCAGGGGCGGCCGAGGATCGCAATACGCCTCAATGGCAAGAAGAACACGGGAGTACGAATATGAACCGCAGTGAGCTGGTGGCCGCTCTGTCCGAGCGCGCAGAGGTGACCCGCAAGGACGCCGACGCCGTTCTGGCCGCCCTCGCCGAGGTGACGGGCGAGGTTGTCGCCAAGGGCGACGAGAAGGTCACCATCCCCGGCTTCCTCACCTTCGAGCGCACCCACCGTGCCGCTCGCACCGCGCGCAACCCGCAGACCGGTGACCCGATCCAGATCCCCGCGGGCTACTCCGTGAAGGTCTCGGCGGGCTCCAAGCTCAAGGAAGCCGCGAAGGGCAAGTAAGGCGTCGTCCCGGCGTCCCACGGACGCCGGAACGCCCGAAGGGCGGCCACCGCGAGGTGGCCGCCCTTCGCGTTGCGCGTGCGCCGGCGCGCCGCTGGGCGTGCGTCGGCGCCTGCCGTCTTACGCGGTCGTTGTCGCCTGCGCGGGCAGTTCCACGTTGGCGCCCAGCGCCCTGAGCTTCTCCATGAAGTTCTCGTAACCCCTGTTGATCAGGTCGATGCCGTGGACGTGGGAGGTGCCCTCCGCGGCCAGGGCGGCGATCAGGTACGAGAAGCCGCCGCGCAGGTCGGGGATGACCAGGTCGGCGCCCTGGAGCTTGGTGGGGCCCGAGACGACCGCCGAGTGCAGGAAGTTGCGCTGGCCGAAGCGGCACGGCGTGCCGCCCAGGCATTCGCGGTAGAGCTGGATGTGGGCACCCATCTGGTTGAGCGCGGAGGTGAAACCGAGGCGCGACTCGTACACCGTCTCGTGGACGATGGACAGGCCCGACGCCTGCGTCAGCGCGACCACCAGCGGCTGCTGCCAGTCGGTCTGGAAGCCGGGGTGGACGTCGGTCTCCAGCGCGATCGCGCTCAGGTCGCCGCCGGGGTGCCAGAAGCGGATGCCCTGCTCGTCGATGTCGAACGCGCCGCCGACCTTGCGGTAGGTGTTGAGGAACGTCATCATCTCGCGCTGGCTGGCGCCGCGGACGTAGACGTTGCCCTTGGTGGCCAGGGCCGCGCTCGCCCAGGACGCCGACTCCAGGCGGTCGGGCAGGGCGCGGTGGTTGTAGCCGCCGAGCCGGTCCACACCGGTGATGCGGATCGTGCGGTCGGTGTCCATCGAGATGATCGCGCCCATCTTCTGCAGGACGCAGATCAGGTCCTCGATCTCCGGCTCGACGGCCGCGTTGGCGAGCTCGGTGACGCCCTCGGCGAGCACCGCCGTCAGCAGCACCTGCTCGGTCGCGCCGACCGAGGGGTACGGCAGCCGCACCTTGCAGCCGCGCAGCCGCTGCGGCGCCTCCAGGTACTGGCCCTCGGGGCGCTTCTCGATGACCGCGCCGAACTGCCGCAGGACCTCGAAGTGGAAGTCGATCGGCCGGCCGCCGATCTCGCAGCCGCCCAGGCCCGGGATGAACGCGTGGCCGAGGCGGTGCAGCAGCGGGCCGCAGAAGAGGATCGGGATGCGCGAGGAACCGGCGTGCGCGTCGATGTCGGCGACGTTGGCGCTCTCCACGTGCGACGGGTCGAGCACCAGCTCACCCGCCTCGTCACCCGGGCCCACCGTGACCCCGTGCAGTTGCAGCAGCCCGCGCACCACGCGCACGTCCCGGATGTCGGGCACGTTGCGCAGGCGGCTGGGGCCGCTGCCCAGCAGGGCGGCGACCATCGCCTTCGGCACGAGGTTCTTCGCACCGCGGACCCGGATCTCGCCCTCCAGCGGGGTGCCGCCGTGGACAAGCAGTACGTCGTCGGTCATGAGGCTCGCGTTCCTGGAGAAGGACAGAACGGGGAAGGCGTGACGCCTGGGTAAGTCTCGCAGCGGTACCTGTGTCCGCCGCGCCGGGCCGTGGTGACGGGGCGCGGGCTCGGTACCGGAAGAAATGGTAATGCGCTCGGCGGCCATACCCGTCAAGGCCGTACGCGACTGCGCCATACGGTCGTTACGACCGGCACGGCACGGTCACGCGGTATGCCACAGGTCATCACACGGCGGTCACACGTGGGGTGGACGGCGTGTCGCCGCGGCGCCCGTCCGCGTGGTCGCGCACGCGGTCGTGCGCGTCGTCGTGTCGCGGTCGTCACGTCGGGCGGGAGACGCCCGCGCGCCGCCCGGATGCGGGATCATGTGGGCATGACGGAGGCGTCCTCGCTCACCGGACGGCTGCTGGTCGCGACACCGGCCCTCGCCGACCCGAACTTCGAGCGGGCGGTGGTGCTGCTCCTCGACCACGACGAGGACGGCACCCTCGGCGTGGTCCTCAACCGGCCCACCCCGGTCGGCGTGGGCGACGTGCTCGAGCCGTGGGCGGGGCTCGCGGGGTCGCCGCAGGTGGTCTTCCAGGGCGGGCCGGTGGCGCTGGACTCGGCGCTCGCGCTGGCCGTGGTGCCGGGGGAGGCGCGGGGTGAGGGCGAGGGGGCGCCGCTGGGCTGGCGGCGGGTGCACGGCGCGATCGGCCTGGTCGACCTGGAGGCGCCGCCGGAACTGCTCGCCGCCGAGCTGGGGTCGTTGCGGATCTTCGCCGGGTACGCGGGCTGGGGGCCCGGCCAGCTGGAGGACGAGCTGGTGGACGGCGCGTGGTACGTGGTGGAGTCCGAGCCGGGGGACGTCTCCTCGCCGGATCCGGAGCGGCTGTGGCGTTCGGTGCTGCGGCGGCAGCGCAACGAGCTGGCGATGGTCGCCACCTACCCGGACGACCCGTCCCTCAACTGAGCGCCGGGCGGCACGGGTGCGCCCTTCGGTTGGACCACGGCGGGGTTCCGTCAATTAGGCTAGTTCGACATGAGCACTCTTGAGCCCGAGCGCGGGGCGGGTACCGGAACCCTGGTCGAGCCGACACCCCAGGTGTCGCACGGTGACGGGGACCACGAGCGCTTCGCCCACTACGTCCAGAAGGACAAGATCATGGAGAGCGCCCTCTCCGGATCCCCGGTGGTGGCGCTCTGCGGAAAGGTCTGGGTCCCGGGCCGCGACCCGAAGAAGTACCCGGTCTGTCCGATGTGCAAGGAGATCTTCGAGTCCATGGAAGCCGGCGGCGACGGCGACAAGGACAAGGGCGGCAAGAAGTAACCCCGAAGGCTCCCGCGCGTCCGGGCCCGGCCGGATCGCAGCCGGTTTTTGGTCCAGACCACTTGTGCTGAGTGGTCTGGACCGGTAGGCACGTCCGTATGGATCTCATCCCCGCGCCCCGGGTCGTCCGGACCGCGCTCTCCGGTGAAGACTTCGTCCTCGGCCCCGACACCCCGCTGCATGCCGGACCCGGAGCGGAGGGGGTCGCGCGGTGGCTGCGCGGGGTCCTCGGTGCCGCCTTCGGGATCGCGCTGCCTGACCGGGCGGACGCCTCCGGCGGGATCACGCTGCGGGTCGATCCGGGGCTGGACGCCGAGGCGTACCGGCTCCAGGTGGGTGCGGACGGCGTCGAGATCACCGGCGGCGACCCGGCGGGCGTCTTCTGGGGCGCGCAGACGCTGCGGCAGCTCGCCGGGGAACGCGCCTTCCGCAGGGCGCCGGTCGGCGGGCACGAGGCACGCCTGCCCGCCGTCGCGATCGAGGACGCGCCGCGCTTCGGCTGGCGCGGCTTCATGCTCGACGTGGCACGGCACTTCATGCCCAAGGACGTCGTGCTGCGCTACCTCGACCTGCTCGCCGCGCACAAGCTCAACGTGCTCCACCTGCACCTGACCGACGACCAGGGCTGGCGGATCGAGATCAAGCGCCACCCGCGGCTGACCGAGGTCGGATCGTGGCGGACCGGGACCAAGGTGGGCCTGCGCGAGTCGACCCGCTTCGACGACCGCCCGCACGGCGGCTACTACACGCAGGACGACATCCGCGAGATCGTCGCCTACGCCGCCGAGCGCCATATCCGCGTGGTCCCCGAGATCGACATCCCCGGGCACTCGCAGGCCGCCATCGCCGCGTACCCGGAACTGGGCAACACCGACGTCATCGACACCACCACCCTTCCCGTGCTGACCACTTGGGGCGTCAATTCCAACGTACTCGCCCCCACTGACACCACCCTGCGCTTCTACGAGGGCGTGCTCGAGGAGGTGCTGGACCTCTTCCCCGCCGACGTCTCGCCGTTCGTGCACATCGGCGGCGACGAGTGCCCCAAGGAGCAGTGGCGGGACTCCAAGACCGTGCAGGCGCGCATCGAGGAGCTGGGGCTGCGCGACGAGGACGCGTTGCAGAGCTGGTTCATCGGGCACTTCGACCGCTGGCTCGCCGACCGCGGGCGGCGGCTGATCGGCTGGGACGAGATCCTCGAAGGCGGCCTCGCGCCGGGCGCCGCCGTCTCCTCCTGGCGCGGTTACGCGGGCGGGATCGCCGCCGCGCGCGCCGGGCACGACGTGGTGATGTGCCCCGAGCAGCACGTCTACTTCGACCACCGGCAGGACGGCGGCCCCGACGAGCCGGTCCCCATCGGATGGGTGCGCGCCCAGGAGGACGTCTACCGCTTCGAACCGGTTCCCGCACAACTCGCCGAAGAGGGACCCCGGTTGACGTCGCGGGTGCTCGGCGCCCAGGCCAACCTGTGGACCGAGGTGCTCGACACCGTGCGGGCCGTCGACTATCAGACGTTCCCGCGCCTGGCCGCGTTCGCCGAGGTCGTCTGGTCCGACCTGCCCGCTCCCGCGCTGCGCGACCACGACGGCTTCGCCGCCCGGATGGCCGCGCACCGGGCCCGACTTGACGCCCTCGGCGTCGAGTACCGTCCGCCCGGCGGCCCGCACCCGTGGCAGCGCCGCCCCGGAGTGATCGGACGCCCGAAGGAGGGTCCGCCCCCGATCGTGTGAAGACAGGCCCGAACACGCCCCCGAACGCCCGCTGTTCCTGCGAGCATGGAAGGGTGGAAAACCGTACAACACGTCCGAAGGGCGGCAAACAGCGAGTAGTGGTGAGACGGTTGTCAAGCGGATGATCGTCCCTTCCGGGGACGGAACCACCCTTCACGGACCCACGGGTTGATCGGTCCGGAACATGTGCCAGAGTTGCCGTCACCGGTCTGTCAGCACGTACCGTACGGCGAACAGGGCCGGGCAGGCCGGCAAGGTCGGCGACGGCCGTCCGGCGCCGTGGAAGGGGCAGCTGCGTGAGCACGTACGCACGGCAGACGGGACGCACGGTGACGCTGCCCGCCTCCCTCGACGAGGCGGTGGCGGCGCTCGCCGCCATGCCCGCAGCCGTGCCGGTCGCCGGCGGCACCGATCTGATGGCCGCCGTCAACTCCGGCCTGCTGCGCCCCGCCGGGCTGGTCGGGCTCGGCCGGATCAGCGAGATCCGCGGCTGGTCCTACGCCGACGGCCACGCCCTGCTCGGCGCCGGACTGACCCACGCGCGCATGGGGCGCCCCGACTTCGCCGCGCTCATCCCGGCGCTGGCCGCCGCGGCCCGCGCCGCAGGGCCGCCGCAGATCCGCAACGCGGGCACCCTCGGCGGCAACATCGTCACCGCCGCGCCGACCGGCGACGCGCTGCCGGTGCTCGCCGCGCTGGAGGCGACCGTGGTGCTCGCCGGGCCCGACGGCAGCCGCGAGGTCCCGGTGAGCCACCTGCTGACCGGCATGGACCCGCTGCGCCCCGGCGAACTGCTGGCGTTCGTCCGCGCGCCGCTGCTGCACGCCCCGCAGACGTTCCTGAAGGCCACCGCCCGCACCGGGCCCGGCCGTGCCACCGCCTCCGTGGCGCTGGTGCTCGACCCGGCCCGGCGCGGCGTGCGGTGCGCGGTGGGCGCGGTCGCCCCGATGCCGCTGCGCCCGCTGGAGGCGGAGGCGTGGGTCGCCGGGCTGATCGACTGGGACGGCGACCGCACGCTGGAGGCCGAGGCCTGCACCGCGTTCGGCGAGTACGTGGCGATGGCGTGCATCCCGGACCCGGCCGACCACGCGGATCCGGCGAACCCCGCCGCGGGTGAACTGCCGCCCGCGGTGGCGCACCTGCGGCGTACCGTGGCCGCACTGGCCCGCCGCGCACTGGGGAGGGCGCTTTCGTGAGCGACGAGTTCGGCACCAACGACTACCCGGCCGACGGCACCGACGAGCACCGGGCCGACGACCGCGCGACCGGCCACGGCGGCGCTCCCGCCACCGGCGAGGGCGCCCACCCGGACGCCTTCGGTGCCGGGGACGGCGTGTGGTACCCGCTGCCGACCGGCGGTGAGTTCGACGGCGAGGCGACGATGCACGTCTCGTTCGCCGGCCAGCTCCCCGACGTCGTCGCCCTGCGCGCGGGCGCCGACCCGCTCGCCGCGCCCGGCCACGGCTACGTACCGCAGGAGCACCACCCGCAGGCCGCCGCGGCCCCGCAGCCGCAGGAGACCACCGGGCAGTGGGCGGTGCCGATAGAGGCCGTCGCGGTCGAGCCGGGACAGGGGCCCGCGTCGGTGCCCCCGGTCCCCGCGCCCACAGTCGACCCGGGCGCCACCCAGCAGTGGTCGATCCCGTTCGTGGCCGACGACCCGGCGGAGGAGTCGGGGGAGTACTCCCTCGGCGCGCTGATCGACCGCGGGCAGGGCGCGCCGCAGCCCCCGTACGCGCCCGAGCAGCCGCACCCGTACGCGTCGGAGCCGGACGCGCTCGCGCAGCCGCCGTACGAACCCGTCACGCACGAACCCGTCACGCACGAGCCGGTCACCCACGAGCCCGCCATCCACGAACCCCCGGGCTACGAGCCGCCACGGCACGGCCAGGGCGGCTACGACCCCGTGGACCCGGCCGCCGGGGACCCCGCCTTCGTGGGCGAGCACGCTCCCGCTCCCGTCGAGCACGCTCCCGTACCGGCGGAGGACATCCCCGAGCCGCACGCCTTCCAGCCCCCGGAGCACCCCGGTGCCCCCGAAGACGCGGGCGTGCCCGGCTTCCCCGAGCGGGCCGCCGCCCCCGACGCCCCCGTCGCCGAAGGTGATCCGCACACCGAACACCCGCTCGCCTCCTACGTGTTGCGGGTCAACGGCGCCGACCGCCCGGTCACCGACGCGTGGCTCGGGGAGTCCCTGCTGTACGTGCTGCGCGAGCGGCTCGGCCTCGCCGGGGCCAAGGACGGCTGCGAGCAGGGCGAGTGCGGGGCCTGCTCGGTGCAGGTCGACGGCCGTCTGGTGGCGTCCTGCCTGATGCCCGCGGCGACCGCGGCGGGCTGCGAGGTGCGCACCGTCGAGGGACTCGCGCAGGCCGGCCGTCCGTCCGACGTGCAGCGGGCGCTCGCCGAGTGCGGCGCGGTGCAGTGCGGCTTCTGCGTGCCGGGCATGGCGATGACCGTGCACGACCTGCTGGCCGGCAATCACCGCCCGACCGAGCTGGAGACCCGCCAGGCGCTGTGCGGCAACCTGTGCCGCTGCTCGGGCTACCAGGGCGTGCTGGACGCGGTGCGCCAGGTGGTCGCCGAACGCGAGGCCACCGCGGAGGCGGGCGAGGAGGGGGAGCCGGCCCAGGACGGCCTGCCCCGCATCCCGCACCAGGCCACCGGAGAGCAGAGCCAGGGCGGCGGAGCGCCCGCGTGACCGCCCCGACCGAACAGACCACCGTGACCACCGACCGGATCGGAGACAAGGCCGGATGACTGGACCCGACGCGGTGACCGCGACGCCCGCTGTGGTCGCGTCCGGAACCCCGGCGGCCGCCGGGGACGAGGAGAGCCCGCGCGGCCTGGGCGCGTCCGTCCCGCCCGCCGACGCGGAGGCCAAGGCCAGGGGCGTCTTCCCGTACGCCGCCGACCTGTGGGCCGAGGGCCTGCTGTGGGCCGCCGTCCTGCGCTCCCCGCACGCCTCCGCGCGCATCGTCTCCGTCGACACCACGGCCGCCGCCGCCATGCCGGGCGTGCGCGCGGTCGTCACCCACGCCGACGTCCCCGGCGCCGCCACGCACGGCCGCCGGGTCGCCGACCGCCCGGTCTTCGCGCACGACGTCGTACGCCACCACGGCGAGCCGATCGCCGCGATCGCCGCCGACCACCCGGACACCGCCCGCCTGGCCGCCGCCGCGATCGCGGTCGAGTACGAGGTGCTGGAGCCGGTCACCGACCCGGAGACGGCCTTCGAGGCGCCGCCGCTGCACCCCGACGGCAATCTGATCCGCCACATCCCGCTGCGCTGCGGCGACCCCGAGGCGGTCGGCGAGGTGATCGTCGAGGGCCTGTACCGGGTCGGCCGCCAGGACCCGGCCCCGGTCGGCGCCGAGGCGGGCCTCGCGGTGCCGCGCCCGGACGGCGGCGTGGAGCTGTACCTGGCCTCGACCGACCCGCATGCCGACCGCGACCTGGCCGCCGCCTGCTTCGCCCTGGAGCCGGACCGGGTCAAGGTCGTGGTGACCGGTGTGCCCGGGGCCATGGCGGACCGCGAGGACCCCGGCTTCCCGCTGCCGCTCGGCCTGCTGGCGCTGCGCACCGGCTGCCCGGTGAAGCTGGTGGCGACCCGCGAGGAGTCCTTCCTCGGCCACGCCCACCGGCACCCGGCGCTGCTGCGCTACCGCCACCACGCGGACGCCGAGGGCCGGCTCGTCAAGGTCGAGGCGCAGTTGCTGCTGGACGCGGGCGCCTACGCGGACGCCTCCTCCGAGGCGCTGGCCGCCGCGGTCGCCTTCGCCGCCGGGCCGTACGTCGTGCCCAACGTCTTCGTCGAGGGCTGGGCGGTGCGCACCAACAACCCGCCCTCGGGCCATGTGCGCGGCGAGGGCGCGATGCAGGTGTGCGCCGCGTACGAGGGCCAGATGGACAAGCTGGCGGCCCGCCTCGGGCTCGATCCGGCCGAGATCCGCATGCGCAACGTGCTGTCCACCGGCGACCTGCTGCCGACCGGGCAGGCGGTGACCTGCCCGGCGCCGGTCGCCGAACTGCTGACCGCGGTGCGCGACGCCGAGCTGCCGCCGCTGCCGGACGCCGAGGACGAGACGGAGTGGCTGCTGCCGGGCGGCCCGGAGGGCGCGGGCGAGCCGGGCGCGGTGCGGCGCGGCGTGGGCTACGGCATCGGCATGGTGCACATGCTCGGCGCCGAGGGCCACGACGAGGTGTCCACCGCCACCGTGAAGGTCGCCGACGGCGAGGCCACGGTGATCTGCGCGGCTGTCGAGACCGGGCAGGGCTTCGCCACGCTGGCCCGGCAGATCGTCCAGGAGGTGCTGGGCGTCGAGGAGGTCGCGGTGGTGGCCGCCGACACCGACCAGCCGCCCGCCGGGCCCTCCGCGCGCGGACGGCACACCTGGGTGTCGGGCGGGGCGGTGGAACGCGCCGCGAAGATGGTCCGCACCCAGCTGCTGCAACCGCTGGCGGCCCAGTTCGGGATGTCGGTGGAGCTGCTGGCCATCGCGGACGGCAAGATCACCTCGTACGACGGTGTGCTGAGCACCACGGTCGCCGAGGCGCTGGAGGGCAAGGAGCTGTGGGCGACCGCGCAGTGCCGCCCGCACCCCACCGAACACCTGGACGAATACGGTCACGGCGACGCCTTCGTGGGCCTGGCCTTCGCCGCCGTCCGCGCGGTGGTGGACGTCGACATCGAGCTGGGCACGGTCCGGGTGGTCGAGATGGCGGTCGCCCAGGACGTGGGCCGGGCGCTCAACCCGCGGCAGGTCGCCGCGCGCATCGAGGCCGGGGTCACCCAGGGCGTCGGCATGGCCCTGATGGAGGATCTGCGGGCACCCCGTGGCGTGGTCAAGCGCCCGACGCTCACCGGCTACCCGCTGCCGACCGCGTTGGACGCGCCGGTCGTGCGCATCGTGAAGCTGGTCGAGGAACGGGACGTCGTGGCGCCCTTCGGGGCCAAGGCGGTCAGCGCGGTGCCGGTCGTGGCGTCCCCGGCGGCGGTGGCCTCGGCGGTACGGGCGGCCACCGGGCGTCCGGTGGGCAGGCTGCCGATCCGCCCGCAGGCGGCGGTGGCGAAGCCGGCGGGGGCGTAGGCGCGGGCGCCTCCGGCGCGGCTTCGGGGCTGCGGCCGGGGGGAGTGGCGGCACCCCGGCGCGCGGGCATCCTTACGTGTTTCGTGCCGTAATGCTCCGAATGTCGCGTTCGTCACTCTCGCTCTACAGTGGTCCGTGGCCCGGCCCCTCCGCGTGGAACGAGGACCTTCGCATGAGCAACCTGTTCGTGATCGCCTACGACGACGTGCGGACCGCCACCGAGGTGCGCGACAAGCTCTTCCAGATGATGAAGGAGCACCTCATCCAGCTGGAGGACGCGGCCGTTGTCGAGCGGCGCGAGGACGGGAAGATCAAGCTGCACCAGGTCTCCAACCCCGTCGCGATGGGCGCCACCGGCGGCGCGCTGTGGGGGACGCTGATCGGGATGCTCTTCTTCGTGCCCTTCCTGGGCGCGGCGGTCGGGGCGGCGGCGGGCGCGGCGGGCGGCTCGGTGGTCGACACCGGGGTGAACGACGACTTCATGCGCGAGCTGGGGCGGAACCTGCGCCCGGGCGCGGCGGCCTTGTTCTTGCTGGTCCAGCAGGCCACCGAGGACCGGGTGGTCCCGGAGATCGCGCAGTACGGCGGCCAGCTGGTGAAGACGTCGCTGAGCGAGACGGACGAGCAGCACCTGCGCGAGGCGGTCAAGGCGGCCCGGGGGCAGTAGGGGCCCCTCCGGGGCCCGACCTGGGATGGGGGCGCTCGCCGACGGTTCTGCCGCCTCCGCCCCCGGCCCCGGCGGACCCCTGGACTCCGTCGCCGCAGGCTCCCGCTCCCGCCTTCGCCACAGGCCCCCCGCTCCCGCCTTCCCGCCCCCGGAGTCGCCCCCTCCCGTAGCCCGGCACCCCTTCATTCCACGAAATCCGAGGCCCCGGCATGCGCCGGGGCCTCGTTCGTGTCCGATTCATGCCCTCTCGCTCCGAAAACCGCAGCGATGACGCGTCCAGATCCGTGCCCGACCGACAACCCAGAGTGATAATCGGACCGGCCCCGTGTGACCCTCCGCATAGGGCGTGGATCACTTACGAAGATGTGTAGTGGGGTTATAAAGACCGGGTGAACGGGCGTACAAAGCCTCGGGCGCGCTATTCCGCGTGCCGCCGTTACGGAGATTCAACGAAGTCCGGTAGTACGTCACACCTTTGCCACGCGATTTTCCGGTCGCTAACAATTACCGAGCCGCAGGGCGCCGCGTATCTGACACGCGGCGCTTTTTGCCGGAGAGGCGACTGCGACTCGCTTCACCGACGACTGCGACTCCGACCGGAAGAGGACAACCACCCCATGCCCATTCCCGCCGCTTTCAACCGCCTGACCCGGACTTACCAGAACTCCACCGCGCGCATGACCCGGAAGCAGAAGCTCTCCGCGGCCGGTGTGGCCGTCGCCGGAGCCTCCGTCCTGGCCTTCACGGTCGTACCGGCGTCGGCTCACGCGGCCAACCCGAGCAACCCCGTGATGGGTGTCGCGATGGCGTGGAACGGGTCGGGGCACACCGGCGACGGCAAGCACATCCAGCCCAACGTCGCGGACGGCCTCGCCGTCACCGGCAAGCAGTCCGGCAACAACGACCTCCCGAAGTCCGGGGCCGCCCAGAAGAAGGCCGACGACGCCAAGGCCGCCGCGGACCAGGCTGCCCGGGACAAGGCCGCCAAGGCCGCCAAGGACCAGGCCGCCAAGGAGCGCAAGGACGACAAGCCGGCCGCCAACCGCTCCGAGCAGCGCAAGCCCGTCGCGGCCGCGCCGGCCGCCCCGCAGTACGCGAACAACCTCAACGGCTGGATCAACCACGCGCTGGCGATCATGCACCAGCACAACATCCCCGGCTCGTACGAGGGCATTCACCGCAACGTCATGCGGGAGTCCAGCGGTAACCCGAACGCGATCAACAACTGGGACATCAACGCGCAGAACGGCATTCCTTCCAAGGGCCTTCTCCAGGTGATCCAGCCCACGTTCGAGGAGTACCACATCTCCGGGACGGCGAACAATCTGTACGACCCGGTGGCGAACATCGTGGCCGCGTGCAATTACGCCGCCCACCGCTACGGCACGATCGACAACGTGAACTCGGCGTACTGATCGAATTCACGCGCGCCGATTCACCGGTGCCGAACGGCACTGTCAACGGCCGGGGCCCGCAATCCGTAAAGGGATTGCGGGCCCCGGCCGTTGGTGCGTCGGGACGCGATCGGAGGCCGTGGCGGGAATTGAACCCACGTAACTCGCTTTGCAGGCGAGCCCCTCAACCACTCGGGCACACGGCCGCGTTGGCGCCGCACGCACGAAGTCCGCTCAAGGGCGTCTTCGTGGTGCTTCGTCTTGCTTCGTCTTCTTCATCGGGTGTCCTCCGGATTGCTCCGGCTTCCTCCGACGCCTCCGACGATAGGCCCCGGGGCCCGGGCGGGGTCAACGGCCGCGCGGGGAACGCAACGTGACCGCCATACCGCGTTCACGTTCGGGCGGCGGCGGCCCGGGCCGGTAGGCTGTCACGGTTTTCGTACCCAACCGACGAGAGACGGACCGGAGAACGTGACCACGACCGCCTCCCACCACCTCTCACCCGCCTTCCCCGGCCGCGCCCCCTGGGGTACCGCGGGCAAACTGCGCGCCTGGCAGCAGGCCGCGCTCGACCGCTACCTCACCGAACAGCCCCGCGACTTCCTGGCGGTGGCGACCCCCGGGGCCGGCAAGACCACGTTCGCGCTGACCCTCGCCTCGTACCTGCTGCACCACCACGTCGTCCAGCAGGTCACCGTGGTCGCGCCGACCGAACACCTGAAGAAGCAGTGGGCCGAGGCGGCGGCCAGGATAGGCATCAAGCTCGACCCGGACTACAGCGCGGGGCCGGTCTCGAAGGAGTACCACGGCGTCGCCGTCACCTACGCGGGCGTCGGCGTGCGGCCGATGCTGCACCGCAACCGCTGCGAGCAGCGCAAGACCCTCGTCATCCTCGACGAGATCCACCACGCCGGCGACAGCAAGTCGTGGGGCGAGGCGTGCTTCGAGGCGTTCGAGCCCGCGGCCCGGCGGCTCGCGCTGACCGGCACCCCGTTCCGCTCCGACACCAACCCCATCCCGTTCGTCGCCTACGTCGAGGGCTCCGACGGCATCCGCCGCTCGTCCGCCGACTACACCTACGGCTACGGCAACGCGCTCGGGGACGGCGTGGTGCGCCCGGTCATCTTCCTCTCCTACAGCGGCAACATGCGCTGGCGGACCAAGGCGGGCGACGAGATCGCCGCGCGGCTCGGTGAGCCGATGACCAAGGACGCCATCGGCCAGGCCTGGCGCACCGCGCTGGCGCCGACCGGCGAGTGGATCCCCAACGTGCTGCGCGCCGCCGACCAGCGGCTGACCGAGGTGCGCAAGTCCATCCCCGACGCGGGCGGCCTGGTCATCGCCTCCGACCAGGACTCGGCGCGCGCGTACGCGAAGCTGATCCGCGAGATCACCGGCACCAGGGCGACCGTGGTGCTCTCCGACGACGCGGGCGCGTCCAAACGCATCGACGAGTTCAGCGACAACGAGGACCGCTGGATGGTCGCGGTCCGCATGGTCTCCGAGGGCGTCGACGTGCCGCGGCTGGCGGTCGGGGTGTACGCCACGACCATCTCCACCCCGCTGTTCTTCGCGCAGGCGGTGGGCCGCTTCGTCCGCTCCAGGCGGCGCGGCGAGACCGCCTCGGTCTTCCTGCCGACGATTCCCATGCTGCTGGGCTTCGCCAACGAGATGGAGGTCGAGCGCGACCACGTGCTCGACAAGCCGAAGAAGGACGGCGGCGAGGAGGACCCGTACGCGGAGGAGGACAAGCTCCTCGCCGAGGCGGAGAAGCAGCAGGACGAGGCCACCGAGGACCAACTGCCGTTCGAGGCGCTGGAGTCCGACGCGGTCTTCGACCGGGTGCTCTACGACGGCGCCGAGTTCGGCATGCAGGCCCACCCGGGCAGCGAGGAGGAGCAGGACTACCTGGGCATCCCCGGCCTGCTGGAGCCCGACCAGGTGCAGATGCTGCTCCAGCGGCGGCAGGCCCGGCAGATCGCGCACAGCCGCAAGAAGCCCGACGCGGAGGCCGACCTGATCGAGCTGCCCGCCGAGCGGCGCCCGATCGTCACCCATAAGGAACTGCTGGAGCTGCGCAAGCGGCTCAACACGATGGTGTCCGCCTACACCCACCAGAGCGGCAAGCCGCACGGCGTCATCCACAACGAGCTGCGCCGGGTGTGCGGCGGGCCGCCCTCGGCCGAGGCGACCGCGGGGCAGATTGAGGAGCGCATCAAGAAGGTCCAGGAGTGGGCGACCCGGATGCGCTGAGCGCGCCCCGCGCCCGTCCGGAACCGGAGATCGTCGTCCGCCCGCGCCGCCTCCGTGTCCACACCCCGCGACCTGCGCTGTCACCACGCTCGCGGGTGCCCTCCATGGGCCGTTAAAGCAGCGGCAAAGCTCTCCGCCCGGATTGTGGACCGGCTCTTCCGCTGAGCGGTACGCGTGGTTACTGTCCCGTCACGCACGCGCCGTGGCAACGTCGCCGCGGAGTGCGGCCGGGAACCACGCGACCGGCGGCCTTCGCGCGCGCTGCCGTCCGTGGCAGTCCACCGCCGAGCACGAGCCGCCACTCACGGATAGGGGGGCCGTCGTGACCGCGGAGACCTCACAGACGCTGGACCGGGGCCTGAAGGTCCTCAAACTGCTCGCCGACACCGACCACGGCCTGACCGTCACCGAACTGGCCGGCCGCCTCGGCGTCAACCGCACCGTCGTCTACCGCCTGCTGGCCACCCTGGAGCAGCACGCCCTGGTCCGCCGCGACCTCGGCGGCCGGGCCCGGGTCGGCCTGGGCGTGCTGCGCCTGGCCCATCAGGTGCATCCGCTGCTGCGGGAGGCCGCGCTGCCCGCGCTGCGCTCGCTCGCCGAGGACGTCGGGGCGACCGCCCACCTCACCCTGGTCGACGGCAACGACGCGCTCGCGGTGGCCGTCGTCGAGCCGAGCTGGACCGACTACCACGTCGCGTACCGCACCGGCTTCCGTCATCCGCTGGAACGCGGGGCCGCGGGCAAGGCGATCCTGCGGGCCCGCGAGCGCGCCGCCCAGCCGCTGGCCACCGTGCCCCCGCAGCCTCGCGACGGCGACCGCCCCGCGCCGCCGCCGTACGTCCTGACCCACGGCGAACTGGAGGCGGGCGCCAGCGGGGCCGCCGCGCCGCTGTCCGGGGTGACCGGCGTCGAGGGCAGCGTCGGCGTGGTCATGCTGGCGGACGCGGTGCCGGAACGGGTCGGGGCCCGGGTCGTGGAAGCCGCGCTGGAGGTGTCGGAAGCGTTGCGATGAGGCATCGGTGACCCCGGTGGACGCGGGCGACGCGAGGGGAGGGCCGGGCGGAATGCTGTAATGCCCTACGTGTCTTCTCGCGCCAGGATCCTCACCCTCTGCTCCGCCGTCGTCGTGGCACTGCTGTGCGTCGCGGCCTTCGCACCGCTCCCGGTCACCATCGCCTACCCGGGGATGACCGCGAACGTCCTGGGATCGAGCGGCGGCCAGAAGGTGATCACCATCACCGGCACGCCGACGCGGAAGACCAGCGGGCAGCTGCGCATGGTGACCATCGAGGCGACCGCGCCCAACGCGCCGGTGCACTTCCTGGACGTGGCGAAGGCGTGGTTCAGGACCGACGAGGCCGCGATGCCGCGCAGCGCCGTCTACCAGGGCTCGGCGAAGCAGGCGGACCAGGTCAACGCGCAGGAGATGCAGCAGTCGCAGGACGCGGCCACCTCGGCGGCCCTCGGCCACCTGGGCCTGTCCTCGAAGAAGGTCCACGTCGACCTGACGCTGGCAGGCGTCGGCGGGCCCAGCGCGGGCCTGATGTTCACCCTGGGGATCATCGACAGCATCGACGGCAACGGCCACGGCGGCGACCTGAGCGGCGGCCGGGTCATCGCCGGCACCGGCACCATCACCGCGAACGGAACGGTCGGCGCGGTCGGCGGCGTCCCGCTCAAGGAGCAGGCCGCCCGGCAGGACGGCGCCACCGTCTTCCTCACCCCCAAGGCCGAGTGCGCCGACGCCAAGGCGCTGCCCCCGGCGGGCCTGAAGGTGATCCCGGTGACCTCGCTGGACAACGCGCTGTCGGTGCTGGCCACGCTCAACTCCGGTGGGAAGGTGCCGAGTTGCTGACACGGCGCACGCGCTGAAGGCCCCGCACCGAGGGCCCCGCGCCGAACGCCCGCCCGCCGAACGCCCCCGCCCCCGGGACCCGGTCAGTCCGCGTCCCGGGACGCCTGCTCGACCAGCGGGATGATCCGTAGCGGCACCGGGTTCTCCATCACGATCGCCGTCGCGGCGCGCACGATGCCCTCGAAGCCGACCACGCGGTCGATGACCCGTTGCAGGTCCGCGTTGGAGCGGGCCACCAGGCGGCAGAGCATGTCGCCCTGGCCGGTGGTGGTGTGCAGCTCCAGCACCTCGGGGACGCCCGCCAGGTGCGCCCGTACGTCCGTGCCCTGGCCCTGCTTGATCTCCAGCGTCGCGAACGCGGTCACCGGATAGCCCAGCGCGGCCGGGTCGACCTGCGGCCCGAACCCGCGGATCACCCCCTTCTCCCGCATCCGGTCCAGCCGCGCCTGCACCGTGCCGCGGGCCACGCCGAGGCGCCGGGACGCCTCCAGCACGCCGATGCGCGGCTCCCGCTCCAGCAACCGGATCAGACGCCCGTCGAGCGCGTCGATGCTCATCCGCCACCTCCCGTGGTCACCCTGCACAGATTGACCGGTCGATCCTGCTCACCGCTGTACAGAATGTCTAGCGAATGCGCGAACTATTGCGCAGTATGGGGCATGGGGAGACCCTTTTGCCATGACTCAGACCCAGGACAACTTCCCCGTCAAGGGCATGGATGCCGTCGTCTTCGCGGTCGGCAACGCCAAGCAGGCCGCGCACTACTACTCGACCGCCTTCGGCATGAAGCTCGTCGCCTACTCGGGACCGGAGAACGGCAGCCGCGAGACCGCCAGTTACGTCCTGGAGTCGGGCAACGCCCGCTTCGTGTTCACCTCCGTCATCAAGGCCGACAGCGACCGGGCCCGCTTCCTGGAGCGCCACGTCGCCGCCCACGGTGACGGCGCGATCGACCTGGCCATCGAGGTGCCCGACGCCCGCGCCGCCTACGAGTACGCCCTCGCGCACGGTGCCACCGGCCTTGAGGAGCCGTACGAGCTCAAGGACGAGCACGGCACCGTGGTGATCGCCTCGATCGCCACCTACGGCGAGACCCGCCACAGCCTGGTGGAGCGCACCGGCTACGACGGCCCGTACCTGCCCGGTTACGTGGCCCGTGAGCCGATCGTGGAGCCCGGCGCGCGCCGCTTCCAGGCCATCGACCACTGCGTCGGCAACGTCGAACTCGGCAAGATGAACGAGTGGGTGGCGTTCTACAACAACGTCATGGGCTTCACCAACATGAAGGAGTTCGTGGGCGACGACATCGCCACCGAGTACTCCGCGCTGATGTCCAAGGTCGTGGCGGACGGCACCCGCAAGGTGAAGTTCCCGCTCAACGAGCCGGCCATCGCCAAGAAGAAGTCCCAGATCGACGAGTACCTGGAGTTCTACGGCGGCCCTGGCATGCAGCACATCGCCCTGGCCACCAACGACATCGTCGCAACGGTGCGCGCGATGCGGGCGGCGGGCGTGGAGTTCCTCAACACCCCCGACTCCTACTACGACACCCTCGGCGAGTGGGCCGGCGAGACCCGGGTGCCGGTCGAGACGCTGCGCGAGCTGAAGATCCTGGTCGACCGCGACGAGGACGGCTACCTGCTGCAGATCTTCACCAAGCCGGTCCAGGACCGCCCGACCGTCTTCTTCGAGATGATCGAGCGCCACGGCTCCATGGGCTTCGGCAAGGGCAACTTCAAGGCGCTGTTCGAGGCCATCGAGCGCGAGCAGGAGCGCCGCGGCAACCTGTGACGCGCCCCGCGCGCCCGGCCCGCCCGACGTGCCGCATCCGGCGCGGGCCTGGGAGTCCTTCCCTGACAGGGCGCACGGTGACACGCTGATCCCATGGGCGATCTGATCTCACTGCTGCGCACCGGACTCCCGGACGAGGCGGTGATGGCCGACCCGGACGTCACCGCCTCGTACGCCACCGACATGGCCAGCTTCTGCGACAGCGGCGCCCCGGCCGTCGTGGTGCTGCCGCGCACCGTGGAACAGGTCCAGCACGTGATGCGGGTCGCCACCGAGCTGCGCGTCCCCGTCGTCCCGCAGGGCGCGCGCACCGGCCTGTCGGGGGCCGCCAACGCCTCCGACGGCTGCGTGGTGCTGTCGCTCACCCGGATGAACCGCATCCTGGAGATCGACACCGTCGACCGGATCGCCGTCGTCGAACCCGGCGTCGTCAACGCCGAGTTGTCCCGCGCGGCCGCCGCCGAGGGCCTGTACTACCCGCCGGATCCCTCCAGTTGGGAGCAGTGCACCATCGGCGGCAACATCGGCACCGGCGCCGGCGGGCTGTGCTGCGTGAAGTACGGGGTCACCAGCGAGTACGTGATCGGGCTCGACGTCGTGCTGGCCGACGGGCGGCTGCTGCGCACCGGGCGGCGCACCGCCAAGGGCGTCGCGGGCTACGACCTGACCCGGCTGTTCGTGGGATCCGAGGGCAGCCTGGGCATCGTGGTGCGCGCGGTGCTCTCCCTCAAGCCCGCCCCACCCGCGCAGCTCGCGCTGGCCGCCGAGTTCCCCTCGGTCGCCGCGGCCTGCGACGCGGTGTGCGCGATCTCGCAAGGGGGCCACGTCCCCTCGCTGCTGGAACTCATGGACCGCACGACCGTGCGGGCCGTCAACGACATGACGCGCATGGGCCTGCCGGAGACCACCGAGGCCCTGCTGCTCGCCGCCTTCGACACCCCCGACCCCGCGGCCGACCTCGGCGCCGTCGCCGCCCTGTGCACCGCGGCCGGGGCGAGCGCCGTGGTGCCCGCCGAGGACGCGGCGGAGTCCGAACTGCTGCTCCAGGCACGGCGCTCCGCGCTGCCCGCGCTGGAACGCGCCACCGGCACCACGATGATCGACGACGTCGCGGTGCCGCGTTCCCGGCTCGCCGAGATGCTGGACGGCGTGGCCGCCATCGCCGACCGCTACGACCTGGTCATCGGGGTGTGCGCGCACGCGGGCGACGGCAACACCCACCCGGTGGTCTGCTTCGACCCGGCCGACGCCGACCAGGCCCGGCGGGCCCGCGCGTCCTTCGACGAGATCATGGCGCTCGGCCTCGAACTCGGCGGCACCATCACCGGCGAACACGGCGTCGGCGTCCTGAAGAAGGACTGGCTGGCCCGCGAACTCGGCCCGGTGGGTCTTGAGTTGCAACGCGGCGTCAAGCAGGTCTTCGACCCGCTCGGGCTGCTCAACCCGGGCAAGCTCTTCTGACATCCGCTTCCCGGCCCGCCGTCAGGCACCCCCCTCCGGCGCGTCGTCACCCGGCCATGGGTCGCGCAACCACAGCTCGTCGCGCGTGGTCGGCGCCAGCAGCCGGCTCAGGCCGTCCTCCATCCCCAGCTGCTCGTGCTCGGAGCCGGGCGGCACGACGCGCAACGTCCGCTCCAGCCAGGCGGCCACCGGCGAGGACGCCGCCTCCAGCAGCGCGTTGCCGTCCGGGGAGCTGAGCGCGAGACACACCACGCTGCGGCCCTCCACCTTCGTCGGCCAGATCCGCACGTCCCCGTGCCCGCACGGCCGGAACACCCCTTCGACCAGCAGCTCCCTGGCGAACGTCCAGTTCACCGGCGAGTCGGAGCCGATGTGGAAGGTGATGTGCACGGCGAACGGGTCGTCGGCCCGGTAGACCAGCCGGGCGGGCACCGGCACGCTGCGCTCGGGGGAGAGCACCAGGTTCAGTTCGAGTTCGCGTTCCACCACGGTGTGCATGAAGAGACGTCCTTTCCTCGGCGACCCCTGGCGGAGTGACGCAGCGGGCGCTGCGGGGGCCGCACCGGGAGAGAGCGCATACTCCCCACACCATTACGCGACTTGCGCGGACTGTGTTGGGTTTTTCCGAACGTCTCCCGGGTCCGGGCCCCAGCGGCTAAAGGGGCGCCCGGCCCGGACGCGCGCCGGGCGCGCGCGTTCGGTGGGCGAACGTCCGATTGATCCGGCTTCCGGGGCGCCCGTTCTTCGTTAGTGTCTTCCCCCGGGTACTTGGCACAGAGGGGAGTTGGGGGCATTGTCGACCTCCGGTGGGGGCGCGGAATCACCTCGCGAGGGGTACTACCCCGACCCGTCGATCCCGGGTTACGTCCGGTACTGGAACGGCTCGGCCTGGGTGCCCGGCACCAGTCGCCCGCAGCCCGCGCCGGGCGAGGTGCTGACCCCGCCGCCCGCGGCGGTCTCCGCGGCCTCTTCCGCTCCCGGTCCCGCGCCCGTGCCTGTCAGGCCGCCCGCGTCGGTCGAGGAGTCCGGCCCGATGTTCCTGGACGAGGACCCCGCCGCGCCGGTCGCCCAGCGCGGCGAGCGGGCCGCGGGGGAGTCGGGCTGGAAGGCGGACCCGGCACGGCAGTCCGGCGTCGGCGAGGACGCGCGGCGGGTGGCGTGGGGCTCGGAGGACGCCAAGGAGGCGGGCGGGGGCGGGAGTCCGGAGGCGGGAGCGGAGACGCCCGCCGGGACCGCGTCGGCCCCGCCTGCCTCGGCCTCCGCCGCGCCCGCGTCGGCCCCGGCCGCCTCCGGGCCCCGGCCCGCCTCCGCCCTGCCCGCGGGCTCTGCGCCTCCGCTCGCGCTGCCCGCGCCCGCCGCGCCGTCGTCCGGAGCCGCGTCCGTCGCGCCCGCCTCCGGTGCGGGGGTCGCTCGTGAGGGTGGTTACGGGTACCCGCGCACCGCGCCGCCCGCCGCGCCCGCCGGAGGCTACGGCTATCCGCAGGGCAACGCCCCGGCCGCGCCCGGCAGTTACGGCTACCCGCAGCCGCAGAGCGCCTCCGGGGACGCCGCCGTGCCGTGGCAGCGCCAGGTGCAGCGGCTGGCGACACCGGCGCAGGACGCGGCGGGCGAGGCCGCCGAGGCGCACCCGGTGCCCTGGCGCCCGCCGGCCGCCCCGAGCAACCCCTTCCTCGCCGCCCAGGAGCCGGACCGCCCCGCGAGCCCCGGCCGCCGCCTGCTCGCCGGGATCGTGGACACCGTCGTGCTCGGCGCGGTCGTCGGCGCCGCCACGTTCCCGCTGGTGACCGCGTCCGTCCAGCACCTCCAGCACAAGATCGACGCCGCCCGGCTCAGCGGTGAGAACGTCCAGATCTGGCTGATCGACGGCACGACCGGCCTCTGCCTCGGCACCGTGCTGGCCGTCCTGCTGGTCGCCGGACTGCTCTACGAGGCGCTGCCGACCGCCCGCTGGGGCCGCACGCTGGGCAAGAAGCTGCTGGGCGTGCGGGTACTGGACATCGAGTCGCAGCTGACGCCGGGCTTCGGCCGGTCGCTGCGCCGGACGCTGGTGCGCCTCGTACTGCACCTGCTGGTGATCGGCGTGGTCAACGACGTGTGGTGCCTGTTCGACCGCCCCTGGCGGCAGTGCTGGCACGACAAGGCCGCCCGTACCTTCGTCGCCGCCGGCAAGTGACCGTCCGTCCCCCGAACGGGCCAGGAGCGCGGGCGGCGGCGCGGCGGCCGGGTTTGACTCGGTGCATGAGCACCGATCAGCCGCCGCCCGGCTCGGGCGACCAGCCGCCCGAGGACCCGTTCCGGAAGCGGCCGGAAGGCGGTGAGGACACGCCCTACGGCTCCGGCGGGCCGTACGGAGCCCCGCCCCCCGGCCCGGCCGACCAGCCCTTCGGCGGCGGCACCGGCACCCCGCCGCCGTACGACCCCTCGTACGGCGCGCAGACCCCGGACCCGCTGGCCGGGATGCCGCCGCTGGCCGCCCGGCCGCGCCGACTGCTGGCCCGGATCATCGACGCGTTGATCGTCGGCATCCCGCTCGGCATCATCCTGGGCTTCGGCTTCGGCGGCTACAACTACAACAACACCGCGCGCAGCTTCTGGGAGGAGCTGATCTACGCCGTCGTCTACTTCCTGTACGACGGCTACATGCTCACCACCCGGGGCCAGACCTTCGGCAAGATGGCGATGAAGATCCGCGTGGCGATGCTGGAGAACGGCACCACCCCGGCCGGTCAGCCCGGCTGGACGCGCGCGGCCGTCTACGCGCTGCCGCCGATCGTGCCGTGCTGCGGCTCGCTCTTCTGGCTGGTGAACGTCCTGTGGTGCCTGTGGGACAAGCCGTACCACCAGTGCCTGCACGACAAGTCGGCGAAGACGGTCGTGGTCTCGACGACCTGAGCGCGCACCCGCGGTCAGGTCTCAGCGGCGCAGCGACACCGGGGTGCGGGCGGTCGGGCGGGACGGCGGGGCCGGTTCGGGGGCCGCGCCCGGCGGCTCGGGGGCCCGCACGCCGCGGGGTGTCGCCACCGTGAGGGCGACGAGCAGGCCGAGCGCCAGCCCGGCCAGCGCTATGACGATCACACCGGGGCCTTCGTGCACTCCGGACAAGAGCAGCATCGCCAGGGTCGACAGGACGACGGTGGCCGAACCAGAGGCGCACTGGGCGCGGGTCGGACGCGGCATGGCGGAATCCGTCCTCGATACGGGGGTGTGGTGCGTACGTCGGTCAGAGCGTGGCGGTGCCGCCCTGAAGACTCTACGAGTCCGCATGCCCGATGGGAACGCCCGGTAAGCGTGAGCTCACTCATGGTGCGATGCACAAGGGGCGCACGGATTCACACAGCCCCGCGCGCCCCAGCCGTCACGGCGGGAGGTGACCGGAACGCGCCCCCCGCCGCCCGGCCGACCGCCCGTCCGGCCGCCCTCCCCTGGCGCGCCCGGGGCGTCCGGCCTGATCATCGAACCGGGGGAAGCGTCGGGGGAACCGGGGGAGAGAGCGGGACGGGCCGTGGCACCTGGTGGATTCAGCAGACTTCCGAGCGGCAGCGTGGTGGTCGCGCTGACGCTGCCGCACCCCGACGCGGCCCGGCACGGCGGAACCGGCACGATACGCGTCCTGGTCCACGCCGCCAACCGCCAGCGCGCCCTGACCCGGGTACGGAACCTGGGCTTCCGCTCGGTCCGCCTCACCGGCAACGCCGAGCCGCCCACCCCTGACGAGATCTCGGCCGTCCTGCACCATCCGGACGGCATGGTCTGGCGCCGCAAGGAGGCGTGCGACACCGACCTGTGGCAGCCGCTGAGCGCCCTGCGCGCGTAGCCGCGGGTCCCCGGAGGCGCTACCCGCCCACCACGGGCTCGCCCACCAGCGTCACCCCGGCCCCGCGCATCTCCTCCAGCGCCCGCGCCGTGGTCCGCGCCGCCACCCCCGCGGTCAGCTCCAGCAGCACCCGCACCGTGAAGCCCTCGCGCACCGCGTCCAGCGCGGTGGCCCGCACGCAGTGGTCGGTCGCGATGCCCACGACGTCGACCTCCGCGACCTCCCGCTCCCGCAGCCACTCCGCGAGACCGGTGCCGTGCTCGTCGGCGCCCTCGAAGCCGCTGTACGCCGCCGCGTACGCGCCCTTGTCGAAGACCGCCTCGATCCCGCCGGACGCCACCGCGGGCGCGAAGTTCGGGTGGAACCCGGCGCCCTCGGTCCCGGCCACGCAGTGCCGCGGCCAGGTGTCCACGTAGTCCGGACGGGCGGAGAAGTGCGCGCCGGGATCCACGTGGTGGTCGCGGGTCGCCACCACGTGCCGGTAGCCCGGCTGCGCCTGGGCGACCAGGTCGGTGACGGCGGCGGCCACGTCCGCGCCGCCCGCGACGGCCAGGCTGCCGCCCTCGCAGAAGTCGTTCTGCACGTCCACCACGATCAGTGCCCGCTGCATGACGCCCGCCCTTCCCCGGTCGTACTCCCGTTCACGCGCCCGTTCATGCCGACGCTCACACGAATTCCGTGGGGATGACCGGCTCACCGCGCGACAGCTGGGTCGCCGACAGCGGCAGCCCGGCCCGCGCCTCGAGATGCCGGGTGCGCGCCGCCTCCAGCGGCTCGCGCCCCACGACCTCGCCGCGCACCACCAGCGGCACCAGCAACCGCCGGTCCTCCAGGTCGGCCGGGACCGGCCCGGTGCCGATCACCTCGGCCTCCGCCACGCCGTCCTCGTCCAGCCTGCGGGCCGCCCACTTGCGGCCGCCCACCGAGGTCTTCGCGCCCATCGACTTCTTGGCGACCGGCACCAGCCCGTCGCCCTCCTCACCGGCCCTGGCGACCAGCTTGTAGACCATCGAGCAGGTCGGGTGCCCGCTGCCGGTGACCAGCGAGGTGCCCACCCCGTACGCGTCCACCGGCGCCGCCGCGAGCGAGGCGATGGCGTACTCGTCCAGGTCGGAGGTGACCACGATGCGGGTCTTGGCCGCGCCCAGGTCGTCCAGCTGCTGGCGGACCCGGTGGGCGAGCAGCAGCAGGTCACCGGAGTCGATGCGCACCGCGCCCAGCTCGGGCCCGGCGACCTCGACCGCGGCCCGCACCGCCTCGGCCACGTCGTAGGTGTCGACCAGCAGCGTCGTGTCGCTGCCCATGGACTGCACCTGGGCGCGGAAGGCGTCGCGCTCGGTGTCGTGCAGCAGGGTGAAGGCGTGCGCGCTGGTGCCGACGGTCGGGATGCCGTAGCGGAAGCCCGCGGCCAGGTCGGAGGTGGTGGTGAAGCCGCCGACGTAGGCGGCGCGCGAGGAGGCGACCGCCCCGAGTTCGTGGGTGCGCCGGGCGCCCATCTCCATCAGCGGGCGCCCCCCGGCGGCCACCGCCATCCGGGACGCGGCCGCGGCGACCGCCGAGTCGTGGTTGAGGATCGACAGCACCACCGTCTCCAGCAGCACCCCCTCGGCGAACGTGCCCTCGACCCGCATGATCGGCGAGCCGGGGAAGTACACCTCGCCCTCGGGGTAGCCGTGGATGTCGCCGCGGAAGCGGAAACCGGCCAGCCAGTCGAGCGTCGCGGTGTCCACGACCTTCTCGCGGGCCAGGAAGCCCAGGACGTCGTCGTCGAACCGGAAGTTCTCCACCGCGTCCAGCACCCGCCCGGTCCCGGCGGCGACCCCGTAGCGGCGGCCCTCCGGCAGGCGGCGGGTGAAGACCTCGAAGACCGAGCGCCGGTGCGCCGCGCCGCTGTGCAGGGCGGCCTGCAACATGGTCAGCTCGTACCGGTCGGTGAACAGCGCCGTGGACGGCACGGCCACCGGCAGTCCCAGGGCGGAGCCGGTCAGCCGGTCGGGCCCGTCTGGAGAGTTCATGGCCGGATCCTACCCCCACTAGTCGTCAGAGTGACGATTTCCCTTCCTGTGATGATCGTACGGCGCGTCGGGCGGTGGGCGCCAAGGCCCCCGCGCGATCGCAACGGCCGCACCGAAGTGGCAGCATGGGGAACGTGAGTGTCGCCCCCGCGGAAATCGAGCAGACCGAGTCGAGCGAAGCGCCTTTCGAGGCGCCTTCCCCCGATGTCCCCTGGGTGACGGTCGTCCACAACGACCCGGTCAACCTGATGAGCTACGTCACCTACGTCTTCCAGGCCTACTTCGGCTACCCGAAGGACAAGGCCAAGAAGCTGATGATGGACGTGCACCACAAGGGCCGCGCCGCCGTCTCGACAGGCACCCGCGAGGAGATGGAACGGGACGTGCAGGCCATGCACGGCTACGGTCTGTGGGCCACGCTCACCCAGGACCGCTGACCCGACCCAGCTGGGAGACTTGACGGGCCTCATGGCCGGATACTTCGAAACCGCCCCCGACGGCGGCGCCGCGATCGCGCTGGACGAGGTGGAGATCTCCATCCTGCGCAGCCTCGCCGTCCAGTTCCTCGAACTCGTCGGCCCCGGCCCCGCCGGGCCCGAGCCGGGCGACGACCCGCTCGCCGAGCTGTTCGCCGAGGGACCCACCGAACGCCCCGCGGACCCCGCGCTGGCCCGGCTCTTCCCGGACGCCTACGTCGACCCCGAGGGCAAGGCCGACGACGAGGCGCTGGCCGCGTCCTCGGAGTTCCGCCGCTACACCGAGAACGACCTGCGCGCCCGCAAGCGCGACGACGCGCTCGCGGTGGTCCGCTCGCTCGACGCCCTCGACCCGGCCCGGGACCGCGCCGCGGTGCTCACCCTGTCCGACCAGGAGTCGCGCCGCTGGCTCGGCACGCTCAACGACCTGCGGCTGACCATAGGCACCCGGCTGGACGTCGACGAGGACCCGGACGGCGACCTGTACCGGCTGCCGGACGAGGACCCGCGCAAGCCGCTGATGATGGCGTACATGTGGCTCGGCGGCCTCCAGGAGACGCTGATCGAGACGCTGACGCCCTGACACCGACGCGGGGGAGTGGGCGTTCGCTCAGCGGACGCTCAACTCCGTATAACGATCGCGTCACTCACGCTGTCCGCCTTTGGTGGCATGCGCCCTTTTCGTCCCACGTGTGGTGTGGTGTCCGCCACCACCACGCTCCGTGGTGACCGAAAAGCCCGTGATAGGACTTCACGACCAGCCGCCAGGACGCCACCCCTGTCCCACGGTGGCGGGCGCTGGGCCGGCCGATCGCCGGCGCGCACTCCATCGGGGGCAGGACAGACGTGGAGAAAGGCGCAGCACACCATGACCTCGAAGCAGGTCACCTCGGCGATCGAAGATGCCGACGACGCCCGCAGCCGTGAGAGCGGCGACACCGACCGGACCGAGGCTCCGGCGGAGGGCTACCAACGCGGCCTGGGCAACCGGCAGATCCAGATGATCGCCATCGGCGGCGCCATCGGCACCGGCCTGTTCCTGGGCGCGGGCAAGGCCATCTCGAAGGCCGGACCCAGTCTCATCCTCGCCTACGCGGTCGTGGGCGTCGTCATCTTCCTCATCATGCGGGCGCTGGGCGAACTGCTCATGTACCGCCCGGTGTCGGGGAGTTTCTCGGAGTACGCGCGCGAGTTCCTCGGCCCGTTCTTCGGCTACGCGACGGGCTGGACGTACTGGCTGTTCTGGGTGGTCACCGGCATCACCGAGGTGACGGCCGCCGCCAACTACGTGGACTACTGGTGGCACGGCGTGCCGCAGTGGATCTCGGCCCTGGTCTTCACCGTCGTGCTCTACCTGGTCAACTTGATCAGCGTGAAGCTCTTCGGCGAGCTGGAGTTCTGGTTCTCCATGGTGAAGGTGACCGCGATCGTCGGCATGATCCTCATCGGGATCGGCGTGCTGACGCTCGGCTTCTCCAAGGCCGGTGACACCGCCTCGGTGAGCAACCTGTGGCAGTTCCACGGGTTCTTCCCGCACGGCGTCGGCGGCACGCTGATGACCCTGCAGATCGTGATGTTCGCCTTCCTCGCCGTCGAACTCGTCGGCGTCACCGCGGGCGAGTCCAAGGACCCGAAGACGACGCTGCCGAAGGCCATCAACACCGTCCCGTGGCGCATCGGCCTGTTCTACATCGGCTCGCTGATCATCATCCTGTCCGTCGTGCCGTGGACCGAGTTCTCGCCCGGCGTGAGCCCGTTCGTGGCCGCGTTCGGCAAGATCGGGCTGCCGCTGGGCGCGGGCATCGTCAACTTCGTCGTGCTGACCGCCGCGTTGTCGTCCTGCAACTCCGGCATGTACTCCACCGGCCGCATGCTGCGCGACCTGGCGCTCAACGGGCAGGGCCCGAAGGCGTTCGCGAAGCTCACCCGCAGCGGCACGCCCCTGCTCGGCACCAGCGCCTCGGCCGCCTTCATGCTCGTCGGCGTCTGGATCAACTACGAGTGGCCGTCGGACGCGTTCACCTACGTCGTCTCCTTCGCGACCATCTCCGGCATGTGGGCGTGGATCATGATCCTCGCCGCCCAGATCCGCTACCGCGCCAAGGCCGACCGCGGCGAGCTGCCGCGCTCCGGGTTCCGGATGCCGGGCGCGCCCTGGACCAGCTGGATCGCGCTCGCCTTCATCGGCCTGGTCATCGTGCTGATGGGCGTCGACAAGGACACCCGCGTCTCGCTGTACGTAGCGCCGGTGTGGGCCGCGATCATGGTCGTGTCGTACTACGTGCTCAAGGCGCGCACGCCGGAGGTCTTCGCGACAGGGGCCGTCGCGGAGGCGCTGCCCACGACGCAGGCGACGGTGGCCGAGGCGGCGGCGGACGCCGAGGCGTGAGCCGCGTCAGCGCGGAGCGTCCCATTCCGCGTTCCGCCTGATGAGACCGCCCCCGGACGGCCGGGGGCGGTCTGCCTATTCTGTCGCCCATGCTGACCCTCACCCAGGCCCTGCGCGACGAGATCGTCGCCCACGCCCGCGCCGACCACCCCGACGAGGCGTGCGGGATCGTCGCGGGCCCGGTCGGCAGCGACCGGCCCGAGCGCTTCGTGCCGATGCTGAACGCGGCCCGCTCGCCCACGTTCTACGAGTTCGACTCTACCGACCTGCTCAAGCTCTACCGCGATCTCGACGACCGCGACGAGGAGCCGGTGATCGTCTACCACTCGCACACCGCGACCGAGGCGTACCCGTCGCGCACCGACATCAGCTACGCCAACGAGCCCGGCGCCCACTACGTGCTGGTCTCCACCGCCGACACCGACGGACTCGGCCCCTTCCAGTTCCGCTCGTTCCGCATCGTGGACGGCGTGGTCACCGAGGAGCAGGTCGAGGTCGTGGAGTCCTACGCCTGACCTGCGCGTTCCGCCCGCGGCCCGGCCTCCTCGCGCCACTGTCCGGCTCAGGTCCCGGATGCTGGGACGGGCGTCTCGGCCCGTTGAGGGGAATCGATACGATGACCCCATGGTTCTCCACGACGTGAGCGAAGAGACGCCGGGCACGCCGCTCGCCGCGTTCGCTCGCGCCCACTGCGCCTCGGCCCTGCTGGGCGCCTTCGGGGGCGGAGCGGCGCGGCTGCACGTCGATCTGTGCCGCCTCGCCAGCGCGGCCTGTCCGCGCGCCTGACCCTGGCGTGACGGAACCGCGCGCCGAGCCGCCGCACGCATCGCCCCTCACCCACGACGATCACCGACGTCACGCACTCACGGGAGCCCACCCATGGCCATCGAGGTCCGCATTCCGACCATCCTGCGCACGTACACCGACGGGCAGAAGTCCGTCGAGGGCAGCGGCGCCACCCTGGACGAGCTGTTCAAGGACCTCGACACGCGCCACGCGGGCATCCGCGACCGCGTGGTCGACGGCGGCGAACTGCGCCGTTTCGTCAACGTCTACCTCAACGACGAGGACGTCCGCTTCCTCGACGGCATCGCCACCAAGCTCGGCGACGGCGACAACGTGACGATCCTCCCGGCGGTGGCCGGCGGCTCCGGCGCCCGCTGATGCGGTACGACAACCCGCTCGCGGCAGTCGGGAACACCCCGCTGGTCCGGCTGCCGCGGCTGTCGCCCTCCGCCAGGGTGTCGCTGTGGGCCAAGCTGGAGGACCGCAACCCCACCGGCTCGGTCAAGGACCGCCCCGCGCTGCACATGATCGAACAGGCCGAGCGCGACGGCACGTTGACGCCCGGCTGCACCATCCTGGAGCCGACCTCGGGCAACACCGGCATCTCGCTGGCGATGGCCGCCCGCCTCAAGGGCTACCGCATCGTGTGCGTGATGCCGGAGAACACCTCAAGCGAGCGCCGCGAACTGCTCGCCATGTGGGGCGCCGAGATCATCTCCTCACCGGCCGCGGGCGGCTCCAACACCGCCGTGCGGGTCGCCAAGGAACTGAGCGCCGAGCACCCGGACTGGGTGATGCTCTACCAGTACGGCAACCCGGCCAACACCGGCGCGCACTACGCCACCACAGGACCGGAGATCCTCGCCGACCTGCCCACCATCACGCACTTCGTGGCGGGCCTCGGCACCACCGGCACCCTGATGGGCGTCGGCCGCTACCTGCGCGAGAAGGTCCCCGGCGTCACGATCGTCGCCGCCGAGCCGCGCTACGACGACGTGGTCTACGGGCTGCGCAACCTCGACGAGGGCTTCGTTCCCGAGCTGTACGACGAGTCCGTGCTGAGCACGCGCTACTCCGTGGGCAGCGAGGACGCGGTGCGCCGCACCCGTGAACTGCTGCGCGAGGAGGGCGTGTTCGCGGGCGTGTCGACGGGAGCCGCCCTCCACGCGGCGCTCGGCGTGGCGGCGAAGGCGGTCAAGGAGGACCGGGACGCGGACATCGTCTTCGTCGTCGCCGACGGCGGCTGGAAGTACCTGTCCACCGGCATCTACACCGCCGAGACCACCGAGGCGGCCATCGAGGCCCTGCACGGCCAGCTCTGGGCCTGAGGGCTGGGGGCTCTGGGCTCCAGGGCTCCGGGCTGAGGGCTTGAGGGCTCCCGGGCTTGAGGGCTCCGGGCCTCAGGGGGTCCGCCTGACGGGTCCGCCTGCCCCTGCCTGTCGCTAGACCCGCTGGACCCGGCTCCACACGGCCGGGTCCAGCGGGCCGACCCGGCGCCGGAAGCCGTGCAGCGGCACCTGCCGGGTCTCCTCGGTCTCCAGGTACGAGATCCGGCCCTGGGCGTCGCCCACCGCGCCGGGCGGCAACGCGATCACGCCCGGCAGTTCGGCGTGGTGCTTGCTGGTGATCTTCACGACCCGGGCGACCTCGCCGCGCACCGACAGCACCAGGCACGGCCGGTCCTTCGCGCCCGGCCCGTCCTCGTACGGCACCTCGGCCCACCAGATCTCACCCGGCCGCGGCCGCTCGCCGACGCCCGTGGCCGGCGGGCCTCCCGCCGCCGGGCCGCGCGCAGGCCGTGCCCGCCCGGCCGGACGCCGCGACCCGGGCCTACCCGCCGGACGCCGCGTCGCCCCCGCGCGCGAACGCCGTCCGCCGTCCCGCAACCGCCCGTCGGCCACCGCCGCGACCAGCGCCAGCGCCACCACGACAAGACCCGCGACCCACCACGCCATCGGGCGCCCTCCCGTCTCCCGCCACCACGTCCGCGAGCCCCGACCGTACCGCCCCGAGCGCCGCGCCCGTCGGCCGCCGTTCACCGGGCGCGGGCGGACACCGACAGTGAGGAGGGGACCACACGTACTGGTGATTCCGCCCACAACGGCGCCTGGTGGAGGGGCGGCGAGGGGCACCGCGGCTTACCCTCGACTGCACATGGCGGCGCTTTCTGTCCACCGCCGGCGCCGTCCCCGCCCGTGGCCTCCGGCATATCGCGCTGCCCCAACCGAACCACGCAAGACCCCCGGACCCCCCTGGAGGCTCCTGCATGAAGCTCACCGTCGTCGGCTGTTCTGGGTCCTTCCCGTCCGCGGACTCAGCCTGCTCGAGCTACCTCGTAGAGGCCGACGGCTTCCGGCTGCTCCTCGACATGGGCAACGGGGCCCTCGGCGAGTTGCAGCGCCACTGCGGGCTGTACGACCTGGACGCGGTCGTCCTGAGCCACCTGCACGCCGACCACTGCATCGACATGTGCGGCTACTTCGTCGCCCGCTACTACCGGCACGACGGGGGAGTGCCCGAACCGCTGCCGGTCTACGGTCCCGAGGGCACCGAGGCGCGCCTGGCGACGGCGTACGGGGACGTGCCGGACGACAAGTGCATGAGCGAGGTCTTCGACTTCCGCACGCTGACGCCGGGGAGCTTCCGGGTCGGGCCGTTCACGCTGCGCGCCGAGCGGGTGCGGCACCCGGTCGAGGCGTACGGCTTCCGCGTCGAGCACGGCGGGCGCACCCTTACGTACTCCGGCGACACCGGCCCGTGCGACCCGCTGATCGAACTGGCCGACGGGGCCGACCTGTTCCTGTGCGAGGCGTCCTTCACCCACGGCAAGGAGGACGTGCCGGACCTGCACCTCACCGGCCGAGACGCGGGCGAGTACGCGGCCCGCGCGGGCGCGGCCCGCCTGGTCCTCACCCACATCCCCCCGTGGACCGACCCCAAGACCAACCTCACCGACGCCCGCACCGCCTACCCGGGCCCGGTCGAACTGGCGCGGTCGGGGGCGGTGTACGAGCTGTGACCGCCTCGCGGCGCCCGGCGGCCCTCGCCGCGGCACCGCAGGCCGAAGCACCGCGGGCCCGCCAGGAGATCCTGGCGGGCCCGCGGTGGTGAGGACGATTACTTCGTGATGTCCTCGATCTCCTCCTCCGGCTCGCGGCCGGGGGTGGGGAGGTTGAACTTGATGATCGCGAAGCGGAAGACCACGTAGTAGATCACCGCGAAACACAGTCCGATCGGGATGATCAGCCATGGCTTCGTCGCGAAGTGCCAGTTGAGCACGTAGTCGATCACACCGGCGGAGAAGGTGAAGCCCGCGTGGACGCCGAGCGCCCACGTCACCGCCATCGAGATCGCGGTCAGGACCGCGTGGATCGCGTACAGCACCGGCGCGATGAACATGAACGAGAACTCGATCGGCTCGGTCACGCCGGTCACGAACGCGGTGAGCGCGACCGAGACCATCATGCCGGTTACTGCCTTGCGGCGCTCGGGGCGTGCGCAGTGCGCGATCGCCAGGGCGGCGGCTGGCAGACCGAACATCATGATCGGGAAGAAGCCGGACATGAACTGTCCCGCGGTCGGGTCGCCCGCGAAGTAGCGGGTCAGGTCGCCGTGGACGATCTGGCCGGCCGAGTTCTTGTAGTCACCGATCTGGAACCACGCGACGGCGTTGACGAACTGGTGCATGCCGATGGGGAGCAGGCCACGGTTGACCAGGCCGAACAGGCCCGCGCCGAGGGCGCCGAGGCCCGTCATCCACTTGCCGAAGCTGCTGATCGCGTCACCGATCGGCTGCCAGCCGAGAGACACCAGCACACCCATGGCGGTGCCGACGAAGGCCATGATGATCGGCACCAGGCGACGGCCGTTGAAGAAGCCCAGCCAGTCGACGAGCTTGGTGCGGTGGAACCGCTGCCACAGCACGGCTGTCAGAAGACCCAGGACGATGCCGCCGAGGACGCCCGGATTCTGGTACGTCGCCGCGGTGACCGTCGTCCCCTGCACGCACGCACCGCTCAGCGAGCCCGTCGACGTGAACGTCTGGCCGGCGCCGCACGAGATCGGGAACTGGTGGATCACCGTGTAGTAGACGAGGAAGCCCACGACCGCGGCCAGCGCGGTGGACCCGTCCGACTTCTTGGCGAAACCGATCGCCACGCCTATGCAGAACAGCAGCGGCAGGCCGAGCGAGGCGTCGAGCAACGCACCACCGGCGCCCGCGAAGACCTTGGCGACGTTGTTCCAGTGCAGGCCCGTCTTGCCGAAGACGTCATCCTGCCCCAGGCGGAGCAGGATGCCGGCGGCGGGGAGCACGGCGATCGGCAACTGCAGGCTGCGGCCGACCTTCTGCAAACCCTGGAACACTCCGGACCCGCGCTTCTTGGCGGGCGCCGCCGGGGTGGCGGTGTCCGAACTCATCAGAGATTCCTCCTGGAGGCAGGCGGGCTCCGGGGGAATGGGGACGGCCCGCACTGTGGTCTACACCACTGAGTGGTGTAGACCAGTTCTAACATGTCAGGGGCGGGTAAAGGAACGCGCGGCCGAGCGCCCGAAGGTCACGCTTGGACAACCATGCGGAGTGCTCTCGTTCCGTCACGCCGTGAGGTCGGTGCGATGTGCGCCACGCCATCGCCCTGGGGCCCTGACGGTGCCCCAGTCGGCCCGTTCCGCTCGGCGCCACGGAGGCCCGGGTTCGCGGAGGTCCCGCCCGCGTGCGAACCAGGAAGTCGCAGTGGACGACAGAAGCATAGATCGGTCGGAATGATCAAATTCGGACTTGTCGTCCGGCTAGCAAGGGCGGGGCATTCCGCGCCGCGCGGGAAACGTGAAGGCTCCGATCCGCCTGGTGCGCCGACCGGCGCGCACCTCGCTTTGCCGGAGCCGTAAAGTGGTGTAGACCAGCTTCGCACGCTTGCGCCCTCGTCAGGACACCACGGCGGACCAGGCCGTTTCGACCGTCGATCGACGTCGTTCGGCACCCGCCGTCCCTCCGCGAAGGCGGGTCATACGTGCGTTACGGTGTGGAACCGTCACCAGCGTGCGCAACAGGACGCGACAGGGAGTGGACATGGCCAGCAAGGCTGAGAAGATCGTCGCCGGTCTCGGCGGGCTCGACAACATCGAGGAAGTCGAGGGCTGCATCACGCGTCTGCGCACCGAGGTCCACGACGCCTCGCTGGTCGACGAGGCCGCGCTCAAGGCCGCCGGCGCGCACGGTGTGGTCAAGATGGGCACCGCGATCCAGGTCGTCATCGGCACCGACGCCGACCCCATCGCCGCGGAGATCGAAGACATGATGTGAGCCCCACCCGCTCACCGACGCGGGGCCCGCTTCCGAAGCCGGAGCGGGCCCCGCTTCGTGCGCCGGGCCCCGCGCCCCGCGTCGGCCGCGACGGATAGGCTCGGTCGCATGTCTCGTATCGACGGCCGTACCCCCGAACAGCTCCGCCCCGTCACCATCGAACGCGGGTGGAGCAAGCACGCGGAAGGCTCGGTGCTCGTCTCCTTCGGCGACACCCGCGTCCTGTGCACCGCCAGCGTCACCGAAGGCGTGCCGCGCTGGCGCAAGGGCAGCGGTGAGGGCTGGGTGACCGCGGAGTACGCCATGCTGCCGCGCGCCACCAACACCCGCGGCGACCGCGAGTCCGTCAAGGGCCGCATCGGCGGCCGCACCCACGAGATCTCCCGCCTCATCGGCCGTTCCCTGCGCGCCGTCATCGACTACAAGGCGCTCGGCGAGAACACCGTCGTCCTCGACTGCGACGTCCTCCAGGCCGACGGCGGCACCCGCACCGCCGCCATCACCGGCGCCTACGTGGCCCTCGCCGACGCCGTCGCCTGGGCCCAGGAACGCAAGCTGATCAAGGCCAAGGCCCAGCCGCTCACCGGCGCGGTCAGCGCGGTCAGCGTCGGCATCGTGGACGGCGTGCCGCTGCTCGACCTGTGCTACGAGGAGGACGTGCGCGCCGAGACCGACATGAACGTCGTCTGCACCGGCGACGGCCGCTTCGTCGAGGTGCAGGGCACCGCCGAGGGCCAGCCGTTCGCCCGCGCCGAACTCGACGCCCTGCTCGACCTCGCGGTGGCCGGCGCCGCCCAGCTCGACGGCGTCCAGCGGGCCGCGCTCGCCGTGACGCGGGGCTGACCGTGCGCGCTCCCGCACTCGCCGCCACCGCCGCGGCCGCCCTGGCCCTGCCGCTGCTGGCCGCCTGCTCGGGCTCCAGCAGCAGCACCCAGGACTGCCCGACCGTCGCGCACACCGTGCAGACCCAGGTCGCCAAGCTCGACGCCGCCGTGAAGAAGAGCGCGAGCGACCCGCGCGACGCGGCGACCGTGCTGAGGCAGATCCAGACCAACCTGGACGACATCGCGGGCCACACCGGCGACTCCGGCACGGCCGCCAGCAAGGCCCTCGGCGACCTCTCGCTCGCGGTCTCCAACGTCAAGAACGAACTGGACAAGGGCCAGCCGGTCGACATCGCCCCGGTCGACCGCGGCGCGTCCGAACTGACCACGGCCTGCCCGAAGAAGTGAGACCGCGCACGACCGGGTGACGGAGCGGGGGCGCGCCGCGCGGGCGCGCCCCCGCCTCTCCTGGCGTCAGCGCGCCGCCGGGGCGCCACTCCCGCACGCCGTACCGCTCTCGTACGCGCCGCCCCTCGCGTACGTGTCGACGTCGCGGGCCGTGCCGCTTTCGTACGCGCCGCCGCCCGCCGCTGCCCGTTCCGGCTCGGGCGCCACCGCCGCCGAAGGCTCCCGCGTCCCGCGCCGGGCGGCCGCGCGGTGGGTCACCGTCACCACCAGCGCCGCGCCGAGCGCCGCGCCCGCCACCAGCGCCCAGCCGCGGTGGAACGCGGCCAGTGCGTGCGGCTGCGGCGCGGCCAGCAGTGCCACCAGCACCGCCACCCCGATCGCGCTGCCGACCTGCCGGGACATGTTGAGCACCGCGCTGCCCGTCGTCGCCCGGTCCGGCGGCAGCGTGCCGGCCGCCGCGAACATCGGTGCCTGCGCCAGCCCCGCCCCCGCCCCGCCCAGGAACAACCCCGGCAGGAAGTGCGTCGCGTACGCGGGATGCGCGGGCGCCAGCACCAGCCAGAAGACGGCCGCCAGCGCCAGCAGCGCCGTACCCGTCGCCGCGGGCAGCACGCGCCCGAACCGGCCCGTGATCCGCCCGCTGTTGACGGCGAACGCGGCCGACGTCAGCGGCCCCGGCACGATCGCCACCCCGGCGCGCAGGGCGCTGTAGTGCCACACGTCCTGGAGGAAGAGCACCGTGATCAGCAGCCACGCGCCGAACGCCACGAAGAACAGCAGCAGCGCCACGCTCGCCCCGGTGAACTCCCTGCCCCGGAACAGGCTCGCCTCGACCAGCGCCCGCGGATGCCGCAGCGAACGCCGCACCGTCACCACCGTGGCCAGCGCCGCCGCCGCGAGCAGCCCCACCACCCCGGCGCTGCCCCAGCCCCAGGCGGGACCCTGCACCGTCGCCAGCACCAGCAGCGTGACGGCCGCCAGCAACGACACCGTGGAGACCGCGTCCGGCAGCCGGGCGCCGCGCCCGGCGCGTATCTCCGGCAGCACCCGCAGCCCCGCGACCACGGTGACCACGCCGATCGGCACGTTGACCAGGAAGATCCACCGCCAGTCCACCGCCACCAGCACGCCGCCCACCGGCGGCCCGGACGAGGCGGCCACCGCCGCGACCCCTGCCCAGACGCCGACGACCAGGGTGTGCTGCCGGGGCGGGAACGACGGCAGCAGCAGCCCCAGCGAGGTCGGCACGATCATCGCCGCGCCCACCGCCTGCACGGCCCGGCCGCCGACCAGCACCGGCAGCGTCGGCGCCAGCGCGCACAGCACCGACGCCAGCGTGAAGACCACGACCCCGGACAGCAGGAACAGCCTGCGCCCGTAGTGGTCGGCGAGCCGCCCGGCCGGGACCAGCAGCGCCGCGAAGACGATCGCGTACGCGTTGAGCACCCAGGACAGGCCCGACAGCCCGGCGCCGCCGAAGGAGCGGCTCATCGCGGGCACGGCGATGTTCACGATGAACAGGTCGAGTTGCGCCATGAACGCCACCGCCGCCAGCACGGCGAGTACCGGCCACCGGCGCGGATGCCCCGCCTCGGACCGTGTCGCCTCAGTCGCCATCACGCACCACCTGGGATGTCGGAGGATTGGTTCATTCACTGAACCAAGCTGATGGTCCGACCGTAGCATGTTCGGTTCGCTGAATGAACCGATCGGGCGATATGCTGGAGCCATGGCACTCCCGCGCGACTACACCGGACAGGCCTGCTCGCTCGCCCGCGCCCTCGAGGTCGTCGGCGAACGCTGGACCCTGCTCGTCGTCCGCGACGCCTTCTTCGGCGTGCGGCGCTTCGGGGACTTCGCCGACCACCTCGGCATCCCGCGCGCCGTCCTCACCGACCGGCTCGCGTCGCTGACCGCGCAGGACGTGCTGGCCCGGGTGCCGGGCGCCGGGCGGCGCTCCGAGTACGAACTGACCGCCAAAGGCGTCTCGTTGTGGCCCGTGGTGCGCGGGCTGATGGCGTGGGGCGACGACCACTACGGCGAGAAGGGCCCGCGCCGGGTCTTCCTGCACGCGCCGGACGGCGGCGCCGTCGGTCCCGGCGGACACTGCGAGGGCTGCGGCGCGGACGTGTCCCCGGCGGACGTCGTCGTGGCCCCCGGCCCCGGACTGCCCCCGGCGTCCCCCGACGACGACCCGGTCACCGCCGCCCTCGCCGCCCCGCACCGGCTGCTGACGCCGCTGCGGGCGGGGTGAGAGGCGGACCGCCCTCGGGCGGACGGGCTCGTGACCGGGGCGGACGGCATAATCGCCCCATGCAGCGTCTAGTCCTCGCCACCCGTAACGCCCACAAGGTCACCGAACTGCGCGCGATCCTCACCGGCGCCGGCCTCGACGTCGAACTCGTCGGCGCCGACGCGTACCCCGAGATCCCCGACGTCAAGGAGACCGGTGTCACCTTCGCGGAGAACGCGCTGCTGAAGGCACACGCCCTCGCCGGCGCCACCGGCCTGCCCGCGGTCGCCGACGACTCCGGGCTCTGCGTGGACGTGCTGGGCGGCGCGCCCGGCATCTTCTCCGCGCGGTGGGCCGGCCGGCACGGCGACGACGCGGCCAACCTGGCCCTGCTGCTCGCCCAGCTCTCCGACATCGCCGCGCCGCACCGCGCGGCACACTTCGCCTGCGCGGCGGCGCTCGCCCTGCCGGACGGCACGTCGCGCGTCGTCGAGGGCCGCCTCGACGGCACCCTGCGCGAGACCCCGGCCGGTGAGGGCGGCTTCGGCTACGACCCGATCCTCCAGCCCGACGGCGAGACCCGCACCTGCGCGGAGCTGACCCCGCAGGAGAAGAACGCCATCAGCCACCGCGGCAAGGCGTTCCGCGAACTGGTGCCGGTGGTACGGGAGTTGATGGGCTGAAGAACGAAGGGCGTGGCATCCGTCGGATGTCACGCCCTCGGTGGTGGGCCCGGTGGGACTCGAACCCACGACACACCGGACCTAAACCGGCGCCCTCTTCCAGCTGGGGTACGGGCCCGCCGCCGTCACTCTACCGGCCACGCCTCACCGGCCGCGCCACCGGGCGAAGTTCCCCGTCTGGCTGTGACAGGAGGGGCACAGGTGACGCAGATTCTCGATCCGGTTGTCGTCGCTGTCCCCGCTGACGTGGTCGATCTCCAGGACGAGACGGCGGCCGTGCCACACCTCTCCCGTGCCGCACTTCGCGCAGCGTGCGGGCACGCCCTTCTCCCGCAGCGCTCGGCGCAGCAGCGCACTCTTCACCCGCGGGGAGCCCGGCGGCAGCGCCCGGAGGATCTCGTCCGCCGACTTCCGTCGTGGCGAGGGCCGACCGCGGTTGTGCGCCTGGCCGAGCAGTCCCCGCACGGGTACGCCGTAGGCGTCGAGGTAACGCTTGATCCGGGCGCGGGAGGCACCGCCCGGCACGAGACCCAGCCTGCGCGTCACCTCGGCCAGGCTGCGCGCTCCGGACACGGCTTCACGCAGTCGTGCCTCGTCCAGTCGGCCACCGCGCCCATCGGCGCCGTCGAAGTGCGAGGTGTCGATGCCGAACCGCTCGATCCTGCGCTTGAGGTGGCCGTACGTGCTCGAGTACGGCGGCACGCCGAACCATTCGACGACCTCGCGGAAGGAGTGGGCCCGCGCCACGGCTTCCTCCAACGCCGCACGGGTGTAGCTGCGCCGTTCCCGGGGCGGCGGGGCCTCGGCGGCGAAGTGACGGGTGTCGATCCCGTGGTGCGCCAGCCTCCGGCGCAGATAACCCAGTGGTCCGGAGCCGAGGGGGCCGCCCAGCCGACGCAGTGCGTCCACCAGGCTGCTCGACTCGGCCGCCACGACGGCCAGGCGGTCGGCGGTCCAGCGAGGGCGGTGACCGTCGCGGCTCACCGGAGCGCTCCGCGTCGTTTGCGGCCGCGGAAGGTGTCCGTGGTGGCATGGCAGTTGGGACACAGGATGCGCAGATTCTCGATCCGGTTGTCCCACCAGTCGCCGTTGAGGTGATCGACCTCCAGACGCAGGGGCTCGCCCATCCACCAGGGACCCGTCCGGCACAGGGCGCAGGCCTCGGGTATGCCGGTGCGCAGCAGCGCCTTGCGGAGTCGGGCGCCTGGTATCCGTCCGTCGCCGGGTGAGCCGAGCACCAGAGGGTCCGCGCGCGCCCGCTTCCGTCGCCGGACCTCGCCATCCCGGGCGCCACTCGTGAAATGGGACGTGTCGATGCCCAGTCGGGCGATCCGGCGGCCGATGTGCGCCTCGTTGCCACCGACCGGGCCGACGCCGAGACGGCGGACGACCTCGGCGATGCTGTGCGACACGGCCACGGCTTCCCGCAGTCGCCGTTCGGTGTGACGGACCGCCCCGCTCCGCAGGTGGGAGGCGTCGATCTCCCAGCGGGCGATGAGCTTGCGCACGTACGCGCGTGAGCCGTTGGTGGGTCTCCCGCCGCACCGGACGATGACCTCGGCCAGGCATTCCGCCTCAGCGACGGAAGCCGCCAACTCCGTCCTGTCGTACGTCGCCGTCCGTCCGGTCCTGATGGTCTCCATGACCCTCCCCCTCCGTTTCACCCGCCCTCGTACCGATGAACGAGTCGAACGGGCGATCGGTTACGGGGGGGTGAGGAACGGAATTCAGCGGGGCCCAAGGCGGGCCGGCCGGGTCAGAAGCGGGGTTCCGGGGACTGGGACTGGACCATCTCGGCCGCTTCCTCCTTCGTGGCGACCGCCGGCGGGGAGCCCTCCAGGGGCTGGCGGGCCGTCTCCCGCATGCAGGCCACCGCGATCACGCCCACCAGCGCCGCCGCCATCGCGTAGTACGCGGGCGTCATCTTGCTCCCGGTGAGGCCGATCAGCGCGGTGATCACCAGCGGCGTCGTGCCGCCGAACAGCGACGTCGAGACGTTGTAGCCGATGGACAGCGCGCCGTACCGGGTCTGGGTCGGGAAGAGCGCGGGCAGCGCCGCCGACATCGTGCCCAGCAGGCACAGCAGCGACAGCCCCAGCATCAGCATGCCGGCCACGATCGCGATGATGCTGCCCTGCCGGACCAGCAGGAACGCCGGCGCGGAGAGCACCAGGAAGCCCAGCATGCCCGCCATCAGCAGCGGCTTGCGGCCGAAGCGGTCGTTGAGGCGGCCCACCTGGTTGATCAGGCACATCATCGCCACCATCACGAGCAGCAGCACCAGCAGGCCGTGCGTCGCGCTGTAGTCGAGCTCGTCGCTGAGGTAGGTCGGCATGTACGACAGCAGCATGTAGTCGGTGACGTTGTACGCCGCGACCAGCGCCACGCACAGCAGCAGCCGCGGCCACTGCTCCACGAAGATCGCTCGGAACTCGCCCTTGGGCAGTGTCTCCACGCCCTGCGCGGCCTCCGTCGCCTTGACCGGCGGCGCGTCGTTCTCCAGGCGCTGGAAGGCCGGGGTCTCGTCCAGCTTCAGCCGCAGGTACAGACCGACCGCGCCGAGCGGACCGGCGACCAGGAACGGCAGACGCCAGCCCCAGGAGGTCATCGCGTCGTCACTCAGCACCGCGGTGAGGAAGGTGACCAGCCCGGCCGCGCCCACGTAGCCGGCCAGCGTGCCGAACTCCAGGAAGCTGCCGAAGAACCCGCGTCGCTTGTCGGGCGCGTACTCGGCGATGAACGTGGAGGCGCCACCGTATTCGCCGCCGGTGGAGAAGCCCTGGATGAGCCGGAAGAGGATCAGCAGGGCGGGCGACCAGAAGCCGATCGCCGCGTAGCTGGGGATCAGACCGATCGCGAAGGTGCCGATGGCCATCATGATCATTGTGACGGCCAGCACGGTCTTGCGGCCGATGCGGTCGCCCAGCGGGCCGAAGAACGTGCCACCCAGCGGCCTGACCAGGAACGCCACCGCGAACGTCGCGAAGGACGACAGAAGGGAGGTGGTGTTACTGCCGGACGGGAAGAAGACGTGACCGAGGGTGGCCGCCAGGTAGCTGTAGATGCCGAAGTCGAACCACTCCATGGCGTTGCCGAGCGCCGCGGCCTTCACGGCACGTTTGACGGCCCGCTCGTCCGTGACCGTGATGTCGGTCCTGCGCAGACGGGGGTTCCTCCGGCGTTCGATGGCCTGGAAGAGCGTCCGGTGGCGGCGGTACGCCGCCGGATCGACGGTCTCCTCGGTCGTCACAGCTGGGTTTCCTTTCGTCGGCCTGCCAGGAGGTGGCCAGGCAAAAGGAACGTCTTTACGTTTTGGCCTCCGGTAAACCCATGTTTTCTGGGGCGGGAAACGGTCGTTCATTAAGGGTGGGTATATGGGTATTTATAGGTCTTGGGCGGGTTTTTGGCTCGTTGTGGGGGCGAAGGCCGTCGGCCGGAAGGTGGCTGTCCTGCGGCCCGCCCCGGGTACCCCAGGGGCGGCGACCGGGGCCGCCCGCCGAGTGCCGGCCGGTGGCCCCGGGCTCGGATGCCTCGGGTACCTCAGATGCCCAGGTCCTTGATGATCTTGGCTACATGGCCGGTGGCCTTGACGTTGTACAGGGCGCGCTCGACCTTGCCGTCCTCGTCGACGACGACCGTGGAGCGGATGACGCCCGTCACCGTCTTGCCGTAGAGCTTCTTCTCGCCGAACGCGCCGTACGCCTCCAGGACCTTCTTGTCCGGGTCGGCGACCAGCGTGACCTTCAGGTTCTCCTGGTCGCGGAACTTCGCCAGCTTCTCCGGCTTGTCGGGCGAGACGCCGATGACGTCGTACCCGGCGCCCGTCAGCAGCTGGAGGTTGTCGGTGAAGTCGCAGGCCTGCTTGGTGCAGCCCGGGGTGAGCGCGGCCGGGTAGAAGTAGACGATGACCTTGCGGCCCTTGTGGTCGGCGAGGGAGACCTGGTTGCCGTCCGCGTCCGGCAGGGTGAAGGCGGGGGCGGTGTCGCCGGGCGTCAGGCGCTCGCTCATGGCTGGACTCCTCGTTCGTGCGCGGGGTACGCGGTAGCGGGTGTACGGCGAAGAGCCTAGACGGGGTGCCGAGGGGCGCGCCGGGACGCGAGCTGACAGACTGTCCGCACGGCAGGGACGGTACGGACCCAAGGTGACGGAGGCAGCGCGGTGTCGGAAGGCAGGACTCCGGCTCAGATCGAGGCGGACATCGTCCGCAGGCGGCAGCAGCTCGCCGTGACGCTGGACGAGATCGGGGTGCGGGTGCACCCGAAGACCATCACGGACAACGCGAAGGCCTCGGTACGCGAGGCCGTGGACCGCACGGCCGGCCGTGCGTACGTGGCGGTGAACCGCGCCGTGTCGGGCGTGCGTGCCGAACTGGTGTCGGAGGACGGCGCTCCGCGCCTGGAGCGGATCGTGCCGGTCGCGGTCGCGGCGGCGGCCCTGGTGGTCGTCGTCGCGGGGTTGTCGTCGCGGCGCAGGAACAAGTAGTCCCGGCGCGGGAACACCCAGCGGCGGGAAGCGAGCAGCGGGGGCGGGCCGGGCGCCGGGGGACGGCGCCCTTCCCGGCGGCCCCCGCCACGTGCGGCGCGGACGCCGGGTAACGTCGTGCCCGTGAGTGCGAACACGTCCATCGACACGCCCGGCAGCGGGCACGACAAGCTGCCCATCCGCATGCTGCACGACCGGGTGCTGGTGCGTACCGACATCCCGGAGGGCGAACGGCGTTCGTCCGGCGGCATCCTGATCCCCGCGACCGCCGCCGTGGGACGCCGTCTGGCGTGGGCGGAGGTCGTCGCCGTGGGGCAGAACGTCCGCACGGTGGAGATCGGCGACCGGGTGCTGTTCGACCCGGAGGACCGCGCCGAGGTGGAGGTCCGAGGGGTCGCGTACGTGCTGATGCGGGAGCGCGACCTGCACGCGGTGGCCGCCGAGCGACTCCAGGGCGCGGACGACTCGACCGGGCTGTACCTGTAACGCGACATCTTTCGCCACGCGACACCTTCGTTAAGCGACGCCTTCCTACGGAAAAGGGGCGGCGGCCGCATCGGCCGCCGCCCCCTCGCACGTCCGCGTCGGCAACAGGTCCGCGTCAGCAACAGGCTCGCGTCAGCCCGCGGGTGGTGGTCCGCCCGCCCCGCCCGGACCGCCGCCGCCCGCGGCGCCCATCGTGGTGCCGCCGTCCGTCCCGGCGATCGTGCCGCCGTTCGTCGTGCCGCCGGAGGGGCCGACCGTGCCGCCGGGGCCGCCGTCGGTGCCGCCGGAGGTGTCCCCGCCGTTGTCGCCCCCGTCGGTGCCGCCGGAGGCGCCCGCGTCCAGGCCGCCGTCGAGCCCGCCGGTGAAGCCGCCGCCGGACGGGCTCATGCCGGGCGGGGAGGACGGTTCGCCGGGCGGGGTGCCCGGGGGCTGGGACGGCGGGGTGTCGGTGGGCGGGCTGCTGTCGGGCGGGGCGCTGGGGGAGGGGCTCGCGCCGGGTTGCAGGTGCAGGTCGAAGTCGGGCACGTTCACGCCCTTGAGGGCGGCGGCCGTGTAGTCGGCCCAGATCTGGGCGGGGAAGCCGCCGCCGTTGACCCGGTCGAGGCCGGTCGCGCCGTACAGCGGTTCCTGGGTGCCGGTGGTGGAGTTCTGGCCCATCACCGCGACGACGGTGACCAGGTCGGGCGTGTACCCGGCGAACCAGGCCGCCTTGTCGTCCTCCGCGGTGCCGGTCTTGCCGGCCGCCGGGACGCCCGCGGCCTGGGCGGCGGTGCCGGTGCCGTCGGGGGCGTCGACCACGTTCTGGAGCATGGAGGTCGTGGTGTCGGCGGCCTGGCGGCTCACCGCGGGCTTCGGGACGCGTTGCGGCAGCCGTACCGTGTGGCCGTCCTTCACGATTTTCGTGACGAGGGTGTACGGCAGGTAGCTGCCGTGGTCGTCGAGGGTCGCGTAGGCCTGGGCCATGTCGAGCGGGCTGGCGGTGGCGACGCCGAGCGCGATGGACGGGTAGGCGCTCAGGTTCGGGGTGGTGGCGGGCAGGCCGAGCGAGACAGCCGTGGACTTGACCTTGGAGGATCCGACGTCCTCGGCCATCTGCGCGTAGACGGCGTTGACGGACTGGTTGGTGGCCTGCGCGACGGTGATGTCGCCGTAGTCGACGTCGTCCTCGTTGTCCGGCGCGTAGCCGATGGGGCCGTTCGGGCCCTGTACCTGGCGGCCGTTGGTGCCGTCGTAGACGGTGTCGGGGGTGATCGGGTCGCCGTCCTGGGTGGTCGAGCCGTTCTGCACGGCGGAGGCGAAGACGAAGGGCTTGAAGGTGGAGCCGACCTGGTAGTCGCGGCGGGTGGCGTTGTCGACGTACTGCTTGGTGTAGTCGACGCCGCCGTAGAGGGCGACCACGTTCCCGGTGGCCGGGTCGATGGAGGCGCCGCCCGCGCGCACGTAGCGGTCGGTGCCGGAGTCGCCGAGTTTGCCGAGGAGTTGGTCCTGGGCAGCGGCGGTGAAGTCGTCCTCCCTGGATTTCTCGATGGTCGTGGTGATGCGGAAGCCGCCGGCGTCCAGGGTCTGCTCGTCGATGATCTTGTTGTCGACCAGGTAGTTCCTGATCGCCTCGACGAGGTAGCCGCGCTGGCCGGACAGGCCGGAGGGCGCGCTGGACTGCACCGGCTGCGGGAAGCGCAGGGACGCACGGGTGGGAGCGGCGAGCCAGTGTTCCTTGACCATGCCGTCCAGCACGTAGTTCCAGCGGGCCACCGCGCGGTCCTTGTTCTGCGGGTTGGCCACCACGTCGTACGCGCTGGGGGCGTTGAGCAGGGAGGCGAGGTAGGCGCCCTGCGCGGTGTCGAGTTGCGAGACGTCCTCGCCGTAGTAGGCGCGGGCGGCCGCCTGGATGCCGTAGGCGTTGCGGCCGAAGTAGCTGGTGTTCAGGTAGCCCTCGAGGATCTGGTCCTTGCTCTGTTCGCGGTCGAGCTTGATGGCGATGAAGAACTCCTCGACCTTGCGCTTCACCGTCTGCTGCTGGTTGAGGTAGTAGTTCTTCACGTACTGCTGGGTGATGGTGGAACCGGACTGGATGCCCTTGCCGGTCACGGTGTCCCACGCGGCGCGCACCATGGCGCGCGGGTCGATCGCGGACTCGTGGTAGAAGTCCCGGTCCTCGGCGGCCAGTACGGCCCGCTGCACGGTCTTGGGCACCGCGCTGAGCGGCACGTTCTCCCGGTTGACGGTGCCGCTGCTGGCGATCTGGGTGGTGCCGTCCGCGTAGAGGTAGATGTTGCTCTGCGCGGTGGCGGAGGCGTTGGCGGGCGGGATCTTCACCAGCAGGTAGCCGGCGGCGAAGGCGCCGCACAGCAGCAGGAGCAGCAGCAGTGCCCCGCCGAACACCATCCGCCAGGTGGGCAGCAGCCGCCGCAGGCCGTGCCGCTTGCGGCGCGCCCTGCGTTCCGCCCGGCGCGCCGCCCGGTCGCGCGGCCGGTCCGCGCCGTCGCCCGCCCCGGGCGGCCCGGCGGGCTCGTCGCTGCTCATGTCTGTACGGACTCCTCGGGTCCCGCGGGGGTTGTGCCGCGGGTGGCGGGCGCGGCAGGCGCTGTGGCGTCCGCCGGGCGGTGGGCTGGTCGACCGGAAAACACTGTTTCATCCCCTTGGGTAACGTTCGCCGGTAACGTCATGTGTCGCGATCCTCGCACGGGTATGTCGCGAAGCCGTGGCAGCGCGGGACGTCACCGCTTCGTGGCAGTCCGAACGGCTGTGTCGTTCCACGACAGGGGCGGGGAAAACCACTGGCGGCCCGTCAGACGCCACGCCTAGGCTTTCGCGCTTCGGCCGGAATCGGACAGGGCGGGAGGCGGAGGGGCATGCGGCTGTACGCGGCCGTGCTGGTGAGGGGCTTCCGGCGTTACGCGACCTACCGTACGGCGACCCTCGCCGGAGTGTTCACCAACACCGTCTTCGGTTTCGTCATCGCCTACACCTACATCGCGCTGTGGCGGGTGCGCCCGCATCTGGGCGGCTACGACCTCGGGCAGGCCGTGACGTTCGTCTGGCTCGGGCAGGCGATGCTGATGACCACGGCGCTCTTCGGCGGCTTCGAGGCCGAGCTGATCGACCGCATCCGCTCCGGCGACGTGGCGACCGACCTGTACCGCCCCGCCGACCTCCAACTGTGGTGGCTGGCACGGGACATCGGCCGCGCCGGGTTCCACCTGCTGGGCCGGGGCGTGCTGCCGATGGCCGCCGGAGGCCTGTTCTTCCCGCTGGTGTGGCCCGCGTCGCCGGGCGTGTGGGCGGCGTTCCTGCTGGCGGTCGCGCTGGGCGTCGTGATCAGCTTCGCGCTGCGCTACCTGGTGGCGCTGGCCGCCTTCTGGCTGCTGGACGGCACCGGGATCGTGCTGCTGGCCTCGCTGGCCGCGATCTTCTTCTCCGGCATGCTGCTGCCGCTCACCGTCTTCCCCGGCGCACTCGGCGTGCTGGCCCGCGCGCTGCCGTGGTCGGCGCTGCTCCAGGTGCCCGCCGACGTCTACCTGGGCCGCGACACCGGTGCGCGACTGGCCTCCGCGCTGGGCTTCCAGGCGGTGTGGGCGGTGGTCCTGCTGGGCGCGGGACGGCTGGTGCAGTCGGCGGCGACGCGCAGGGTGGTGGTGCAGGGTGGGTGAGGTCTCGTACGCACCGGAAACGGAGGCGGTCGGCACCGACGCGGGTCCGTACGCCGCGCGGTGGCCGCTGCGCGACCGGCTGCGCGAGGCGGTCGCCGGTTGCCGCGCGTATCTGCTCATCGCCGGTATGTGGTCGCGTTCCACGCTGACGTATCGCGTCTCGTTCCTGATGACCGTCGTCGGCAACGCGTGCATGACCGCGCTGGATTTCGTCACGATCGCGATCATCTTCGGGCACACCCGCACCCTCGGCGGCTTCACGCTCGCCGAGACCGCGTTCCTGTACGGGAGTTCGGGCGTCGCCATCGGGCTGGCCGATCTGCTGCTGGGCAGCCTGGACGGGCTGGGGCGCAGGGTGCGCGACGGGACGGTCGACGCGCTGCTGGTGCGGCCAGTGCCGATCTTCGCGCAGGTGGCCGCCGACCGCTTCGCGCTGCGGCGGCTGGGACGGCTGACGCAGGCGGCGGTGGTGCTGGTGTGGTCGCTGATCCGGCTGCACGTGGCGTGGACCCCGGGCAGGGCGCTGCTGCTGCCGGTGATGGCGGTCAGCGGCGCGGCGATCTTCGGCGCGTTCTACACCGCGGGCGCGGCGTTGCAGTTCCGCGCGGGCGACGCGGCGGAGGTGCAGAGCTCGTTCACCCACGGCGGCGGCACGATGACGCAGTACCCGCCGACGCTCTTCGCCAGGGAACTGGTGCGCGGCGCGGTCTTCGTCGTGCCCGTCGCCTTCGTCAACTGGATGCCCGCGCTGTGGATCCTGGGCAGGCCGGAGCCGCTCGGGCTGCCCGGCTGGACGGGATGGCTGTCCCCGGCGGTCGCGCTCGCGGTGTGCGCCCTGGCGGGACTGGCCTGGCGCGCGGGCCTGAGGTCGTACCGGAGCACGGGGAGCTGAACGATGGGCACACAGGCACTGATCCGGTTCGAGGACGTGGAGAAGGTCTTCCAGGTGCGCCGCAAGGCGGGCAGGCTGCGCCGCGAACGGCACGAGGTGCGCGCGGTGGACGGCATCTCCTTCGAGGTGCCACGCGGCGAGATGGTCGGCTACATCGGGCCCAACGGCGCGGGAAAGTCCACGTCCGTGAAGATGCTCACCGGCATTCTGATGCCGAGTGCGGGCCGGGTGACGGTCGCCGGGATCGATCCGTCGCGCGAGCGGCTGCGGCTGGCCCGGCGGATCGGCGTGGTCTTCGGACAGCGCACGACGCTGTGGTGGGACCTGCCGCTGCGCGACTCCTACGAGCTGGTGCGGCGCATGTACCGGGTGCCGGACGCCCGTTACCGGGCCAACCTCGACCGCTGCGTCGAACTGCTCGATCTGGCCGACCTGCTGGACGTGCCGGTGCGGCAGCTGTCGCTGGGCCAGCGGATGCGCGGCGACATCGCGGCGGCGCTGCTGCCCGACCCCGAGGTGCTCTACCTCGACGAGCCCACCATCGGCCTCGACGTGATCAGCAAGGCGAAGGTGCGCGACTTCCTGCGCGAGGTGAACGCGGAACACGGCACCACCGTGCTGCTGACCACCCACGACCTCACCGACATCGAGCAGTTGTGCCGCAGGGTGATGGTCATCGACCACGGCCGCCTGGTCTACGACGGCGGACTGGCCGGCCTGCACGCCATCGGCGACAGCGAACGCGTCCTCGTCGTCGACTTCGACCGCGAACTGCCGCCGGTGGAGGTGGACGGCGTGCGGTCGGTCCGGGTGGAGGGCCCGCGCCAGTGGCTGCGCTTCCCCGCCTCGGCGAGCGCGGCCCCGCTGGTGGCCCGACTGGCGGCGCGCTACCCGCTGGTGGACCTGTCGGTGCGCGAACCGGCCATCGAGGACGTGATCGGGAGGATGTGCGCGGGCAGCCAGGGGCTGTAGAGGGCGGTACGGAGGCCGGGCGGGCGCCCTGCGGCGGCTGGTCGGGGCGTGCTCACGTCACACGCCGGCCGGGGCCGCGCCCGTCAGGGTGTCGAGTCCGATCGCGTCGGCCATCGCCCGGTATCCGGCGTCCGTGGGGTGCAGGTGGTCGCCGGAGTCGTAGGCCGGGCGCAGCCGTTCGGGGGCCATCGGGTCGCGCAACGCCCTGTCGAAGTCGGCCACCGCGTCGAACACCCGCCCGGAGCGGATCACTTCGTTGACCCGCTCGCGCACCGCCTCCAGCCGGGGTGTCCAGCCGCGCGTGCCGCCGAACGGCGTCAGCGTCGAGCCGACCACCCGCAGGCCGTGCGCGTGCGCCTCGCGGGTGATCGCCTGGAGCCCGGCGACCACCGCCTCCGGCGTGATGGTGCGCGGGTCCTGGAGGATGTCGTTGATGCCGAGGTCCACGACCAGCACCTTGGCGCCAGGCTGCGACAGCGCGTCCCGGTCCAGCCGCGACAGGCCGCTCGGGCCGTTGCCCGGCATGTCCGGCTGGGCGTTCGACAGCAGGCGGTTGCCGCTGATGCCCTCGTCGACCACGCTGAGCCGGGGCCCGTTCGCGGCCGAACGCAGCCGCTGGGCCAGGTAGTCGGGCCAGCGGTGGTCGGCGCCGACGGTGGAGGTGCGGCCGTCGGTGATCGAGTCGCCGAACGCCACGACGGTGCCGGTGGCGTCCGCCGTCCACACGTCCACACCCGTCACGTAACGCCAGTACGGCGTCTGCTCGGTGAACGCGGTCCCCTCCACGTCCCCCGCGTGGTCGCCGCGCGCCAGGTAGGAGGTCTCGCGGGCCATCGGGTGGTACGTGACCGGGCCGGACGGATCCCGCGTGTAGGTGGTCACCAGCAGGTCGGCGGCGGTCGGCACGCGCAGTCGCGCCGGGTCGCTCAACACGCTGGCCCCGGCCGGGATCGTCACCGTGGGCCGCCCGTCGAAGGCCAGCCGCACCAGCGCGCCGGGCACCGCGTCCGCGCCACCGGGCCCCGCGGCGACGCCCAGCGTCACGTCGGTCAGGGTGAGCGGCGCGACACCGAAGAGGTTGGACAACTGCACGCGGGCGGCGGTGCCTCCGGCGCTGGTGTGCACGACGTTGCGGATCGACATGCCCGGGTAGCCGTGCCGGGTGTTCGGCTCGCCCGCCGCGGGCGACGTCGCCCAGCCGGCCACCCAGTCACCGGCGGACGCGGGGTCGGCCAGGGTGGCGTGCGGCTGCGGGGCCGCGCCGTCGGCCACGGGGGCGGCGGCGTGGTGGAGGCCGACGACGATCACGGCGCAGACGACGGCCATCACCGCCAGCAACGCGGCGGCCAGCGTACAGCCGGACTTCCGGGTCACGCGGCGTTCTCCTCGAATGGAAGGGCGGAGCGAGCGGCTGCGGAAGCGTCGTCGGTCCGGCGGCCTCGTCCGGACTCCCATGATCCCACGCAGATGTACGCGTTCGCCCCTCGGCGGGTACCGCTTTGGCCACAGCGGCGTACGACTTCGGTCTCGTTCCGTCGGGCAGGGCAGGGCAGGGGCCCGTAGGAGACGGCAGGGGCCCGTAGGGGACGGGCCAGGGTCGGGATGGGGGCGTGTTCGCGTGGCGGACGGCGCACCGGGGGCACAATCACGGGGTGGAGGCATGGACGTGGTGAGGGAGAAGCGGGACGGGGCGACTGGTTCCGAGGCGGCTGACGGGACTGGCGGAGCGGCTGGTTCCGGCGGGGCTGGGGCTGGTGGAGCTGGTGCGCTCGATGAGACTGATGCGCCTCGTGCGACCGACGCGGCTGGTGCCGCGGTCGGGGGTGCTGGTGCCCCGGGTGCGGCCTGCGAGGTCGCAGGGACCGGCGGGGCGCGGCTCGGCGGGGGCGGGGGGTTCGCGTTCGGGCCCGCCGACGAGGAACGGCGGCGTGGCGTACGGCGGATGAAGCTGATCGCGACCGGATTCCTGCTGGTCGCGACGGTCGTCTACGGGCTGGCCAAGTGGGCCGGGGCATCTGGCGCCGGCGCCTGGACCGGTTACGTCGCGGCGGCGGCCGAGGCGGGCATGGTCGGCGCGCTGGCCGACTGGTTCGCGGTGACCGCGCTGTTCAAGCGCCCGTTGGGCCTGCCCATCCCGCACACCGCGATCATCCCGACGAAGAAGGACGTGCTGGGCCGCTCGCTCGGCGAGTTCGTGGGCGAGAACTTCCTGTCGGAACCGGTCGTACGGGCCAGGCTGCGCGCCGTCGGGATCGGCCGGCGGCTCGGCCACTGGCTGGCCGACCCCGAACACGCCGACCGCGTCATGGAACAGGCCGCCGCCGCGCTGCGCGGCGCCCTCACCGTGCTGCGCGACTCCGACGTGCAGGCCGTCGTCGGCGAGGCGATCACCCGCCGCGCCGACGCCATGGAGGTGGCGCCCGGACTCGGGCGGATGCTGGAGCGGGTCGTCACGGACGGCGGCCACCGCAGGGTCGTGGACCTGGTGTGCGCGCGGGGGTACGACTGGCTCGTGACGCACGGGGACTCCGTCATGGCGGCGGTACAGGGCGGCGCGCCCGGCTGGACGCCGCGGTTCGTGGACCGGCGGGTGGGGGAGCGCGTCTACAAGGAACTGGTCAGGTTCGTCAGCGAGATGCGCGACATGCCCGAGCATCCGGCGCGCGCCGCGCTCGACCGCTTCCTGGGCGACTTCGCCGGTGAGCTCCAGTCCGATCAGGACACCCGGGAGCGGGTGGAACGGCTCAAGCGCGACGTCCTGGCCCGCGGCGAGGTGCAGGACCTCATCGAGTCGACGTGGAACGCGGTGCGCTCGATGGTCGTCGCGGCGGCCGAGGACGACCACAGCGAACTGCGGCTGCGCGCCCGGGCGTCGCTGCTGTCACTGGGCACGCGGATGGCCTCGGACGAACGGCTCCAGGCGAAGGTGGACGGCTGGCTGGAGGACGCGGCGACGTACGTCGTCACGACCTACCGGGACGAGATCACGCTGCTCATCACGGACACCGTGGCGAGCTGGGACGCGGACCAGACCTCCCGCAAGATCGAGGCCCACGTCGGCCGCGACCTCCAGTTCATCCGCATCAACGGCACCGTGGTGGGCGCGCTGGCGGGGCTGGTCATCTACACGGTGTCGCGGCTGGTGGGGGGTTGAGGCGTTCTGACGGCGGGGCGTCGGCGCGGCGGCGTGCCGATGGCACGGCGGCGGGGCGGCGTAGGCCAGCGGGGCGGCGTAGGCGGTGCGGCGGGGTCGGGGCCTTGAGCCGTGGGAACCGGGCGGCGGACGGGAACCGGGGGCGGGCGCGGGGCGTTGTCAGAGGGCGGGCATAGCATCGTGAGTGACTCGAAGTCCGGTGCGGAGAAGGGCTCTTCGCGGGCGGGGGAAGGGGGTGAGCCGCGATGGCGGGATGTCGGACGGATCGTCGTGACGAAGCGCGTCGTGGTGACGTCCCGCGCGCTCGCGCCCGGGTCGTGCCTTCCGCTTCCTCGCGGGAGGGCCGCGCGTCCCTGAGCCGTCCGGGGCGTATCCCGGGCCGTGGCAGGGCGGGCGTCGTCTTCCTGCTGCTGGTCGCCGCCGCGCTCGGCCTGTTGCTGGTCGACGCGGGGCCCGCCACCGCGGTCGCCGCCGTCACGGCCACGGCCGCCGCGCTGCTGCTGTGCCGCGCGTTCGCGGTCGCCGTCTGCGTGCGGCCCGTTCCGCCCGGGCGAATACGGACCGCGATACGGGACCGTGAGCGGCGTACCGCCTTTCTGGCGCAGCGCGATCCCGACGCGTCCGGCCGGCCCCGGCCCAGGGCACCCGGCCGTCCCCTCAGGACGGCCGCGTAGGGCTCCACCGTGCCCCGAAACCGTGACGTGACGCGTGCGGGGAGCGTGACGCACCCGAATCCGTGAGGCCCGTGGGTGCGGCGCGCCTGAGTGCGAGACGCCCGTGGACGCGTGACGGCCACCGGTGCGTGATGCGCGTGGATGCGTGACGCCCGTGGACGCGTGACGCACGTGGGTGCCTGGGGCGCCGGAGCGTGATGTGCGCGGAAGCGCGTCGACGCGCTCGGATGCCTGGTGCGCGTGAGTGTGCCCGCGCGGCTCGTCCTTGCCGAGATTCCCTCCGGATGCCCGCCCTCACCGGGCCGCGTCCGGACTCCGGCTCGACGAGACCCGCGGAGGGCTCAACCATGTCCGTCTACACACCACTTGTCACTGTCCTGTCTCATCTCGCGGACGGTCTGCGCCCCTTGCTGGGGGCGTCGGCCACGGCCGCCGCGATCGTCCTGTTCACCGTCTGCGTCCGCCTGGCGCTGCATCCGCTGGCCCGGGCGGCCGTCCGAGGGGAGCGCGCCCGGGCCCGACTGGCGCCGCGGATCGCGCGGTTGAACGCGCGGCACCGCGGCGACCCGGAGCGGTTGCGCGCCGCACTGACCGAGTTGTCGGCACGAGAGGGGGTGTCGCCCGTCGCGGGGTGTCTGCCGATGCTGGTGCAGTTGCCGTTCTTCTTCGTGATGAACCGGCTGTTCTGGACCGGGGGTGGCGGGTTGCTCGGTCATGCCACGCTGCTGGGCGTGCCGCTGGAGGGCCGCTGGGCGGAGGCGCTGCGCGACGGCGGGCCCTTCGGGGCACACGGGCTGGTGTTCCTCGCGCTGTTCGCCGTGGTCGCGGTGGTCGCCACGTGGACGTACCGGAGGACGCGCGCGGCGGCGGCAGCGGCGAGCGGGGCCGGGGCACTGGGCGGGGTTGCCGCTGTCGGCCCGGTCGGCGGGGGTGCGGTGGCGCGGATGACGCCGTGGCTGTCGTTCGCGACGCTGCTGACCGTGGCGGTGGTCCCGCTGGCGGCCGGGCTCTACACCGTGACCACGGTGACCTGGACCGCGGTCGAGCGGGCCTGGCTGTCGCGGGAGCGGCAGGTGGCACCGGGTGCCGTGGCGTCCACTGGGTGAGCGGCGGTTGCGGAGCGGGCGGCCGGGCTTGGAGGATCGAACAAGTCGCCCGATGACCGTCCTCGTCGGCGGAAAGCCAACCACGACCACGGGAGGGTGAATGAAGCTGCTGCGTGTCGGACCGGCCGGGGCCGAACGCCCGGCGCTGCTCGACGGCGACGGCGTCGTACGGGATCTGTCGGGGCTCGTGCCCGACGTCGACGGGACGCTGCTGGCCGACCGGGCCGCGCTGGAGCGGATACGGGAGGCCGCGCGGGACGGCGGGCTGCCCGCGGTCGACCCGGCGGGGCTGCGCGTCGGGCCGCCGCTGACCGGGATCGGCAAGATCGTCGGCATCGGGCTCAACTACCACGACCACGCGGCCGAGACCGGTGCGCAGGCCCCGGCCGAGCCGATCGTCTTCATGAAGGCGACGGACACCGTGGTGGGGCCCGAGGACACCGTGCTCGTCCCGCGCGGGAGCGTGAAGACCGACTGGGAGGTGGAGCTGGCGGTCGTCATCGGCCGCACGGCGCGTTCTCTCGGCACGGACGAGGAGGCGTTGGCGGCGGTGGCGGGCTACGCGGTCGCCAACGACGTCTCCGAGCGGGCCTTCCAGATCGAGCGCGGCGGTCAGTGGGACAAGGGCAAGAGCTGCGAGACGTTCTGCCCGCTGGGTCCCTGGCTGGTGACCGCCGACGAGGTGTCCGATCCGCAGGCGCTGGCGCTGCGGCTGTGGGTGAACGGGGCGCTGCGGCAGGACGGTTCGACGGCCGACCAGATCTTCCCGGTGGCCCATGTCGTGCGCTACGTCAGCCAGTTCATGGTGCTGCGCCCCGGTGACGTGATCCTCACCGGCACCCCGGCGGGCGTCGCGATGGGGCAGCCGGAGCCCAAGCCGTACCTGCGGGCCGGGGACGTGGTGGAGCTGGAGGTCGAGGGCCTGGGCCGGCAGCGCCAGGTGCTCGCCGACGCCTGACCGTCAGCGGCGGCTCTTCCGTGCGGAGGAGCCGCTGAACGCGGGACGGCCCCGCCGCACGCTGTGAGCGCGGGGCGGGGCCGTCCTCGAAGGGTCAGGGTCAGGCTGCCGTGACGTAATCCGCGTCTCGCCACGCGGCAAGCCAGGCACGCTGCCAGCGGGCCAGCTCAAGGCGCTGCTCCGGGGTCAGTCGACCACGCGTCGTCAGCGCACGGATGGCGGCCTGCGCCTGCGCTTGGCGCATGGCAGGCGTCGCCTGGGGCTGATTGATGGGGGCCATGTGAAGAAGCATAGGAGAAGGCACTGACAGTCGCGCGGGAGAAAGTTCGCCGCCGCCCGCGTCATTTCCCGTGCTGACCTGGGCAATCGTGCGCATTGCCGGGATTGCCCGAGTGTCGTACGCCATAGTTTGCGTCCGGGATGTGGGCGGGTTTGGCCTGAACTTGTGCGCTGTGCCACACGATTTCCGGTGCGGGGTGGCGTTCGGTGCACGGGTGCGGGACCCGGGGTGACCGGCGTGCGGTGTGACACATGACACCGCGTCAAGATCACTGCTCCAGTGTGACCGTTCGGCGTTCGGCGGCCGAGCGGCGGGCCGCCTCCAGGACGTGCATGGTGTCCGCCGCCTGACGTGCGGTGACCGGCGGCGCGGTGCCGTCGCGCAGCGCCGCCGCGACGGCCGCGTAGTAGGCGGGGTAGTCGCCGGGCAGCGTCCGTACGGGGCGCGACTCGTCGCCCGCGCCCAGGGTGCCCCACGCCGACTCCGGTTCCTCGCCCCACGGCGTGCCGTCGCCGGGCCTGGCGCCGGAGCGCAACGCGGCTTCCTGTGGGTCGAGTCCATACTTCACGTAGCCCGCCTTGGAGCCCAGTACGCGCAGGCGCGGGCCGAGCAGCGGGGTGGTCGCGCTCATCCACAGGTGGGAGCGGACGCCGTTGACGTGCTCGACGGCGACGAACGCGTCGTCGTCCGCCTCGGCGCCCGGGCGGCGCACGTCGGTCTCGGCGTAGACGGTGCGGGCCGGGCCGAAGAGGGTGAGCGCCTGGTCGGCCAGGTGACTGCCGAGGTCGTACAGCAGCCCGCCGAACTCGGCCGGGTCGCCCGACTCGCGCCAGCCGCCCTTGGGCTTCGGCCGCCAGCGTTCGAAACGGGACTCGAAGCGGCGCACGTCGCCCAGTTCGCCGGTGTCCAGCAGGGAGCGCAGGGTCAGGAAGTCGTTGTCCCAGCGGCGGTTGTGGAAGACCGACAGCAGCAGGCCGCGGCGCTCGGCGAGTTCGGCGAGCGCGTCGGCGTCCGCCGCCGTCCCGGCGACCGGCTTGTCGACCACCACCGCGAGCCCCGCCTCCAACGCGGCCGTGGCGAGCGGGGCGTGGGTGCGGTTGGGCGAGGCGATCACCACGAGGTCGAGGTCGTCGGCGCGTCGCCACAGCGCGTCGGCGTCGGGGACGGCACGGGCGCCGGGGTGTTCGGCCTCGGCCTGCGCCTGCCGCTCGGGGTCGCCGGTGACGACGGCGCTCAGCACCAGGCCCTCGGTGGCGGCGATGAGCGGGGCGTGGAAGACGGAACCGGCCAGGCCGTAGCCGATGAGGCCGACCCTGAGGGGGCGGGCGGAGGTGCTGTCGGGGCGGGCGTTCATGCCGCCCACTAAAACAACGCTGTTGCCAAAGTGCAAGCATCCGCCAGAATGGCCTGGTGAACAGCGGAATCCCCGGCGCCGGCCTGCCCGCCCTGCGCGACCACAACGCGGCGCTCGTCCTGGACCTGCTGCGCGTCGCGACCGTGGCGGACGGCGGTGCGGGCATCAGCCGCCAGGAGCTGGCGACCCGCACCGGGCTGACCCCGCAGGCGGTGAGCAAGATCGTCGCCAGGCTGGCCGGGCAGGGCCTGGTGGCGGAGGCCGGCCGGGGCGCGTCCACCGGGGGCAAGCCGCGCACCCTGTTGCGGCTGGTCCGGCAGGCCCGGTACGCGGTCGGGCTGCACCTGGACCGGGACGAGCTGACCGTGGTGCTGGTGGACCTCGCGGGGGAGGCGGTGACGGAGCGCGTCACGCCGTTCGACCTCGGCGCCGGGCCCGGCGCCGTGCTGGAGGCGGTGGCGGAGCGGGTGCGCGAGGTGACGTCGGACGTGCCGGGCGCGGAACGGGTCCTGCTGGGCGCGGGCGCGGCGGCCCCCGGCCCGCTCGACCACGCCGCCGGGGTACTCGGCCGCGTGACCGGCTTCCCCGGCTGGGACGGGTTCGCGCTGGCCGACGCGCTGGCCGGGCGGCTCGGGCTGCCGGTCACGCTGGACAAGGACACCAACGCGGCGGCGCTGCGGGTGCCCGCCGACGGGCCCAGGCCCGCGTCGTTCGCGTACCTCCACGTGGGCAGCGGCCTCGGCGCCGGGCTGGTGCTGGACGGTGCGCTCTACCGGGGGCCGCGGACCGGGGCGGGGGAGTTCGGCCACCAGACGCTGGAACCGGACGGGCCGCGCTGCGCCTGCGGGCGGCGCGGCTGCCTGGAGGCGCTGTGCCTGGCCGCGCTGGCGGACGGCGACACCGCGCGGGCGGCACGGCTGCTCGCGGTCGGCGCGGCCAACCTGGCCGCCCTCCTCGACATCGACCGGGTCGTGCTGGGCGGCCGGGCCGTGACGCCCGCGTTCCGCGACGAGGTGGCGGCGGCGCTGGCACGCGAGGCCGCGCCGGGGACGGTCCGGGTGGCGCGGGAGTGCGCCGGGGCGCGCACGATCGCGGAGGGGGCGGCGTGGCTGGTGCTGGCGCCGTTGTTCGGACGGCGGCGCTTCGGCTTCTGGCGGCGGTTTCTGGCGGCGGTTCCTGACGACGGCTTCTGACGGTGGTTCCTGGCGCTGGTTCCTGACGGCGGGGCTTCGGCTTTCAGGGGCGCGGTGCGTCGGCGTTCGGCCGTTGGGATGGGGTCGGTGGACGCGGCGGAGTGGCTGCGCGATACGGCGGTCTGCTCATGCGATTGTCCGATATGTCTGCACGGGTGGGTCCCCGTCCCGTACGGCGAGCCCGCCGCCTCAGGAGGTCCGACCGCCGACCGTCCGCCGCCGTCGTAGTGCGCCTGTCGTAGAGCCGCCGTCGTAGAAGCGAAGGTGTTCCATGCGTCCCAAGCGTCCGCGCCGCGTTCTCGCCCTCGGGGCCGTCGCCGCCCTGCCGTTCCTCGCCCTCGCGCCTGTCGCCGTCGCCGGGCCCGTCGCCGCCGCGACCGTCCCCGGGCACGCCGCGGCGCCGCCCGCGGACGGGGCGCCTCTGTGCGGCGACCCCGCCGCCACCGGCTTCCCGATCGCCTCCCGGCTGTACGGCGGGCCCGACGCCTACACGGCGGGCGACGATCCGTCCTCGTTCTCGCTGGAGCTGCGCAACACCACGGACGCGGCCTGCCGGGACGTGCACCCGCTGGTCCTCCTGGTGGACCGGTACCGGACGCTGACGCCGGGCGGGTTCCGGCTGGAGTACGCGAGGGCCGGGACGTGGAGCGCGGTGCCGTTCGAGACCACCGACCACGCGGAGAACATCGGCATCCCCGGCGGCGAGAACGGCCCCGGCTACACCCTGCCCGCCGGGGCCACGGTCACCGTTCCGCTGCGGCTGCGCTTCCTCGACGACGCGCCCGCCGACCAGGTCGTGGTCTCCGCGACCGCCATGCAGCGCAGGGGGGCGGACGGCGCCTGGGTCGGGGAGTCCAACCACTACACCCTCGACGTGCTGCGGCCCGCGCCCGAGCTGGCGGCCACCGGCGGCCGGGACCGGCGCGTGCCGCCCGCGGCGCTGTGGACGGTGGGTCTGCTGTCCGTCGCGCTGGTCACGATCGGCGCGGCCCTGGTGGCGGCGTCCCGCAGGAACCCGATGCGGCGGTGGTAGCCCGCTCGCGCCCGGGCCGTCCGGCCCGCGCCTGATCCCCCGCGCCCGGCCCGTCCTCGCCCGGCCCGTCCGTGCCTGGTCCGTCCGCGCCTGGTCCGTTCGCCCCCGGTCCGTGCCGGGCGCGGTCGTGGGCGCGGGCCGGGCTCTGCGAGGATCACTTCCGTGGACCAGCGTCGTGAACCCCGTGACAGCGCCCCCGGCACCCCGGTCAGAGCCGGTGTCCCCGAACACGGCCGAGTGCCCAAGTACTACGCCGTGAAGGGGCAGTTGGAGACCCTCCTCGACGAACTCGGCGAAGGCGGCGCGCTGCCCACGGAACGGGACCTCGCCGCGCGCTTCGGGGTGGCCCGCGAGACGCTGCGCCAGGCGCTGCGCGACCTGCTGATCGAGGGCCGGGTGCGCCGCCGCGGCCGCGGCACGGTGGTCGCCGGGCCGAAGCTGGAGCAGCCGTTGTCCCTGGTGTCGTACACCGAGGGCGTGCGGCGCCAGGGCCGCACTCCGGGCCGCAGCCTGATCGGCCTGGACCGGATCGCCGCGGGCGACGAACTCGGCGACCAACTGGGCATCGGCCCGCACGGCCTGGTCTGGCACCTGGAACGCGTCCTGCTCGCCGACGACGAACGCGTCGGCCTGGAGAGCACGTACGTCTCCGTCGACCGATTCCCGCACCTGGAGCGGGACTTCGACCCCGACTCGTCGTTCTACACGTTCCTGCGCGAGGTGGCCCGGGTGCGCTTCGCCGCCGCCGACGAACGCATCGAGACGGTCCTCGCCACCCCGCGCGAGGCGCTGTTGGTCGGCACCCCGCCCGCGCTGCCGATGCTGCTGCTGCACCGCGTCTCCCGCGACGAGACCGGCACCCCGGTCGAACGCGTCCGCTCCCTCTACCGGGGCGACCGCTTCAGCTTCACCACCCAGCTCTCCCCCCAGGGCTGACACCGTCCGGGGCCGCGCGGGCCCCGGTGGAAATCCCCCCTCCCGGGCGGTCGGCGCGGCGAGTATCATGGCGGGCATGTCACGAGAAAATAACGGGTCTAGTCCAAATGTCGGAGGGGGTGACCGCGCCGGCGCCCCGCGCGATGACCGCGCCCGCTCCCCGCGCGGCGACCGCGCCCGCTCCCCGCACGACGACCACCCCCGCTCTCCGCGCGGCGACCGCGCCAAGGTCGTGATCGTCGGCGCCGGAGCGCTCGGCACGATGCATGCCTGGCACGCCGTCGCCCGCGGACACGAGGTCGTCCACATCGAGCGCGAGGCCGACGCGCGCGGCGCCTCCGTGCGCAACTTCGGGCTGGTCTGGGTCGGCGGCCGGGCCTCCGGTGCCGAACTGGAGACCGCGCTGCGCGCCCGCGCGCTGTGGCAGGAGATCGGCGAGCGGGTACCGGGCACCGGGTTCCGCGCCAACGGCTCGCTCACCCCGGTCACCACCGAGGCCGAACGCGCCGTGGCGCACGAGACGCTGGCCCGGCCGGACGCCGCCGCGCGCGGCCTGAAGTGGCTGGAACCCGGCGAGGTGCGGCAGCTCAACCCGGCGCTGCGCGGCGCCATGCTGGGGGCGCTGTGGTGCGAGCGGGACGCGGCGGTCGAGCCCCGGCTCACCCAGCGCGCCCTGCGCGACCACCTCGCCGCGTCCGGCCGCTACACGTTCCTCGGCGGTCGCGAGGTGCGCCACGTCGGTCCCCGCCGGGTCACCGACGACCGGGGCGAGGTGCACGAGGGCGACGCGGTCGTGCTGTGCACCGGCGCCTGGCTGTCGGGGCTGGTGCGCGAGCTGGCGCCCGAACTGCCGGTGCGCCGCGTGCGGTTGCAGATGGCGCAGACCGAACCGCTGGGCGAGCCGCTGACCACCACGGTCGCCGACGCCGACAGCTTCCGCTACTACCCCGCCTACGCGGGCGACGCGCTCCAGGCGCTGCGGGCCGGGCAGCCGCAGACCCCGGTCGCCGAGGCGCACCGCATGCAACTGCTGATGGTCCAGCGGCTCGACGGCGGCCTGACCATCGGCGACACCCACGAGTACGACGAGCCGTTCGGCTTCGACACGGTCGAGGAACCGTACGAGCACCTCTCCTCGGTGGTCGAAGGGCTGCTCGGACGGCCGATGCCGCGTGTCCGCCGCCGCTGGGCCGGGGTGTACGCGCAGTGCGTGGACGGCACCCGGGTCGTGCACCGGCAGCGGGTGGACGACGGGGTGTGGCTGGTGACCGGGCCCGGCGGGCGCGGCATGACCTGCTCGCCCGCGATAGCCGAGGACACGGCCGACGAACTCGGCTGGTGAGGAAGGAAAGTGATGAGCAGTCAGAACGGAGCGCGGGGCATCGGCCTCGTCGTACTGGACATGGCCGGCACCACCGTGCGGGACGACGGGCTGGTCGAGCGGGCCTTCTCCGCCGCCGCCGAGGCGCTCGGCGTGGAGCCCGGCGGCGACGAGCACGCCAGGATGCTGGAGTACGTGCGGACGACCATGGGCGAGTCGAAGATCACCGTCTTCCGTGCTCTGTTCGGCGCCGAGGACCGGGCCCGCAAGGCCAACGAGGTCTTCGAGGAGTCGTACGCCTCCCTGGTGGACGGCGGCCGCATCTCCCCGGTGCCGGGCGCCCGCGAGGCGATCGAGGGCTGGCGCGCCGAGGGCCGGAAGGTCGCGCTGACCACCGGGTTCGCCCGGGTCACCCAGGACGCGATCCTCGACGCGCTCGGCTGGCGGGACCTCGCCGACCTCACCCTGTGCCCGGCCGACGCGGGCCGCGGCCGCCCCTACCCCGACATGATCCTCACCGCCCTCCTGCGCACCGGCACCGACGACGTGCGCGCGGTCGCGGTGGCCGGCGACACGGCGTACGACATGCTCAGCGGCGTCCGCTCCGGCGCCGCGATCGTGGCGGGCGTCCTCACCGGCGCGCACGACCGCGCCGCGCTCACCGACGCGGGCGCCACCCACGTCCTCGACTCCGTCGCCGCGCTCCCCGCGATCGTCGGCCGGGCGTGAGGCGGACCGCCGCGCGCCGCCGCGGCGGTCGCCGTTGCCCGGCGGTCGCCACCGGCCCCGGTGCGGCACCCGTCCCACCTCGCGGAACGGGTGCCGCACCGGCCGGGTACCGCCGTTAGGCTGGAGCCCCGAAGTCGTGTTCGGTAAGGAGTTCCGTCCGTGGCAGAGCGCAAGCCGATCGAGTCCTGGCTCACCGACATGGACGGGGTGCTGATCCACGAGGGCATCCCGATCCCGGGCGCGCAGGAGTTCATCAAACGGCTGCGGGCCAGTGGCAAGCCGTTCCTCGTGCTCACCAACAACTCCATCTACACCCCGCGCGACCTGCACGCCCGGCTCGGGCGGATGGGCCTGGACGTGCCGCAGGAGAACATCTGGACCTCGGCGCTGGCCACCGCGCAGTTCCTGGACGACCAGCGGCCGGGCGGCACCGCGTACGTCATCGGCGAGGCGGGCCTGACCACCGCGCTGCACGACATCGGCTACGTGCTGACCGACGCCGAGCCGGACTACGTGGTGCTCGGCGAGACCCGCACCTACAGCTTCGAGGCGCTCACCAAGGCCATCCGGCTGATCAACGCGGGCGCCCGGTTCATCGCCACCAACCCCGACGAGACCGGCCCCTCGGCGGAAGGCGCGCTGCCCGCCACCGGTTCGGTCGCCGCGCTGATCACCAAGGCGACCGGCAAGGAGCCGTACTTCGTCGGCAAGCCCAACCCGCTGATGATGCGCGCCGGGCTCAACGCGATCGGCGCGCACTCCGAGACCTCCGCGATGATCGGCGACCGCATGGACACCGACGTGCTGGCCGGTCTGGAGGCGGGCATGGAGACGTTCCTGGTCCTCACCGGTGTGACCGCGCCGGACGCGGTGGACCGGCACCCGTTCCGCCCGTCCCGGGTCGTCGAGTCGATCGCCGACCTGGTCGACCTCGTCGACGAGCCGGACATCGCGGTCTGAGGCTGCCCCGACGGCCCCGCCCCCGACGACGACGCGTGAGCGGTCAGACCCCGGGGCGGGCCAGCAGGAGCAGGACCGAGTCGTCGCCCAGGGTCCCGCCGGTGTGCGCCAGCAGGTCCGCGTAGAGCCGCTCGACGGCGGCCTCCAGGTCGCCGGCCGCGTTCACCAGCAGCGGGCCCGCGCGCTCGGCGAGCGGGTAGAAGCCGCCGCCCTTCGCCGCGCGCGCCTCGATCACGCCGTCCGTGCACAGCACCAGCACCTCGTCCGCGCCCAGCGGCACCCGCCACGGCGTCGGCGCGCCCGGCACGAACGACGTCAGCCCCAGCGGCACCCACGGGTCCGGCGGGTCGAGCGAGCGCACGGTGCCGTCCGCCGAGACGCGCAGCGGCGGAACGTGGCCGTAGTGCAGCAGCACGACGTCACTGTCGAGCGCGGCGTCGGCGAAGACCTCGCCGTCGGCCGACCCGCCCCCGGGCACCGCCTCCCGGCTCGCCGGGAACTCCAGGAACAGCGCCGTGGTGAACTCGCCGTCCGTCACGTGCCGCCGCACGCTCGCGTCGACCCGTTCGGCGACCTTCGCGAGCCCGCCCTCGTCGTACGCCGCCTCGCGGAACGCGCCCATCACCACGGCCGAGGTCTGCACCGCCTCCAGGCCCTTGCCGCGCACGTCGCCGACGAGCGCCCGCACCCCGTGCGGGGTGTCCAGGACCGCGTACAGGTCGCCGCCGATCTGGGCCGCGTCGGCGGCCGAGGCGTAGCGCACCGCCAGCCGCACCCCGCCGACCCGCGGTCCCGGCGGGCGCAGCAGCGCGCGCTGCGCCGCCTCGGCGACCGAGACCACGGCACGGAACTGCGCGGTGCGCTCCTCGCGCCACCACGCCCCGTAGGCGCTGAAGAGCACCACGATCAGGTAGCTGATGGTGATCCCGCCCAGGATCCGCCGGTCGTGATGGCTCCACGAGCCGTCGTACGGGATCAGCGCGGCCTGCGCCACCGCCCCGATCAGGCCGACCAGCAGGGTGCGCCGCCAGGTGGTGGTGGCCACGGCCAGCGCGGGGACCATCACCATCATCGGCGCGAGGAAGTGGTTCCGGCCCGCCAGCAGGTCCGCGGCGACCACGGCGAAGACCGCCGTCAGCGGGATCGTCATCCCCTGGTGCGTGGAGACGCCGCGGCCCAGCGCGTCGAGCGCCCGCCGGAATCCTGAGGTCCTCACATTCAGAACATAACGGGTCGGCGCGCCGCGGCGACCGCGGGATGCGCCCATGAACCCGTGAGACGCGCCCATGAACCCGTGAGATGCGCCCACGATCCCGTGAGACGGGTCCGTGAACCTGTGAGATGTCCCCGTCCAGGAACCGCACCCTCACCCGAACGCGTTGTTGACAGGGATGAACAAGACGATCAGACGCACATCGGTCTTCTGCCTCCTGCTGGTCCTCGCCGTCGTGGCGCGGGTCAGCTGGGTGCAGGTGGCCGACGGACCGAAACTCGCCTCCGACTCGTACAACCGGCGCACCATGATCGCCCAGTGGGCCAACCCGCTGGGCGACATCGTCGTGGCGGGCAAGCCGGTCACCGGTTCGGCGAAGACCTCGGGCAGCGACTTCGCGTACAAGCGCACCTACACCGACGGCCCCGAGTACGCCGCCGTCACCGGCCGCAGCTCGCAGGTCTTCGGCGCCACCCAGCTCGAGGGCATCTACCAGAACGTCCTGAACGGGACCGACGACCGCACCAAGGGCATCCTGGACACCCTCACCGGTTCCAGCGGCAAGCCCGGCGACGTGCTCACCACGATCGACCCGGCGGTGCAGAAGGCCGCGTACGACGGCCTGGGCTCCAAGAACGGCGCCGCCGTCGCCATCGACCCCTCGACCGGCCAGATCCTCGCCATGGTCAGCACGCCCAGCTACGACCCCGGCAGCATCGCCGGCGGCTCGCAGGCCGACGCGAACGCGTGGCAGAAGCTGACCGCCGACAAGAATCAGCCGATGCTCAACCGGGCGCTGCGCCAGACCTATCCGCCGGGCTCTACCTTCAAGCTGGTGGTGGCCTCCGCGGCGCTCCAGGACGGGCTGTACTCCTCGGTAGACCAGCCCACCGACAGCCCCAACCCGTACACCCTGCCCGGCACGAGCGACACGCTCACCAACGAGGAGGCGTCGGCGCCGTGCAAGGACGCCTCCATCCGCGTCGCGCTGGAGTACTCCTGCAACACCGTCTTCGCCAAGATGGCCGTGGACCTCGGGCAGGCCAAGGTCAAGGCGATGGCCGACGCCTACGGCTTCGACGACAGCCACCTGGAGATCCCGGTGAGCGCGGCCACCAGCGTCTATCCCACGAACATGCCGAAGTCCTCCACCGCGCAGACCGGCATCGGCCAGTTCGACGTGCGGGCCACACCGCTCCAGATGGCGATGGTCACCTCCGCGATCGCCAACGGCGGCAAGCTCATGGCGCCGCACATGGTCTCCAAGGTCACCGACGGCGACGGCGACGCCCTCCAGTCCTTCGGACCGAGCGTGAAGTCCACGCCGATCAGCTCGCACACCGCCGGTGAACTGCGCTCCGCGATGGTCAGCGTCATCCAGCAGGGCACCGGCACCAACGCCCGCATCCCCGGCGTCGAGGTCGGCGGCAAGACCGGCACCGCGCAGCACGGCGTCGACAACAGCGGCAATCCGTACGCGTGGTTCGTGTCGTACGCGAAGAACAGCGCGGGCAAGGAGGTCGCGGTGGCGGTCATGGTGGACGACCCGAACGCGGAACGCGCCGAGATCAGCGGCAACGGCTTCGCCGGGCCGATCGCCAAGTCGATGATGGAGGCGGCACTGAAGTAGCGCACAAGTGGCGCACGGGGAACACAGGGAAGGGGAGTCGGCCCCGCCCGGGTCGGCGGCGGGGCGCCGGCGCCGGCGCCGGCGCGATCGTGTCGAGGTGGCGTGGCGCGATCGCGTCGAGACGATGTGGCGCGGTCGCGCCGGGATCACGTGGCGCGATCGCGTCGGCCAACGTGAAGCTCTTGCGACAGCGGGGGCGGAAGCGCTGACAGCGGTCACAGGGTCTGCAAAGGTTCCAGGCGATCCTTCTCCCCGACCAGTTGGAGGACCCGTGCGCTTCAGAACCATCGCGTCCGCCGCGGGCGCGCTCACGCTGCTGCTGGCGATCCCGGCCTCGGCGGCCACGCCCACCCCCGGTGCCCCCGGCATCGGCGACCCGTACTACCCGACGTACGGCAACGGCGGATACGACGTCGGCCACTACGACCTGCGGCTGACGTACCAGCCGAAGACCGACGCGTTGCAGGGCACCGCGACCGTCCTGGCCACGACCACCCAGGACCTGTCCCGCTTCGACCTGGACTTCGCGCTCGGCGTGGACAGCGTGCTGGTGAACAACCACCCGGCGAAGTTCACCGAGTCACCGGCCGCCCACAAGCTCCAGATCACCCCGGACGCGCCGCTGGCCAAGGGCAGCGACGTCACCGTGGTCGTCCGCTACCACGGCGTGCCCTCCAAGGTCGTGGTGGACGGCTTCACGTCCTGGCAGCGCACCCCGGACGGCGCCGTGGCCGCCAACGAACCGGAGTCGGCCTGGTGGTGGTTCCCCAGCAACGACCACCCGCTGGACAAGGCCACCTACGACATCTCCGTCGAGGTCCCCACCGGCGACCAGGTGATCAGCAACGGCGTGCCCACCGGCCAGAGCACCGATATCAAGGGCTGGACCCGCTACGACTGGCGGCAGGCCAAGCCGCAGGCGACCTATCTCGCCACCATGGCGATCGGGAAGTTCGACGTCACCAAGGGCACGACGGCCGGCGGCATCCCGGTCATCAACGCCTACAGCACCGCGCTCGGCGACGCCACCGGCGCCGCCAAGGCCAGTGTCGAGCGCACCGGCGAGGTGATCGACTGGGAGAGCACGTACTTCGGGCCCTACCCGTTCGCGACGGTCGGCGGTTACGTGCCGGACACCACCTCCGACTTCGCGCTGGAGACCGAGACCCGGCCGTTCTACAGCCCGACGATGTTCTCCTCCGGCTCCGACGTCTCGGTGGTCGTGCACGAACTGGCCCACCAGTGGTTCGGCGACTCCGTCTCGCTCAAGCGCTGGCAGGACATCTGGCTGAACGAGGGCTTCGCCACGTACGCGCAGTGGCTGTGGTCGCAGTACCAGGGCGAGGGCACCGCCCAGCAGCTCGCCGACTACGTCTACGCCTCGCACCCGGCCGGTGACGCGTTCTGGAAGATCGAGCCCGGCAACCCCGGCGCCGCCAACCAGTTCGCCGACCCCATCTACGACCGGGGCGCGGCGGCGATCCAGACGCTGCGCGACACCGTGGGCGACAAGGCGTTCTTCACGATCCTCAAGGCCTGGACCGCCCAACACGCCTACGGCAACGCCGACTTCGCGCAGTTCCAGGCGCTGGCCGAGAAGGTCTCCGGCAAGAAGCTCGGCCCGCTGTTCACCACGTGGCTGTTCACCCCGGCCCGCCCGGCGACCGGCCCGGTGGCACCGGGCACGAAGGCGCCCGCCGCCGCGCGTGGTGCCGTGCCGCAGCCGAAGTCGTGGCGCGAGATCCACACGGCGTACCACCTGGCGCGCTGACCGTCGGAAGACCGCCACACGGCGTGGGAACGGTCCGCCCGGCAGCGTGGCCGGGCGGACCGTTCCGTGATCGGGAACGCGCGATCGACAGCGCGCGATCAATGAGGGATTCGCGATCAATAAGCCAGGATGCGCGTTCACCCCAAGTGACCGTTTGAGGGCATCCCGGCGCTATACAGGCGGGCATGACGAACACCATGCCCGCGCAGCGGGAGCCCCTGGAGCCGCTGGAGCTGGACGTCGACCGGCACGACCCCGCCTACCGCCGCTGGCTGCGCGAGGCGGTCGGCAAGGTGCAGTCCGACGCCAACCGCTCCGCCGACACCCACCTGCTGGCGGTGCCGCTGCCCGAGGCGTGGGGGATCGACCTGTACCTGAAGGACGAGTCCACCCACCCGACCGGATCGCTCAAGCACCGGCTCGCCAGGTCGCTGTTCCTGTACGCGCTGTGCAACGGCTGGATCCGGCCGGGCCGCCCGGTGATCGAGGCGTCCAGCGGGTCCACGGCCGTGTCCGAGGCGTACTTCGCCAAGCTCATCGGGGTGCCGTTCGTCGCGGTGATGGCGCGCACCACCAGCCGGGCCAAGATCGCGCTGATCGAGTTCCACGGCGGCCGATGTCACCTGGTCGACAACCCCTGCGAGGTGTACGAGGCCGCCACCGCGCTGGCCGCCGAGACCGGCGGGCACTACATGGACCAGTTCACGTACGCCGAACGCGCCACCGACTGGCGCGGCAACAACAACATCGCTGAGTCCGTCTTCCGCCAGCTGGCCGCCGAGCGCCACCCCGAGCCCGCGTGGATCGTCGCGACCGCCGGCACCGGCGGCACCTCGGCCACCATCGCCCGCTACGTGCACTACACCCAGCGCGAGACCGGGGTGTGCGTCGCCGACCCGGAGAACTCCGCGTTCTTCGGCGGCTGGCGCACCGGCGACCCGGGTGTGACCACCGACCGCGGTTCACGCATCGAGGGCATCGGGCGGCAGCGCGTGGAGCCCAGCTTCGTGCCGGGCGCGGTCGACCGCATGATGCGGGTGCCGGACGCCGCGTCCATCGCCACCATCCGCGTGCTGGAACGGCTGCTGGGCCGCCGCACCGGCGCGTCCACCGGGACCGGCACGTGGGCCGCGTTCCGGATCATCGCCGAGATGCTGGCGCGCGGCCGACGGGGCTCCGTGGTCACGCTGTTGTGCGACCCGGGCGAGCGCTACCTCGACACGTACTACTCCGACGAGTGGCTGGCCGAACGCGGCATCGACATCACGCCGTACGCCGACCGGCTGGAGCGCTTCTGGGTGACGGGCTCGCTGGACTGAACGGACCCGGTGGCGCTCACACCGCGCCCGCCGCGCAGCGCACCACGAGGTAGCCCGCCACGGCGACGGTGAGCGTGGCGAAGGCGCGGCCCAGCACCGGCGCCGGGACGCGGGCGCACACCGCGCGCCCGGCGAGCGACCCGGCGACGGCGGCGACGGTCAGCGGGACGAGGACGTGCCACGGGAAGCGTTCGGCCCCGGCCCTGGCGGCCAGCGCGACGGCCGAGTTGACGGCGATCACCAGCAGCGAGGTGCCGACGGCCACCGGCATCTCGTAGCCCAGCGCGGCCACCAGCGCGGGCACGATGACGAAGCCGCCGCCCACCCCGAGGAAGCCCGTCAGGAAGCCCACGACGGAACCGGAGACCAGGACGCGCGCGACCGGGTGGGCGGGCGAACGCTCCGGGGGCCCGGCGGCGGCGGTCCGGCCGCCACGGTAGCGGCGCAGCATGCCGACCGCCGAGACGACCATCAACGCGGCGAAGCACAGCAGCAGCACGGTGGGGTCCACGCTGCGGTTCAGCGCGGTGCCCGCGAAGCTCGCCACGGTACCGGCGGCGCCGAACGCCAGACCGGCCCGCCACCGCACGTGGCCCGCGCGGGCGTGGCCGACCGCGCCGGTCAGCGCGGTCACACCGACCACGACCAGGCCCGCGGTGGTGGCCTCGCGGGGCGGCTGCCCGAGCACGTAGACCAGCACCGGCACGGTGAGGATGGAGCCGCCCCCGCCGAGCGCGCCCAGGCTGAGGCCGATCAGGGCGCCCAGCACGACGCCCAGGACCGTCACGCCACGATCCCCGGGCGACCGTCCGGCCGCCGCACGGGCAGCCCGGCGCCCGCCCAGGCGCCCATCCCGCCGCGCAGGTTGCGCACCGGCGTGCCGGCCGCCCGCAGCCGCTCGGCGACCAGCGCGGACCGGCGGCCCGACCGGCACACCGCGATCAACAGTTGACCGGCGGTCAACTCCGGTGCGCGGCACGGCCCGGAGAGCGGCGAGAGCACGGCGCCCGGCGCGTGCCCGGCCCGCCACTCGTCCTCCTCCCGCACGTCCAGCAGCACCGCGCGGCCCGCCCGTATCAGCGCGTCCGCTTCCTGCGCGTCGATGTCGCGGCAGCCGTCGTCGGAACTGTCGGCCTCGCGCCCGTCAGCCTCCTCGTCACCCGCGCCCCGTGCCGTCCGCGTCATCGACTCAACTCCCGTCCCGCGCCCGCCAGATCCAGCCGGTAGCCCTCCCGGGCCGAGAACTCCGCCCGCGCGGTGAACCGGTCGCCGCGCACCAGCGTGTGCCGCCACTCCACCGGGCGGTCCCCTGCCAGCCCCAGGCGGTCGACGGCGAACGCGGCCACGTCCGCGTCGATGCCGAGCAGCCGCCGTTCCGCCGCCGTGGGCACCACCGCCCGCAGCACCTCGCGCCCCCCGGTCAGCCGCACGCCGGTGCGCAGCGCCAACTCGTCGTAGAGCGAGGTGTGCGTGAAGTCCGCGTGCAGCAGCGGCGCCGCGAGCCCCGCGGGCAGCCACACGCGGTCCACGGCGAGTGGTTCGTCGTCCGCGAGCCGCAGCCGCTCCAGGTGCAGCAGCGGCGCGGACTCCTCAAGTCCCAGGCGGGCGGCGAAGACCCCGTCCGCCCGCACGTCCAGCACCCGCACCACGCTGCGCTGGGTCCGCCCGGCCGCCTCGACGGAGGCGAACAGGCTGTAGAGCGCGCCGAGCGGCTGCTCTATCTCGGCGGGCACCGCGAGCCGCGGCGGCCTGCCGCGTTCGGCGACCACCAGTCCCTCGGCGCGCAGGCTGCGCAGCGCCTCGCGCACGGTGTGGCGGCTCACGCCGTACTGCTCGACGAGCGCCAGCTCGCCGGGGAAGGGCGCGCCGTCGGCGCCGAACTCGCCGTCCGTCAGCCGCCCGCGCAGGTCGTCGCGGACCTGCGCCCACAGCGGCAGCGGACTGGACCGGTCGGGCCGCGCGGCACCGCGCGGGCCGCCTGCCGGTGAACTCGCGTCCCCCACAGGGGTGTTTGCTCTGCTCGATCGCACGAGAGTTAATGTACGTACATTCGTGCATTGACGGAAGCGCGGCGGTCAAAGTGCCTTGCGGCAAGGGACGTTGGCGGAGCGGCGCATCGACGGAAAGGACGTGTGCGGTGCTTGAGGTCGAGGTGATCCCCACACGGGAGCTGGGCAACCGCAGCTATGTCGTGCACGACGGCCGCACGGCGGTCGTGGTCGACCCGCAGCGGGACCTGGACCGGGTGGAGGAGGTGCTGGAGAAGGCCGGAGCCGCCTGCGGGCTCGTGGTGGAGACGCACGTGCACAACGACTACGTGACCGGCGGCTGGGAACTGGCCCGGCGGCACGGCGTGCCGTACGTGCTCTCGGCCGAGGAGACCGTCTCGTTCACCTGCCGCCCGGTGCGGGACGGCGAGCGGCTGGCGGTCGGCTCGCTCACCGTCGAGGTCGTCGCCACCCCCGGCCACACCGACGGGCACCTGGCCTACGTCGTCACCGACGGAGAGGCCGCGCCTGCCGTGTTCACCGGTGGCTCGCTGCTGTACGGCACGGTCGGCCGCACCGACCTGGTGGACCCCGAACGCACCGAGGAGCTGGCCCGGGCGCAGTACCGCTCGGCGCGGCGGCTCGCCGCACGGCTGCCGGACGACGCGGCGGTCTATCCCACGCACGGCTTCGGCAGCTTCTGCTCGGTCGGCCCGTGCGCCTCCGGGATCGACGACGCGGGCCCGGTCACCCTCGCCGACGAGCGCCGCCGCAACGACGCGCTGACCGAGCCGGACGAGGACACCTTCGCCGCCCGCCTGGTCGCCGGGCTGACCACGTACCCCGCCTTCTACGCCCAGCCGTTGAACCGCAGGGGCCCGGGGCCCGCCGACCTCGCCCCGCCCGAGCCGGTGGACGCGGCCGAGCTGCGGCGCAGGATCGCGGACGGCCAGTGGGTGCTGGACCTGCGCGACCGCACCGCGTACGCGGCCGGGCACCTCGCCGGGAGCGTCGGCATCGAGCTGGGCGACCAGTTCTCCACGTACGTCAGCTGGCTGCTGCCGTGGGGCGAACCGCTCACCCTCGTCGGCGAGAGCGGCGAGCAAGTGGCCGCCGCGCAACGGCAGTTGGCGCGCATCGGGGTGGACCGCCCGGCGGGCGCGGCGGTCGGCGACGTGCCCGGCCAACGCGCCTATCCGCGCGCCACGTTCGCGGAGGCGGCCGCACGCCCCGATGGCGACCTGCTGGTCGACGTACGCCGCGACGACGAGCGCGCGGTGGGCCACATCCTGGGCTCGCGCCACCTGCCCGTCCATCAACTGCTGCCCAGGATCGACGAGTTGCCGCGTGACCGGCGGCTGTGGCTGCACTGCGCGGGCGGCTTCCGCGCGAGCGTCGCGGCGAGCCTGCTGGAGCGCGCCGGGTACGACGTGGTGCTGGTCGACGACGACTACGCGAAGGCGGTGGAGGCGGGGATCGCGACGGGGTGAGGCGGGGCGAGGGGCGCGCCCCGCCCCCCGCCCCCCCGCCCCCCCCCCCCCCCCTCCCCCCCCGCCCCCCCCCCCCCCCCCCCCCGCCCCCTCCCCCCCCCCCCCCCCCCCCCCCCCCCCCCACGGCCCCCGCCACCCCCCAAACC
>NZ_JAINVZ010000002.1 GCF_019890615.1 Streptantibioticus parmotrematis | reverse complement strand
GGATCGGCGGGGGGGGGGGGGGGAGGAGGGGGAGGGGGCGGGGAGCCCCCCGGTGGGGATCGCGAGCGTCGGCGCTCGCCTCTCCCTCTCCCTCGCCGATCTCGCCCCCGTCCGCTCCCCCGCCCCGCCGCATCCGGATTGCGGGTGCGGTGCGGGGCGGAGGACGGGGCGCGCGACAATGGCCGGGTGACCACCCCGCGCCGAGGCGGGCGGCACGGGTGTGACGAAAGAGGGGCGCATGTCGGATCTTCCTCGCAAGGCAGTGACCCGGACCGCCAAGCTCGCGGCGCTGCCCCTCGGCTTCGCGGGCCGGGCCACGCTGGGGCTCGGCAAGCGGATCGGGGGGCGTCCGGCGGACGTCGTGGCGAGCGAGTTGCAGCAGCGCACCGCCGAGCAGTTGTTCAAGGTGCTCGGGGAGCTCAAGGGCGGGGCGATGAAGTTCGGGCAGGCGCTGTCCGTCTTCGAGGCGGCGCTGCCGGAGGAGGTCGCCGGGCCGTACCGGGCGGCGTTGACGAAGTTGCAGGAAGCGGCGCCGCCGATGCCCGCGCGCACGGTGCACGAGGTGCTGGCGAAGGCGCTGGGCGAGGACTGGCGGGAGTTGTTCGAGGAGTTCGACGAGCAGCCCGCGGCGGCGGCGTCGATCGGGCAGGTGCACCGGGCGGTGTGGCACGACGGCCGGGTGGTGGCGGTCAAGGTGCAGTATCCGGGGGCGGGCGCGGCGTTGCTGTCGGATCTGTCCCAACTGGGCCGGGTGGCGCGGTTGTTCGGGCCGTTGATCCCGGGGATGGACATCAAGCCGCTGATCACGGAGCTGCGGGAGCGGGTCTCGGAGGAGCTGGACTACGCGCTGGAGGCGCAGGCGCAGCACGCGCACGCGGTGGAGTTCGCGCAGGATCCGGACGTGGTGGTGCCGGACGTGGTGCACCAGGCCGAGCAGGTTCTGGTGACGGAGTGGATGGACGGGGTGCCGCTGGCGGAGGTGATCGCGGAAGGCACGAAGTCGGAGCGGGACCGGGCGGGGCAGTTGCTGGCGCACTTCCTGTTCGCGGGTCCGGCGCGCACCGGGTTGCTGCACGCCGATCCGCATCCGGGGAACTTCCGGCTGCTGGTGGACGACGGTCCGGCGGACGGCTGGCGGCTGGGGGTGCTGGACTTCGGGACGGTGGACCGGTTGCCGGAGGGGTTGCCGTTGCCGATCGGGACGTCGTTGCGGCTGGCGCTGGACGGTGACGCCGAGGGGGTGCTGGCGATCCTGCGGGAGGAGGGGTTCGTCAGGCCGACGATCACGCTCGACCCGGACGCGGTGCTGGACTACCTGCTGCCGATCATCGAGCCGGCGGGGGTGGAGGAGTTCACCTTCGGGCGCGGCTGGATGCGCAATCAGGCGGCGCGGGTGGCCGATCCGCGCTCGCCCGCGTATCAGCTGGGCAAGCAGCTGAACCTGCCGCCGTCGTACCTGCTGATCCACCGGGTGACGCTGAGCACGATCGGCGTGCTGTGTCAGCTGGACGCCGCGGTGCGGTTGCGGGACGAACTGCTCGACTGGCTGCCGGGGTTCGCGGCGGACGACCCCGAGGGGTGAGGGGCGGCGGCTACCACCACGCGGAGTCGAGGCGGCCTTCGATGCTGCGCAGGTGGGCGCGGGCGCAGTCGTCGCAGAAGTAGCGGCGGACGCCGCCTTCGACGGAGCAGGTCCAGGTGACCGGTGTTCGCTCGCTCACGGTGCCGCAGCGCGCGCAGACCGTGGGCGGCGCGGCGTCCGGCTCGGCGGGACGGTCTTCAGAAGCGGGGTTGCGAGTCTTCTGATCCACCTGGAGACGATACCTCCGTACGCCGGGCGGATCGGGACACAACGCACCGCAGGGCCGGTCCTGTGCGGGACCGGCCCCGGGGTGGTGGCTCCTGCGGGGAGCCGAGGCGTTATGCGATCGTTACGTGGTGACGGCGGCTGCCGTCACCCCGCACGTGCGTCGTCTCCGCGCGCGTTACTGCATGACGACGAGGGCGAGCGCCCGGCGGGCCTTGAGCGAAGCGCGCTCGGCCCGTCGCTGGAGGCGGCGAGCGGTGAGCACCCGGCGGGCGGCGCGTTCGGACTCGGCCTCGTAGAGCCGTTCCTGCACATGGGCGCGGGCCAGGGCTTCTGGGAAGAGTTGCATCTCACGGGTCCTGTTCTGGCGGGTCGCCGCGGCGGCGGCGTGGTGGGTGGTCTCGAAGGCGGACGGGGTCATCGGGGCCTGCTTCTGCGGGTTGTGCGTCATCGGGTTGTCGATCGTTCCGGTGGCGGCGCGGAGCCTCATGCCACGACCTCGTTCTTGCGCGGACGGCCACGCGGCCGCTTGCGGGGCACCACGACGCCCTGCACGAACAGCTCACCGCCCCACACGCCCCAGGGCTCACGGCGGCCCTTGGCCCCGGCGAGGCAGGCCTCGCGGACCGGGCAGGTCTGGCACAGGGACTTGGCGTACTCGACGTCGGCCGGGGTCTCGGCGAAGAACACCTCGGGGTCGTAGGAGCGACAGGGGACGGGGACGCCGAGGCGCTCGATCTCGTCGTCGAGCTCGGTCAGGGGGAGCAAGGGGGCCTCCGGGGGCACGGCGGGCTGGGAGATCGTTTCGGAAGGCGGTACTGACGGGGAGGGCGGGGTGGAATGCACGGTCTGGTGTCTTCCTCGTCTGTCGGTCCGGCCGGTGGGCCGGGCTGGGTCGGTACCGGGTCGGTGTGTTCCGAGGCCCCTTCACCTGTTTCACCTGCACAAACAGAAGGGCCGCGGATCCCGGTTCACGGGTTCCGCGGCCCTGAAGGTGCCGACCTGATGGTGGATCAGGCTGGATCTCTCCAGGGTTCGAGCCCGCGGAAGGCCCGCATCTTGCGGTGGTGCTTCGTCACTGCGTTCGTGTCGCCATTGGCGGCGCTGTCCCAGTCCTGCTGCGGGAATCCGGCACCGTCGGCCGCGGGCACATAGCCGAGGGCCAGTGCTGCCGCTTCCGCCGCCGGTGCCTGGACCGGTCGCTCGCCGGCACCGCCGACAAGACGGCCGCCGCCGAAGAAGCCGGCGCCGGACAGACCGGTGCCGCGCAGAGCGCAGGCGAGGGACAGCGACGAGCCGCCGGACAGGCGGGAGTCGGTGGCCGGGCGACCGGTCAGTTTGGTGATCTCGGTGATGCTGATCATTTCTCTCGCCTCCTCTCGGCGTCTCGCGGCTTATGGGGACAGGGTCCTGCGGGTGGTTCGGGACGTGCCCGGACCAGTACATCACGGCTTCCTCAGCCCCCGGAAGGGCCGTGAGCGACCGTGCTCACGCAGGCTATGAGGATTCCATCGACGCGCGCAAACTATTTATTCGACGAATCCGTAACGGGGGCAACAGGGCTTTCGATGGAATCCGGGGTTCCGGACAGTTTCGGTTCCCCGGGTTCTTCGACGGCGGCTTCGAGGGCGCCTTCGGGAGCGTCCTGCGGCGCGAGTTCGCGGCCCGCGCACAGGGCCAGGACGTCCGCCCCGAAGCTGCGCAGCTTGCGTGCGCCGACGCCCGCGATACGGGCCAGGTCCTGCTCGTCCTCGGGCCGCGCCTCGGCGATGGCCAGCAGTGTCTTGTCGGTGAAGACGCAGAACGCGGGCTGGCCGAGGTCGCTCGCGCGGGCCCGGCGCCAGTCGTGCAGCCGCTCGTGGAGGCCCTCGTCGAGGTCGCTGGGGCAGTCCTCGCAGCGCATCAGTTTGATCTCGCCGGCCTCCGACAGCGTGCGCCCGCACACCCGGCAACGCACCGGCCCGCGCCGACGCGCCCCCGGCACGCGCTCCCCGCCGCCCCCCGCGCCGCCCACGCCGTCATCCGCGCCGCCGCGTCCCGTGCGCCCAGAGCCGGCGAGGTCGGGACCGGTCACCGAGCCGGCGGCGCCGAACGGGCCCGGCGCGGCGTGGCGGGCGCCGGGTCCGCCGCGCAGGCCGGTGAGGAAGCGGGTGGGGCGGCGGCCGCCGTATCCGCCGGGGGAACGCGACAGCGCCCATGACAGAGACAGGTGGGAGCGGGCCCGGGTGACGCCCACGTAGAGCAGGCGTCGTTCCTCCTCGATCTGCGCCTCGGTCTTCGCGTAGGTGATCGGCAGCGTGCCCTCGGTGAGGCCGACGAGGAAGACCGCGTCCCATTCCAGGCCCTTGGCGGCGTGCAGGGAGGCGAGGGTGACGCCTTCGACGGTGGGGGCGTGCTGGGCGGCGGCGCGCTCGTCGAGTTCGGCCACCAGGTCGGCGAGGGAGGCGTCGGGGCGGACGGCGGCGAAGTCTTCGGCCAGCCGCACCAGCGCGGCCAGCGACTCCCAGCGGTCGCGCGCGGCGCCGGATCCGGCGGGGGGCTGCGGGGTCCAGTTCTTGGTGGACAGCACGGCGCGCACCTGGGAGGGCAGGTCGACGGCGCCGTCCAGCAGGGTGTCGTTGGCGCCGAAGCGGGCCGCGCCACGCAGGGCGGCTCCGGCCTCGCGGACCTCGACGCGTTCGAAGAACCGTTCGGCGCCGCGCAGTTGGTAGGGCACGCCCGCGTCGGCGAGGGCCTGCTCGTAGACCTCGGACTGGGCGTTGACGCGGTAGAGGACGGCGATCTCGCTGGGGCGCACGCCGGAGTCGATCAGGCGGCGCACGTGGCGGGCGGTGCCCTCGGCCTCGGCGGGCTCGTCGGCGTACTCGGTGCAGGAGGGGTCGGGGCCGGGCGGGCGCTGGGAGACCAGTTCCAGGCGGTGGGCGGCGGCCTGGCCGCGGGCCTGGGCCAGCACGCCGTTGGCGAGGTGGACGACCTGCGGGGTGGAGCGGTAGTCGCGCACCAGCTTCACGACGGTGGCACCGGGGTAGCGGCCGCGGAAGCCGAGCAGGTACTCGGGGGTGGCCCCGGTGAAGGAGTAGATGGTCTGGCCCGCGTCGCCGACGACGCACAGGGTGTCGCGGTCGCCGAGCCACAGGTCGAGCAGGCGCTGCTGGAGGGGGCTGACGTCCTGGTACTCGTCGACGACGAAGTGCTGGTACTGGGAGCGGACCTGGTCGGCGACGTCGGGCCGCTCGTGCAGCACGCCGACGGTCAGCAGCAGCACGTCCTCGAAGTCGATCACGCCGCGGTCGCGCTTGAGCTGCTCGTAGGTGGTGTAGAGGCGGGCGGTCTCGGCGGGGTCGCGGGGGGTCTCGCGGCCGGCCCGGGCGGCGGCGGCCGCGTAGTCCTCGGGGACGGTCTGGGTGACCTTGGCCCATTCGATCTCGCCGGTGACGTCGCGCAGCTCGCCGCGGTCCAGGCGCAGGCCGCCGCGTGTGGCGGCCTCCGCGACCAGCTGGGCCTTGCGTTCGACCAGCCGGGGCAGCGGCCCGCCGACGACGCGGGGCCAGAAGTACTGGAGCTGGCGCAGGGCGGCGGAGTGGAACGTGCGGGCCTGCACCCCGGCGGCGCCCAGCTGCCGGAGCCTGCCGCGCATCTCGCCCGCGGCGCGCGCGGTGAAGGTGACCGCCAGCACGCTGCCGGGCTGGAGTATCCCGGCGCGCACCCCGTAGGCGATGCGGTGCGTGATGGCGCGGGTCTTGCCCGTTCCGGCACCGGCCAGCACGCACACCGGCCCGTGCAGCGCGGTGGCGACGGCGCGCTGCTCCGGGTCGAGCCCGTCGAGCACCGCGTCCGGGGAGTCCGGGACGGGTGCGAACAGGGAGGCTTCCGTTGGTGCAGTCACCCCGCCATGCTGCCAGGTCCGCCGGAACGGTCGGGAAAGTTGTCCACAGGTGGTGTGCGATGGTCGTACGAACACCGGCAGTCGTACCGGCGCCTGTGGACGGCGGGGCGCCCGGGAATCGACGGCGGTCGTTGAGCGTTGCAGAATCGGGTGCCACGCGAACGGCGCGTGACCGCGCACCGCGCGCCACCCGGGCCGCGCACCACCGACCGCCGAGGGAGATCGAGGACCGATGCAGGGCACCGTGACGATGTACAGCACCACGTGGTGCGGCTACTGCCGGCGGCTGAAGAGCCAGCTGGAGCGCGAGGGGATCGCGTACACCGAGATCAACATCGAGCAGGACCCGGAGTCGGCGGCGTTCGTGGAGAAGGCCAACGGCGGCAACCAGACGGTGCCCACCGTCCTGGTCGTCCCGGCCGGCGGCGGCGAGGACGTCGTGATGACGAACCCGAGCCTGGCCCAGGTCAAGCAGGCCCTCGCGGTCTGAGGCCCCAAGGCGGACGCCCGCGCCCCGTCTCCCAGCGGTGGGCTGGGAGACGGGGCGCGGGCATGCGTAAGCCGTTACGCGTTCCGCTGCGCGCCGCCCGTCGGAAGCGGCTCGCCGAACCACAGCTCGATCAGGCGGGCCGCGATCGAGATGCCGCTCGGCGGCAGGATCTCGCCGGACTCGATGCCCTGGCGCAGGTCGTCGCGGGAGAACCAGCGGGCCTCGTGGATCTCCTCGCCGTCCACCGTGATCTCGGAGCTGGTGGCGCGGGCCATGAAGCCCAGCATCAGGCTGGAGGGGAACGGCCAGGGCTGGCTGGCGACGTAGGAGACCTCGCCGACCGTCACGCCGGTCTCCTCGGCCACCTCGCGCACCACGGCCTGCTCGATGGGCTCCCCCGGCTCGACGAATCCGGCGAGGGTGGAGAAGCGGCCCTGCGGCCAGTGCAGCTGGTGGCCGAGCAGGCAGCGGTCCTGGTCGTCGGTGACGAGCATGATGACGGCCGGGTCGGTGCGCGGGTAGTGCTCGGCGCCGCAGGCCGGGCAGCGGCGTACGTGCCCGGCGGCGGCGATGACGGTGCGTTCGCCGCAGCGGGAGCAGAAGCGGTGCATGCGCTGCCAGTTCTCCAGCGCGACGGCGTGCACCATCAGTCCCGCGTCGCGTTCCGACAGCAGGCCGCCGACCTCGCGCAGTCCGGCGGGCCTGGCGGCGTCGTCCATGCGGCCGGGCAGGGTGTCCTTCTGGAGGGCGAAGTAGTGCGTGCCCTTCTCGTCGGTGCCCAGGAAGTAGCGGTGGTTCTCGCTGACGGGGGCGTCGAAGGAGGGGACGAGGACGAGTTCGGTGCGCCCGTCGGCGGTGTCCTCGACGAGGACCTGGCCGCCGGATACCACCAGGACGCGGGTGGACGGGTGGCTCCAGGCGGCCGCCAGCCACGCCTCGTCCAGCCGGTGGTGGGCGGCGCGGTCGACACCCGGGCGGGTGAGGGCCAGGGGCCGCATGGGCAGGGGTGCTTGTGCTACGGACAAGGCTGCTTCCAACTCCCCTTGAAACGTGGACGTTCCGGGACGCGGTACGGCGTCGTGCCGTACGGCGTCACGCGTGGCGCCGGGCGGCGCCGCGGTCTCCTCGCGGCGCCCGCGACGGGCGCGGCGCCGCCTTCGGTTCACGGCGTCGCGCTCACCGCCGCCAATTCTCCGCCAGGTCGCTCCACAGGTACGCGGCGGTCTCCACGCCCTTGAGGAGCAGATCCAGCTCGACCTTCTCGTTCACCGAGTGCCAGCCGTCGGACGGTACGGAGATTCCCAGGAAGAGCACGGGCACGCCCAGCACGTCCTGGAGGTCCGCGGCCGGACCCGAGCCACCCTCACGAGTGAAGAGCACCTCGCGTTCGAAGGCCCGCCCCATCGCGCGGGTGAGCGCGGTCAGCGCGGGGTGGTCGAGCGGCGTCAGGCAGGGGCGGGTGGCGCCCCAGAAGGTGACCTCGTGGCGGATGCCGGCGGGCAGCCGGGCGGCGATCCAGTCGCGTACGGCCTGCTGCACCTTGCCGGTGTCCTGCCCGGCGACCAGCCGGAACGACAGCTTCAGCTGCGCGGTGGCGGGCACGATGGTCTTGCCGCCGGGGCCGCCGTAGCCGCCGTGGATGCCGTTGACCTCGGCGGTCGGGCGGGCCCAGATCCGTTCCAGGGTGGTGTGGCCGGTCTCGCCGAGGGCGGCGTGGGACTTCGCGGTGCGCAGCCAGCCCGCCTCGTCGAAGGGCAGGGCGGCGAACAGTTCGCGTTCGCGGTCGGTCAGCTCGGTGACGCCGTCGTAGAACCCGGGGACGGCGACGCGCCGGTCCTCGTCGTGCAGGGCGGCGGCGAGCCGGGCGGCCTCGGTGGCGGGGTTGGGGACCGCGCCGCCGAACGAGCCGGAGTGGATGTCCTGGTCGGGCCCGTACAGGTCGACCTGGCAGTCGGCGAGGCCGCGCATGCCGGTGCACACGGTCGGGGTGTCCTTCGCCCACATGCCGGTGTCGGAGACGATCGCGGTGTCGCAGGCGAGCCGGTCGGCGCGGTCGCGCAGCAGGGCGGCGAAGTGCGGGGAGCCGGACTCCTCCTCGCCCTCGACGATCAGCTTGAGGTTGACGGCGGGCGCGGTGCGGCCGGTGGCGGCGAGGTGCGCGCGGACCCCGAGGGTGTGGAAGAAGACCTGTCCCTTGTCGTCGGCGGCGCCGCGCGCGTACATCCGGCCGCCCCGGATCACCGGTTCGAACGGGTCGGAGTCCCAGCCGTCCTCGCGGGCGGCGGGCTGCACGTCGTGGTGGCCGTAGACCAGGACGGTGGGCGCGTCCGGGTCGCCGGACGGCCACTCGGCGTAGACCGCGGGCAGGCCGGGGGTCGGCCAGACCTCGACGACGGGGAAGCCGGTGGCGCTCAGCTCGGCGGCGAGCCACTCGGCGCTGCGGGTCACGTCGCCTGCGCGCCCGGGGTCGGCGGAGACCGAGGGGATCCGCAGCCAGGCGGCGAGGTCGTCGAGGAACGCGTCGCGGTGGGTGTCGATGTACGCGCGGACGCCGTTGTCCGGGGTGCTACTCATGCCCCGAGCCTATCCGGGTGTGACCGCCGGTGGGCCGGGGGCGGTCGCCGCGGGCGGTCAGGGTGCCTCGTCGAGGACCGCCGCGAACGGGTCGTCCGGGCGTACCGCGGCGGCCTCGTCGGCGTCGTCGGCGTCGTCGCGGGCGTCCTCGCCGCGCATCAGCCGCTCCAGCGCGGCGCGGTCCGGCAGGTCGTCCGGGCGCACGATCCGGCCGGTGCGGATGAAGACGAACGCGGCGCGGACCCGCTGCGGGGGCAGCCCGTGCCGTTCCGCCCAGGCCAGCCGGTAGACGGCGAGCTGGAGGGGGTCGGCGTCGGCGGTGCGGCCGGTCTTCCAGTCGACGATCTCGAAACCGCCGTCCGGCTCGGCGTAGACCGCGTCGATCCGGCCGCGCACCAGGCGTCCGGCCAGCGTCATCTGGAACGGGAACTCGACGGCGTGCGGGGTGCGCTCCGCGTAGGGCGTGCGGGCGAACGCCTCCTTGAGGGCTTCCAGATCGCGTTCGTCGGCGATCTCGGCGTCCGGTTCCGGTTCCATGCCGGGCAGTTCGTCCAGGCCGATCAGCGGCAGCTCCTCGAAGCGCGACTCCAGCCAGGCGTGGAAGCGGGTGCCGCGCCGGGCGCCGGGCCGCGGCTCGCGCGGCATGGGCCGGGCCAGCTCGTGGGCGAACGCGTCGGGGTCCTCCGCCATCCGCAGCAGCTGCGAGGCGGTGAGCGACGCCGGTACGGGTACCTCGCGGCCGGTGCGGCGGGCCGCGCGCAGTTCGGCGGCGAGCGCGTCGAGGTCCCGGTCCCAGGAGTCGACGGCACGGGCTTCCTCGGGCAGCAGCGCCGCCGACGGCTGCGGCGCGGGCTCGTGAGGGGTGAGTGCCGGTGCGGTTTCGGGCCGCGGCGCGGGCTCCGGTACGGGGCCGTGCGCGACGGGGCCGTGCGTGACGGGGTCGGCCTCCGGGCGGGCGGCGGGCACGCGGGGCCGCTCGGTGGACCACTCCTCCCAGCCGCCGTCCTCCCCGGCTTCGTCCTCCCAGGCGGCCTCGTCCCACTCCGGCCCGCCGCCCAGGTCCGGCTTCGGCTCACCCCAGTCGGGCTCCTCCGGCTCCTCCGGCGGCGGCCAGTCGGGGTCCACGAAGTCCTCGGCCCGGCCGGCGGACTCGCGCGGGCCGGACGTCGCCGACCACTCCTCCAGCAGCCCCCGCACCGTCCGGGCCGCCTCCCGGCGGCGGTCCAGCGCGGCGGGGTCGAGCGGCAGCGGCCAGGTGTGGTCGGGGGCGGCGTCCAGCGACGGGTTCGTCGCGTCGTCGGCCGGTTCGTCGGCCCACGCCTCGATCTCGCCGAAGCCGGGGCCCGCCTCGCAGTGCTCGCGCAGCGCCAGCAGGAAGTCCGAGGGGCCGCGCTTCTTCTTCTGGGTGGGCCCCCACCAGTGGCCGCTGGCCAGCAGCAGGGAGCGCGGGCGGGTGAACGTGACGTAGCCCAGGCGCAGTTCCTCGGTGGCGTTGTGCTCGCGCATCGCGACGCGAAACGCGTCGAGGCCCTGTTTGGTCCAGTCGGTGACGTCGGGCAGGGTGGCCGCGTCGCCGCGCAGGGCGTGCGGCAGCACCTGGGGGCTGACCGGCCACAGCTCGCGGGCCTTGGCGGAGGGGAACGCGTCGCGGACCAGTCCCGGCACCACGACGACGTCCCACTCCAGGCCCTTGGCCTTGTGGGCGGTGAGCACCTTGACAGTGTTCTCGCCGCCGGGCAGGGAGCCGTCGAGGCCCTTCTCGTACTGGACGGCGGTGCGCAGGAAGGCGAGGAAGGCGCGCAGGGTGGCGTCGCCGTCGAGGGAGGCGAAGCCCGCGGCGACGTCGAGGAAGGCGCGCAGTGTCTCGCGGCGGCGGGCGGCGAGCGCGTGCGGGGAGGCGGACAGCTCGACCTCCAGGCCGGTGACGGCGAGCACCCGGTGCAGCACGTCCATCAGCGGGTCGGCGAGCGCGCGGCGCAGGTCGCGCAGTTCGGCGGCGAGGCGGGCGAAGCGGGCGCGGGCGGCGGTGGAGAACGGCAGTGCGTCGCCGGGGTGGGAGGCGGCGTCGAGGAAGGTCTCCAGGGCGTCGGCGAGCGAGACGACCTCGGCGGGGTCGGTGCCCTCGACGGCCCTGGCCAGCGGGTCGCCGCCGTCGTCGCCGCGGGCGTGCCGGACCAGCAGGCGGGCGCGGCGGCCGAGCAGCGCCAGGTCGCGGGGGCCGATGCGCCAGCGGGGGCCGGTCAGCAGGCGGACGAGGGCGGAGTTGGCGGTGGGGTCGTGCAGGACCTCGCAGGTGGCGACGAGGTCGGCGATCTCCGGCAGGTGCAGCAGCCCGGACAGGCCGACGACCTCGACGGGCACGTCGCGTTCCACCAGTGCGGCGTGCAGGTCGGCGAAGTGCCCCGCGGTGCGGCACAGCACCGCGATCTCGCCGGGCGGGGTGCCGGTGGCGACGAGGTGGCGCACGGAGTCGGCGGCCCAGGCGGTCTCGTCGGCCTGGGTGGGCAGCAGGGCGCAGCGCACCGTGCCGTCATGTTCGGCGCCGGGCGCGGGTCGCAACGCCTCGACGCCTTCGTGGCGGGCGCGCAGCGGGGCGGCGAGGCGGTTGGCGAACTCCAGCAGGCGGCCGCCGCTGCGCCGGTTCTCGCTGAGCGAGTGGCGGGCGGCGGGGGTGCCGTCGCGGTGCGGGAAGTGCCGGGGGAAGTCGTCGAGGTTGGCGACGGAGGCGCCGCGCCAGCCGTAGATGGCCTGGCAGGGGTCGCCGACGGCGGTGACCGGGTGGCCGGTGCCGTCGCCGAAGAGGGCAGCGAGCAGCAGCCGTTGGGCGACGGAGGTGTCCTGGTACTCGTCCAGCAGCACGACGCCGAACTCCTCGCGCAGCGCCCGCCCGACCTGCGGATGGCGGCGGGCGAGTGCGGCGGACAGCGCGATCTGGTCGCCGAAGTCGAGCAGGTCGCGGCTCTTCTTCTGGGCGCGGTAGGCGGCGACGAGTGAGGCCAGTTCGGTGCGGGCGCGCACGGCCGGGGCGACGTCGCGCACCCACGCGTAGCCGCGTTTCGCGGGGTCGAGGGTGTCGAGCAGGGCGGTGAGTTCGTCGTCGTACGCGGTCAGCCGGGCGGGCTCGGTGAGGTGCTCGGAGAGTTCCGCGTCGAGGGCGAGCAGGTCGGCGGTGAGGGCGGACAGGCCACGGGTGAGGGCGGGGTGGGGGCCGGGGCTGGCGGCCAGGACGCGGGCGGCGAGCTGGTAGCGGGTGGCGTCGGCGAGCAGCCGGGAGCCGGGTTCCAGGCCGATGCGCAGGCCGTGGTCGGTCAGGAGCTGTCCGGCGAAGGCGTGGTAGGTGGAGATGCGCGGGTCGCCGGGGGCGGTGTCGGGGTCGGCCGGGTCGGGGTCGGTGACGCCCGCGCGCGCGAGGGCGGTGCGGACGCGCTCGGACAGTTCGCCCGCGGCCTTGTTGGTGAACGTCAGTCCCAGCACCCGGTCGGGGGCGACCTGCCCGGTGCCGACCAGCCAGACCACCCGGGCGGCCATCACCGTGGTCTTGCCGGATCCGGCTCCGGCCACGATGACGTTCGGGGCGAGCGGCGCGGTGACGCAGGCCAGCTGCTCCGGGGTGAACGGGATCCCGAGCAGTTCCTTCAGCTGCTCGGGATCGGTGAGGCGCGAGGACACACCGGGAGGCTACCGGCCACCTCGGACAACCCGAGCGGATGGGGCACGGCCGCCTCTAGACTGATCCGAAATGACCTGGGAGGGCGCCGTGTCCACCACGTTGGACGAGATGTTCGAGCTGATCGAGGCCATGAACGTCCCTGAGGACTACCGCGCGGAGATCATCGAGGGGGAGATCGTCCTGAATCCGCAGCGGGCCACGCACGCGACCATCATCCGGTTGCTGGCGGACGACCTGGCGAAGGCGCGTGGCCGCATGGCCCCCATCCTCTGGGACGTTCGCATCGACTTCCCCGGGACGCTCAACGGCTTCGCGCCGGACCTGGCGCTGGCGGCACCTGAGGCCAAGGCGCTCCCGAACGGAAGCTACCGGTACCAGGACATCGAACTGGTGGCCGAGGTGGTGTCGCAGAGCAGCCGCCGGGACGACTACGGGGCCAAGCTGGAGGTGTACGCCTCAGCCGGTGCCCCCGTCTATCTGCTTGCCGACCCCAAGCTCGGATTCACGCACGTGAACTTCCAGCCGAAGAAGGGCGCGTACTCCGACGTGTTGACCTACGCCTTCGGCCAGGTGTTCACGCTGCCCGGGTCCGGTATCCGGATCGACACCACGGACTGGCCGCGCGACTGAGCGCAGGCGGCAGCCTCACTCCACGACGTGCCTGCCCTCCGGGCGGGCGGAGCAGGTGCGGTGGAAGGCGCAGTGGCCGCAGTGCTGGCCGGGGCTGGGGACGAAGCGTTCCTCCAGGACGCGGGAGGCGGCCTCGGCGAGCAGGCCCGCCGCCCAGTCGCCGTCCCCGCCGCTGACCGCAGGCTGGGCCTGGACGCGGGGCAGCGCCTCGCCGCCCTCCTTCTTCGGGGCGGGCTGCCGCAGCTGGACGAGTTCGGCGCCGCCCGGCTCCGCGCCGGTCTCCTCGGCGACGGCGAGCTGGTAGACGGCGAGCTGGGGGTGGCGGGCGACCTCGGCGCCCGTGGGGGCGTTCTTGCCGGTCTTGAAGTCGACGACGTACAGCCGCCCTTCCTCGTCGCGCTCCAGGCGGTCGACGCTGCCGCGCACGTGGACCGCGTAGGACCCGGCCCGCAGGGTGACGTCGACCGGGTGCTCGGAGTCGACGGGCTCGCGGCCGCGTTCCATGACGTGCCAGCGCAGGAAGCGCTCCAGGGCGGCGCGGGCCTGCTCGCGTTCCTGGCGGGACTTGAACGGCGCCTCGAAGGCGAGCGCGTCCCAGACCGAGTCCAGGCGTTCCATGAGCACGTCGAGGCGGGCCGGGGCGCGTCCCGCCGTGACCTCGTCGGCGAGGACGTGCACCACGTTGCCGAAACCCTGCGCGGTGGTCGACGGGTCGTCCGCGCGCACCTCCCGGCCCAGGAACCACTGCAACGAGCAGGTGTTGACGAGCTGGTCCAGCGCGCTGGCCGACAGCGCGACCGGCTGCGCGGGGTCGCGCAGCGGCGCGCCGGTGTGCGTCGGCTCGTCCAGGCCCCACCAGCGGTCCGGGTGCGCGGCCGGTACGAGGGCGTGGCCGTCGTCGGTGAGCGCGGCGAGCCGGGCCAGCCGTACGGCGGCGGCGTGCCGCAGCGCCGGGGTCGCGTCGGGGTCGACGGTGGTGGCGCGCAGTTCGGCGACGAGGGCGGCGACGGCGAGCGGGCGGCGCGGGCGGACGGTGACGTCGCGCGGCTCGACGCCGAGTTCGGCCAGGAAACGGGAGGGCTGGTCGCCGTCGGCCGCCGGGGCCTTGACGGCGGTGACGACGAGGCGGTCGCGGGCGCGGGTGGCGGCCACGTAGAAGAGCCTGCGTTCCTCCGCGAGCAGTGCGCCGGGCGGCAGGGGTTCGGCCAGGCCGTCGCGGCCGATGCGGTCGGCCTCCAGCAGCGAGCCGCGCCGCCGCAGGTCGGGCCAGAGTCCTTCCTGCACGCCCGCGACGACCACCAGCGGCCATTCCAGGCCCTTGCTGCGGTGCGCGGTCATCAGGCGCACCGCGTCGGGCCGCACGGCGCGGCGGGTCAGCACGTCGGCGGCGATGTCCTGGGCGTCGAGTTCCGCGAGCAGGTTGAGGGCGCCACGGCCGCCGGTGCGTTCCTCGGCGCGGGCGGCGGTCTCGAACAGCGCGCAGACGGCGTCCAGGTCCCGGTCGGCGTTGCGGGCCGCCGCGCCGCCGCGCAGGGCGGCACGTTCCAGCCGGCCCGGCCACGGCGTGCCGTCCCACAGCAGCCACAGCGCCTCCTGCGGGGTGCCGCCGCGCGCGAGGATGCGGCGGGCGCGGCGCAGCAGGTCGCCCAGGCGCTGGGCTCCTCTGGCGTGGAGGGGGTCGTGGGCGGCCAGGCGTTCCGGCTCGGCGAGCGCCTCGGCGAGCAGGACGTCGGACGGCCTGGGCACGGCCCGCCCGGCGGCGCGTTCCTCCTCGCGCAGGGCGCGGCCGAGTACCCGCAGGTCGGTGGCGTCGAGCCCGGCGAGGGGGGAGGTCAGCAGGGTCAGGGCGTCCTCGACGGGCAGCCAGGCGGGCGGGCCGCCGGCCGGCTCGGGGCTTGCGGCGGCGCCGGGCGCGGGGGCCTGCATTTCCTCGGCCGCCTCCGGGCTGGTGGCGGCGCCGTCCAGCGCCCCCCGCGCCGCGACCCGTAGCGCCAGCAGCAGCGGGGCGACGGCGGGCTCGTCGCGCAGCGGGAGGTCGTCACCGTCGATCTCGACGGGCACTCCGGCCGAGGTCAGCGCGCGCCGCAGCACGGGCAGCGACCGCGCCCCCGAACGCACCAGCACCGCCATCTCCCGCCACGGCAGTCCGTCCTCCAGGTGGGCGCGGCGCAGCAGGTCGGCGACGGCGTCGGTCTCGGCCCCCGCGGTCGGGAAGGTCAGCGCCTCGACGCGGCCGCCCTCGCGCACCGCGGTCGGTTCGCGGTGGGCGCGGACCGCGTCGGCGGGCAGCCGGGTCAGCGGCATCCGCCGGGACAACAGCCGGGTCGCCGCCAGCAGTCCGGCGCCGGAGCGGCGGGAGACGCCCAGCACGGCGACCGGTGCCGGGCGGCCGTCGGCGCGGCGGAACGTGTCGGGGAAGTCGAGGATGCCGCCCACGTCGGCGCCGCGGAAGGCGTAGATCGACTGGTCGGGGTCGCCGAACGCCACCAGGGTGCGGCCGCCCGAGGCGAGCGCGGCCAGCAGCCGGACCTGCGCGGGGTCGGTGTCCTGGTACTCGTCGACGAAGACCGCGTCGTAGTCCCCGGCGCGTTCGCGGGCGGCGGGGACCGCGCGGTGTACGAGGTCGGTGTAGTCGACGGCCCCCTGCCAGTCCATCACGTCCAGGTATTCGGCGAGGAACCCGGCGGCGGCCTGCCAGTCAGGGCGTCCGGCACGGCGCGCGAACGCCTCCAGCTCCCCGGGCGCGAGTCCCAGCTCCCGGGTGCGCGCCAGCACCGCCCGCACCTCGTCGGCGAAGCCGCGGGTGGTCAGGCAGGCGCGCAGGTCGTCCGGCCAGCGCACGGCCGCCCGCCCGGCCCGCGCCAGCTCGGCCTGCCCGGCGAGCAGTTCCCGTACGACGACGTCCTGTTCGGGTCCCGACAGCAGGCGCAGCGGGTAGGAGAAGCGCTCCGGGTCCTGGTGGGCGCGGACCAGGGCGTAGCAGTACGAGTGGAAGGTCGTCGCCGTCGGCGCTCCCGCGGCGCCGCCGCTTCCGTCGAGGCGGGCGGCGATGCGGTCCCGCAGTTCACCGGCGGCCCTGCGGCTGAAGGTGAGCACCAGCACGCGTGCCGGATCGGTGCCGCGGCGCACCCGTTCCGCCACCGCCTCCACCAGCGTCGTCGTCTTCCCCGTGCCGGGACCGGCGAGCACCAGGAGCGGTCCGCCCCCGTGGTCAACCACGGCGCGCTGCCGGGCGTCCAGATCAGGGAGCACCGGCGCCCGCGGCGGGGTGTGGACCAGCCGGTAGCCGCGCGCCGGGACGCGCGCGCGCCGGGCACGAGGGGAACGACTGGAGGGGGAGGTCACGTGGATCGGCGGTTCCGGTTGCGGGGGCGGTCGGGGTCGGCGGCGCGGTCGTGCGGGCGGTCGCGGGGGTCGTACGGGCGGTCGGGCGGCGGTGCGGCGGGGGCCGCCGGGCCGGGTGCCGACGCTACGCCACGCCCCGCGCGGGCCGGTGGCCGCCTCGCCGCGCCCTGCGGTCCTCCGTGCGCCGTGGCGTCCGCTACTCCGTCCGGGCCGCGGACCGGGTGTCCCGGCGCCGGATGGCGGAAGCTGGATGGTGTGAACAGCCGTGGGCACTCACCCGCGCGTCCCGTCCCACCGGGCCCGCGCCAGGTCCAGGCGGGGTATGCGGTCACCGGCGGACCGCGCCGCGTCGCGCAGCGGTGTGCCCTCCTCGCGGTATCGGGCCAGCGCCTTCCGCTCGGCCCCGGGCAGCGGGCGGCCGTCGGCGCGCACCACCCGCCACCACGGCACGCCGCCGCCGTACAGCGCCATGACGCGGCCGACCTGGCGCGGGCCGCCCTCTTCCAGCCACTCGGCCACGTCGCCGTAGGTCATCACCTTGCCGGGCGGGATCGCCTCGGCGACGTCGAGCACCCGCTCCGCGTACGCGGGCAGCTCACCGGCTTCCCCCTCGGGGACGTGCTCGTCGCTCACCCGGGCCATCCTGCCGCATGCCACCGACAGTCCCCCCGGGCGCGCGTACGGAGGCCGCGCGGCGCATACCATCCGGCGCCCGCTCCCTCGAAATGCACCCTCATGCCCCCATCCGGGGCCCGTCCGTGCCACCATCTTCCGGGCGGTGACTGGTGATACGAGATCAAAACTCAACGGCCCCAGGGGCGGGCGCGGACTCCACCGAGGTGGTCCGGGCCGGTTCAGGGCTGCCCGCGCACCCGGACGAAGGCGACGGTGACGTGACGGACGAGCCGGCGCGCGACGCGGACGGCCACGACCCGGCACCGGCCCCCGCCGACGCCCACGGCGACGAGGGCGGCCACGACGACAGCGGCGCCCATGACGACGGCGCCCGGGACGACAGCGGCGCCCACGACGACGCCCGGGACGACACCGGCGGCCACGACGACCGCGACGACCACGCCCGTGACGACCACGACGACTCCCCCGACCCCGTGACCCACGACCCGGACGACGACGACGGATCCGGCCGCGAGGACGGCAACGGCGGCGACGGCGAGAGCGGCGACAACGGCGGCAGCGGTGCGGACGACTCCTCGCGCCCGCCCTCCGGCGCGACGGCCGTCGGCAACCCGCTGCCCGTCGAGCACGTGGACGAGTTGTCCGGTGACGAGCCGCTGCTGGCCGCGCGCGTGCACCGGCCGGTGGACCTGCTGCGCTTCCTGATGGGCGTCCTCGGCATCGGCGTGGTGCTGGCCATCGCCGGGTTCGCGCACGGCACGACCTCGGGCGTGGAGCAGGACATCGCGCGCGGCACCAACCACGCCCCGGACTTCCTGATCAGCTTCGCCGGGTTCACCGCCAGCGTCGCCGTGCTGATCGTGCCCGTCGCGTTCGCCGTCGAGCGGCTGATCAAACGCGACGGGCTGCGGGTCGCCGACGGCGTGCTGGCCGCGGTGCTGGCGCACGGCATCTCGCTCGCCGGTGACCTGTGGGTCACCGACACCGCGCCCGCCGCGATCCGCGAGGCGCTGACCCAGACCGCGCCCAGCGGCGGCATCACCGACCCCGTGCACGGCTATCTCGCGCCGGTCATCGCGTACATGACGGCGGTCGGGATGGCGCGGCGGCCGCGCTGGCGGGTGGCGCTGTGGGTGGTGCTGCTGCTGGACTCGTTCGCGGTGCTGGTCGGCGGCTACACGACACCGTTCTCGATCATCGTCACGGTGCTGATCGGCTGGACGGTGGCGTACGGCACGGTCTACACCGTCGGCTCGCCCAACGTGCGGCCGACCGGGCGGACGCTGCTGGCCGGGCTGCGCCGGGTCGGGTTCGCGCCGGTGACCGCGCAGCGCTTCGACGACTCGGGCGTCGCCGACAGCGCCGACCCGGAGTCGGAGCGGGGGCGGCGCTACCTGGTGACGCTGGAGGACGGCCCGCCGCTGGACATCACGGTGGTCGACCGCGAGCAGCAGGCGCACGGCTTCTTCTACCGGGTCTGGCGCCGCCTGCAACTGCGTGAGGTGCACGAGCGCCGCAGCCTCCAGTCGCTGCGGCAGGCGCTGGAGCAGGAGGCGCTGCTGGCGTACGCGGCGATCTCCGCGGGGGCGCACGCGCCGAAGCTGATCGCCACCTCCGAGCTGGGCCCGGACGCCGTGATGCTGGTCTACGAGCACATCGACGGGCGCTCCCTGGACACCCTCGCCGACGAGGAGATCACCGACGCGGTGATGGACGCCGCGTGGGAGCAGGTCAAGGCGTTGCAGTCGCGGCGGATCGCGCACCGCAGGCTGGTGGGCGAGTCGCTGCTGGTGGACCCGGCCGGGACGCTGTACGTGACCGACCTGCGCGGCGGTGAGATCGCGGCCGGTGACGTGGTGCTGCGCATGGACATCGCGCAGTTGATGACGACGTTCGCGCTGCGGGTGGGGCCGCGGCGGGCGGTCGCCTCGGCGGTGCGGGTGCTGGGCCCGGACGCGGTGGCCGACAGCCTGCCGCTGCTCCAGCCGATCGCGCTGTCGCGTTCGACCCGGGGCACGCTGCGGCAGCTGGCGAAGGAGCGCGCGGAGCGGGAGCGGGCCGCGGTGATCGAGGCCGCGCGTTTCAAGGTGCCCGCGGAGCCGCCGGACCCGACGCAGGACCGCAAGGCCGCCAAGGCGCACCGCAAGGCGGAGAAGGAGGCCGAGAAGCGCGCCATGGAGGACGCGATGGAGGCCGCCCGCGAGGAGGACCTGCTGTCGCAGATACGGCAGCAGGTGCTCCAGATCAGGCCGCAGGCGCCGGTGCAGCCGGTGCGCCTGGAGCGGTTCAAGGCGCGCACCCTGATCAGTTTCATCGCCGGTGCCATCGCCGCGTACTTCCTGCTGTCGCAGTTCGCGCAGCTGAAGTGGAGCCAGCTGGTCGGGCAGGCGAACTGGGCGTGGGTGCTGGCGGCGCTGGCGCTGTCCGCGCTGACGTACGTGCCGGCGTCGATGAGCCTGCTGGGCTTCGTGCCGGAGAAGGTGCCGTTCGGGCGCACGATGATGGCGCAGGTCGCGGGCAACTTCGTGAAGCTGGTGGCACCGGCGGCGGTCGGCGGCGTGGCGCTCAACACCCGCTTCCTGCAACGCAACGGGGTCCGGCCGGGCCTGGCGGTCGCCAGTGTCGGCGCGGCGCAGCTGGCGTCGCTGGGCGGCCACATCCTGCTGCTGGCCACCTTCGGCTATCTGACCGGCACCCAGCACGCGCCCTCGTTGTCGCCGTCCCGCACGGTGATCGCGGGGCTGCTGACGGCGGCGGTGCTGGTGCTGGTGGTCACGGCGGTGCCGCAGCTGCGCAAGTTCGTCTCCACCCGGGTGCGCTCGCTGTTCGCGGGCGTGGTGCCGCGCATGCTGGACATGCTCCAGCGGCCGAAGAAGCTGGCGACCGGCGCGGGCGGCGTGATCCTGCTGACGGTCGTCAACGTGGCGTGCCTGGACGCCTCGATCAGGTCGTTCGGGTTCAGCTCGATGAGCTTCGCGAGCGTCGCGGTGGTGTTCCTGGTGGCGAACGCGGCCGGTTCCGCGGTGCCGTCGCCCGGCGGTGTCGGCGCGATCGAGGCGGCGCTGTCCGGTGCGCTGACCATCGCGGGGATGCCGGGCGACAAGGCGCTGTCGGCGGTGCTGCTCTTCCGTCTGGTCACCTTCTGGCTGCCGGTGCTGCCGGGCTGGCTGGCGTTCACCCATCTGACACGCAAGGGCGCGCTGTGACGGGCGGACCGGGCCGCGACAACCACCGCTGAACGTCCGTAGGTTCGTACAACGGCCATCGCATCTGCCGGGCCCATCGACCGAACTTGCTTGCAGATGCGAGGGGGACGGCTCTAACGTCCATGCCCATGCGGTCCTACACCATCGGCCAGGCGGCACGTCTGCTCGGCGTCAGCCCGGACACCGCCCGCCGGTGGGCGGACGCGGGCCGGATCCGTACCCACCGGGACGACTCGGGCAAACGGCTGATCGACGGCCGTGACCTCGCCGCCTTCTCGGTCACGCTCGCCGAGGAGGCGGGTGTCGAGGACACGGACGGGCCGTACACCTCGGTGCGCAACGCCTTCCCCGGCATCATCACCGCCGTGAAGCTAGGGGACGTCGCCGCCCAGGTGGAGATCCAAGCAGGTCCGCATCGCCTCGTCTCCCTCCTCACCCGCGAGGCCGTCGAGGAACTGGGCTTCGAAGTGGGCATGGAAGCCATCGCCCGCGTGAAGTCCACCAATGTCCACATCGACCGCGCCTGAGCTGGTCCCGAAGCCTGACGGAGACTCCGATGTCCTCCACCCTCATCCGCCGTGCGGCCCTGCCCGCGGTGGCCGTCGCCCTCGTGCTGCCCCTGGCCGCCTGTGGCGGCTCCAAGTCCTCCTCCAGTTCCAGCGCGTCGGGGTCGCCCAGCGGCTCGGCGGCCTCCGGCAAGGAGGTCACGCTGACCGTGCTGGCCGCCGCCTCCCTCGACAACGTCTTCAAGGCCGAGGGCGCCGCGTACGAGAAGGCCCACCCGGGCACCACGGTGCGCTTCTCCTTCGCCGGGTCGCAGGACCTGGCCGCGCAGGTCAAGCAGGGCGTCCCGGCGGACGTGCTGGTGACCGCCGACACCAAGACGATGGACGGCCTGAAGTCCGAGACCGGCAGCCCGACGATCATCGCCAAGAACCGGCTGACGATCGCCACCGCGCCGGGCAACCCGAAGAAGATCACCGGGCTGGACGACCTGTCGAAGTCCAGCCTGAAGGTGGTGCTGGCCGCGCCGCAGGTGCCGGTCGGCAACTACGGCGACAAGGTCCTCAAGGCCCAGCACGTCACCGTGCACCCGGTCTCCCAGGAGGCCAGCGTCACGGCCGTGCTCAGCAAGGTGGAGCTCGGCGAGGCCGACGCGGGCATCGTCTACGTCACCGACGCCGAGGGCGCCAAGGGCAAGGTCGGCACGGTGACCATCCCCGACAGCCAGAACGCCATCGCCTCCTACCCGGCGGCGACGCTGGACGACTCCAAGGACAAGACCGACGCCTCGGCGTTCGTCAGCTTCCTGGCGTCCTCCCAGGGCCAGTCGATCCTGCGCTCCTACGGCTTCCAGCAGCCGTGACCGGCACCCGGCCGGCGGCAGCGCCGCCCGCCGCCCCCCGCGTGCGGCGGCGGGCGGCGGGCCGGGTCGGACGACCGCCGATCGCCCTCGCCCTCCCCGCGTTGGCGGCGGTCGTCTTCCTCGCGCTGCCGCTGGCCGGTGTCCTCGTGCGCACCCCGTGGTCGAACCTGTGGTCCGAGCTGACGGCGTCGGACGTACGGCAGGCCTTCAGCCTCTCGCTGACCGTGTCGTTCTCGGCGCTGGGCCTGTCGCTGCTGTTCGGGGTGCCGCTGGCGTGGGTGCTGGCCCGGGTGGAGTTCCCCGGCAAGACGCTGGTGCGCGCGCTGGTGATGCTGCCGATGGTGCTGCCGCCGACGGTGGGCGGTGTGGCGTTGCTGATGGGCTTCGGCCGCAACGGCGTCATCGGCTCGCTGCTTCAGGACTGGTTCGGCCTGACGCTGCCGTTCACCACCAAGGGCGCGGTGGTGGCGGCGGCGTTCGTGGCCATGCCGTTCCTGGTCATCAGCCTGGAGGGCACGCTCGCCGCGCTGCATCCCCGCTACGAGGAGACCGCCGCCTCGCTGGGCGCCCGCCCGCTGCGCGCGTTCTGGACGGTGACGCTGCCGATGACGGCGCCGGGGCTGGTGGCGGGCGCCGCGCTGTGCTGGGCGCGGGCGCTGGGCGAGTTCGGCGCCACGATCACCTTCGCGGGCAACCTGCCGGGCGTCACCCAGACCCTGCCGTTGCAGGTCTACCTGATGCTCCAGGACGACCCACAGGGCGCGACCGCCGTCTCGCTGCTGCTGCTCGCGGTGGCGATGGCGGTGCTGCTGGTGCTGCGCGGCCGCTGGACCGGGGCGCGCCCGGCCGCCGCCCGGCGGGTGGAGGACCCGGCCGGAGACGTCTCCGGGGGCCTGGCCGGTGCCGGGGCGCTCCCCGAGCGGCCGGAGGCGGAGCCCGTCCCGCCCGCCGACGTGACGCCCTGGCCGCTGGCCGCCGAGGTCACCGGCTACACGCACCTGTCGCTGTCCGCCCCGCCCGGCACCACGATCGCCGTCGTCGGCCCGAACGGCGCGGGCAAGACCACGTTGCTGCGGGCACTGCTGGGCCTTACCCCGCTCTCGCGCACCGAGACGCTGCGGCTGGGTGAGGTGGACGCCGCACGGCAGGCACCGCACCGGCGCGGGGTGGCGTGGGTGCCGCAGGACGGCGCCCTGTTCCCGCATCTGACGGCGCTGTCCAACACCGCGTACGGGCTGCGGGCGCAGGGCGTGCCGCGCAAGCGGGCGCGGGCCGAGGCGCTGGACTGGCTGGAGCGGCTCGGGGTCGGGCCGCTGGCGCGCCGCAAGCCGGGCCGCCTGTCCGGCGGGCAGGCCCAACGGGTCGCGCTGGCCCGGGCGTTGGCGGCGCGGCCACGGCTGCTGCTGCTGGACGAGCCGCTGGCCGCCCTCGACCAGACCACCCGGGCGCACGTGCGCCACACCCTGCGCGAGCACCTGTCCGGGTTCGCCGGGGTCTGCCTGATCGTCACCCACGACCCGGTCGAGGCGGTCTCGCTCGCCGGCCAGGTGCTGGTGCTGGAGGACGGCCGCCAGGTGCAGTACGCGCCGCCCGCCGAGGTCGCCCGGCACCCCCGCTCGCCCTGGGTGGCGCGGATGCTGGGCCGCAACGCCTGGACCGGCACGCTGGACGGCGCCGAGCTGTGCCTGCCCGGCGGCGCGCGGCTGGTGGCCGCCGAGGCGCCCCAGGGGGCGGACGGCGACGCCGCGCTGGCCGTGGTCGGCCCGGAGGCGGTCGCGCTGCACCGGGACCGGCCCGAGGGCAGCCCGCGCAACGTGTGGCGCGCGCGGGTGCGGGAACTGACCGCGCTCGGCGGCCGGGTGCGGGTGCTGGCGACCGCGCTCGGCGAGGCGCGCGGCCTGGACGCCATCGCCGAGATCACCACCACCGCCGCGGCCGACCTGGGCCTGGCGGACGGCCAGGAGGTCTGGGTGAGCGTGAAGGCGACGGAGATCACCCTCGTCGCCCTGTAGACCACGCGGCGCCCGCGTTCCGTCCGACGCGGGCGCCGCGTGTGGCCGGAAACCGACCCCGCTGCCCCGCCCCGCGCCCCGGTTCGAGTGCCGCTCCACCCGCTCGCGACCTGTGACATTTGTACTGGCGAGCCATGGAGCGACGACACTGCCGTACGCGCCCCGTCCTCCGCGAACCTGGTCCTGCGACACACCACGGCGGCCCCGAAGGCCGCGAGCCCACGACAGCGGAGGCGGCTGAGATGTCCGAGTCCCCCACCAAGGCCACCACCCAGGCCGACGCCACGTCCGAGGGTGTGGCCGGCAACGAGCTGGTCAACAACCTCAAGCCCCTGGTCCTCGACATCGCGATCCCCCTGGGGTCGTACTACGCGCTGCACGACGGCTTCGGCGTCGGCCTGGTGATGTCGCTGGCGCTCAGCAGCGTCGTGCCCGCCGCGCGCACCGTCTTCTCACTGATCAAGGACCGCCGGGTCAACGGTCTGGCCGCGCTGATGCTGGCGGTCAACGTGATCGGTATCGCGCTGAGCTTCGTCACCGGCAACCCGCGCATCATGCTGGCCAAGGACTCCGGCGTCAGCAGCGTGATCGGGATCGCCATCCTGGTCTCCGCGTTCGGTTCCAAGCCGCTGATGTCGGCCGGTCTGAAGCCGATGATCACCAAGGGTCAGGCCACGAAGGTCGCCGTCTGGGACCACCTGGCCGCCACCTCCACCCGCTTCCAGCGGCTGGAGCGGCTGTTCAGCGTGATCTGGGGCGGTTCGCTGCTGGTGGAGTGCGTGGCCCGGCTCATCGGCGCCTTCACCCTGCCGGTGTCGACCATGGTCTGGCTGGGCACGGTGCTGACCATCGTGGCGATCGGCGCGGCCATCGTGATCGGCCAGGTCGCGGCGGACCCGATGGAGAAGATGGTCGAGGCCGAGGCCGACGCGGTGGCCAAGCGGGAGGCGGCGGGCGCCGACAACGTCCGGCTGCCCAAAGCCGCCTGACGTAGCGTCGGCACACGAGACGACACGGCTGAGCGACCCACCCGAGGAAGACCATGCGCGGCAAGGGCATCAACTACGACACCGGCTTCCGCCCCGGCGGTGAGCTGTCCCGCACCGACTTCGACCCGGACGTGGTCGCCGAGGAGATGCGGGTCATCGCCTCCGATCTGCACTGCACGGCGGTGCGGATCTCCGGCGGGGACCCGGAACGGCTGACGGCCGCCGCGCAGCACGCGGCGGCCGTCGGCCTTCAGGTCTGGTTCGCGCCGTTCCCCTGCGAGCTGACCGCCGACGAGCTGCGGCCGTTCTTCGCCGACTGCGCGCGGCGGGCGGAGGAGATCCGGCGCGGCGGCGCCGACGTGGTGCTGGTGACCGGCTGCGAACTGTCCCTGTTCGCCGCCGGGTTCCTGCCCGGCGCCACCGTCTACGACCGCATCGCGGCGCTGACCACCAACAACCCGCGCGACTGGGCCGAGTTCGGCGGCCTCCCGGGCCGGATGAACGCTTTCCTCGCCGACGTCGTCGCCGACGCCCGGCAGCGGTTCGGCGGCCCGATCACGTACGCGGCCGGGACCTGGGAGGACGTCGACTGGGGGCCGTTCGACATCGTGGCGGCCGACGCGTACCGGGGCGGGCACAACGCGGACCGCTTCCGCGACGAGGTGCGGGCGATGTTCCGGCACGGGAAACCGGTCGCGGTCACCGAGTTCGGCTGCTGCGGCTACCGGGGCGCGGGCGAACGCGGCGGCACCGGCTGGATGATCGTCGACCGCGGCACCGAGCCGCCGTCGCTGACCGGCGACCCGGTGCGCGACGAGGACGAGCAGGTGCGCTACTTCCAGGAGGTGCTGGAGGTCTTCGAACGCGAGGGCGTGGAAGCCGCGTTCTGGTTCACCTTCGCCGGGTTCGAGCTGCCGCACGTGGCGGACGACCCGCTTCACGACCTCGACATGGCGTCGTACGGCGTGGTCAAGGTGCTGCCCGGCGGCCTGCGCGGCACCACGCACCCGTCGATGGCCTGGGAGCCGAAGAAGGTCTTCCACGCGCTGGCCGCGGCGTACGGGGGCTGAGGCCCGGGCGCACGCGCGAAGGGCCCGCACCGGGCGGCCGTTTCCGGCCACTCGGGGCGGGCCCTTCGTGCGAGGCGGGCCGGACCGGTCAGTAGACCGGCTTGTCCGGCTCGATCTGGTGGACCCAGCCGATGACGCCGCCGCCGACGTGGACCGCGTCGGAGAAGCCCGCGTTCTTCAGCACCGCGAGGACCTCCGCGCTGCGCACGCCGGTCTTGCAGTGCAGGACGATGCGCTTGTCCTGCGGCAGGTCCTGGAGGGCGCCGCCCATCAGGAACTCGTTCTTCGGGATCAGCTTCGCGCCCGGGATGGAGACGATCTCGTACTCGTTGGGCTCGCGCACGTCGATGATCTCGATGCTCTCGCCCGCGTCGATCCACTCCTTGAGCTGCTTCGGCGTGATCGTGGAGTCCTTGGCGGCCTCCTGGGCCTCCTCGCTCACCACGCCGCAGAACGCCTCGTAGTCGATCAGCTCGGTGACCGTCGGGTTCTTGCCGCAGACCGCGCACTCGGGGTCCTTGCGGACCTTGACCTGGCGGTACTGCATCTCCAGGGCGTCGTAGATCATCAGACGGCCGACCAGCGGCTCGCCGATGCCGGTCAGCACCTTGATCGCCTCGTTGACCTGGATCGAGCCGATCGACGCGCACAGCACGCCCAGCACGCCGCCCTCGGCGCAGGACGGCACCATGCCGGGCGGCGGGGGCTCCGGGTACAGGCAGCGGTAGCACGGCCCGTACTCGGACCAGAAGACCGACGCCTGGCCGTCGAAGCGGTAGATCGAGCCCCACACGTACGGCTTGTTCAGCAGCACGCACGCGTCGTTGACCAGGTAGCGGGTGGCGAAGTTGTCCGTGCCGTCCACGATCAGGTCGTACTGGGCGAAGATCTCCATCACGTTGGAGGACTCGAGCCGTTCCTCGTGCAGGACGACGTCCGTGTACGGGTTGATGCCCTTGACGGTGTCGCGGGCGGACTCCGCCTTGGAACGGCCGATGTCGGCCTGGCTGTGGATGATCTGGCGTTGCAGGTTGGACTCGTCGACCTCGTCGAACTCGACGATGCCGAGCGTGCCCACACCGGCAGCGGCGAGGTACATCAGCGCCGGGGAGCCGAGGCCGCCGGCGCCCACGCACAGCACCTTGGCGTTCTTCAGCCGCTTCTGCCCGTCCATCCCGACATCCGGGATGATCAGATGACGGGAGTACCGGCGGACCTCGTCGACGGTCAGCTCTGCGGCGGGCTCGACCAGGGGTGGCAGCGACACGGGAACTCCGTTAGTCGAGGTGATTCGATCTCATTCACGGGTGGTTCTGTTCCCGTAACACTGCCACGCCCTTCGGCATTCCGAGACTCCCGGTCCGAGGCGCGAGACAGTTCGCGCTCATATGCCGGGCATCGCCCGGCCGGTCAGATGCGGCACGCCGCCTCCATCCAGATGTCGGCCAGCGACTCGTCCAGCGCGATGCGCGGGCGCCAGCCCAGCCGGTCGCGGGCGGTGCGCACGTCCGCCTGCTGCCAGACGCCGCAACCGTCCGGGTAGGGAGCGGACAGACCCGCGGGCTCGTCCAGTTCGTGCAGCGCGCCGCCGTAGCCCGCCGCCCTGGCCAGGTGGGCGACGGCGTCCCGCAGCCGGACCGCGCGGCCGGTGCCGATGTTCACCACGCCCTGCGCGGCGGACAGCGAGGCGGCGTGCACCGCGCGGGCCACGTCGCGCACGTCCACGAAGTCGCGCTGCATGCCGAGGCCGCCCAGCTTGATCTCGGCGTCGCCGTTCTGCATCGCCCGCCGCAGCGCCTCCGCGAGACGGCCCAGCGGCGAGGCGGGCGGGGTGCCGGGGCCGACCGGCGAGAAGACCCGCAGCACGATCGCGTCCAGGCCGGAGCCGAGGACGAGTTCGGTGGCGGCCAGCTTGCTGACGCCGTACGGGCCGCCCGGACGCGGCACCGCGTCCTCGCCGGTGGACGAACCGGCGGGCGACGGGCCGTACTCGGCGGCGCAGCCCACGTGGACCAGCCGGGCCCCGCAGGAGCTGCGGCGCAGCGCCTCGCAGACGGTGGCGACCGCGACGGTGTTGTGCCGGGTCAGGTCGCGGGCGCCGCCCCTGGTCGTGCCCGCGCAGTTGACGACGACGCCGGGGTGGACGGCGTCCAGGAAGCGGGTGAGCGCGCCGGGGCTGCCGCTGGCCAGGTCGAAGCGCACGTCCGCGTCGTCGCGCCGGCCGAGCGCGGTGAGCTGGACGGCGGGGTCGGCCAGCAGGCGTTCGGCCACGTGGCGGCCGAGGAATCCGTCGGCACCGAGCAGCAGCAGTCTCATCGGGCGCCGCCCTGCCGGTGCGTGGTGGACGGGTGCGAGTGGTGCGTTTTCAAGGGGTCTCCTGGAAGGTTCTCGTTCACCGAGCCGCTGCCCGGTCGGCGGAGGTAGCGGCGGTGGACAGGTGCGGGCGGCCGGGGTGGTGGCCGGACCGGGGACGGCGCGGGGGCACGGCCGGGGGCCCGTACGCGGTGGGGGCGTGGTGGGCGCCGCCCCGGGCCAGCGCGGCGAGCGCGAAGGCGGCCAGGGCGAGCGTCGCGGCGCCGCAGGCGAGCGCCTGGACCGCGCCCGGGCCGCCGGTGCGCGCGAGCAGCCGCAGCGGCGCGCTCGCGGCGGCGAGGCCGGGCAGCCGGCTCACGGCGGCGAGCACGAGGACGGCGGCCTCGGCGGCGCACGCCGCGCCGGTCCCGGCGAGCGCGGCCCGGCCGTGGCCGTGGACGGCGAGGAGCTGGGCGGTGAACAGCAGCAGGCCGAGCAGCGCGGCACCGGCGAGCGCCACGACCGCGTGCGCACCGCCGTCGGCGCCTGCCGCACGGCCGTCCGCCACGGCGTACGCGAGCGTGAGCAGCGCGGTCAGCGTCAGGGCGAACGCGGCGAGCACGCCGAGCGCGGCCGGGCGCATCCCGGCGCCGAACTCGGCGAGGTCGTGGCTGTCGGCGAGCCGTCGCCGCCCGCGCCGGGCGAACCGCGCCGCCAGCCAGGCGGCGGGCAGCAGCGCGCCAGCCCGGGCGAGGAACCCGGACGCGGCGACCGGGTCGAGCAGCCCGCCGGGCCCGCCGCGCGGCAGGCCGGGCAACGCGTCGAGCGCGGCGGGCCCGTAGAGCGCGAAGGCCAGCAGCCAGCAGGTGACGAGCGCGGTGCCGGGGACGCGGGGCGCGCGCAAGGGCCCGCGCCGCACCGCGGCGCGGGCCGAGGCGGCCACCGCGACCAGCGCCGCGCCCCCGGTCACCGCGCTCCACCGGGACCCGGCCACGTGCGAGGCGGCGATCCCCGCCAGGCAGACGGCACCGGGGAGGAAGTGCCACAAAACTTGACGAATCGTCATTTTTGCTGTGGAGGGCGGGACTTTGGGCTCGTCGAGGGCGCGCGGTACGCGGGCGTACAGCTCCTCGGCGAGTGAGAAGACGTCGCGGTGGCGGCAGCGGGCGGCGTCGCGGTCGGTGACGCCACGCGCCTCCAGGCCCGCGGCGATCTCCAGCGGGTCGACCGCGTACGCGCACAGGTCGTGGTGGCGCAGCATCAGTTCGCGCACCGGGTCGGCACCGGCGCGGGCGGCCTGAGAGCGCTCCCCCGCCGGGCGTGCGTCGGCCCGGTGGGCGCGTGGGGCGGGGGTCACGCGAGATCACCGCCCACGGTCGCGGGCACCCGGCGCCGGGCCCAGGCGGGAGGGCGCGGCGCGCGGCCGGTGGTCCCGGCGGCGGGCAGCACCGCCTCGGCCGTCGTGGCGAACGGCACCGGCGCGGCGGCGGTCGCCGGGACGCGTCCGGCGGCCAGGTCGCGGTACATCGCGCGGAAGGCGGTCGCGTTCTGCTCGGCGCTGAAGAGTTCGACGGCGCGGGCGCGGGCGGCGGCGCCGAGGCGGGAGCGGCGCTCGGGGTCGCGCAGCAGGGCGGCGCAGGCCTCGGCGAGCGCGCGGGGGTTGCGCGGCGGGACGACGAGGCCGGTGCCGCCGACGACCTCGCGGACCGCGCCGGTGTCGGTGGAGACGGTGGCCCGGCCGCAGAACATCGCCTCGACGAGGGTGACCGGGAAGCCCTCGACGGCGCTGGAGAGCACCACGAGGTCGGCCGCCGCGTGGACGTCGGCGAGCGCGGGGGCGCCGGGGGCGGACAGGTCGGTGAACACCACCGGGTTCTCGCCCGGCGTGCTGGTGTCGGCGGCCTCGTCGGGGAAGAGCTGCGCCGCCAGCGTGCGGCAGCGGGCGAGGTGGTCGGGGTCGGCCGGGCCGCCGTGGGCGATGCGCAGCCGGGCCCCGGGGACGTGCGCGCGTATCGAGGTGAACGCGTGCAGCAGCGCGACGAGGTCCTTGCCCGGCTCCACCCGCCCTGTCCACAGCAGCGTGGGGGCGGTCCGGGCACCGAGGCCTTCGCGGGCGCCGCCGTCACCGCTCCGCCGCGCGGCCTCCGCCGCCTCGCCCACCTGGGCGAGCCGCCCGGCGTCCATGCCGGGGTGGACGGTGCGCAGGCGCTCGTGCGGGGCGCCGCAGCGTTCCTGCCAGCGGCGGATGTGGGCGTCGCCGGGGGTGATCAGCGCCGCCGCGCGGTAGGTCCCGGCGGCCAGCAGGCGGTGGAACGCGGAGGTCAACGCCCGTTCCGGCGGCGGGAGTTCGCGGGACGCGAGGTAGTGGGCGCGCAGCCGCACCGCGTACTCGGTGACCAGCAGCGGGGTGCCGAGCCGGTGGGCGGCAAGCAGTCCGGGCAGCGCGGCCGGGCCCACCGAGGTGGCGTGGCACAGGTCGGCCGCGCCGAGGGCGTCGGGCCCGTACCAGGGCGCCGACAGCGGGCGAAGGGCCCGCTCCAGCGCGTCGCGGGCGGCGAGCAGCCCGGCCGGGCCCCCGCTCGCGGCCAGCGGGTCGGCGCCGGGCGCCCGGCAGGTGGCTTCCAGGGTGCGGGCGGCCGCCTCCGAGCGCAGGGCGGCGGGCAGCCCGCCGTCCCGCTCCGCGCACCGCGCGAGGCCGTACAGACCACTGCTGAAACGGTCCTCCTGGTGGCCGTCCGACCCCCCGGCGCGGGCCAGCGCGTCCGCCATCTCCCCGTACGCGTCGAGGAAGCGGCGGCGGGCGGCGCGGCGCGGCGGGCGTCCGGCGGGCGGCGGGCCGTCGAGCGGCAGGCGACGCGTCCCCTCCGGGCACTCCCCCGCCGCCGCACCGACCGCGTACACCGCGAAGTCGTGGTCGGCGAGCCGGCGCACCAGGCGGTCGCACCAGGCGGAGGTGCGGCCCTCCGCGCCACCTCGATCACCCTCCGTGAGCAGCGCCACGTGCATCGGAGCACCCCCTTCGTGACCTGGGACGAGACGATGGGGTGACGCTATGCCGAGATGCCGGTGGCGCGACGGACGGTTGTCCGCCGCGCCACCGGAAGGGGTGAACGCCCGTAACTTTTCGGTGCGTCGGCGCGTTCCGGCCGCTACCGCCGGGACGGCGGCGTGCCCGGCGCGGTGGCGGCCGGTCAGCCGCGCACCAGCGCCCGCCGGGCCGCCCGCCGCTGCGCCGACTCCTCGGGGTCGAGCACCGGGACGGCGGCGAGCAGCCCCTTGGTGTACTCGTGCTGCGGGGAGTCGTAGATCCGGTCGGCGGTGCCGTGCTCCACGACGCGTCCGGCGCGCATCACCGCGACCCGGTCGCTGACCTGCCGCACGACAGCCAGGTCGTGGGCGACGAAGACCAGCGACAGGCCGAGTTCGCGGCGCAGTTCGCCGAGCAGGCCGACGACCTGAGCCTGGGTGGTGACGTCGAGCGCGGAGACCGGCTCGTCGCAGACGATCAGCTTCGGCTCGGGGGCCAGCGCCCGGGCGATGCCGACCCGCTGCCGCTGCCCGCCGGAGAACTCGTGCGGGTAGCGGTGGTACCAGTCCGGATCGAGTCCGACGCGTTCCAGCAACTCCCCCACGCGTGAGACGACTTGACGGTCGGTCAACCTGCCCGCCGCGCGCAGCGGGTCGGCGATGGACTCGCCGATGCTGCGGCGCGGGTTGAGCGAGGAGACCGGGTCCTGGAAGACCATCTGCAACTCGCGCCGGATCGGCCGTAGTTGGCGCTCACCGAGGCCGCCGATGTCGCGGCCGTCGTAGACGAGCCGTCCGGCGGTGGGCTCCAGCAGCCGCACCAGCATCCGGCCCAGCGTGGTCTTGCCGCTGCCGGACTCGCCGACGACGCCGAGCGTCTCACCGCGCCGTACGGTGAGCGAGATGTCGTCGACGGCGGTCAGCCGGGCGCCCCTGCGGCCGAACTCCTTGCGCAGCCCGGTCGCCTCCAGCAGTACGTCGCCCCCGGGCCCGGCGGCGTCCGTCGCCGCCCCGCCGTCCCCGCCGTCCGCGTCGGCCGCCGCGGTCACCGGCTCCGGCTCGCGGACCGCGTCCAGCCGGGGCACCGCGCCGACCAGGGCGCGGGTGTACGGCTCGCGGGGGCTGCCGAGCACCTCGGCGACGCCGCCGTGCTCGACGGCCCGGCCGTCCTTCATGACCAGCACCTCGTCGACGCTGCCGGCCACCACGCCCAGGTCGTGGGTGACCAGGATCAGCCCGGCGCCGGTCTCGGCGCGCAGGTCGTGCAGCAGGTCGAGGATCTGCGCCTGCACGGTGACGTCCAGCGCGGTGGTCGGCTCGTCGGCGATCAGCAGCCGGGGTTCGCAGGCCAGCGCCATCGCGATCAGGGCGCGTTGCCGCATGCCGCCGCTGAACTCGTGCGGGCGCAGCCGGGAGCGGCGGGCCGCGTCGGGGATGCCGACCCGGTCCAGCACCTCGACGGCACGGGCCCGCGCCGCCCGTCGGGTGACCCGGCGGTGGGTGCGCAGCACCTCGGCGATCTGGTCGCCGATGGCGTAGTACGGGTCGAGCGCGGACAGCGGGTCCTGGAAGACCATGGCCGCCAACTCGCCCCGCAGCGACTTCAGTTCGTCGCCCTCGGCGGTGTGCGGGTCGACGCCCGCGACGCGCACGGTGCCGCCGAGGCGGGCTCCGGTGCCGCGGTGCAGGCCCAGCAGGTCGAAGGCGACGGTGGACTTGCCGGAACCGGACTCGCCGACGATGCCGAGCGCCTGCCCGGCCCGCACGGTGAAGTCCAGCCCGTCGACGGCGCGCACGCTGCCGCCGTCGTCCACCGGGAACTCGACGGTCAGGCCGCGGACCTCGACCAGCGGCGCGTCCGCGACACCCGAGGCTTCCCGGGTGTCGGTGTCGGCGCTCACGTCAGCACCACCCTTCGGTCGGCCACCGCGTACAGCGTGTCCGCGAGGGCGTTGGCGAGGACCACGCAGAAGCCGGTGACCAGCACCAGGCCGACGACCACCGGCAGGTCGACGACGCCGACCGAGTAGACCAGCAGCTTGCCGAGGCCCGGCAGTCCGAACAGCGACTCGGTGAGCACCGCGGAGCCGAACATCGTGCCCAGGTCGAGCGCGGACAGCGCGATGACCGGGGTGAGGGCGCCGCGCAGCGCGTGCCGGGTGACCAGGGCGCGTTCGCTCACCCCGTAGGCGCGGAAGGTCCTGATGTGGTCCTCCGCGAGCGTCTCCAGCATCGAGGAGCGGGTCAGCCGGGCGTACTTGGCGGACTCGATGAGCGCCAGCGACACCCACGGCAGCAGCAGCCCCCAGAACCACTGCTGCGGGCTCTGGGTCAGGCCCACGTAGGTGGGGAACGGCAGCCACTGGAGGGAGGCGCAGAACAGCAGGAGCAGCAGCAGGCCGATGATGAAGACCGGCACCGCGTTGCCCGCCAGCGTCAGCGTGGTCAGGGCGCGTTCGGTGAACCGGCCGCGGCGCAGCGCGGACAGCAGTCCGGTGCCGACGCCGAGCGCCAGCCACAGCACCATCGCGCCGAGCGCCAGCGAGGCGGTCACCGGCAGCCGGGAGGCGATCAGCGAGGTGACCTGGTCGCCGGTCTTGTACGACACGCCCAGGCACGGCGCGTGGCAGTGCAGCACGCCGGTGCCGGTGCTGAAGTCCCGCCCGGCGACGATGCCTTGGAGGAAGTGCGCGTACTGGAGGTAGACCGGCTCGTTCAGGCCGAGCTGCTCGCGGACCTGCGCGACCTGCGCGGGCGAGCACTTGAGGCCGCAGGCGAGCTGCGCGGGGTCGCCGGGGGCGAGGTAGAAGACCGCGTAGATGACGACGGACAGGGCGAGCAGCACGACGACCATGCCGATCAGCCGCCGCAGGACGAAGCGCGTCATGCCGCGGCTCCCTTCGCGTCCGCGGACGCCTGCTTGGCGTCGCCGCCGCGCTTCGTGTCGTTCCCACGCTGTGCGTCGTTCCCGCGCTTCGTGTCGTTTCCCCGCTTCTTCGCGCGTCCGGTGCCCACCCGCAGGCGGGAGGCGGCGCGCGGGTCGAGCGCGGTGCGCACCGCGTCGCCGACGACCGTGAAGGCGAAGGTGGTCACGAACAGGAAGGCGGCGGGCAGCAGGACGTACGTCGGGTCGGACTGGAACCAGGTGGTCGCGGAGGAGAGCATCTGGCCCCAGGAGGAGGTGGGCGGCTTCACGCCGACGCCGAGGAAGGACAGGCCCGCCTCGCTGGCCACGTTGGACGGCAGCAGCAGCGCCGCGTAGGTGATGACCGGCGCGGCGAGCGAGGGCAGCAGTTCGCGGCGGGCGATGCGCCAGCGCGAGGAGCCGCCGAGCCGGGCCGCCGAGACGTAGTCGAGTTCCTTGAGGGTGAGGGTCTGGGCGCGCACCACGCGGGCCGTGCCGCCCCACCCCAGCAGGCCGATGACGAGCGTCAGCAGCAGGGGGCGCGGGAAGCCGGAGGGCACGACGGCCATCAGCGCGATCGCGAAGACCAGCGAGGGCAGCGCGAGCATCACGTCGGTGGTGTGGCCGAGGAACTGGTCGAGCAGCTTGTTGCCGAGGCCCGCGGCGAGGCCGACGACGACGCCGATGACGACCTCGACGAGGGTGGCGCCGACGGCGACCAGCAGCGAGACCTGCGAGCCGTAGACGAGCCGGGCGAACAGGTCGCGCCCGCTGCCGGGTTCGACGCCCAGCCAGTGCGCGCCGCTGATCCCGCCGAACGGGCCGACGGGCACGCCACCGGCCGCGGAGTTGAGCAGGCTGTCGTGGTACGTGGTGGGGTCCTGGCCCTCGATCGCGGTCAGCAGCGGTGCGCAGACCGCGACGAGCAGCAGCAAGGCGATGACGACGATCCCGGCCAGGGCGGACTTGCGGGCGCGCAGCCGCCGCCACACCTGCCGGGCCCCGGCGGCCGGGGCGGCCTCCCCCGCGGTGGAGGGGGCCGCCCCGGCCAGCAGGTCCTGAGCGCTCATGGGTCCCGGCCTACTTGACCGCGACGTCGGCCACGTCGACGCGGCCGTCCCAGTCGCTGATGACGACGTTGCGGATGTTCTTGCCGTACAGCCGCTCGTAGACCGGGTGGAACAGCGGCACGGTGAGGGCCCGCTGACCGAGCTGCTTGTCCAGCGCGCCCCACTCCTTGGCCGCCTCGGCGTGGTCGGTGACGGCGTTGATCTTGTCGATCGTCGCGTTCACCTGGGCGTCGTTCAGCTGGGCGTTGTTGAAGTTGGAGCCGTCGGTGACGATCTGGCGGCCGTCGAAGATCGGCGCCAGGAACGGGCCGCCGGACGGCCAGTCGGCACCCCAGCTGCCGAGGAAGACACCCGGCTCGGTCTTCACCGAGTCGACGGTCGAGGAGTAGCTGTCGTCCTGGATCTGGTTGATCCTGACGGTGATGCCCGCGGCCTTCAGGCCGTCCTGGACGGCGGTGGCGATGGCCGGGCCCTGGTAGGAGGCGTCGGAGGTGGAGGAGGCCAGGGTGATGGTCAGCCCGTGCGGGTAACCGGCCTCCTTCAGCAGCTCCTTGGCCTTGGCCGGGTTGCCGGTGGCACCGGCCGGGAACCAGTCGTAGGGCGTGTAGCCGAAGGTCGCCTGGTCCGGCAGGAAGGTCGTGGCGGGCTCGGCGAGCGAGGAGCCGCCCGCGGCGTTGACCACCGAGGTGCGGTTGACCGCGTAGGAGATCGCCTCGCGCACCTTGATGTCGTCGAACGGCTTCACCTTGGGGTTGAAGGCCAGGTAGTACGTCTCACCGAAGTGGCCGGTGCCGACGCGGGACTTCAGCTCCTTGTCGCCGTTGATCTTGGCGAGTTCGGCCGGGCCGAGGTTGGTGTCGGTGGTGACGGCGTCGGCGTCGGTGCCCGAGCTGGTCTCCAGACGCTGGTTGATGACGGCCGGGTCCAGGCCCGCCTGCACGTCGATGGTGTCCGGGTAGGCCTTGCGCTGGCTGTCGGTGGCGGCCGACCAGTAGGGGTTGCGCTTGAAGACCAGGTGGGTGCCGTTGTTCTGGTTCTCGGTGACCTCGTACGGGCCGGAGGAGACCGGGTGCAGGTAGTACGTGGCGCCGGTGTCCTTGGCCTTCGGCACCGGCGAGAACTGCGTCATCGTCGCCAGGTACGGGAAGTCGCCCTCGGGCTTGGTGAGGTGGAAGACGATGGTGGAGGCGTTCGGCGTCTCGATGGAGTCCAGGCCGTGCTTGTCCTTGTACGGGCCCTGGTAGTTCTCGGCGCCGACCAGCCAGTCGCGGAAGTAGGGCGGGCCGCCGGACAGTTCGGGGGCGAAGGACCGCTCGATGCCGTACTTGATGTCGGCCGAGGTGATCGCGGTGCCGTCCTGGAACTTCAGGCCGCTCTTGAGGTGGTACGTCCACACGGTGGCGTTCTTCGACGGCTCACCGGTGTCGGTGGCCAGGTCGGGGACGACCTTGGTGCCCTCGGCGCCGTTGGCCCGCTCGCGGGTGGTGAGGGTGCGGAAGACCAGGCCGGGGATGTCGCCGCCACCGGTGGTGTACTGGCGGGCCGGGTCGAAGTTGTCCTGCGGCGCCTGGTTGAGGACGGTCAGCGTGCCGCCCTTGTGCGGGGTCGCGTCGGCGCCCGCGTCACCGCTGGTCGGGCCGCACGCCGCGGCCCCTCCGGCAAGGGCCACGGTGACGGCCGCCGCGGCGGCGCGGCGGGATATACGGGGTGTTCTGGACATCGGGAGGGGCCTTTCTTGCTGCCGGAGGGCACGCGGATGCGAGGGGAACTGCGGAGGGGGCGCGTGCGGCGGCGGCCTGCGGGGCCTGGCGTGGTGGACGACAACACTGACAACGCTGACAACGCTGTCCATGGGCCGGGCGCCGTGCGCGCGGGGGTCGCCCCGGAACGCCGGCCGGGGACGGCCCGGCGGGGCTCTACGGGACGGGCTGGATCAGCGACAGTGGACGTCGGCCACGCTGTGTCCGGTCACACCGATGAGCGCCAGCTGGAAGGCGGTCGGGGCGGCGGCGTGAGGCGTGGACATGACGGCAACATTGAAGGATTTCTTTGGCAATGTCAAAGCCGGACTGATGGTTCGCCAGGCAATCGCAAGGCAAAAGCGGCGAATACGGGACGATTCCTCGGTCAGGCGCCGGCTTCCGTCAGGAGTTCGCGGAAGGTGCGGGCGACCGAGCGCGGGTGCTCCATCATCGCGACGTGGCCGCCGTCGGGGATGACCAGCAGCCGCGCGTCGCGGAACGCCTTCGCCGCGCGCCGGGCCATCCGGAACGACACCAGCTTGTCGCGCCCCCCGTACACCAGCAGGGTCGGCGCCAGCACTCGTCCGGCCTGCCGCCACAGCGAGTGCTGCCCGGGCAGGGTGTAGGCGTTCACGATGCCGCGGGTGGAGCGGATCATCGCGTCCCAGAAGTACGGCAGCTCCAGCCGCCGCCGGTACTCGCGCACCGCCTCCGCCATCTCCTCCTCGCCGAAAGCCGCCGGGTCGCCGTAGCACAGCGAGATCAGGGCGTGGGTGCGGCGCTCCACCGACCAGTCGCGGGTGGCGCGCATGTAGAGCCTGGGCAGTCCCGGTACCGAGGCGAGCGCGGTGGGCCAGGCGCTGCGCTGCGGGCGGATCTCCGGCAGCGCGGGCGAGACCAGGGTCAGGGTGCGCACCAGCTCGGGGCGGGCGGCGGCGACCCGGGTGGCGACGGCGCCGCCCATCGAGTTGCCGAACAGGTGGACCGGGCCGCGCCCTTCGGCCTCCAGCAGCCGCACGACCGCGCGGGCGTGGGCGTTGATGGAGTAGTCGCCGTCGTCCGGCGGCGGGGAGAAGCCGAAGCCGGGCAGGTCGACCGCCTCGCTGTCCAGCACGTCGTCGAGCAGGCCCATCAGCCGCGACCAGTTCTGCGACGAGCCGCCGAGGCCGTGCAGGAAGAGGGCGGGGGCGGGGCGGTCGCCGTTGGGCGGCGCGGGCGGCCGGGAGCGCACGAAGAGCGTCGCGCCGGGGACGGACACCGTGCGCGTGGTCTCCCGGTCGGTGTCCGCCCCGCTCCCGCCCGCGGGCGGCACGGTCGCGGCCGGCTGGGCCACGGCGGCGTCGGTCACCGCGGTGTCCGGCCCGGTCGGCGAGGCGTCGGCGGGCGCCTCACCCGGCCCGGGGGCCCCCGCGGCCCCGCGGGGCTCGCGCGACCCGTACGACTCCGGTGACCCGTACGACTCAGTGGAGGACATGCGCTCAATATTACGAGCCGATCACGTACCGGCACCCCCGGGACACCGAACCGCGCGCGTCACGGGACCTCGCCCGAAGTAACAGGCCGACGCAAGAGAGGGCTCGGGCGTCCCGGGCCCTCGCGCCGGGTACCCGCGCGGCGAGCGGCGTGAACGCGCCGGATGTCCCGCGGGCGGCGGTCACGGGAGGTGCGGCCCGGTGCGCGGCCCGTACGCTCGTAGTACGGGGTGCGCGGGCCGGCCGTCGCGGCCCCGCGCGGACCAGCAGGGACAGGAGGTTCCATGTCGGAAGAACCGAACGAGACCCTCGAGGCCAACGAGGCCGACGCCGCCGAGCAGCGGTCCGGCGTCCTGGAGGACGACGAGCAGGGCGAGGAGCCCACTCGCGACGACGTCGATCCGGCCGACGCCGCCGAGCAGCACCGGTCCGTACCGCTCGACGAAGACGACTATCGCTGACAAGTCCGTACGAAGCGGGCGGGCTCAGGGTGCCGAAACCGGCCGCTCGATGAGATTCTGCCGCCGGGCCACGCACAGGTCGGTTACCCAACCGTACGATGGCGTCCGCAGCGCGGGCACACCGCGGCAGACCGCACATTTCGACGACACCGGCCCCGGCACGGGCCCGGCGTCACGGGAACAAGCACTTTGGGAGGCGGCGTGACAGCCACGGAGCAGACTCAGGCGCGCCCGCGTGGGACGCGTCTGCCGCGCCGCGCCCGACGCAACCAACTGCTGGGCGCGGCCCAGGAGGTCTTCGTCGCCCAGGGGTACCACGCGGCGGCGATGGACGACATCGCGGAGCGCGCGGGCGTCAGCAAGCCCGTCCTCTACCAGCACTTCCCGGGCAAGCTGGAGCTCTACCTCGCCCTGCTCGACCAGCACTGCGAGTCGCTGTTGCAGGCGGTCCGCACGGCGCTGGCGTCCACCACGGACAACAAGAAGCGCGTCGAGGCGACGATGCACGCCTACTTCGCCTACGTCGAGGACGAGGGCGGCGCCTTCCGGCTGGTCTTCGAGTCCGACCTGACCAACGAGCCGGCCGTGCGCGAGCGCGTGGACAAGGTGGCGTTGCAGTGCGCGGAGGCGATCAGCGAGGTGATCGCGGAGGACACCGGCCTGGCCAAGGAGCAGTCGATGCTGCTGGCGGTCGGCCTCGGCGGCGTCTCGCAGGTGGTCGCCCGCTACTGGCTCTCCTCGGGCAGCCCGATCCCGCGCGACCAGGCGGTGCAGCTGCTGACCTCGCTGGCCTGGCGGGGCATCGCGGGCTTCCCGCTGCACGGCGCGGACCCAGCAGGTCAGCAGCACTGACGCCGCGCCGCAGACGCTACTGTTGGCGCACAACGCCGCACCATCGGAGGGAAGAGAGCCGTGGAGGTCAAGATCGGCGTGCAGTACGCGCCGCGCGAGATCGTCATCGAGAGCGAGCAGTCGCCCGAGGAGGTCGAGAAGGCCGTGGCCGCGGCCCTGGCCGGCACCGACAAGCTGCTGGCCCTCACCGACGACCGGGGCCGCAAGGTCCTGGTCCCGGCCGACCGGCTGGCCTACGTGGAGCTCGGTGAGCCGACGAAGCACAAGGTGGGCTTCGGCCCGCTGTAGTCGACCCGCGGGAGCCGTCCCGCTGTCGGGCGTTTCCGCGAACAGACGGCCGAACGGCGGCCATCCGGGAGTGAACCGGATGGCCGCCGTTTGCGTACCCGTGGCCACGGGGTAGGACCCGAAGCGTCTGCATTTACGACGGTGTGCCGGACGTAAGAGATCGGCGGGAGGGACGCCATGGCCTGGGAATCGCTGGTCAGCGCACTCATCGGGCTGGCGGTGGCCTGGACCGCCGTCCACCGGCTGCCCGACCGCTTCCGCGACCACCGCCTCACCCTGGCGACCGGCCCGGCGGCGGCCCTGGTCGGCGGCGGCCTGACGTCCTGGATCGTCGGCCCGACCCCGCCGCTTTTCCCGCTGGCCGCGGCCCTGTTGGTCTCGACGGCCCTGCTGTCGCTGCTGCTGAAGCCCCATCACCTGACGCTGAGCCAGGCGCGCAGGTCGTAGCGGCTAGGACGCGAGCCCGAGCGCCGACATCCGCTTGGTGTGCGCTTCCGTGATCCGGGTGAACATCCGGCCGACCTCCGCGAGGTCGAAGCCGTCCGCCACGCCCCCGACCAGCATCGTGGACAGCGCGTCACGTTCGGCGACGACCCGCTGAGCCTGCGACAGCGCCTCGCCCATCAGCCGCCGCGCCCACAGCGCGAGCCGCCCGCCGACCCGCGGTTCCGCCTCGATCGCGGCCCGTACCTTCTCCACCGCGAAGCTCGCGTGCCCAGTGTCGTCGAGGACGCCCAGCACCAACCCCCGGGAGTCGGAGTCCAGCCGCGCCGCGACCTCCCGGTAGAAGTCGCTGGCGATCGAGTCGCCCACGTACGCCTTGACCAGGCCCTCCAGCCAGTCGGACGGCGCGGTCTGCTTGTGGAAGCCGTCCAGGGCCGCCGCGAACGGCTCCATCGCGGCGGTCGGCTCCTCGCCGATCTCGGCCAGCCGCCCCCGCAGCCGCTCGAAGTGGGCGAACTCCGCCGACGCCATCTTGGCCAGTTCCGCCTTGTCGGCCAGCGTCGGCGCGAGCTTCGCGTCCTCCGCGAGCCGTTCGAACGCGGCCAGCTCCCCGTAGGCGAGCGCGCCGAGCAGGTCGACGACGGCGGCCCGGTACTGCGGGTCGGCGGCGGCGGTCGTCCAGTCCTGGGCGGCGATCCCGGTGGGCTCGGGCTGCTCGGAAGTCTCGTCAGGCGTCTGCATGCTCGGCACAATAGTCCGCCCGCGCCCCCGCGAGAGCCCCGCCCGGCGCCGCGGGGCCTTCCCGGCCACGGCGCACGGACGCGGGCCCGGGCGTGCGCGGGCGCACGCCCGGCGACAGCCCGAGAGAATCGATCCGCCACGCGTGAGCGGTTCCGGGGTACAGTGGTAAGAGAGCCCGCCGAATGAGTCGGCGGACTCATCCACGAATGCGGATGCCCGGTCGGTGGCCCGATCGGCTCCGAACCGACAGCCCTCCCACCTCCCTGTGGGCGGGCCCGCTCGCGGCGCACGTGAGGGCCGCGGTCCCGCGCTCCTCGTACGACCCGAAGCGGCCGTACGACGACACACAAGGCGCGGTCAGCGCCCGGCACGGCAGAGCATGACGCCGGCCGGAAGCTCGACCCCCCTCACCGTACGGCGCCGCGCTGATGGAAGAGGCAAGCATCCTGTCCACCACGACTTTCCGTGATCTCGGGATCCTCCCCGAGACCGCCGAGGCCCTGGAAGCCGTCGGCATCACCACTCCGTTCCCCATCCAGGAGATGACCCTCCCGGTCGCCCTCTCGGGCAGCGACGTCATCGGCCAGGCCAAGACCGGCACCGGCAAGACGCTGGGCTTCGGCCTGCCGCTGCTGGAGCGGGTCACCGTGCCCGCCGACGTCGAGGCGGGCCGCGCGGCCCCCGAGGCGCTGAGCGACGGGCCGCAGGCCCTGGTCGTCGTGCCCACCCGCGAGCTGTGCACCCAGGTCACCAACGACCTGCTGACCGCCGGCAAGGTCCGCAACGTGCGGGTCCTGGCCATCTACGGCGGCCGTGCCTACGAGCCGCAGGTCGAGGCGCTCAAGAAGGGCGTCGACGTGGTCGTCGGCACCCCGGGCCGCCTGCTCGACCTGGCCGGCCAGCGCAAGCTGAACCTGAAGTCCGTGCGCGCGCTCGTGCTCGACGAGGCCGACGAGATGCTCGACCTGGGCTTCCTGCCCGACGTCGAGAAGATCATGGAGATGCTGCCGAAGAAGCGGCAGACCATGCTGTTCTCGGCGACCATGCCGGGCCAGGTCATCTCGCTCGCCCGCCGCTACATGTCGCAGCCCACCCACATCCGCGCCACCGCGCCGGACGACGAGGGCGCGACCGTGGCCAACATCACGCAGCACGTCTTCCGCGCGCACTCGATGGACAAGCCGGAGCTGGTCGCCCGGGTCCTGCAGGCCGAGGGCCGCGGGCTGGCGATGATCTTCTGCCGTACCAAGCGCACCGCCGCCGACATCGCCGACCAGCTGACCCAGCGCGGCTTCGCGGCCGGCGCGGTCCACGGCGACCTGGGCCAGGGCGCCCGCGAGCAGGCGCTGCGCGCGTTCCGCAACGGCAAGGTCGACGTGCTGGTCTGCACCGACGTCGCCGCGCGCGGCATCGACGTGGACGGCGTGACGCACGTCATCAACTACCAGTCCCCCGAGGACGAGAAGACCTACCTGCACCGCGTCGGCCGCACCGGCCGGGCGGGCAACTCCGGCATCGCGATCACCCTGGTCGACTGGGACGACATCCCGCGCTGGCAGCTGATCAACAAGGCGCTGGACCTGCCGTTCAACGCCCCGGAGGAGACCTACTCGACCTCCCCGCACCTGTACGAGCTGCTGGGCATCCCGGAGGGCACCAAGGGCGTGCTGCCGCGCGCCGAGCGCACCCGGGCCGGGCTCGGTGCCGAGGAGATCGAGGACCTGGGCGAGACCGGCGGCCGCGGCCGCAAGTCCTCCTCGGGTCCGGCCGCCTCGACCGCCCCGGCCGAGCGCCCCAAGCGGGAGCGCGCCCCGCGCCAGCGCCGTCGCACCCGCAGCGGCGCTCCGGTGGACGAGTCGGCCGCGACCGTGCCCGCGCCCGCCGAGCGGCCCGCGGCGGAGTCGACCGCCGAGGGTGACGCGCCCGCGTCGCGTCCGGCGCCGCGCCGCCGCCGTCGTACCCGCTCGGGCGCCCCGGCGGCCGCGGAGTCCGGCACCGGCGGCACCGCCACGGCGACCGTGGAGGCCGCGCCCGCCGCGACCGCCGCGCCGCGTGAGGCGGCCGAGGGTGAGGCCAAGCCCGCCCGCCGCCGTCGCAGGACCCGCGCGACCGCCAAGGCGGAGCCCACGACGGAAGCCTGATCCTCCGGGATCTCGCACACCGTCGCACGCCACGGACGGCCCGCACCCCGGACGGGGGTGCGGGCCGTTTCGCGTTGATCGCGGGCGGTTAGCCTGGCCGCATGAGCCGACCTCCGATCCTCGACGTGCCCGAGTCCGCGCGGGCGTACCGGCTGCCCACCGCGCGCGGCGAGTTCGCCGTGCTGGACGCGGGAGAGGCGCGGCGCGGGACCGCGCTGCTGGTGCCCGGGTTCACCGGCAGCAAGGAGGACTTCGTGGCGCTGCTCGACCCGCTGGCGCGGGCGGGCTGGCGGGTCGTCGCGGTGGACGGGCGCGGGCAGTTCGAGTCCGGCGGGCCGCGCGAGGAGTCGGCGTACGCCCGCGAGGAGCTGGTCGCCGATCTGCTGGCGCAGGCGGCGGCGCTGGACGCGGGCCCCGTGCACCTGCTGGGGCACTCGTTCGGCGGGCTGGTGGCGCGCAGCGCGGTGCTGGCGGACGCCGGGCCGTGGGCGTCGCTGACGCTGATGAGCTCGGGCCCCGCCGCGATCGAGGAGGACCAGCGCAAGCGCACCGGGATGCTGCTGCGGGCGCTGGTCACGATGGACATGGAGACGGTCTGGCGGGCGATGCGGGCGCTGGACGCCGAGGACCCGACGGCCGCCGCCGGGGGCGCGGAGCCGGACGGGATGCCGGAGGGGCTCGACGCGTTCCTGCACCGGCGCTGGGTGGCGAACGTGCCCGAGCAGCTGATCGTGACCGGCCGCCAGCTGGTGGCCGAGCCGGACCGGGTGGCCGAGCTGGCGGCGGTGGCGCTGCCCAAGCTGGTGGTGTCCGGCGCGGTGGACTACGCGTGGCCGGTGCCGTGGCTGGACGCGATGGCGGAGCGGCTGGGCGCGCGGCGCGAGGTGATCGAGGGCGCCGAGCACTCCCCCAACGCCGAGCGTCCCGAGGCGACGGCGGCGGTGCTGGACGCGTTCTGGGGCGACGTCCCCCCGTCGGCTACTCGTCAGTAATTAGGCACCGAAAATTTTTCCTTAGCGTACGGAATATTTTCTTACCTACGTTCGTTGAGACGAGATGTAACGGGCAGGCAATCCGGCCGAAGCCGCCGCGAAGCAGCGCGGCTCTCCAATGGAGGAGTGTCCGAAGGTCTCGACCCCGCGCCCGTCGCGGGACGGACGAAGGGAGAAGCCAGTGCGCTTCGAGATCATGCGCCTCGACGACGCGAACGGCACGGCCGTGGACAGCACCGTCGTGGACGCCGCCTCCGTCAAGACGATCGTGCAGCAGGCCGCCGCCACCGGGCAGCGGCTCTACATCCGCCCCGCGGAGCAGTAGGTCACGACGTAGTACGACGAACGAGCGCCCCGTACATCGTGGTACGGGGCGCTTTCGCGTACCCGGGGGGTCGCAGCGGGGCCGGGGTCAGCTGCCGCCGTGGACGAAGCCCATGACGCCGTTGGCGACCTGCTGCACGGCGATGGCGGACAGCAGCATGCCGGACAGCCGGGTCACCAGGACCACGCCGCCGTCCTTGATCAGCCGGATGATGGCCAGCGAGTAGCGCATGGTCAGCCACAGCACGATGTGCATGGCCACGATCGCCGCCCACACCGAGAGCTCCTGGCCGGTGCCGTTGGCGTGCTGGACGGCGAGGATCACGGTGACGATGGCGCCGGGACCGGCCAGCAGCGGCATGCCCAGCGGCACCAGGGCCACGTTGACGTCCTTGGTCTGGCTCGGCTCGTCCGCCTTGCCGGTGAGCAGGTCCAGCGCGATCAGCAGCAGGAGCAGGCCGCCGGAGATGCGCAGCGCGGGCACCGAGACGTGCAGGTAGTCCAGGATCTGCTGGCCGCACAGGGCGAAGACGGCGATCACGCCGAACGCGACGAGCACCGCCTGCCAGGCCATCCGGCGCTGCACCTTGGCGGCGCGGCCACCGGTGAGGGCGATGAAGATCGGGGTGATGCCGGGCGGGTCCATGATCACGAAGAGCGTGACGAAGACCGACCCGAACAGGGTGACGTCGAACATGTTCAGTGGGAGCTTTCGCGGTCGCGGTGCGGGGACGTTCGCTGCGACGGCGCAGAAGGGCGCACCGGCGCAGGAGAGGGAGGTCTGCGGTCGTGAGGGAGTGTCCCGCCGTTCGGGGCGGCGGGCCGGGCGGGGGGAGCCGGTGTTCCGCGCTAGATGGCGGTGATCGGCACGGCGCCGGTGGCCCGGCGGGAGATCTCCCGGTAGACCTCGGGGTCGGTGGTGTACTCCCCGAGCCGACAGCTCTTGCGGCTGCCGTGGTAGTCGCTGGAGCCGGTGGCCAGCAGGCCCAGTTCGGCGGCGAGGGCGCGCAGCCGGGCGCGGGTCGGCTCGTCGTGGTCCATGTGGTCGACCTCGATGCCGTCCAGGCCCGCGGCGGCCAGCTCCGCTATCGCGGCCTCCGGAATGGTCCGGCCGCGCTTGGCGGCGGCCGGGTGGGCGAAGACGGTGACGCCGCCGGCGCCCTTGACCAGGCGGATGGCGTCGAAGGGGTCCAGCTCGTGCTTCTCCACGTACGCGCGACCGCCGTCGGCCAGCCACTCCTCGGTGAAGGCGTCCGAGACGGTCTCCACGACGCCCAGTTCGACCAGGGCGGAGGCGACGTGCGGGCGCCCGACGCTGCCGTTCCCGGCGATCCGGGCGACCTGCTCCCAGGTGATCGGCACGCCGAGGTCGCGCAGCCTGGCGACCATGCCCTTCGCGCGCGGCACCCGGTCGTCGCGGACGAGTTCGCGTTCGGCGGCGAGAGCGGGTTCGGCGGGGTCGAAGAGGTAGGCGAGCATGTGCAGGCTGGTGCCGTCCAGTCGGCAGGACAGCTCGGCGCCGGTGACCAGGGTGAGCGCGCCGCCCAGCGCGCGGACCGCGTCGGCGGCCTCCGCGTACCCGCCGACGGTGTCGTGGTCGGTGAGGGCGACGACGTCGAGGCCCTCGGCGGCGGCGTTGCGTACCAGCTCGGCGGGGGTGTCCGTGCCGTCGGAGGCGGTGGAGTGGGCGTGCAGGTCGATACGCACGACGTGGACTCCTTCCCTGCCTTCGATTCGTGACGGCGATCGCCATGGTGGCGTACTTGCGAAACCAAGGATAACTGCCGCTCGCTACCGGCAAATCCCAGGACAGGGGTCGGATGCGTCACCCCGGGCCGAGGGGCCCCGGCACGGGTCGGCCGATCAGCCGGGGCGACAGCGCCCCGCAGGGCAGCAGGTCCACCTCCGCCCCGGCGTCCCGCAGGTCGGTCAGCACGAGTTCGTCGTAGAGCAGCAGGCCGGACTGCTCGGGCCAGGCGACCGCCCACAGCCACAGGCCGCACGCCTCGCCCGCGAAGACGGCCCGGTCGGGGGGCGCGTTGGCGACGTGCCACAGCGGCGTGGGGCGGCCGGCGGCCAGCACCTTGGCGTGCGGGGGCTGGTCGACGCACATGCGCGGGCCGGGGTCGGGCCCGGGGATGCCCGCGTACCGGGCGCCGAGGCCGACGCCCAGCTCCTCGGCGACGAAGAGCAGCTCCCCCGGTCCGCCCAGCGGTCCGGGTCCGGAGCAGGCCACCGCGGTCGCGCGGCCGCCGCTGCGGTCGTCCCCGGCGGCGGCGATCCCGGTGAACAGCCAGCCGACCGGCAGCGGCCAGGGCATCCAGACGGGCACCCGGGAGCGGTTCACGGCGACGCCGAGCGCTTCCACGCTCGGCGGCACCACGGGCTGCAACGGATACACGGTCCCGTGTTCGTCGCACTGCCAGGAATCGGCGAAGAGGCCGGGCGCCCGGACCCGGCCACCGCACTTCGGGCAACTGGGTTCACCCCTCATAGCGACCCACGGTCCTCCCCCGCGCCGGGGGTCGTCAAGGACGATCACCCATCTGCGGTGGGTCGTTGGGGTACGGACGAGGCCGCGCGCCCGCCGGACACCCGGACATGTAGTTGCATCTTGCATCTATCGGCTTCGCCGACGTAATGTATGTAAAGCACAACTACCTGAGGACGTCGTGAACCCGGTCGTGATCCGGGAGTGAGGAGCCACCGTGCCACGCACCGACCCGCGTCCGGACACCCGCGAGCAGGACCCGTTCGACGAGGGCGCCCGGAGCCTGCTGAAGCAGCCCAGGGCCGTGTGGGCGACCGCGGGCGCGGCCGTCGTCGCGTTCATGGGCATCGGCCTGGTCGACCCGATCCTGCCGTCCATCGCCAAGGGGCTGAACGCCACCCCGAGCCAGGTGTCGCTGCTGTTCACCAGCTACTTCCTGATCACCGCGTTCGCCATGCTGATCACCGGCTTCGTCTCCAGCCGGATCGGCGGGCGCAAGACGCTGCTGGCCGGGCTGGCGCTGGTGGTGGTCTTCGCGGCGCTGGCCGGCACCTCGCACTCGGTCGGCGAACTCGTCGGCTTCCGCGCCGGATGGGGCCTGGGCAACGCGTTGTTCGTCTCCACCTCGCTCGCCGTCATCGTCGGCGCGGCCGCCGGAGGCAGCGCGGCGGCGATCCTGCTGTACGAGTCGGCGCTCGGTCTCGGCATGGCCTGCGGTCCGCTGGTCGGCGCGATCCTGGGCAACCTCAAGTGGCGCTACCCGTTCTTCGGCACCGCCGTCCTGATGGCCATCGGGTTCGTCGCCATCACCTGCTTCCTGAAGGAGCAGCCGAAGCCCGCGCGCAAGACCTCGGTGCTCGACCCGATCCGGGCCCTGGGGCACGGCGGGCTGGCGTCCGCCGCCGCGAGCGCGTTCTTCTACAACTACGCGTTCTTCACCGTGCTGGCCTTCACCCCCTTCGTGCTCGACATGAGCCCGTACCGCTCCGGCGGCGTCTTCTTCGCCTGGGGGCTGCTGCTGGCGGTCTTCTCGGTGCTGGTCGCGCCGCGCGCGCAGGAACGCTTCGGGTCGCTGAAGGTGCTGGGCACCTCGCTGGTGCTGCTCGCGCTCGACCTGGTGGTGCTCGGCTACGGGAGCCACACCACCGCGGTCGTGGCGACCATCGTCTCCGGCGCGTTCATCGGCCTGAACAACACCGTCTTCACCGAGCTGGCGCTCGGCGTCTCGGACGCGCCGCGGCCGGTGGCGAGCGCGGGCTACAACTTCGTGCGCTGGTTCGCGGCGGCCGCCGCGCCCTACCTCGCGCCGAAGATCGCGGGCTGGACGAACCTGCACGTGCCGTTCCTGGTCGCCGGGCTCGCCGCGCTGGTGGGCTCGGGCATCGTGGTGGTCCGGCGGCGCCAACTGCGGCACGACGCGGAGGAGTTGGAGCCCGCGCACGCGACGCGGGACAGCGTGGCGGTGTTCGCCGACTGACCGCGCGTCCCGTACGGGAAGGACGGCCGCGCGTCCCGTACCCGTACGGGAGGAGCGCGCCGCCGTCAGCCCAGGTCGACCCCGGCCCGCAGCGGGTCGCGCAGATCGGTGCCCGCCGCCAGCCAGCGTTCCTGGAGGGCGGCGGCGCCGTGCACCCGCTTCCAGGCGGCCTCGTTGGCCGTCATCGGCAGCAACGGGAAGAAGCGGACCGGGTCCATCGGCTCGTCCAGTTCCAGGTCCTCGACCAGCCCGCCCGGCTCGGCCACCAGCACCGCGGAGAACGGCGCCCCTGGCCACAGCGGCTCGCCCAGGTCCAGCGACCCGCCCGGTGCCACGACCACGCCCTCGACCTGCGGCGACGCGGCGAGCACGGCCAGCGGGCGCAGCGCCTTGTCGGTGTCGGCGCGGCCGGCCCGTACCGACAGCACCAGTTCGGCACGCGGTCCGCGCACCGGGTCGGCGGTGGGCGAGGTCGGATCGCTCATCGGCTCCCGCGACATCCCGAGCGTCGCGTAGCGCACCACGTCGCCGTCGGGCCTGGAGCCGTCGGGCCCGGAGCCGTCAGGCCTGGAGCCGTCGCGGTCGGGCCCGGCGCCGCCCCCGGTGAAGCGCAGCACCTCGATGCGTCCGGTGCCCAGGAAGGTCACCGCCGCGCGGGCGTCCGGCTCGCCGAGCGCGCCGCGCAGCCGGGCCTCCGCCAACTCCACCACGTCAGACATACCGGGAGCATAGAGCGCGTCAGGACCGCGCCACCGGGGCGGGCGGTACCGCGCCACGGGGGCGGGCGGCGACGGGCCGCCTTGGTATGGTGAACCGCTGGGCCGCCGCGACGGCGGACCGCACCAGCGTGGACGTCCCCCTCGGGGACCGGCCGGAGGAGGTGGGGCTGCGATGGATCCCAGTCGACCGTGCAGTACCGACAGCTCTTCCGGTCCTGAGCCCGCCCGCGTCTGACGACCCGGGCCCGCGCCGCGTCCGCCCCTTGGCGGCAGCGCCGCCCCCGCCGTCGTAACGCCCGCTCGTCGCGGGCGCCCGCCCGGCGCACCGGCCCACTTCCGGCCCGCGCGGCCCGGTCTCCGTTCCCGGCCGTTCCGGAAGAGCTTCCTCGTCCTCACCGTCACGCCCCGGACCCTCTCTCCGCCCGGTCCGGCGGCCGGTCCGCGAAGGAGCCAGCCCCATGTCGATGATCCGCGATCTGCGCGCGGCCGTACGCCCGGCGTTCCGCAAGGCGTCCGGAGCCGGTGACGCCCACCCCTGCGAGCCGCTGGGCGATTCCGTGGTCGACTGCGCCGTCTACCGCGAAGGGCGGCGCGCCTCGGGCCAGTTGGCGCCGGGCGCGGCCCTGGCGCAGGTGCGCGAGGCGGGCGAGGGCTTCGTGTGGATCGGCCTGCACGAGCCGGGCGAGGCCGAACTCGCCGGTATCGCCAAGGAGTTCGGCCTGCACCCGCTGGCCGTCGAAGACGCCGTCCACGCCCACCAGCGCCCCAAGCTGGAGCGCTACGACGAGACGCTGTTCACCGTCTTCAAGACCGTGCGCTACGTCGAGCACACCCGGCTGACCGCCACCAGCGAGGTGGTGGAGACCGGTGAGGTGATGGTCTTCACCGGCGCCGAGTTCGTGGTCACCGTGCGGCACGGCGGCCACGGCTCGCTGCGCTCGCTGCGGCACCGCCTGGAGTCCAGCCCGGAGTTGCTGGCCAGGGGGCCGAGCGCGGTGCTGCACGCCATCGCCGACCGGGTGGTCGACGACTACCTCGCGGTCGCCGCCGCCGTGCAGAACGACATCGACGAGGTGGAGATCGACGTGTTCTCCACGGAGACCACCGGCTCCGGCGGCATGGAGACGGCCGGGCGGATCTACCAGCTCAAGCGCGAGGTGCTGGAGTTCAAGCGCGCGGTCGGCCCGCTGCTGCGGCCCACCCAGCTGCTGAGCGAGCGCCCGATGCCCAGCATCGACCCGCAGGTGCGCACCTACTTCCGGGACGTCGCCGACCACCTGGCCCGGGTGCACGAGCAGGTCGTGGGCTTCGACGACCTGCTGAACTCCATCCTCCAGGCCAACCTGGCGCAGGCGACCGTCGCGCAGAACGAGGACATGCGCAAGATCACCGCGTGGGCGGCGATCCTCGCCGTGCCGACGATGATCACCGGTGTGTACGGGATGAACTTCACGCACATGCCCGAACTGCACACCCGCTACGGCTACTACGTGGTGCTGGTCGCCATGGTCGCCGTCTGCGTGGCGATCCACCGCGGCTTCCGCCGCAACGGCTGGCTGTAGCGGCGCTGTTGTCGCCGGGCCGGGGCGCGGGCGCCGTGCTCAGACGCCGGTCTCGGGTTCTGGCGTGGCGCGGCCCTCGCGGCGGCCGGAGAGGATGACCAGGGCGAGACCCGCGAGGATCACCACCAGCCCCGGGTAGACCGCGAGCGGCGGGCGCTGGCCCAGCCAGACCGCCGCGATCAGCGCGGCCCCCGGGGTCTCCAGCAGGATCGCGGTGGAGGTGACCGACGGGCCCAGGCCGCGCACCACCCGGTTGATCAGCGAGTGCCCCAGCAGTTGGGCGGCGACGGTGAGCGCGACCAGCTTGGCCCAGGTGTCCGCCGAGTACCCGGAGCCCACCGAGGCGCCGGAGACCAGACAGGCGACGAGGAGCACGACGGCCGTGGTGCCGTAGCAGACGTAGGTGTACGCGGCCGTGCCGACGGTGCGCCGCACCTCGGCACCCAGCAGCACGTACCCGGCCGCCGCCATGCCTCCGGCCAGCGCCAGCGCGTCGCCGCCCAGGGCGCGGGCGGAGGTGGAGAAGTCGACACCGGAGACGGTCACGACGCCCACGATGGCCAGCGCGCTGCCCGCCCACACCAGGCCCGGCCTGCGCTGGCCGCGCAGCCGCAGGATCAGCGTGGTCCAGATCGGCGTGGTGGTCACCAGCGCGGTGGAGGAGGCCACCGAGGTCATCGACAGGCTGGGCAGCCACAGGCCGAAGTGCAGCGCGAGCACGCAGCCCGCCGCCACCGACAGCAGCACCGCGCGCCGTCCCATCCGGCGCAGCTCCCCGCGCGAGCGCAGCAGCACGAACGGGCTGAGCACGCCGACCGCCATGGCGTTGCGCCAGAAGGCGATGGCCAGGGCGGGCGCCGCGGTGGCGGCCACCAGCGGCGCCGACATCGAGATCCCGGCGACCGCGACCGCCAGCAGCACCAGATCGGTACGGGGCGACGCGCCCGGGGCACCGAGGTCGGTCGTCGGCTCGGCGGCCTGACGCGTCGTGCGGGCCCGGGAGACGGGCGAGGCGCCGGACAACGTGGGGCACACCCCTTCAGCAACTCGGACAGCGGTTCCAGGACCCGTTCAGCGTAAGGGGCGTGACCCCCTCATGGAACTGACCGTCCACCGGCCGGACAGCTCCGGCGGGACCCGGTACTAGGGTGGCCCGCATGGCGGAGGCTGAAACGGAGAGCACGCGGCGCGAGCTGCTGGAACGTGCGCTGATCGAGGAGGCGGCCAAGAAGTCGGGCCTGCTGTGGGTGCGTGGCACCGAGGGCCCGGCGGTCGGCCTGTGGCACGTCTGGCTGGACGGCGCCGTGTGCCTGGTCGGCGGCGGCCCCGGCGAGCAGCCGCTGCGCGGGCTGGCGGACGGCGCCGAGACCATGGTCACCGTGCGCAGCAAGGACAAGGGCGGCCGTCTGGTGGCCTTCCCCGCCGTGGTCCGGGAGCTCACGCCGGACGGCGAGGCGTGGCGGGCGGCCGTCGAGGAGCTGAAGGGCAAGCGGCTCAACGCGCCGGACGCCGAGACGATGACGGAGCGCTGGGCCCGCGAGTGCCGGGTGCTGCGGCTGGAGCCGTCCGGGCCGCCCGCCGAGCAGCCGGGGGCGATGCCCGACGGCAGCGGTGCCGCGGCCCCCGTGCCGACCGCCGCCATCACCCGCCGCCCGGTGCCGGCCGGGTTGCCCCGGCTGCTGTTCGGCCGCCGCCGCGCCGGACGCTGACGCCCGGCCCCGGCCGGGGGCGCGCCTGAGCCCACCAGGCGACCCCGCGGAGTGACGGTGTGACCACCCTCGGCGAGGCGGCTTGCCGTCGGACGTGCCGGGCGGCGTCGAGTTGGCCTTTCCTTGGCCGGCGCGTCGCGACCAGGCCCCGCGGGGCGGCTAGTCTTGCCTTTGATCCTTTGCACCCCTTCGGGTGGGGAGCGCCGCTCGTCGGGGAGCGGGTGAGCCCTCTTCGGGGCGTCCGGGGCGCCGCGGCGTCCAGGCGCCGAGGTACCGGGGACAGGAACAACGAAGAACAACGAAGAACAACGAAGAACGCGGACACGCAGGCGGACTGGTATCGGAGGCTCGGCATGGTCGCGGGAGCCCCCCGGGTCTTCATCTCCCACCTCTCGGGGGTCGCCGTCTTCGATCCCAACGGCGACCAGGTCGGCAGGCTGCGCGACGTCGTGGTGATGCTGCGCATCGGCGGCCGTCCGCCGCTGGTGCTGGGCCTGGTCGTCGAGGTGGTCAGCCGCCGCCGGATCTTCGTGCCGATGACCCGGGTGGTCGGCGTGGAGTCCGGCCAGGTCATCACCACCGGCGTGGTCAACCTGCGGCGCTTCGAGCAGCGGGCGGCCGAGACGCTGGTGCTGGGCGAGCTGCTGGACCGCCGGGTGCGCCTCACGGAGACCGACGAGGAGGTCACCGTCCTGGACGTGTCGATGGCCCAGCTGCCCGCCCGCAGGGACTGGGAGATCGACAAGGTCTTCGTACGGCGCGGCAAGGGGGGCGCGCTGCGGCGGCGGGGCGAGGCGCTCACCGTCGAGTGGTCCCAGGTGACCGGCTTCGCCGCCGTCGAACACGGCCAGGGCGCGGCCAACCTGCTGGCCACCTTCGAGCAGTTGCGCCCCGCCGACCTCGCCAACGTGCTGCACCACCTGTCGGAGAAGCGCCGCGCGGAGGTCGCCGCGGCTCTCGACGACGACCGGCTCGCCGACGTGCTGGAGGAGCTGCCGGAGGACGACCAGGTCGAGATCCTGGGCAAGCTCGCCGAGGAGCGCGCCGCCGACGTGCTGGAGGCGATGGACCCCGACGACGCCGCCGACCTGCTCTCCGAGCTGCCGGAGGCGGACAAGGAACGGCTGCTGGGGCTGATGGAGCCCGGCGAGGCGGCCCCGGTGCGGCGGCTGCTGTCGTACGAGGAGCGCACCGCGGGCGGTCTGATGACGACCGAGCCGATCGTGCTGCGCCCGGACGCCACCGTGGCCGAGGCGCTGGCGCGGGTGCGCAACCAGGACCTGTCCCCGGCGCTCGCCGCCCAGGTCTACGTCTGCCGCCCGCCGGACGAGACGCCCACCGGCAAGTACCTGGGCGTCGTGCACTTCCAGCGGCTGCTGCGCGACCCGCCGTTCGCGCTGGTCGGCTCGCTGGTCGACACCGACCTGCGGCCGCTGCCGCCGGACACCCCGCTGCCCGCGGTCACCAGCTACCTGGCCACGTACAACATGATCGCGGCGCCGATCGTGGACGAGAGCGGTTCGCTGCTGGGCGCGGTCACCGTGGACGACGTACTGGACCACCTGCTGCCCGACGACTGGCGGGAATCCGCCGGGCACGGCGGGATGTCGCCGGTGCAGGACCTGGAGGAGGCGCCCGATGCCCGGTGAGCGCGAGCACGGCGCCGAGCGCGTCAAGTCCAGGGCCGAGCGGGCCAGGGCCAAGGCCGAGCAGCGCGGCAAGCAGCAGTCGGGGACGGGCGCGACGCCGCGCGCCAGGACCCGGCTCGACGTGCCGCGCGCGCCCCGGCGGAGCCTGCTGCCCGCCTACGACCCCGAGGCGTTCGGGCGGATGTCCGAGCAGATCGCGCGGTTCCTCGGCACCGGGCGGTTCATCGTCTGGATGACGGTGGTCATCGTCATCTGGGTGGTGTGGAACATCGCCGCGCCGCACCGTCTCCAGTTCGACCACTACCCGTTCATCTTCCTGACCCTGATGCTCTCCCTCCAGGCGTCGTACGCGGCCCCGCTGATCCTGCTGGCGCAGAACCGGCAGGACGACCGCGACCGCGTCAACCTGGAGCAGGACCGCAGGCAGAACGAGCGGTCCATCGCCGACACCGAGTACCTGACCCGGGAGATCGCGGCGATGCGGATGAACCTGGGCGAGGTGGCGACCCGCGACTGGATCCGCTCGGAGATGCAGGACATGCTCAAGGAGCTGGAGGAGCGCCTGTACTCCGACCTGCGTGACGAAGGTGACGGCCGGGCGCGACCGTAGGCGCCGTACCATCGTCCGTATGGCTACCGACACGTACGGAGTACCGGAGGCCGACGCGGTACGCACCGCGCTGGCGACGGTGAACGACCCCGAGATCCACAAGCCGATCACCGATCTCGGCATGGTCAAATCCGTGGAGATCGGCGACGACGGCCGGGTCCGCGTCGCCGTCTACCTGACCGTGTCGGGCTGCCCGCTGCGCGACACCATCACCCGGCAGGTCACCGAGGCCGTCTCGCGCGTCCCCGGCGTGGCCGGTGTCGAGGTCGAGCTGGACGTGATGAGCGACGAGCAGCGCCGCGAGCTGGCGGAGTCGCTGCGCGGCGGACAGGCCGAGCGCGAGGTGCCGTTCGCCAAGCCGGGCTCGCTCACCCGGGTCTACGCGGTGGCCTCCGGCAAGGGCGGCGTCGGCAAGTCCTCGGTGACCGTGAACCTGGCCGCCGCGATGGCCGCCGACGGGCTGAAGGTGGGCGTGGTCGACGCCGACATCTACGGCCACTCGGTGCCGCGGATGCTGGGCGTGGAGGGCCGTCCCACCCAGGTCGAGAACATGATCATGCCGCCCTCGGCGCACGGCGTGAGCGTCATCTCCATCGGCATGTTCACCCCTGGCAACGCGCCGGTGGTCTGGCGCGGCCCGATGCTGCACCGCGCGCTCCAGCAGTTCCTGGCCGACGTCTACTGGGGCGACCTGGACGTGCTGCTGCTGGACCTGCCGCCCGGCACCGGTGACATCGCGATCTCGGTGGCCCAGCTCGTCCCGAACGCGGAGATCCTGGTGGTGACGACGCCTCAGCAGGCCGCCGCCGAGGTCGCCGAGCGGGCCGGGACGATCGCGGTGCAGACCCACCAGAAGATCGTCGGCGTCATCGAGAACATGTCGGGCCTGCCCTGCCCGCACTGCGGCGAGATGGTCGACGTCTTCGGCACCGGCGGCGGCCAGCGCGTCGCCGAGGGTCTGACCAAGGTCACCGGCGCGAACGTGCCGGTCCTCGGCTCCATCCCGATCGACGTGCGGCTGCGCGAGGGCGGCGACGACGGCCGCCCGGTCGTGCTGTCCGACGAGGGCTCCCAGGCCGCCCAGGCGCTGCGCACCATCGCCGGCAAGCTCGGCGGGCGCCAGCGGGGGCTGGCCGGGCTGTCGCTGGGGATCACCCCGCGCAACAAGTTCTAGCCCGCGGCGCGTCCGGCCCGGCGGTCCCGAGGGGCCGCCGGGCGGGCCGTCAGACCTCGTAGTCGCGCACGTCCTCGACCACGCCCAGGCCCAGCCCGTACGCGCTCAGGCCGCGCCCGTACGCGCCCAGGTGGGCACCGTCCCCGGTGGTCCCGGCCAGCACCCACCCGTACTCCGACTCCCGGTAGCGGAACGGCGTCGGCTCGCCGTCCACCGGCAGCGTCAGGGTGGACCACGCCGAGCCGTCCAGGTCGTCGGCCAGCTCCCAGGCGATCGCGGTCTGCTGGTCCAGCCAGTCCTGGCGCAGCGAGCGCTCCATGCGGTTCGGCCAGGTGCTGGACAGCAGGCCCGCACCGGCCAGCCAGGCCGCCGCGGAGACCGAGGTGGCCTCCAGCATCCCGGTGCCGTCCGCGCTGCGCCGTACCGGCCGCTGGGCCAGCGTGACGACCACCGCGAACCGCTGGGCGTCCGGCGCCGGATCGGCCATCGGCAGCGACGCCTTCAGCGTGGGCTCGTCGCCGTGGCCGAGCGAGCCGTGCTCCACGGTGCCGTCGGCGCTCAGGCCCACCTGGGTGAGCCAGCGCGGCCCGGTCCAGGCCTCGTCCAGCCCGTACCACGGGAAGTCGGCCAGCAGATATCCCTCGATCGGCCGCTGCTCCCGCTGCGGTCCGCCCACTTCGCCGGGGGCGTGCTCACCGCTCGGTGCGGCCGCCCCGCCACGACTCTTGGTCCCCATACGCGCGGCGCCTCCTCGATGCCCTGACGTTCCGTCGGCCGCGCCCGTGCGCCGGCCTGCACGCCCCACCCCTTGGGCGGACCCGACCTGAAGGAGGATAGCCACCCCGGGGGCGCGGAACGGGCAGGTGGTCGGACTACGTGGCGTCCGCGTCGAACGGAGGGGTCTCGCCGGGCTCCACCGGCTCGGGGGCGGCGGGCCGCTTGCGCAGCCGGTCCGACGCGGCCGCGCCGCCGGCGGCAGCCTCGTGCCCGGTCGCGCCGCGCACCGTGCGGCCGCTCTCGGAGACGGCGTCGGTGACCGTGGACAGCTCGTCCTTGAGGTCGAAGCTGTTGCGGATGTCCTTCAGCCCCAGGCTGTCGTTGTCGAGGAGGTTCTTGCGCACGAAGGTCTTGGGGTTGAGGTCCTCGAACTCGAAGTCCTTGAACTCCGGGCCCAGCTCCTTGCGGATGTCCTCCTTGGCGCTGTCGGAGAACTCCCGGATCTTGCGGATCATCGCGGACAGGTCCTGGATGAGCTTGGGCAGCTTGTCGGGACCGAAGATGATCACGGCAAGGAGCACGATAGTGACCAGTTCGAGTGGCCCCATGTCCAAGAACACCGCTGCAGCTCCTTGTGGATATCCGAGGACACCACGGTACCCGGCCCCCTCGGCGGCGCGGGAGGGTGCCGGGCCAACGTTCGGTGGAGCCCGCCCGAGCGGCGGGGGAACGGCGGGCCACGGGAGCGGTACGGGAGCCGTCCGGTGTGTCAGCCGGTGCGTCAGCCGGTGCGTCAGCCGGTGCGTCAGCCGGTGCGTCAGCCGCCGGAGGCGCCGCCCAGCACCAGGTCCAGGGTGAGGCGGTGGCCGCCGCGCAGGACGGTCAGCGCGACGCGTTCGCCGGGCCGGTAGTCGCGGGTGCGCACGATCAGGTCCTCGCCGGTGTGCACCGGCTTGCCGTCGACCGCGGTGACCACGTCACCGGACTTCAGGCCGGCCGCGGCGCCCGGGCCGCCGGGGGTGACCGCGGGCGCGCCGGACGGGCCGGTGGCCGCGATCCGGGCGCCGTCGCCGGTGTAGCGCATGTCGACGGTGACGCCGATGACGGGGTGGACCGCGTGGCCGTGGTCGATCAGCTGCTGGGCGACCCGGCGGGCCTCGTCGGACGGGATGGCGAAGCCCAGGCCGATGCTGCCGCCCTGGCTGCCGTCCGCGCCGGAGCCGTCGTCGGCGGAGCGGATGGCGCTGTTGACGCCGATGACCTGGCCGCGGGCGTTCATCAGGGGGCCGCCGGAGTTGCCCGGGTTGATCGGCGCGTCGGTCTGGAGGGCGTCCATGTAACTGACGTCGGAGCCCGCGCCGCCCTCGCCGCCCGCCGTGATGGCGCGGTCCTTGGCGCTGATGATGCCGGAGGTGACGGTGCCCTCCAGGTCGTACGGGGCGCCGATCGCGACGACCGGGTCGCCGATGCGGACGGCGGAGGAGTCGCCGAGGGTCAGCGGGCGCAGGCCCGAGACGCCGTCGACCTTGACGACGGCCAGGTCGTAGCCGGTGTCGCGACCGGTGATCGCGGCCTTGCGGGTCACGCCTCCGTTGAACGTGACCGAGATGTCGCCGCTGGTCGCGGCCGGGGCGACGACGTGGTTGTTGGTCAGGATGTGGCCCGCGGTGTCCAGCACGATGCCGGTGCCGGTGCCCTCGACGCCGTCGCCCTTGACGTGGATGTAGACGACGCCGGGCAGCGCCGCCGCCGCGATGCGCGCGACGGCGCCCGGCGCGGTCTGCCCGGAGCCCCCGGTGGGGATCTGCGGCAGGCTGACGGTGCCCGAGTCGCCGCCGCCGTCGCCCCGCAGTGCGGCGCCGGTGAGGCCACCGGCGAGCCCGGCGGCCAGCGCGAGCAGCACCGCCCCGGTGAGCAGACGGCGGCGTCCGGGACCGCGGGCGGGCGCGGGCGGCGGGGGCAGGGCGGCCTGCCCGGGCGGCGCCCAGGGGTCGTAGCGGTGCCAGACGGTGCCCGTGCCGGGCTGGGGCGGCGGGTCGTGCGGCGGGGGCGGTACGGGGGCGTACGGCGGCGCGGGGACGTTGCTGCGTCCGGGGGATGCCGGGGTGGTCCCGGGCGCCCGTGACGGGCCGTGGGCGGGCGGTGCGGTGTGCGGCGCCGCCGGGGCGGGCCGGTCCTTGCGCGGGCGCGTCCACCAGCGCGGACGAGCGGGCTTGCCGTCGTTCATGCGCTCCCCTACGTCTGCGGGCCCCCAGGGCGGCGAGGGGCCGTCCACCTCGTAGCCCACACCGGCTCGGGGGAAGCCGCAACGCGACCGGGGGCGCCTGGGTGGGGAGCCCGCGCCTCAGTGGGCCGCGTGCCGCGGGGACCCGGCGAGCGGCGGGCGCTCGGGGGCGACGCCGGTCAGCGGCGTGGGCGACGGCGCGGTCGGCGCCTGCGAGGTGGCGGACGGCCAGGTGGCGGACGGCTCGGGCGCGGACGGCGGCACCACGGTCGGGGTGGACGCGGACAGCGCCGCGCCGGACAGGTCGGTCGCGTTCGGCGAGGAACCGCCGGCCGGGACCTGGCCGCCCTGCGGTGCGAACAGCTGACGGCTGTCGACGGAGACGGAGGTCACGCCGGGCCGGATCGTGCCGTGGTGGGCGATGCTCGTGGTGCTCAGCGGGGTGGTGGCCGTCCCGGCGGCCGGATCGGCGGGGCCGCCGCCCTCCACGACCGCGTCCAGCGGCAGCGCGCCGCCCAGCGCCAGCGCGGCCAGCGAGAACGCGCCCGCGGCGGCGAAGGCGAAGCGCCGTCCCCGGGACGCCGAGCCGCCGGGGCGGGCGAAGTCGTGGGCCGGGCGGCCGAAGTCCTGCCCGGAGCGGCCGAAGGCGGGGGACGGCCGGCCGAAGTCGTGGATCGGGAAGCCGCTGAGCCGCTCACCGGTGGGCGCGAGGCAGGAGTCCGCCTCGCCGCCGGGGCCGCCGCCCAGCACGCTGCCGCCGAAGACACCGCGCCCGCGGGCGCCGGGCGGCCCGCCGGGGCCGGACGGGCCCGCGCCGGGATCGCCGCCGGGCAGTCCCTGCAACCGGGCCAGCAGCCCCGCCGAGAGCGCCGGGGGGATGGCGTCGGCCACCGCGGACTTCAGCCGCCGCTGCTCGTCCGCCGCGCAACGGCAGCGGTCACAGGTGGCGAGGTGGGCCACCACGCGGTCGCGGGCGTCGCCGCCCAGCTCACCGTCGACGAAGGCGGCGAGACGGTCGCCGAGGTGCTCCTCGGGGATGCCGGACGGAGTGCCTGCCCGCCCTGGCTGCCGGGCGCCGCGCGCGTTCCTGAACTGGCCTGTGCCGCTCACGATCTCCCCCGCGTCACCGCTCCGCCGCTGCCGCCGGCTCCTACCGGCACCTGCGCCTCCGCGCGCCCGGGACGGGCGGCGGGGGCGCGGTGCTTCAGGGCGCTGCGCAGGTGGGACCGGCCGCGGTGGATGCGGCTGCGTACGGTGCCGAGCTTGACCCCGAGCGTCGCGGCGATCTCCTCGTACGACAGGCCCTCGATGTCGCACAGCACCACGGCGGCCCGGAACTCCGGCGCCAGGGTGTCCAGCGCCTGCTGGACGTCGGCGTCGAAGTGGGTGTCGCTGAAGTGCTGCGCGGGCGACGGCTCACGGCTGGGAAGCCGCTCCGCCGCGTCGTCGCCGAGGGCGTCGAAGCGGATGCGCTGACGGCGCCGCACCATGTCGAGGAACAGGTTGGTGGTGATGCGGTGCAGCCAGCCCTCGAAGGTGCCCGGGGTGTACGTGGACAGCGACCGGAAGACGCGGACGAAGACCTCCTGGGTGAGGTCCTCGGCGTCGTGCTGGTTTCCGGTGAGCCGGTAGGCGAGACGGTAGACCCGTGCGCTGTGCGTGCTGACGATCTCCTCCCACGAAGGAGGAGTCCACGTGTCACCGTCCGTGGCGAAGGATGCGGTCGCGGTGGTGGCCGCGGCCGGGGCCCCGGATGCGGCGGTGGAGCTGTCAGCGGTCTCGTTCACGGATTTCGGCTGGCCGACGTGTCCTCGAAGGCGCCTGAACAGCGCTTTCCGGTCACCGTCGACGGCCGCACCTCCCCTGGTGGCTCTGGTGGTGTCCAGTAGAGCCCCTACCATATCCACCTCGCCCGTTAGCTCCGGATAAGCAACTTTGCACCGGCTCCGGCCCGTTGGGCCCGGTCCCACCGGCGGCGACCGGCGGTCTCCCGTACCCGATCCCACCAGCGTCAACGCACGGTCCCCTCCACAGGTTCCCGGCCGCAGCGGATACAGTCGCCGGGCGGCCATGTGCCCGCCCGCCCGGCGGGCGGCAGGGCACCCGGGGAACAGGAGAGGGCCATTACCGGCAACCGGCAGGCGAGCTGGGCGTTCGCCGACGCGTTCGTCGCCGAGGACGAGGCGCTGCTGCGCGCCCGCGAGCGCGCGCGTCTCACCGGTGTGCGCGCGGTGTCCCCCGGCACCGGCGCCGCCCTGCGGATGCTGGCGGCGACCGCGGACGCCCGGGTGGTCTGCGAGATCGGCACCGGCGTCGGCGTCTCCGGCCTCCACCTGCTGCACGGGATGCGCTCCGACGGCGTGCTGACCACGGTGGACTGCGAGCCGGACCGCCAGCAGCTGGCCAAGGAGGCGTACCGGGAGGCGGGCTTCGCCGCGAACCGGGCGCGGTTCATCCCCGGCCGGGCGCTGGACGTGCTGCCGCGGCTCGCGGACGGCGGGTACGACCTGGTCTTCTGCGACGGGGACCGGCAGGAGTACACGCGCTACCTGGCCGAATCGTTGCGCCTGCTGCGGCCGGGCGGACTGGTCTGCTTCGAGGGGGCCTTCGCGCAGGGCCGGGCGATGGACGCCGCGTTCCAGGAGACCGAGGTGCAGGAGATACGCGAGGTGCTGCGGGCGGTGCGCGACAGCGACGTCCTGGTGCCGGTGCTGCTGCCCACCGACGACGGCCTGCTGTGCGCGGTGCGCAAGGGCTGAGCGGCGTGCGGGGCCGGGCGGAGACGCGGGAACGGCGACGGCCCCGGGCTTTGACGCACGCGCCGCTGCGCGTACGTGAAAGCCCGGGGCCGTGAAAATCCGAAACGAGGAGCCGAGCGGCTCACCGCGCCCGATTCAGCCGCATGCCTTCTTGAGGGCCTCGCCGAGGGCGTCGGCCTCATCGGGTGTCAGCTCGACGACGAGCCGCCCGCCGCCTTCGAGCGGAACGCGCATGACGATGCCCCGCCCCTCCTTTGTCACCTCGAGCGGGCCATCACCCGTCCGCGGCTTCATGGCCGCCATGCTCGTTCCCCTTCCTGAAACCAGCTCTTCGCAACCGGTGGCCCAGGCGCCACCGGACTCGAACACATTGGTTCCAAGCCATTATCCCGCATGCCGGTCCCCGATGACCAACATCGGGGACCGGCGGCCTCCCCTCCCGGCCCGCCGTCCGGCACCGCCGGGACCTGCGGACCCGGCGCGAATCCGTCCATTCCGGCAAGTCACCCGGGATCACCGGGCGGCTCCGGCACCGCGCGCCCGCCGCCCGGCACGTGACGGCTCTTTGACGCAGGTCACATCCCGCTCGCGATGATCTCCGGCATGCTGGGCGCACACCAACCGCGACGGAGGGGACCGACCGCCATGGCCGACACCGTGCTCTACGAGGTGACCGAGGGCCTCGCCACCATCACCCTGAACCGGCCCGAGGCGATGAACGCCCTCAGCACCGAGGCCAAGGACGCGCTGCGCGACACCCTGCGCGAGGCGGCGGGCGACCCGGCGGTGCGGGCGGTGCTGCTGACCGCGAACGGCCGGGCGTTCTGCGTGGGCCAGGACCTCAAGGAGCACGTGGCGACGCTGCGCGCCGGACGGCCCGAGGGCGGCCGGACGATGAACACCGTCCAGGAGCACTACAACCCGATCGTCACCGCGATCGCCACCATGGCCAAGCCGGTCGTGGCCGGGGTCAACGGCGTCGCGGCGGGCGCGGGCGCGGGCTTCGCGTTCGCCGCCGACTACCGGGTGGTCGCCGACACCGCCTCGTTCAACACCTCGTTCGCCGGGGTCGCGCTGAGCGCGGACTCCGGCGCCTCGTGGACGCTGCCGCGGCTGGTCGGCCCGGCCCGCGCCGCCGACCTGCTGATGTTCCCGCGGTCGGTCAGCGCGCAGCAGGCCCTGGAGTGGGGCATCGCCCAGCAGGTCGTCCCGGCCGACGAGTTGCCCGCCGCCGCGCTCGCGGTGGCCCGGCGGCTGGCCGAGGGCCCGACCGTGGCGTACGCGGCGATCAAGGAGTCGCTGGCGTACGGCACCGGGCACTCGCTGATCGAGACGCTGGTCAAGGAGGACGAGCTCCAGGAGCGGGCGGGCACCTCCGAGGACCACCGGATCGCGGTCGAGGCGTTCCTGAAGAAGGAGAAGCCCAAGTACGTGGGCCGCTGAGCGGTCCGGGGCCCGCGGGAGGCGTCAGGGCGTGCGGCGGGCGTGGCAGGCGGCCAGGTGGTCGTCCACCAGCCCGCACGCCTGCATCAGCGCGTACGCGGTCGTCGGCCCGACGAAGCGGAAGCCGCGTTTCTTGAGGTCCTTGGCGAGCGCGGCCGACTCCGGTGTGCTGGCGGGGACGTCGTCCAGCGTCGGCGGTGCCGGGCGGCCGGCCGGGTCGGGCGCGTAGGACCAGATCAGCTTGTCGAGGCCGCCGTCGACCTCCAGCGCGGCGCGGGCGTTGGCGATCGCGGCGTCGATCTTGGCCCGGTTGCGGATGATCGTGGCGTCGCCGAGCAGCCGTTCGCGGTCGGCGTCGGTGAAGGCGGCCACGCGCTGGATCCGGAAGCCCGCGAAGGCGGCGCGGAACGCCTCGCGGCGCCGCAGGATGGTCAGCCACGACAGGCCGGACTGGAACGCCTCCAGGCAGACCCGTTCGTAGAGCGCGTCGTCGCCGTGGAGCGGGCGGCCCCACTCGGTGTCGTGGTACGGCAGGTACTCCGGCGCGGACAGTGCCCACGGGCAGCGGGCCAGGCCGTCGTCGCCGGTGAGCGGGGAGCGCCCGGCGGCCGGTTCACTCACCGTCGGGGTCACCGCCGTGCGCGGCGTGCCGGCCGGAGCCCGGCGCCGAGGCCAGCGCGGTCTCCAACTGGGCGATGCGCGCGTCGCGTTCGGCCAGTTCGGCGCCGAGCCGGTCGAGGACGTCGTCCACGTCCGACATCCGGTAGCCGCGCGGGGAGACCGCGAGGCGCAGTTCGTCGAGGTCGGACGGGGTGAGCGGGCGGTCCGCGGGCAGCGGGTCCCGCAACCGGTCCGGCTCGGACTCGGGGAGCGTGCCGCCGTCGCCGACCACCGCGAGGGCGACCGCGGCGACCACCGCGACCAGCGCGATGAGCATGAACCAGAACAAGGGGGATCTCCCGGGTCCGAGCGACGCTGTCGAGGACGATCGTGCCACGACCGGTGCTGCGCGGTCCCCGCCCGGGGAGGGGTTAGGGTCGCCAGCGCACCGGAAAACGGGCCATATCAGGAGGGCGGACACCACAATGCTGCGGTTGGGGAAGCGCGAGTTCGGGGCGCACGAGCCGGTGATCATGGCGATCGTGAACCGGACGCCGGACTCCTTCTACGACCGGGGGGCGACCTTCGCGGACGGCGCCGCGCTGGAACGCGTGGAGCGCGCGGTGGCCGAGGGCGCCGCGATCGTGGACATCGGCGGCGTGAAGGCGGGGCCCGGCGAGGAGGTGAGCGCGAGCGAGGAGATCCGGCGCACGGTCGCGTTCGTCGCCGAGGTGCGCCACCGCTTCCCCGACGTGGTGATCAGCGTGGACACCTGGCGGCACGAGGTCGGCGAGGCGGTGTGCGAGGCGGGCGCGGACCTGCTCAACGACGCGTGGGGCGGGGTGGACCCGAAGCTCGCCGAGGTCGCCGCGCGGTACGGCGCGGGGCTGGTGTGCACGCACGCGGGCGGCGCCGAGCCGCGCACCCGCCCGCACCGGGTCGGCTACGAGGACGTGATGGCCGACATCCTGCGGGTGACGCTGGGCCTGGCCGACCGGGCGGTCGCGCTGGGCGTGCGCCGCGACGGCGTCCTGATCGACCCGGGCCACGACTTCGGCAAGAACACCCGGCACTCGCTGGAGGCCACCCGGCGGCTCGGCGAGATGGTGGGCACCGGGTGGCCGGTGCTGGTGTCCCTGTCCAACAAGGACTTCGTGGGCGAGACGCTGGACCGCCCGGTCAAGGAGCGGCTGCTGGGCACGCTGGCGACCACCGCGGTCTCGGCGTGGCTGGGCGCGCGGGTCTACCGGGTGCACGAGGTCGCCGAGACCCGTCAGGTGCTGGACATGGTGGCGTCCATCGCCGGCCACCGCCCGCCCGCGGTCGCCCGCCGCGGGCTGGCGTAGCGGCCTTCCGCGCGGCGCTCGCGGGAGGTCCGCGGACGCGTCAGTACGTGGTCTCCTTGGTGACCAGGGCGACCGCCTCGGACACGTCGTCGGTGACGTGGAACAGCTCCAGGTCGGCGCGGGACGCCTTGCCCTCGGCGACCAGCGTGCCGCGCACCCACTCCACCAGGCCGCCCCAGTACGACGTGCCGAACAGCACGATGGGGAAGCGGGTGACCTTCTTCGTCTGCACCAGCGTCAGCGCCTCGAACAGCTCGTCCAGGGTGCCGAATCCGCCCGGCAGGACGACGAAGCCCTGCGCGTACTTGACGAACATCGTCTTGCGGACGAAGAAGTAGCGGAAGTTGACGCCGATGTCGACGTACGGGTTGAGGCCCTGCTCGAAGGGCAGCTCGATACCGAGGCCGACCGAGACGCCGCCCGCCTCGCCCGCGCCGCGGTTGACCGCCTCCATCGCGCCAGGACCGCCGCCGGTGATGACCGCGAACCCGGCCTCCGCGAGCCCGCGCCCGATGCGCACCCCCGCCTCGTACTCGGCCGAGCCGGTCGCGGTGCGCGCGGAGCCGAACACGCTGACGGCGGGCCCGAGTTCGGCGAGCGCGCCGAAGCCCTCGACGAACTCGGACTGGATGCGCATCACCCGCCAGGGGTCCTCGTGCAGCCAGTCCGTCGATCCCTGGGTGTCCAGCAGGCGCTGGTCGGTGGTGCTGGCCTGCACCTGGCCGCGCCGCCTGACGACCGGGCCGGTCTGCCGCTCGGGCCAGCCCTGCCCGAGCGGAACCGACTCCGCCTCGGCGTTGGCCGCCGCGGCCTTGCGCGCGGCGCCCGCCCAGTCGCGGGCGGCGCCGTTGCGCCGTCCGGCCCCGGTCGTCCCGTCGTCCCGCGCGTCGGCGTCCCTGGGATCGGCCACGTCGCACTCCCTCCTGCCCCGGCCACCCGCCGGGCCCTGCATGCAGCCTACGTACACCTGCCGCGTTACGCGGACAGCCAGCGCCGCAGCCGCTCCTCGCACTCCAGGACGGCCGCCTCGGCCACGTACTCCTCGCGGGTGTGGGCGAGCGCCGGGTCGCCGGGGCCGTAGTTGACGGCCGGGATGCCGAGCGCGGAGAAGCGGGCCACGTCGGTCCACGCCTCCTTGGCCTTCGGCTCGGTCCCGACGACACCGACGAACGCGGCGGCGGCCGGGTGGGCGAGGCCGGGCAGCGCGCCGGGCGCGGAGTCGGTCAGCTCGACGTCGAAGCCGTCGAACACCTCGCGCACGTGGTCCAGCGCCTGCGCCTCGCTGCGGTCGGGGGCGAAGCGGTAGTTGACGGTGACCGCGCAGGAGTCGGGGATGACGTTGCCCGCGTGGCCGCCCTCGATGAGGACCGCGTTGAGGCCCTCGGGGTAGACCAGGCCGTCGATCTCGGCCCGGCGCGGCGCATAGGCGGCGAGGCGGGCGAGGATCGGGGCGGCCTTGTGGATGGCGTTGTCGCCGAGCCAGCTGCGGGCGGAGTGGGCGCGCTTGCCGGTGGTGGTGACCCGGACCCGCAGGGTGCCCTGGCAGCCGCCGTGCACCTCGGCGTTGGTGGGCTCCAGCAGGACGGCGAAGTCGCCCGCGAGCCAGTCGGGGTGCCGCTCGACCAGGCGCCCCAGCCCGTTGAACTCGGCCGCGATCTCCTCGGCGTCGTAGAAGACGAGGGTCAGGTCGCGGTTGGGCTCGGGCAGGGTGGCGGCGACGCGCAGCTGGACGGCGACGCCGGACTTCATGTCGGTGGTGCCGCAGCCGTGCAGCAGGCCGTCCGCCCGCCGGGACGGCACGTTGTCGGCGATCGGCACGGTGTCGAGGTGTCCGGCGAGCACGACGCGTTCGGCGCGGCCGAGGTCCGTGCGGGCCACGACCGCGTCGCCGTCGCGGTCGACGGTCAGGTGGGGCAGGGCGCGCAGCGCGTGTTCGACGGCGTCGGCGAGCGTCTTCTCCTCACGGCTGACCGAGGGGACGTCCACCAGCTGCGCGGTGACGGCGACCGCGTCCTGGCTCAGGTCGAGTACGGGCTGCTCGGGCCGGGCGGGAGTGCTCATGCCCGCGACCCTACCCGGGGGCCGTGCGGGCCGGGATCACGAGCGGGCCGCCGTGCCGGGGAGGAGCGGCCAAGGGGCTTCCCCGGCACGGCGGTTGACGCCGGTCGTGGGTCGGGCGGGTGCCCGACGGCTCAGTTCTGGACGAGCTTGCCGACCGCGTTGGCCTCCTTGACCTGGTCGCTCAGGTAGTCCCAGGAGAGGTTGATGAAGCCCTGGTCGCCCCAGGAGGTGCCCCAGGAGTTCTCGACCCGCACGCCCTGGTCGTTGTAGCCGATGATGGTGATCTCGTGGTCGCCCATGTACTGGTCGCCCGAGGTCGGGGCGTACGAGTAGTCGGTGGCCTGCTGCGCCGTGATGTCCTCGAAGCTCTTGTACACCGGGATGGTGATGACCACCGGCTCGCCGTTGGACAGGGCCTGCTCGACGTCCGACTGGATGCCGGAACCGGTGCTCAGCGAGGTGTGTCCGGACAGCTTCCAGTTCGCGGCGTTGTCGGTCTCGGCCTGCGTGGGCTGCGTGGTGTAGTCGTAGTCGCCCTGGCTGTAGTCGGAGTCGGCGTCGACGCCCTGCGACTCGGCGATCTGGAAGTTCTGTTCGGGCGTGCTGCCCTGGTCGTTGCCCTGCGCGATCTGCGCGTAGGTGTACATCGGGGCCTGCGGGCCGCCGGATATGCCCTGCTCGTTCTCCTCGACGCTGTAGGCCGAGTGGTCGATGGCCCAGGCGACGCACGAGCCGACCTGGCCCTGGTCGCCGGGGCTCGCGGCGTACTGGCTGAGGTCGACGCCGCCGTCGTCGTTCGCGCGCATCGAGGACCTGAGCGGGGAGAGCGCCTTGAGGCTGCGCTCGATCGCGGCGTGGGAGGGGGCGGTGTGGTGCGTGACGCGCACGGACAGCCGGGCGCCGAGGGCGTAGTGGTGGTGCGCGGTCGCGGCGGCCGGGCCCGCGGCGAAGCTCATCGGCGCCGCGGTCAGGGTGAGTCCGCCGCCGAGGGCGGCGGCGAGCAGGAGGGCGGTGGTCTTTCTGCGCATGACGACTCCGTCTGGTGTGGGGGGATCGTGGAGCATGCGCTCCCGCAGGCCGTTCCCGCACCGGTGGGGGTGGTGGGGGCGAGCGGCCTGCGGGGCACGGGGGGAATCCTGATGAACGGCCATGTGCATGGCAATGAGCCAGGGCGTGTCAAGTGTCATGGGAGTTGGCGTCGTCGGGCCCCGCGGGCTCCGACCTGGCCTGAAGTCCCGTGCGGCGAAGCAGGAGTGACGGATTCCGGGGTGGCCGGATACAGTGCGGCATCCTGTGGGCGGGCTGTGACGCCGCTCCGACCGGGAACCACGCGCCGTGCGGGCGCGGGCGGCCCGTTCGGCGCGCGCCGGTACGCGCTACGAGTGGGAGGTCGGGTTGTCATCCTCGAACGCCGTGCCGCCGCCGCCCCGCCCTGCCACGAGGGCGTCGGCCGATCGCGGACCACTGCCCGAGTGCCTGGTCGAACTGCTGCGCACCGGGCCGTTCTGCGTGGCGCTGCGGGCGGCCATCGAGGCGCGGGGGCTGACCCTGCACCGCCTCAAGGACCGGCTGGCCGAGGCGGGATGTCCGATCACGGTGGCCACGCTCAGCGCGTGGCAGCGGGGGCAGCACCGGCCGGAGCGCAGCCACGCCCTGAAGGCGCTCGCCACGCTGGAACGGATACTGCGGCTCCCGGCGGGCGCGCTGACCGCGCTGCTGGAACCGCCCAAGCCGCGCGGGCGCTGGCTGGACCGGGCCGCCGGCCGGCCGGGGATGGCGGAGGTGTGGCTGGGCAGCCTCGACGGCGCGCTGACCGGGGTCGATCCCCGGTGGGGCACCCAGCTGACGTGCCTGAGCAGGCACCAGGTGCTCGAACTGGACGCGGGCGGCCGGGAGGCCAGGATCTGGAACCGGCACGTGCTGCGCGCGGAGTGCAACGGCCCCGACCGCTACGTCGTCGCCTACCGCGCGGACACACCCAATCCCGCCCCCGTCCTGCGCACCCGCGGCTCCTGCCGGGTCGGCCGGGTGGTCGACGATCCGCGCAAGGGGATCCTGGCCGCGGAGCTGGTCTTCGCCGAGCCGCTCTCCCGGGGCCAGACCGTGATCGTCGAATACACCTACACGCACACGCAGTCCCCGCCGCTGTCGCGCTGGAGCTGCGTCAACCTCCAGGGTCCGGTGCGCGAATGCGTGGTGGAGGTCCGTTTCCACCCCGCCGCGATCCCCCGCACCTGCCACACCTTCCACCTGCCGCACGGCGCGCCCACCCCGTCGGAACGCCTCCTGCGCGTCGCCGCCGACCACTCGGCCCACACGATCGGCCTGGATCTGCCGCCGTCGAGGTTCGGCGTGCACTGGGAGTGGTGAGGCCGGAGCGCGGTGCGGGCGCCCGTGCGGCCGCGGTCCGGACGGCTCCGGCGCGGCTCCGGACAGGCGTGCGGGGGCGTTCGGACAGCCCTCGCGGAGGAACCGGGCAAAAATGCGAGAGGCCACCCGTCAGAGGGTCGGCGTGCGGCGCCAAGTAATCGCGGGGCCCGCTTCCGGCCGTCACCGCCGAGGGCACTTCCCCCTTGCGCCGCAAGGGATGTGACGTTTCATCAACCTTCTGTCCGCCGTCACGAATGCCCTATTCTCCCGAAAGGCTATTATGCGACGCATTACCAATTCTTTACGTCGAACGACCGCAACTTTACGGCGGCTCACGCGGTAGTCACGGCGTCCGGGCGGTGGTGGTCGCAGGTGACCGGCCGCCGGACGGACCGATGTCCCGTCTTCACTCCCTCCGTAAAAGGAGCACCATGTCCCTCCCCCTCAAGCGTCGGATCGCCCGCGCCGCCCTGCTGGTCGCGGCCGCGGCCCCCGTCGTCGGCCTGGGCGCCGGCTCCGCGTCGGCCGCCGGGCTGCCGCACACCCCCGACCTGGGCGGACTGACCAACCTCGACTCCGCGTCCAACCTGAGCGGCAAGGCCGACGGCCTCGCCCACAAGGCCGCGGGCGTCGTCAACGAGGCGGGCGGCAACGCCGCGAAGACCCTGGCACCGGCCGCGCGGCAGACGGTGAGCGAGACCACGGGCACGCTCAGCAAGGCCGCCAAGGACAACCACCTCACCGACCAGCTCCCGGTGCACGGCCTGACCGGCAACACCCTGCCGACCAAGGACCTGCACTCCACCGCGGAGTCCCTGCCGGTCAGCAGCCTGCCGCTGTAGGCGGGCAGCCGTCGCCGACGGCGACACGAACGGGCCCGGGAAGCACGCCGCTTCCCGGGCCCTTCGGCTTCTGGGGCCCCCTTGCGGCCACGACGAAAACGTGTATCGCCCTCCTGGCAACACCTGAAATTCACCGTCGCGACCATGGGGGCGAAGGAAGATCCCTCGCCCCGCGACCGCACCTGTGTTACCTTGATTTTAGTTGCAGTTGTGGTTCCCACAGACTTCGAGTACTCCCACCGCCCCCGGGCCGGTGTGTGTACTTTTACATCTCCCCGTGTGCTTTCCGGGCAGGGGCATCATCGCGGCGACACGAAATCCGCACCGTGTGGATTTCGGGCACTGCCCCCGAAGGAGAGAAACATGGCATCCGGTACCGTGAAGTGGTTCAACTCGGAAAAGGGCTTCGGCTTCATCGAGCAGGACGGCGGCGGCGCCGACGTCTTCGCCCACTACTCGAACATCGCCACCCAGGGCTTCCGTGAGCTCCAGGAGGGCCAGAAGGTGACCTTCGACGTCACCCAGGGCCAGAAGGGCCCGCAGGCGGAGAACATCGTTCCCGCCTGACGCCTGCGCGTCCGACGACCGGGGCCCACACCCATGGGTGCGGGCCCCGGCTCGTTTCTTTTTCGCGGCCATGCATCACGGCCGCTTCACGACCGATCTCCGGCCGCCGCCCCCACGGTCCCCTCGTCCGGGCGACGCCATTCGGCCCATCGGCCATGAGGACCGGGGAAATCCGCCCTTTTTTCGCGGAAATCCCGGCCTGTTCGAAGCACCCGGCGCGGCTCTTCCGAAATCCGCGTCGCCCGCTTTTCCCTCGGCTCGTTCTTGCGGTCCCTTTCGCCGTCCACGGCTGCCGGGATTTCCTCGATACGTGCCGTATCGAGGAAGGTTCCCCGTGAACCGCACCACGCGCACGACCGACCGTCACGACCGCACCCCCGCCGCCGGCTCGCGCGGCTCCGGCAAGGGCGGCCGTTCCGCCTCCCGAGGAGGCCGGCGGTCCGGCGGCCCGAACGCCTCCCGGCGACCCGGGCGTCCCGTCACGCCCCAGGGCGACTTCGCCCTGCCGGTCTCGACCACCCCGCAGCTGCCGCCTGTCGCGTCCTTCGCCGACCTCGACATGCCGGCCGAGCTGCTGGCGTCGCTCACCGCCGAGGGGCTGTCGGTCCCCTTCCCCATCCAGGCGGCCACCCTCCCGAACGCGCTGGCCGGCCGGGACGTCCTGGGCCGCGGGCGCACCGGGTCCGGCAAGACCCTCGCGTTCGGCCTGGCCCTGCTGAGCCGTGTCGCGGGGCGCAGGGCGCAACCGAGGCAACCGCTGGCCCTGGTGCTGGTGCCGACCCGGGAGCTGGCCCAGCAGGTCACCGACGCTCTCGCGCCCTACGCCCGTTCGCTGCGGCTGCGGGTGACCACCATCGTCGGCGGTGTGTCGATCGGCCGCCAGACGAGCGCGCTGCGGGGCGGGGCGGAGGTCGTCGTCGCCACTCCGGGACGGCTCAACGACCTCGTCGGCCGCGGTGACTGCCGCCTCGACCAGGTGGGCGTCACCGTGCTGGACGAGGCCGACCAGATGTCCGACATGGGCTTCGTCCCCCAGGTCACCAGCCTGCTCGACCTGGTTCCCGGCACCGCGCAGCACCTGCTGTTCTCGGCCACCCTCGACCGCAACGTCGACCTCCTGGTGCGCCGCTACCTGCACGACCCGGTGGTCCACTCCGTCGACCCCCCGGCGGGCGCGGTCACCACGATGGAACACCACGTCCTGCACGTGCACGCCGCCGACAAGCACGCCACCACGACCGAGATCGCCGCCCGTGACGGCAAGGTGATCATGTTCCTCGACACCAAGCACGCCGTCGACCGGCTCACCCGCCATCTCCTCGGCAGCGGCGTGCGCGCCGCGGCACTGCACGGCGGCAAGTCCCAGGGCCAACGCACCCGTACCCTCGACCAGTTCAAGGCCGGGCACGTCACGGCCCTGGTGGCCACCAACGTCGCGGCCCGCGGCATCCACGTCGACGACCTCGACCTGGTCGTCAACGTCGACCCGCCCGGCGACCACAAGGACTACCTGCACCGCGGCGGGCGCACCGCCCGGGCCGGCGCGTCCGGCAGCGTGGTGACCCTGGTCCTGCCCGAGCAGCGGCGCGACGTCGAGCGGTTGATGTCCGCCGCGGGCATCACGCCCCGCACCGCCCGGGTCCGTTCCGGGGAAGCCGAGCTGACCCGCATCACCGGCGCCCGGACCCCGACGGGGACCCCGGTGACCGTCAGCGCGCCGGAGGAACCGCGTGCGAAGCGCGGTGCCTCGTCGCGTGGCCGGCGCACCCGCGCCGCCCGCCCCGGACGCCGCTCCTCCGCGCGCGGCGCGGCGTGAGCGCACCGCGCCGTCCACGGCCGGTCAGGCCCCGGACGGACGTCATCCCCGCCCCTTCCCCCCGAGCCAGGTGAGGCCCCATGCGCTGCATCATCGCCCGTTTCGCCTTCGACCTCGTCAAGAGCGAGGTGGAGCACTCCATGAAGGGCGTCAAACCCGAGGAGGTCACCGGAGCGTCGGTGACCATCGGCCGCCGCACCTATCCCGTCAAGCAGGTGGGTGAAGTGATCACCCGGCAGGACCGCCGCGACTTCACCGCCGACGAGGTGGCCAGGGCGCTGGGGCGCCTCGGCTTCACCTGTCACGCCGCGCCCGACGCCGGTGCGGGCTCCGCCTTGCTGGGGACGGAGCCCGTGCTGCCCGGACCGTCGGCGCGCTTCTGACCGGCGCCGCTACCCGAGGCGGGCGACCGCCGCCGCGACGCGCTCGTCGGTGGCGGTGAAGGCGATACGGACGAACTCCCGCCCGCCCGGGCCGTAGAACTCGCCGGGGGCGACCAGGATGCCGTGCTCGGCGAGGTCGCCCACGGTGTCCCAGCACGGCTCGCCGCGGGTCGCCCACAGGTACAGGCTCGCCTCGCTGTGCTCGATGCGGAAGCCCGCGCCCTCGAACGCGGTGCGCAGCGCGGCCCGGCGGCGGGCGTAGCGCTCGCGCTGCTCGTCCACGTGGGCCTGGTCGCCCAGCGCCGCGATCATCGCGTTCTGCACGGGGGCCGGGACGATGAGGCCGAGGTGCTTGCGCACGGCCAGCAGTTCCTTGACGACCGCCGGGTCACCGGCGAGGAACGCGCCCCGGTACCCGGCGAAGTTGGACCGCTTGGACAGCGAGTGCACCGCGATCAGGCCCTGGTGGCCCGCGCCGCAGACCTCCGGGTGCAGCACCGAGACCGGCTCGGTCTCCCAGCCCAGCTCGACGTAGCACTCGTCGGAGACGACCAGCACGCCGTGTTCCCGCGCCCACTCGACGATCCGGCGCAGTTCGGCGGCGCCCAGGGTGCGGCCGGTCGGGTTGGAGGGGGTGTTGAGCCACAGCAGCCGCACCCGGGACGGGTCGAGGTCGGTCACCGGGTCGTCGTACGTCACCGGTTCGGCGCGGGCGGTCAGGGCGCCGATCTCGTAGGTGGGGTAGGCGAGCGCCGGGTACGCGACCTGGTCGCCCTCACGCAGGTCGAGCAGGAGCGGCAGCAGGCCGACGAGTTCCTTGGAACCGATCAGCGGCAGGACGTCGGCCGGGGCGACGGCGGCGGACAGGCGGCGGGTGAACCAGGCCGCGATCGCCTCGCGCAGCGCCGCCGTTCCGTAGGTGAGCGGGTAGCCCGGGCTGTCGGCGGCCTCGGTCAGCGCCCGCCGGACGACGGCCGGGACCGGGTCGACCGGGGTGCCCACCGACAGGTCCACGACACCGTCGGGGTGTGCGGCGGCCGCCGCCTTGTAGGGCTCCAGGCGGTCCCAGGGGAAGACGGGAAGCCGGTCGGAGACTCGCGCCACGGTGCTCTTCTCTCTTCGTGCTCTACGTGCTTCGTGCTGTTACGCGCTGCGTTCTGTCACGCGGTCGTGCTTCGTGCCGAACGCGGGCGTTCCCGGGCCGAACGGCAGCGGTCCCGCACGGCGCCTGCCGTGCGGGACCGTCTCACCGGCCGTGCGCCGGTGGAACGCTCAGTGCTCCGCGTTCTGCGGGGGCAGGGCGGCGACGAACGGGTGGTCACGCTCGATCAGGCCCAGCTTGGAGGCGCCACCGGGCGAACCCAGGTCGTCGAAGAACTCGACGTTCGCCTTGTAGTAGTCCTTCCACTCGTCCGGCGTGTCGTCCTCGTAGAAGATCGCCTCGACCGGGCAGACCGGCTCACAGGCCCCGCAGTCGACGCATTCGTCCGGGTGGATGTACAAGGACCGCTGGCCCTCGTAGATGCAGTCGACGGGGCACTCCTCGATGCACGCCTTGTCCTTGACGTCGACACAAGGCTGCGCGATGACGTAGGTCACGCTGTCGTTCCTCCTCGGTAGGGCTCATCTCGCGCGGGAGCGCGGCGTCGTCGATGCCCGCCTCTAGTATCTCCGTTCCCAGGCACCTTACGAACTCCAGGGGGCTGACAGCACTGTGAATTACGCGGCCGGAGGACGGCTCGAAATTCGGATCACCCCTTCTGACGTGGGCAAACGGGTGTCGGTACGGGCGGTGGCTGAGCTCGTCGACGGACGGCCGGTCTTCCGCGACGCGGTCGGCGTTCTCACATCCTGGGCGGACGGTGTGGTGATCGTCACACGGCGCACCGGTGAGGTGGTCCGTATACCGGACGAATCCGTGGTCGCGGGCAAGGTCGTGCCGGACGCCCCGGCCCGCCGGAGGATGGCCGCGCCCGCCGCGACGGCGGACGAACTCCAGCGCACCGCCTCGGACGGCTGGCCCGCGCGGGAGACCGAGGTGCTCGGCGGATGGACGCTGCGCGCGGCCGGCGGCTTCACCCGCCGGGCCAACTCCGTGCTGGCGCTCGGCGATCCGGGCCTTCCGGCGCAGCGGGCGGTCGAGCGGGTGCGCGCCTGGTACGCGGAACGCGGGCTGCCCGCGTACGCGCAGACGCTGCCGGGTTCGGCGGGCGCGCGGGCGTTCGCGGCGGCGGGATGGTCGCCGCGGGCGCGTTCGCTGCTGCTGACCGCGCCGCTGCCGCCGCTCGCCGATCTGCCCGGTGCCGAACGGGTGACGCTCGCCCGCGAGGTGGACGCGGACTGGCTCGCGGCGTACGGGCGTACCGGTGAACGCGCCGACGCGGCGCGGGCGGTGCTGGGCGGCGGGGCCTCGGTGTGGTTCGCCTCCGCGAGGTCCGGCGGCGGGGGCGCCGTGTCGGCGATCGGGCGGTGCGTGGTCGACGGGCGGTGGGCGCTGTTCGGCGCGGTCGAGGTCGAGCCCTCGGCGCGGCGGCGGGGGCTCGCGGTCGCGGTGGTGGCCGCGCTCGCGGCGAAGGCGCTGGAGGAGGGGGCGAGCGGCGCGTACCTCCAGGTCGAGGCGGACAACGACGCGGCGCGCGCCCTGTGGGACCGGCTGGGCTTCACCACGCACCACGAGTACCTCTACTACCGGTGCCCGGAGCCCGCGGAGTCCTCGGAGCCCACGGAGTCCTCGGCGGCGGAGGAGGGGTGACCGGGGTGGAGGAGACCGCGGTGCGCCTTCGCTTCGCGGCCGAGGCGCGGTCGGAGCGGCCGGACCTGGCGGCGCTGTGCCTGCTGGTGTGCACGCGGGCCGACCCGGCGTTCGACGAGAAGGCGCGGCAGGACACCCTGCGCGGTCTCGACCGGCTGGCCGACCGGGTGGGCGCGCGGCTGCCGTCGTCGGGCGGCGAGCCGACGCCGCAGGAGTGGGCCGCGGCCTTCGCGGACGTCCTGGGCACCCGGTGCGGGCTGCACGGCAGGGCGTCGGACTACGAGCGGCTGGAGTCTTCGTTGCTGCACGCGGTGCTGCGGCGGCGGCGCGGGCTGCCGATCCTGCTGTCGGTGGTGTGGACGGAGGTCGGCAGGCGGCTGGGCGCGCCGGTCTACGGGGTGGCGCTGCCGGGGCACTTCGTGGTCGGCGTCGGCGATCCGCACGGGCGGTACGTGCTGGCCGACCCGTTCCACGGCGGCGTGCCGGTGAGCGGTGACGACGCGGAACGGCTGGCGGGCGGGCCGGTGCCGCCGCGCGCGCTGGAGCCCGCCGCGCCGCTGGACGTGATCGGGCGGGTGCTGGGCAGCATCCGCACCTGGGCCGCGGCCCGCCCCGAGCAGACCGCGGTCGGCCTGTGGGCCACCGATCTGGCCCTGCTGCTCCCCCGGCATCCGGCGCGGCTGCGGCTGGAGCGGGCCCAACTCCTGGTCCAGCGGGGCGACTTCCTGGCCGGTGCGGACGGCCTGGACGCCTACGCGGAGCTGATCGAGGCGGTCGACCCGGAGGCGGCCGGGAAGATCCGGCACCAGGCCCGCGCGACGAGGGCACTGCTCAACTGACGGGCGTGGGGCCCGGGTCGATGGCTGCTCGACCGACCGGCGCGGAGCCCGGGTCGGTCGCCGCCGCTCAACGGACCGGCGCGGGCCCTCGACCGTTCACAGCCAGCCCTTCTCGCGGGCGATGCGGACCGCCTCGGAGCGGTTGCGGGCGCCGGTCTTCTGGATGGCGGTGGACAGGTAGTTGCGCACGGTGCCCTCGGACAGGTGGAGGGTGACGGCGATCTCGGAGTTGACGGCGCCGTCCGCCGCCGCGCGCAGCACGTCGCGTTCGCGGGAGGTCAACGGGTCGGCGCCCTCCGCCAGCGCGGCGGCGGCCAGCGTCGGGTCGATCACCTTCTCGCCGCGCAGCACCCGCCGTACGGCGTCGGCGAGTTGGGCCGCGGGGGCGTCCTTGACCAGGAACGCGTCGGCGCCGTACTCCATCGCGCGCCGCAGGTAGCCGGGGCGGCCGAAGGTCGTGACGATGACGACCTTGACGCCCGGCAGCGCGGCCCGCAGCGCGCAGGCGGCGTCGATGCCGGTGGCCCCCGGCATCTCGATGTCGAGCAGCGCGACGTCGACGTCGTGCTCCCGCGCCGCGGCCACCACCTCGTCCCCGCGCGCGACCTGCGCGACGACGTCGATGTCGTCCTCCAGCCCGAGCAGGGTGGCCAGGGCCTCCCGCACCATGGACTGGTCCTCGGCGAGCAGAACCCTGACGCGCCGCACCGCTGGACTGTCCTTGGCATCGCTCATGCGGGCAGCTTAACGATCCCGGCCTCCGGCCCCACCGCACCCAGGAGCACCGGGCAGAGCTACGCACTCCGATGCGGTCACCCAAGATCATTTTTGAGTCAATCCAGCTCGCATGATGCCGAAGTGACCGTCTGACAGTCATAAAGTCGGCCGGTCGGCGTAAACCTGTGCGTCGACTGTGAGGACTTGAGGATGACAGTGAACACCTACGGCAGACGCCTGATCACCGCCGCAGCGTCCATAGCGACGGTGGCCTCACTCGCCCTGGCAGGTACCACGTCCGCGCGCGCGGACGACGACGCTCCTCCATCACCCGGTCCGCTGCTCGGGACCATAGCCCCGAGCGCCCCGGCCGACGGCGACCTGACGCCCGCAGAACCACTGGACGCCAGTTCGTCCTGCACCGCCGTCGCGCCGGACCGCGAGAACGGCGACGCCACCACCGAGTGCGTCGAGATGACACCTGCCGCTGCCCTCGCCGGCGCGCCGGCCATCGCTGATCGGGCCACCCCCTCCGGCGCGACTACGTGCGTCGCCAAGCCGGGGTACTTCCAGCACACCCGCTTCAACTCGTGCCTGACCGGCGGCCGGATCACCTACACCCTTCGCGACAACAAGGGCGAAGCAGTGGGCACCGGCATCATCGTCGTCGGCGACAGTGCTTCGCTGAGCCAGACCAGCACCACGTGGAGGGAGACCGAGACCGTCTCCGTCGCCGAAGTCACTGGTCGGCTCAAGAGCCTCAACATCGCCTTCGACGTCTCGTGCGACGGCGGCTGCAAGGCGACCGGTCCGAGTCCGTGGGCCGGGGCCAGGACGCTCACGGCCGGCGGGACCGCGTCGGGGAGCGTCACGTTCTCCACACCGGTCGGCAAGGGCAGAGACACCCTTGTCACCGTCGGCCATCACCTGTACGTCACCTCGACAGGCGCCATCCCCACCCAGCCGAGCACCGGCTGGTCCAGCCCCGACAAGGTTCGTTGCGACGACGCCGTCGGCAAGTTCCCCGGATGTGTCTACCCTGACCGGCGCGCCGACCTCGACCTGTCGCTGTCCAGGTACGGAGCCGCAGCAGCCACCTACGCCTGGGCCGAGAAGAACATGTCCGACCACTGGGGGTCCTCCGGTAATCCCCTCCAGCGGCTCGCCGACCTCGCCGGCGGGGAATCCCACCGCGCGTCGACCTGCGGCGCCAAGAGCACCGCCCCCTTCGTTCCGAAGCCCGCCTCAGTCGTACCCGACGACAGTTGTGACGAGTACCCCTTCGCCGCAACGGTCCAGGGAGGCCGCAACGGCGGGCTGTGCGCCGAAGTCGTCCCGCTGCGGGAGAACGGCGTATGGAAGTTCTACGAAGCCGATCCCAAGCGTCCCGTCACCCACGACGAACCATGCGTGCGCGCGCACGTCCCCTTGCAGGTGAACTCCGCCGCGGGCGGTGCCGTCGGCGCGTTTCCGGCGGCCTCCCGTGTTCTGGAAGGCGAGAAGTACACCGTCACCATCACCGCGTAACCTGACCGCTCAGCAGTCCTCCGGACTCCGGCCGCTGCGCGGCGGGCGGGGTCCGGCCGAGGCAAGGACACCCTCACATGACGGCCACCCCCTGGCACTGGGCCCTCACTGACGACTATCCCGCCTTCTGCCTCACCTTCGCCCGCGGCCTCGACCCACATGCTCTGCTACGCCGCTACGGCGCCCACTCCGGTGACCCGCGCGTGCTGACGGAACAGGAGAGCATCGCCGAACCCCCGGCGGACGCGTCCCTCCTACGCGCGGGAACCGTCGACGGCTGGGCGTTCTGCTTCGAGACCCGTGGGGTTCAGGGCTGGACAGCGCACGTGCTCACCGAGGTCTCCCGCGACACGGAGAGCTTCACCGTCATGCGCGCGGGCGCGCTCCACGCCGTCAGTCACTGGCAGAACGGGCAGAAGCGGGAAGCCTTCGAACCGGGCACTCCGTACAGCTTCGACCCGAACCATTCACACCTGCTGTGGAACGCGGTGCGAGCCCGCCTGGAACAACCGCGACCGGTCCCCTCGTTCCTCGCGGCCCTGGACGCCGTGAGCGAGCACATCGGAGGCTCGTTGACCGAGAGCGCCATCGAGGGCCCTCTGCTCACCGTGGTTCTGCCGGAGCCGGCCTCCGTCCTCCCCGAGGCGACGGCCGGCCACGAGGGCCTGGGACGCTGCCTCGGCACCCTTGCCCCGCCACCCCCGTCCCGGGACCCGGAATCGCGCTGAGGGCGCGTCCACGACCACCGGACCGACCGCCACCCTCGGGCGACAGCTCGATGGTTCCGGCCTAGCGGGCCGAGTGGCGGTCCAGGACGCCCTGGACGATCCGCATGAGCCGCTCGCCCACGCGCTCGACGCTCGCGTTCTGCGTGGACACCTGGGCTCCTTCGAGGACGAAGGTGATCTCCGCCGCCGCCTCGTCCGGATCGGTCAGCCCGGCGCGGGCGCACAGGCCGGTGAGGCGGCGCGCCTGGCCGGCCTTGTGCGCCTCGATCAGCCGCCGTGCCGGGTGGGCGCGGTCGGGCAGTTCCGCGAGGGAGTTGATGAACGGGCAGCCGCGGTGGGAGATCCCGGGGAGTCCGTCGGCGATGAACCGGGCCATTCCCAGGATCTGCGCCCGGGGGTCGTCGGGATGCGCGGTCTCCAACTGGTCGAAGACGGCGGTGTAGTCGGCCGCGACGATGCGCAGCCACTCCTCGACCAGCGCGTCCTTGGTGGCGAAGTGCCGGTACAGCGCCATCTTGGTGGTCCCGGCCCGGTCGGCGATCGCCTGGACGCCCACCGCCTTGATCCCTTCGCGCGTGAAGAGTTCCTCCGCCGCGTCGAGGATCCGCTCCCGGGGCGGCAGCGTGGCCACCCTGCTCTGCCTGCCGGCTCTGCCGGTGTTCGCCATGCGGCTCCTCGTCGTTCCGGTGAGGCGGTGGACCACCCTGGCGGCAATGCTACGGTACCGATCAGTCTCAAGCGATACCGATCGGTCTCGTTGGATACCGATCGGTATCGCCGCCTGGTGCCGATCCCCCTGTGCCGGCCCTCCCGCGTCGGCCCTCCCGAACGGACGAACATGAAGCTCTCCGAGTACGTGCGCCACGACGGCGTCGGCCTGGCCGACCTGGTGGCCCGCGGCGAGGTGACCGTCGCGGAACTCGCCTCGACCGCCCAGCGGGCCTGCGAGGCGGTCAATCCGCGGATCAACGCCGTCGTCGAGACCTGGCCCGCCCAGGACGACCCGGCCCCGGGCAGTACGCCGCTGGCCGGGGTGCCCTTCCTCATCAAGGACCTCGCCGTCACGATGGCCGGGAAGCGCACGGAGCTGGGCAGCCGGATAGCCGCCGGGAACGTCGCCGGGGCGGACTCGTCGCTCATGGCGCGCTTCCGCCGCGCCGGGCTGGTGACGCTCGGGCGCACGGCGACCCCGGAGTTCGCGTACAGCACCACCACGGAAGGCGTCCTGTACGGCCCCACCCGCAACCCCTGGGACCCGGCCCGCGGTTCCGGCGGCTCCAGCGGCGGTTCGGGGGCCGCCGTCGCCGCGGGCGTCGTCCCGGTCGCGCACGCCACCGACGCGGCAGGCTCCATCCGCGTTCCAGCCGCCGCCAACGGCCTGTTCGGGCTGAAGCCGACCCGCGGCCGGATCTCCATGGGTCCCGACGTGGACGAGGTCTTCAACGGGCTCGCCGTCCACGGCGTCCTCAGCCGTTCGGTACGCGACAGCGCCACGCTGCTGGACCTCGTGCACGGCCCGGAGGCCGGTGACCCCTATTCCGCGCGGCGGCCGGAACGGCCCTACGCCCAGGAGATCACCCGCTCCCCCGGCAGCCTGCGGATCGGCCTGCTCACGCGGCCCTGGGGCGGCCGGGCCGTCGACGCCACGGTCCTCGACGCCACGGTCCGCTCCGCACGGCTCGCCGAGTCCCTCGGGCACCGGGTGGAAGAGGTGCGGGTCGGCCTCGGCGTCGACTGGGAGGAGTTCCTCCTGGCCAACGCCCGCCTGTGGAGCACCAATCTGGTGACGTGGATCGACGGCTTCGCCACGGCCTTCGGACGGCCCGTCGACTCCACCACCGTCGAGCCCGGGACACTGGCCAGTTACGCCTACGGACAGCGGGTCAGCGGCGTCGAGTTCGTCCACGCCCTCGCGATGCGCAACAGCGTCGCACGCGCGATCGGCCGCTACTTCACCGAATACGACCTGCTGCTCACCCCGACGCTGCCCGAACTGCCCGTCCCCCTGGGCACGTACGCGCACGGCGCCGAGGGCGCCGACGGCCTCGGCTGGCTGCGGCACGTCCTCCACCGCTCGCCCTTCACCGCCGCGTTCAACGTCGCGGGCACCCCCGCCATGTCCGTCCCCCTGGAGACCGATCCCGCCACCGGACTCCCCATCGGCGTCCAGTTCGCGGCGGGTTACGGACGCGAGGACGTCCTCTTCCGCCTCGCGGGGCAACTGGAGCGGGCCGCTCCCTGGGCGCGGCGCACCCCCGTCGTGTGGGCGGGCGATCACCCCAGCGCCTGACGGCCGCACGGGCGGGTGCGGGTGCCGCACCGGGCGGGCCGAGTGGTCCGGCCCGTCCGGGCCACCCGGCGGTCGGTGCCCCGCGGGGAGCGGATCAGCGGCGGCCGATGATCTTCGAGAACACGGCGATGGACAGGGTGCCGCCCTTCTTCGCCGCGTCACCGACGACACCCCAACTGCCGATGCTCTGGCCGAAGTTGGCGGTCAGAGCGGTTCCGGCGGCGGCGTCCTTCGGTGTCGACATGTCCGAACCCGAGGACATCTCCACGACCAGGGGGACCTGGGTGGCGAGGTTGACCGAGCCCTGGAGGAACTTCCCGGCCTTCTTTCCACTGGCCGCGGACGCCTTGACGAGCTTGGCGCCCTTGGTGCCGATGTAGTCGAAGACCTTGGACGCCTCGGCCGCCTCGGCGATCGCCTTCGCCCCCTTGCCCGCACCCCCGGTCACGCCCAGGAACTCCCGTCCGGCGGTGGCGGTGAAGACCTTCGCCTTGGACATGGCCTTGGCACCGGTGCCGATCAACTTCATGCCGGCCCTGCCCGCCTTGAGGCTCTTGGCGACCGCGCCCACGCCCGGGAGGGCGGCGAGGGCGTCGGCACCGAGGCCGACGACGGTCATCTCGTCCCACTTGTTCTTGACGACCGCGTCCACGGTGTGGGCACCCAGCGATTCCAGGGCGGCGACCGCGGCCACGGGCCCGGCGATGGGCGTGAGGACCGGGATGAGCGCGAGCACTCCCGCTACGGCGGAGACGATCCCCATGATGTCCCCGAAGGTCGCCCAGAAGCTCGTGCTCTCCTCGGCGGCCTTGCGAGCCGCTTCCGCCTTCAGGTACGCGAACTCCTGGCCGCGGGTGGCGACGATCCGGGTGAACTCGCGGTCGACGAGCAGGCATTGGAGCTGCAACTCGGCCTGGAGAGCCATCGCCATGTCGATCAGGTCGTACAGGCCGCCGTCCTCGATCCACTCGCGGGGATAGCCGTTGTCCGTCAGCCGGAAGTAGCCTCCCCCGCCCGTGTACCCGCCCATGGCCAGGGAAGGGATCTTGCCCAGGTAGCGGGAGACGGCGGGGTGCTGGAAGGCGACGACGCCCGCGACGGCGGGAAACTCCTCCTGGCTGCCCCGTTCCCGTTGCTCCTCGTGCCACACGTCGATGGCGGTGTGCCAGTTCTCCTTCTCCTCCTCGGTCAGATCCTCTTTGTAGGACGTGAGCCCGCGCACCCTCCTCATCTCCTTGGACAGGAACGCCTTGAAGTCCGCCAGCTGCTGCTCGGCCTCCTGGCTGCCGGGCAGTTCCCCGTCCACACGCTTCAACGCGGCCAGGATCTGGTCGCGCTGGAAGACGTACATGCGCAGGAGCTGGTCGATCCGGTAGTGGTCCTCCGGGCGCAGCGCCTCCGGGTCCCACCCCCAGATCTTCATCGCGTCCTTGGCGTTGGTGGTGTACATGTTCAGTTCGCTCTGGGCGTTGAAGACGATCTTGTCCTGGTTGCCCGGCTGGTATCCCAGCTGGTGCAGGGCGAGGTCGATGCCGTACTCGATGTGCATGGTGTCCCTCTGCCCGGTCAGGCCGCGGCGGCGGTGTCGAAGGTGATGGTGCGGCAGACCTCGGCGAGGATCTCCACACAGGCGTCCCACTCGGCGAGGTTCTCCGTGGCGATGGCGAAGTCGGCCATCGCCAGGCGGCCCGGGATCGGCACGAACACGTGCAGCTGGCGTACGACGGTGGGACCGCCGCCCTCGGTGAGCAGGTTGACGGGCTTTTCCACCTTGCGTTCCTCGGTCAGCAGCACCGCCGGGCCCGCCGCGAGGCGCACCACGCCGACCTCGGCCTCCTGGTAGACGGCACCCATGGTGCGCGCCAGGCGGTGGACGGTCTGCTCGTTGGACAGTTCGCTGGGGCGCGCGGTCACGGTCAGGATCGCCGAGGCCAGCTTCGCGTCGGGCTTCTCCTTGGTCGGCCCGTACAGCAGCGTGCCCGCATAGACCGCCCCGGCGGCCGAGAGCAGCTCGTACATCGTCTGCTGCGCGAGGACCGCGTGGGCCATCTCCTCCTGCGACGGCTTGGGATCGACCGTGTTCAGGCGCTCGATGAGCTTGTCGGTGTTGGTCTCGGCGGAGACGGAGAAATCGATGTCGTGGAAGACTTCCGGGACTTCGAAACTCATCGGCAGGTCGATCGAGCTCTTCGCCATGGCGGGCAGCACTCCTCCGAATAGGGGCACGGGCCGGCTCCTGGCCGGTCGACGGCCGACCCGCTCCCCATGATCAGCGGCCGAACGCACGCAAACCACCCATCAGCGGCGTTCCGCGACGCGTACGGTGGCCTGAAATCAGCCCTGTTCACACCACCCGGGCGCCACTCGGCGGCCTTCATGGCGACCGCGCGGCCATCGACTCGGCCGGATTCCGTGTCGCCCGGACGGGGAGCCGTGATCAGCGGCGGCGCGACGGCCGGCACCGTGGCGGGCGGCCCTTCGGCGGCAGAGGGCGATCAGCGCGGCGAGGACGCGGGTTCGGGGCGTCCCACTGAACGGGATCGGCTGAGGGGCGGGCGGGGGCGAGTGCCGCACCGGCCGGACGGAAAGGGTCCAGCGGCAGTCCGTGTCACGTATGACCAGGGTCAACGGGGTGCCGTACTTGAGCAGTTCGCGTTGCGCGGGCTGTTCGGCCTGCCGTAACGCGGTCAGGCCGTCCGCGTGGGGTGTGTGCGCCGGGCGGGTCCAGGGCGCCCGGGCCGGGTCCGGGTCCAGGCGCTCCGCGAGGCGTTCGGCCTGGGCCGTCAGCCAGCGCAGCGCGAGCTTGGGCGAGATCGTGTCCCAGGCCGCCAGTAGGTACGTGCGGGTCTCCCCCGTGCCGAACACCTGGCCTTCGGCCACCACTTCGCAGCGGTAGGTTCCGTTCATGCCGGGCCGCCTCGCCACATCACCCAGGGGCGTTCGATGACCTCGGCATAGCTGGTGTGTTCCGGGTTCTCCCGCAGATGCCCGAACGCCCACTCCTGCGGCACACACGGATCCGCACTCGCCTGCGAACGCTCCCCGCACTCGCTGTCGTCCTCCCGCAACGCCAGACACCGGAAGGCGTAGGTCACGGGAGGTGCGTCGTCGTCCCGGTCCGGCCGCAACGTCCACTCCACGAACCCGAACACCCGCCTCGGCGCGCTCACAACACCTCCCCGCGACTACGGGCGTTCGCCCTCGCCGTCTGAGCACGTAAACGCTGCTCCGGACTGACCGCCCGCACGTCCTTCGGCCGCGCGGCCCACTCCCGCCCACCGGTCACCGGCCGCAGGAACCACCGCCCGCACCACTCACCACGGAACTCACCCACCCGGTCCCGCGCCACATCCACCACGAGCGCCCCCGGCTCAGGCGGACGCGGAAGCTCCATCGGCCCCGCAGGAACGCCCTGGTCACACACGATCACTCCTCTCCGTAGCCATTCCGCTACCAAGCGAGTTCAGCGTGACCTAGAGTCAGTTACCAATCAACGTGCGTTACGGGGAGGAAGGGTTCGGTGGTGTTCCGTTGAACCGCAAGGAGTTAGACCCCGACAGTTCTCCGCAGGCGAGCTTCGGCGCACGTCTGCGCAGTTCACGCGAGGAACGCGGCTGGACACAGGACGAGTTGGCGGAGCGCATGGGCTACTCCAGCCAGCACGTCTCCGCCATCGAAACAGCCCGCAAACCGCCAACCCTGCTCCTCGCCCGCCGCGCGGACGTGGCCCTGGCATCCGGGGAGACGTTCGAACGCGCCTACCGCAAGGTGCGGAACTCGGGCCTGCTGGAGGGCTTCCCGCAGTTCATCGGCCACGAGGCGGAGGCGGCGGAGATCCGGTTGTACGAGGTGGGCGTGATCCCTGGGCTGCTTCAGACGCCGGAGTACGCGGCGATCATCGCGGAGAGCACCGTCAAACGGGGGGCGATCACGAACGACCAGGCGCAAGAACGGATCGCGCTGGTCGCGGAACGCCAGGCTGCCCTAACCCGGACGCCCCCACCCCTGGTCTTCGCAGTGCTCGACGAGAGCTGCCTGCGTCGGCCCATGGGGCAACCAGACGTCATCAAAGCCCAGCTGGACAGGCTGATCGAGTTCGCTGAGCTGCCGAACACCGTCCTCCAAGTCGCACCGTTCAGCATGGGAGAACGCCGACCCCTCAGCCTTCCCATAACCGTGCTGACGCTCCCGGATCGCTCGCTCGTCTCGTATGCCGAGTCCGCGCAACGGGGCCACCTCGAACGGGATAGTACATACGTGCTTCCGCTGCTGACGGCCTACCATCAGCTACAGGCAGAAGCGCCTTCTCAGGCGGAATCTGTCGCCATGATCAACGAGTTGCGAAAGGGTACCCCGTGACGACCGAATCCCCCCGTTGGTTCAAGTCTTCGTACAGCGAGAACGGCGGCCAGTGCGTCGAGGTAGCCGCCAACCTCAGCGGAGCGCACGGCATCGTTCCCGTCCGTGACTCCAAGGACCCGAACGGGCCGGTTCTCTCCTTCCCGGTCGGCGCGTTCTCCGCTTTCGTGGAGGGCGTCAAGGCTGGAGAGTTCGGCGCCGTCTGAAAGGACGCCCGTGATGACCGAGTCCCTTCGCTGGTTCAAGTCCTCGTACAGCGACAACGGCGGCGCGTGCGTCGAAGTCGCCGCTGATCTGATCGCCTCCCAAGGCGTGGTCCCCGTACGTGACTCCAAGGACCCGGAGGGACCGGTCCTCACCTTCCGCGCCGACGCGTTCACCGCCTTCGTGGCCAGCATGAAGGCTGGAGAGCTGCGATGACCGAACCTCTCCGTTGGTTCACGTCCTCGCACAGCAACAACGGAGGCCAGTGCGTCGAAGTCGCCGACGCACAGGACCACATACTGGTCCGCGACTCCAAGGACCCGCACGGACCCGCCCTCGCCTTCCCGGCCTCCGCTTTCGCCGCCTTCATAGACGGCATCAAGACCGGGGAGCTGCGATGACCGAACCCCTTCGCTGGTTCACGTCATCCCACAGCAACAACGGCGGCGCGTGCGTCGAAGTGGCCGCAGGCCACGGCCTCGTGCCCGTGCGCGATTCCAAGGACCCGCACGGACCCGTCCTCGCCTTCCCCGCCGCCGCCTTCGCCGACTTCGTCGCGGCCGTCAAAGCGGGAGAGTTCGGTCCCGCCTGAGAGCGATCGGCGGAAGGCCAACCCCCCGCCCTTCCCGAAACGCTTGTCACCCCCATGTCCCCAGCAACCTTTCCGACAACCTCCGTTGACGAAAACCCGTGTCACAGACAACGACGTGACAAGCGTTCCGGGAACCACACCCCACCCGGTCACCCCTCGCCCGCCCGAAGCGGAGCGGCCCGCGCCTCAGCACTGCGGGCGTGAGGGCTCCGTGATCGGGCGGTCCTGGACCGCGCGCAACGGCACGTACGCCCGGACCGCGAAGCCGCCCCGGCGGGACGGGCCGGTCTCCAGGCGGCCGCCGGACAGGACGAGGCGCTCCTCCAGGCCGCTCAGGCCGTTGCCCGCGTGGTGACCGCGGGCGGGGCCCCGGCCGTCGTCGGCGATCTCCAGGCGCAGGTAGCGGGTCTCGTCCGCCTCCCACACCTCGTCCAGGGACAGTTCGCAGGCGCTCGCGCCGCTGTGCCGTACGACGTTGGTGACCGCCTCCCGCAGCGCCCAGGCCAACGCGCCCTCCTGCTCGGCGCCGAGCCCGGGGTGGGCGGTGGTGACGGGCTGCTGGAGGGCGGGGGCGATCTCGGCCTCGACGCCCGCGGTGTGCAACGCGGTGCGGACACCGGCGAGTTCGACGGCGAGGGTGGGCCTGCGGAAGCCGCTGACCGCCTCGCGGACGTCAACGAGCGCCTGACGGCTCACCCGTTCGATGTCGGCGACCTGGCGGGCGGCCTCCTCCGGCTTGTCCGGGAGCATGCGCCCGGCCAGTTCGCTCTTGAGCGTGATCAGCGACAGCGAGTGGCCGAGCAGGTCGTGCAGGTCGCGGGCGAGCCGCAACCGTTCCTCGTTGGCGGCCAGATGCGCGACCGTCTCCCGCGCGGCCCGCAACTCCCGCATGGTGCGGCCCATTTGGGAGACGCCCATCATCGCCCCGCCGCCGAGCAGCGACGGCAGGACCAGCCCGGTCAGCAGCCAGCCGTTGGCGTGCAGCAGCAGTCCCGCGCCCAGCAGGCTCATCGACACCGCCACCACCGCCCGCGCCGCCAGCCGGAACGGCAGCAGCACGCCGGAGGTGATCGTCACGTAGACGAAGAGCATCAGCCACGCCTGGCCCAGCGTCAGCGACAGCGTCACCGCGAGCACGTACAGCCAGCCCAGCGCCGCCCACTGCCAGACCGCCAAGTGCTGACCGCGCGGGCGGCGGCTGAGGACGAGGTACAGGTACGGGGTGAGGAACGCGGCGAGGCCCAGCCAGCCCAGCACGGTCGCCCAGACGGTGTGGTCGCCGGAGACGAGGTCGGCGACCGCGTAGGCCATGTAGAGCAGGTAGACGAGCGTCCAGCACAGCTTCACGATCTGCTGGCGCCGGGTCTCCGGGGCCATGCCCATGCCGATGTCCCGGACCTCCGGCTCCGTCACCGTCCCGCCGCCCACGCGGTCGTCGCCTCCCATCGTCGCTCAGGCCTTCCGGGTGTCCTTGCGGTACAGCCAGGCCGCACCGCCCGCGAAGGCCACGAGGTAGGCGGCGAGCACCAGCACGTCTTGCAGGTGCGGCGCGTGGCCGACCTCGATGGCCTGGCCGAGTGCCGCGTAGGGGTGGGTGGGCAGCCACTTGGCGATGTTCTGGAGCCAGGTGGGGAAGATCGTGGACGGCATCCACAGGCCGCCGAGGATCGACAGCGCGAAGTAGATGATCATCGTCAGCGGGCGGACCGCGTCACCGGAGGCCAGGTAGCCGATGGCGACGCCGAGCGCGGCGAAGACCAGGCTGCCCGCCCAGATCGCGAAGGTGAGCGCCAGCCACTGCCACGCCTCCATCCGCACGTCCTTGACGGCGGCGGCGACCACCTCGACGACCACGATCGTGGGCAGCGTGACGGTCGCGGCGGACGCGATCTTGGCGATCACGTAGCCGTGCCCGGGCAGCGCGGTCAGCCGCAGCTGCCGGGTCCAGCCCTTCTCGCGTTCCTTGGCGATCCGCTCGCTGTTGCCCATCAGCACCGCGGTGAGCGCGCCGAACGAGGCCATGGCGACCAGGTAGTACAGCTGCATCGTCAGGTCGGTGTGCGGGACCTTCGCGGTCTTGCTCGCCGGTCCCGAGATGATCAGGAACAGCACGCTCGGGTAGATCACCGAGAAGAACATGAAGCGCTTGTTGCGCAGGGTGCGCAGGATCTCCAGCTTGATCAGCGAGCTGGACGCGAACGTGGTGGACATCGCGGAGGGCGTCCTGGTGGGAGTCGCGGGCGTCGTGGTGGGTGTCGTGGTGGACATCAGACCGCCTCCTCGGCGGACGCGGCGTCGGTGATGGCGATGAAGGCCTGTTCCAGGCCGAGTCCGGAGACCTCCAGGTTGCGCGGGTAGACGCCGAGGCCGTACAGCGCGTGCACGGTGGCGTCGGCGTCGCTGGACTGGATGCGGACGGTGTGGCCGGAGACGTCCAGCGCGGTGAGGAACGGCAGCCCGCGCAGCGCCCCCTCGTCGATCGGGCCCTCCAGGTCGAAGACGACGCGGCGGGCACCGGCCTTGGCCTTGATCTCGGCGGCCGAGCCGTCGGCCAGTATCCGGCCGCGGTGCAACACGATCACCCGGTCGGCGATCGCGTCGGCCTCCTCCAGGTAGTGGGTGGCGAACAGCACCGTGCGGCCGGCGTCGGCCTGGCGGCGCATGGCGGCCCAGAACGCCTGGCGGACGGTGACGTCCATGCCGGTGGTCGGCTCGTCCAGGATGATCAGGTCGTTGGCCCCGGCGGTCGCCAGCGCGAAGCGGACCCGCTGCTCCTGGCCGCCGGAGAGCTTGTTGACCAGGCGGTCGGCGATGTCGGTGATCCCGGCGCTCTCCAGCACCTCGCTCACCTTGTACGCCCTCGGGTGCAGGTCGCAGGCGAGCTTCACCAGCTCCTTGACCTTCACCTCCTCCATCAGGCCGCCGCTCTGCAGCATCGCGCCGACCAGGCCCTTGGCGATCGCGCGGGCGGGCGTCGTGCCGAAGACCTCGACGCTGCCCGCGTCGGGGTTGCGCAGGCCCAGCAGCAGGTCGAGGGTGGTCGACTTGCCGGCGCCGTTCGGCCCGAGCAGCGCGACGGTCTCACCGGCGTGCAGCGTCAGGTTCAGCTGGTTGACGGCTTTGACCTGGCCGAAGGTCTTGCTCACCCCGGAGAAGGCGACGACCGGCCCGGTCCCGTCCCGTGGTTCCGTGGGCCTCGTGGTGCCCGCTGTAGCGCTCATGGCATACAGCTTCCGGCACCGGGCGGGCGGACGGCAGTGCCGGGGGTCGTGTCCTGGGGATGACAGATGTCATATGGATTTCATGACGGGCGCCGGACCCCGATGCCCCGGCCCCTGACGAAGCGAGGCGGCCGGGCCCCCACGGAGTCGTGGGGGCCCGGCCGCCTCGCTTCGTCCCGTACGGGCGCCTACTGGGCCACGTTCGTGATGGTCGCCGTCTTCTCGGCGGCCGTCTTGCTCAGCTCCGGCAGCATCGCGGAGGCCACGTCCTGCGGCGTGACGGGCGTCTTGGTGCCGGTGCCGCGCTCCAGCAGCACGCCGTCGAACGCGTTGCCGTACAGCTGCTGCAACTCGTTCAGGTCGATGTGCAGCGTCATCTTGTCGGTGCCGGGGACCGCCACGATCGTGAGGATCTTGCTCAGCGACTTCTGCGGGCTGAACGGGACCGACCTGCCGCCCGCCACCACCGTGATGCGGCCGGACATCGCCGGGTCGCCGATGGTCTTGATGGCCTGGGTCAGGTCGGCCTGGGTGACCTGCGGCTGATGCGTGGTGACCGGCAGCGTGACGGTCTGGTCCTGGCCGGTCTGGGCGCGCTGGACGTAGGCGTCGGTGACCTTGGCGTCCGACAGCGCGGCGTCCACCGCCTGGTACGGCTTGCCCGCCACCGCGACCGGGGTGCCGTCGACGAACTTCACCATGCCGTCGGTGGGCGAGCCGGTGCCGCCCGGCGCCAGGGAGTCCAGCTGGCTGTCCAGCTTCTCCTGGTCGACCGGGATGACCGGCTGGACGACCGTCTTGCCGCCGAAGAGCGAGCCGACCACCGAGATCGGGTCGTAGTCGCGGTGGGCGACCTGCGCGACGGTCCGTTCGGTGTCGATGGACAGCCCGGCGAGCGCGGGCTTGAGCTCCACCGTCCGACCGCCGACGTTCAGCTTCAGCGGCGCGGTGCCCCGGTCGGCGACCGCGGCGTCCAGCGCCTTGACCGCCTCGTCACGGCTCTTGCCGCCGATGTCGACGCCGAGCACGGTGGTGCCGTTGGGCACGTCGGCGTGGTTCATCAGCAGGCCCGCCGCGTAGAGCACGGCCGCGAGGCCGACCAGGCCCATGACGGCCATCTTCGGCTTGGAGCGGCCCTTGCGCTTCGGCGCGGACGCGGCGGAGGACGCCTTGGGTGCGGGCGCGCCGGAGTCGGCCGGCGGGGACGGCGGCTTGATCGTCGGCGTGCCGGCCGGGCCCGCGGGCACCCCGCTGACCAGCGTCTCGCCGGAGACGTGGCCGGCGCCGGTGCCGCCGCTCGCCGGACGGTAGCCGGAGCGGCCCTCGCCCGGGTCGGCGCCGGGCATCCGCATGGCCCCGGTGGCCGGACCCGTGGTGGGCCCGGCGGGCGGCGCGGGCGGACCCGCGTCGGCGCCGGGGGGACGGCCCGAGCCGTCCGGGGCGTGGAAGCCGGGGAACGGCACGCTGCCGGGCGGCGGCCCACCGACGGGCCCGACACCGGCGTTCGGCCCGCCGGGCTGCCCCGCGGGCGATCCTGCCGCCGGGCCCGCCGCCGCTCCCGCGGGCGGGGTGAACGGAGCGCCGCGGCCCTGGCTGCCCGGGCCGAACGATTCGCCGCCGCGTCCACGACCGGGCGCGCCGGAGCCCGCCTGGGGTGCGAAGGGGTCGTTGCCGGGCGCGAACGGGTCGCCGCCCGGGGCGCCGGGGCCCGCGCCGAGCGGGCCGGTGCCGGGCAGCGGCGAGTTGACGGTCGCGGCGTCGCCGTCGAGGCCGCCGGAGCCGTCGGGGCCGCCCGGGTAGTGGTCGTCGGGGAACGCCCGACCGCGCGGCGCGGAGGCGGCCGGGGGGTCGTTGAGATACGGGATCGCGGGCTGGCCGGGACCGGGCCCGCCGGAGCCGGGAGCGGGCGGTCCCGAGGGCGCCGGGGACGCGGGCCCCGCACCGGACGGCCCCGCACCGGAGGCGCCGGGGACCGGCGTGCCGCCGGGCGGCGTGGGCGCCGGAGGCTTGCGCGGGGCGAACCAGTCGCTGGCCGCCTTGTCCCCGCCGTCGCCCGGCGCGTCGCCGGGCGCGGCGTCGCCGCCAGGGGCGCCCGGCGGGGTCCAGCGCGGCACCGCCTGCGTGGCCTCGTTGCCCGCGTTCCCGGGTCCGCCGGACTCGGCGCCCGGTGCGTCACCGTCGCCGTCGCCCTCGCCCATCGGCTTGCGGACCACGACGGGCGGGATGGGACGGGACCCGGGGATGTTGATCCGGATCCGGGTGGTCAACGTGGTCTCGGTCCTGGGCTCGTCGGGGGCCGCGTCGTCGCCGCCGTCACCCTGCGCGCCGCCCGGCCCCGCGGCCCCGGCGGAACCGCCCGGCGGCTCCTCCTGCGGGTGCGCGGAGGGATACTGGCGGGTTCCGTACGGCGGTGTCCCGGACGGGTACGCGGCACCGCCGCGACCCTGGGGTCCTGAGGACGAACTGTCAGTTTCACGGCTCAAGGCAGGTTCTCCCGGTTAGCTTCGCCACCCGTCACGGCCATCCGCTGGGGGCTCGCCGGCGCGCACCACCATACTGGCCGACGCGTGGACCGGAATGGCGCCCGCCGTTACGGCGAACTGTCAGACCGTCATACAGTCCCCATCAACGCCCAAGTCGGGCGCCTGACGCGTCCCCCGGAGAGCGCCGGGGCAGCGTGGCACAGATCACGCCGGCCACCATGCCGCCGAGCAGATAAACGTACGGACCAGCCCCGGCGGCGAACAGGAAGTCGCCCTCGGGCCGCGAGACGCTCAGGTACATCACGGTGACGAACCACAGGATGACGGGCACCGCGGCGCCCAGGCGGCTGCGGGTGGCCACGGCGCCGCCGTGGAAGAGGGCGACGGCCGCGGCGAGGGCGAGCAGCAACCCGCCGGGGAACCAGCCGTCCTGGACCAGCGCGCCCGCACAGGCGACGACCACCCCGAGGACGCCGAGACCGACGAAAGCCAGCACACGCATCGTTCTCAAACCTCCTCAGCCACAGCCGAATCGGCGGAAAGTCCCGCGAACAGGTCGTCCGCGCGCCCCCCGTGAGCCTCGGGCGCCGGTCCGTGCGCCAGGCGGTAGTGCTCAACGGAGAACAGCGGCTGGCCCAGGTCGTTGGAGAGGGCGAAGAAGGGGCCGTCCACGGCGATCTGCGTGGCGTGCGCGCGCATCGCCGCCGCCTTGCGCCCGGCGTACGCGGTGCCGTCCACCGCGACCGCCACGTCGGCGTCGTCCACCACGCCGGGCACGTCGTCGGCCGACGCCACGCCCTCGAACGGGATCTCGCGCCCCGCCGCGCGCAGCCGGGCGAAGCCCTCCTCCACGACGGAACGCGGCACGCAGTTCCAGTAGACGCGGTCGATCGCGTGCGCCGGGCCGAGGTCCGGGCGGAAGCCGGGATCGGCGGCCAGTGCGGCGGCGCGCATGGCGACGCGGTGCGCCTGGATGTGGTCGGGGTGCCCGTAGCCCCCGTCGGGGTCGTACGCGACGAGCACCTGCGGCCGGACCTCGCGGACGACGGCGACCAGGTGGCCCGCGGCCTCGTCCAGGTCGGCCCGCCAGAAGCAGCCGGGGCGCTCGTTCTGCGCGACGCCCATCATCCCCGAGTCGCGGTAGCGCCCGGGGCCGCCGAGGAAGCGGTGGTCGGTGACGCCCAACTCCCGCATGGCCGCCGCCAGTTCGCCGACCCGGTACGCGCCGAGGGTGTCGTCCCGGTCGGCCGCCAGGTGCGCCAGCCGCGGCGGGATGACCTCGCCCTCCTCGCCGAGGGTGCAGGTCACCAGGGTGACGTGGACGCCTTCTGCGGCGTACTTGGCCATGGTCGCGCCGTTGTTGATCGACTCGTCGTCGGGGTGCGCGTGGACGAGCAGCAGGCGCCGGGCGGGAAGCTCGGTCATACCCGGCAGCGTATTACCCGGGGTGTCCGCCGCTCGCCACCCGGGCTCCGCTCACATCCTCAGGTTGCCGATCATGCTGGCCACGCTGGTGGTCAGCTGGTGGATGGTCGGGGCGAAGGTGGAGCTCGCCAGGTAGAAGCCGAGGAGCATGCAGACGACCGCGTGTCCGCCCTTCAACCCGGACTTCCTCACCAGCAGAAGCACGATGACCAGCAGCAGCAGGACCGCTGAGATCGAGAGCGCCACAGCGGCTCACCTCCAGGTCGTGGAGCGGGTCGTGGCCCATACCTACAGCTACCGATCCTAACTTTCCGTGAGCCCGCACACCTCGGGGCACAGGAGCACGCGGGGGCGCACGTATGGGCACGGTTCCGCTGGTCAGCGGGGTCGCGCCGAGCCCTGCGCGGGCCCTGCGCCATTCCGCCGTTCGGATGAACGACCACGCTCCGCACGCGCCGGGGCGAACGGCGCGCGCGGGCGGGGAGCGGCGCCTGCGGCCCGGTTGGGGTGGCGCCCGCGGCCCGGCGGAGGCGGCGCCTACTCTTCGCCGCATGAGTGATCACCTCTCCTTCCCCAGGCAGCACGCCAGGACCCAGCGCTTCACGCTGGGCACCCCGCGTTCCCTCACCGTCGCGCCGGACGGCGGGCGCGTGGTCTTCCTGCGCTCGGCCTCCGGCACGGACCGGGCGAACCGGCTGTGGGTGCTGGACGTGCGCGAGGGCGGCGGTGAGGGAGACGGCGGCGCGGAACGCCTCGTCGCCGATCCGGGCGTGCTGCTGGCGGGCGCGCGGGAGGAGCTGACGGCCGAGGAACGCGCGCGGCGCGAACGCAGCCGGGAGGGCTCGGCGGGGATCGTGGCGTACGCGGTGGACGGCGCGGTGCGCACGGCGGCCTTCGCGCTGTCGGGACGACTGTTCACGGCGGACCTGACGGCGGACGCGGCCGGGGACGCCTCCGGCGAGGGGGCCGGCGTGCGGTCCCGCGTGCGCGAACTGCCCGTCGCCGCGCCGGTGATCGACCCGCGCCCCTCGCCCGACGGCCGCCACGTCGCGTACGTCAGCGGCGGCGCGCTGCGGGTGGTGGCGGCGGACGGGTCGGGGGACCGCGTGGTGGCCGGGCCGGGCGACGGTGAGGGACACGTCACCTGGGGGCTGGCGGAGTTCGTCGCGGCCGAGGAGATGGACCGCTCGCGCGGCTACTGGTGGTCCCCGGACGGCGACCGGCTGCTGGCCGCCCGCGTCGACGACTCCCCCGTGCGGCGCTGGTGGATCGCCGACCCCGCCAACCCCCGGGACGCTCCCGCCGAGGTGGCCTATCCGGCGGCCGGGACGCCCAACGCCGAGGTGACGCTCGCCTTGTGCGGTCTTGACGGCTCGCGCACCGAGGTGACGTGGGACCGCGAGCGGTACCCGTACCTCGCCCGCGCGCACTGGTCGGCCGCCGGACCGCCGCTGCTGCTGGTGCAGTCCCGCGACCAGCGCGGCCAGGCGTATCTGACGGTGGACGTCACGACCGGCCGCACCACGGTCGCGCGCACCGAACAGGACCCGGCGTGGCTGGAGTTGTCCACCGGCGTGCCGGCCTGGGCGCCGGACGGCCGGATGGTGCGGATCGAGGACCGCGACGGCGCCCGGGTGCTGGTGGTGGGCGACGAGGCGGTGACCGACGCGCGGCTGCACGTGCGGGCGGTGCTCGATGTCGCCGCGGACGGCGTGCTGTTCACCGCCTCGGCGGGCCGGGACGCGAAGGACCCCGGGGTCGGCGAGGTCCACGTGCACCACGCGGGCGCGGACGGCGTGACCCGGCTGACGAGCGCCGTGGGCACGCACACGGCGGTGCGCGGCGGTCCGTCGACCGTGGTGAGCGGGACCGCGCTCGACCGCCCGGGCGCCGAGGTGCGGGTGCTGCGCGGGGAGGCGCTGACGGAGGTCGCCCGCGTCGCCTCGTACGCCGAACGCCCGGTGCTCACCGCGCGCCCGGTGCTGACCCGCGCCGGTGAGCGCGGCATCCCGGCGGCGGTGCTGCTGCCGTCCGGGTACCGCGAGGGCGACGGGCCGCTGCCGGTGCTGATGGACCCGTACGGCGGGCCGCACGGCCAGCGGGTCGTCGCGTCGCACAACGCGCACCTGACCTCGCAGTGGTTCGCCGAGCAGGGCTTCGCGGTGGTCGTGGCGGACGGCCGGGGCACGCCGGGCACCTCGCCGGAGTGGGAGAAGGCGATCGCGGGGGACTTCGCCGGGGTCACGCTGGACGACCAGGTGCACGCGCTGCGGGCGCTGGCCGCGTCGCACCCGCTGGATCTGGAGCGCGTCGCGATCCGCGGCTGGTCCTACGGCGGCTATCTCGCGGCGCTCGCCGTACTGCGCCGCCCGGACGTATTCCATGCCGCGGTCTCCGGTGCCCCGGTGACCGACTGGCGGCTGTACGACACGCATTACACGGAACGCTATTTGGGCGACCCGGGGTCGGCGCCCGAGGTCTATGCGGCCAACTCCCTGACCGATCCGGCGGGTTGGGCGCGGGGCGGTCCGGTGCGGCCGCTGATGGTGGTGCACGGGCTGGCCGACGACAACGTGGTCGCCGCCCATACGCTGCGGTTGTCCTCCGCCCTGCTGGCGGCGGGCCGCCCGCACCAGGTCCTGCCGCTGTCCGGGGTGACCCACATGACCCCGCAGGAACAGGTGGCCGAGAACCTGCTGCTGCTCCAGGTCGATTTCCTCAAGCAGGCCCTCGGAGCGACCGGGACGGGGGCGGCCCGCTAGGCCGACGTGGATTCCGAAGCCTCTCCGAGGGCTCCCCAAGCGGTTTCCCCCCGTCATCAGGAAGTTACTGGAATACCGCAGGACCCCCCTTCCTTAAAAGGAAGCAATCGCCATTACTCAGCGTAGTGGCAAGCATCCCTGAAGTAATAGCGAGAGGCATTTACCGGGGACACGGCAGATCAGGGCCGTTCACGCGCCACGACAGCGCCGGGGCGCCACCACGCAGGTGGGTGGCGGCCCACCCAGACACCCCTTACCGGTGTCGGCGCCAAGCCGACGACCAGCACGGAAGCTGCCACCTCGGCCAGTGGTGTCAACCGCGCCCGCGGCCCACCGGCCTGACCTGGCCACCAGGCACGCGACCGCCGCAGAACCCCCGAGTGAAGACCTCTATTCGTAGGCAACAGAAGTGTTACCCGGCAGATCACAGTTGGGCAACCTTTGGCCGGGAGGTCTGGCGGACGTGGGTTTGCTTATTGAAGAGTTACGCCGCGAAGGGCCTGCGTTTGTCCGGCCCCGACCACCAATCCCTGTTCCACCTGCAACGCCGATCCACAGCACTTGGCACCATCCGTGAACTGCGACCGACCCTGCGGTCGGCTCCCCACCGGGGACCGGACGCGCGGAGGCGGCCGGGAACCGTGTGCCGGTCACCACCGGCTAGGGGGTCTACTTCAATGACAGCGCCGCTCGAGGTTTCGGGTTCGGCTGCCGAGGCGCAGCCGGAGGCCGTTCTCTCCGGCATGGAGAGCAAGACGATCGAGGGCCGGTCCCTCGGACGAATTGCCTGGATCCGGTTCAAGCGAGACAAGGTCGCCGTCGCCGGCGGCATCGTCGTCGTGCTTCTGGTGCTGCTCGCCGTCCTGTCCAAGCCCATCGAATGGGTCTTCGGCCTCGACCCCAACGCCCTGCACCAGAACCTGATCGACCCGGTGCTGCTCAGGCCCAAGGGCGCTCTGGGCGGCATCAGTTGGGCGCACCCGCTCGGCATCGAGCCGCAGTTCGGCCGTGACCTGCTGTCCCGGATCATCGAGGGATCCTGGGTGTCCCTGGCGGTCGCCTTCGGTGCCACGGTCCTGTCCAACATCATCGGCATGGTGCTGGGCGTGGTGGCGGGCTTCTACGGCGGCTGGGTGGACACACTGATCAGCCGGCTGATGGACATCTTCCTCGCCTTCCCTCTGCTGCTGTTCGCCATCGCCATCTCGGCGTCGCTCCAGGGTGGTGCCTTCGGCCTGCACGGCCTGCCACTCCACATCAGTGTGCTGATCTTCGTGATCGGCTTCTTCAACTGGCCGTACATGGGGCGCATCATCCGTGGTCAGACACTGTCGCTGCGCGAGCGGGAGTTCGTCGACGCGGCGCGCAGCCTCGGTGCCCGTGGGCCCTTCATCCTGTTCAAGGAACTGCTGCCCAACCTGGTCGCGCCGATCATCGTGTACTCCACGCTGCTCATCCCGACCAACATCCTCTTCGAGGCCGGTCTGAGCTTCCTGGGTGTGGGCATCGAGCCGCCGCAGGCCTCCTGGGGCGGCATGCTGAACCAGGCCGTCGACCTCTACCAGGCCGACCCGATGTTCATGGTCATCCCCGGTATGGCGATCTTCATCACGGTCCTGGCCTTCAATCTGCTCGGTGACGGGCTGCGCGACGCCCTGGACCCGCGCAACAACTGACGTCCGGTCCGCTCTGGCCGGTCATGCGCCGCCTGCTCGCAGAAGCGCTCTCCTTGGGTACAACGAATGAGGGGATTTCACTCACCATGAGAAGGACGAAGGCCGCAGCCCTCGTCGCCGTCGCCACGGCTGCCGGGCTCACGCTGTCCGCTTGCAGCTCCTCCGGCGGCAGCGGCGGCAGCGGGAGCTCCACCTACAACGCGGCCAACACGAGCGTCGTCAACGCCTCCAGCCACACCGGCGGAACGGCCAGCTACCAGCTGTCCAGCACCCCGGACTCGATGGACCCGGGCAACACCTACTACGCGTTCATGTGGGACTTCTCCCGCCTGTACGCACGTCCTCTGGTGACGTTCAACCCCGCCCCCGGGAACGCCGGCCTGCAGCTCAAGCCGGACCTGGCGACCGGCCTCGGCACGCCGAGCGACGGCGGCAAGACCTGGACCTACCACATCCGGTCGGGCCTGAAGTTCTCCGACGGCACGCCGATCACCACCAAGGACGTCAAGTACGCCATCGAGCGCAGCAACTACGCGCACGACGTGCTGTCCAACGGTCCGACGTACTTCGCCCAGTACCTCGTCGACAACTCGTCGCCGTACCAGGGCCCGTACAAGGACAAGAACGGCGGCCTGAACTCCATCCAGACGCCGAACGACACGACGATCGTCTTCCACCTGAAGCAGTCGTTCGCCGACTTCGACTACCTGGTCAGCAACCCGGAGACCGCTCCGGTGCCCCAGGCGAAGGACAACGGCGCCGACTACGTCAAGAACATCGTGTCCTCCGGCCCGTACGAGTTCCAGAGCTACCAGGACGGCAAGGGCGCCACCCTGGTCAAGAACCCGAACTGGAGCCAGGCGAGCGACCCGGTCCGCAAGCAGTACGCGGACAAGATCACTCTGGCGTTCAACCAGCAGCAGACGACGATCGACCAGAACCTGATGGCCGACAACGTCACGATGGACCTGGGCGGCGCCGGCATGGCCGCCGACAGCCAGGCCACCGCGCTGGCCAACCCGCAGAAGAAGACGCACATCGACGACGTCCAGAGCGGCGCGCTGGCCTACGTGGCGCTGTCGTCCCAGGTCGCGCCGCTGAACAACGTCCACTGCCGCCAGGCCGTGCAGTACGCGATCGACAAGACCTCGGTCCAGACCGCGACCGGTGGTGACGTCCACGGCGACATCGCCAGCACCATCCTGCCCCCGACGGTCACCGGCCACACCGACTTCAACCTGTACCCGACCTCCGGGAACAAGGGCGACGACTCGTCGGACGGCCTGGCCGCCGCCAAGCAGCAGCTGAAGCTGTGCGGCAAGCCGAGCGGCTTCAGCACCAACATCGCGGCGCGTTCCGACCGCCCGAACGAGATCGCCATGGCGACTGCCATCCAGGCCTCGCTGAAGAAGGTCGGCATCAACGTCCAGATCCAGCAGTACCCGTCTGGCAAGTACTTCGCCGACGACGCTGGTGCCCCCGCGTTCGTGCACTCGCACAACCTCGGCATGATGATGATGGCCTGGGCGGCCGACTGGCCGACCGGCTACGGCTTCCTGGAGCAGATCCTGGACGGCAACGCCATCAAGGCGTCGGGCAACAGCAACCTGTCGGAGCTGAACGACCCGGCCATCAACAAGATGCTGAACGACGCGATCGGCAACACCAACGACGCCCAGCGGAACCAGGCGTGGGGTGCGATCGACAAGGCGGCGATGCAGCAGGCCGTGATCGTCCCGCTGCTGTACCGCAAGGACGTGATGTACCGGCCGGACAGCGCCACCAACGTGTTCGTGAACCCGGCATACGGTATGTACGACTACCTGACGGTCGGCTCGACCAAGTAACAAGCAGGACCGCCAGATCCCTGGAAGGCAGGTGAAGGCAGCGGCTCCCGCCGACGGGACGATCTCCCGTCGGCGGGCGCCGACGCCGCACAACCGTGGTTGCGTACATCATCCGGCGCGCGTTCGCCGCGGTGGTCTTGCTGCTCATCGTGAGCGCAGTCACCTTCGGCATTTTCTTCCTCGTGCCGCGGCTCGCGGGGGAGACGACCCAGCAGCTCGCCTCTCAATACGTCGGGCGCGACCCGAGCCCTCAAGCCGTACAGTCCATCATCCACAACCTGGGCTTCGACAAGCCCGTCTACCAGCAGTACTGGGAGTTCATCCACGGGATCGTGGCGGGCCGCACGTTCAACGACGGCCCCACGCCGACGCACTGCGCGGTGCCGTGCTTCGGCTACTCGTTCAAGAGCCACCTGCCAGTGTGGCCGGACCTCACCCAGCGCATCCCGGTCACCCTCTCGCTGGCCCTCGGTGCCGCGGTGATCTGGCTGGTCAGCGGTGTGGCGATCGGTGTGCTGTCGGCCCTCAAGCGGGGATCGATCTTCGACCGCCTGTCGATGGGTGTGGCACTCGCCGGCGTCTCGCTCCCCATCTTCTTCACCGGTCTGCTGTCGATGGACCTCTTCAGCTTCCAGTGGCCGATCTTCAGCAACCTGCACTACGTCAACTTCACGGACAATCCGCTGATGTGGGCGAAGAACCTCGTTCTGCCCTGGGTGACCCTGGCGTTCCTCTACTCGGCCCTGTACGCGCGGCTCACCCGCGCGGGCATGCTGGAGACGATGAGCGAGGACTACATCCGCACCGCGCGGGCCAAGGGCCTGCCGGAGCGCAAGGTGGTGACCCGGCACGGCCTGCGGTCGGCGCTCACCCCCATCATCACCATCTTCGGCATGGACTTCGGCCTCCTGCTCGGCGGCGCCGTGCTCACGGAGACCGTCTTCTCCCTGCCGGGTGTGGGCCAGTACGCAGTACAGGCCATCACCGACAACGACCTGCCGAAGGTCATGGCCGTCACTACCCTCGCGGCCTTCTTCATCGTGGTCGCCAACCTGCTGGTCGACCTTCTGTACGCCGTCGTCGACCCCCGCGTGAGGCTGTCGTGAGCAAGACCAACCCCGTTGCGGCCTCCTCGAAGGCCAAGGCCGCCGAGGCCGACGCCAAGGACGCGGACACCAAGGCGGCGTCGGCCGGCAAGGACGCGCCCAACCCGGAAGCCTTCCTGTCCGTCCGGGACCTGCGCATCCACTTCGACACCGACGACGGTCTGGTCCGTTCCGTGGACGGCGTCTCGTTCGACCTGGAGACCGGCAAGACCCTCGGCATCGTGGGCGAGTCCGGTTCCGGCAAGTCCGTGACGTCCCTGGGCATCCTGGGGCTGCACCGCTCGAAGCGGGCTCGCATCTCGGGCGAGGTGTGGCTCGACGGCGAGGAGCTGATCAGCGCCGACCCGGACCGGGTGCGGCAGCTGCGCGGCGAGAAGATGTCGATGATCTTCCAGGACCCGCTGACGGCGATGCACCCGTACTACACCGTCGGCGCGCAGATCGTCGAGGCCTACCGGGTGCACCACCCCCAGGCGTCGAAGAAGGCCGCCCGCGGTGTGGCGGTGGAGATGCTCGACCGGGTCGGCATCCCGCAGCCGGACCGCCGGGTGGACGACTACCCGCACCAGTTCTCCGGCGGTATGCGGCAGCGCGCGATGATCGCGATGTCGCTGGTCAACAACCCCAAGCTGCTGATCGCAGACGAGCCGACCACCGCCCTGGACGTGACGGTCCAGGCGCAGATCCTCGACCTGATCCGGGATCTGCAGAAGGAGTTCGGCTCTGCGGTCATCATCATCACCCACGACCTGGGCGTCGTCGCCGAACTGTCCGACGACATCCTGGTGATGTACGGCGGCAAGTGCGTGGAGAAGGGGACCTCCGAGACCATCTTCACGGCTCCGGAGCACCCGTACACCTGGGGTCTGCTGGGCTCCATGCCCCGTATGGACCGGGAGCTCCAGGACCGGCTCATCCCCGTCAAGGGCAGCCCGCCCAGCCTGATCAACCTGCCCAAGGGCTGTGCGTTCAACCCGCGCTGCCCCTACGCGGAGCTGACCGGCGGCAAGTCGACCACGGAAACGCCCCAGCTGATCGAGGTGAAGCCGGGGCACCGGGTGGCCTGCCATCTCCCGGAGGAGAAGCGCCACAGCATCTTCCGAGACGAGATCGCGCCCCGGCTCTAGCCTCCGACGGCGAACCGGCCCCGCAGGCCACGAGCGGGCGGGGCCGCACAGCACTACACGCGGCATCACGTCGAGCCTCATGACCGGCCCGACTCCGAGGAGACGAGAACAACCATGACTGAAGACAGCGACACCGCGGCGGAGGCCACCGCGGCGACGGTCCCGGCATCTCCCCCTGCCTCCGACCGGGAGCCGCTGCTCAAGGTCTCCGGGCTGGAAAAGCACTTCCCGATCAAGAAGGGCCTGCTCCAGCGCCAGAGCGGTGCCGTGCGCGCGGTCGACGGCATCGACTTCGACGTCAAGCCCGGTGAGACGCTCGGCGTGGTGGGCGAGTCCGGATGCGGCAAGTCGACCATGGGCCGGCTGATCACCCGGCTGCTGGAGCCGACCGGCGGCAAGGTCGAGTTCGAGGGCGTGGACATCACGCACCTGGGCAGCGGGAAGATCCGCCCGCTGCGGCGCGACATCCAGATGATCTTCCAGGACCCCTACTCCTCGCTGAACCCGCGGCACACCATCGGCACGATCGTCGGAGCGCCGTTCCGGCTGCAGAAGGTGCAGACCGAGTTCGGTGTCAAGAGGGCCGTTCAGGACCTGCTCGAACTGTGCGGCCTGAGCCCGGAGCACTACAACCGCTACCCGCACGAGTTCTCCGGCGGTCAGCGACAGCGCATCGGCATCGCCCGGGCACTCGCGCTGCGGCCCAAGATGATCGTGGCGGACGAGCCGGTCTCCGCCCTGGACGTCTCCATCCAGGCACAGGTCGTGAACCTCCTCGACGACCTGCAGCGCGAACTGGGTCTCACCTACGTGATCATCGCGCACGACCTGTCCGTGGTGCGGCACGTCTCCGACCGGGTGGCGGTGATGTACCTGGGCAAGATCGTGGAGCTCGCGGACCGTGACTCGCTCTACGGCTCGCCCATGCACCCGTACACCAACGCGTTGATGTCCGCGGTGCCGGTGCCCGACCCCAAGCGGCGGACCCAGCGGGACCGGATCCTGCTCACCGGCGACGTGCCGTCGCCGATCAGCCCGCCGTCGGGCTGCCGCTTCCACACCCGGTGCTGGAAGGCGCAGGAGGTCTGCAAGGTCCAGGAGCCGCCGCTGGTGGCCCTGAAGACCGGGCACCAGGTGGCCTGCCACTTCCCCGAGAACGCACCCGAGGACACTGCCAAGCCGTCCACGGAGAAGGCTTCCGCACCGGCCAAGTGACCCCGCACGAAAGGCCCGCGTCCGCATCGGACGCGGGCCTTCGTCATATGCGGGCCGCGCGTGGGGGGTTGGGGCATGACGACCGGCCGGGGCGTGAGAGGACTCCCGCCCCGGCCGGTCTACGGCACCCGCACGGCCGTACGTCATTCATGGTCCGGCGCCCCCATATCGCCCGCGCTTCCGTCAAGTTACCGACGCGTTAAGCAGTGCGGCCGGCCATCCAGGGGCCCCTGACCGACCGCCCGCGTTGCCCCTGACCGCCCGTCAATCTCCCGTACGACCTCTTGACGCGCGTCGACCCGGGTTGCGACCCTCCGCTCATCCCGTGGGGCCCGGCGACGGGTTCCGCTTCCACCCACTCGGTGCGGGGGGACGGCGGTCATGACCAGTGCCCGTGAGACGACAACCACCGGATCGGACAACGAAACTGACGCCGCGTTAGCCCGAGCGGCGAGCGGGACGGTGCCCGTCGGCCGCTCCCCGCGGCAACTGGCCTGGATCCGCTTCCGGCGCGACCGCACCGGCGTGGTGTGCGCCGTGATCGTCGCCTGCTTCATCCTGATCGCGCTGGCCGCGCCGCTGATCACGAAGGCGTACGGGAAGAACCCGTACACCCTCTACGGGCAGGACGACGGCCTGCTCAACTCCTACGGCTTGCCGCTGAAGCCCAACGGCGGGATCGACGGCGCCCACTGGTTCGGCGTCGAGCCGGGGCTCGGCCGGGACGTGCTGGCCCTGCTGGTCTACGGCATCCGCACCTCGCTGGGGATCGCACTGTGCGTGACGGTGCTCTCGGTGGTCGCGGGGGTCACGGTCGGGCTCTTCCAGGGCTACCTGGGCGGGCGCACGGACTACGTGGTGGGGCGCTTCTCCGACCTGATGATGTCGTTCCCGCAGCAGTTGTTCTTCATCGCCTTCACCCCGGTCATCGTGGCGATGTTCGTACGGCCGGGGAACGCGGAGCCGACCTGGATACGGTTCGCGGCGCTGGTGATCGTGCAGTTCGTGCTGGGCTGGATGGCGCTGGGGCGGCTGGTGCGGGCGCAGGTGCTCAGCCTGCGGACGCGTGAGTACGTGGAGGCGGCCCGGCTCAGCGGCGCCTCGACCGCCCGCATCGTGCGCAGGGAACTGCTGCCCAACATCTGGAGCACGGTCCTGGTGCAGTCCACCCTGCTGCTGCCGGTCAACGTGACGGCGGAGGCCGGGCTTTCGTACCTCGGCGTCGGGATGCAGACGCCGACGCCGGACTGGGGCCTGATGTTCCAGGACGCGGCGCAGTACTACCAGTCGGACATCACCTACATGTTCTTCCCCGGCGTCGCGATGGTGGTCTTCGTCGTCGCCTTCAACCTGCTCGGGGACTCCGTCCGGGACGCACTCGATCCGAAGACCGTCCGCTGACACCGGTGAGGTTTCCATGAGACTGCGCAACTCGACAGCCCGCACGGCGCGCGCCCGGTGCGGTGCCGCGCTCCTGGCGGCGACCGCGCTGACGTTGTCCGCGTGCAGCGCGGGCGGCGGTACGGGAGGGGACACGGGCGGCGGCGGGGCGGACGGCGCCAAGGCCTCCGTGCAGAGCGTGACGCTGGGCACCGCGGCCGACTCGGTGGGCCCGGCCACCGCGGTCGCCGGCGCGCACAAAGGCGGCACCGCCTACGACCTGGAGCAGAACGGCATCAACCACCTGGACCCGGCGCAGGCGTACATCAACCAGGAGCAGATCATCGGGCAGCTCTTCAGCCGCCAGCTGACCAACTACCGCATCGACCCGAGGACCGGGAAGACCACGCTGGTGGGTGACCTGGCCACCGACACCGGAGAGTCCTCCGACGGCGGCCGCACCTGGACGTACCACCTGAAGCCCGGCCTGACCTGGCAGGACGGCACACCGATCACCAGCGCGCAGGTCAAGTACGGCTTCGAGCGGCTGTACGCGAGCTTCGAGACGGCGGGCCCGCAGTACGTGCAGACCTGGCTGTCGGGGCAGGACTTCCGCAAGGCGTACCAGGGCCCGTACTCCGGCAAGTCACTGCCCGACTCGGTGATCGCCACCCCGGACAACCGCACGATCGTCCTGCACTTCCTCGCCCCGCACCCCGACACCCCGTACGCGATGGCGCTGTCCGGCTCCGGGCCCGTGCTGCCCGCGAAGGACACCGAGGCCAAGTACGACAGCGCGCCGTTCTCCGACGGCCCGTACGAGATCGCCGACTACCAGCCGGGCAAGCAGTTGCTGCTGCGCCGCAATCCGCACTGGGACCCGCGCACCGACCCGGTCCGCGACGCCTATCCGGACGAGTGGGACATCGAACTGGGCATCGCTCAGCCCGGGTTGACCGAGCGCCTGATGCAGCAGGCGGGCCACGACAAGGACGCGCTCGCGCTGGTCGCCCCGGCCGACCCCACCCAGACCCCGCTGATCGCCACCGGCGCGCAGTACCGGTCCCGACTGGTCAGCCAGTACCAGCCGTTCGTCGACGTCTTCAACATCAACACCTCGCGCGTCAAGGACGAACGCGTGCGGCAGGCGCTGATGTACGCGTTCCCGATGCGGCAGGTGCAGACCGCGCTCGGCGGCGCACCGCAGGGCGACCTGGCCACCGACCTGATCGGGCCCACCGTGGCGGGCTTCCAGGCCGCCGACCCGTTCGGCAAGCTCGCCGAACCGAACGGTGATCCGGCCAAGGCGAAGGAGCTGCTCAAGCAGGCCGGGGTCACCCACCTGAAGCTCACCTACGCCTACGCCGACGAAGCGCGCTGGCAGACCGTGGCCCGCACCCTCCAGAGCGCCTTCGCCAAGGCCGGCATCGACCTGCAGACCACCGCGATCGACTCGACCTCGTACTACACGCTGGTCGGCAAGGTGAACAACCCCTACGACCTGTACCGCACCGGCTGGGGCGCGGACTGGCCGTCGGCGTCCACCGTCATCCCGCCCACCATGGACGGCCGCCTCATCGCCGACGGCGACACCGACTACGCGCACCTGAACGACCCTTACGTGAACGCCGCGATCGACCGCGTCGAGAAGATCACCGACCTGAGCCAACAGGCCGTCCAGTGGCAGCAGTTGGCGCAGTACATCCTCAAGAACGACACCCCGGTGATCCCCTACGAGTACGACAAGTACTTCAACGTCCACGGCGACGGGCTCGGCGGCGTCACGTACAACAGCCCGCTGGGCGCCATCAACCCGAACACCGTCTACGTGAAGTGACGCATGCTGCGATTCCTGGTGCGCCGCCTGCTCGGCGCGGTCGTCATCCTGGCCCTGATCAGCGCTCTGACCTACCTGCTGTTCTTCACGCTGCCCAGCGACCCGGCGCTCCTGTCGTGCGGCAAGAACTGCACCCCGGCGAACGTCGCGCTGATCCACCACAACCTCGGCCTCGACAAGCCGGTCCCGGTGCAGTACGGGGAGTACATGGCCGGCATCTTCACCGGCCGCAGGCTGCCGCTGGGCAACTGCCCGGCGCCCTGCTTCGGGCTGTCGTTCGCCAACGACGCCCCAGTGTGGACCATCCTGTCCAGCCGCTACCCCACCACGCTGTCCCTGGCGGTGGGCGGCGCCGCGGTGTTCCTGACCGTGGGCGTCGGGCTCGGGCTGGTCTCCGCGTGGACGCGGGGCTCGCTGTTCGACCGGCTCGCCAGTTCGGTGTCGCTGATGGGCCAGTCGGTGCAGATCTACTTCATCGGGCCGCTCGCCATCTACCTGCTCGTCGACCGCCTCCGCTGGCTGGACCCGGGCGCGGACCCGGACTGGTCGCATGATCCGGCGGGCGCGGTCGGCGGGCTGGTGCTGCCGTGCCTGGTGATGTCGGTGATCTTCTGGTCCAACTACAGCCGCCAGACGCGGTCGTTGATGATCGAGCAGCTGGCGGAGGAGCACGTGCGCACCGCCCGCGCGAAGGGCATGGGCCGCGGCTACGTCTTCTTCCGCTACGCGCTGCGCGGCGCGATGGGCCCGATCGTCACGCTCTTCGGCATCGACCTCGGCTCGGTCTTCGGCGGCGCGATCATCACCGAGACGACGTTCGGGCTGCACGGCCTGGGCCAGCTCGCGGTGGCCGCGGTGACGCAGACCGACCTGCCGCTGGAGATGGGCGTGATGCTCTTCAGCTCGTGCGCGATCGTGCTGTTCAACGTGGTCATCGACGCCAGTTACGCCTTCATCGACCCCCGTGTCCGGCTGCTGTGAGGAGGGTGCGTGTGACCACCGCGACCGAGGACCGGCCCACCGGACCGCCGGAAGGGACGCCCGGGACCGAGCCGTTCCTGTCGGTGCGCGACCTGCGGGTGCGGTTCGCCACCGAGGACGGCCTCGTCAAGGCGGTCGACGGGCTCTCCTTCGACCTGCCGCGCGGCCGCACCCTGGGCATCGTCGGCGAGTCCGGCTCGGGCAAGTCGGTGACCAACCTCGCCGTCCTCGGCCTGCACGACCCGCGCGTCACCACGGTCACCGGCGACATCCTGCTCGACGGAAGGGAGTTGACGCACGCGCCCCGGCGCGCCCTGGAGCGGCTGCGCGGCAACACCATGTCGATGATCTTCCAGGACTCGCTGACCGCCCTGTCGCCGTACTACACCGTGGGCCGCCAGATCGCCGAGCCGTACCGCAAGCACACCGGCGCGAGCCGCGCGCGGGCCCGGCGCCGCGCGGTCGAGATGCTGGGCCGGGTCGGCATCCCGCGCCCCGAACGCCGGGTCGACGACTACCCGCACCACTTCTCCGGCGGCATGCGGCAGCGGGCGATGATCGCGCTGGCCCTGGTCTGCGACCCCGAACTGCTCATCGCCGACGAGCCGACGACCGCCCTGGACGTGACCGTGCAGGCGCAGATCCTGGACCTCCTGGCCGACCTGCAACGCGAACGCGGCACCGCGATCGTCTTCGTCACCCACGACCTCGGGGTGGTCGCGGGGGTCTGCGACGAGGTGCTGGTGATGTACGCGGGGCGGTGCGTGGAACGCGGGACGGTCCGCGACATCCTCAAGTCGCCGCGCCACCCGTACACGTGGGGCCTGCTGGGGTCGCTGCCGCGGATGACGGACGACGCCGACGAGCCGTTGCGGCCGATCCCCGGCACCCCGCCGAGCCTGCTGACACCGCCGCCGGGCTGCCCGTTCCACCCGCGCTGCCCGTACCGCGACCAGGTGCCGGACGACCGGTGCCGCGTCGAGCGGCCCCCGCTGGCCCCGGAGGGCGGCGGCCGCGCCTCGGCCTGCCATCTGCCGGACGAACGGGTGCGGGAGCTGACGCCGGGGGCGGTCCGGTGAGCGGGCGGGAGGCTCCGCGGGTGGGCGCGTCGGGGAAGCCGCCCGTGGACGGCTCGGCGGGCGCGCCGCTGCTCGAAGTGTCCGGACTGGTCAAGCACTTCCCCGTGCTCCAGGGCTTCCTGCTCAAGCGGCAGGTGGGCGCGGTGCGGGCGGTGGACGGCGTGGACTTCGCGGTGCGCGAGGGCGAGGCGCTGGGGCTGGTCGGCGAGTCGGGCTGCGGGAAGTCCACCACCGGGCGGCTGGTGACCCGGCTGCTGGAGCCCACCGCGGGCCGGATCGCCTACCGGGGCCGCGACATCACGCACGCCACCCGCAAGCAGCTCGCCCCGGTGCGCAGCGAGATCCAGATGATCTTCCAGGACCCGTACGCGTCCCTCAACCCCCGCCAGACGGTGGGCGCGATCGTCTCCGGGCCGATGGAGATCAACGGGATCGACCCGCCGGGCGGCCGGGAGAAGCGGGTGCGCGAGCTGCTGGAGACGGTCGGCCTCAACCCCGAGCACTACAACCGCTTCCCGCACGAGTTCTCCGGCGGACAGCGTCAACGCGTCGGCATCGCGCGGGCGTTGGGGCTGTCCCCGAAGCTGATCGTGGCCGACGAGCCGGTCTCCGCGCTGGACGTCTCCATCCAGGCGCAGGTGGTCAACCTGTTGCGGGAGCTGCGGCGCGAGCGGGGTATCGCGTTCCTGTTCATCGCCCACGACCTGGCCGTCGTCCGGCACTTCTCGCAGCGGGTGGCGGTGATGTACCTGGGCCGGATCGTGGAGACCGGCGACCGCGACGCCCTCTACCGCCGCCCCCGCCACCCGTACACCCACGCCCTGCTGTCGGCGGCCCCCGAACCCGACCCCGACGCGCAGGGCCGCGAACGCATCCGGCTCGCCGGTGACGTCCCCTCCCCCGTCGACCCCCCGTCCGGCTGCCGCTTCCGCACGCGGTGCTGGAAGGCGCGGGACAAGTGCGCGGCCGAGGAGCCCCCGTTGACGCGCGTCGAGGGCAACGCGGAAGGCCACCTGACGGCCTGCCACTTCCCGGAGGAGCCGACCGTCGTCCGCGACCGCACGGTCGTCCTGGACCCGGCGCTCGCGGCGCTGGAGGAAGGGACACCGCAGGAAGAGGAGACGTAGCCCAAATCACCGCTCCCGTTCCCGCCAGCCGAAGCCGGGGCGAGGTTCTCTTCTATCGAGGAGTGCGGGTGACCTTCACGATTTTGGCCTGAGGGTCGTAGACCATGATCTGGTACGGGTCGTTGACGAGGTATGAGGACTGCGTTCCGCCCCCGGGCTGCAGAAGTCCGCTGTCCACGGTGACGGTCTTGAAGTAGCTGGTGTCATTGCCGGCGTAGACCCGAACGGTGACGCGGTAATCAGCCGCGTCCTTACCGTGGTTGGTGATGTCGACGGGAACGTGAACGATCTTCCCGTCCGCCGTGGGCTTGAGGACGCGTACGTCCCCGGAGGAGGCGACGACGGGTGGCGTGACGTAGGGCGTCACCGTGGTGACCCCGGCAGGAATGCCCTCATAGGGGTTGGACGGGGTGGGTGACGCAGTCAGTGATGGCGACGGCGTCGGTGACACGGTAAGAGACGCCGGGATGGTGGCGGAATGTGTGGGCGTGGCCTGGTCGTGGTGCGAGGAGGAGCACCCCGCGGCCGAGAGAAGGGCTGCGGCAGCCACGAGGGTGGCGAGACGGTGCTGTCGTATCACGGGGTGCTCTCCTACGGGTGGATCAGTTACAGGGACTGCTGCCGATGCTGCCGTTGATGACGGCGGTGTTGCCGTTGTTCATGACGACGCTGATCGTGCCGCAATAGCCACGGTTCTGGTACACGGGCCCGGCGTACGAAGAGTAATTGCCGGAGTCTACGGCACACTTGTCCGCGGTGTAGTTGTCACAGAAGGTGATCTTCATGTAGCGACTAACACCGAGGTCGTTGAAGAAGGCGGCGCAGACCTGCTTGTCCTCATAGTTGGGACCAGTCACCTTGCCATTGGTGTACGAGTACACATCGCCGAGCGGGGTGCCACCGGTTCCGGTGAAGCGCTGCGCGGCGATGATCGTGTTGTAGCCGCTTCCGCAGACCGTGGTCCCGTCGGCCTTCATCTGGGCGGTGGGCTTGATCCGGAGGGCCTGTGCGGTGCTGATGTGCTGTTCCGCGTTCCGGAACGTCGCGGCCTGCGCCGGCGCGGTGGCGAAGGCCAGGGCCGACATCAGCGTGGTGACACCTGCGACGGCGAGGCGTGCTGCGTTGCGTGCGATGAACATGGGTCCCCCATTCAGTCATGCCCGTGAGCGCCTTCCCTCTCGGAAGCCGCCACACGGACGCGTCCGGTGTGACCGTATGGGCTCGAACGATGCACGCGAAGTGATTATCGATCAAAACTGGACTGTCTTGTTCCATTTGTGGAAATTCAGCGACTTGACGTAGCGAGGATTTCGCGAAAGATCCGACCAATCTCCAGCATGACTGGACAAACCGACGCTTTAACAAGTAACACAGCGTCACTATGTGATTGCGGTCACGGCCTTGAGTCTCGCGAATTCCGACAAGCTGTACGGCGATTCCGGGTTTCCCTGTGGCACCCTTACCTCGCTCATACCGTGAGCCCAGCCCGTCCACAGCTCGTCGGCATCCCGCATGCATCGCGTAGCGGGCCGATCGAGCGGCACGGGCCCCAAAGGGAAGGACACCATGCGCATACGCGCCAAGGTGCCCCTGGGAGCCATCGCCGGCATCGTCGCGACAACCGTCGCCATCACGCTGACCCAGGCGCCAGGAGCAACCGCAGCAACCAGACCCCGGCCTCCACAGGCTGCCGCATCCACAGTGTCGACGGGCGGAGTCGACAACCCGGATGGCGCTTTACCGAAGGGCTGGAAGTCGTCCACGGACAAGGCCGCCGTCATCTCCCCGGACTCCACCGGCGTTCACGTCCTGGCCGCGGAGGCCAAGCAGGGCTACGCGTGGCGGTCCGTGACGACCCTGTCCGAGCCGGGTTTCGACACCGACATGTGGATCGGCGACTCCTGCCAGACCGATCCCGACCACCTCGCGGTCGCCTACGCTCCCCGGGACTTCACCAACGAGCAGGACCTCATGGAGCGCGGCGCCTTCACCGCGATCGTCGACCTCACGACGGGCCGGGTGACGAAGCTCCCGTTCACTGCCACGTTGGCGTACTTCGATCCCACCTGTGACACCACCGCCCACACCGCGACCTTCACACAGCTCGACGGTGACAGGACTCAGCTGGTCACGGTGGACGACACCGGCAAGCGCACCGGCCTGGTGGCCGTGAACGCCGAGATCACTTCCGGCACAACAGCGGGCGGCGAACTGGTGGGAGCCACCGGCAATCAGCTGGTGGCCATCGACTCGCACGGCAAAATGTCGACACTGGCCAGAGGAAGCCGGGCTCCGTACGACATCCACGCTGACGCTTCCGGCGGAATCGACTTCGTGGACCAGACGGGAACGGCGCAGATCGCCAAGCATCTCTCCGGCAGGAAGGTGACGGCCTTCGCCTCCGCGCCCATCGGGAAGCTGGCTCTCACCCAGTCCGGGTCCGCCCAGGTCTATCTCACCGGCACCCCCACTCGTACGAGCGCTCTGCCCACGGGTGTGACGAAGCTGAACGCCCGGTCGGACGCGACGATCTCCACCGATGGGCAACTCGCGGTCACCGATGTGACCGCACCCGGCATCGCCGCCCGGGTCAAGCAGCCTGTCGGGTCCCTCTCACAGCAGCAGACTGCCGGCCCTGTGCAGATCAACGCGACCGTCCCGGAGACCGGCAAGGCAGTGTCATTCGCCGCGTCCACCGGAGCCGACCAGGCCAAGGGCGCTGGCGCAGCGGTGTCCCCCGCGCTCGCCCCGCCTCCGCGGCCGGGGGTCAAGCCGAACGCTTCCGGCACCTCCGGCGCCACCACCGACGCCAACCGGTGGTGCGCGGTCGCCCGTAACGACCCGAACATCCAGGCCCTCCAGCCGACCCCGAATCAGGTCGAATGGGCCGTCGACATGGCCGTTCGCAACGACCTGCACGCCGGCTACATCACCCAGGGTGGCTGGCGCAGCCAGGAGGAGGACTCCACGGTCGACCCCGACACCATGTTCCCGGCGCCCTCGCTGACCGGTCACTCCGGCGCCCACGTCCCGGCGCAAGTCATCCTCGGGATCCTGGCCCAGGAGTCGAATCTCTGGCAGGCCGAGGGCGGGGCGATCGCGGGTCAGACTTCATCCCCGCTGACCAGCCAGAACGGCTTCTACGGACATCCGAGCGTGTCGGGTACCGCGTACTGGCAGATCGACTGGACGAACTCCGACTGCGGGTACGGGATCGGCCAGATCACCGACGGCATGAGGGTGCCCGCGCATCCGAAGCCGAACGAGACCGAGATGCCGTACAACGAGCAGCTCGCGATCAGCCTCGACTACACCGTCAACATCGCCAAGGCCGTCCAGCTGATCTCGGACAAGTGGAATGAGATCCACACCCCCGGTCAGACCATCACGATCAACAACGACGACCCGTCGAAGATCGAGAACTGGTTCGCCTCGGTGTGGAACTACAACGAGGGCTTCAACGCCCCAGGGTCCGACCCGTCCGGCAACTGGGGCTTGGGCTGGTACGGGAATCCGGCCAACCCCATCTACCCGTTCGCACGTGGTCCGTTCATGGACACCTCCTACGACGTCGACGCCAACCAGGACGCGGCGCACCCGCAGGACTGGCCCTATGAGGAGAAGGTCATGGGCTGGGCCGCCTGGTCGCAGGACACCGGCTGGTCGTTCGACGACAACGGTAATCAGCAGCAGCCCGGCGACGCGGGGTACGGCACCATGGGCTTCAACCCCGCCTGGTGGAACGGCAGCTCGACGACCGGCCCGGCCAACCGGGAAGCGGTCAAGCCGCCGCTGGACACCTTCTGCACGACGACCGACAACGCCTGCGACATCAACAATCCACCACCGTGCGAGACCCAGCATCTGCAAGGCTGCGACGTGTTGCACTGGTGGCACTCCAACGCCACCTGGAAGGACGACTGCGCCACCACCTGCGGCAACGAGTCGATCAAGTACCAGACGCTTCGGAGTGAGCCCGGCCGGGGGCACGGAGGCGTGGGCCAGCCCATCTGCTCCACTTCTCCCCTGCCATCTGGAACCAAGGTCATCGACTCGCTGCCGTCGTCGGTTCCGACCTACCGCACGGACTGCGCCAAGGACACCCAGAACGACGGGTCCTTCGCCTTCACCTTCCTGGCCGACTCCAGTGGAGAGTTCGAAGCACGCGGTGACCTGCACCAGGTCGGAGGCGGCTACAACGCGCACTTCTGGTACGCGCACACACGAGACGTCAACGGTGGCGTGACCAACCTGAACGACTCGGCGACCTGGTACGACTCGTCGACGGGAAAGTTCGCGGCGAACGGCGCAGCGGTCGACTCGTTCCTGTCCACACCGGTCCTCGCCGACGGCGACATGGCCATCACCGGCGACTGGAAGCTCAGCCAGAAGATCTCTGGCTACCAGCGGGTGTGGGTCCACGTACCGGACACCGGCTCCACGGCGCAGCAGGAGATCTACACCGTCCACACGGGCTCGGCGACGACCAACCGCGTCATCAACGCGCATGACCGCGCCAATGAGTGGGTCTCTCTTGGCGCGATCGACTTCAAGCCCGGAAGCGACTGGCAGGGCGTCACACTCACCAACTACGCCTATGGCGCGACCGCCGACGACTCGATCGCCTGGGACGCAGTCGCGTTCTCCCCGCTGCCGGGGAAGCCGGCCGACGAGGTGACGCAGCTCGGCGATTCCTACGCGTCCGGTGTCGGCGTCGGTGACTACTACCCCAACTCCGATACCTCCGGGCCGCGCCTGGCCCCCGGGGCGACCGCGCCGGCTGACTACGACGCATGCGTGCGCTCCAGGCGGTCGTGGATCCGCCAGACAATTCTTCCGGGAACAACGACGAGTATCGGGGACCGTGATGACGCGGACGACCCGACGCTCGACTTCCACACCGTGGCCTGTAACGGCGCCCGCACCTACGACGCGACGCAGGACGGCCAGTTCGGAGAGATCCCACAACTCTATTCAGGCTTCATCGGACCTGACACCACGTTGATCGCCTACACCTTTGGTGGCGACGACGCGGGGTTCGCGAACACCTTGACGGACTGCGTCCTGGGAAGCTGCCCGTCGGACGCAACCGTGCGGAACAACATCGACAACGCAGCCACGAACGTGATGAGCCTCACCGAACTTGTTCACACCGTCGCCCCGAATGCCAGGATCGTGGATCTTGGCTATCCGGTGCTGTTCGACACCGGCGTGACAACGTGTACCTCCGCCCCCCTCGCGGCAGACGACCTGAACCTCCTCGCCAGCTGGGGCGGCGAAATGAATACCCAACTGGCCAGCGCCATGCAGACCGCGAAGACGGACGGAAAGGCCAGCTTCTACGACCCGAGCTCCGAATGGAAGGGGCATCTGATCTGCGATTCGGCGGAAGGGCTGCACGAGTTCACCAAGGCCCCCTCGTCAGACATTGCTTCCGACAGGAAGTGGTCGGTATCCGCCCCGGCGAGCATGGAGTCCTATCACCCGAACGACATCGGAGCCAGCGCATACGCTAAGGCGCTCCAAGACGCCCTGAGCTGATCTGACCGGAAAGACGGTGGGCACCGCTGCGCGCGGTGCCCACCGTCTGGCGGAGGAGAAACCACACATGCCCTACCGGACACCGAAGAACCCCGTACTGCGTGCCGGCCTGTTCATCCTGTTGGGGCTAGCCATCGTCGTCATGATCCTGGCCGTCATCTGGTACATCGTCCTTCTGCATTCCTCAAACCTCGGTTTCAACTTCTGACCACCTCCACGCCAGGCCTCGGCCGTCACGCCACGGCTGAGGACGAGAGCCGTTTGAAGCTGGGCTCTAGTTGACCGGCTCCTCCCCCGGCAGTACCCGTACGCGTTCCTGCGCGAAGTGGCAGGCGCTCGGGTGTTCCGCGGGCGTTCCGCTGTCGCGGAAGGCTCGCGGCACGGCCAGTTCCGGCATCCGCTCCTCGCACCGCGGTTCCGCCTTCCAGCACCGCGTGCGGAAGCGGCAGCCGGACGGGACGGCCGCCGGGGAAGGCACGTCGCCGGTGAGCAGGATGCGGTCGCGGCCGCCGCGGGCGTCCGGGTCGGGCACCGGCACGGCGGACAGCAGCGCCTGGGTGTAGGGGTGGGTGGGGTGCTCGTAGATCTGCGCGTCGCCGCCGGTCTCCACGATCCGCCCGAGGTACATCACCGCGACCCGGTCGCAGATGTGCCGCACGATGGACAGGTCGTGGGCGATGAAGACGTAGGCGAGGCCGAACTCCCGTTGCAGCCGCTCCATCAGGTTGACCACCTGCGCCTGCACCGAGACGTCCAGCGCCGAGACCGGCTCGTCGCAGATGATGATCTCGGGGTTGAGGGCGAGGCCGCGCGCGATGCCGATGCGCTGGCGCTGGCCGCCGGAGAACTGGTGGGGATAGCGGTTGACGTATTCGGGGTTGAGGCCGACGACGTCGAGCAGTTCGCGCACCCGGCGCCGCCGGTCGCCGCGCGGCGCGACCTCGGGGTGGATGTCGAAGGGCTCGCCGACGATGTCGCCCACCGTCATGCGGGGGTTGAGCGAGGTGTACGGGTCCTGGAAGACCATCTGGATGTTGCGGCGCACCGCCTTCAGGGCGGGGCCGGACAGCCGGGTGATGTCCTCGCCCTTGTACAGCACCCGGCCCGAGGTGGGCGGCTCCAGGTTCATCAGCACCCTGGCCACCGTGGACTTGCCGCAGCCCGACTCGCCGACGACGCCGAGGGTCTCGCCGGGGTACAGGTCGAAGTCGACGCCGTCGACCGCCCGCACCGCGCCGACCTGCTTCCTGAACAGCACGCCCCGGGTCAGCGGGAAGTGCTTGACCAGGCCCTTGACCTGGAGGATGGGTTCGCGGGCGCCCCGCCGGTCAGTCGTCACCGACGCACTCCTCCCAGTAGTGGCAGGCGCTGCCGCGCTCCGCCGTGACGCGGTACAGCGGCGGCACCTCGGTACGGCAGCGCTCCCGGGCCATCGGGCAGCGCGGGTTGAAGGCGCAGCCCGGCGGTACGTCGGTCAGGCTGGGCGGCAGGCCCCGGATCGCGTACAGCTCCTTGCCCTTGCGGTCCAGTCGCGGGATCGACTCCAGCAAGCCCTTGGTGTACGGGTGCGCCGGGGCGCGGTAGATGTCGTGCACGGGCGCGGTCTCCACGATGCGGCCCGCGTACATCACGGCGATGCGGTCGGCGACGTCGGCGACCACCCCGAGGTCGTGGGTGATGAGGATCAGGCCCATCCCCATCTCCTGCCGCAACTCGGCCAGCAGATCCATCACTTGGGCCTGTACGGTCACGTCGAGTGCGGTGGTGGGCTCGTCGGCGATGATCAGGTCGGGTTCCAGGGCCATCGCCATCGCGATCATGATGCGCTGCCGCATGCCGCCGGAGAACTGGTGCGGGTAGTCGCCGACGCGTTGCCGCGCGGCCGGGATGCGCACCCGGTCCATCAGCTCGACCGCCATCGCCCGCGCGTCCCTGCGCGACATCCCGCGGTGCACCACGAACATCTCGCCGAGCTGGTAGCCCACGGTGAGCACCGGGTTGAGGGCGGACAGCGCGTCCTGGAAGATCATCGCCATCTTCGCGCCGCGCACCTTGCGCCGCTGGTCGGCGGGCATCGTCAGCAGGTTCTCGCCGCGGAAGAGGATCTCGCCGCGGGTGACGAAGCCGGGCGGGGAGTCGAGGATGCCCATCACCGCCTGCACGGTCACCGACTTGCCCGACCCGGACTCGCCCAGCACGGCGAGCGTCTCGCCCCGCGCGACCGCGTAGCTGACCCCGTTGACGGCCTTGGCGATCCCGTCCCGGGTGCGGAACTCCACGTGCAGGTCGCGTACGTCCAGCAGGGTGTCGGTCCGCGGGACCAGCGGGGACTCGGTCAGCGTGTCCATCTGCCGCCTCCTCAGCGCAACTTGGGGTCGAGGGCGTCGCGCACCGCGTCGCCGAGCATGATGAACGCCAGCACCGTGACGCTGAGCGCCCCGGCCGGCCACAGCAGCATGTGCGGGGCGTCGCGGATCTCGGTGGACGCGGTGGAGATGTCGATGCCCCAGGAGACGGTCGGCGGTTTCAGGCCGACGCCCAGGAAGGACAAGGTGGCCTCCAGCGCGATGTAGGTGCCCAGCGCGATGGTGGCGACGACGATGACCGGGGCGACGGCGTTGGGCGCGATGTGGCGCAGCAGGATGCGGGTGTTGCCCGCGCCGAGCGCCCGGGCGGCCTGCACGTAGTCGTGCTGCTTGGCGGTCATGACCGCGCCGCGCGCGATACGGGCGATCTGCGGCCAGCCCAGCAGCACGATGAAGCCGATCACCGGCCAGACCGTGGTGTTGGTGACGACGGACAGGAAGACCAGGCCGCCCAGCACGATGGGGATGCCGAAGAAGACGTCGCTGATCCGGGAGAGCACCGCGTCCCACCAGCCGCCGAAGAACCCGGCGAGCCCGCCCAGCACGCTGCCGAGGATCGCCGCACCCGCCGTCGCGCACACCCCGACGGTGACCGAGGCGCGGGCGCCGTAGACGGTGCGGGTGTAGACGTCGCAGCCCTGGAGGTCGAAGCCGAAGGGGTGGCCGGGGGCCGGGCCGTCCTGCGACTTGTTGATGTCGCAGGCGAGCGGGTTGCCGGAGGCGATGAGCTTCGGCCAGATGGAGATCAGCACGAGGAAGACGATGACGAGTGCGGAGACCACGAAGACCGGGTTGCGCCGCAGGTCGTGCCAGGCGTCCGACCACAGGCTGCGCGGCTTTCCCGTCGTGGTCCCGCCCTCCGGTACGAGGTGTTCCCCGGGTGGTGGCGCGGTGAGCGAGCCGGCCTGTTCGGCGGCGAAGTCCATGGTGCCGCCCGCGCCGGCGTTGCCGACGGACTCGGCCGGGTCCTGGGCGCTGGAGGGTTCAGGCATACCGGATCCTCGGGTCCAGGACCGCGTAGAGCAGGTCGACGAGCAGGTTCGCGATCAGGAAGACGATCACCAGGATGGTGACGAAGCCGACGACGGTCGGGGAGTTCTGGCGCAGGATGCCCTGGTAGAGCTGGTAGCCGACGCCGTGGATGTTGAAGATGCGCTCGGTGACGATGGCGCCGCCCATCAGGGCGCCGATGTCGGTGCCGATGAAGGTGACGACCGGGATGAGGGAGTTGCGCAGCAGGTGGCGCAGGACCACCCGGTGGCGCGGCAGGCCCTTGGCGATCGCGGTGCGCACGTAGTCGGCGCGGTGGTTCTCGACGACGGAGGTGCGGGTCAGCCGGGTCACGTAGGCGAGCGAGACCAGGGCCAGCACGATGCCGGGCAGCAGGAGTTCGCTGAAGGGGGCGGCGGGCGAGACCGAGGGGTTGACGAGGTTCCACTCGACGCCGAACAGGTACTGGAGCACGTAGCCGCTGACGAACGTCGGCACGGACACCACGACGAGGGTGAGCACCAGCACGCCGGAGTCCACCGTCCGCCCCCGCCGCAGCCCGCTGAACAGGCCGAGGACGACACCGATCACGGCCTCCACGACGACGGCGACGATGGTGAGCCGGATGGTCAGCGGCCAGGCCGTGGACATCAGGGTGAGCACCGGCTGGCCGTCGAAGGCGGTGCCGAAGTTCCCCTGGAAGATCTGCGCCATGTAGTGCACGTACTGCTGCCACAGCGGGTGGTCGAGGTAGAGGTCCTTGCGGATCTGCGCGGCGGTGGCCGGGTCGGGGGCGCGGTCGCCGAACAGGGCCGCCACGGGGTCGCCGAGCGCGTACACCATCACGAAGATCAGCAGCGTGCTGCCGATGAAGACCGGGACCATCTGGAGCAGCCGCCGGATCACGTACCGTCCCATGGGGCCTCCCCGCCGGGGGTTGGAGGATCGTTTCAGCTGAGGTCCGGCGCACGGAGGGGGACATCGCCCGCCGCGCGCCGACGGGCGGTCAGTGCACGGTGATCTCGTTGTAGACCGGCACGCTGAACTGGTTGAGTGCCACGTTCGACAGGTTGGAGGCGTAGCCCGCGTTGCCGTTCTGGTACCACAGCGGGATCGCCGGGACCTGGGCGGCGAGGATGCGCTCGGCGTTCTGGAAGGCGGTGACCGCCTGCGCGCTGTCCGACTGCGCGTTGGCCTGGTTCACCAGCGAGTCGAAGTCCTTGTCGCTCCAGTGCGAGTCGTTGGAGGACCCGCCGGTGTAGTACAGCGGCTGGAGGAAGTCCTGGATGAGCGGGTAGTCCATCTGCCAGCCCGCGCGGAACGGCTGGGTCTCGGACTTGGCGGTGATCTGGTTGCGGAAGTCGGCGAAGGTGCCAACCGGCGCGCCGACGCACGCGTTGTCGTTGCCCAGCACGTTGTTGACGCTGTTGCAGACCGCGTCGATCCACTCCTTGTGGGAGCCGGTGTCCGCGTTGTACGCGATCTGCATGCGGCCGCCGGGAAGTCCGCCGCCCTCCTTGATCAGCTTCCTGGCCTGCGCCGGGTCGAAGGCGCAGACGCCGCCGCACAGCCCCTCCTTGAAGCCGCCACGGGCGCCGAGCACCGGGGAGGTCCAGTCGGAGGCGGGGGTGCGGGTGCCGTCGAAGATGCGCTTGGTGATGGAGGCGCGGTCGATGGCCATCGAGATGCCCTGGCGCAGCTTGTCGGAGTTCGCGCCGGTCCACTTCGGGTCGTACATCGGGAACGAGATGGTCTGGATGATGCCGGCCGGCTGGTTGATGTAGCGCGAGCCGAGGTCGCGCTTGACGTTCTTCAGCTGGGTGGCCGGGATGTCGTCGACCAGGTCGAGGTTGCCCGCCTGGAGGTCGGTGTAGGCGGTGTTGTTGTCGGTGTAGACCCGCAGGTCCACGCCACCGTTGCGGGCCTTGTCCGTGCCCTGGTAGCCGTGCCAGGTGCGCAGCGCCATCAACGAGCCCTTGGTGTACGAGGAGACCTTGTACGGCCCGTCGCCGACCGGCTTGCTCAGCCAGCCCGCGTGGTCGGTGAAGAACGACCGGGGCAGCGGGTAGAACGCCGAGTAGCCGAGGGTGTCCGGCCAGGTGGAGAACTTCTGGGTGAGCCGCACGGTGAAGGTGTCGTCGTCCTTGACCTTCAGCCCGGACATCGTGGTCGCGGTCGGGTTGCCGGAGTCCGGGTGCACCTGGTCGTAGCCGTCGATGTACGAGAAGAAGCTCGCGTTGACCTGCTTGTTCTTCAGCGCCGCGCCGTAGTTCCAGGCGTCGACGAAGGAGTGGGCGGTCACCGGCTCGCCGTTGGAGAACTTCCAGCCGGGCTTCAGGGTGATGGTGAAGTCCTGCTGGTCGGTGGTGGTGATGGACTTCGCGAGCCAGTTCTCGGCGGCGCCGGTCCGCGGGTCGTACTTCTTCAGGCCGCGGAAGATCATGTCCAGGACCTTGCCGCCCTGCACCTCGTTGGTGTTGGCCGGCTCCAGCGGGTTCTGCGGATCGCCCCAGGAGGCCCGCACGATGCCGTTGACCCCGCCACCGTCCCCGCCGCCTCCGCCGCAGGCGGTCGCCGCGACCGCCACCGCCGCGGCGCACACCGCCCACTTCACGCGCGTGCCTGAACGCATCGGCGCCTCCCTCGAGGACGAGTCATATGTTCTGCTCATCCCTCGATAACACCGAATGTCCACCAGGCGGCCGACCCCCGCCGAACGAGCGCGATCCGCTCGCCGGATTCCGCCCGATCGCAGTACGCCCGCCGGCCGGCCCCCCGCATCGGACGGCGTCGCGGCCGAGCCGCTCCGGATCACGACCGGGTCCTCAGGGAACGTCCCCCAGCGACACGAGCAGCTCGCGCAGGATCCGCGCCAGGTCGTCCCGCTCGTCGCCGTCCAGACCCGACAGGATGTCCTGCTGATTGCGCGCGTGGCCCACCACCACACGGTCGACCAGGTCCCGCCCCTCGTCCGTGAGGGCGATGTGCAGGCTGCGGCGGTCTCCCGGAACGGCGTCGTGGCTGACGAGACCACGGGCGACGAGCCGGTCGACGCGGTTGGTCAGGGCGACCGAGCCGATCATGACGGTCCCGGCGAGCGCCTTGGCGGTCAGCGGTTCACCGCTGCGCCGGAGCGTGGCCAGGGCGTCGAACTCCCATGTCTCCATGCCGTGCTGGGCGGAGTGGTCCTTCAGCCGCCCGCTGACCAGCCGCGACAGCCGCAGGACACGGCCGATCGTGCCCATGGCGTCGAGGTCCAGATCAGTGCGCCGGGCGGCCCACTGATCCAGGAACCCGTCGCAAGGGCCGCCCTCCGCGTGCGAGCGGAGGGCGGCCCATGGGGTCGCGCGCGGGCGGTCCCGTGCGGGACGGCGTCAGCGCTTGGCGCGGGCCGCGGCGCGGCCGCGCTCCTTCTGGTCGAGGACGACCTTGCGGATGCGGACCGTCTCCGGGGTGACCTCGATGCACTCGTCGTCGCGGCAGAACTCCAGGGACTGCTCCAGCGACAGCAGGCGTGGCGGGACCAGGGACTCGGTGACGTCCGCGGTCGAGGACCGCATGTTCGTCAGCTTCTTCTCCTTGGTGATGTTCACGTCCATGTCGTCGGCGCGCGAGTTCTCGCCGACGATCATGCCCTCGTACACCTCGGTGGTCGGCGAGACGAACAGCACGCCGCGCTCCTGGAGGTTGGTCATCGCGAACGCGGTCACCACGCCCGCGCGGTCGGCGACCAGCGAACCGTTGTTGCGGGTGCGCAGCTCGCCGAACCACGGCTCGTGGCCCTCGAAGATCGAGTGGGCGATGCCGGTGCCGCGGGTCTGGGTGAGGAACTCGGTGCGGAAGCCGATCAGGCCGCGCGACGGCACGATCCACTCCATCCGGATCCAGCCGGAGCCGTGGTTGGTCATCGTCTCCATGCGGCCCTTGCGGGCGGCCATCAGCTGGGTGATGGCGCCGAGGTGCTCCTCGGGCGAGTCGATGGTCATCCGCTCGATCGGCTCGTGGACCTTGCCGTCGACCTGCTTGGTGACCACCTCGGGCTTGCCGACGGTCAGCTCGAAGCCCTCCCGGCGCATGGTCTCCACCAGGATCGCCAGCGCCAGCTCACCGCGGCCCTGCACCTCCCAGGCGTCGGGGCGCTCGGTGGGCAGCACGCGCAGCGACACGTTGCCGATCAGCTCGCGCTCCAGGCGGTCCTTGACCAGGCGGGCGGTGACCTTGTGGCCCTTGCCGCCCTTGCCGACCAGCGGGGAGGTGTTGGTGCCGATGGTCATCGAGATGGCCGGCTCGTCCACCGTGATCAGCGGCAGCGCGATGGGGTTCTCCGGGTCGGCCAGCGTCTCGCCGATCATGATCTCCGGGATACCGGCGACCGCGCAGATGTCGCCCGGGCCGGCCTCCTCGGCGGGCTTGCGGGTGAGCGCCTCGGTCATCATCAGCTCGGTGATGCGCACGTTCTGGATCGAGCCGTCGCGCTTGATCCACGCCACCGTCTGGCCCTTGCGCAGGTGGCCCTGCTCGACGCGCAGCAGCGCGATACGGCCGAGGAAGTTGTCGGCGTCGAGGTTGGTGACGTGCGCCTGGAGCGGCGCGGCGTCGTCGAACGTCGGCGCGGGGACGTGCTCCAGCAGCGTGGAGAAGAACGGCTCCAGGTTCTCGCTGTCGGCCGGGACGGTGCCGTCCTGCGGCTTGGTCAGCGAGGCGATGCCGTCGCGGGCGCAGGCGTAGACGATCGGGAACTCGATCTGGTCCTCGTCGGCGTCCAGGTCGAGGAAGAGGTCGTAGGTCTCGTTGACGACCTCGTCGATCCGCGAGTCGGGGCGGTCGGTCTTGTTGATGCACAGGATGACCGGCAGCCGCGCGGACAGCGCCTTGCGCAGCACGAAACGGGTCTGCGGCAGCGGGCCCTCGGAGGCGTCCACCAGCAGCACGACCGCGTCCACCATGGACAGGCCGCGCTCGACCTCGCCGCCGAAGTCGGCGTGGCCGGGGGTGTCGATGATGTTGATGGTGACCGGGTCGCCGCCGCCCTTGGGGTGGTACTTGACCGCGGTGTTCTTCGCCAGGATCGTGATGCCCTTCTCACGCTCCAGGTCGTTGGAGTCCATCACGCGGTCGTCGACGTGCTGATGGGCGGCGAAGGCTCCGGCCTGCTTGAGCATGGCGTCGACCAGCGTGGTCTTGCCGTGGTCGACGTGGGCGACGATGGCGACATTGCGGATGTCGTGGCGCGTGGGCATACTGCGGCGCTTCTCCCGGATTCGTGGATGACGGCGCGTGCCGTGGTCCGGTACCCGCGCCCGCCGGGCAACGTCACGCCACGGCCTGACCCCATGGTACGGGGCCGGGGCGGCATCGGCCGCCCCGGCGGTGTGCGTACCCCGTCACGTGGGCCCCTCGCGGCGCCCGGGTGCGCGGGTCGTACGGCTACTTGCGGAAGTCGTACGGCTACTTGCGGAAGCCGATGTCCTGGTAGCGCGGGGTGAGGAAGCCGAACGCGCCCGCGTTGGCGACCGAGGTGCGGGTGGCCACCAGCTGCGGCGGCTGGTACAGCGGCACCGAACCGGCCTCCGCCCAGATCCGCTCGTCGGCCTGCGCGGTCAGGTCCTGCGCCCTGCTCTGGTCCAGCTCGTCCCCGGCCTGGTCCAGCAGCTGGTCGATGCGGTCGGTGCCGACCCGCGAGTAGTTCTCCCGCACGGTCAGCGAGCCGTCGGCGGCCGGGACCGGCTTGCCGTAGACCGGCCGGGCGTCGGAGGCCGGGTAGGCGCTGCCCGGCCAGTCGTACAGGGCCAGGTCGAAGTCGCCGGAGGCGATGTGGTCGTGGAAGAAGCTGTCGTCGCTGACCTTGTCGATCTCGGTGCGCACGCCGACGGCCGCGAGCATGTGGGCGATGCGGTCGCCGACCGCGTCCAGGGTGGGCGAGTCCTGCGGCAGGACGAAGCGCAGCGCGAGCGGGTGTCCGGCCTTGTTCATCCGCACCGCCGCGGGCTGCACGATCGCCTGCTGGTCGGCGGCCTGGGCGGTGCCCGCGGACTGGGTGGCGTCGGCGGCCTCGGTGCCGTCGTCGCCTGCGGCGGAACCGGACGGCGAGGCGGAGCCCGACGGGGAGGCCGAGGCGGTCCCGCTCGCGCTCGCCGAGCCGGACGGCACCGGCTTGCCCGGCTCCGGGCCCGCCGCCTTCGCGCCCGGCGTGGCCTGCGCCGCGTGACCCTGCTGCCAGCCCGCGTCGGCCAGCAGCGCCTGCGCGGACTTCACGTCGGTGCCGCCGACCGCGGAGCTGTCGTCGCGGTAGCCGTACTGCGAACCGAGCACGAGGTGGTTGCCGAGGGTGCTGGCGGGCAGCCCGGCGGGCTTGAGCACGTAGGTGGCGATCGCCTGCCGGTCGATGGCCCGCGCCACCGCCTGCCGCACCCGCTGGTCGGTGAGCGGTCCTGAGGCGCCGTTCAGGGTGAGCTGGGTGTACGACGGGTCGAGCGTGCGGTGGACGCGGATGCCGCGTTCGCCCTCGACGCGGGACTGCGCGGAGGTGTCGATCCTGGCGACGTCGACGGTGCCGTCGGCGAGGGCGGCGGCGCGCTTGGCGGCGGGGACGGCGGTGAAGACCAGGTGGCTCAGCTTGGCCCGGTCGCCCCACCACTTCGGGTCGCGCGCCAGCGTCGCGGTGCCGGCGGAGGTGTCGACCGACTGCACCGCGAACGGGCCCGCCGAGACCTTCAGGCTGTCGCGGGCGCTGTCGTTGAAGGCGTCCGGGGTGCCGGTGACCTCCTTCGGGTACAGCGGGGTGAACAGCGACTGCCAGTCCGCCGTCGGCTCCTTGAAGGTGACCTCGACCTCGTGGGCGTCCTTGCCCTGGCGCACCGAGGCGATCCGGTCGTAGCCCGCGTTGTGCGCGCTCCAGAACGAGGCGTTCGCACCGCTGAGCGCCTTCCACTGGGCGGTGAAGTCGGCGGCCGACAGCGGGCGCCCGTTGCTCCAGACGGCCTTGGGGTTCAGCTGGTAGACGACCTTCTGCGGCTTGGTGGAGGTCACCTTCGCCGACTGGAGGAAGTCGCCGTCGCGCTGCGGCCTGCCCTCGCCGTCCACCGTGAACAGCGACGGGAGCGTGGCGGCCGCGATCTGGGAGGTCTCCTGGTCGGCGGCGGCCTGGAAGGTGTTGAGGGTGCCGGGGATGTCGTCGACCGCCCAGCGCAGCGTGCCGCCGTCCTTGACGGCGCCCCGGGAGGCCGAGGCGACGTCGACGGCGGCGGGTACGTGGTCGGCGTCGGAGGACGGGGAGCATCCGGCCAGGGCGGCCGCCGCGAGCACGCCCGCGGCGGCAGCGGCTCCGGCGGCACGCCGCCTGGCGCGAGGGGTGCGGTGCATGGGTCGTACCTCCGCTGATGACGATATTTGTCGCTTATCGCATCTACTGGTAGCGAGGGGTCCGGGGGCACGCGGGGCGACACGCGCCGCCCGGCGCCGCACACCACCCGGGCGGCCCATCCCGGCGACCGCGGCAGCCCGGCCCGGCGGTCCGGGCGGCCCATCCCGGCATCCACAGCAGCCCCGCCTCGCCTCCCGGACCGCCCCGGCGGCACGCCCTCTTCACAGCCCCGGGTGTGACGCGCGACACTTCTCGCACGCGACCCTCGGCCTGGCCCGTCTCCGACGCGGCCCTCGATAAGGTGCGAACCATGCCACTTCAGGACGATCTGTCGGCAATCCAACGGAACCTCGACGATCTGGTCCGCGGTCTCGCCTCGGTCGAACCGCAGGTCGGCCACACCCTGGACATGCGCAGGGTGCGCACCGACGCGGATCACCTGCGCGAGAGCCTGGCGCTGCTGCGCGAGACGACGCGCGGCGCCGCCGGGAGCGGGCGGCAGGACATCGTGCAGGTCCCCGACGCGCCCTACGACCGGAGCCTGTGGGGTGACGCGGAGGAGGAAGGTCTCGGCGCGCGCGACCGCCACGCCCCGTGAGCCCCGGCTGACGGCGCCCACCGACCGCCCGCGTCCGCGCGACGGCGACCGCTCCTACGCTCGGGGAGACCGATTTGGCCAGCATCGAGCGCCCGCGTCCGCCCGCGGGCGTGCACACCCCCGGTCGCGCCGCGATCCCGGCGCGGCACCTTCGTACCGACCGCTGGTGGCTCGCGCCCACGGTCACCGTCGTGGTGCTGACCGCGTTCGTCGTTTACTCCACGTGGCGCGCGTTCGCGAACGCGGACTACTACGCGGCGCCTTATGTCTCGCCGTTCTACTCGCCCTGCCTCGCGAGCGACTGCGTGCCGATGCGCGGCGGAGCGGACCTGGCGGTCTTCGGGCCCTGGTGGGGGATCTCGCCCGCGCTCATCGTGCTGATCTTCCCGCTGGGCTTCCGGCTGACCTGCTACTACTACCGCAAGGCGTACTACCGGGGCTTCTGGAGCGCTCCCCCGGCGTGCGCGGTCGCCGAGCCGCACGCGAGGTACACCGGTGAGACCCGGCTGCCGCTGGTGCTGCAGAACGTCCACCGCTACTTCTTCTACTTCGCGCTCGCCTTCGCGGTGATCCTCAGCTACGACGCCGCCCTGGGCTTCCGCGACCCGGCGGGCCACTGGGGCCACATGGGTCTGGGCACCCTCGTGCTGCTCGCCAACATCGCGCTGATCTGGGCGTACACCCTCTCCTGTCACTCGTGCCGGCACATCGTGGGCGGCCGGCTCAAGCACTTCTCCCGGCACCCGGTGCGCTACCGGATGTGGACCTGGGTGAGCCGGCTCAACGCCCACCACATGGCGCTGGCGTGGGCGTCGCTGGTGGGCGTGGCGGTCGCCGACCTCTACGTCTACCTGGTCGCGAGCGGCGCCTTCGCCGACCCGCGGTTCTTCTAGGAGGGGCACGACGCGATGACGGCAGTCGAACGGCACAACTACGACGTGGTCGTGGTGGGCGCGGGCGGTGCGGGGCTGCGGGCCGCCATCGAGGCGCGCGGCCAGGGCCTGCGTACCGCGGTCATCTGCAAGTCCCTGTTCGGCAAGGCGCACACGGTGATGGCCGAGGGCGGCATCGCGGCCAGCATGGGCAACTCCAACCCGCACGACAACTGGCAGACGCACTTCCGCGACACCCTGCGCGGCGGCAAGTTCCTCAACCAGTGGCGGATGGCGGAACTGCACGCCCAGGAGGCGCCCGAGCGGGTGTGGGAACTGGAGACCTGGGGCGCGCTGTTCGACCGTACGAAGGACGGGCGCATCGCGCAGCGCAACTTCGGCGGCCACGAGTACGCGCGGCTGGCGCACGTCGGCGACCGCACCGGTCTTGAGCTGATCCGCACCCTCCAGCAGCGGATCGTCGCCCTCCAGCAGGAGGACTTCGCGGACGCGGGCGATTTCGAGGCGCGGCTGCGGGTCTTCCAGGAGTGCACGGTCACCCGGGTCCTCAAGGACGGCGAGCGGGTCGCCGGGGTCTTCGGCTACGAACGCGAGTCGGGGCGCTTCTTCGTCATCGAGGCGCCCGCGGTCGTCCTGGCCACCGGCGGCATCGGCAAGTCGTTCAAGGTGACGTCCAACTCCTGGGAGTACACCGGCGACGGGCACGCGCTCGCCCTGCTGGCGGGGGCGCCGCTGATCAACATGGAGTTCGTGCAGTTCCACCCGACCGGCATGGTCTGGCCGCCGTCGGTCAAGGGCATCCTGGTCACCGAGGGCGTGCGCGGCGACGGCGGGGTGCTGCGCAACAGCGACGGCAAGCGGTTCATGTTCGACTACGTGCCCGAGGTGTTCAAGGACAAGTACGCCACCTCTGAGGAGGAGGCGGACGGCTGGTACGCCGACCCCGACACCCACCGCCGCCCGCCCGAGCTGCTGCCCCGCGACGAGGTGGCCAGGGCCATCAACTCCGAGGTGAAGGCGGGCCGCGGCTCCCCGCACGGCGGGGTCTTCCTGGACATCGCGAGCCGCCTGCCCGCGCAGGAGATCCAGCGCAGGCTGCCGTCGATGCACCACCAGTTCAGGGAGCTGGCGGACGTGGACATCACGGCGGAGCCGATGGAGGTCGGGCCGACCTGCCACTACGTGATGGGCGGCGTGGACGTCGACCCGGACACCGCGGCCGCCGGCGGGGTGCCGGGGCTGTTCGCGGCCGGTGAGGTCGCGGGCGGCATGCACGGCTCCAACCGGCTCGGCGGCAACTCCCTGTCGGACCTGCTGGTCTTCGGCCGCAGGGCCGGGCTGCACGCGGCCCGCTACGCGCAGGCGCTGACCGCGTCGCAGCGGCCCGCGGTGGCGGACGCCCAGGTGGACGCGGCGGCCGCGGAGGCGCTGCGGCCGTTCAGCGCGGAACCGGCGGAGGGTACGGACGGAGCGGCGCCCGCAGCAGTCGGAGCGGCAGGCGGGGCGGCAGGCGGGGCGGCAGGCGGGGCGGCAGGCGGGGCGGCAGGCGGGGCGGGCGGAGCCGTGGCGCCGCCCGAGAACCCGTACACCCTGCACCAGGAGCTCCAGCAGACGATGAACGACCTGGTCGGCATCATCCGCAAGGAGCAGGAGATGGAGGAGGCGCTGACCCGGCTGGCCGACCTGCGGACGCGGTCGCGGCGGGCCGGGGTGGAGGGCCACCGCCAGTTCAACCCGGGCTGGCACCTGGCGATCGACCTGCGCAACATGCTGCTGGTGAGCGAGTGCGTGGCGCGCGCCGCGCTGGAGCGCACCGAGAGCCGCGGCGGGCACACCCGCGACGACCATCCGCAGATGGACCGCCGCTGGCGTGGCGTCAACCTGGTGTGCGAACTCGCCTCCCCGCCCGACCAGTTGGCCGCTCAGGACCCGGCCGCCGGGCAGATCACGCTGCGCCGCCGGGACATGCCGCCGATCCGCGCCGACCTGCTGGACCTGTTCGAGAAGGACGAACTGCGCAAGTACCTCACCGACGAGGAGCTGGGCCAGTGAGCTACACCGGGCACTTCAGGGTCTGGCGCGGCGACGCCGAAGGGGGTGAGCTGAAGGACTTCGAGGTGGAGGTGAACGAGGGCGAGGTCGTCCTCGACGTCATCCACCGCCTCCAGGCCACCCAGGCGCACGACCTCGCGGTGCGGTGGAACTGCAAGGCGGGCAAGTGCGGTTCGTGCAGCGCGGAGGTCAACGGCAGGCCGCGGCTGATGTGCATGACCCGCATGTCGGTGTTCGCCGAGGACGAGACGGTCACGGTGACCCCGATGCGCGCCTTCCCGGTGCTGCGGGACCTGGTCACGGACGTCTCGTTCAACTACGCCAAGGCACGCGAGATCCCGTCGTTCGTCCCGCCGCCGGGGCTGGCGCCGGGCGAGTACCGGATGGCGCAGCAGGACGTCGGGCGCTCGCAGGAGTTCCGCAAGTGCATCGAGTGCTTCCTGTGCCAGGACACCTGCCACGTGGTGCGCGACCACGAGGAGAACAAGCCCGACTTCGCCGGCCCGCGCTTCCTGATGCGCATCGCCGAACTCGACATGCACCCCCTGGACGCCGCGGCCGAGACCGGCCTCGACCGCGCGAGGACCGCCCAGGACGTGCACGGTCTCGGCTACTGCAACATCACCAAGTGCTGCACGGAGGTCTGCCCCGAGCAGATCCACATCACGGACAACGCCCTGATCCCGATGAAGGAACGCACGGCCGACCGCAAGTACGACCCGCTGGTCTGGCTGGGCGACCGCATCTTCCGCCGGGATAAGTGAGTTGTGACCTATCCGGCGTCACATCGGCGTCGGCTTCCGCCCGAACCCGAGGAAGTGGGAGCTGGCGGCGAGCAGTTCGGGATACGGCTCGGCCATGCGCGCGGCGGCCAAGGCCGACGCGATCAGTTCATCGGTGGGTCCCTGACCGGGCTGCTTCTCGGCGACCTTGAGGAGGGACCACGCGGGGCCCTCGACACCGAGCACCTGGACATCGGCGAACCCGCAGGCGCTCATCTCGTCGTTGAGTTCCTCGGCCCGGTGGAAGTACGCCAGTGTGAAGCCAGGGCCGTCGTGTACCGAGGTGCGGAGGATCGCCTCCACCGACGCCCGTACTCGTTCTTCGTGCAGGTGGGAGTAGGTCACGTGCTCGAAGAGGGGCGAGTAGCGGTTGATCGCCGCGACCGCCACCAAGCCGCCCGGCACCACGACGCGGAGGGCTTCGGCCAGTGCCTTGCTCCGGTCGGCCGCGTCGGGCAGGTGGTAGAGGGGCCCGAGGAGCAGCACGGCGTCGTAACTGCCGTCGGCAGCGCTCAGCGCTCGCGCGTCTCCCAACGTGGCCCGGCAGATCGCCGAGGCTTGCTCCACGTGACGGGGAACGGGGTCCACGAGGTCCACCTCGTACCCGTCCTCCGTCAGCCACTTCGCGTGAACGCCGGTCGCTCCGCCGACATCCAGCACGCGTGCGGGAGCGGGCGGGAGGAAGCGGCGCAGGAGTTCTTTCGTCCGTTCCAGTTCGAGGCGGCCGTCCGCTGAGCAGTGCAGGCGGATGCCCTCATCAACGGTCTCGCCGTAGAAGCGGGCCACGGTGGGAGCCAGGTCGGGTACCAGCATGACGCCAGTATCGTGTGTACCGGTGGACCAGTCCAGCCACTGGAGAAGGGAAGGCCGATGGCGCTGCTGAAGTACGAGGAGATCGCGGAGTCGCTCCGCGCTCGCATCACGGCGGGCGAGTTCGCACCCGGTGCCACGGTGCCGTCAGGGCGAGACCTGGCCGAGCAGTGGCAGGTATCGCGCGCGACCGCGATCAAGGCGATGGACGTGCTGCGCAATGACGGGGTGGTCGTAGCCAAGCAGGGCACCGGCTTCATCGTGACCGAGGCCCCGGTCGCCCGGCCTGCCGGTTCGCGGCGAGCGGGTTCGGCGCGCGTGACCGGCGGCATGCCCTTCCTGCGCATCGGCGTTCCGGACTGGGTCGAGCCTCCGGCGCGGGTGGCCATGGCACTCCGCATCAGCTCGGGAGTGCGGGCGCTACGGCGAGTCCGTGTGCTGCAACTGCCGGACGGCGGGCCGCACAGCTACGTCGAGGCCTGGTTTCCGCCCGACGTGGCCGAGGCTTCACCGCGACTCACGGAGACCGCCGCGATTGCGGAAGGCACCACCCGCTATGTCCGGCGGCGGACCGGACGCCACCCCGTCGAAGGCGTGGACGTCACCACGGTCCGCCTGGCAACGGGACCGGAGGCCCAGCACCTTGGCCTCTCTGAAGACACTCCGGTCGCGGTCGTTCTGCACACCGCCTACGACCAAACCGGGCGTCCGCTCACATGCGAGGAAGGGGTCACACCGTCCTCCCTCTTCGAGCAAGTGGATACCTACGCCATGTAGTCAAGCATCCCGAAGAGGAAGCTGGACCGGTCCGCCGGTCCAGCTTCTTTCGCTTACTCTGCACGCCGTTGATCTGCACAAATCCGCACCCCGACAAGGAAGTTGACGGCTACTCACTGGACCGGTCCACCGGTCCACAGTGTTGAGCATGCGGAAACCTCGTCATTCCCGTCAGTGTCCCGCCCCACGACCAACCCAGTCGGGCGGAGGCTGAGCCAAGGTGACACGACCTGACTGGATCACCCGCGGAACCGTCGTGGTGGATCTCGCCAAGGGGCTCACGGGAAAGGTCCATGCGGTGCAACCGACTTACGGCTCCCAGGGCGGGACGGAACACACCGTGTTCGTCCTCCCGCTCGGGGGCGGCATCGGCTGGGAGGCCGAGCACGACCACCTGCGTCCAGCCGGGAGCGAGCGCTCCGGAAGCAGGCAGTGAGGTCGCCACGCAGCGCTCCGCTCGCAGAAGCAGCACAGTTCACACCCGGACGGAAGGTATGCACATGCCCATTCCCATCGTCACCGAGGAACGTGCCGGGGTGCCGTTCGGCGCCCGTGGTCTCCAACCCGCGCACGTCGTACACATCGACCCGGAAGAGTTCGCCTACGACCCGCAACGGCAGGTCAACGTGATGGATGACGGCTCCCTCTGGGCCGAATCGCCCATCGCCGCTTCCAGCACGGCGACGAACAACGACACCAGGCCGGGCAACCCGCCCGACGAGGGCAGCGATCCCTACGTCTTCCCGGGCGAGGAGGTGGCGTGACCGGTGACGGCGCCGCGCAACCGGGTCCTGGTGGTCACCGAAGCACTCGATCCGACCGCCGATCTCGTCGTGCAGGCTCTCGTCGACCAAGGGGCCGCGGTCATGCGGTTCGACCTCGCGGACTTCCCGCGCGGGATCACGTTGTCGGCTGAGCATGACGCCGGGGCCAGTGGCTGGCACGGGGAACTCGCTGCCGGTATCCGCGCCACACGGTTGGAGGAGGTCCGGGCCGTCTACTACCGCAGGCCCGGCCTGCCCGGCTTGGAACCGCAAATCCCCGCCGCCTACCGGGCCTGGGCGCGGGCGCAGGCCGTTGTCGGCATGGTCCAGGTCCTCTCGTCCTTACCAGTGGTCTGGATGCACCACCCCGACGTCTACCGCTCCTGCGCACACAAACCCGGGCAACTGGCCGCGGCCACCGCGGCCGGGCTGCCGGTCCCTCGCACTCTGATCACCAACGACCTTGCTCATGCCCGGCGCTGGGCCATCGGCATCGGTGGCCCGTTGGTGTGCAAACCAGTCGCCTCCGCGTCGATCACGTTGCCCGGCAGACCGCTGATGATCCTGCCGACCCGGCGACTGGAGCCGAACGAACTGGACGAGTCGATCGAGTTGACGGCGCACCTGCTTCAGGAGTGGGTGCCGAAGGCGTACGAAGTACGGCTGACCGTCGTGGGCGATCAGATGTTCCCCGTGGCCATCCACGCCCGCAGCGCCGCAGCGCGCGTCGACTGGCGCAGCGACTACGACGCACTCGATTACGAACCCGTGGCCCTTCCCGATGCCGTCGCCGACAGCGTGCGGCGGTTCATGGCCGGCTATCGCATCAACTACGGCGCCTTCGACTTCGCCGTGACCCCGGGTGGGAAGTGGGTGTTCTTCGAGTGCAACCCCGCCGGCCAGTGGCAGTTCATCGCCGCTGCCACGAACCTTCCGATCGCCGAGGCGCACGCCTCCCTGCTCCAAGGAGCCTTCGTATGACCACGGCCGTCGACGCGGAACTCGCCCGTACGCTGCGCGGAGAACTCGCCGCGAACCTTGAGGCCGCCGGGCACGACCCGGCGTGGGTGAAGGCGGTGAGGGAGGTGCCCCGGCACCTGTTCGTACCCGAGTTCCACACTCAGGACGCGAACTACCGCTGGAGCCGGATCGGGCCGAACGACGACGCCTACCTTTCCACTGTCTACTCCGATCGCGCCCTGACCACCCAGCGCGACGGTGACGAGCCCACGTCGTCCTCCAGTGAGCCGAGCCTGATGCTCACCATGCTCGAAGCTCTCGACATCCGGCCTGGCCATCGCGTCTACGAATGCGGCACCGGGACGGGCTGGAACGCCGCGCTCCTCGCCCATCGCTTCGGCGATGCCGGTGTGACCACTGTCGATGTGGACCCGGAGCTGACGCGAGCCGCGGTCGCGCATCTCACGTTGGCGGGCTACCACCCCCTTGTGCATACCGGAGACGGCGTCGCGGGCCTGCCCGAGCACGGCCCGTACGACCGTTTCATCACCACCTGCCGTATGCGGGCGATTCCCTGGGCATGGGTCGAGCAGTGCGCCGACGAAGCGGTGATGGTCGCGCCGATCGGCTGGGGTCTGGTGCGGATCACTGTCGAGAACGACCGGGTCCACGGCAGGTTCCTGCCGGACGGCGCCTGCTTCATGCCCCGGCGAGAGGACGCGGCCGGACCACTGTTCGATGTGCTCGACAAGGTCTCGCCCACAACGACATCGGTATCCGTCACAGGCCTGCTGGACCGGCTGGCCTTCCCGTTGTCACTGGCCCTCCCCAGCCACAACACGTGCACCTGGTACGACGACGCAGGCACCGACACGGCGGTGGGCATCTGGACGCCGGACGGCTCGACCGCCAAAGCGGGCATCGACGGTTCGGTCCGGCAGACCGGCCCACGTCGCCTGTGGGACGTGGTCGAGAAGCTCGACACCCTGTTTCCCACCGCGCCGTGCCGCGCCGACTTCGGACTCACCATCACCCGCGATCGCCAGCGCGTTTGGTGGCGCGCCGAGGACGGTCCTGGTTGGGAGCTGCCCACGCTCAGCTGACTCCATGTCCTGTGAAGCAGGCGCGGAGTGCGCCGGGTCCCGTCAGTACATGCTCAGCAGGGCCTCGGCCAGGTCCGGGGCCTTCGACTTGCCGTCAGGGAGGGTGAGTTCGAACCAGACCGTCTTGCCGTGCGGGGTACGGCGGCTGCCCCAGCTGCGGCTGAGCAGGCTGACGAGTTGCAGGCCGCGGCCGCCCTCGTCGGTGTCGCGGGCCCGGCGGCGGCGCGGCTGCACCAGCCCGGAGTCCCACACCTCGCACACCAGCGTGCGATCCAGCAGCAGCCGCAGCCGGATGTCGCCCTTGCCGTGCCGCAGCGCGTTGGTGACCAGTTCGCTCACCAACAGCTCGGTGGTGTCGACGAGTTCGCCCAGGCCCCAGCCCTCCAGGCGGGCGCGGGCCAGTTCGCGGGCCTGCGCGACCGACTGTCCCTGCGGCGGCAGCGTCCAGTCCCCCACCGCGTCGGCGGGCAGCCCCCGCACCCGGGCCATCAGCAGCGCCACGTCGTCCTCGCCGTGCTGGGTGTCCAGTTCGGCCAGCACGTGGTCGCAGGCGTCCTCCAGCGGCAGCGCCGCCCCGGTCAGCGCGGCGCGCAGGGCGTCCAGGCCCTCGTCCAGCGCGTGGTGCCGGGACTCCACCAGGCCGTCGGTGTAGAGGGCGAGCAGGGCGCCGTCGGGGAGTTCGACCTCGACCTCCTCGAAGGGCTCGCCGCCGACGCCGAGCGGCAGGCCGTGCGGCACGTCCAGCATCAGCGCCTGGTCGCCGGGCTGGAGGACGACCGGCGGCAGATGGCCCGCGTTGGCGATCGTCACCCGGCGGGTGACCGCGTCGTAGACGGCGTAGACGCACGTGGCGAGGTAGACCTCGGCCAGGTCGTCGGCGTCGCGGTCCTTGCCGCGGCGGCTGCGGCCCACCGAGGGGTCGGACAGGCCGCGGGCGATCTCGTCCAACTGGCTGAGGACCTCGACCGGTTCGAGGTCGAGCAGCGCCAGCGTGCGCACGGCGGTGCGCAGTTCGCCCATCGCGACGGCGGCGCGCAGGCCGCGGCCCATCACGTCGCCGACGACCAGCGCGGTGCGGTGCCCGGGCAGGTCGATGACGTCGAACCAGTCGCCGCCCACCTCGGCCGCGGCGTTGCCGGGCAGGTAGCGGCAGGCGATGTCGAGGCCGGCCGCCTCCGGGTTGCCCGGCGGCAGCAGGCTGCGCTGGAGCAGCAGGGCGCGTTCGTGCTCGCGCCGGTACAGGCGGGCGTTGTCGATGCAGACCGCGGCGCGGGCGGTGAGTTCCGCGGCGAGCGACACGTCGCGTTCGCCGAAGGGCTCGCTGCCCTTGGCGCGGGAGAAGTGGACGACGCCCAGCACGGTGTCCCGGCCGACCATCGGGACCACCAGCGTGGAGCGCACCACGCCGCCCGAGGCGCCGTCCGCCATGTCCGGCTGGTCGTCGGCCGCGTCGGAGGTGCTGACCGACTGCACCTGCCCGGTGCGCAGCGCCCTGGCGGCCACCGAGCCGAACGCGTAGCGGTGCACGGCGCCGACCGGCACCGCGCTGTCGCCCTCGTCGCCGCCGAGTTCCTCCGGGCCGCCGGAGACCGCCGACGCACCGGCGACCCGGCGCAGCTCCGCGCTGCCGTCCCCGGTGCCGACCGGGTCCTCGTCGCCGGACAGCAGCGCCTTGTACAGGTCGACGGCGGCCAGGTCGCAGAAGTGCGGCACGGCGACGTCGAGCAACTGGCGGGCGGTGGTCTCCAGGTCCAGCGAGTTGCCGATCCGGGCGCCCGCCTCGTTGAGCAGGGCCAGGTCGCGCCGGGTGTGCGCGGCCTCCCGCTCCGCCCGCTGGGCCGTCGTCACGTCGGTGGCGACCCCGGCGACCCCGATGACCGCGCCGTCGGCGTCGTGCAGCCGGTACAGCGAGATCGAGAAGCGGCGGCGGCCGCGGTGCACCGGGCTGGAGCCGACGACCTGCATGTCGAGCACCGGTTCGCCGCTGTCGAGCACCTGGCGCAGCGCGGCGGTCAGCCGGTCGGCCTCGACGCGCGGCAGGAAGTCGTGCGGGGTGCGGCCCGGGTAGTCCTCGGCGGGACGGCCGTAGACCTGGGCGAAGCGCTCGTTGACGCGGAAGAGCCTCAGGTCGGCGTCGGCGAGGAACAGGCCCATCGACGACTGGCCGAAAATCGCCTCGAAGGTCGCGATCTCGTAGGCGGGGACGGAGACTTGACGCGGCGCGGCACCCCGTACCGCCGAGCCGCCCGGATCAGCCGCGTGGGTGTCCCTGGGCCGCGGGAGGTCAGGCATGGACCGCCCCCGCCCGGCAGGCGGCATCTTCGCGCGGTACGGCGGAGCAACCTCCACCGGAGCGTATGCAGCGCACGACCCCTCCGTATCTGGGGCCCGGGGAGGTCCCCCGGAGCTTCACAGGACCCGGACCAGCCGCTTCCGAGTATCCAGTACCAACGCAGTATTCGGCACTGACATCGTCGGAAAAACGGTCCAGCCGATCACAGCATGATCTCGGCTCGACCAGCGGCATCAGCCGGATCAACTACCCGTCAACGCCAGTTCGAACCACACCGTCTTGCCCAGCGGCCCCTGACGGGTCCCCCAGCGGCGCGAGGCCCGGGCCACCAGGTGCATGCCACGCCCTCCTTCGTCGTCGTCCGCCGCCGTCCTCGCCCGGGGCGGGTCCGGCAGCGGATCGGAGACCTCGACCAGCAGCGAGGCGCCGCGCACCATGCGGACCCCGATCGGCCCGTGCGCGTGCCGCAGCGAGTTGGTCACCAGTTCGCTGACGAGGAGTACGGTCACATCGCTCAGCGCGCTCAACTCCCACCCGGCGAGTGTGGTGCGCACGTGGTGGCGCGCCCGCCGCACCGCGCTGGGTTCGGCGGGAAAGGTCCAGGCCATGGTGGAGCCCTCCGGCAGCCCGCCGAGCCGCACCGCCATCAGCGCCACGTCGTCCGGCTCGCGGTCCGGGACCAGTTCGGCGAGCGCGTCGTCGCAGACGTCCTCCAGGAAGTCGTACGGGCGGCCGAGGATCGCCCGCAGCCGGTCGACGCCTTCCGTGATGTCCTCGCCGCGCCGCTCGACCAGGCCGTCGGTGTAGAGCACCAGCACGGCGCCGTCCGGCACCTCCACCTCGGCGGACTCGAACTCCACCGCGAAGACCCCGATCGGGGTGTTGGCGGGCACCTCGACCTGCCGTACCCGCCGCTCGCCGGACGCGCCGGGGTCCAGCAGCAGCGGCGGCAGGTGACCGGCGGTGGCGACGACGCAGGTGCGGGTGGAGGGGTCGTAGACGGCGTAGACGAAGGTGGCCATCATCGGCTCGTCGGGGCCGGGCGCGAAGTCCTCCGACAGGTCGTTGATCCTGCGCAGCAGTTCGTCCGGCGCCATGTCCAGGCCCGCCAGGGTGCGCACCGCGGTGCGCAGCCGTCCCATGGTGGCCGCCGCCCGCAGCCCGTGGCCCATCACGTCGCCGACCACCAGCGCCACCCGGCCCCCGGCCAGCGGCACCACGTCGAACCAGTCGCCGCCCGCCTCCGCGCCGGTGGAGCCCGGCAGGTAGCGGAACGCGACCTCCACGCCGGGCAGCCGCGGCACCCGCTGCGGCAGCAGGCTGCGCTGGATCATCAAGGCGCCCTCCCGCTCGCGGGCGTACAGCCGGGCGTTGTCCAGGGCGGCGCCCGCGCGGTCGGCGAGTTCGTAGGCGAGCGCCAGGTCGTCGGCGTCGAACGGGTCGCGGGAGATCGCGCGGCCGACGATCAGCAGCCCCAGCACCACGTCCCTGGCGCGCAGCGGCACCGCGAGCAGCGAACCGACGCCCAGGTCGAGTGCGGCCTTGATGCGCGGGTCGCCGACCGGGGAGAACGCGCCGCCGCGCAGGTCGGCCGGGGTCTCGGCGAACCACGCGGGGCCGCCCGCCAGCACGTCGGACAGCGGCGAGCCCTCGGGGAAGCTCAGCCGCCCGCCGGGGCGCAGCAACGCGGCCACCTCGGCCTGGTCGGGCCCGGTGGCGACGCCGAGCAGGATCAGCGGGGTGCCGCCCCGCAACGGCTCGCGGGGCAGGTCGCCGCCCGCCGCCATGTCCTGGGCCACCAGCACGCCCGCGTAGTCGCAGAACCCGGGCACCAGCGCCTCGGCCAGCGACTGCGCCCTGCGGTCGACGTCCATCAGCTCCGACAGCACGCCCCCGACGTCGCTGAGCACGGCGAGCCGGTGGCGGGTGCGCTCGACCTTGGCGGAGGCCATGAAGCGGTCGGTGACGTCCATGACCACGCAGGAGATGCCCAGCACCCGCCCGGAGCGGTCGGTGATCCTGCTGTACGAGGTCGACCGGTAGCCGTCGCCGTCGGGGCCGGGGACCAGCAGGTCCACCACCGTGCGGCCGGTGGTGAGCACCTCGCGCTGCACCATGGTCAGTTCCTCGCCGGGGCGGCCGGGCCTGACCTCCTTGACGGTGTGTCCGAGGTGCTCCTCGACCGTCAGGCCGTTCATCCGGGCCAGTGCCCGGTTGACCCGCACGTAGCGCAGGTCCGTGTCGAAGATGGCGATGCCGAGGGCGGCGGTGTCGAAGACCGCGTCGACCACGGCGAGGTCGTGCTCCAGGCCGCGCAGCAGCCGGGTGTCGGCGAGCGAGGCCAGCACGAACGGCTTGCCGTCGCCGTCGACCAGCAGCGAGGCGCGCACCTCGACCTGGAGGGTGTGCCCGTCGCGGTGGCGCATCGGCAGCACGCCGCCCCAGCGCCCGGCCCGCATCAGCTCGGCGAGCACCCGGTCGGCGAGGCCGCGTCCCGGCTCGGTGCCCGGCGGGCCGGACCGGCTCGCGGCGTCCCCGGCGGTGTCGGCGGCATCGGCCGCGGACCGCCAGGGTTCGATGATGTGCTCGATGCGGCGCCCGACGATGTGCTCCCCGGCCCAGCCGAGCATCTCCTCGGCCAGCGGCGACCACAGCACCACCCGGCCGCGGGTGTCCATCATGACGATGCCGACGCGCAGGGCGTCCAGCAGGCCCCCCGTCAGCTCACCGCTCGCGTCGGGCGGCGGGGGCGCGTCGGGCCCGGTGGTCATCCCGCGCACCTCCCAGGAACGGACATACGGGGCAAGTTGCCCGTAACCCCATGATCAGCGCAGTATACGCGCGCGGGCACGGGGGACTGACCCGTTCAGCGGCCTCGGGCGGCCGCCAGCCGTCCGGCCACCTCGGCGACGGCGGGGCGGTCCTGGTCGAGCCAGTCGACGTCGTCCGCCTCGTCCGGGGTCAGCCAGCGCAACGCGTCGTGGTCCTGGAGCGGCTCGGGCTCACCGGCGGTCAGCCGCACCGTCCACACGTGCAGTTCCAGGCCCGGGCGCAGCGGCCAGGCGCCGGGGATCCGCTCGACCGGCTCGGCGGTCACGCCGAGTTCCTCGCGCAGCTCGCGCACCAGGGCCTGCGGCGGGGTCTCCCCCGGTTCCACCTTGCCGCCGGGCAGCTCCCAGCGGCCGGCCAGTTCGGCGGGGGCGCTGCGGCGCGCGGCCAGCAGCCGGCCCTCGCGCAGCACCGCGCCGCCCACCACCACGCGCGTCGTCATGCGCCCACTCTACGGGCGCGCCCGAGGACTCGACGGACCCGGCGGACCCCGACGGCCTCAGGAGGCCCGGCGCTGGTCGACGCGTTCGACCACGTAGCGGCGGTCGTCCGCGCCGTCGTCGAAGCGGCGGGCCACCCGCTCGGCCTCCTCACGGGTGCCGTAGCGGCCGACGCGGTAACGGTTGCCGCCCTCGTCCTCACGTATGACGGCCCACAGGAGGTCCTCCATCAGGCGGCTCCGTCGAGTTCGGCGACGTGTGCGACGTTGGCCCGGGCCTCGTCCTCGCCGCTGGCCGCGCCCGCGAACCAGGCGTCCAGGATCTCCTTCAGCTGCGGTTCCGAGGTCAGCCGCAGGCCCAGCGCGAGCACGTTGGCGTCGTTCCACTTGCGGGCGCCGTCGGCGGTGTACGCGTCGGTGCACAGGGCGGCCCGCACGCCCGGCACCTTGTTGGCCGCGATCGAGGCGCCCGTGCCGGTCCAGCAGCACACGACGGCCTGTTCCGCGCGGCCCTCGGCGACCTCGCGCGCGGCGGCCTCGGCCGACCAGGCCCAGTCCGCGCGCCCCGCGCCGTCCCGGTCACCGGAGCGCAGCGCGCCGAACACCGACACCTCGTGCCCGCGTTGACGCAGCTCGTAGACGAGGACCCGGGCGACCGGCTCATCCATGTCCGAGGAAACGGCGATCCGCATATGCCAGAGCGTACGCCCGTACGCCGTCGAATGGGCCGCTTCGGCCGCGAACGGACGTGATCCGGCCAGGAGTTGACGGCCACCCGGGAAGCCCCGCGCGGCCGGGCGGCAGTGCGGACACGCCGAAGGCCCCCGTCCGGCGCGGACGCCGGGCGGGGGCCTTCGGGTGACGGATGAGCGAGGTCAGGCGGTGGACGCGACGCGGTCGCCCTCGTCGTCGCCCGCGGTGTCGGCGGCGGACTCCTCCGCCTCCCGCAGCACCTCGGCCAGCGACGGGTTCGGCCAGGCGCTGCGCAGACCCCAGACGTAGAAGACCAGGCCGATCACCACGACGACACCGAGGTCGACGCCCTCCGGGATCCAGCCCCGGCCGCCGTAGTCCTTGCTGCCCGCGTAGGAGACGGCCGCCATCACGAAGAGGTAGGCGATCATCCACACGCCCGCCTTCAGGTGCGGCTTGAGCTGCTCCCACGGCTTGCGCAGCTCGTACCAGGCCCAGATCGGCAGGCCGATGGCCATCAGCAGGATGACCTTGCCGGTCAGCGGCCACTTGGCCCAGTAGAGCACCAGCGAGCCGAAGACCATGGCGATGGGCGCGATCACCGGCATCGCCTTGAGCATCACCGGCCGCGGCAGGTCGGGCGCGATCCTGCGCAGCGACATCACCGCGACGGGGCCGGTGATGTACGAGATGACGGTGGCGACCGAGACGATCGCGGCCAGCGAGCCCCAGCCGCGGAAGACGGCGAGGAAGGCGAAGGCGACGACCAGGTTGAGCACGAGCGCCGGGCGCGGCACGCCGGTCTTGGGGTCGACCCGGCCGAAGATCTTCGGCAGGTGGCCGTTCTCCTGGACGCCGTGGATCATGCGGGACGTGGTCGCCGCGTAGATCATGCCGGTGCCGGACGGGGAGATGAAAGCGTCCGCGTAGAGCGTGACGGCGAGCCAGTTGATGCCCCAGGCGATCGCGAGGTCCGCGAGCGGGGAGTCGAAGTTCAGGCCCGCCCAGCCGCCGGAGGACAGGTCGTGCGCCGGGACCGCCATCAGGAAGGCGACCTGCAGGGCCACGTAGATGACCAGGGCGATCAGGATGGAACTGATGACCGCCTTGGGCAGCGACCTCTTCGGGTCGCGGGCCTCGGCGGCCATGTTCAGCGGCGACTGGAAGCCGTTGAAGGCCCACACGATGCCGGAGACGGCGACCGCGTTGAAGACCGCGCTCCAGCCGCTGGGGGCGAAGCCGCCCGCGCGGTGCAGGTTGTGCGTGTCGAAGTGCGACAGCATCAGCGTGACCGCGGTCAGCGTGGGCACGACGATCTTGAAGACGGTGATCGCGGTGTTGGTCTTGGCGAACAGCGAGATCGCGAACCAGTTGAGCCCGAAGTAGACGATCAGCAGCACGCTGGCGAGGGCGACGCCGGAGAGGGTCAGCTCCTTGCCGTCGTACAGGCCCTTCGCCCACGCCCACTTCCAGGACGCCATGTACTGCACCGAGGCGGTGGCCTCGCCGGGGATCACCGAGACGATGGCGATCCAGTTGGCCCAGGCCGCCAGGTATCCGGCGAGCGAGCCGTGCGAGTACTGGCCGTAGCGGACCATGCCGCCCGCCTTGGGGAACATCGAGCCGAGCTCGGTGTAGGTCAGCGCGATGGTCAAGGCGACCACGGCGCCGATCACCCAGGCGAGGATCGCCGCGGGACCGGCCAGGTGGGCCGCCTTGGCGGCACCGAAGAGCCAGCCGGAGCCGATGATCGATCCGAGGCCGACGGCCGTCAGTGAGACCGTGCCGAGGGATCGGCGGTAGTTGGAACCCGACAAAACGTTGGTTCCCCTTTCTTCTCCCCGTCGCCTTGCACAAACCTCCGCATCGTAAAGGGGAGTCGGGCGATCCGGTTCCGATAATCGGCGAGATGTGACCTTCACAACAGACCGGCAGCCTACCGCGCGCCTTCGATCAGATGGCAAAGCGGCCGCTCAGGACGCTATTTCACCGGAAGGTGATACGTAACCCGGTAGCGGTCGGCGGGGATCACCAGATCGGCGGTCTCGACCGGCCGGTCACCGGTGAAGAAGGTACGGCAGACCACCACCACGACGTGGCCGGGAACGCCGCCCAGCTCGGCGGTCTCGGCGGCCAGCCCGGGCCGGGCGCCGACCTCCTCGACGACGTGGTCGACCACCAGGTCGAGCGCGGCCATCCGCTCCACCACGCCCCGCCCGCCGAGCGGCCCCTCCTCGGGCAGCATCACGGGCGTGCGGCCGGTCAGCGCCAGCGGCTCCCAGGAGGTCGAGAGCATCATCGGCTCGCCCTCGGTACGGAACAGGTAGCGCGTCGACATCACCTTGTCGCCGGGCTGGAGCCGCAGCCGGGCGGCGACGGCGGGGCTCGCGACCTCCTGGACGCTCACCGACTCCCAGGTGCCCTTGCTCCCCTCGTCGGCCTGCTCCTGCCGGAACGGGGTCGGCCCGTAGGAGGGGCGGTAGCCGGAGCGGGCGATCAGCTTGGGCTCGGGCCGCTCGCGCACGTACGTCCCGGAACCGGAGCGCCCCTCGACGAACCCCTCGGCCATCAGCACCTTGCGGGCCTCCAGGGCGACGGTGTCCGAGACGCCGTACTCCTGGCGGATCTTCGCCTGCGAGGGCAGCCGGGTGTGCGGGGCCAGCTCGCCCCCGAGGATCTTGCCGCGCAGATCGTCGGCGACGCGGAGGTACGCGGGCTGCTCACCGAATGGCACGTGACCCTCCATCGAGGTTGACCGACTGCGACAGCTTGGCAACGTTACGTGTCCGGCCGCAAGTCCGGGCCAAGGGTTCACTGGCGACCCGGTGTCCACCAGGTGGGCCGGCGGGCCGCCTTCCGGGAGATTTCCGGACCGGCCGACGGCGGTATCCGTACCGGTCGGCCGGACGGCCGGACAAGCCTCCGCGCGACCAAATCGGTGGCACTGCGGCGATTTGACAACGGATTCCGTCGCCAAGAGGGGGTTGACGCTTTGTTAACAGCACATGTCTCATGACGTCCCGGGAGCGGCCGAGCACCACCAGCAGCCAGCCCTACGGAGGCGATAGCGCTCCCCTGCACCCTTCCGCCCCAGTGAGCCCGATGGGACGCCGTATGACCGACATCCTGCGACCGCCCTCCCCCGACGCCCCCGGCACCGGGCAGGCCGCCACGACGCCCGGCGCGACGCCGCACGAGGCGCCCAAGCTCAACCGTTCCATCGGGGTGGTCGGCGGCACGCTGCTGACCCTCTCCTGCCTGACCCCGGCCTCGTCGCTGTTCGTGATCGTGCCGGGCTCGTTCGCCTCGCTGGGCACCGGGACCGCGCTGACCCTGGTGATCGCCGTCGTGCTGTGCGTGGCGGTCGCCTTCTGCTACTCGGAGCTGGGCACGCTGATCCCGAGCGCGGGCGGCGAGTACGCCATGGTCGGCACGCTCACCGGGCGGTTCTCCGGCTGGCTGGTCTTCATCCAGGCGCTGATCGTGGTGATGATCGTGCCGCCGATCATCGCGCTGGGCACCGCCGAGTACCTCGCGCCGATCGTGCACGTGGACGCGAAGGTGATGGGCGCGGCGGTGATGCTGCTGGCCACCGTGATGGGCCTGCTGGACCTGCGGGCCAACGCCTGGATCACCGGCATCTTCCTGGTGCTGGAGGTCGTCGCCTCCGGCGTGGTGGCCTTCCTCGGCTTCAGCCACACCCACCGCTCGGCGTCGGTGCTGATCCACCCGGTGATGGCCGGGGCGCACGGCGCGAGCACCCCGGTCTCCGCCGGGCTGATCGTCGCCGGGCTGGCCGCCGCCCTGTTCATCCTCCAGGGCTTCTCGACGGCCGTGTACCTGTCGGAGGAGATGGAGAACCCGCGCCGCACGGTCTCGCGCACCGTGCTGTGGACGCTGGCGATCGGCGCCGCGGTCGTGCTGGTCCCGGTCGTCGCCATCACCCTGGGCGCCCCCGACCTGACCACGCTGGCCGGCGGCGACGTCGCCGGGATGGTGCAGCACTGGAGCGACAGCGCCGTCGGCACCTTCATCAGCCTGTGCATCGCGCTGGCCATCATCAACGCGGCCATCGTGATGGTCATCCAGAACTCCCGGGTGCTGTACGCCTCCGCCCGCGACAACGCCTGGCCCGCGCCGGTCAACCGGGCCTTCGGCAACCTCAGCAAGCGCTTCGGCGCGCCGTGGATCGCCACGCTCGCGGTCGGCGTGCCCGGCGCCATTCTCTGCTTCGTGCCGGTCGACACCCTCAACGGCGTCACGGGCGTCGCCGTGGCCGCGCTGTACGCGTTCGTGGCGCTGGCGGCGCTGGCCTGCCGCCGGGGCGTGCACAAGGGCCGCGAGGGCGTGTGGCGGATGCCGCTGTGGCCGGTCGTGCCCGCGCTGCTGCTGGCCGTGCTGGTGTGGGTGCTGGCCCAGCAGACCGCCCGGGACCTGCTGATCACGGCCGGGGTCACGGCGGCGGCCGCCCTGTACTGGGTGTTCTACCTGCGCCCCCGCAAGGAGACGCACTGGGTCATCACGATCCCGGAGGACGAGCTGACCGGCTGACGCCGCGTCAGGCGGCGGGTGTGCGGGGCGGGCTGGACGGAGCCCGCCCCGCACGGCTGTGTGCGCCCGGGCCGGCGTCAGCCCACGTAGTGGAAGCGCGGGCGCGGGTGCATCAGGAACTCGTGGTGCGAGATGTTCCACGCGTACGCGCCCGCCATGGCGAACGCGACCCGGTCCCCGGCGCGCAGCCCGGTCGCCGGGACCCGGCGGGCGAACACGTCCTTGGGCGTGCACAGTTGACCGACGAGCGTGATCCGTCCGCCGCCGGTCGCCGGGCGCGGCCAGGGGTGCGGCCACGCCTCCACCGGCAGCAGGGCGAACGGCTGGTCGTGGCCCCGGGTGACGGGGGTGCGCAGGTGGTGGGTGCCGCCGCGCAGGACGGCGAAGTCCTCGCCGTGGCTGTGCTTGACGTCCAGCACCTCGGTCGCGTACCAGCCGCAGTACGCGGTCAGCGCCCGCCCCGGCTCGATCCGCAACGTCAACTCGGGTTTTTCGCGGGCTATTTCGGCGAGTCCGGTGCCGAACGCGGTCCAGTCGAAGCGGCGTTCCGGGTCGGCGTAGTCGACGGCCATGCCACCGCCGAGGTTGACCTCCGCGTCCGGCACCGGGTGCGTGGCGAGCAGCCCGGCCGCGTACGCCACGATCCGCCGCGCCAGGGCGAGTTGGGCTTCCGCGTCCAGGCCGCTGGCCAGGTGGGCGTGGATGCCGCACAGGGCCAGGTTCCCGAAGTCCGGCTCGCGCAGCAGCCGCAGGCACTCGGCCACCGCGTCCGGGTCGAGGCCGAACGGCGTCGGCCGCCCGCCCATCGCCAGCGCCACCCCCTCCAGCGCGGACGCCACCCCGTCCGGCGCGCCGCCGTCCACGGGCGGGTTGACGCGCAGCAGGACGCGGGCGTGACGGCCCGTTCGGGCGGCGAGGGCAGCCAGCAGCCGCAGTTCGTGGACGCTCTCGACGTGGAAGCGCTCGGTGCCCGCCGCCAGCGCCGCCGCGATCTCGTCGGGCGTCTTGCCCGGGCCGCCGAACGCCACCGGCGCGCCGGGGACCGCCTCGCGCACGTGCGCCAGCTCGCCCCCGGAGGCCACCTCGTACCCGGTGACGGCCTCGCGCAGCGCGGTGAGGATCTCGGGGGCCGGGTTGGCCTTGGCCGCGTAGTACAGCTCGACGGCGGGCGGCAGCGCGGCGCGCACGGCTGCGGCGTGGTCGCGCAGCGTGGACAAGTCGTAGACGTACGCGGGCAGTTCGGCGGCGGAGGCGGAGGTGACGAGGTCGCGGACGGACGAGTGCATCGGGGGCTCCTGCGCGGGATGGTCGGCGCGAGGCGGTGTCATCGGCGGCTCCCGCGCGGCAGATCGGGTGGCGTCATCGGGGGCCGCCCGCACGCCCGGACAGCACGTCACCGGCGAGCGGTGAGGGCAGCCGCACGTAGCCCGCGTCGCGGTCGGCGCTGCGCCGCCAGCGGGTGAGCAGGTTGGCCTTGGCGGGCAGCGGTTCCCCGGCGAGCAGGCGGCGCAGCGCGGGCGGCCGGCCGTGCGCGTCGGCGGACTCCCGCAGCACGTCGCGGACTTCGGCCCACAACGCGGCTTCCAGGCCGGGCCGTTGGTCCGCGAGGGCGGCCAGGGTCTCGGCGACGTTGTTGACCAGCAGGCAGTAGACCACCCGGTCCCAGCCGCGTCGCGCGTCGTACGTCATGGGCCCGGCGACGTCGGCCGGGAGGGCGGCGAGCGCGGCGGCGTGCCGGGAGGCCAGCAGCTTGGCGCCCTCCAGGTCGCGGAAGAGCACCTGCCGGGGCAGGCCGGTGGCGTCCACCCCGATCAGCACGTTCTGCAAGTGCGGTTCGAGGACGACGCCGTGGTCGAACCAGGCGGCCAGCACCGGCGGCAGCAGCAGCCGCAGGTACGCCGACCACCATGCGAGGGCCGCGTCCGGTCCGCCGCTCGCGGCCGGCAGGCGGGAGACGTGCGCGGAGCTGGTGGGGTACTCGTCGGCCACGGCCGCCGCGAGCAACGGGGTGACGCCGGGCGCCAGATGGGCGTCGAGGCCGTCGCGGACGATGACGCCGAAGCCCTCCATCAGCCCGGTGTCGGGCCGCCCGTCGGGGCCGGGCAGTGCGAGCGAGCGGTAGGCGGGCTCGCGCAGCATGCCGGTGCCGGGGAAGCGGCGGGTCAGGTCGTCCAGCGCGGGCCCCAGCAGACGGGTGAGCGCGACCGCGCCGGACAGCTCGTAACTGGCGTTCTTTCGCAGGCAGTTGGTGATCCGCACGTTCAGGCTGAACTTCAGGAAGCCGCCGTCGCCGTGCAGCGTGCGCACCGACGCGGTCGGCGCGAAGGACGGCCCGCCGGTGCCCAGGTCCAGCACCTCGCCGCGCGCGATCGCGGCGCGCAACAGCGGTGTTTCGCCCAGCAGTTCGAACTGCCAGGGGTGGACGGGCAGCAGCCGGTGTCCGGCCGGGACCGGGCGCAGCCGGTCGATCGCCGCGTCCGCGCCCGGCTCGGCGCACTCCCCCGCCACCAGGTCGGCGCGGACCGCGAGATGACGCAGCGGGAAGCGGGCCCACGCCTCGGGCGCGTAACGCCGCCACGCGCTCCGGTCGGCGGAACGGGCCTTGGGCGTGGGGTGGAAGCGGTGACCGAACAGCAGCGCGCGCTCGGACTCCAGGTAGCGGGCGGTACGGGGGTCGGCGGCGGGCTCCGGGGCTTGCCGGGGTGCGGCGTGGTGGGTGGCGGGCTCCGGGGCTTGGCGGGGAGCGGCATGGCGGGCGGCGAGGCCCGCGGTGACGCCCTCGTGGCTGGAGACGACCTGGGCCACGAACTCCTCGTTGGCCACGCCGGTGCGCGCGTCCAGCTCGTCACGCACGTACTCCGCGAGCCGCCGCCAGCCGACCGGCCGCCAGCCGTCGTCCGCGCGGACCGCCACCGGGCCGGTGAAGCGGTGGGCGCCCAGCAGCGAGGTGCGGCGCAGCGCCACCCGCAGCAGCACGTCCCGCGCGGGCAGCCGCAGGTGCAGGTGGTCGCCGACGACGGCGGTGCGGTGCGCGGGCGCGGAGACCTCGCGCAGCAGGCAGTTGAGCAGGGTGTGGGCGACGACGACGTCGGCGGTGGGGAGGGCGGCGTCCGCAGCGGGGGCGGTGCGGACCTCCGGAGCGGCGGGGTGGGGGACGGGCAGTCGGGAGGCGGCGGGGCTGGTCGGCATCAGCGACTCCAGCGATAGGGACAGGCAGACGGGAGGCGAGGGCGGGAAGCGTCCGTGGGACGCCCGGGTATGCGCTCCCGCAGTACGGCGGCGCGGCGGCGGGTGGTCACGAACGCGCGGACCTCACAAGGTAGTTCGGGCCCGTCGTGTAGTGCTTGTTGATGTCGGCCGCCCCGGAGCGTTCCTTGGTGCGCAGGGTGCCCGCGGTCACCATGGCCTTCACCGGCAGCCGCGCGGCGTCCAGCGTGCGTGCGCGCAGCGCCCGGCCCGCTTTCTGCGGCATCCGTCCGATCGCCTCCGCGAGCCGGTCGCGTACCACCGCCAGCGCGGCGTCCAGCGGCACCCGGCCCGCCCGCGCGAGCCCGAACGCGTAGGCGCCCGCGCACAGATGGACGGTGATCGTGGTGAACAGCGCGGCGAGCGCGTCGTCGTCCGCGCCGAGCACGCGCGGGTCGTCGAAGGCGGGCGGCGGACCGCCGAGGGTGGCGGCGAGCCGTTCGGTGTGGACGCGGGGGCCGTCGTTGTCCTTCAGCAGCAGCCGGACCCGGACCGCGCCCGCGTCGTCGCGGTCGAGCACCACGGAGACGTTCTGCTGGTGCGACTCCAGCGCGATGCCGTAGCCGTACAGCGTGGTCTGCCAGTCGAACAGCGGCCGCAGCACCGCGTCCAGCAGCGCCAGCGGGTCGCCGCCGAACCAGTGGCCGGCGAGGTGGTCGATCACCTGCCGCCCGCCCGGCGCGGGCGCGAGCAGCGCGGCCAGCGGCACCACGGCCGCGTCGTCGAGTCCGGCCGGCAGGGTGCGCAGCAGCACCGCGAGCAACGGGTGCCCGGCGTGCGCGTACGCGGTCTCGTCGGCGAGCAGCACCACGCCCTCGAAGCGCGGTTCGCGCGCGATCACCGCCTCCAGCAGCCGCTGGCACACCGCGCCGTCCACCAGCGTGCCGGGCTTGATGGTGCGGCGGTTGAGCAGGCCGAGCGTGGAGGTGGCGAGCGGCAGCTTCAGGTGGGTGTACGGGTCGCAGGCCACGGCGCCGGTGCGCATCGACAGCGTGGGCCGCAGGTCGAGGTGGGGGCGGCGGGCGAGCACCGCGTGGTCGGCGAGCCCGGCCTCGCGCAACGCCTCGTGCAGTTCCTGGGCCCTCGTCAACGGGTGGACGGGAAGCGCGACATGGGTGCGGTCCAGCTCCGGCAGCCCCAGCCGGGCGGGCGTCGGCCACACCCGGTGTGCGGTCACGCCGTGCGCCACGACCGCGTCCTTCGGCAACGCGACCCAGCGCGGCCGGAAGGCGGGCAGGAACTCCGGCGCGAAAGCCCGCAGTTGGCACTCGCCCAGGCCCGCGCGGCCCCGGGCGGTCGGGTAGACGGGGTGGTCGTGGAACGCGGCGAGGGCGTCCAGGGCGAGCGCGCCGAGCGGACCGCGCCAGTGCGCGGGATCGTCGCCGTGCGCCAGGGCGAGGCGGTGGTGGGTGTCGTCGCGCACGGAGTCGTGCAGCCGCATCGTCTCCAGCGTCTGACGGCATTCCGCCGCGTACGCGTCAAAGCCCGCGCGGTCGGGAGCGTCGGCGCGTTCGCGCAGCGCGGCGAGCACGGCGTCGCAGGTGGTGAGGTCTTCGCAGTGGGCGGGTCGCGCGCCGGTCGGCTCGGCGCCGCAGGTGGTCGGCTCGGCGCCGTAGGTGGTCGGCTCGCGGCGCAGGAGCGGCAGCCGGGCGCGGTCCTCACACTGGAAGCCGTCCCGGGTGACCGGCAGCGCCAGCGCGTCACCGCCGCCGTCCGGCCCCGGCACCACCAGCCAGCGCCCGTCCGCGCGCGTCACCTCGGCCGACCGGGTGCGCAGCCCCCCGACGTCCTCCCGCAGCAGCGCGTCCAGCACGCGCGTCAGCAAGGAGGGCTCGGGGTCCGCGGCCGGATCCGGGCCGCTCACGGTGTGATCTCCCAGCGCTGCGCGGCCAGGAAGTCCTCGGCGACCCGGTCCACGGCCTCCTGCTCGGCGCCGACGACCCGCAGCACGCCGAGGTAGTCGCGGTTGGTGTGGTACAGCTCGTGCCGTTCGCCGATCGCGCGCAGCGGCCGGTACGTCAACGCGCAGCCGTCCACGGTGCGTTCGCACGCCTGCGGGGCGGCGGTCAGCGTTCCCGGACGGTCGGCGCACGGGGTGTCCTGCCGGGCGCGGGCGCCGGTGCGGGCGCCGAGGTCGCGGGGCAGCGGCTCACCGAGGTGGGTGCGCAGCACGTGCTCGAACACCGGGACCTCCAGCAGGTCGGCCAGGAGCAGGTCGCACTGGTCGCCGATGGCACGGTAGTTGACCTCCACCAGCCGCGCCCGCCCGCCTCCGTCGACCACGAACTCGGTGTGGCAGATCCCGAACGCCACGCCCAGCGCGTCGAGTTGGGCCAGCACCTGGCTGGTCACCGCGCGGTCCGGGTCCGGCTCCCAGGTCAGCCCCTCCTCGATGAAGTACGGGGGCGGGGACAGCCGGGTGCGGAAGCCGCCCAGCACGTGCCAGGTGCCGTGGGCGTCGCCCAGCGTCTCCAGGGTGCGCAGGTCGCCGGGGAGGAACTCCTCGGCCACCAGTGCCGCCCCCGGCCGCCGGGCCTGCGTCTCGGTGGCCCGTTTCCACAGCTCCTCGGCGTTGGCGGCGAGCACGACGTCCTCGCTGGCGACGCCCTCGCGCGGCTTGAGCACGCACGGGTAGGTGAGGTCGGGGGCGAGCAGGTCCGCCGGGTCACCGCCCGCGGCGATCTCCGCCGACCGCACGGTGTCGACGCCACGGTCCGCCAGGTGGCGCCGCATGTGCGCCTTGTTCTTCACCCGCAGCGCCGCCCGCCAGTCCTTGCCCGGCAGCCCGAACCACTCGGCGGCCAGCGCGGCCTGCGTCTGGAGGTGATCGCTGTTGCTGAACACCGCGTCCGGCGCGGGCTGCCGGGCCAGCGTCGCCACGACCTCGCGGAAGTCCGTCACCTCGCACGGCGCGACCGCCACCCGCCCGGCGTCGAACCGGTCCTGCCCGGCGTACGCGTCGCGGTGCGCGGCGACGTACCGCGGTTCGGTCAGCACGGTGACGTCCAGGCCGAGCCGGGCGGCGGCCGGGAGGAATCCGTGGGTGACGGAGTCCGTGGGATTGAGGGCGAGGACCGCGAGGGCGGGGAGCCGCGACATGCGATCAACTTAGGTTAGGTATACCTAAGTCTTCAAGTTACGGTGGTCACGCGCGCGCCGTCGTGACACGAGCGGGCCGCGTGGCCCCGTTCCGCATGCCCCCGTACCGCAGAACCAGCTTCCGCATGACCAACGCTCCCGCACGGCCCGTTCACGATGGAGACCGGATGCCTCCCCGCACCACCGAAGCCCCGGCGTCGCCGCCGGACACGTACCACCGGCTCGTACGGCTGTGCGAGCCACTGGCGGTGACGCTGGCTGAGGACGATGCCGTGACGTCCGTGCCATCCGTTCATAGCACGCGAACGGCCGGGCGCGGCAGTGGAGTTGACGAGGCCGCCGAGAGTCTGATCCCCGCGCGGGTCGACGCGCTGATCGACGCGTTGATCGACGGCGAGGGCGAGCGCATCGCCGCCGCGCACGGGGCCGCCGCCCGCCGCGACGTGGCCGCGTCCCGGGTGCTGCACCACTGCCTGTGGTCGGTCTGCCTGCTCTTCAGCGGTCCCTGGTACCTGGCGGGCCAGGTACCGCGGATCCCCCGGGACGCGCTGCACGTCAACTCGCGCACCGCCGCTTTCACCCTGCGGGTGGACCAGGTGACGTTCCGGCCGGGCGACGGTGACGCGTTGCGGGCGGCGGTGGCCGAACACGTCGGCCCGGTGCTGGACGCGTTCGCCCCGGCGGTCCGGCGCGGGGCGCGCACGCTGTGGGGCATGGTCACCGACGACCTGGCGTCCGGCCTGTGGTACCTCGGCCGGGTGCTGGGCGACGAGGGCGACGGCATCCGGGCCGCCACCGCGGTCCTGCCCGGCGCCACTCCCCCGCTGCCCGGCGCGGCCGACTTCCGTACGCTGCGCGCCCCTTCGGGCCGCCGCCATCCCACCCGCACCCGGTTGTCGTGCTGCCTGTACTACGCGACCGGGGCCGCCGCCGAGGCGTGCCTGACCTGCCCCAGGACGCCGGACGCGGAACGGGTGCTGCGGCTGGAGGAGGCGGCCGGGTAGTCCGCTGAACCGGTCACAGGCGGGTGACACGCCAGCACAGCGAGCGGAACGGCACCCGAAGCGTCTCCTCGCCCTCCGGCAGCCGCTCGCGCAGCAACTCTTCGGCTTGGGCGATCAGTTGGCGGCGTTCCTCCTCGGGCAGGAGGATGACCCTGCTGTACGTGCCGAGCAGCGCGGCGACGTCGGCAGGGGTGGCGGACCTGACGCAGCTGAACGTGGCCTGCTCGACCTCGCCGAACAGCGGTCCGCCGCTCGCGATGTCCTCCCGAAGCCGCTCACCGCGCGCCACGAACCGGCGGCCCTGCTCCTGCGGGCGTGCGTCGGAGTTGCCGGAGTTGCCTGGCCTCCCGGACCGCATGCCCGCCTGCCACTCGGCGACCCAGGGCACGGAGGAGTCCATCCCGTTCCACACCACGCCGAGTGTGCCGCCGGGCCGCAGCACGCGGGCGATCTCCGTCACGGCGCGCGGCGCGTCGAACCAGTGCCAGGCGGAGGAGACGACGACCGCGTCGACCCGGCCGTCGGTCAGCGGGATCGACTCGGCGGTGCCGCGCAGCGCCCGTACGTCGGGACGGCGTGCCGCGAGCACGGCCCGCATCCGGTCGTCCGGCTCGACCGCGACGACCTCCGGCACGCGTTCGGCGAGCAGCGCGGTCAGCGTGCCCGCGCCGGCCGCCAGGTCGAGGACGGTGCGGCGGTCCTTGGGCACCAGCCACTCCACCGCCTCGTCGCACGGCGCGGGCCGCAGCCGCCCGTACTCCTCGGCGACGGTCCCGAACGATCCGGCCCGGAGCCTGTGCGTCTCGTCCTCGGCACCCACGCGGTCCTCCTCGTCCTCGCGATCCCCCCGCGCACGCCAGTATCCCCGGCGGGGTGAGGTCGGGGAGGTGGGGGCGTCGGCCGGAGTCGGGCGTCCGCCGGACCGGGGCGTGTCCCGATCGGGGTGTCAGCCAGGGGGCAGCTGCCAGACGGTCACGGCCAGGCTGAAGCGGTCACCGTTCGCGCTGAGCACCTTGAAGCGGGCGACGCGCCGGTCCTCCGTGCCCACGCAGCCGACGCTGCCGTCCTCCACGTCCAACTGCCGGTTGCCAAGCTGGGTGTTGAGCAGTTCCCGGCACTGCTCGTGGCTCGGCAGCCCGGAACCGGTCCAGGCGACGAGCGCGTTGCCCGACAGTTCGTCGGCGTCACAGCTCAGCAGGCAGCTGAGCCCGAGGTCCCCGAGCGGGGCCCGGGACGGCGGAACGGAGTCGAGCGCCCAGCCGGTCTCCATGGTGTCGCCGTCCAGCACCAGCGTTCCCTGCCAGCGGACGGCGACGGTGGTGGGGGTCGGCGGTAAGAGTGTGGGAGTGGGTGTCGGGGTGTTCGTGGGCGGCGTGGTCGTCGGCGTCGGGGAGGGTACCGGGGCGGGGGCCGTGGTGCTCACGGCGGGCGGGGGCAGGAACGAGGCCGACGTCGAGGGGGCCGGGCCGGACTCGTTGGAGCTGTGCCCGGAGCGGAACGCGACCAGTCCGAGGACGAGCGCCACGACGCCGACCAGCGCGACGGCGATGCGGACTCCCTTGCGTTGCAGCGCGGGCATCCGGATACCACCGGCCTCCAGCGCCTCGCCGACGACCGCGGCCAGCAGGCACGCCAGCCCGAAGGTCCACAACGGCACCACATCGCCCACCACGCCGGCCCCCCGCGTCCCGACAACGCCCTGCGCCCACGGCAGGTTCAACGTAGCGGACCGCCGTGGGCGCGAGCCAGGGATCAGCCGTGCGGTGGCCTCGTGGTCACGACGTCGGCACCTCGGGCGCGAGGGAGTTGCCCGCGGCGATGGAGCCGCAGTCGGAGGGGGCCGGCTTCCCCGCGAAGCGGTCGTTCAGCCAGCCGAGCGCGCCCGGGGCCCAGGCGGCGGCCGTCGTGATGTGGCTCAGCAGGTCGTACTGCTGGTAGTCGATGGCGTGGTTGCCGGTGGCGCAGTACTGGCGGGTGAGTGCGCGGACGTCGCCGGCGACCATGACGCCGTCCCCGGTGCCGATGCCCGCGGGATTGGCGAACGTCCCCTCGACGACGCCGCCGTCGCCCTCGGCGATGAGGCCGGGGATGGTCGGGGTGGCCGCCGACCCGAGGTTGATCGCGTTCACCGCCTTGACGAAGTCGGGTATCGAGTCGGGGTTCGCGTACTGCGGCTGGGCCAGCTTGGCCCAGGTCAGACCCGGGTAGTGGCCGAGGGCGTCGAGCAGGCCGCCGTTCTCCAGCTTGTCGTAGACCTGGACGCCGTAGGAGCTCATGTACTGCTTGAGGTCGATGCCGTACGAACGCGCCACGCCGATGATCGCCATGGGGATGACGCCGGACCACACGAGGGAGCCGTCGACGTACTTGAGGTTGTGCGCCGCGTCCACGAGCAGGCCGCCTTCGGCGAATCCGACGAGCCTGCGGTTGACGTCGGGCGCGTAGGAGGGCGCGAGCGCGGCCGCCCAGGAGGTGGCGATGGCGCCGCCGGAGTACCCCATGAGGCCGACGCGGGTCGCGGAGTCCATGCCGGTGCTCGCGGCGTCGGAGGTGGCGGCGCGGATCGAGTCCAGGGTGTTGGTCGCGTACTCGGGCCCGGCGGCGAAGTCGGCGCTCTGCCCTTCGGTGTCCGGGATGACGAGGTTGTAGCCCTCGGCCAGCAGCGGGACGACGAAGAGGTTCTCGGCGTTGGGGATGATCCCGTTGAGCGTGAGGTCACCGGCGATGGCGCGCGAGGGCCCGTCCTGCGGGTTGAGGGAGTCGTAGAACGACTGGTAGGACACGGCCTTGGACCCGTCCCCGGTGAGGCTGCGCAGCACGGTGGTGACGTTGGCGGCCGGGCGCCCCTGGGCGTCGGTGGTCCGGTAGAGCAGCTGAATAGCCGTCAGGGGAGTGGGAATCCCGACGATGTGGTAGCTGAGCGTACGTCGCTTGAGCACGGCGCCGGGTTGGTACGAGGCGAGGGGTGCGCTGCCGTCGTAGGAGTAGAAGGGGTCGGAGGCGGATGCCTTGGCGGCGGCCGGGGCGGCGGACGCCGGGGACGCGGCGAAGGCGGACGTGGCGGGTACGGCGCTGACGGCCAGAGCCGCGACCAGTGCAACGGCAAGACGGCGTGCGGCGGCGCGTGAGGTCATGACTCCCCCGTGGGTGATGTGCCCGAAGAGCGGCTTCGGCCGAAAGTTACCCCCAGGTAACGCGGGCCGTACAGGCGTCTGACACGAGAAATTTCCGACCCGCCCGCCCGCCGCCCGCGCCACCTCCCCGAATCCCATCCCTCGGACCCCACCCGTCGGATCCCGACGGATCCCACTCCGCGCCCCTCCGATACGGTCCATGGCGTACGGCCGACCCGGGGGGACCAGATCAGTGACAGAACTGCCTTGCGACACGGACATCTTGTGCGTGCCCGCTCATCCGGTGCGCGAAGGTGACCGGTGGGGTGTGAACCTGGAATTACGGGTGGTCTCCGGCCGGGGAAAGGTGGGTATCGCCTTCACCAGCCCCGACGCCCTGGTGAGCACCCTCGGGGAGCACCAGCCGTGGATCGCACTTCCGGCGATCGGCTTCAGCAGGTTGGCCCAACTCCACGGCGCACGAAGCATATGCATCGATCCCGTCATGGACGCGGGCACGCCTCGTTGGACAGCTGCGAATGTCCACGCCGTCACAGCGATGGTGAACCGATGAGCGGCGACTTCAAGGTCGTCCACGCCGACACCACGGCCATGGCAAACCGCTTCGGCACCGAGGCCGGCGAGTTGAACAAGCTCCACCACTTGATCGCTCCACTGAAGCCATGACGACCGAAGAGAACCGGTTCACGGTTGCTTCTCGCATTCAGGACCCGCGCGCTCGCCACGACGCGTACCAACGGCTGTACCGGCCCGAGGAGCGAGAGGCCGTCTACTTCCCGCGTTGGCTCTCCTGGCGGTCGCGGGAGAAGTGGCGGTGGGCGCTGGACGAGTTGCGCGGTACGCGGCAGGCGGCGCGCCGCGAGGTCCTGGTCAACGGGTACGCACGGCAGCACCGCGGACGCCCTCAGCTCGGGGTCGTCGGCGAGACCTGGGCGGACCGGGGAGCCGGATACTGGGCACGCCGGATTCCGTATGCGCTGGTGTGGTTGCTGATCGCCTTGATGATGGACGTACTCGCCGTGGAGTGCACGGTCATGCTCTTCCTGGAGGCGCGGCTCCCGCTGGCGCTGGAGATCGCGATCGTACCGATCTGGTGGGCGCCGGCTGTGGCGTACTTCCTCAAGTTCTGGCGCAGGTTGGAACTCAACGGAACCGGCTCACAGACGGCGACCACCCCGCCGTTCAGCTACGGCGCGATGCGAATCCTGGCCCCACTGGCCCTGCCCTTCCTCGCCCCTTGCATCGCCGGAACAACCTCAGCGATCTTCCTGTCGTCCCTGCGCAGGAACTTCCCAGGCGAGTCCGTCGCCCGGGAGGCGTTGCGCAGGTGCGAGGCGTCAAGGACGCCCAACCGAGGAAGCGGCAAGCGCCGTTGAAGGTCGAGCAGATTCGGCGGCCGCGGACACGACGCGAATGCTGAGTGAGCGGTATCGGTAGGAGCCCGACAGCTCGGCTTGCGGAGGGGGGCGGACTCGCCTGAGTCCGCCCCCCTCCGACCCGCATCTCAGGAAGTCGCTAACAGCGGCTGACGGAACAGCTACACGTTGAACCGGAACTCCACAACGTCCCCGTCCTGCATCACGTAGTCCTTGCCTTCCATCCTCGCCTTGCCCTTGGCTCGGGCCTCCGCTACCGAGCCGCAGGTCAGGAGGTCGTCGTAGGAGACGATCTCGGCCTTGATGAAGCCCTTCTGGAAATCCGTGTGGATGACGCCTGCCGCCTCGGGGGCCGTGGCACCCTTCTTGATGGTCCAGGCGCGGGCCTCCTTGGGGCCCGCGGTCAGGTACGTCTGCAACCCCAGCGTGTCGAAGCCGACGCGGGCCAGCGTGGCGAGGCCCGGCTCGTCCTGGCCCATGGACTGGAGCAGCTCCAGCGCCTCGTCGTCGTCCAGTTCGATCAGCTCCGACTCGATCTTCGCGTTGAGGAAGATCGCCTCCGCCGGGGCGACCAGCGCGCGCTGCTCGTCCTTGAACTCCTCGTCGACCAGCTCGTCCTCGTCCACGTTGAACACGTACAGGAACGGCTTCGTGGTCAACAGGTGCAGCTCGTGCAGGAGGCGGCCCTGCTCGGTACCCGCGGTGATGCCCGCGGAGAAGAGCGTGCGGCCCTCGTCCAGGATCTTCTTCGCCGCCTCGACCGCGGTGACCTGCGCGGCCTTCTCCTTCTGGAGGCGGGCCTCCTTGGTCAGACGGGGGAGGACCTTCTCGATGGTCTGCAGGTCCGCGAGGATCAGCTCGGTGTTGATCGTCTCGATGTCGTCCTTCGGTGAGACCTTGCCGTCCACATGGACCACGTTCTCGTCCTTGAAGGCCCGGATGACCTGGCAGATCGCGTCGGACTCGCGGATGTTCGCCAGGAACTTGTTGCCCAGGCCCTCGCCCTCGCTCGCGCCGCGCACGATCCCGGCGATGTCCACGAAGTCCACGGTCGCGGGCAGCTTGCGCTGCGAGGCGAAGATCTCCGCGAGCCGGTCCAGGCGCGGGTCGGGTACGCCGACGACGCCCACGTTGGGCTCGATGGTGGCGAACGGGTAGTTGGCCGCCAGCACGTCGTTCTTGGTCAGGGCGTTGAACAGGGTCGACTTGCCGACATTCGGCAGGCCGACGATTCCGATCGTGAGCGACACGTGACGACTTCCCGTTGCAGGAGGATGGGGGACCAACGCCTCAGTTTAGGGCCTTGGGGCGGAGGGGCGGAGTTCGCCTTCCGGCGGGCCGGCCACGGCAGGTCCGGCACCGGGCACGCCCCGCACCCCTCGCGCCTCCGCACTCCCGGCGGCACCCCTCGCGCCACGCCCCGCCGCCCCCTCCCCGCCCGCACCGCGCCCGTACGATGGGTGCCATGACTGCTTCAGCTCGCCGCCGTGTCCTGCTCGCCGCGCCCCGCGGCTACTGCGCGGGCGTGGATCGCGCCGTGATCACCGTCGAGAAGGCCCTCGAGCAGTACGGTGCGCCGGTCTACGTGCGCAAGCAGATCGTGCACAACAAATACGTCGTGCAGACCCTGGAGAAGAAGGGCGCGATCTTCGTCGACGAGACGGAGGAGGTGCCCGAGGGCGCCATCGTCATCTTCTCCGCGCACGGTGTCGCCCCCGTCGTCCACGACGAGGCGGCGCAGCGGCGGCTGGCGTCCATCGACGCCACCTGCCCCCTGGTGACCAAGGTCCACAAGGAGGCCAAGCGCTTCGCCTCCGAGGACTACGACATCCTCCTCATCGGCCACGAGGGCCACGAGGAGGTCATCGGCACCATGGGCGAGGCGCCCGAGCGCATCCACCTGGTGGACGGGCCCGAGGACGTCGCCGGGCTGTCCGTGCGCGACGAGAACAAGCTCGTCTGGCTGTCGCAGACCACCCTGTCGGTGGACGAGACGATGGAGACCGTCGACAAGCTCAAGGAGCGCTTCCCCGCCCTGGTCAGCCCGCCCAGCGACGACATCTGCTACGCGACGCAGAACCGCCAGGTGGCCGTCAAGCAGCTCGGTGCGGACGCCGACCTGGTGGTCGTGGTCGGTTCGAAGAACTCCTCCAACTCGGTGCGGCTGGTGGAGGTCGCCCTCCAGGCGGGCGCCCGCGACGCCCATCTGGTGGACTTCGCCGACGAGATCGACGAGGCCTGGCTGGAGGGCGTGAGCACGGTCGGCGTGACCTCCGGCGCCTCCGTCCCGGAGATCCTGGTCGAGGGCGTGTTGGAGTGGCTGGCGAAGCGCGGCTACGAGGACGTCGAGGTGGTGACGTCGGCCCGGGAGAGCATCCAGTTCTCGCTGCCGAAGGAGCTCCGCCGCGACCTGCGCGCGGAAGCGCAGGCGGGGACCACGACCGCCTCGTCCCCTTCCGGCGACGACGCCTGACGGATACGCCGGCGCCTGACGGATACGCCGGCGCCTGACGGATACGCCGACGCCTGGCGGATACGCCCTCACGTTACGGACCCGTAAGCACCGGACCGTACGGGTACGTGGCGGAACCGCCGTATCCGTCCCCTCCGGCAGGCCCGGCGTGCCCGGCGGCCGTAGGTTGAGGGCATGAGTTCCGGACAAGTCTTCGGCGTGGACATCGGCGGCTCCGGCATCAAGGGCGCCCCGGTCGATCTGGCCCGCGGCGAACTGGCCCAGGAGCGGCACAAGGTCCTCACCCCGCACCCCTCGGAGCCCGACACGGTGATCGCGGCCGTCAAGGAGGTCGTCGAGCACTTCGGCTGGTCGGGGCCGGTCGGCGTGACGTTCCCCGGGGTGATCGCGGACGGCGTGACCCGTACGGCCGCCAACATGCACCGCGACTGGGTCGGCCTCGACGCGACCGCCCTGCTCACCCGCGAGCTGCGCCTGCCGGTCACCCTCATCAACGACGCCGACGCGGCCGGGACCGCCGAGATGGCGTTCGGCGCCGGGCGCGGGATCGACGGCACGGTGATCGTGCTGACGTTGGGCACCGGCATCGGCAGCGCGGTCTTCACCGGCGGGCGCCTGCTGCCCAACACCGAACTGGGTCACCTGGAGCTGAACGGCCACGACGCCGAGCACCGCGCGTCCTCCCGCGCCAAGGAGGACCACGACCTGAGCTGGAAGCACTGGGCGCGGCGGGTCCAGGAGTACCTGGCGCACGTGGAGATGCTCTTCTCGCCCGAGCGCTTCGTGATCGGCGGCGGGGTGAGCCGCAAGGCGGACAAGTTCCTGCCGCTGATCGAGGGCGTCAGGGCCGAGCTGGTGCCCGCCGAACTCCAGAACAACGCGGGCATCGTCGGCGCGGCGATGGCCGCCTCCCTGCGGGCGAACGCGACGAGCACGGCGAACGCGCCGAGCACCGCGCACGCGCCCCTCTCCGTGAACGCGGCCAGCACGCCGAACGCGGCCACCAAGCCGAACGCGGGGGCCTGACCGCGGAGGCCCGAGCCGCAGGGCGCCGCCCCGCCCCCACGACGGCGAACGCCTACGGCCGCTCGCGCCTCCGCGCCCGTCGCGCCGCCGCCCCCTCCGTCGGGCGTTCCCCGAAGTGGCGGGCGGCGGCGACCGCCGCCGACAGCAGGGTTCCGGTGTAGAGCCAGCCGGTGCGCTCGGCGAGGCCGGCGACCGTGGCCGCCGCATGCGCGAGGAGGCCGCCGCCCCCGTCGTCACCGGTGATCACCAGCGCCACGGCGAACGCGATCGGCGCGCTGACCGGCGCGGCGGCCAGGTCGGCGCGCCGTACCCACAACGCGCCCGCCACGGAGGCCAGCACGAAGACCACGCCGAAGAACGCGCCGGGCTGATCGGCGAAGAGCACGTTGAGCCCCCCGCCCAGCAGCGTCAGCACGCCGATGACGACGCCCGCGCCGAAGCCGGTGAGCTTGGCGTCCGGGCGGGCCAGCCTGCCCAGCCGCTCACCGAGGCCGACGGCGCCGCGTGCGGCCGGGGCGCGCCGGGCCCGGCCCGCGTGCGGCGCGTCGGCGCGCGGCGAACGGCGGGTGCGGTCCGACCGGGGTGCCGTCGGGCGCGGCAGCCTGGGCCGGGCGTCGGCCGTCGCCGAACGGGGCGCGCCGGAGGTGCCGGACGGGTTCGGGGTACGCGTGCGCGGTTGGTCCACCCCACCAACGTAGGGGCGCAAGCGGGAGGAACCGGGCGTGGGACACGCGGAAGTCGCCCGCCTTGCCGCCGCACGGGCCCCAAACCCGCGCGTCTCGCCGCCGCCCGACCCCCCAAACCCGCCCACCACGCCGCTGCCCAGTCTCCCGAAGCCGCCCGCCCGGCCCTTCGGGCGGGCCCCCCGCGCTGCCGTCCGCTGTCGGTGGCTGCCGCTAACCTCCCCGTATGGCTGTCACCACGTCCGCGGAAGCGCCGATCCCGGTCGGCGAGGTGTCGCGGCTGATCGGAGGGTGGATCGACCGGCTGGGCGCGGTCTGGGTGGAGGGGCAGATCACCCAGTTGTCGCGGCGTCCCGGTGCCGGGGTGGTCTTCCTGACGCTGCGCGACCCGTCGCGGGACGTGTCGATCAGCGTGACCTGCTTCCGCGCGGTCTTCGAGGCGGTCGCCGACGCGGTCAGCGAGGGCGCCCGGGTCGTGGTGCACGCCAAGCCCGAGTGGTACGCGCCGCGCGGCCAGCTGTCGCTGCGCGCCGCCGAGATACGCCCGGTGGGCGTCGGCGAGCTGCTGGCGCGACTGGAGCGGCTGAAGAAGTCGCTCGCGGCCGAGGGCCTGTTCGCGCTGGAGCGCAAGAAGCCGTTGCCGTTCCTGCCGCAGCTGATCGGCCTGGTCTGCGGCCGCGCCTCGGCCGCCGAGCACGACGTGCTGGAGAACGCGCGGCTGCGCTGGCCCGCCGTCCGCTTCGAGGTGCGCAACGTGCCCGTGCAGGGCGCGTACGCGGTGCCGAAGGTCGTCGAGGCCGTGCGGGAGCTGGACGCGCTGCCCGAGGTGGACGTGATCGTGGTGGCGCGCGGCGGCGGCAGCGTGGAGGACCTGCTGCCGTTCTCCGACGAGGAGCTGATCCGTACGGTGGCGGCCTGCCGCACCCCGGTGGTCTCCGCGATCGGCCACGAGCCCGACTCGCCGCTGCTGGACCTCGTCGCCGACCTGCGCGCGTCCACCCCGACCGACGCGGCGAAGAAGATCGTGCCGGACGTCGGCGAGGAGCAGCAGCGCATCCGGCTGCTGACCGGGCGGGCGCTGCGCACCGTGACGCACCTGCTGGACCGCGAGGAGCGCGGCCTGCGGGCGGCGCTGAGCAGGCCCTGCATGGAGCGGCCGCACCTGATGGTCGAGGAGCGCGAGGAGCGGGTAGCCGCCCTCACCGAGCGTTCTCGGCGCACCCTGGGCCATCTGCTGGACCGCGCGGACGCGGACCTGGCGCACACCCTGGCCCGGGTCGTCGCCCTGTCCCCCGCGGCGACGCTGCGGCGCGGGTACGCGGTGCTCCAGCGGGAGGACGGCTCGGTGGTGCGGGCGGCCGGCGAGGTGGCGGACGGCGACGCGCTGCGGGCGCGGGTGGCCGAGGGCGAGTTCGCGGTCCGCGTCACCGGCGATGTCGGACCCTCCGCCTAGGCTTGCGCCATGGCAGATCAGGACACGGCGGAGACGGCGGATCAGGACACGCTGGGGTACGAGCAGGCGCGCGACGAGCTGATCGACGTCGTGCGGCGGCTGGAGGCGGGCGGCTCGACCCTGGAGGAGTCGCTCGCCCTGTGGGAGCGCGGCGAGGAGCTGGCCCGCGTGTGCCGCCGTTGGCTGGACGGCGCCCGCGCCCGGCTGGACGCGGCGCTGGCGCGGGAGGACGGCGAGGAGGGGGACGCCGAGGACGGCGGGACGGGCGAAGGCGACGCGGCGTCGTAGGCCACGGCCTGCCCCACGTGACGCGTGGCGCCCCACGTGACGGCTCCGTACAGCGCACCGCGTTTTGGCGCGTAATCGGCCGACGTGGCGCGCGTCACACCCGATTCAGGAATGGTTGAACTTTCAGGCAAGTTGTCCCGGATGACACTGCCCGTCGACCACGCGCGCCCCGCGTTGTCCGATATCCATGAGGTTGTCCGGATATGTCGCTCATTCTCGACCCCGCCGCCCAGGACCTGCTGTTCCGCGAGGCCCACACCGCCAACACCTTCACCGACGAGCCGGTGACGGACGAGCAGGTGAAGGCCGTGTACGACCTGGTCAAGTACGCGCCGACCGCGTTCAACCAGTCCCCGCTGCGGGTCGTGCTGGTGCGGTCCGCCGAGGCCCGCGAGCGGCTGCTCGGCCACATGTCCGAGGGCAACCGGGCGAAGACCGCCGCGGCGCCGCTGACCGCGATCCTGGCCGCCGACAACGAGTTCCACGAGGAGCTGCCGAAGCTCTTCCCGCACTTTCCGCAGGCCAAGGACGCCTTCTTCAGCGAGCGCGCGGTCCGCGAGCGCTCCGCCGCGTTCAACGCCGCGCTCCAGGTCGGCTACTTCATCGTCGGCGTGCGCGCCGCGGGCCTGGCCGCCGGTCCGATGACCGGCTACGACCCCGAGGGCGTCAACAAGGAGTTCTTCGCCGACGGCGAGCACGCGGTGCTGGCCGTGGTCAACATCGGCAAGCCGGGCGACGACGCGTTCCGCCCGCGCTCCCCGCGCCTGGAGTTCGACGAGGTCGTCACCACCGTCTGAGCCCCGGACCGGCGTCAGGGCACGGGTGCCGCCGCCGCGTCAGGGACCGCGACCTCAGGTCCGCAGCGCGGCGGCCAGCTCGGCGAGCTGGCTGAACGGCGCGGTGCCGTCCACCACCGTGGTCACCCCGTGCTCGGTGCGGGCCAGCGCCTGGTAGCGGCCACCGGTGTAGCGGTCCCAGGTCTGCCCGGCGACGGTCTGCGTGCCGTGCCGGGTGGACTGCTGGGTGGTTGTGGAGACGAAGGCTCCGGCCGCCCCGTTGCTCTGGTCGACCGAGGCGTACTGCCCCTGCGGGTCGATGAACCCCAGGTGCCAGGTGCTCGCCTTCGGGTCGGAGCCGTCGTACGTCACCGAGGTCGCCCGCCACTGCTTCGGCAACCCCTCGGGGGCGGCCACCGGGTAGGGCGCGGCGTGCCGCGCCTGGCCCAGCTCGACGTTGTAGCTCACGGTCTTCACCGGGTCGGTCCCGCCGTGCGGCAGGAAGATGTAGAGCCCCGCCACGACGACGCCCATGACCAGGATCGAGAGCATCATGTCCCGCACTGTCTGCTTGCCACGCATACCTGCCACGCCCCCTATCGTCCCCCATGGCGTCGGCGGGTCGTGCCACGGGTCCCGGGTGGCGTCGGGCGGAACCGGGACCCGGGCCCGGCCGGGCGGGTACGGGCGGCCGATGGCGGGTACCGGTGCTCATGTGTAGGGCCCCCTGCTCAGACCGGCGCGCGACCGATAAAGTCACATCACCCTCTTGATCCGGCCGTCGCCGTACAGAAAGGTGCGCTCCGATGACCGAGCACCACCACCTGCCGCCCCCACTCGAAGTCAGCCCCGAGGCTCCCGACCGCAACCTCGCGCTCGAACTGGTCCGGGTGACCGAGGCCGCCGCCATGGCCGCCGGCCGCTGGGTCGGCCGCGGCGACAAGAACGGCGCCGACGGCGCGGCGGTCAAGGCCATGCGCACCCTGGTGCACACCGTGTCGATGAACGGCGTGGTGGTGATCGGCGAGGGCGAGAAGGACGAGGCGCCCATGCTCTTCAACGGGGAGCAGGTCGGCGACGGCTCGGGCGCCGAGTGCGACGTGGCGGTCGACCCGATCGACGGCACCACGCTGAACGCCAAGGGCATGCCCAACGCGATCTCGGTGCTCGCGGTCGCCGAGCGCGGCGCGATGTACGACCCGTCCGCCGTCTTCTACATGGACAAGCTGGTCACCGGCCCGGAGGCCGCGGACTACGTGGACATCACGGCGCCCGCGTCCGTCAACATCCGCCGGGTCGCCAAGGCGAAGAACAGCGCGCCCGAGGACGTCACCGTGGTCGTGCTGGACCGGCCGCGCCACGACGGCCTGGTGCGGGAGATCCGGGAGACCGGCGCGCGCATCAAGTTCATCTCGGACGGCGACGTGGCCGGCGCCATCATGGCCTGCCGCGAGGGCACCGGCGTGGACCTGCTGCTGGGCGTCGGCGGCACCCCCGAGGGCATCATCACGGCCTGCGCGATGAAGTGCCTCGGCGGCACGATCCAGGGCAAGCTGTGGCCGAAGGACGACGCCGAGCGGCAGCGCGCGATCGACGCGGGCCACGACCTCGACCGCGTCCTGCTCACCGACGACCTGGTCAGGGGCGACAACGTGTTCTTCGTCGCCACCGGCATCACCGACGGCGAACTGCTGCGCGGCGTGCGGTACAAGGCGGAGACGGCGACCACCTCGTCGCTGGTCATGCGCTCCAAGTCGGGCACGATCCGGCAGATCGACTCCACGCACCGGCTCTCCAAGCTGCGCGCGTACAGCGCGATCGACTTCGACCGCGCGCGCTGAGCGACCCGCCTCCCGGCAGCGGTCGTACGACACACCACGGGCAGGGGCCCCGCCGTCACGTACGGCGGGGCCCCTGCCCGTGGTGCTGGTGCGCGGTCTGCCCGCGGCGCGGCTCAGCCGACCGCCGCGACCTGTGCGGTGCGCTGGAGTTCGGCGTCCCTGCGGCGGCGGCGGGCCAGCACGACCCGGCGCTCCGCGGCGGTCAGCCCGCCCCACACTCCGTACGGCTCGGGCTGGAGCAGGGCGTGTTCCCGGCATTCGAGCATCACCGGGCAGCGTGCGCAGACCTGCTTCGCGGCCTCCTCACGGGACAGCCGCGCCGCGGTCGGCTCCTTCGACGGGGCGAAGAACATCCCCGCCTCGTCACGCCGGCACGCCGCCTCGGCGTGCCACGGGCCGGCCAGATCCCGGTGGTGACGATACGAGGGTGTGGTCGCGTCCCTGAGGGGCTCGATCGGTTGCAGCACGGGGTACTCCTGACGACGGCTTCGGCGTTGTGTTCACCCTTGCCCGCCGCTGCGCACGGCTGTCATCGTCCGTTTCTCCCCGCCCAGCCGCACGAGAGACGTGCACCAAGCCTTACCCGCTGTGCGCTCTTTCATGCGGAGAGTACGCGGACCGCGGCGCGCGGCCCCGCGCGCGGGCCAACTCCGCGCCGTTCCCCGCCCGTTGACCGCCCCGCGAACCGTCCGTGGCCTCGCCGTCAGGCGCCCTCGTCGGACCGCCGCCGTCAGGCGCCGCCGGTCTCCCCCGGGGCGGTCTCCCCGCGCCCCCACGCCTTCAGCCGCTTGCCCTTCTTGCGCTTGGCGCTCACCCCGCCGAACAGCGCGACCCCGGTGACCACCACGACCGGGGCGTCCGGGTCGGCCGACTCGTGGGTCTCGACGTCGAAGCCGCCGAAGATGCCGGTGCCCGTGCAGCGCAGGGTGACGTTCTCCGGGACCTTGATGTCCGTGCCGCCGAAGACCGCGAGGGTGTGGATCACCGTCTCGCGGCGGTCGAAGACGGCCTCGGTCAGGTCGATCTCGACGCCGCCGAAGCAGGCGAACGCGTTGGTGCGGCGGCCGACCCGCCAGCGGCCCTTGCGGGTGGCGCCGCCGAAGACCGCGACCAGGCTCTGCACGCCCTCGTCGCTCGTCGGCTCGGCGGCCCACGGCCGGGGCGCGGGGGCCGGGCCCGGCGCGGCCTGCTGCCGGTGCGCGGGCAGGTCGCGGACCAGCGGCTCCAACTCCCCCACGGTGCGGGCGGAGTACGCGGCGTCGATCCGTTCCGAGTGCTCCTCGTGGGTCAGCCTGCCCTCGGCGAGCGCGTCGCGGAGGATCTCGGCGACGCGGTCGCGGTCGGCGTCGGAGGCTTTCAGGTCCGCCTCGGCGAACGGCCGGGGCGCGGGCTGACTGGGCTGCTGCTCTCGCTTCTGGAGCGACGACTCGTCCACGGGCCCCACGATAGCCAAACGCGATAGATCGTGACCAGAGCGGTCGCGGGAGCGGACGGTCCGGCTGGTGAGCCTTACCTAACTTTCCCGGCCGCCGCCAGGCCGTTCTACGCTGGTCGTCCTGCCGTCAACGCCGCCGAGTGAGGACACCGCCGACCATGCCTGAGTTCACCTACACGGATCTGCTTCCGCTGGGCGAGGACACCACCTCGTACCGCCTGGTGACCTCCGAGGGCGTGAGCACCTTCGAGGCCGACGGCCGCACGTTCCTCAAGGTCGAGCCGGAGGCGCTGCGCGAGCTGGCCGCCGAGGCGATGCACGACATCGCGCACTACCTGCGCCCGTCCCACCTCGCCCAGCTGCGCCGCATCCTGGACGACCCGCAGGCGTCGCCCAACGACAAGTTCGTGGCGCTGGACCTGCTGAAGAACGCCAACATCGCGGCGGCGGGCGTGCTGCCGATGTGCCAGGACACCGGCACCGCGATCGTGATGGGCAAGCGCGGCCAGAACGTGCTGACCTCCGGCGGCGACGAGGAGGCCCTCTCGCGCGGCGTGTACGACGCGTACACCAAGCTCAACCTGCGCTACTCGCAGATGGCGCCGCTGACGATGTGGGACGAGAAGAACACCGGCTCCAACCTGCCCGCGCAGATCGAGCTGTACGCGACCGACGGCGGCGCGTACAAGTTCCTGTTCATGGCGAAGGGCGGCGGCAGCGCCAACAAGTCGTTCCTCTTCCAGGAGACCAAGGCGGTCCTCAACGAGGCGTCGATGATGCGCTTCCTGGAGGAGAAGATCCGCTCACTGGGCACCGCGGCCTGCCCGCCGTACCACCTGGCGATCGTGGTCGGCGGCACCAGCGCCGAGTACGCGCTCAAGACCGCGAAGTACGCCTCCGCGCACTACCTGGACGAGCTGCCGTCTCAGGGCTCGCCGGCCGGGCACGGCTTCCGGGACAAGGAGCTGGAGGAGAAGGTCTTCGAGCTGACGCAGCGGATCGGCATCGGCGCGCAGTTCGGCGGCAAGTACTTCTGCCACGACGTGCGCGTGGTGCGGCTGCCGCGGCACGGCGCGTCCTGCCCGGTCGCGATCGCGGTGTCCTGCTCGGCGGACCGGCAGGCGCTGGCGAAGATCACCGCCGAGGGCGTCTTCCTGGAGCAGCTGGAGACCGACCCGGCGCGCTTCCTGCCCGACACCACCGACGAGCACCTGGCCGCCGACGGCGACGTGGTGCGCATCGACCTCAACCAGCCGATGGACGCCGTCCTCGCGGAGCTGACGAAGTACCCGGTCAAGACCCGGCTGTCGCTGACCGGCCCGCTGGTCGTGGCCCGCGACATCGCGCACGCGAAGATCAAGGAGCGGCTGGACGCGGGCGAGGAGATGCCGCAGTACCTCAAGGACCACCCGGTGTACTACGCGGGCCCGGCGAAGACCCCCGAAGGCTACGCCTCAGGTTCCTTCGGCCCGACCACGGCCGGGCGGATGGACTCCTACGTGGCGCAGTTCCAGGCGGCGGGCGGCTCGAAGGTGATGCTCGCCAAGGGCAACCGCTCCCAGCAGGTCACCGACGCGTGCGCGGCCCACGGCGGCTTCTACCTCGGCTCGATCGGCGGCCCGGCGGCGCGTCTCGCGCAGGACTGCATCAAGAAGGTCGAGGTCGTCGAGTACGAGGAGCTGGGCATGGAGGCGGTCTGGCGGATCGAGGTCGAGGACTTCCCGGCGTTCATCGTGGTCGACGACAAGGGCAACGACTTCTTCCAGGACCCGGCCCCGACGACCCCGACCTTCACGAGCATTCCGGTGCGGTCGCAGGGCTGAGAGGGGGCGCGCCGGGCGGCGGTGCCCAGGTCCGCGCCATTGCAGGCCTGACATACGGCGAGTATGGTCCACTGTATGGCTACCAGGAAAGTGACCGTGACCATCCCGGAGGACCTCCTCGACGAGATCCGGGCCGAGGCGGACGAACGAGGCATCTCTGCCTACGTCACCGAGGCGCTGCGCTCGAAGCGTGACCGGGACCGGCTCCTGGAGCTGGTGCGGTGGCTGGAGGAGGAACACGGGCCGGTCACCGACTCCGAGCGCTCGGCAGCGTACGGCGCGCTGGACGACCTGGACGCCGAGCACGAGCGCCGCCAGGCCGCCGCCAAGCGTGCCGGCGAGGCCGCGTGACCCCGAAGCGTGACCGCGAGGCGAAGCCGCTTCGCGTCTTCGTGCTGGACTGCGAGGCGCTGTCGCTCGCTGTCCGCGGAGATCGCTCGATGATCGCCTGGCTCGACCTCGCCGCACGGGGAGAGGCTGACGTCGTCACCTCCCCCATGACGCTGGTCGAGGCGTACGACGGCAGGACCACGGAACAGCGCTGGGACTGGGTGCTCTCGCGCGTCAAGGTGGCCGGCTTGGGCAAGGAGGAGGCCCGAAGGGCCCGTCGGCTGTTGGGCGACACGAACCTGCACGGTCACAAGTACGCGATCGACGCCATGCTCGCCGTCGTCGCGCTCTCGCAGCGAGGCCAGGTCACCGTCTTCACCTCCGACGTGGACGATCTGGAGAAGTTGCTTCCGGACCGCATCGTCGTCAGAAAGGTCTGACGCGGCCGCGACCGATCCTCCGCGGGGTTGAGACCATCGAGGTCGCCGGGAACAGATCGCCCGTCGCGGGCACTGTCATAAGCATGAGCGACGACAACGTGAACGCGGGCGGGTTTCGGGTCGAGCACGACTCCATGGGGGAGGTGCGGGTGCCGGCCGAGGCCAAGTGGCGGGCGCAGACGCAGCGGGCCGTGGAGAACTTCCCCGTGTCGGGGCGGACGCTGCGGCGGGCGCACATCGAGGCGCTGGGGCGGATCAAGGCCGCCGCCGCCCGGGTCAACGCCGAGCTGGGCGTGGTCGACAAGGCGGTCGCCGAGGCGATCGAGCGGGCCGCCGAGGAGGTCGCCGAGGGGCGGTGGGACGCGCACTTCCCCATCGACGTCTTCCAGACCGGCTCCGGCACCTCGTCCAACATGAACGCCAACGAGGTCGTCGCCACGCTGGCGAGCGAGCGGCTGGGCCGCGGCGTGCACCCCAACGACGACGTCAACGCCAGCCAGTCGTCCAACGACGTCTTCCCCTCCTCCCTGCACATCGCGGCCACCGCCGCCGTCGTGCACGACCTGATCCCCGCGCTGGAGCACCTGGCCGCCTCGCTGGAGCGCAAGGCGCGGGAGTTCGCGGACGTGGTGAAGTCCGGCCGCACCCACCTGATGGACGCCACCCCCGTCACGCTGGGCCAGGAGTTCGGCGGCTACGCGGCCCAGGTGCGCTACGGCGTCGAGCGGCTGCGCGCCTCGCTGCCGCGGCTGGCGGAACTGCCGCTGGGCGGCACCGCGGTCGGCACCGGCATCAACACCCCGCCCGGGTTCGCCGCCCGCGTCATCGAGGAGCTGACCCGCACCACCGGGCTGCCGCTGACCGAGGCCCGCGACCACTTCGAGGCGCAGGGCGCGCGGGACGGCGTGGTGGAGACCTCCGGGCAGCTGCGGACGATCGCGGTCGGCCTGACGAAGATCGTCAACGACCTGCGCTGGATGGGCTCGGGCCCGCGCGCCGGGCTCGCCGAGATCACGCTGCCCGATCTCCAGCCCGGCTCATCGATCATGCCGGGGAAGGTCAACCCGGTGATTCCCGAGGCGGTGGCGCAGGTCGCCGCACGGGTGGTCGGCAACGACGCGACGATCGCGTGGGCGGGCGCCGCGGGCAACTTCGAGCTGAACGTGATGCTCCCGGTCATCGCGGACAGCGTCCTGGAGTCGGCCGGGTTGCTGGCCTCGGTCTCCCGGCTGCTCGCCGACCGCACGGTGGACGGCATCACGGCCAACGTGGAGCGGGCCCGGCAGTACGCGGAGTCCTCGACGTCCGTCGTCACCCCGCTCAACCGGTACATCGGCTACGAGGAGGCGGCCAAGGTCGCCAAGCAGTCGCTGGCGGAGCGCAAGACGATCCGCGAGGTCGTCGAGGAACGCGGCTACGTGGAGCAGGGCAAGCTGACCCGCGAGCAGCTGGACGAGGCGCTGGACGTGCTGCGGATGACCCACCCGTAGCCGTGCGGGCACCCGGAAGCCGGGCCGCACGCGCGGCCCGGCTTCCGTAGGATCCGTGCATGACAGCCGACGCTCACGCCCTGACCGGCCCGCACGACGTCGCCCGCTGGGAGCCGGGCACGCACATCCTGTGGCGCTACCGGGGCAACGGCGAGCGGTACGGCGACCAGGTGCACATCGCCCGGCCGGTGACCGTGGTGCGCGACGACGCGGAGCTGCTCGCGGTGTGGATGGCGCCGGGGACCCGGTGCGTCAAGCCGGTGCTGGCCGACGGCACGCCCGTGCACCGCGAGCCGCTGCGCACCCGTTACCGCAAGCCGAGGACGACCACGGTGGAACGCTGGTGGGGCACCGGGGTGCTGAAGCTGGCGCGGCCGGGCGATCCGTGGTCGGTGTGGTTGTTCTGGCGACCCGAGTGGCGGTTCAAGAACTGGTACGTCAACCTGGAGGCGCCGCATCGCCGTTGGTCGGGTGGTGTCGATTCACAGGACCACTTCCTGGACATCGCGGTCAATCCGGACGGCAGTTGGAGGTGGCTCGACGTGGACGAGTTCACCCAGGCGCAGGCCGACGGATGGGTCGGCCCGGAACTGGCGGAAAGCGTGCGGGAAGCGGGCGCTCGGGCGGTTTCGGTGATCGAGGAGTGGGGGCCGCCGTTCCGCGACGACTGGCCCGCGTGGCGGCCCGATCCGTCCTGGACGGTGCCCACTCTCCCGGACGACTGGGACCGGCTAATTCCCCGAGCCCCTTGATACCACCCTCCCCCGGGTACGTAGGATCGTCCTTCGCGGCATCGCCGAAAAAGCAAGCAGCGACCAAGGCTTGACGCTCAGTCAGGCCGACCAGAGGAGCCAGGGAGCCCGTGGAGTCCGTGGGAAGCGACGGCTACGAGTACGGAGTGCCGGACCGCACCGGCCAGGCCGAGGCGTTCGACGCCATAGGCGACCGGTACGACGACGCCTTCCCGCACAAGGAGGGACAACTCGCGGCGGGCGCCTGGCTCGCCGGGTCCCTGCCGGCCGGGTCGCGCGTGATCGACCTCGGCTGCGGCAGCGGTGTGCCGACGACGCGTCAACTCAGCGACGCGGGCCACAAGGTGGTCGGCATCGACCTGTCGTCCAAGATGGTCTCGCTGGCCCGTGAGCGGGTGCCGGACGCGGTCTTCCACCAGATGGACATCGCGGACCTGCGACCGGGCGGCCCGGGCGAGACGGTGGCGGGCGGCAAGGGGCGCTACGACGGCGCCACCGCGTTCTTCTCGCTGCTGATGCTGCCGCGCGCGGAGATCCCGCTGGCGCTCGCGACGGTGCGTGAACTCCTGGTGCCGTCAGGGTTGCTGGCGCTTTCCATGGTGGAAGCGGACGTGGATGATTTCGCCATTCCGTTCCTCGGTCACACGATCCGGGTATCTGGATACTTGCGGGACGATTTGCGACGGGTCGTGTGTGACGCGGGCTTCGAGATCGTCGAGGAGTCCTCGTACTCGTACGCCCCGGCGAGCACCGATGTGCCGCCGGAGGAGCAGCTCTTCCTGCACTGCCGGCGGCTCACCTGAACGGTTGCGCAGGTTGCCTGCGGCGCACGGACGGACGGATGGAACCCCTAGCGTGACGGAGCACCGCGCCCCTCGGCGGGCGGCCGAGGAGATAAGCGCGTCCAGCGGTGCCGCCGCGCGCCCGCACGAGCCGGGCGCCAGCGGCGGCGATGCGGGCGTGCCCGCGGACCCCCGCGGCGGATCCCGGCCGGGGTCGCGGACCGCGGCCGGTGCCGGACCCGGCGAGGGGCCCGGGGAGCACCGGGTGCGGGCCACCACCCAGGACGGCCCGGCGGCCCGCCCGCCGCGACCGCGTGAACAGCCGCCGCGGGAGCCCGCTTCCGTGCCCGGGCCTGCGCCCGCCTCCCAGCCCGTGAGGGCTTCCGGCGGGGCGCACGCGGGACCGGCCGAGCCGGAGACCGGACGGCTGCGGTACGTGGGCGCCGCCACCCGGCGGATCGCCCGCGGCCTCGACCTGGACGAGATCGTGCTGGGCCTGTGCCGCTCGGTGGTGCCGACCTTCGCCGACGCGATCCTGGTCTACCTGCGTGATCCGCTGCCGGTGGGCGACGAACGGCCGGTGGAGCCGCTGGTGCTGCGGCTGCGCAGGACCGACCGCATCCCGGAGGACGCCGACACCGAGGGCACGCTCGGCCCGCGCCTGCCGCTGGTGCCCGCGCCGGAGGTGAGCGCCGCCGCGGAGACCACCCGGGTGCGGATGGACGGTCCGCTGGCGGAGGTGCTGCGCGGGGTGCGGCCGTTGTTCGCGGAGACCGAGCAGGTCGAGCAGGCGCTCGCCGAACTCGTCGACTGCGAGGTGCCCACCGGGCGGCGGGCCGTGCTGGCCCCGCTGCGCGGCCGGCGCCGGGTGATCGGCGCGGCGGTGCTGCTGCGCCGCCCGGACCGGCCCGCGTTCGAACCGGACGACCTGCTGATCGCCGCTCAGCTGGCCACCCACACCGCGCTCGGCGTGGACAAGGCGGTGCTCTACGGCCGCGAGGCGTACATCGCCGACCAGTTGCAGCGCGCGATGCTGCCCGACTCGCTGCCGCAGCCCACCGGCGTGCGGCTGGCCAGCCGCTATCTGCCCGCGGCGGAGACCGCGCGGGTCGGCGGCGACTGGTACGACGCGATCCCGCTGCCGGGCAGCCGGGTGGCGCTGGTGGTCGGCGACGTGATGGGTCACTCCATGCAGTCGGCCGCGATCATGGGCCAGTTGCGCACCACGGTGCAGACGCTGGCCGGGCTCGACCTGCCGCCGCAGGAGGTCCTGTACCACCTGGACGAGCAGGCCCAGCGCCTCGGCCACGACCGCATGGCGACCTGCGTCTACGCGGTCTACGACCCGATAGCGCACCGGCTGGTCGTGGCCAACGCCGGGCATCCGCCGCCCGTGATGCTGCACGCGAACGGGCGCACCGAAGTGCTCAAGGTGCCCGAGGGCGCCCCGATCGGGGTGGGCGGCGTGCCGTTCGAGGCGGTCGAGCTGCCCGCGCCCGCGGACGCGACCTTACTTCTGTACACCGATGGCCTGGTGGAGTCGCGTACCCGGGACGTGTGGTCCGGGATCGAACGGCTCCGCGAGCGGCTGGGCGCGGTCGGCTCGATCGTCTGCCCGCCGCCCCTGGAACCGCTGTGCGACGAGGTGCTGGACATCCTCGGGCCCGGCGACCGGGACGACGACATCGCGTTGCTGGCCGCCCGCTTCGACGGCATCGCGCCCAGCGACGTCGCCTACTGGTTCCTCGAACCGCATCCGCAGACCGCGGGCCGGGCCCGCCGCCTGGTGCGCAGGGCGCTGCGCCGCTGGGACCTGGACGACCTGGCGGACTCGGTGGAACTGCTGGTCAGCGAGGTCGTGACCAACGCGGTGCGGTACGCGGGACGCCCCATCACGCTGCGGCTGCTCCGTACCGACGTGCTGCGCTGCGAGGTCGGCGACGACGCGCCGCAGCTGCCCCGGATGCGGCACGCCGGGACCCAGGACGAGAACGGGCGCGGGCTCTTCCTCGTCCACCGGCTGGCCCAGCGGTGGGGGGCCACCCGGCTGAGCGCGGGCAAGGTGGTCTGGTTCGAACTGCCGCTGCCCTGAGCGCGGTGCGCGGCCGGCACGGTTCCCCCCGGGAGTGCCGGCCGCCGCGCCGGGCAGGCGTGCCCTGTTGCCGAGGGCGCGGCGCGCCTGTTGACTGCCGGTAAGGGCGGCACCGCGTCCTCGTCGCCCGAGGGACCGCAGCCCCGTGGCACGAGACGTCCGCTCCGTGCCACGGGGCTGCATCGCGTCCGGATCAGTCCCGGATCAGCCTGATCAGCCGAAGCCGGGTACGCCCTGCTGCTCGTCGCCTCCGCCGCCCGGGTCGACCGGCTGACCGCTCGTCGTCGGGTTCGGCGGGTTCGGGCTGACCGGCGGCTTGGGCGAGCGGGACGGCACCGGCGGCTCGCTGGGGTGCGTCGACGGGGTGTGCGAGGGCACCGTGGGCGCCGAGGGGCCGGTGGAGGCGGGGCTGGACGGCGGCGCGGAGGACGGCGTGTGCGACGGGATCGGCGCGTCGGGCACCACGCCCGCGCCCTGGTCGGTGTCGAGGTCGAAGTGCTCGGCGTCCTCGCCGCTGATCGCCGCCTGGGTGTAGGCGCCCCAGATCTGCGCGGGGAACGTGCCGCCGTTGACCCGGCCGTCGCCGCCCGCGCCGGACAGGGTCACCTGGGCGCCGGTCTTGGCGTCCTGGCCGAACAGGCCGACCGAGGTGACCAGGTCCGGGGTGTAGCCGGTGAACCAGGCCGACTTGTCGCTGTCGGAGGTGCCGGTCTTGCCCGCGACGTCGCTCTTCTGCTGGGCGGCCGAGCCGGTGCCGGAGTTGACCACGCCGGTGAGCACCGAGGTGACCGCGTCGGCGGTGGCCCGGCTGACCGCCTGCCCGCCGATCGGGCTGGACAGCTGGGCCGGGGTGCCGTTGCGCACGGCCGACTTGACGATGCTGGGGGTCACCTTCTGGCCGTGGTTGTCGAAGGTGGCGTAGATCCCGGCCATGGTCAGCGGGCTGGCGCCCATCGTGCCGAGCGCGATCGACGGCCCGTCGCGCAGGCCCTCGGTGCTGGACGGCATGCCGAGGCCGACCGCGGTGTTGGCCACCTTGTCGAGACCGGCGTCCACCGCGAGCTGGGCGAAGACCGAGTTGACGGAGTCGTCCATGGCCTTCTGCACGGTGATGTTGCCGTAGTTGACGCCGTCCTCGTTGGGCGGCGCGAACGGCACGGACGCGCCCTGCACCGGGCGGCGACTGGTGCCGTCGTAGATCGTGGAGGCGTCGATCGGCCGCCCGTCCTGGGTGGTCGCGTGGTTCTCCAGCGCCGAGGCGAAGGCGATCGGCTTGAAGGTGGAGGCGACCTGGTAGTCGGAGCGGGTGGCGTTGGAGACGTAGTGCTCGGTGTAGCCCGCGCCGCCGTAGAGCGCCACGATGTAGCCGGTCTTGGGGTCGACGGAGACCGCGCCCGGCTGGACGGCGGCGTCGGTCTTGCGGTCCTTCGGGTCGAGCTGGCTGGTCAGCTCGGTCTTGACCGCGTTCTGCAGGTCGCGCTGCTTGGACGGGTCGATGGACAGGGTGATGGTCCAGCCGCCCGCCGCGAGCTGGGCGTCGGTGATCGCGCCGCTGGACTCCAGCTGGTGGTCGGCGAGTTCGACGAAGTAGCCGCTCTGGCCGGTGAGTCCGGGCAGCGGCTTGGGGGCGATCGGGACCGGGAAGGTGGCCTTGGCGCGGGCGGCCGGGTCCATCCACTTCATGCCGACCATGTTGTCGAGCACGTAGTTCCAGCGGGCGGTCACCAGCTTCTTGCCCTCGGGCCCGGCGACCGCCCAGTCGTACTGGCTGGGCGCCTGCACCAGCGAGGCCAGGTAGGCGCCCTGCTCGGCGTCGAGCTTGCTGACGTCGACGCCGTAGTAGGCCTGGGCGGCGGCCTGGACGCCGTAGGCGCCGCGGCCGAAGTAGGCGGTGTTGAGGTAGCCGTCGAGGATGTCGGACTTGCTGACTTCCTGGTCGACCTTGAGCGAGATGATCAGCTCCTTGGCCTTGCGGCTGATCGTCTGGTTCTGGTCGAGGTAGTAGTTCTTGACGTACTGCTGGGTGATCGTCGAGCCGCCCTGGGTGCCGTGCCCGGACAGGGTGTTGTAGACGCCGCGGGCCATGCCCTTGAGGTCGACGCCCTTGTCCGAGTAGAAGGTCTTGTTCTCGGCGGCCACGAAGTCGTGCTGGACGGCCACGGGTATCTGGCTGAGCGGGACCTTCTCGCGGTTGATCTCGCCGGTGCGGGCGATCACCTTGCCGTCGGCGGTCTTGTAGACGTTGGCCTGGGCGGTGGCGGCCGCGTTCGCGTCGGGCACGTCGACCATGAAGTACAGCGCGACGAACGCGCCGATGCCGAGCACCAGCACGCCGAGGGCGCAGCCCAGCGCCCAGCGCAGTACGCGGCCCAGGGTCCAGCCCCTGCCGTTGCCCTTGGCCCTGCCGCCCCGGCTTCCGCCGGTGCCGGCCCCGTTCCTGGTCCGCACGATCCGTCTCTCCTCAGCCAACAGACGCGATCGCCGAACCTAACACCACTAGCTGCCACTATTTGCCGAAAATCGAACAATATCGGCACGTGAGAAGGGCCACGCCGATGGCCGGGAACCAAAGCGGGCGCCACCCCGAACCGGCGAACGTGGCCGCTTCCGCACCTATACACGCGGTGTATACGCATGGTGTAGAGTCCCTCGCATGTCAATCGGCCACACCTTTCTCGGACTCCTGGAGTCGGGGCCACGCCACGGTTACGACCTCAAGCGGGCCTTCGACGAACGCTTCGGGCAGGACCGCCCGCTCGCCTACGGCCAGGTCTACTCGACGCTGGCCCGGCTGCTGAAGAACGGCCTCGTCGTGGTCGAGGGCATCGAGCCCGGCGGCGGTCCCGAGCGCAAGCGGTACGCGGTCACCGACGCGGGCGTCACCGACGTCGAGGACTGGCTCGCGCGGCCCGAGCGCCCCGAGCCGTACCTGCACAGCACCCTCTACACGAAGGTGGTGCTCGCCCTGCTCACCGGGCGCAGCGCCGCCGACCTGCTGGACTCCCAGCGCTCCGAGCACCTGCGGCTGATGCGCGAGCTGACCCGCCGCAAGACGGACGGCGACCTCGCCGACCAGCTGGTGTGCGACCACGCGCTGTTCCACCTCGAAGCCGACCTGCGGTGGCTCGAACTGACCGCCGCCCGGCTCGACGACCTGGCGAAGGAGGTCCGGTCGTGAGCGTGGCACGCGACGCCCAGGCCGCGGACGACGGCGCGCGACCCGGGCGGCGTCCCCTGCTGACCGCCACCGGGCTGCGCAAGACCTACGGCACCACCCCCGCGCTCGACGAGGCGGACTTCTCCATATCCCCCGGCGAGGTCGTGGCCGTCATGGGCCCCTCCGGCTCCGGCAAGTCGACGCTGCTGCACTGCCTGGCCGGGATCGTCCGCCCCGACGCGGGTGTGGTCCGCTACCGGGACCGGGAGCTGTCGGCGATGCCGGACGCCGAACGCAGCAGGCTGCGGCGCGACGAGTTCGGCTTCGTCTTCCAGTTCGGCCAGCTCGTCCCGGAACTGACCTGCCTGGAGAACGTGGCGCTGCCGCTGCGGCTCGGCGGGGTCAGGCGCAAGGAGGCCGAGCGCCGCGCCACCGAGTGGCTGGAGCGCCTGGAGGTCGCGGAGGTGACCCGGCAGCGGCCCGGCGAGGTCTCCGGCGGCCAGGGCCAGCGGGTCGCGGTGGCCCGCGCGCTGGTCACCGAGCCGCGGGTGGTCTTCGCCGACGAGCCGACCGGCGCCCTCGACTCGCTCAACGGCGAGCGGGTGATGCGGCTGCTGACCTCGGCGGCCCGCGACACCGGCGCGGCCGTCGTGCTGGTCACCCATGAGGCGCGGGTCGCCGCGTACTCCGACCGCGAGGTCGTGGTGCGCGACGGGCGCTCGCGCGACCTGACCCGGGAGCCGGCCGCGTGAGCGCGCCGCACCCCGAGCGCCCCGCGCGCTCCGAGCACCCCGCGCGCTCCGGCTCCGCGGCGCACGACCCGTTCCGTGTCTGGGCGCGCGACCTCGGTCTCGGCATGCGGTTCGCCGTCACCGGGGGCCGTGAGGGCTGGATCCGTACGCTGCTGACCGCGGTCGGCGTGGGTCTCGGCGTGGCCCTGCTGCTGACCACCGCCGCCGTGCCCGCGATGTTGCAGGCCAGGTCGGACCGGACCAGCGCCCGGTCCACCGACGGCTCGGGCGCCGAACCGACGCGGCCGGGCCCGCACACCCTGCTGGTCGAGCCGGCGAACACCACCTACCGCTGGTACGACATCACCGGCGACCTCTTCGAACCCGAGGGCGCCGAGCCGCCGTTGCCGCCCGGGGTGAGCCGGATGCCGGGGCCGGGCGAGATGGTGGTCTCCCCCGCGCTCGCCTCGATGCTCGCCGACCCGGCGGACAGGCTGCTGCGCGAACGGCTGCCGCAGCACGTCGTCGGGACCGTGGGCGCGGCCGGGCTGAGCGGTCCGAAGGAACTGCTCTACTACGCGGGCGCCCATGGGCTCTCCCAGTACGTCGGGATGACCCGGCGCATCGACCGCTTCGGCGGCGGGTTCCCGCAGGACCCGTGGACCCCGGTGCTGATCGTGCTGCTCGTCATCGTCTTCGTGGTGCTGCTGGTGCCGGTCGGGGTCTTCGTCGCGACCGCGGTGCGCTTCGGCGGCGAGCGGCGCGACCGGCGGCTGGCGGCGCTGCGGCTGATCGGCGCCGACTCCCGGACGACGCGGCGGATCGCGGCCGGTGAGGCGCTGTGCGGCGCGCTGTTGGGGCTGGTCGCCGGAGCCGCGGTCTTCCTGGGGCTGCGGCGGGCGATCGGGACGTTCTCCCTCGACCAGACCAGCGTCTTCCCCTCCGACATGACGCCCGCCCCCGAGCTGGCCGCGCTGATCGCGGTGGCCGTGCCGGTGGCCGCGGTGCTGGTGACGCTGCTGGCGCTGCGCGGGGTGGTCATCGAGCCGCTGGGCGTGGTGCGCGGCGCGACGCCCCGAAGGCGGCGGCTGTGGTGGCGGCTGCTGGTGCCCGCGGCCGGGCTCGCGATGCTGTACCCGCTGATCGGCACGGTCGCCGCGACCGGCCCGGCCTCCTCGGTGAACCGGCCGCAGGTCGCCGCGGGCGCGGTACTGCTGCTGCTCGGGCTGACCACGCTGCTGCCGTGGCTGGTGCAGACGGTGGTCGCCCGGCTGGGCGGCGCCGGTCCCGTGCCGTGGCAACTGGCTTCCCGCAGCCTCCAGTTGTCGTCCGGCGTGGCGGCGCGGACGGTCAGCGGGATCACCGTGGCGGTGGCCGGGGCGATCGCGGTGCAGGCGGTGTTCGCCGGTGTGGCGGGCCAGTTCACCCACGACACCGGTCAGGACCCGGCGTCGGCGCAGATGGCGGTCGACATTCCGGTGCGCGACGGCTCCCAGGTCAAGCGGGTCGTCGGCGCCTTCCGCACCACCGAGGGCGTGCGCCAGGTGATGGGCACGGCGGAGAGCGGGGCCGCCGACCTCGGAGCCGCCGCCAGGGCCAGGGACGCGGCGCGGTCCGGGCACGGCGAGCAGGCGGAGGACGACCTGAGCACGACCGGGATCACGGTGGGCGACTGCGCCACGCTGCGGCAGGTCGCCCGTATCGGGTCGTGCTCCCCCGGCAGCGTCTTCCTGGTGACCGGCCTGTACGGCAGCCCGCCCGACCCGCTGCTCACGCCGGGGCACCGGCTCGACCTGAGCGTCCCCGGCACGCCCGGCGCGACCGGCGACGGGCCCAGGCCGTGGACCATCCCGGCCTCGGCGCGGACCGTGACCGGGGAGACGGACGCCACCGGCTACGAGCGCTCGGGCGTGCTGGCCACCCCGGAGGCGCTCGACCCGGACCTGCTCCAGGCCCCCCAGGCCCGCATCGCCATCACGCTGGACCCGGGCGTGCCGGACGCCGAGGACCTGGTGCGCAACACGGCGGTGCGCATCGACCCGTCGGACCCGACGACGACGCTGCACGCGACCCAGGAGGCCCAGCGGTACGTGAGTCTCCGGCGCGGGCTGATGATCGGGGCGGTGGCGGTGCTGGTGATGATCGGGGCCAGCCTGCTGGTGTCGATGCTGGAGCAACTGCGCGAGCGCAGGCGGCTGCTGGCGACGCTGGTGGCCTTCGGCACCCGGCGCCGCACGCTGGGCCTCTCGGTGCTGTGGCAGGCCGCGGTGCCGATGGCGCTGGGGCTGGTGCTCGCCGTGGCGGGCGGCCTGGGGCTCGGCGCGGTGCTGCTGCGGGTGGTCAACGAGTCGGTGGGCTTCGACTGGGCCTCGGTCGCGGTGATGGCGGGCGCGGGCGCAGGCGTGGTCGTGCTGGTCACGCTGCTGAGCCTGCCGCCGCTGTGGCGGATGATGCGGCCGGACGGCCTGCGCACGGAGTGAACGGGCGCCCGGGCGGGCCGCGTCGACCCGCCCGGGCGCTCGACCGCTCAAGCACTCAAGGCCGCCGGAGGCTCCTCGGCCCGCTCAGGCCGCCATGCGCACCGGCAGCGGGCGCAGGGTGTCGCGCAGGGCGGCGGCGAAGGTCTCGAACTCCTGGGCCCGCGCCGTCCCCGTCCGCATCGCCAGCGCGATCCGCCGTACCGGCGCCGGGTCCTGGAAGGTGCCGGTGGCCAGCCGGGCGCCGCGGCCCACCTCGACCGGGACCGCGGTGCGCGGCAGCAGCGTGACGCCGAGGCCGCCCGCGACCAGCTGGACCAGGGTGGACAGGCCGGCCGCGCTGGTGGTCACCGGCGCCCCCTCGGCGCGGCCCACCTCGCGGCAGATGTCGAGGGCCTGGTCGCGCAGGCAGTGCCCCTCGGAGAGCAGCAGCAGGTCGAGGTCGCGCAGTTCGCGGCGCGGGATGTCGTCGCGTCCGGCGAGCCGGTGGTCGCGCGGCATGACCAGGACGAAGTCCTCGTCGAACAGGGGCAGTTCGGTGATCGCGGGCAGTCCCAGCGGCACCGCGAGCAGCAGCAGGTCGAGCCGTCCGGCGGTCAGGCCCTCGGTCAGCGAGGCGGTCTGCTCCTCGTGGACCTGGAGGTCGAGGTCCGGATAGCGGTCGTGGACCAGGCCGAGCACGGACGGCAGCAGGTAGGGCGCCACCGTCGGGATGACGCCGAGCCGCAGCACGCCGGTGAACGGCGCCCGTACCGCCTCCGCCTCCTCCATCAGGTCGGCGACCGCGTCCAGTACGCTGCGTGTCCGCGCCGCGAGGCGTTCCCCGGCGGGGGTGAGCAGGACGCGGCGGGTGGTCCGTTCCACCAGCCGGACGCCGACGACGTCCTCCAGCGCGGCGACGGCGGCCGACAGCGCGGGCTGGCTGGTGCCGGTGACGGCGGCGGCGTCCCGGAAGTGCAGGTGCTCCGCGACCGCGGCGAAGGCCCTGAGCTGGGCGAGGCTGGGCTGACGCTGCGCTTTGACGGCGGGCTCCCCGGGACGTGCGGTGGCGGGCGCACCCGGCGGGTGCGGAGGACACCTCCCAGGATACTGATCAGCCCTACCTATCAGTAGGTCGCGCCGGGGCGATTTCTGTGATCAATCATGGCTGTGGCACGGTGGGTCACGTCCAACCCGCGCAAGCACAGGAGACCCCTCAATGCTCACTGTCGGTGACCAGTTCCCCGCTTGGAAGCTCATGGGCGTGGAAGGCCCGTCCGACGACAAGCTGGAGATCAAGGAGTACAGCTCCGAGGACTTCGGCAAGGGCTGGTCGGTCGTCTTCTTCTGGCCGAAGGACTTCACCTTCGTCTGCCCGACCGAGATCGCCGCGTTCGGCAAGCTGAACGAGGAGTTCGCCGACCGCGACGCGCAGGTGCTCGGCGTCTCCGGCGACTCGGAGTTCGTCCACCACGCCTGGCGGCGTGACCACGCCGACCTGCGTGAGCTGCCCTTCCCGATGCTGGCCGACTCCAAGCACGAGCTGATGCGCGCCCTCGGCGTCGAGGGCGAGGACGGCTTCGCGCAGCGCGCGGTCTTCATCGTCGACCAGAACAACGAGATCCAGTTCTCGATGGTGACCGCCGGTTCCGTGGGCCGTAACCCCAAGGAGGTCCTGCGGGTGCTCGACGCGCTGCAGACCGACGAGCTGTGCCCGTGCAACTGGAGCAAGGGCGACGAGACCCTGGACCCGGTCAAGCTGCTCTCCGGGGAGTGATCCGCTGACATGGCACTCGACACCCTGAAGTCCGCGCTGCCGGACTACGCCAAGGACCTCAAGCTCAACCTCGGTTCGGTCATCGGCAACTCCGACCTGCCGCAGCAGCAGCTGTGGGGCACCGTGCTCGCGGTGTCCATCGCCGCGCGCAGCCCCATCGTGCTGCGCGAGCTGGAGCCGGAGGCCAAGGCCAACCTGAGCCCTGAGGCGTACACCGCGGCCAAGGCCGCCGCCGCCGTCATGGCGATGAACAACGTCTTCTACCGCACCCGGCACCTGCTGTCGGACCCGGAGTACGGCACGCTGCGCGCGGGCCTGCGGATGAACGTCATCGGCAACCCGGGCGTGGAGAAGGCCGACTTCGAGCTGTGGTCGCTCGCGGTCTCCGCGGTCAACGGCTGCGGCCAGTGCCTGGACTCGCACGAGCAGGTGCTGCGCAAGGCGGGCGTGAGCCGCGAGGTCGTCCAGGAGGCGTTCAAGATCGCGGCGGTCGTGCAGGCCGTCGCCACCACGCTGGACGCGGAGGCGGCGCTGGCCTCGGCCTGACGCCGGTCCGCCCTTCGGCAACGACAGAGCGGGGTCACGGGAGTCGTCTCCCGTGACCCCGCTCTCGTCGTGTCAGCCCTCTTCCGGGGCGGGCGCGGCGGGCGGCGTGGGCGGCTCGGATGGCGTGGATGGCGTGGGCGGCGCGGCCTCCGGGACCGCCTGGCGCAGCGCGTTCTCCCGTACGTGCTGGCGCAGGTAGCCGACCACCGTGTTGGTGACCGCGACCAGCGGCACCGCCACCACCGCGCCGCCGATCCCGGCGATCAGCGAACCGGACGCCACCGCCAGCACCACGCCCAGCGGGTGCACCCGCACCGCGCGGCCGAGGATGAACGGCTGGAGGATGTGGCCCTCGATCTGCTGCACCGCCAGGACCACCACCAGCACCATCAGCATGGTGAACGGCCCCTGCGTCACCAGCGCCACGATCATCGCCAGCGCGCCGGAGGCCACCGCGCCGACCATGGGGATGAAGGCGCCCAGGAAGATCAGCACGGCCAGCGGCACCGCCATCGGCACCCCGAGGAAGTAGATCCCCACGCCGATGCAGACCGCGTCGATGAACGCGACGATCACCGTGCCGCGCACGTAGAGCGTCAGGGTGCGCCAGGCGCGCGGCCCGGCGCCGGCCACGCCCTCGCGGGCGTCGCGCGGGAAGAGCTTGAGCACCCAGTTCCACACGTTGCGGCCGTCGTAGAGCAGGAACAGGGTGGAGAACATCGCCAGGAAGAGGCTGGTGAAGACCTCCAGGACCACCGTGACGCCCTGGAGACCGGCCGAGGTGATGGTCTCGGCGTTGGTGCCGACCGCGTGCTGGAGGTTCTTGGCGATCTGGTTGATCTGCTTCTCGGTCACGTGGAACGGCGAGTTGAGCAGCCACTTCTTCAACTGGCCGATACCGGCCTGGAGCTGGTCGGAGAGCTGGTCGGTGTTCTCCATCACCTGCCAGACCACGAACCAGCCGACCAGGCCCATCACCACGAAGCCGCCGATGAACGTCACCGCGGTGGCCAGGCCCCGCGGCAGCCCGGCCCGCTTGAGCCGGGCGACGATCGGCTGGAGCAGCGCGGTGATCAGCAGCGCGGCCACGAACGCCAGCACCACCAGCTTGATCGCGGAGATCACCCGCATCAGGACGTACAGCGAACCGGCCAGGATCAGGAAGCGCCAGGCGACCTCCGCGGCCACCCGCACGCCCCACGGCACCGCGACCACCGGGGCGCGAGGGGCGGCGACGGCGGGCGCGTAGGAGGGCGGCGGGGGCACGTAGTCGTCGTGCGCCTCGTCGTGCGCCTCCTCACGGGCCCGCTCGCGCTCCCTGAACCGGTCGTCGTCCCGGCGCTCCGCCCGGCGCTCGTCGGCCTCGCCGCGCTCCCCCAGACGCTCCTCGAACCGCTCCTCGCGGTTCTCCGCCGCCGCCTTGCGCTCGGCGAGGCGGCCGGCGGCCCTGGCGAGGCTGTCGGCGAGGCCGGTACGCCACCGGCTTGTGTGCGGCATGTCCGTTCCATCCCCTGCGGTGCTGGCGGTGCGCCCCTGAGCGGGCGCGCTCCTGAACCGCCCGGAAGGACGAGGTTACCCGGCGGCGGGGTTGACGGCCCCGGCGAGGCGGTACCGGCGGTCGGGCCGCGGACGCGCCGGTCACGCGACGAGCCCCGCCGGGAAGGCCCGGCGGGGCTCGTCGTGGAAGGCTCGGGCGTGCGGCCTCGGCGGTACTCAGTACCAGCCGTTGGCCTCCCAGAACTGCTGGGCGCCGCAGGGGCTGTGGTACCGGTCGTTCATGTAGCCCAGGCCCCACTTTATCTGCGTGGCCGGGTTGGTCCGCCAGTCGGCGCCCGCCGAGGCCATCTTGGAGCCGGGCAGGGCCTGCACCAGGCCGTAGGCGCCGGAGGAGGCGTTGGTCGCCTGGTAGTTCCAGCCGCTCTCGTGCGTCACGATCCAGGAGAAGCACTCGTACTGCTGCTCGTTGCCGATGATCTGCTGGGCCATCGCCTGGATGCCCGAGACCGAGTAGTCGCCCGAGCTCAGCGTGGACAGCGACTGGCGCTGCTCGTCGCGGGAGGCGGCCTCCTGCTTCAGCTTCGCCAGCTCGGCCTGCTTCTTCTTCAGCTCGGCCTGCTTGGCGGCCGCGACGCGGGCGGCCTGCTCGGCTGCCTGCTTCGCGGCGGCGTCGGCGGCGGCCTGCTGCGACTGGACCTGTTCGGTCAGCGACGCGACCTGCGCGTTGGTCTGCTGACCGTCGACGATGGTGTCGAGGGAGGTCGCGTCGGCGACGGGCTGCGCGGCTGCGGCGGTCGGCTCGCTGCCAGAGGCGACGCCCACGACGGCACCCACGGTGGTGACCGCGGTCGCTGACGCTACGGCGATACCCCGGACGGAGATCCGGCTCACACGGTTTCCTTCCAGCGTCGCCCGCGTTGGTGACCGCGCGGACGCAATCGTGCCCCTGACACTGGCCTCCCCCTGGTGGCGGACCGGAGTCCGACTGGTCACGGGAGGCACGGGCCCGGTGCGATCCCCGAGCGGGGTCCGCGTGGTGCTGGGCGGCTTACGGCCAACACTGTTCAGTTCTGGGGGTTTTCGCACCGTCGCCGGTGCGGTGCGCCGTAAGCGGGACCTGACAGCCCCACACCCTGCCCGACGATGACGCGCTAAGGCAATTCTCAGTTGCGTGGCGAACGTCACAACGCGTTTGGGCCTGCTGGTTTCACGGAAACCCCGGCGTGTCGCCCCCGGACACGGCTAGGCTGCTGCGCCCTTCACGGACGCAGCAGCCTCAGCGTGTCAAATCCTTTACGCGCAGCGACCGTTGGCCACTGCTTCGGCGGGTCCTACGGCTGGACGTCCTCCAGCATCTCGGTCACCAGTGCGGCGATCGGGGAGCGCTCGGAGCGGGTCAGCGTCACATGGGCGAACAGCGGATGACCCTTCAGTTTCTCCACCACGGCGACCACTCCGTCATATCGTCCGACCCGAAGATTGTCCCGTTGTGCCACGTCGTGGGTGAGAACGACCCGGGATCCGGCGCCGATCCGGGACAGAACGGTCAACAGCACGTTCCGCTCCAGGGATTGCGCCTCGTCCACGATCACAAAGGCGTCGTGCAGCGAGCGGCCCCGGATGTGGGTGAGCGGCAGCACCTCCAGCATGCCGCGTTCCACGACCTCCTCGATGACGTCCGCCGAGGTGACCGCCGAGAGCGTGTCGAAGACCGCCTGCGCCCAAGGGCTCATCTTCTCCGACTCGTTGCCCGGCAGGTAGCCCAGCTCCTGTCCGCCCACCGCGTACAGCGGCCGGAAGACCATCACCTTGCGGTGCTGCCGCCGCTCCAGCACGGCTTCCAGGCCCGCGCACAGCGCCAGCGCCGACTTGCCGGTGCCCGCCCGGCCGCCCAGCGAGACGATGCCGACCTCCGGGTCGAGCAGCAGGTCCAGCGCGATCCGCTGCTCGGCGCTGCGGCCGTGCAGCCCGAACGCCTCCCGGTCGCCGCGTACCAGCCGCACCGAGCCGTCCTCGGCGACCCGGCCCAGCGCCTTGCCGCGTTCCGACTGGAGCACCAGGCCGGTGTGGACCGGCAGCTCCTCGGTGCCCGGCAGGGCGGTGGTCTCCTCGGCGAAGAGCCGGTCGACGTCCGCGCCGGTCACCTGGAGCTCCGCCATTCCGGTGTATCCGGAGGTGATGGCCAGTTCCGCGCGGTACTCCTCGGCCAGCAGCCCGACCGCGGACGCCTTGATGCGCAGCGGCAGGTCCTTGGAGACGACGGTGACGTCGTACCCCTCCGCCTGGAGGTTGCGGGCGACCGCCAGGATGCGCGAGTCGTTGTCGCCGAGGCGGAAGCCGGCCGGAAGCACGCCCGGGTCGGAGTGGTTCAGCTCGACCCTGAGCGATCCGCCGAGCTCCCCGATCGGGATGGGCGCGTCCAGCCGCCCGTAGCGGATCCGGTACTCGTCCAGCAGCCGCAGCGCCTGGCGGGCGAAGTAGCCGAGTTCCGGGTGGTGGCGCTTGGCCTCCAGCTCCGTCACCACGACGACCGGCAGCACCACTTCGTGCTCGTCGAACCGCATGACGGCGTTGGGGTCGGCCAGCAGCACGCTGGTGTCGAGGACATAGGTGTGCCGGTCGTGCTCCCGGCGATTCTTGCTGGTCACCACGGGTGGACGAACCCCCTCGGGAGAGGTGTCGAGGCGACGGCGGTACGGACTGCGCGCGCGTCGCGCGGTACTGGACCGGGGCCGGACCCGTGGGCCGAGGACCGGCCCGCACCGTGACGCGGCCCGCCCGAAGGGGCTGGGCCGATGGACAGCACGTCCGTGTGCACTGGGCCTCCCGGACGGACGGCGCGCAGCCGCCCGCTCAGTCGTCCGGCGCCCGTGGCCCGGGTGCCGGTCTGAGGGGGGTATTCCCGCGAAAGTGGTTGCGTATGCGACGAGGTCCGCGCGTGGGACGGAGGGCTACGCCCGGGGGACGGGTGCGCTAGTTGCCGTAGCGGCGGTGGCGGGCCGCGTAGTCACGCAGGGCGCGCAGGAAGTCGACCTTGCGGAACGCGGGCCAGAAGACCTCGCAGAAGTAGTACTCCGAATGGGCGGACTGCCACAGCATGAATCCGGACAGCCGCTGCTCGCCCGAGGTGCGGATGATCAGGTCCGGGTCGGGCTGGCCGCGGGTGTAGAGGTGTTCGGCGATGTGGTCGATGTCCAGCACCTCGGCGATGTCCTCCACCGAGGTGCCGCGCGAGGCGTGGTCGAGCAGCAGCGAGCGGACCGCGTCCGCGATCTCCTGGCGGCCGCCGTAGCCCACGGCGACGTTCACCAGCAGGCCGTCCGCCTCCCGGGTGGCCTCCTCGGCCTCCTTCAGCACCGCCTGGGTGTGACCCGGCAGCAGGTCCAGGGTGCCGACGTGGTGGACCCGCCAGCGGCCCCTGGCGGCCAGGCCGGAGACCGCGCCCTCGATGATGCCGAGCAGGGGGTTGAGCTCCTCCGGCGGGCGGCTGAGGTTGTCGGTGGACAGCAGCCACAGGGTGACCACCTCGACACCGGTCTCCTCGCACCAGCCGAGCATCTCGGCGATCTTGTCCGCCCCGGCCCGGTGGCCCTCCACCGCGCTGCCGCCGGAGGCCTTCGCCCAGCGCCGGTTGCCGTCGAGGATGACGCCGATGTGCTTGGGGGCCTGCGCGAGATCCAGCCGGGACTCGACGCGGCGTGCGTAGAGCCCGTACACCAGGTCGCGCAGATTCATGCTTTCCAGCCCCTCGAAATACGGCACCCCGCGGCTCACCATACTGCGCTGGGGGCCGCGACCACGACCCCGGGGCGAGGTTCGGAACCCTTGCGGGGGCCGGGCGCAAGCCGACGCGCGGGCGGTCCGCCGACCGGAAACCCGTGATAGGCAGGGCGTATGGATGTACGTTCCCTCTATCGCGCCGCCGACGAGCGCTACGCCGGCATGGAGTACCGCCGCACCGGACGCAGCGGACTGAAGCTCCCGGCGGTCTCGCTGGGCCTGTGGCACAACTTCGGCGACGACCGCACGCTCGGCTCCCAGCGGGCCATCCTGCGCCGCGCCTTCGACCTCGGCGTCACCCACTTCGACCTGGCCAACAACTACGGCCCGCCCTACGGCTCCGCCGAGTCCAACTTCGGCACCCTGATGGCCCAGGACTTCCGCCCGTACCGCGACGAGCTGGTCATCTCGACCAAGGCGGGCTACGACATGTGGCCCGGCCCGTACGGCGAATGGGGTTCGCGCAAGTACCTGCTGGCCAGCCTCGACCAGTCGCTGAAGCGCATGGGCGTCGACTACGTCGACATCTTCTACTCGCACCGCTTCGACCCCGACACCCCGCTGGAGGAGACCATGGGCGCGCTGGCGTCCGCGGTCCAGCAGGGCAAGGCGCTCTACGTGGGCGTCTCGTCGTACAACGCGGAGCGCACGGCGCAGGCGGCGCGGCTGCTGCGGGAGGTGGGCGTCCCGGCGCTGATCCACCAGCCCTCGTACTCCATGATCAACCGCTGGATCGAGGACGACCGGCTGCTGGACACCCTGGAGGCGGAGGGCATGGGCTGCATCTGCTTCGCGCCGCTCGCCCAGGGGATGCTGACGGACAAGTACCTCGGCGGCATCCCGGAGGACTCACGGGCCGCGCAGGGCACGTCGCTCGACCCGCACCTGCTCACCGACGAGGTGGTCGAACGGCTGCGCGGGCTCAACGAGATCGCCCGGCGGCGCGGCCAGTCCCTCGCGCAGCTCGCGCTCAGCTGGGTGCTGCGTGACGAACGGGTGACCTCGGCGCTGATCGGCGCGTCCAGCGTCGCCCAGCTGGAGGCCAACGTCGCGGCGGTCGGCGCGCCCGCGCTGACCGACGACGAACTGCGGGAGATCGACTCGTTCGCGGTGGACTCCGGCGTCAACATCTGGTCCCGCAGCAGCGAGGCATGAGGCGAGCGGCGGGGGCGTGAGCGGGGCGGCGGGGGCGTGCGCCGCTGGGGCCGCCCCCGCCGACGGCCCGTCAGTGCGCCGCAGCCCCCGCGCGATGCCACCCCCGCGCGGTGCCGACGCCCCGTCAGTGCGCCGCCGCGCCCAGCAGCACTCCGCCCAGCGTGCCCGCCAGCATGAACGGGCCGAAGGGGATCGCGGTGTGCCGTCCCGCCCGCCGGGTGGCCAGCAGCACCAGGGCCACGAGCGCGCCGCAGCCGAAGCACAGCACCGTGCCGGTCAGCAGCACCGGCCAGCCGTACCAGGCCAGCGCCATACCGAGCGTCGGCGCGAGCTTGACGTCGCCGAAGGCCATGCCGGAGGGGTTGATCACCATCAGCCCGAAGTAGCCGACGCCGAGCGCCAGTCCGCCCAGCAGCGCGCGCGGCCAGGACCCGGCGTGCGCGGGCAGCAGCGCGGCGCCGCCCAGGGCGAGGGCGGTCCCGGCGGCGGCCGGCAGCGTCAGCGCGTCCGGCAGCCGCATCGCCGTCAGGTCGACCCGGGCCAGCGTGAGCCCGACCGGCGCGAGCAGCAGCCACACCGCCAACTCCGGCCTTACGCCCACCACTTGGCCGAGCGCGGCGCACACCAGGCAGCCCAGCAGCGCGGACCGTATCCGTACCGCCCGGCTCACGGCGGTGGATTCGTGGTCCGCGCCGGGGGCCGCCAGCCGGTGGGCCGTGCGGGGGACGGCGGAGCCGGTGGCGAGGCCCCACAGCGCGGCCGCGCAGACGACGAGGACGTGAGGAGCCACCCGGGTGACGCTACCGCCGGTCGCGGCGCGCGGTCTCAGGTCTTGACGATGTTGCCCTTGCCGACCGTGCCGACCTGCACGCTGTCGGCGATCATGTCCGCCATCCCCTGGGTGAAGTCGGGGCCTTCGCCCTGGATGCGGATGAGCACCGGGCGGTCGCGGGCGTCCACCACGCGCAGGTAGACCACCCGGGTGCTGGGGCCGTGCTTGCCGTGCCGGTAGGTGTAGGTGACCTGGTCCGCGGGCTTGTCGCCGAGGGTGAACGCGGGGCTGCGCTTGACCTTGGCGCCCTTGGGCCGCGCCGGCCAGCCCTTGCCGGGGGCGGGCAGCACCTCGACGGTGGCGATCTCCTTGCCGTCCTGCTTCCAGACCGCGCCGGCCAGCGCGCCGTGCGGCAGGGCCGACGACGGCAGGTTGGTCCAGTCCTTGGGGTGGGCGAACGCCACGCCGTCCGCGTTGACGTAGTTCCAGCTGTCCGGTGCCCCGGCGCCCACTCCGCACCCGGTGGTGGTCGCACCCAGCAGCAGGACGCCGCCGAGGGCGACCGCCGCCGCGTTCCAGCGTCCGGCGCCGCGCTTGGAGCCGCTGCCGCGCTTCGAGCCGCTCACGCTCACTTCACCCTGCCGTTCACCTTGCCGTCCGGTACGGGCGCGGCCGGTGATCCGGGGCGCCCGGGGGGTGTGTCCCTCTGCTAAGACGCCGCACAGGTTCCCCTGGTGCCCTTTCCGTGACGGAAAGCACAGATGAACACGCGATCGCCGGAGAACGGCCGGATGGCGGGGCCCGGTGCGGGGGCGGGGTGACGCGGCGTGCCGCCGTCCGGGTGGCCGGATCACGTCCCTGGGAACGGCCGGATCACGGCGGGGAGCGAGCGGAGGGGAAGCGGAAAGAGAACGGGCCGATCCGCGGGGTGGGATGCGGATCGGCCCGAGGGGGGGACTCTCACTGTAGCGCGCGATCGGGTGGGCGGGGCCCCTTCGGACACCGAATGCCCGGTCGGGAGCGGGAAAAGAGACCGGATGACCTGTTGTACGCAGGTTGACGCGGGGAGGGCGACGTCATGGGGTGGAGCGACGGGCGGGCGGTGCTGCGGGTCCCGGCGGACGGCGGCGGCGCCGTCGCCGTACCGCTGGAGGTGGCCGCGTCCTACCGGGCGCGCAGCCGGGGACTGCTGGGGCGGGACGGCGTCGAGGGCGCGATGCTGCTGACCCCCGCCTCCGGGGTGCACACCTTCCGCATGCGGTTCGCCCTCGACGTGGCCTATCTGGACCGGCGGATGCGGGTGCTGGCGGTGCGCACGATGCCGCGCAACCGGCTGGGGCTGCCCAGGCCGCGTTCCCGTCACGTGCTGGAGGCGGCGGCCGGGGCGATGGCGGGGTGGGGGCTGCGGCCCGGGACGGTGGTCGCGGTGGAGCCGGTCGCGCCGGAGCCGCCCGGCGTCAGTCGCCCGTCGTCTTCGGGAACGTGATCTCGACGCGCCGGTTCTGGCGGCGGCCCGCCTCGGTGGAGTTGTCGGCGATCGGGTACTGCTCGGCGTAGCCGCGTACGTCGAACTGGATCGAACCGTCGTCCGGGAGGTCCCTGGCGAGTTCGGTGTAGACCGCCTCGGCGCGCTGCTTGGAGAGGGTGACGCCGTGCGCGTGGGTGCCGAGGTCGTCGGTGAAGCCGAAGACGTGCACCCAGGTGGCGTGCTGCTGGGCGATCTCGTCGGCGATGGCCCGCAGCCGGGCGTCGGCGTCCGGGCTCAGGGTGGCGCTGTCCTTGGTGAACATCACCTCGGACTGGAGGTCGAAGGTGACGGCGGCCGGGGTGTCGGAGACCCGTTCGTCCCCGGCGGAGTCCGACTCGACCGTCTCGATGTCCAGCACCTCGGGCGCCGCGAGCGTGGCTCCGGGCTGGAGGCGCAGTCCCGCCGCGTGCGGGTCGACCTGGGCCGGCGGCGAGGACGCGGTGGACGGCGCCGGGCCGGGACCGTCGTCCGCGGTGGCGACGCCCGGAGCGGCCGGGCCGAGGGCCGCGGCGGCCAGCAGCGCGAGGGCGGCCACCGTGGCGCGGTGCCGGGCGGCCGGCCTCGCGCCGCGCCGGGCGGTCGCGGGCCTCATCCCGAGATCGCGATCGTCGCGGAGGGCAGGGTCGGCACCTCGAAGTCCACCTGCGCGGTGGACGCGGGCGGCGCGGGGAACTGCGCGAAGACCGGGATGTCGGCGCCGGGCTGGATGATGTCCAGGCCGGTGGTGCACAGGCAGCGGCCGTCGGTGTCGCGCAGCACGTAGTAGCGCTTCTTGGCGGCGAGGTCCACGAGGCTGGCCCCGGCGAGCGAGCCGCCGTTCTTCACGAGCGCCTCCTCGTCGCCGCGCCAGTTCGCGGCCTGGGTGAACGGCTGGTCCCCGGTGTTGCGCACGGTGCCGGAGACGGTGACGAAGCCGCCGGACTCGCGGCGGGCCGAGGTGAGGGTGAGGACGATGCCGTCCGGGCCCTTGATGGTGGCCAGTACGGTGCCGCTGTCGCCGCTTGGCGCACCGCCCCCCGAACCGCTCGCCGCGCCCGGGTCGCTGGGGGCACCCGCCGAAGTGCCGCCGCCCGCGGCCGGTTTGGCGCCGCCACCGCAGCCGGTGAGCGCGAGGGCCAGCCCGACACTGGTCGCCACCGCCGCCGCGCCGGTGGCGAACCGCGCCGTCCGCCCGGTCCTCCGGCTCCTCGGGGTCCTCGTCATGGCCGTTCCTTCGTCGCTCAGCTGGTCAGGTGTACGTCGAACAGGTCCGCAACGGACGGGAAGACGGTCAGGTCCGAGGGGTCGACCGGCCAGCCGTGTCCGTCGCACGTCAACGTGCCCACCGGGCCGGTGGCGGAGGGACTGGGCGACGGACTCGGCGAGGGACCGCCAACCGGCGCTCCCGGCGAGGGAGTCGGGCTTGAGGTCGAAGAGGGCGCGGGCTGTACGGGCTGCCACGCGCAGCGGGGCCCGATCGCGGCGCTCGCGTCGGCGTGCGCCCTGCGGTTCTCGGTGCCCGCCAGCACGGAGCGGCCCACGGTGTAGTCGGTCTCCACGGTGACCGCGTAGCCGTCCAGGCCCTGGGGCCGGCAGTCGGTGGTGTGCGCCTTGTTGAGCGCGGCGAACTCCCCCGCCTTGTCGCAGGAGTCGCGCAGCCCGGGCAGGTCGCCGTCGAGCAGCGTGCCGATGTCGTCGAGCCGTCCCGTGCGGAAGGCGTCGAGCAGCGCGTCGCGCACCTGGTCGCCGCTGTCCTGGGCGGCGGCGAGCGCGGCGGAGTCGGCCGCCGTCTGCGCCCCGTTGCGGGTGGCGGCGGCCTGGCCGACGGCGAAGTAGGCGAACGCGAGGAAGAGCAGCGCGCCGATCACCACCACGTAGACGGGCATCATCTGGCCCCGGTCGTCGCGCCGGAGACCGGGGAGCAGGACGGAGCCCGGGGCCACCTCACAGGACGGGCCGGGACCGGGGCCGTTCAACGTGGCGTGCCGGGCGGTTACTTGGCGACCTTGGCGATCTGTGCGGTGATCGCGTCGTAGATGGTGGTGCCGATGTTCGTGCCGAGGATGGCGGCCACGATCAGGACGACGACCGCGATGATCCCCAGGTACTCGACCGACGTCTGGCCCCGGTCGGCCTTGGCGGCGACCCGGCGCACCACCGTGTCGCGCCAGCCGGTGATCCGCAGGTGGGCGGTGGTGGCCGCCCTGGAGGCGATGGTGTGCTCCCGCATCTTCCGCACGACGGACCTCTCCTTCGGTGACGCGCAGAACGCGTTCGGTGACGCTGGGGACGCCCGGAGAGTAAGGGGACAGCCGTGCCTGTTTCGAGGGCCCGGGGGCCCAAACGGGGGCCCAGGCGGCAGCGGTTGGGGAGTGCGGCGGCAGCGCGCGCGACGGGAGCCGGGCGTTCAGCCGGAGCCGCGCGCGTAACGGGAGCCGGATGCCTCGCGTCATCACCGCTCACCCCTCCCCTCGGAGTGTCCACGTGCCCAGCCAGAGGGCGATCGCCTTGCTGCGGCTGTCGGCGCGGAGTTTGCCGAAGATGCGGTTGATGTGGTTCTTGACGGTCTTCTCGCTGATGAAGCAGGCCGCCGCGATCTGCTGGTTGGTCATGCCCCCGGCGATCAGCTCCATCACCTCCTCCTCACGCGGGCTGAGGCCGAAGCGGGTCCGGTCCGCCGCCGCACGTCTCGACTGTCCCACATCCGATTGCAGTTGCGAAGGCCCAGATTGCGACTGCAAAGGAATGGGTGCGGCAGCCGTCCCGGTGGCTCCAGAGCTCCCGGCCGTCCCGCCCCCGGCGCGCATCCGGGCCAGCAGCACCGTCGCCGCGCCGGCCGAGAACGCCGCCCGGCCCGCCGCCACGTCCCGTACCGCGTCCAGCAGTTGGCCGGGCGTGAACTCGCCGTGCACCAGGTAACCGCCCGCGCCCCGGTGGATCGCCTCCTCGACGGCGGCCCGCCCGCCGGTGAACGACAGCGCCAACACCGGTGTCAGCGCGGCGAGTTCCGGCAGCGCGGCGGGGCCCTCGGCTCCGGGCAGGCGCGGGTCGAGCAGGACGAGGTCGGGCCGGTGGGCGGCGACCGCCTCGCGCGCGGCGCCGCCGTCCGCCGCCTCGGCGACCACCTCGACCCCGTCCTCGGCCGACAGCAGCGCGGCCAGGCCCGCCCGCACCACCGCCGCGGCGTCCGCCACGACCACCCGCACCGCGGGCGCCGCGCGGGCCCGCCCCGCCCCGCTCACCTGCCCAGCACCTGGCCCACGCCCACGTCGCTGCCCAGGAAGAAGCCCGCGATCAGCAGGATCATCGTGGCCGGGACCATGAACGTCGTGATGACCAGCGTGGACTTCGGGACCGCGCGGGCCGCCTGGCGGCGGGCGTTCTGCGCGTCGGTGCGGCGCATGTCCTGGGCGATCTGGATGAGGGTGTCGGCGATCGGCGCGCCCAGTTCCTCGCCCTGCTGCAACGCGGTGGTGAACTGGGCGACCGCCTCGGAGTCGTTGCGGCGGCGCAGGTCGTCGAAGGCCTGGCGGCGGCTGACGCCCAGGTCCATCTGGCGCAGGGTGATGCGGATCTCGTCGGCCCACGGCCCGCGGTAGTTGTCGGCGACGCGTTCCAGCGCCTGGCGAAAGCCGAGGCCCGCGCTGACGACGACCGCGAGCACGTCGAGGAAGTCGGCGAGGGTGCGTTCGATCTCCGCCTTGCGCTGCCGGATCGCCAGCCGGATCCCGACGTCCGTCCACCACACGCCGAACGCCAGCAGCGGCGGCGCGACCAGCCACTCCCCCCTGACCAGGAAGACCACCGCGCCGAAGAACCCGAGGAAGCCGTAGACCGCGCGCCGTGCCGCGTACCGGTCGACGGTCAGGCCGCCGGGGTTGCCGGCCAGGTCCAGCCTGCGCCGCAGCCGGTTGACGCGTGCCGGGCCCATCGCCCGCAGCACGGCGGGCGCCCACCGCATGCCGAGCCGGTCGACCACCGAGCCGACCGCCGTGGTCCGCGTCGCGCCGACCTCCAGGGCGAGCGCCAGGTCGTCGGGCAGCACCACCTCCCGGCGGTACAGCGCGATCCCGTACGCGATCCCCGCGACCGACAGCGCGGCCAGCAGCCCCAGCAGCGCTCCCGCCATCACCCCTGCCTCCCCTCGTACGAACCGGCGCCCGTCAGGCGCCCGCACACCGTCACGCGCCGACACGCCATCCCGCGCTCACACATCGATCCGCGCCAGCCGCCGGATGACCAGGAAGCCGATTCCGTAGAGCGCGAACGCCACCACGACGGCCGCCTGTCCCAGGAACGTCCCGGTCATGGTGTCCAACGAGCCGGGCGCCATCCGGTTGAGCATCAGCAGCGCGCCGATCCCGATCGCCGGGACCGCGTAGGCGGTGACGGTGACCTGGGAGAGGGTGGTGCGCACCTCGCGCCGGGTCTCCTTGCGTTCCTGGAGCGTCTCGGTGAGGTTGCGCAGCGACTCCACCAGCGTGCCGCCCGCGCGGCTGGCGAGCACCAACGTGGTGACCAGGACGGCGAGTTCGCGCGAGGGCAGCCGCTCGCGCAGGTCGCCGAGCGCGTCCTCCAGCGAGTGGCCGACCGCCAGCGCGTCGGCGACCTTGGTCAGTTCCTCGCCCGCCGGTGCCTCCAGTTCGTCGGCGGCCATGCCGATGGAGGTGCGCAGCGCGAGCCCGGCGGAGGCGCTGTTGGCCAGCAGCCGGGAGAGTTCGGGGAGTTGGCCGATGAACCGTTCGATGCGCTTGCGGTGCCGCCAGTTGAGGAACGCGTACGCGGACCAGGCGGCGATCGCGCCCGCGAGCGGCCCGAAGAACGGTGCCAGCACGGCCGCCGCCAGCACCCACAGCCCGGCCACCGCGACCACCATCCACGCGGTGAACTCGCCCGGGCTGACGTCGAGTCCGGTGGCGGCGAGCCTGCGGTCCAGGCCGCGTCCGTAGCGGGTCCGGGCCACCGCGGCGTCCAGCCCGGCGAACCGTTCGCGGCGCCCGGGGTGCCGCGCGGGGCCGGCGCCGGTGAGCCGGTCTACCAGCTCCCGCCGCTCCGCGCGCCCTCCCGCCCACACCCGCAGCCCCCACACGGCGAGCACGCAGGCGGCGAACGCGGCGCCCAGCGCGAACCAGCCCATCGGTCGCATCGCTACTCCGCCTTCCGCAGGGTGAGTTGGTCCTCGCCGGTGGCCACGCCGAACGCGGGCGGCACCGCCTCACCCGCCAGGTACAGGCGGTCGGCGGTCCGGCGCGGCAGCGGGTGGTGCTCGTAGAAGCCCCGGGTGACGCGGTCGGCGGCGAGCGGCCCGGCCCTGAACTCCCCCGCGGTCACCAGCCGGAAGCCCTCCCGGCCGCGCGAGGACAGCAACGCGATCTCGGTGACGCGGCGCGATCCGTCGGCGCTGCGGGTGAGCTGCACGATGACGTCCACCGCGCTGTTGATCTGGTCGCGCAGCGCCTCGAACGGCACCTTGACCTCGCTCATCGAGGCCAGCGTCTGGAGCCGCATCAGCGCGTCCTCGGCCGAGTTGGCGTGCACGGTGGCGAGCGAGCCGTCATGGCCCGTGGACATCGCCTGGAGCATGTCGAGGGTCTCGCCGCCGCGCACCTCGCCGACGATGATGCGGTCGGGCCGCATGCGCAGCGAGTTGCGGACCAGGTCGCGGATGGTGATGCGGCCCTTGTTCTCGACGTTGGGCGGGCGGCTCTCCAGCCGGATCACGTGGCTCTGCTGGAGCTGGAGTTCGGCCGCGTCCTCGACGGTGATGATGCGCTCGCCGTCGGGGATCAGCCCGGACAGCGCGTTGAGCAGGGTGGTCTTGCCCGAGCCGGTGGCGCCGGAGACGATCAGGTTGAACTTGGCGCGTACCAGGGCGGCCAGCAGCGTCAGCATGTGCTCGTCCAGCGAGCCCAGCTCCAGCAGTTCGGCGAGGGTGTAGGAGCGCGGGAAGCGGCGGATGGTCAGCGTCGGGCCGGTCAGCGACAGCGGCGGGATGATGACGTTGACGCGCTCACCGGACGGCAGCCGGGCGTCGACCATCGGATTCGACTCGTCCACGCGGCGGTTGACGGTGGACACGATGCGTTCGATGGTCTGCATCAGCTGCTCGGTGGAGGCGAACCGCGCGTCCACCCGCTCGACCCGGCCGGCCCGCTCGACGTAGACGTGGTCGGGCCCGTTGACCATGATCTCGGTGACGCTCGCGTCCTCCAGCAGCGGTTCCAGCACGCCGAGGCCGAGCGCCTCGTCGACGACCCGCCGGATCAGCGAGGTCCGCTCCTGGGTGGACAGGACCGGGCCCTCGCGGCTGATGATGTGGCCGAGGACGCGTTCGAGCCGCCGTCTGCGCTCGGCCATCGCGAGCGACGACATCTCGGCGAGGTCGATCTCCTCCAGCAGCTTGGCGCGGTAGGTGGCGGTCAGGTGGCTCTCCTGCTGCCGCCCGGAGTCCGGTTCGGGGGCGGCGACACGGGAACGCAGGCTCGTCATGCGCATCAGTCCCGGGGCATGGTGGCGCTGCGCGTCACCGGGTCGAGGAAGGAGATTCCGGGCAGGACGGACGGCACGGTCACGGTGGCGGTCGCCGTCACCCGGTCCGCGCCCTCGTCAAGGCCTATCCGGGGCTTGAGCCAGTCACTGGCGGAGGCGGCCCCGGCGGCGGCGTTGTCGGTACGGGCGGCGGCCCGCGCGGCGGTCCCGGCCTGCACGCCCGCGTAGGCGACCAGGCCCAACTGGACTCCGGCGAGGGCCACGAGCAGGAGGACGGGCAGGAAGCCGAGGTATTCGATGGCGACGGACCCGCGATCGCCGGTGGGCCGCCGCGTCCGTATGGCGCCGGGCCTTCCAGCGTTCCCGCTCACCACGTCCGCCCGTCCCGCGTTCCCGCTCACGGCGTCTCCTTCCCCGCGCCCGCCGTCCCGTCCACGGTGAACGGGAAGGCCAGGAAGCCGGGGACGAGCACCGGCACCTTCAGGGCGACCTTCGCGGTCACCACGTCACCGGAGCCGCCGACGGCCACCGAGGCGTTCGCCGCCCACGCGGACGGCAGGTCGGCGTCGGCGGCGGCCCGGGCGTCCTGGCCCACCGCCGCGGCCCGCGCGGCCCGGTCGGCGGCGTCGCCCGCGAGCGTGAACGTGTAACCGGCCAGCACGAACTGCCAGATCAGCAGCAGCGTCAGCAGGATCAGCGGGGTCATCCCCAGCAGCTCGACGCTGATCTGCCCGCGATCGGACCGCAGGCCCTTCCTGACGTCTCGCGGGCGCATCCTCAGCTCCCTCCCCCGGCGCCGATGGCCCTGCGCTCCGAGCGGCGCGGCAGGCGGTGCGGGGTGCGTTCGGCGCGTGCCGGGGCGGCGGGAGCACCGGCCACGCCGAGCTCCGCCGCCAGCGACCACAGCGCCTTGCGGATGGTGCCGCGCGGGTCGAGTTCGTCCATCCGGCCGCTGTCCACGACCGCCTGGAGTTCCTTGAACGCGGCGGGCACGACAGTGCGGGCGGCTCGGGTGCCGGTGACGCGTTCGACCAGGGCGGGCTGGATCTCGGTGTGCCGGGTGTGGCGGTTGACGACCGTGCGCACGTCCTGCGGCTTGCGCACCCGCAGGCGGTCCCACAGCCGCACGGTGCGCTTGGCGGCCCGGACGGCCACCACGTCCGGGGTGAGCAACAGCAGGGCGGTGTCCGCGAGTTCGACGGCGACCGCGCTGGCGCCCTCCAGGCGGCTGCCGCAGTCGATCACCACGACGTCGTGCCGGGCGCGCAGCGCGGTGACGATCTGGCGGGCGGCGCGGTCGGTGACCGCCTCGCCCTGTTCGCCGTCGGCGGGGGCGAGCAGCAGCGACAGGCCGCTGGGGTGGCTGAACATGGCGTCCGCCAGCACCCGCGAGGAGAGGTCGGTGATCTCCGCGAGGTCGGCGATGGAACGCCGGAAGCGCACGTCGAGATAGGAGGCGAGGTCCCCGGTCTGGAGGTCCATGTCGACCAGCGCGACCGAGCGGCCGGACGCCTGGGCGGCGAGGGCGAGTTGGACGGCGGTGACGGTGGCGCCGACTCCGCCCTTGGCGCCGGAGACGGTCACCACCGTGCCGGCCCGCTCGCCCGGCGCGTCCGCGCCGCCCCCGCCGAGGTGCCGCCGTACGCCGGAGGCCCACGCGGCGGCCGAGCGCACCCGGGGCGCCAGTTCCTCGTACGACGGCGGCAGGCCGATCAGCCCGCGCGCGCCCGCGTCCATCGCGGCGGAGTACAGCGCCGGGCCCTGGTCGGCGCTGAGCAGGATCACGCCGACGGCCGGGAAGCGCAGGGCGACCTCCCGCACCAGGTCCAGCGGGGGCAGCGGCCCGACATCCTCGTGGACGAGGACCACTTCGGGCAGGTCGTCCACGCCGGAGGCGGCGAGCGCGGCGAGGGTGTCGAGGAGGGCGGCGGAGTCGGCGACGGTGGTGGCCGGTTCGGTGCCGGGCACCTGACCGAGCAGGGTGGTGGTGGTCCGCGCGGCGTCGGGGTCGGCGACGGCGGCCAGCAGGCGGATGGTCATGCGCGTCTCACTTGTCGCCGTCGAGGGTGTAGGTGCGCTGGTCCTGCGGGACCGAGGGGCTGCCGGGGGCGACCAGGGCGAGCCGGACCTTCGTCGCGAACGACTCGGCGTAGGCGACGCGTTGGGCGTCCTCGGTCTGGAGCGCGAAGGTGATGGGGACCTGCTTGCCCGGGTCCCGGCTGTCGTTCTGGTCGCTGGTCTGCCCGGCCTGGGTGATCTTCCCGATCTCCAGCACCCGGGCGTCGCTGACGATGATCCGCGACTCGGGCTTGCCGCCCGGGCCGCCGTTGGCGAAGGTGGCGAAGATGTTGACCTGGTCACCGGGGTCGATGGTCCCGGCCACGCCGGTCTCGGCGTCCACCATGATCGCGATCTCCTGTTCGTCGGGCCGCAGTTGGGGCCGGTCGGAGACCATGTCGGTCTGGAGCAGCGAGCCCTTGCTGAGCGCGGCGGCGGCGATCTTGCCGTTGACGTCGCCGAGGTCGGTGACGGCGGTCGCGGGCAGCCAGCGCTTCGGCACGTTCACCCGGTGGAACTGGTCGGGGCTCAGCGGCTGGTAGGCGGGTATGTCCTGGTCCAGCTCGTACGCCGTCGTCTCGGACCCCACCTTGGAGTCGACGTCGCCCACGACGGCGACGACTCCGAAGAAGGCGGCGATCGCGCACAGGACGGACAGCGCGAGCAGGACCACACCGCGCCGCTGACGTGAGTTCATCGACAGGACCAATCGCTTCGGACGGGGGACGAACGGACTGGCTGTGCTGTGCGTATGAAGCTGTGCGTATGAAGCTGTGCCGGTGAAGGTCTGTGCGGCCGTGCGGGCTACGGAACGGCGCCGTGCTCCGCCGGTTCGGTAGCCGGGCAGGCGCAGAACGCGCAGCGGTCGCCGACGAGTTCGAGCCCGCAGCAGCGGCAGTGCGCGCGGTGTGCGGAGGTGACGAGCTGGTAGAGCACGCCGACGTCCTCGATGTACGCGGCGAACTCCACGAGCCGGGCCGTGCCCCACCAGCGGGCCGAGTCCTGCGGCAGCGCGAACTCGCTCACGTGACCGCAGTTCCACTCGGGGCCGAGCCGGGAGCGCACCCACTCGTCGGCCAGGCCGTGCGCGGCCAGCGCGAGGTGGGTGGGGTAGTCGGGCCCGGGCAGCCGGGTGTGCGGGCCGAGGGTGGTGAGGGTGGCGGCGGGGGCGGCGAGGACCGCGAAGCGGGCGCCCGGCAGCCAGGAGCGCAGGTGCGGGCCGAGGCCGACCTCCAGCCGGTCGAGCCCGGTCACGCTGGACAGGACCGCGCCCGCGTGCAGGTAGTGGGCGAGCAGCCGGGCCGCGCTGGCGAGTACGCCGGGCCCGAGGTCGTAGCGGGAGATCTGGCGTAACTGCCGGGCGAGCAGGGCCAGGGCGAGCGGCGGCAGGTCCACCTCGACCAGTGCCATCCGGTCGGTCTCCAGCAGTGAACGGATCGCGTGCAGCCGTCTGCGGTGCTCGTCCGGCAGGCCCGCCGGGACCAGGACGACGAGGTGGCCGACCGCCTCCAGCGCGGCCCAGGCCGTCGACAGCGCCTGGTCCAGGGGCTGTTGGTCCGGCGCGGGCAGCACGAGACCGGCCGGGGTGTGCTGGTCGGGGGCGGGCAGCAGGAGGTCCTTGCTGGTCACGCCGATGACGGTCGACATGCGCACCCCCTGCGTCTCACCGCTGCCCAGACACCCGCCCGTTGAACCCCTCGCGCCTCACGGTGGCCCGCAGCCTATCCGGGATTTACGGGATGAGCAGTGCCTTCTGCTACCCAACCGCGACGCACCGCAACCATGCGGGTAGCCGGGGCCGGACCATGCGGGAGGCAGCGCCCGGACCACGCGGGAGGCCGTGCCCCGACCGCGCGGCAAGCCTGTGCCCGAGCCATGCGGGAAGGCCGTGCCCGAACCCTTGACACCAGCACTGGTCTGGACCACTTTGGTCCAGGCCAATAGCCACCACCCTCCCGACGCGCGAGCGTTGCCCCCAGGAGGCTTCAATGTCAGGTCCACGCCATCACGACGCGCCGGGCTGTCGCGGCCCACGGCACTCCCGGCGCCCGCTCCCCCTGCTCACCGCCGCCGCCGTGGCGCTCTCGGCAGCCGGGATCGGCCTGTTCACCCTGTCCACGGCGAACCCGGCCGGCGCGGCCGACGCCAACCTGGCCGCCAACCCCGGCTTCGAGTCCGGCCTGTCCGGCTGGACGTGCACCGCGAACAGCGGCACGACCGTCTCCAGCCCGGTGCACAGCGGCAGTTCGGCCCTGAAGGCGACCCCGTCGTCGTCGGACGACGCGCAGTGCTCGCAGGTCGTCAGCGTCCAGCCGAACTCCTCGTACACCCTGAGCGCGTACGTGCAGGGCAGTTACGTCTACCTGGGCGCGACCGGGACCGGCGGCACCGACCCGTCGACCTGGACGCCGTCGGCCTCCTCCTACCAGCAGTTGTCGACCACGTTCACCACGGGTGCGAGCACCACGTCGGTCACGGTCTACCTGCACGGCTGGTACGGGCAGCCCGCCTACTACGCCGACGACGTCTCCCTGACCGGGCCCGCGGGCTCCGGCTCCACGACCGGCGGGACGTCCACCGGAGGCACGTCTTCGGGCTCGACCACGGGCGGGTCCACGACGGGCGGTTCCACGACCGGGGGTTCGACCACGGGAGGCTCGACGACCGGCGGGTCCACGACCGGGGGTTCGACCACCGGAGGGTCCACCACCGGGGGCTCCACGACCGGGGGTTCGACCGGCGGTTCGACCGGTCCGGGCGGGGGCGGCCTGCCCAAGCACGCGGTCACCGGCTACTGGCAGGACTTCTGCAACGGCGCCACCGTCCAGAAGCTCTCGGACGTCAACAGCGCCTACGACATCGTCGCGGTCGCGTTCGCCAACGCCACCACCACGCCCGGCGCGGTGGACTTCAGCCTCGACTCCTGCCTGAACTACACCGACGCCCAGTTCAAGGCGGACATCAAGGCGGCGCAGGCGGCGGGCAAGAAGGTCATCATCTCGGTCGGCGGCCAGAACGGCACGATCTCGGTCACCGACTCCACCTCGGCGACCAACTTCGCCAACAGCGTCTACTCGCTGATGCAGACCTACGGCTTCGACGGCGTCGACATCGACCTGGAGAACGGGATCAACCCGACGTACATGAGCCAGGCGCTGGAGGACCTGTCGGCGAAGGCGGGCTCGGGCCTGATCGTCACGATGGCCCCGCAGACCATCGACATGCTCTCGCCGTCCAGCGACTACCTGGCGACCGCGCTGAAGATCAAGAACATCCTCACCGTGGTCAACACCCAGTACTACAACTCGGGTTCGATGAACGGCTGCGACGGCAACGTCTACTCCGAGGGCTCGGTGGACTTCATCACCTCGCTCGCCTGCACCGCGATCCAGGCCGGGCTCGACCCCTCGCAGGTCGGCATCGGCGTCCCGGCCTCCTCCAGCGCGGCAGGCAGCGGCTACGTCTCGCCGTCCGTCGTGAACAACGCGCTGGACTGCCTGACCCAGGGCACCGGCTGCGGGTCCTTCAAGCCGTCGGCCAAGTGGCCGACGCTGCGCGGCGCGATGACCTGGTCCACCAACTGGGACGCCAGCAACGGCAACCAGTTCGCCTCCCAGGTCGGCGCGCACGTCCACGCGCTGCCGTAACGGCACGGACGAACGCCCGGTGGGCGGGGACGCGGACCGCGCTCCCGCCCACCGGCGTGTGCGGTCGCGGCACCACCTGAACGTCGGCCACGGCCCGGGCCGTCGGCCGCACCGAGAGGGTCCAGCGGCAGTCCGTGTCGCGTATGACGAGGGTCAACGAGCTTCCCTGCTTAAGCAGTTCACGCTCCGTGTGCGTCCCGGTGTGCCGTAACGCGGTCACCCCGTCCGCGTGCGGCATGCCCGCGGCGCGGGCCCAGGGCGCCCGCGCCGGGTCCGGGTCCAGGCGCTCCGCGAGGCGTCCGACCTGGGCCGTCAGCCAGCGCAGCGCGAGCTTGGGCGAGATCGTGTCCCACGAGGCCAGTACGTACGTGCGGGTCTGATCCGTGCCGAACACCGGGCCTTCGGCGACCACTTCGCAGCGGTAGGTTCCGTTCATGCCGGGCCGCCTCGCCACATCACCCAGGGGCGTTCGATGACCTCGGCATAGCTGGTGTGTTCCGGGTTCTCCCGCAGATGCCCGAACGCCCACTCCTGCGGCCCGCACGGATCCGCACTCGCCTGCGAACGCTCCCCGCACTCGCTGTCGTCCTCCCGCAACGCCAGACACCGCAACGCGTACGTCACCGCAGGTGCGTCGTCGTCCCGGTCCGGCCGCAACGTCCACTCCACGAACCCGAACACCCGCCTCGGCGCGCTCACAGCACCTCACCGCGACTACGGGCGTTCGCCCTCGCCGTCTGAGCCCGTAAACGCTGCTCAGGACTGACCGCCCGCACGTCCTCGGGCCTCGCGGCCCATTCCCGCCCACCGGTCACCGGCCGCAGGAACCACCGCCCGCACCACTCACCACGGAACTCACCCACCCGGTCCCGCGCCACGTCCACCACGAGCGCCCCCGGCTCAGGCGGACGCGGAAGCTCCATCGGCCCCGCAGGAACGCCCTGGTCACACACGATCACTCCTCTCCGTAGCCATTCCGCTACCAAGCGAGTTCAGCGTGACCTAGAGTTGGTGTTCGTTCAACGTGCTGATAACGGCTGGAAGGTTGGTGACGCCCCCTTGAACCGCAAGGAGTTGAACCCGGACAGCTCCCCGCAGGCAGCGTTCGGCGCCCGCTTGCGCAGCTCACGCGAGGAACGCAAGTGGACGCAGGAGGAGTTGGGCCAGCGGATGGAATATGCCAGCTGCCATATGTCGGCAGTCGAAACTGGTCGCAAGCCTCCGACCTTGCGGTTTTCGCGCAGTGCGGACCTGGCCTTCGGCAGCGGCGACATGTTCGAACGCCTGTGGCGGGAACTGCGGAACGGTTCGCTGCTGGAAGGCTTCCCGGAGTACGTGGGGTACGAGGGGCGGGCGGTGGAGATCCGGCTGTTTCAGGTCGGAATCGTGCCTGGCCTTTTACAGACGCCCGAGTACGCAAGGGTGTTGGCAGACACCGCCGTGGCGCGGGGCGCCATCCCGCCCGAACAAGGCGACGAGCGTGTGGCGCTAGTAGCCGAACGTCAGGCGGCGCTGGTGCGTCCCCGGCCGCCCATGGTGATGGCTGTGCTGGACGAGAGCTGCATCCGCCGCCCGGTCGGCGGACCGGAGATCATGCAGGCCCAACTGCAACGGCTGGTCGAGTTCGCAGCTCTCCCCAACACGGTGCTTCAGGTAGCACCGTACGACATGGGCGAACTTCGACCGTTCGACCTGCCAGTGAACCTGCTGACCCTCTCTGACCGGTCCATGGTCGCGTACGCCGAGGCGCAGACGCGAGGGCACATGGACCGTGAGACCACGCTCATCGTGCCCTTGTTGACGGCCTACCATCAGCTACAGGCCGAAGCGCTCTCACAAGCGGCTTCCGTGGCGATGATCAAGCAGGCAATGGAAGGAACCATCCGTGGCTGACGAACCCCGCTGGTACAAGTCCTCCTACAGCAACAATGGCGGCGACTGCATCGAGGTCGCCGCCAACCTCAGCGGAGCGCACGGCATCGTTCCCGTCCGTGACTCCAAAGACCCGAACGGGCCGGTTCTCTCCTTCCCGACCGACGTCTTCAGCGCTTTCGTGGAGGGCGTCAAGGCTGGAGAATTCGGCGCCGTCTGAAAGGACGCCCCGCGATGACCGAGTCCCTTCGCTGGTCCAAGTCCTCGTACAGCAGCAATGGCGGCGACTGCGTCGAAGTCGCCGCCAACCTCACCGCCTCCCAAGGCGTCGTGCCCGTACGTGACTCCAAGGACCCGGAGGGACCGGTCCTCACCTTCCCGGCCCCCGCCTTCAGCGCCTTCGTGAACAGCATCAAGAACGGGGAGCTGCGATGACCGAACCCCTCCACTGGTTCACGTCCTCCCACAGCGACAACGGCGGCGACTGCGTCGAGGTCGCCGACGCCCAGGACCACGTGCTGGTCCGGGACTCCAAGAACCCTCACGGGCCGGTGCTCGGCTTCCCCGCTGCCGCCTTCGCCGCCTTCGTGAGCAGCGTCAAAGCCGGGGAGCTGCGATGACCGAACCCCTCCGCTGGTTCAAGTCCTCCCACAGCGACAACGGCGGCAACTGCGTCGAAGTCGCCGACACGCAAGACCACGTACTCATCCGCGACTCCAAGAACCCTCACGGGCCCGCGCTCGCCTTCCCGACCTCCGCCTTCGCCGCCTTCGTGAACGACATCAAAACCGGAGAGCTGCGATGACCGAACCCCTCCACTGGTTCACGTCCTCGTACAGCAGCAACGGCGGCGCCTGCGTCGAGATCGCCGCCGACCTCACCGCCTCGCACGGGATCGTTCCCGTCCGTGACTCCAAGGACCCGAACGGGCCGGTCCTCTCCTTCCCGGCCGACGCGTTCTCCGCCTTCGTCGTGAGCGTCAAGGCCGGAGAGTTCGGTCCGGCCTGAGGACCGCCACCGCGCACGCCGGGGACGGCGGCTCACCGCCTGCCGCCTCGCCGACCTCCCGCGCGACGGGGCCGCGTCACGGCGTGGCGCGTTCCCGCTGGGCCGTGCGTCGGCGCGCGGTTTCCTCGACCATCGCCGCCAGTGCGTCCGTCGCGGCGCCAGGGTGCCGGTTCTTGGCGGTCGCGAGCGACAGCGACCAGGTCAGGTTGTCGCTGCCCGGGCCGATGACGCGCAGCGTGGGGCCCGGGTGGGCGTAGGCGTCGGGCAGGATCGCCACCCCCAACCCGTTGCGCACGTACGCCATGGCCGCCTCGGCGTTGGCCACCTCGATGGAGACGTAGCGGGACTGCCCGGCCGTGGTGAACGCGCGGTCGACGATCGACCGGCTGCCGTAGCCGATCGGGAAGTCGACGAAGACGTCGTCGGCCAGCTCGGCCAGGGTCGCCGCTCCGCGACCCGCCAGGGGATGGGTCGGGGCCACGACGAGGTGCATGCTGACGGACAGGAGCGGGGTCAGCCGCAGGCGGTGACCGGCGGGACCGGGTTCGGACAGCAGGGCCAGATCGAGACGGCCGGCGGCCAGGTCGTCGGCGAGGTCGCGGGAACCGCCCGACCGGTGGCTGAGCCGCACGCGCACCCGTGGGTGGTCCCTGTGCATCCGGCCCAGGGCGGCGGGAAGATCGATGTCGGGCAGCGAGGACACCACCCCGAGACGGACCTCGCCCTGGATACCGCCCTGGACCTCGTCGACGGCGTCGATGGCGGCCCGGGCCGCCGCGAGTGTGTCGCGGGCCCGCGGAAGCAGGGCGCGACCGGCCTCGGTCAGGGACACCTCACGGGAGGTGCGGTGGACGAGCTGGGCCCGCAACTGCCTCTCCAACGTCTTGAGTCCGGCCGAGACCGCGGATTGCACCACGTGCAACCGTGCCGCTGCCCGGGTGAAGTTCCGCTCCTCCACCACGGCGACGAAGTACTCCAGTTGCCGAAGCTCCACACCGATCACGATCGTTGATGGTAGTCAGCGCCGTTCATCGTTGGACGCGAACGGCTCGGTGGATGAGGCTCGTTGGCATGGGAGAAACGGAACCGAACGTCAGCGTGCGCAACAGCCGGGTCCTGATCGTCGGTGCCGGGGTCGCGGGACCGACCCTGGCGTTCTGGCTCGCCCGCCACGGCTTCACCCCGACGGTGGTCGAGCGGTCGCGGCGGGTACGCGGGGGCGGTCAGGCGATCGACGTGCACGGCAGGGCCGTCGACGTGCTGGCGAAGATGGGGCTGCTCGACGCCGCGCGCGCCGCCCGGACCGGTATCCGGGGCATGGACTTCGTCGACGCCCGCGGCCGGACCGTGGCCAGGACCACCGCGTTCAGCCTCACGGGCGGAGTCGCGGGCGGCCCCGACATCGAGTTGATGCGCAGCGACCTGGCGACGTTGCTGCTGGACAGCACGCGTGCCACCACCGAGTACGTCCACGGTGATCACCCGGTGGCACTCGAACAGACCGGCACGGCCGTCACCGTCGAGTTCGCGAGCGGGTCGGTCCGGGAGTTCGACCTGGTGGTGGGCGCCGACGGCGTCCGCTCCGCCACCCGGTCGTTGGCGTTCCCGGCGGGCAGCCACCGCCTGCACCGGCTCGGGCGCTACATCGCCATCGGGGACGTCCCCAACTTCCTCGGCTACGACCGCTGGGAGACCTTCTACGCCGCGGGGCCGGACCGTCGGGTCTGCTACTTCGCCGGCGCGGGTTCCACTCGCGTGATGTTCACCAAGACCGACCCGGACCTCGACGTCGACCAGCACGACGGCGAGAGCCTACGGGCGCTGCTGCGCTCCCACTTCGCCGGTGACGGCTGGCAGACCGACCGTCTGCTCGACGAGGTCACGGGCACCCCCGACTTCTACTTCGACGATCTGCGCCAGGTCCACATGGACTCCTGGCACCTCGGACGGGTCGCGCTCGTCGGGGACGCCGGCTACTGCGCCTCACCCTCCTCCGGCCTGGGAACGACCCTGGCCATCGTCGGGGCCTACGTCCTGGCCGGTGAACTGGCCGCCGCCCACGGCGATCACCAGGTCGCGTTCGCCCGCTACGACCGGCGGATGCGGCCGTTCGTCGCGGACTGCCAGGAACGCGCGCGCCGCGGCGGGAACCTCTACGTCACCCGCTCCCGCTTCTGGCTGCAGATGCAGCAGATCCGGCTCTCCAACCTGCCCCCGCTCCGACGCGTCATGACCGGTCTGGCCGCCGGAAGCAAGGAACGCATCGGCATGGGCATCACCCTCCCCGACGACGACCGCGACACTGTGTCGCCGATCCCGTGATCCGCGATCCACGCCCAGGCCGTCGATGGCATCGGTCATGAGTGTCCGCTAGCGCTCAGCGGGCCAGGAACTCGTCCACCCGGATCTCGTCCCGCGACGACCAGGGTGACGGCCGCGACGCCTCGGCTCCGCCGTCGCCGGCGGCGACTCCCGCGCGCACGGCCCCGCGCAGGCGTCAGCGTGCGAACTTCTCGATGGCCGCCGGGGTGACGGGCGTGAAGAAGTTGACGAGGTTGCCGTCGGGGTCGCGGAAGAGCAGCGAGCGGTTGCCCCAGGGCATCGTGGTGGGACCGGCGACGAAGTCGGTGACGAAGCCGGTCAGGCTCTCGTGGACGCGGTCCACGTCGTCGACGAGGAACTCCGTGATCACGCTGTGGTTGTCCGCCGGGCGGGCGGAGCCCGGGGCGAACAGCGGGACGGTGCTGGTGCCGCCGATCGCGAGGGTGGCGCCCGCCGCCGTCTTCAGTTCGGCGAACTCCTCGGTGAACCACGTCGCCCGCGCCCCCGTGGCCCGCTCGTAGAACGCGACGAGGCGGGCCACGTCGTCGGTGATGATGCGGATCGAGACGAACTCCATGGGAATCTCCTTGGCTGTGCTGAAGGCCCGCACGTTCCGGCCTGTGCTTCGCAGCCTAGGACGGATACCGGACAGAATCGGTCCTGTATTCGCGTTAGGCTGCGGACATGTCCCGACCCACCGCCCGCGTGCTGACACTCCTGGAGCTGTTGCAGTCCGGCGGCACCCGGACGGTCGCCGAGCTGGCCGACCGCCTCGGTGTGGAAGGGCGCACCGTGCGGCGCTACGTGGACCAGCTGATCGACCTGGACGTCCCCGTGGAATCGGTGCGCGGCCGCTACGGCGGGTACCGGCTCGCTCCCGGGTACCGCCTGCCTCCGCTGATGTTCAGCGACGACGAGGCGCTGGCCGTGCTGCTCGGCCTGTTCGCCGGCCGTCGTGCGGGGCTGACGACGGCGCAGCAGACGGCGAACGAGACGGCGTCGGCGAAGATCCGGCGGGTGCTGCCCCGGCACATCGCCCGTCGCCTCGACACGCTCCTGGAATCCCTCGCCTTCACCGAACAGCCCGGAGCGTCCGACACCCCGGACGCCGACGTCCTGCTCGCCGTCGCCGACGCGGTGCGCCACCGCCGACCGGTCTCCATCCGCTACACGGACCGCGACGGACGGCGCAGCGACCGCACGCTGCACGCGTACGGGATCGTCGTCCACGGGGGCCGGTGGTACGTCACGGGCCAGGACGCCCGGATCGGCGAGGACCGGACCTTCCGGCTCGATCGCATCGCGGACGCGCGGACCCTGCCCGGCTCGTTCGAGGCGCCCGCGGGTCCCGACCCGGCACAGCGCCTGTTGTCGGCGTTCGCCACGGCCGAGTACCGGCACGAGGTGACCTTGCGGGTGCACGGGACGGTCGAGCGGATCCGTGCCCATCTCCCCGCCAGCATCGCGGAGTTGGAGGAACACGAGCCCGCGGCGGACCAGGACGACCCGGCGGCCGGACGCTGGTGGCGCGTCGAGCTGCGGGCGGAACGGCTCGACTGGCTGCCTCCGCTGCTCGCCGCCCTCGACCGGCCGTTCGTCATCGAGCGCCCCGACGAACTGCGCGACCTCGTCACCGCGTTCGCCGACCGCCTCGCGTCCCGCGCCCGCCAGGCCTGACCGCGAGGACCGGCGCGTTCAGCCCAGCACCGCCAGCGCGTCGATCTCCACCAGCAGCCCGGCCGGCAGGCCCACGTAGACGGTGGTACGGGCCGGGGGCACCGTCACCCGTTCCGCCAGGAACTCGTCGTAGAGCGCGTTGAACTCGGCGAAGTGCGCGGTGTCGGTGAGGTAGACGCGCAGCATCACCGCGTCCTCCCAGCCGGCCCCGCCCTCCTCCAGCACCGCCTGGACGTTGGCCAGGGTCTGGAGCGTCTGCTCGCGCAGGCCGGGGCCGGCCGGTTCCGGCTTCCGGCCCTCCTGCGCGGGCAGGAAGCCGACCTGTCCGGCGACCTGGAGGACGCCGCCCTTGCGCACGCCGTGCGAGAAGCGGGCGGGCGGGGCGGTGTGGGTGGCGGGGGTGACGGCGACCTTGTCGCTCATGCTCGATCGGCCTCTCGTTGGCTCGGGTTGGGGAGCGGATTGGGGATCGCGTCGCCGCCCGCGTACTCGCGGGTGACGGCCCGGGCGGTGCTGAGCACCAGCGGGCGCAGGGCGAGCAGTTCCTCGGCGGTGACGACGACGTTGGGCGCCGAGATCGACAGCGCGGCGGCGACCCGGCCGTCCGGACCGCGCACCGGGGCGGCGACGCAGTTGATGGACTCCTCGTGGCCGCCGAGGTCGGCGGCCCAGCCCTGTTCGCGTACGACGGCGAGTTCGGCGAGGTAGGCGGCGGCGTCGGGCGTGGAGCACGGGGTGTAGGCGGGATACTCCAACCGGGCTGCTGTGGAACGCCGTTCGGGCTCGGGGAGGTCGGCCAGCAGCACCTTGGCGACGGCGGCCACCGTGATCGCCACCGGCCGCCCGACGCGCGAGTACATCCGCACCGGGTAGCGGCTGTCCACCTTGTCGACGTAGACCACCTCGCCCTCCTCGCGCACCGCCAGGTGCACGGTGTGCCCGCACTCCTCGCCGAGCGCGACCAGATAGGGGTGCGCGGTCTCGCGGACGTCCAGCGCCTCCATCGCGTGCTGGGCGAGCCCGAACAGCCCGGCGCCCAGCCGGTAGCGCTGGTCCGGCTGGCGGTGCACGAGGCCGTGGGCGTGCAGGGTGCGCAGGAGGCGCAGGGCGGTGGACTTGTGGACGTCCAGCCGCGTCGCGACCTGTTCGAGCCCGGCCGGGCCCTCGGCGAGCAGCGGCAGGATGCTCAGCGCGCGATCGACGCTCTGACTCACGATGCGGTCTCCGTCCGGCCCGCGGTCTCCGTCCGGCCCGCACCAGCCGCCTCAGTCCGGCTCGCGCCCGCCGCCTCCGTCCGCCCCCCGCCCTCCGTCCAGCCCGCCGCCAGCCGCAGCCCCCGCCAGGCGGCCTCGTCCAGCGCGACCAGCGCGTCGGCGTCGTCGCGGGCGGGCGGCGTGCCCAGATCGGCGTGGACGGTGAGCGCGGCGGCGGCCAGCAGATGCCCGTGCCGCAGCCGGTGTGCCATCGGCAGCCCGCGCAGGCAGCCGGAGAGGAACCCGGCGGCGAACGCGTCGCCCGCGCCGACCGGTTCGACGACCTCGACGCGCGGCGCGGGCACCTCGACGGCCGGTGCGCCGCAGGCGTACGCGATCGCGCCGTCCGGGCCGCGCTTGACGACGAGCAGGCCGGGCTCCGGCAACGCGGCCCGTACCGCGTCGGCGTCCGGGAGGCCCCACGCCTCGTGCGCCTCGTCCTCGCCGACGAACACCACGTCGCAGTCGCGGGCCAGCTCCGCCAGCACCGCCGGATCTCCCGAACGCCACAGCGCCGGGCGGTGGTTGACGTCGAACGACACCACCGGCCGGCCCGGCCGCCGCGCGGTCAGCGTCCGGAGCAGGGCGAGGCAGGGCGCGGACAGGGCGGCGGTGATGCCCGACAGGTGCAGGACGCGGCCGGACCGCACGGCGGACCCCATCGCGCCGTCCCCCGCCACGCCCTCCGGGGACATCGCGGACGCGGCGGACCCGGCACGGTGGTAGAGCACCCCGGTCCGGTCCGCCAGCCGCTCCTTGAAGTAGATCCCGGTGGGCCGGTGCGGATCGCGCTCGACGGCGCGCACGTCCACGCCGCACGCGGCGATCTCCGCCAGCAGATGGTCGCCGAAGGGGTCGGTGCCGACCCGGCTCACCCAGCGGGCGCGATGGCCGTAACGGGCCAGGTAGCAGGCGACGTTGGACTCGGCGCCGCCGATGCCCCGGTGGAAGCGGGTCACACCGGCGAGCGGGCCGCGCGTCTCGGGCGTGAAGGCGGCCATGGACTCGCCGACGCACACCACGTCGAACTCCGCGCCGCCGCCGTCGCGGTCCGGCTCCCGTTCCGTCGTGAAGAGCACGTCCGCCTCCGTCCTTCCGTTGACCCGCCGCCGCGCCGGATGTTAGACAACGGGAAGCACCGTACGCAATGAGCGTTGCACAGGATGCAACGCACTCGTCGAGGAGGCCGGATGCCCACCGTCGCGGAGCTGTCGCGGGAACGGGTCGACCACCGCTTCAAGAGCCTGCCGCCGGACGCGGAGGGCCGCACCCTCGGTGAACTGGCCGCCGAGCGCCGCGACTTGTTCGAGGGCGGCTTCCTCACCCCCGTGCTGACGCTGCTCGCGCCCGCGCTGGAGCACAACCTCGACCAGCTGGAGCACTACGCGCACGACCACCGGCTGGCCTTCGCGCCGCACGGCAAGACCTCGATGGCCCCGCAGCTCTTCGACCGCCAACTGGCGCGCGGCGCCTGGGGCATCACCGCCGCGACCCCCTGGCAGGCCCGCGTCTACCGCGCGTACGGCGTCCGGCGGATCTTCCTGGCCAACCAGGTCGTGGACCCGGCGGCGCTGCGCTGGATCTGCGCCGAGCTGACGTCCGACCCGGAGTTCCGGCTGGTGTGCTACGTGGACTCGGTGCGCGGCGTGGAGCTGATGGACGCGGCGCTCACCGCGACGCTCGACGTGGTCGTGGAACTGGGCGTGCCCGGCGGACGCACCGGGGTGCGCGACGAAGCGGCGGCCGACGTCGTCGCCGACGCGGTGGCGGCCTCCCGGTGGCTGCGGCTGGTGGGCGTCGCGGGCTACGAGGGCGAGGTCCCGGAGAAGACGGAGGACGCGGTCACCGCGTGGCTGGACCGACTCGTGGCGCTGACCCGGCGGTTCGACGCGGCGGGCCGCTTCGCGGAGGCGGACGAGATCGTGCTGAGCGCGGGCGGCAGCGCCTGGTTCGACGCGGTGGCCAAGGCCTTCGAGCCGGTCGACGGGCTGTCGAAGCCGGTGCTGCGGCTGCTGCGTTCGGGCGCCTACGTCACCCACGACGACGGCCACTACAGCGAGATCACGCCGTTCCACGACCGCGTACCGGCCGAGGGCTCGTTGCGACCGGCGCTGCGGTTGTGGACGCAGGTCGTCTCCCGGCCGGAGCCGGACCGCGCGTTCCTCAACGCGGGCAAGCGCGACGCCCCGTACGACCTGGGCATGCCCGTACCGCAGGTGATCCGGGGCGCGGACGGCTCGCTGCGCCCGGCGGACGGACTGCGCGTGACGAAGCTCGCCGACCAGCACGCGTTCGTGGAACTCACCCCCGAGACACCGCTGGAGGTCGGCGAGTGGGTGGGGCTCGGCCTGTCGCACCCGTGCACGTCCTTCGACAAGTGGCAGCTGATCCCGGTGGTCGAACAGGACGGCACGGTCACCGACTTCGTGCGCACGTTCTTCTGACGCGTCCCGACTCACCGCGAAGGCGGCCCCCTTGGATCTCGTCCTGCGAGACGCGACCGTGGTCGACGGCACCGGCGCCACGTCCCCGTACCGCGCCGACGTCGCCCTCGCGGACGGGCGGATCGCCGCCGTCGTGCCGTACGGGACGGGCCGCCGGCCGGGCGGGCGCCGGGTGCTGGACGCCGAAGGGCTCGCGCTGGCACCGGGGTTCATCGACATGCACGCCCACAGCGACCTCGCCCTGCTGCGCGACCCCGCGCACGAGGCGAAGACCGCGCAGGGCGTGACGCTGGAGGTGCTGGGCCAGGACGGGCTGTCGTACGCGCCGGTGGACGACGCCACGCTGGAGGCGGTGCGGGCGCACATCGCGGGGTGGAACGGCGACGGCGGCGACGTCGACTTCGACTGGCGTTCGGTCGGCGGCTACCTCGACCGGCTGGACCGGCAGGGCATCGCCGTCAACGCCGCCTACCTGGTGCCGCAGGGGACGGTACGGGCGATGGTGGTCGGCTGGTCGGACCGCCCGGCGACGGCGGACGAGCTGGACCGGATGAAGGCGCTGGTGGCGGCCGGGCTCGCGGAGGGCGCGGTCGGCATGTCGTCCGGGCTCACCTACACCCCCGGCATGTACGCGCCGACCGCAGAACTCACCGCGCTGTGCCGGGTGGTGGCCGCCCACGGCGGCTACTACTGCCCCCACCACCGCGGCTACGGCGCGGGCGCGCTGGAGGCGTACCGCGAGATGCTGACGGTGACCCGGGACGCGGGCTGCGCGCTGCACCTGGCGCACGCCACGATGAACTTCCCCGCCAACGCCGGTCGCGCCGGAGAGATGCTGGCCCTGCTGGACGAGGCGATCGCGCACGGCGCCGACGTCACCCTCGACAGCTACCCGTACCTCGCGGGCTGCACGACGCTCGCCGCGCTGCTGCCGGGCTGGGCCACCGAGGGCGGCCCCGAGGCGACGCTGCGCGCGCTGCGCGACGACGCGACGGCCGCGCGGATACGGCACGCGATGGAGGTCACCGGCTCCGACGGCTGCCACGGCGTGCCCGTCGACTGGGACACCGTCGAGGTCTCCGGCGTCGGGGACCGGGCGCTCGCCGGGCAGGTCGGCGCGACCATCGCGGGGATCGCGCGGGAACGCGGCGAGGAGCCGTTCGCCGTGGCGCGGGCCCTGCTGCTGGCGGACCGGCTGGCGACGACGATCCTCCAGCACGTCGGCGACGAGACGAACGTCCGCGCGATCATGCGCCACCCGGCCCACACCGGCGGCAGCGACGGCATCCTGCGCGGCGACAAGCCGCATCCGCGCGCGTACGGCACCTTCCCGCACTACCTCGGCCACTACGTGCGCGAGATGGGCGTGCTGTCGCTGGCCGAGTGCGTCGCCCACCTCACCGGGCGCCCCGCCGCCCGCCTGGGCCTGGCCGACCGGGGCCTGATCCGGGTGGGCCACCGCGCCGACCTGGTGCTCTTCGACCCCGCGACGGTGACGGCGGGCGCGACCTACGCCGCGCCCAGGACCGCCCCCGCCGGGATCCCGTACGTGCTGATCGACGGCCGATTCGTCATGGAGGACGGGCGGCGGACGGGCGTGCTGGCGGGGCGGTCGGTGCGCCGTTCGCGGGCGCCGTCCTCACGCCCACCGGTGCGGTGACGTGGCGAAAAACACCGGGCGGGGCGCGGAGGCTGCCCGTAGGGTGTGCGCATGCAGGTCATCCAGTCGACGAAGCTCGCGAACGTGTGTTACGAGATCCGGGGCCCGGTTCTCGAAGAAGCGATGCGGCTGGAGGCGGCGGGTCACCGCATTCTCAAGCTGAACACCGGCAACCCGGCGCCCTTCGGCTTCGAGTGCCCGCCGGAGATCCTGGAAGACATGCTGCGCTCGCTCGGCGACGCGCACGGCTACGGCGACGCCAAGGGCCTGCTGTCGGCACGCCGCGCGGTCGTCCAGCACTACCAGCCCCAGGGCATCGAGCTGGACGTCGAGGACGTCTACCTCGGCAACGGCGTCTCCGAACTGATCCAGATGTCCATGCAGGCGCTGCTGGACGACGGCGACGAGGTGCTGGTCCCCGCCCCCGACTACCCGTTGTGGACCGCCGCGGTCTCGCTGGCCGGCGGCACGGCCGTGCACTACCGCTGCGACGAGCAGTCCGACTGGATGCCGGACCTCGCCGACATCGAGCGCAAGGTGACCGACCGCACCAAGGCGATCGTCGTCATCAACCCCAACAACCCCACCGGCGCGGTCTACGACGACGAGATGGTCCGGTCCCTGGCCGACATCGCCCGCCGCCACCAGCTGATCGTCTGCTCCGACGAGATCTACGACAAGATCCTCTACGACGACGCCACCCACACCCCGACCGCCGCCCTCGCGCCCGACCTGCTGACGCTCACGTTCAACGGGCTGTCCAAGGCGTACCGGGTCGCCGGGTACCGCAGCGGCTGGATGGCGGTCTGCGGACCGAAGGCGCACGCGGGCAGCTACATCGAGGGCCTGACGATCCTGGCGAACATGCGGTTGTGCGCGAACATGCCCGCGCAACACGCGATCGCGACCGCGCTGGGCGGTCACCAGTCGATCAACTCCCTCGTCCTGCCCGGCGGCCGCCTGCGCGCGCAGCGCGACGCGACGTACGAGGCGCTGACCGCGATCCCGGGCATCACGTGCGTCAAGCCGAAGGGCGCGCTGTACGCGTTCCCGAGGCTGGACCCGTCGGTCTACAAGATCAAGGACGACCGCCAGATGGTCCTGGACCTGCTGAGGGCGGAGAAGATCATGATCGTCCACGGCACGGGCTTCAACTGGCCGGAGCCCGACCACTTCCGCATCGTGACGCTGCCGAGGGCGGAGGACCTGACGGACGCGGTCCAGAGGATCGGTTCCTTCTTGGACGGCTACGCGCAGTTCTGAGCCCCTGAAAACCAGGCGATCGCGCCCACCCCGAAGCCCCGAAAGGGGCGCGGGGAACTGCGCGCTCAGCCACCACCGGCCGGTGGCCGAACAACGACCGTAGGCCCCCAGACCGGTGACCCAGTCCCGGTCCGTCGTGGCTGCTCGCGCAGTTCCCCGCGCCCCTAAAAGATCTCGGGCTCAGCCCATCAAGCCCAAAGGGGCGCGGGGAAACGCCCCGCGCCCCTAAAGAAATCAGCCCAGACGTCGCACCAGGCTCCGGTACTCGTCCCACAGTTCCTTCGGGGTGTGGTCACCGAAGGTCTCCAGGTGCTGCGGGATCAGCGAAGCCTCCTCGCGCCAGACCTCCTCGTCGACCGACAGCAGCAGGTCGAGGTCCGCCTCGGAGATGTCGAGGCCGGCCGTGTCGAGCGCGCCGCGCTCCGGCAGCACGCCGATCGGCGTCTCGACGCCCGCCGCCTCGCCGTTGAGCCGCTCGACGATCCACTTGAGCACGCGCCCGTTCTCGCCGAAGCCCGGCCAGACGAAGCGCCCGCCCGCGTCCTTGCGGAACCAGTTGACGTAGTAGATCTTCGGCAGGTTCGCCGCGTCGTGCGTCTGCCCGATCTTCACCCAGTGACCGAAGTAGTCGCCCATGTTGTAGCCGCAGAACGGCAGCATCGCGAACGGGTCGCGGCGCAGTTCGCCGACCTTGCCCTCGGCCGCGGCGGTCTTCTCGGAGGCCACGTTCGCACCGAGGAACACCCCGTGCTGCCAGTCGAACGACTCGGTGACCAGCGGCACCGCGGAGGCACGCCGCCCGCCGAACAGGATCGCCGAGATCGGCACGCCCCGCGGGTCCTCCCACTCGGGCGCGATGATCGGGCACTGCGAAGCGGGCACCGTGAAGCGGGCGTTGGGGTGCGCGGCGGGCGTGCCGGACTCGGGCGTCCAGTCGTTGCCCTTCCAGTCCGTCAGGTGCGCCGGGGTCTCCTCGGTCATCCCCTCCCACCACACGTCGCCGTCGTCGGTGAGGGCGACGTTGGTGAAGACCGAGTTGCCGTACATGGTCTTCATCGCGTTGGCGTTGGTGTGCTCGCCGGTGCCGGGGGCGACGCCGAAGAAGCCCGCCTCGGGGTTGATCGCGTACAGGCGGCCGTCCTCGCCGAAGCGCATCCACGCGATGTCGTCGCCGATGGTCTCCACGGTCCAGCCGGGGATCGTCGGCTCCAGCATGGCCAGGTTGGTCTTGCCGCAGGCCGACGGGAACGCGGCGGCCACGTACTTCGGCTGCCCCTTCGGCGGGGTGAGCTTCAGGATGAGCATGTGCTCGGCGAGCCAGCCCTCGTCCCGGGCCATGACCGAGGCGATGCGCAGCGCGTAGCACTTCTTGCCGAGCAGCGCGTTGCCGCCGTAGCCCGAGCCGTAGGACCAGATCTCGCGGTCCTCGGGGAAGTGCGAGATGTACTTGGTGGAGTTGCACGGCCACGGCACGTCGGCCTGGCCCGCCTCCAGCGGGGCGCCGAGGGTGTGCACGGCCTTGACGAAGAAGCCGTCCTCGCCCAGCTCGTCCAGGACCTGCTGCCCCATGCGGGTCATGGTGCGCATCGAGACGGCGACGTAGGCGGAGTCGGTGATCTCCACGCCCAGCGCCGACAGCGGCGAGCCCAGCGGGCCCATGCAGAACGGCACGACGTACATCGTGCGGCCGCGCATCGAGCCGCGGAACAGCCCCTTGTCACCGGCGAAGACCTCCCGCATCTCGGCGGGGGCCTTCCAGTGGTTGGTGGGGCCGGCGTCCTCCTCCTTCTCGGAGCAGATGAACGTGCGGTCCTCGACGCGGGCCACGTCGGTCGGGTCGGACGCCGCGTAGTAGGAGTTGGGGCGCTTGACGGGGTCGAGCCGCTTGAAGGTGCCCTTGGCGACGAGTTCGTCGCACAGCCGCTGGTACTCGTCCTCCGAGCCGTCGCACCAGACGATCTCGTCGGGCTGGGTCAGCTCGGCGATCTCGCCGACCCATGCGATCAGGTCCTGGTGTGTGGTGGGAGCCGCATTGCCGCGCGCCACGATCGCTCCGTCCCGCCCGGGACCACGAGGAAGCCGGGCGTCAATGTCGAGGGTTGAGGGGGCCCCTTGGGGGCTGCGACCCGGATGCTTCATGGCCGCTCATCCGGTGCCGACCGCACTCATATGAGTGTCTGGCCCGTACACCCGATCTGTCCAGCCCCGGCGAGGTGAGCATTGCCACTTCAACGCCCATTCATTACTTACTCGTAACCTACGGTGGCGTAGGTAGCATGACGGGCATGACACCGGTCGAGGAGACTCGCGGCTCGGCATCGGCCGCCGCCGCGAGCCAGGGTCAGGGTGCCGTCGCGCAAGCACAGGCCGCCGTCGCGCAGGCGCAGGCCGTCGTCAAGCCCAAGCTGCGCGGATGGCTGCACGCCGGGATGTTCCCGGCCACGCTCTTCGCGGGCGTGCTCCTGACCGCGCTGGCCGACAGCCCGCGGGCGCGGGTCGGCTGCGCGGTCTACACGCTCACCGCCTGCCTGCTGTTCGGAGTGAGCGCGCTCTACCACCGGGGCAACTGGGGACCGAAGGCGTCGGCCGTCCTACGCCGTCTGGACCACGCCAACATCTTCCTCATCATCGCCGGTACGTACACCCCCCTCGCCATCCTGCTGCTGCCGTCGGGGACGGCGACCGCGCTGCTGTGGTTCATCTGGGCGGGCGCGCTGGCCGGAATAGCGTTCCGGGTCTTCTGGGTGAGCGCGCCGCGCTGGCTCTACACGCCCTGCTACCTCGCGCTGGGCTGGGCAGCGGTGTTCTTCCTGCCCGACTTCATGCGCACCGGCGGCGTCGCGGTGCTGGTCTGCGTGACGCTGGGCGGCCTGCTCTACAGCGCGGGCGGCGTGATCTACGGGATCAAGCGGCCCAACCCGTCACCGCGCTGGTTCGGCTTCCACGAGGTCTTCCACTCGTTCACGCTGGCCGCGTTCATCGTCCACTACGTGGGGATCTCCCTGGTGGCGTACACGCACAGGTGAGCGGCGTACGCGTGTACGCGCCACTGGACGGCCCGCACGCACACGCTCCGGTGAGCGGCCCGCACGCCAGGTAACGACACCGCATCCATCCAGGCTCCACCACTCCTACACCTTCTCTTCACAACCGGCGCGGGACTACCGTCCCGCCATGAAACGCCGTCATTTCGCCATATCCGTGGCCGCGTTCGCCGCGGCCTGCTCCCTCGCGGCCTGCGGGCCCACGGCGTCCGGCGCGAGCGGGGTCGCCCCCGCCACGACCGCGCCCACGGCGGCCACGACGACCGCGGCCCCGACGACCGCGCCGCCCCCTTCGCCGCCGCCCTCGCCCTCGACGCCCGCCGCCAAGCCGACGCCCACCCCGGCGGCTCCCCGCACCCACGCTCCGGCACCCACGCACACCGCGACGCGTCACCCGGCGCCGCCGCCCGTCACCCGTCCGGCCGAGCCCGCGCCGACCACCCATGCGGCGGCATCGGTGTGCAGCATCCGTTCGAACGCGGGCAACTGCTACCGCGCGGGCGAGTTCTGCCGTGACGCCGACCTGGGCAAGTCCACGACGGACAGCGCCGGCCGCGTCATCCGCTGCGTCATGGAGTCGGGCCGCCCGCACTGGACGTACTGACGATCCCGGCGCCCTCCCCGTAAGACCTCCCGCACGAGGACGACCCGCGGCAACCCGCCGCGGGTCGTCCTCGTTTTCGCGTACACACCCACGTACACACACGCCCGCACCCGTACCCCCGCCCGCACCCCCGCCGGCACCCCTGCCCGCACCCGTTCCCACCTGGGCACCTGGCGCCATGCCGCCACGGGAGTTACTATTTTTTGAGAGTGACTGTCATATAAGACTTACTACCGGATCCTCTCCGCCGTTCCCACCGCCGGAGCAGGCCCCGGCCACCGAAGGGTGAACGCCATGCACGCCACCACCCCCGCGCCCGCCACCTCCGCCCCGCCCGACCCCAAGCGCTGGTGGGCTCTGGGCGCGCTCGTCGCGAGCATGCTCGTCGTCGGGTTCGACGCCACGATCCTCAACGTCGCGCTGCCCACGATGGCTTCGCAGCTGGGCGCCGACATCAGCCAGCAGCAGTGGATCGCCGACTCCTACACCGTCGTGCTGGCCGCGCTGATGCTCCCGGCGGGCCTGCTGGGCGACCGCTTCGGGCGGCGCCGGATGCTCGTCGTCGGCCTCGCGCTCTTCCTCGCCGGTTCGCTGGCCGGGGCGCTGGCCGGCTCGCCCGCCGGGGTCATCGCCGCCCGCACCGGCATGGGGCTGGGCGCCGCGCTGATCATGCCGTTGGCGATGGCCGTGCTCCCGGCCGTCTTCGGACCCGGGGAGCGCACCAAGGCGATCGGCATGCTGACCGCCGCCACCGCGCTGGGCATGCCGCTCGGCCCGATCATCGGCGGCTGGCTGCTGGACCACTTCTGGTGGGGCTCGGTCTTCCTGATCAACGTGCCCATGGTCGCCATCGGCATCACCGCCTGCGTCTTCCTGCTGCGCGAGTCCTCCGACCCGTCCGCCCCGCGCATCGACACGATCAGCTCCGCGCTCAACTGCGTCGGGCTCGGCGCGCTGGTCTACGGGATCATCGAGGCGCCGCGCCGGGGCTGGGGCGATCCCCTCGTGCTGGTCATGTTCTTCGGCGCCGCCGCACTGCTGACCGCGCTGGTGCTGCGCGAGCGGGTGGCCGTACGGCCGATGCTGGACGTCGGCCTGCTGCGGCAGCGCAACTTCCTGTGGAACGCGGTCGCCGCGACGCTGGTGATGTTCGTGCTGATGGGGCTGCTGTTCGTGCTGCCCAACTACCTCCAGGCGGTGCTGGGCGCCGACGCGTTCGGCACGGGCGTGCGGCTGCTGCCGATGATGGCGGGGCTGCTGGTGACCGCCCGGGCCGCCGCGCCGCTGGTCGCCCGCTTCGGGCCGCGGCCGGTGATCGCGGGCGGGCTGCTGGTGCTGGCGGCCGCCGCGTTCCTGGGCAGCCGCACCACGGCGGACGACGGCTACGGCTACACCGCGCTGTGGCTGTCGGTGACCGGCTTCGGGTTCGGCTTCGCCATGATCCCGGCCATGGACGCCGCCCTGGGGACGCTGCCGCGTGAGCGCGCCGGTTCCGGCTCTGGGCTGCTGATGACGCTGCGGCAGACCGGCGGGGCGATCGGGGTGGCGCTGCTGGGCAGCGTGCTGGCCTCGGCGTTCGGCGCCAGGCTGGACACGGCCGGGCTGCCGCCCGCGGCGGGCGCGGTCGCCGGCAAGTCGGTGGTCGCGGCGCACACGGTCGCCGCCACCCTCCACGACCCCCGCCTCGCGGCCTCCGCGAACGCCGCCTACGTGCACGGCATGGACGTCGTCCTGCTGCTGTGCGGGGTGACGGCGGTCGTCGCGGCGGTGCTGGTGGCGCTGCGGCTGCCGGACTCGCGTACCGCCCAGGCACCGGCCGCCGCCGTGGCCCCCGCACCGGCCGATGCACGACAATGACGGACATGGCCTCCGCTACCACCCCCGCCGCCCCCGCGCTCGGCCTGCGGGAGCGCAAGAAGATCAGGACCCGCCAGGGGATACGGCACGCCGCCTACCGGCTCTTCGAACGCCAGGGGTACGACGCGACCACCGTCGAGCAGATCGCCGCCGCCGCCGAGGTCTCCCCCAGCACCTTCTTCCGGTACTTCCCCACCAAGGAGGACGTCGTCCTCACCGACGAGTACGACCCGCTGATGGAGGCCGCGCTGCTGGAACGCCCGGCGGACGAGCCGATCGTGGACTCGTTGCGGCAGGCGGTCGTGCCGCTGGCCCGCCAGATGGCGGCCGGGGAACACGACGAGATGCTGCAACGGATGCGGCTGGTGCGCGAGGTGCCGGCGATCCGGGCCCGGATGGGCGAGAACATGTCCGTCTCCTGCGGCCTGCTGGTCGACGTCCTCGCCCGCCGCACCGGCCGCCCCGCCGACGACCTGGGCCTGCGCATCGTGGTGGGCGCGCTGCTCGGCGGCTGGCAGGAGACGATGATGCACTGGGTCGAGAACGACGGCACCGAGGACCTGGGCGCACTGCTGGAACGCACCCTGGACATCCTCGCGGACGGCCTGGGCCGGCACGCCCTCTGAGCCCCTGAGGCACTCCGCCCTCAGCCCCCGAGCCGCTCCGCCAGCGCCTCCGCATCCGTCACCGGCGCGTCGCACGTGAAGTGGCGGCACACGTACGCGGCCGGGCGGCCGTCGACCAGCGGCCGGTCGCGCAGCAACGGGAACTCCTCGCCGTCCGGCTCGCCCACGGCGACCACCGCGCCCGGCGCGGTCCCCAGCAGCGCGGTCCGGTGCAGCGCGGCGGTCGCCGGATCGCCCGCGGGTCCGACGACGGCCACTTCGCGGGGTCCGTCCAGCGCCGCTTCCGCCGCCGCCAGGCCCCAGCCGATGAACCGCGGTGCTCGCCCGGCCAGCGCGCCCACGATCCCCAACGCGCCCTCGGCGGCGGTGCGATGGCGTTCCGAGCCGGTGTGGGCCGCGTACGACAGCAGCGCCTGCGCGGCGGCGGTCCAGCCCGAGGGGGTCGCGTTGTCGGTGGGGTCCTGCGGCCTGCGGATGAGGCGTTCGGCGTCGTCGGCGGTGTCGTGGAAGCCGCCGTCCCCGTCGGCGAAGTGCCGCAGCACGGTGTCGAGCAGCAGCCCGGCGAACTCCAGCCACACGCCCTCGCCGGTCACCCCGGCCAGCGTGACGAAGCCCTCGGCCACGTCCGCGTAGTCCTCCAGGACACCGGAGTTGGCGCCTACGACGCCGTCGCGCGAGGTGCGGGCGAGGCGCGCGTGCTCGTCGTCCATGTGCACCCGTACGAGCAGGTCGGCGGCGTCCAGCGCGGCCCGTACGAGGTCGGGGCGCTCGAAGTACGCGCCGGTCTCGGCGAGCGCGGCGATCGCCAGCCCGTTCCACGCGGCGACCACCTTGTCGTCCCGGCCGGGCCGGGGCCGCAGCTCCCGCGCCTCCAGCAGCCGAGCCCGCACCTCCCCGATCCGTTCGCCGTCCGCCAACTCCCCGCCCTTGAGCTGGAGTACGGAGGCGCCGTGCTCGAAGGTCCCGTCCTCGGTCACCCCGAAGTACTGCGCGGCGAGCCGGGCGTCCTCCTCCCCCAGCACCTCGCGCAGCTCATCGGGCGTCCACACGTAGTACGCGCCCTCGGCGTGCGTGCCGTCGGCGCGGTCGCTGTCGGCGTCCAGCGCGGAGGCGAACCCGCCCTGCGCGGTGCGCAGTTCACGCACCATGAAGTCGGCGGTCCCGACCGCCACACGCCGCGCGAGGTCAGAGCCGGTGGCCCGCCACAGATGCGCGTACACCCGGCACAGCAGCGCGTTGTCGTACAGCATCTTCTCGAAATGCGGCACGACCCATTCCCGGTCCACGCTGTAGCGCGCGAAGCCGCCGCCGAGCTGGTCGTAGATCCCGCCGCGCGCCATCGCCTCACAGGTGTCGGCCGCCATCTGCAACGCGCCCTCGGAACCGGTGCGCGCGTGGTGCCGCAGCAGGAACTCCAGCGCCATCGACGGCGGGAACTTCGGCGCGCCCCCGAACCCGCCCCGCGTGGCGTCGTACTCCCGCGTCAGCCCCAGCAGCGCGGCCCCCAGTTCCTCGGCCCCCGGCGCGGCGCCCCCGACCTGCGCGATCCGTCGTTCGGACAGATCCCGCACGATCCGCCCGGCAACCTCCCCGACCTCCTCGCGCCGGTCCCGCCAAGCGCTGCGCACGCCCTCCAGCACCTGCCGGAACCCGGGCATGCCGTGCCGTGGCTCAGGCGGAAAGTAGGTCCCGAAGTAGAACGGCTCCCCGTCCGGCGTCAGAAAAACGGTCATAGGCCACCCACCCTGCCCGGTAGCCGCCTGCACCGCCTCCATGTACACGGCGTCGACGTCCGGCCGCTCCTCCCGATCCACCTTGACCGCGACGAACCCGTCATTGACGACAGCAGCGGTGGCAACGTCCTCGAACGACTCCCGAGCCATCACATGACACCAGTGGCACGCCGAATACCCCACGGACAGCAGCACCGGCACGTCGCGCCGCCGCGCCTCCGCGAACGCCTCGGGGGACCAGGGCCACCAGTCCACCGGGTTGTCCGCGTGCTGAAGCAGATAAGGCGAGGTCACACCAGCCAGCCGGTTCATGCGATCCAGCCTCCCACAACGCCCGCCTCGGCCGGTGCGGCCCGGCCCGACAGGGCCGGAACCCCGTTCCTCCGTGTGCCTCGCCGCCCCGCTGCCGCGCCATCGAGGCCCACCGCGGTCCCTCGCCCGTTCACGAATCCCACGCCGCCGTGCGGTCACGCAGCGCGACCAGGCATCATGCCGTGACATAGGCGCTGAGCACGCACCTCGCTGCCCGCGGACACCGCGAACGGCCGCCCCGAGGCGGTGTGCCACAGTGCCGCCATCGAGGAAGGGAGCCGGCCAATGGAATTCGCGGTCCTGGGGCCGTTGTTGCTGGGCGACGGTACTCGGTGGATCAGCCCCGCCTCGGCACGGGACCGGGCCTTCCTGGGCGAGTTGCTGGTGCACGCGGGAGAACCGGTCACGGTCGAACACCTGACGGAGGCTGTGTGGCGCAAGCGTGTGCCCGCGGATCCGCGCAACGCGGTGCAGGTGCGGATCTCCCGACTGCGTCGCCTCCTCGGGCCCGGATCGGTGGCCAATGGGCCGTCCGGTTACAGCCTGCGCGCCGGCGCCGCGGACTGCCTCCGGTTCCGGGAGCTGACCCGCCGCGGCGCCGAGGCCCAGGGCGATGCCGCTGTCGATCTGCTCGACCAGGCGTTGTCACTGTGGCGCGGCCGGGCGTTCGCCGACATCCCCTCCTCCCCGTGTGTCGACATGGAGGCGTTCGCGCTGGAGGAAGCCCGGCTGGTGACGTTCGAGGACTGGGCGCAGGCCTCGCTGGACGCCGGTCGTCACGCCGAGCTGGTCACCGCACTCCGCCCGGTCCTCAACGAGCACCCGCTACGAGAACGTCTGCGCGGGCAGCTGATGCTCGCCCTCTACCGGTCGGGCGTTCCCGGCGAGGCCCTGGAGACGTACCGGGCCGGGCACGCCGAGTCGGTGCGTGAACTGGGACTCGACCCGGGTCCCGAGCTGCGGAGTCTGCACGAGGCGATCCTGGCGGGCGATCCCGCCCTGAGCGTGCCGCCACCGTCCTCGTCGGTGTCGGCCCGCCAGGTGATGGTCCCCCGGCAGCTCCCCGCCGGTGTGAACGACTTCGTCGGTCGCACGGAACTGGTCGGGGAACTGACGCGGACCCTCGGGACACCGGCCGACGGCGTGCCCGTCGTGGCCGTCACCGGCTTGGGGGGCATCGGCAAGACCAGCGTCGCGCTGAAAGCCGCGCACCAGGTGCGCGGTGCCTTCCCCGACGGCCAGCTGTTCGCGGATCTGCGCGGCACCAGTGACGCTCCTCGTTCGCCGACCTCGGTACTGGCCCAGTTCATCAGGGCGCTGAGAGGTGACGGCGCGCTTCCCGCGACCGAGGACGAACTCGCCGTCCTGTACCGCAGCCTGCTCGCCGAGCGCCGGGTGCTCGTAGTGCTCGACGACGCCGCGGATACGGCGCAGGTCAGTCTGTTGCTTCCCGGGTACCAAGGGTCCGCCGCGATCGTCACCAGCCGCACGAGGCTCGCGGCGCTCGACGGGGTCCAGTCGTTCGGCCTCACGGCACTCGTCCCCGATCACGCGGCGAAGCTGTTCGCCGACATCGTCGGTGCCGCCCGCGCCGCGTCGGAACCGGAGGCGACCGAGCGAGTGCTGACCGCGTGCGGCGGCATGCCGCTGGCGATCCGGCTCATCGGTGCCCGGCTGGCGACCCGGCCCGACCTGTCGGTCGCAGACATGGCGCGCCGCCTGTCCGGCTCGCATCCCCACCTCGACGAGTTCGACGACGGTCAGAGGTCGGTGCGCACCTGCCTGGAGACCAGCTACGTGGCCCTGCCCCCCGCCACCGCCCGAGGACTGCGCCTTCTCGGGCTGTGGGACGGCGAATGGTTCGGACCGGTCCAGTTCGCCGCGCTGGCGGACGTCTTCCCGGGCGAAGCGGAGACGGCACTCGGCCACCTCATCGGCGCGCACCTGGCGGACGCCCCGGAGGCCGGGCGCTACCGGCTGCACGACCTGGTCCACGAGTACGCGAGCGAGCGCGTCGGCAGGGAGGAGGGCGAGCCGGAACGCGACGCGGCGGTGCGCCGTCTCCTCACCTGGTACCTGAATGCCGCCGACAACGCGCGGCGCGCGATCCGTCCCAGCCGGGACAGCGCGCCCCCGCCGTACGAGGGTCCTGCCGAGGTTCCCGGCTTCGCCGACCGCGAGAGCGCGCTGGGCTGGCTCGAGCGGGAGCGCGCGAACCTGACCGCTCTGGCCGAGCGAGCCGGGCGCCGGCAGATGCACGACCTGGTCTGGTACGCCCCTCTGGTTCTGGCCGACGTGTGCCACCTGCGGGGATACTGGTCGGACTGGCTGGCGCTCTGTGAGACGGGCCTGCGTGCCGCACGCCGTCTTGCCGACCCCCGTCCGGAGACCGTGGTCGCCAACCTGGCCGGAGTCGTCTGTCTGTCTCTGCGGCGGCTCGACGAGGCCATCGAGCACTTCCGGCGGGCGGCGGAGCTGAACCACGCCTCGGGCGACCAGATCATGGAAGGCTTCGTCCTGAACAACCTCGGGGACGCCTACCACGCAACAGGATCGAACGCCCAGGCCGTCGAGGTGCTCCACCGGGCCCTGACCATCGCCGAGCAGACCGATTCCCCGCACCTGCGCGGTGCGGCGCTGTACAACCTCGCTTGCGTCGACGTCGACGCCGGCCGGCTCGACGAAGCTTTGCAGCGCTACAACGAGGCACGCGACACGTACCGTTCGAGCGGACGACCCGACGCCGAGGGCCAGGTGCTCACCGGTCTCGCCGCCGTGCAGCAACGACTCGGCCAGGACACGGCGGCGCTGGAATCGCTGCGGCAGGCCGTCCGCGTCCACCGTGACGCGGGAAACCGGCCCGGGCAGGCCGCAGCACTGCGCGACTTGGGCGACGCCCACCGGCGCGCGGGGGATCTCGTGCAGGCCCGGCGCGCCTGGACGGTCGCGCACGAATTGCTCGCCGCCGTCGGCAGCACGCAGGCCGCGGACATCCGCGCGCGGCTCTCCGAGGCCGGCGGATGAGCGCCGTCGCGGCCCGCGCACTATCGCCGCTTGTCGAGCCAGAAGCCGCCGATCGCCAGGGCGTCCATCGGCGACGACCAGAACATGCGCAGAGCGTCCGCCGGTGAGCAGACGATCGGCTCCGACTCGTCGTTGAACGAGGCATTGACGAGCGCGAGGACTCCGGTGCGGGCACCGAACGCGTGGAGGAGCCGGGCATACCGGTCGTCCGCCGCGGCGGTCACCACCTGCGGGCGCAAGGTGTCGTCCACGTGCACCGCCGCAGGGGCCCTGGTCCTGGCCGTCTCGGTGGCGTAATGGGCGACAGCCATGAAATCGGTACTGCCCGGCGACGGAGTGAGAACGAGGTCCCCGGCGGCGTCCGCGTGAACGCTCAGACCGAGCGGACGCCACCACTCGCGCCTCTTGATGTCCCGGTTCATGCGGTCACGCGTCGTGACGGAACGAGGGTCCCCGAGGATGCTTCGACGGCCGAGGGCTCTCGGTCCTCCTTCGGCGCGGCCCTGGAACCAGCCGATGACGCTGCCGTCGGCGAGCGCCGTCGCGGCTGCTTCCACGACCGCATCGCCGTGATGGGTGTAGCGGGCGCCGGTCTCGTCCAGGACACGTCCGATCCCCTCGTCGGAGAAGTCGGGGCCGAACGCGATGTGTGTCATACGCCGCGACGGGATCGTCGCGTAGCCGCGCTGACGCGCCACCTCCAGTGCCGCACCAATGGCGATGCCCGCGTCGTCGGCCGCGGGCTGCACGAAGAGTTCGGTCGCCCCGCTGTAGCGCTGCAAAACGCCGTTGGCGGCGCAGTTCAGGGCGACGTCCCCGGCCAGGCACAGCCGAGTGGTACCGGAGGCGGCCAGGGCCCGGCGGGCCAGGGAGAGCAGACACCGTTCCAGTGCGGCCTGCATCGAAGCGGCCAGGTCGGCTTGTTCCGGCGTGAAGTCGTCGCACCGGCTGAATCCTCCCGAGGCGCGGTCGTAGCTGAGCCAGCTGGTGCGCTCCGGCACTCCCAGCGCCGCGTACGCGGCGCGGCAGCATTCCTTCATGCGCCGCGACCAGTCCGGGGTGACGTGCCGGAAACCCCCGGTATCCCGCGGACCCATCCCGTACTTCGACAGGTCGATAGCGTAGCCGGAGGCGGTCTCGGTGAGGAAGCCCAGGTCATACCGTGGTTCGCCGTAGGCCGCGAGTGCCATCAGCTTGTCGGCGCCGCCCAGATCGCCGAGTCCGAGGTATCCGGCGGCACTCTCGTACAGCAGCCCGAGCGACTGGTTGAACGGGTAGTCCTCCACCAGTTCGAGGCCGTCGGGCGTGCCGCGGTAGAGGCTGGTGGCCGCGCCGTCGCCGGCACCGTCGACCACCAGCACAGCCGCACGGTCGAATCCCGAACAATGGAAGGCGGAGGCGGCGTGGGCCAGGTGATGCCCGATCACACTGACCTCCACCGGCTGGTGGCCGTCGAAGTACCTGGGCTCGAGCGTCTGCCGGATCAGTCGCCGGTGCCGGATGGCGGGCCCGTCCAGCCAGCGCGGGACGAAGCCGGCGACGATGTCGTCCACGTCCGCGAGGCCTATGCCCGCACGATCCAGGCAGAAGCTCACCGATCTCGATGTCTTGCGCGTTCCGGCACTCCATCTGCGCCTGCTGAAGCGCTCCTCCTCGGCGAAAGCGACGATCTGTCCGGTCTCGTCGACGAGACACGCGGAGGCGTCGTGGCGGTACGGACCCCCGAGTCCGAGTACGTAGGGCATGCGATGTTCCGTTCCTCTGGGTTGCGGCCCCGATGGCTCAGCGAGCCGGCATCCCCTGGGGGGCGGGCGGCGTGGTCCGGTCGCGCGTCCCGTGGTAGCCGACCGCGCCCTTCGCCATGACGATCAGGTCGGAGCCGGGCAGCGCCTCCGGCAGTCGGTGCGTGATGAAGATGAGGGTCCTGCCCGGGAAGTCACGGTCCAGGTTCCGGTAGATCTGCTCGGCTGTCTCGCTGTCGACACCGCTGAGCGTCTCGTCCATGACCATGACGGGGTAGCCGGCCAGGAGCGACCGGGCCAACGCGAGCCGCTGCCGTTCCCCACCGGAAAGCTGGGCGCCACGCTCTCCGACCGGCGCCTGGAGGCCCAGCGTGAGCCCTGCCACAAGGCCGGACAGACACACCGTCTCGAGGGCCTTCGCGATGTCGGCGTCATCGGCGTCCGGCCGGGCGAACAAGAGGTTCTCACGGATGGTCGCGTTCGACAGTACGGCTTCCTGCGGCACGAGCGTGACGTGGTCGCACAACGACGCGGTACGCGGACCGTCGGGCGGGCGAACGGAGATCTCTCCAGCGTCAGGCTGGACCAGTCCCGAGATCACAAGCCCGAGCGTGCTCTTGCCCGCACCGGACTCGCCCATCACGAAGGTCCGTGATCCGGCGTGGATCGTCGCGCTGAACCCGTCGAGCACCCGTCGGCCACTGCCCGGGAAGCCGTATCCGACGCCGTCCAGGCGGATCGAGCCGGGCCGCTCCCGCGGGCGGGTCAACGCGGCACGCGGGCTGCGCCGGCGCGTACGCGGAAGATCGAGGTAGGCGAAGATCCGCTCGAACATGGCCGCGGAGCTCTGGATCTCGGCACTGACTTGCAGCAGTTGCTGGATCGGTGTGGACAGCCTCGTCTGCAGTGTCGTGAGCACCACGACCGCGCCCAGCGACAACCCCGGCAAAACGGTCCCGGCGGCCCAGTAGGCACACGCCGGAAGGCAGGCAAGAGTCATCGCGATCAGGGCCAACGCGGTCCGCCCGGCGAGCCGTTGCCTGATGGCCTTGTCCCGCACATCCGACGAGGCGCGCTCGAACACGTCACGCTGCCAGTCCTCGCGCGCCAGCGTCCGCCCGATGATCACACCGGCCAGCGAGAGGTGCTCGCCGGAGATCTGAAGCATCCGCGCCACGTGGCTCTGCTGTTCCCTGGCGAGGCGGCGCCGCTTGCGCGCGAACCTGTTGTTCAGCAGGTTGAGGGCCAGCGACAGCACAACCGAGGCAAGCCCTATCGGCCAGCTCATGTACAGCATGACGACCGCCGAGGTGACGAACGTCGCTGCGCCGCCGAGCAGCGAGTGCGCGGCGAACGTCATGACATCGCTGACACCACCGATGTCACTGGCGAGGCGCGCCTGGATCTCAGCAGTGGACTCCTCACCGAAGTAGTCGAGCGGCATCTCCTGCATCGCGCCGTACAGATCCGTCCGCAGGGTGTGGACGATGCGCTGACCTGTCCGGTTGTTGATGGCCGCGAGCAGAATCGACAGTCCCCCGGCGAGCATTCCGGCAAGGATCATCAGGACGCACAGGACCGCGAGCAGGCCGGTGCGACAGTGTGGCAGCGCGTCGTTGATCACAGCGCGCAGCAGGACCGGGCTGGAGGCGTTCAGTCCCGAGATGATCGCGACGATCAGCAATGACAGGGCGAGCTGGCGTCGATGCGGCCTGAACAGGCGCAGCACCCGGCGCCAGACATCCGTCCTGCCGACGCCGCTGTCTCCTTGCGGGCCGGGGCGCTCCGGCCGGATCACGAGGCCCTGTCCTGCGGTGCCGGTTCGGCCGCGGTCTGGAAGAAGCCCGCGATCGAATACCTGGCGTGGTCGCCCGCCGTCACGTCCACCTTCTTGACGGCGTGCATGACGCCCGCCTTCATGACCACGAGCCGGTTCGGGTACGGCGTGACGAACTGGCCGATTCCGCCGGGTGTTCCGGTCGCCCGCTGGGGCTGCTCGTCCCCGGTACCGCGATGCCACTCCGGTGTGCCGGACAGCAGCAGCTCCGCTCCCCATTTGGGCTGCCATTCGGGGTGGAGGTAGAGGACGTAGGAACCGGCCCTGTTTTTGGCGTCCTTGTGCCAGGACAATCCGCTTCCCATGGGATAGATGTAAGACGTGCAGGTGAAGAATTCCCAGGCTTCACCCTGCTTGCCGACCCAGGGGGCAAGATCGGGCAGCGCCGCCTTGATCGCGGTGGCGACCACGTCGATGCCCCTTCCGCAGGGGTGCACCAGGACGTTCTCCGGCGGCGCCGGGTGATCGCTCAACACGGAGGAGCCGACGAGCGGATCGCCATCCAGCAGTTTGAAGGCGGTGTGCCACCGGCGCGACCTGACGTAGGTGAAGTTCTCGGACCCCAGGTACGCCTGCATCTGCTGAAAAGCCTCGGCACCGAGAAAGTCGTCGAACACGGCGAACTGGTCCGAACTGTGAAGGAGCTCCATGCGTCTTCCTGTTCTTCAGTCTTCCTGGTGCCGACGCAGGTCGGCGAGTACGGACCGGGCGATCCTGTCGGTCCTGCGCAGGAGGGCCGAGTTCATCCGCACTCTCGGCAGGCTGGAGTGGGTCGGCGTCGCGGCCGAGGCCCCGACGGCGTACCAGTGCGGATCAGGCATGCCGGACGGGGTCAGCACCTGACCGGCGTCGGACACCCTGAACTTCGGCGCCCGGGCCGCGGGAACCACACCACCGGACACGCCGTCGGCGCAGGCCGCGGTGGACAGACGCACCGGTGCCTCCGTGGAGGAAACGACCGGAGTCCCGGCGGCCGGGTCCGGCATACGCGCTTCGACGAGACTCGAGAAGTGGATCTCCGTGTCCGGGACGCAGAGCGACCGGCAGCGCAGCCGCCCGGTCCCGTCCGCGGTCACCTCGCCGATCGGTCCCAGGAAGGTGACGACGCCCGCCCGGGACAGAGCGATCAACTCTTCCTGGCGCGGCCACGGGGCCCCGCCTGCGAGGTACTTGATCTGTGATGCCAACCACCGCCTGACCCCCGCGACGGCCTCGGTCGACTCCCGTCGCAGACCGTCTCGCGGCATCTCGACCAGCAGGTTGGACACGCGCGAGAGCGCGGTCAACGCCGCACGGTCGGCACTGTGGTCCGGGCTCATGGAACGCCGCGAGGACGCCGCCACGTGACGGCGCATCCACGTCTGGAGGCTGCCGAGATCCCCGAACGTCGCTTCTCGCAGGGGGTCCGTCGTCCGCTCCAGATCGAAGACGTCCTCGGAGGACCGCACCGCCGCAGTGACCATCGCGAGCCGCGCCCGGCCCCCTGCCCGGGCCTGTCGGAGTCTGACGGAGAACTCGTCCCACGCCGAGGCCACCCGGTCCGGATGGGAGGCGAACAGCTCGAAGTAGTAAGCGTACTCGGCTTCGTACGTCACGCGCCGCTTGATGTCCGCCACGGCCGCGGCGGGATCGCTCACCCGCGCCGCCGCGAACAACGAGTCCGCGTCCGGCCAGCGAGGCACGACGCACTGCCGTGGAAGCGGGAGTTGCGGCCACGGAGCGGGACGGTGCGGAACACCGCGACGCGATCCGACCATGATCCGCGGCTCGCGACCCGACGGGACGTAGGTGAGGGAACCGGGCTTCTCCCGAACGAATCGTCCGCCTCGTTCGGTCGTCAGCAGCTGGAGGTAGTCGTAGAACGTCAGGCCGATGCCCCGCATGAGGACGGGTTCCCCCGCCGCCACCGCCGCGACCGCCTCCACCGAGGCGGTGCCGGCGGGGACATAGCTGCCCCCACTCGACCGGGCAGCGTCACGCAGCCGCTTCTGCCGGGCTGTCAGGGCCGAACCGGGTCCGCCGTACGCGAAGACGACGTAGTCGCACTCCAGCGCCTCGTCACGACCCTGCAGCCGCACCAGTTGTGTCGTCCTGCCCCGCGCCACGCGTGAGGTCACCTCGACCGCGACGGTCGCGTGCCGCTCCACGGTGACGCCGGGCGGACACTGCTCCTCGACATGCTCCAGGAACCACCGCAGGTACTCGCCCATGACCCGCCGGGACGCCCACCGCTGTCGTGAGGTCTCGGGCACGAGCGGATCGAGCGACGAGTCCTCGCTCAGCGGCGTCCCCTGCGCGACCGCCCACTCGTGCAGGGTCGGCCCCGGACGTACGGGCCCCTCGCAGTCCACCGTTGCGTCGGTGAACATCGTCACGGTTCCGGCCACCGTGTTCATCCACAACCGCCCGGGCTGGTCCCGGTGCCAGACACGACCTCCGGCCTCGACATAGGGATCGACGAGATGCATCCGAAGGCGCGTGTCCCCGCCCACCGACCGCACGTTGGCACAGATCCGTTCCAGGACCGACAGGCCACTCGGTCCCGCACCGATGACGGCCACGGACCGTTCCCCCGGATCGTCCGCGGTACCGGCTGCGCCCCTCATATCGCGCACGCCCGGCCGACGGGCCGTCCGTCATCGGTATCCGCGAAAAAGATGCCCCGGGCATCGCCCACTTCGTCGACGAGCCGCCGGAACTCGGGGAAGTTGCTGTCGTGTTCGATGATCACGGTACTGGGGGCGCACCTGCGCGAAACCTTCTCGGCCAGCTGCCAGACCGAATCGCCGATGATCTCTGAGTGGGTGTCCATCAGCGTGCCGTCCGACCTGGTGACGCCGCCCGCGAGGTGGATGTGGACGACGCGTTCGAGCGGCAGCTGGTCGAGGTACTCGTCGACGTCGAACGAGAAGTTGACAGAGTTGATGTACAGGTTGGCCACGTCCAGGAGGAGCAGGGCGTCGGTCCGGTCCACCAGTTCTGCCAGGAAGGACGCGGCGTCGAGATGGCTGCCGAGGGTGACGTTGTAGGTGATGTTCTCGATGGCGAGCGGCATCCCGATGGCCGATTGCGTCTCGAGAACGTTGCGCACGCACCGCCGCAGGCTCTCCTCGCTGAGGATCGGCGGGCACAGATGGCCGGAGTTCACGCCCGGGACATGGGTCATCGCGAGGTGTTCGCTGTAGTAGTCCGCCTCGCAAATACCCGACAGTTCCTTGATGAATACGAGGTAGTCGGGGTCGATCCTGCCGGCTCCCGCCAAGGACAGGCCCACGCCGTGCGGGACCGCACGGAACCGCCCGCACACCTCCCGCACCGTGTCGAGGCCGCCCGGCATGCGCCACTGGTCGGCGAGGATCTCCACGACGTCGATCTGTCCGGCATGCGTCGCGAGATCCTCGTGCAACTCCCGGCGATAGCCGACGCCGGCGCCCCGGCGCGCGATGCGCCGGGTGAGGCCGTCAGTGGTCACGACGTCCAGGGTCATGAGGGTGGTCTCCTAGTTCCGGTCCGCACGTCTCTGCCGTCCGCAGGCGCCAGACGCCGCAGGCACGACAGGCTTCACAGCCGTCGGCCAAACGTCCGCCGGAGGCTCGCAGGATTTCTGTGATGTCTTCGATCACGACTACGCCGGCGCCGCCGGCATCGTCATTCCGCGCACGCGCCACAGACATGGGCGATCACTCCGGATTCCATGAGCTTTTCCAGGATCGGGCCGATGGTGTCCTTCCGGATTCCGGCGTCATCGGCCCCATCCGCGTCGAGGAGTTCCGCGACCCGTGCCGGACGGCTGAGCCTGTCGGCCACCCAGGCCGCCCCCCGGGTCACCCGCAGGATCCGCGGCGTCCGCGCGCCCCGGCGCACGGAGACGATGAGGTGTGTCGGCGACCCGGTGTCCGTCATGTCGCTCTTCCTCACGACGATGCCGACGACGTCCACCGCGAAACTCGCGACGTGCGTGCCTTCGCTCCGCCAGAAGACCGCGCCCGAGGTGGGATCGCACGCCGGTTCCGACTCCGGGACAGCGGCCCGGACCGCCGTGCTCGCTGCGGAGTTGGCCGTGGCGAGGAGCCACTCGAAGCGTGCGACCTCGGGCACCGAGCGGGGAAGGCCGTCGTAGAAGAGTCCGCACTCGCTCAGGTAGCCGACAAAATCCGACACGTACGCCTCACGCGGGCGGGACGGACTCGGCAAGTGCGCGTCGACGTATTCACCAATGATCCGGGGGTTGTTCGCCTTCAGCCAGCGATAAGCGGTCGGCATACCCCGGGCCAGCAGATTCTTGTTCTTCGCCGTGAGGCTGTCGGCGAACGACTCGATCTCCCGCGGCGGAACAGCGGCCAGGAATTCCTGGCCTTCGGGCCCGAGCCCGAACGACTCCGCGCATTCGTGAGGACTGATCCTGTGGGCGATCCGATAGCCCGGATTCATGTAGAGCTTGAAGAGGGCGATCTGAGCGTCGAGGAGTTCCACGAGAGCCCGCCTTTCATCATGACTCGGTGCCGTCGTCCGGCCCGGCGGGCGACCGGGCCGGACGACGGCGATGACGTCAGCCGCAGTGCTCGCAGCCGCCGTGACACGCCTCGACTCCGCAACCGCACGGAGCGTAGAGAGCCTCGAGCTCTTCCTCCTCCGGCAGCTCCACCGGAATGATGAGCTCTGACTCGAGTTCGGCGACGGTCGGAGAAATGAGTGAACCAGGAATGGCGATCACCTCCATCAGGGAACGCGGGTTTCGCGTTCACCAGGACTATGACGATCAGGCCTGTACGCGCGCTGTCACGCCGTGAAAGGACGTGGTGACGGGCGCCGCAGCCGGGGCCAGGACTCAGGCCCGGTCGAGCCGGAACGACGGCCGCGGAGCGCGCGCCAGGGCGGTCGCCTCGTCGAACAGGGCCGCCGCGGCCTTCCCGGCATCGCACGCCGCCAGTTCCAGGACGACCCGCGACACGGCGACCCTGATCTGCTGTTCCGCCGCCGTCCTGTCCAGCGAGAGGAAGTCGGGCCCGACGGATCGCAGCACTTGGCCGACGAGCGACTTCACCGCATCGGTCACCCGCGGCGGGTGGACTCCGATGCCGATGTGCAGGGACGGCTCGCTCTCGGTCATCGCCTCGTGCGCGGTGCCGCACTCCATGAACATGACATGGCCCGCCCGTACTTCGACGACCTCGTCGACCGCCGGTGTGGCGTCCCCGGCGATCCGGCCGCCCCGCCAGCGGTCGTCATCGGGCACGCCGTGCAGCAACCACCGCTTCCGTCCGTACGTCTGGACGGCGAAGACGTGGTACTCGTCCCGGTGGACGGCCAGCCCCTGCGAGCCGGGCGGCGTCAGGAAGGCCGTCGCGCGCACTTCGGCGCCCACCGCCGCGCTCAGTCCCCGGACCAGTTCACGCGCGGGAACGTGCCACTGTTCGAGACCGCGCAACGCCAGCGTCGCACCGGCGTGGAAGTGGCGCAGCACCGCCTTCGGATCGACGTACAGCGACTGCCCGGACGCGGCGACGCGTTTCGTGGTCGTGTACTCCGCGACCGGCACCGGGACACCGTTCTTTACCAGCCCGGCGAACGGGTATCGCAGCAGGCTCGCTTCGAGGAAGTCCTCGATGTGGTCGATCGTCAGTACGCCGAGCGCGTCCTCCGACGCCTCGAACGTCCGAGGAATGCCGTCAGTCGGCACGGGAGCGGCTGCCAGAAGCCGCAGCGCCCCGGCCAGTACCCCCATGTCGCCCGTCCGGCGCGTCTCCAGATCCGGGTCTGTTTCCACCTGTCTCCTCCGGGTACTCGTTCTCGCTGTCCCGGTCGCGGAATGCTCCCGGAGGTCGTCCTGCTGACGAAGACGCCCCGTCCCTTCGCCCGCGCGGTTCCCCGCACCATGCCGGAGGCGGCTGTACGCGTGCTGTACCCCGGCGGCGAACCGGCTCCCGGCGATGCCGTCCGTCGGAAGCCGCCGCCACGCGGCCTTTTGGCTATGCGAGCCCGTACCTCGTCCCGTACGGTCAAAAGCCTTCTGTACGCGGCCTGTTGGCCGGAACGAGGCGGATGACGGGGAGGCGCGGATGGGCGAGGGGCTTCGGGAGGGGGATCGGCGGGAGGCCGAGCGCGTGGTGCGGGCCGTCGCGGGGCAGGGGCGCGACGGGGAGGAGCTGACCGCGCGGGCGCTGGCCGCGCTGGACGAGATCGCGGAGCAGGCCGGTCCCGAGTACGCGGCCTACCTGGGCGCGCTCAGCCCGGCGAGGGCCGCCGGACCCGCGGTGTTCGCCGGGGTGTCCGGGGTCGCCGCGTTCGCCATGGACCTCGGGCACGGACTGACCGCCGGGGCCGCGTTGACCACCGGGGTCGTGGTGGCCGCCGCCACCGGTGCGGCCGGCGCCGCCCGCGAGGCGATGCGCCGCCGCCCGGACGATGACGCGCAACGCCTTCGTTCCGCCTGGCTGACCGCCCTGGAGCGGCGCGGAGTGACCCCCTTCCTGGAACGCGAACGCGCCGTGCGCCCGGCCACCAAGGCCCCCAAGGACGCGCCACCGCCCGCCACGAAGACCACCTCGCTGCCCCAGCCCCGCAAGACCCAGGACCGCAGCGCCGCCGCCCGGCAACGTTCCGTCCTCCAGCAGTCGTTCGGCCAGCTCCCGCGCCCGCAGGGCCCGTACGCCGGGCGCAAGGAGCACCTCGCGCGGATCAGCCAGTGGGTGCAGCAGGCCAGGGCGTCCACCGAGACGAAGCCGGTCGTCGTCGTGCTGCACGGGCCCACCGGGTCCGGCCGCAGCTCGCTCGCGGTGCGCGCCGCGCAGCAGTTGAGCGACCAGTTCCGCGGCGCCTGCGTCGTCACGTTGCGCGGCGGCGACCCCGAGGGCTCGCTGTCGACCCGTGAGGCGCTGCTGCACCTGCTCAACCGGCTGGGCGCGCCGCGCGACCAACTGCTGTTCCGGGAGCGCCCGTCGCAGGAGCAGCACCTGAGGCTGCTGAGCGAGCAGTACCAGAAGCACCTGACCGGCCTGCCCGTCGTCGTCGTGCTGGACGACGCCGACGACCCGGCGCAGGTAAGGGAGTTGGTGCCCCGGCACTCCGAGAGCCTGGTGCTGGTCACCGGCGCCCGGCCGCTGGAGCTCGGCCTCGGGGACACCGCGTGGGTGCACCACCTGCCGGTCGACGCGCTGGCGGCGCCGGACGCGTACGGGCTGCTGCGCGAACTGGCGGACGGCAAGCCGCTGCCCGACGACCCCGCGTCGGCCGACCGCGTACGGGAGTTGTGCGGCGGGCTGCCGCTCGCGCTGCGCGCCGCCGGGACCTCGCTGGGCTCGCGCACCCTGCGCGGGCTCGCCGACGACCTCGACGCGTACGGCCCGATCGACCCGCTGGAGCGCGCCCTGAGCCTGCGCTACCGGGACCAGCCCGACGTCTCCCGGCGGCTGCTGCGCAGGCTCGCGCTGGCGGGCCGGGCCAGCCTGGGCGCCGCCGCCGGGGCCGCGCTGCTGTCCACCGACGAGGCGGAGGCCGCCCGCAGGCTCGGCGACCTGGCGCGCGCCGGGCTGGTCGAGCCGGTCCGCGGCAGCCGCTACCGGCTGCACGACGCGGTGCGCGGCTTCGCGCTGGCCCGGCTGCTGGACGAGGAGGAGCCGGACGAGCGGGCCGCCGCGCAGGAACGCCTGATCCGCACCTACTCGGAGCTGGCGGACCTGGTGATCCGGCTGGTCGACGGCAAGACCTCGACCCGCGCCGGGCACGACGCGGGCGGCGCGGTCGGCTCGCACGGCTTCGCCTCACTGGACGCGGCGCTGCGCTGGCTGGACGAGGAGTCGTCGTTCATCACCGCCGCGCTGCGCACCGCCGAGGGCGTCGACCAGGCCGCCGTGCTGCACCTGCTGGGCGCGCTGTGCGACTACTGCCTGCTGCGCGGCGACCTGTACCGGCTGGGCGAGATCAGCGAGCTGACCCAGCAGGTCGACCAGGGGCTGCTGGTGCGCTCGGTGCAGTGGCGCACCGGCATCGCCGCCCGGCAGCTGGGCGAGCTGGACCGGGCGCGCTCCACGCTGACGTCGGTGGTCAACCTCTACTTCGAGGCGCAGCACCCGGCCGGCGCGGCCCGCGCGTTGTGCAGCCTCGGCATCACCCTGCACCACCAGGGCAACCTGACCGAGGCGGCGGCCAAGCTGCGCGAGGCGCTGGACCTGCAGAGCGGCGACGACCTGCGCGCCGACCGCGCCTGGACGCTGCACGCGCTCGCCGCCGTCCTGCGCGACCAGGGCCGGGTCGCCGACGCGCTGCGGATGCTGCTGCTGGCACTGGAGCTGCACGGCGAGAGCGAGAGCGTGCACGGGCAGGCGTGGGCGCACATGCAGCTGGGGCAGGCCTACCTGCGGCTCGGGCAGGTCGCGCTGGCCGAGGCCGAACTGCGGCACGCGGCGCAGGAATACACCGCCACCCGCGACAACCGCGGCACCGCCTGGACGCTGACCCAGCTCGCCCGCGCCCGGCTGGCCCGCGGCGAGGCGGCGGACGCGGTGGCGGGGCTCGGCGAGGCGCTGGCCCGCCACCGGGAGAACGAGGACGCGCGCGGCGAGGCGTGGACGCTGTACTACCTGGGCCAGGCGCAGGAGGAGACCGGCGACGCCGACGAGGCGCTGCGGTCGCTGGAACGGGCCCGCGGGATGTTCAGCCGGATGCGCGACGTCTACGGGCTGGCCTGCGCCCGGCACCACGCGGGCCGCGTCACCCGGGACGTGCGGGCGCGGCGGGTGGGCAACCTGCGCAACAGCGGCTTCGCCCGGCAGATGCTCCAGGACGCCCGGCAGGACTTCCACCGCACCGGCGTGCCGCACGGCGAGGCGTGGTCGTGCGTGGAGCTGTCGGTGGTGGACGCGGGCAACGGGCGGCTGCCGCAGGCGCTGGCGCTCGCCGACGAGGCGGTCGCCCTCTTCCGGGGCGTCGGGGACCGCAGGGGCGAGGACTGGGCGCGTTTCCTGCGCTGCACGTATCTTCCGCTGGTCTCCGAGGAGGGCGCGGCGGAAGCCCGCGAGGAGCTGGCCGCGCTGGCGTCCGACGACTTCGAGGGCCGCGACCCGGCGATCGCCGAGTACGTCACGGCGTGGTCCCACGTGCTGCGGCGCGGTCTTGAGCCGGGGGCGGCGTGGGAGGTCTGGCGGCTCGGCATGACACCGGCACGCGCGGCCCGCGAACGGCTGGCCCTGCGGGAGGACGCACGGGCGGACGGCTGAGGGCGTACGGGGCCCGGGCGGACGGCTGAGGCAGCGCTTGGCGTGATGTCGGACACACCCGCCTGCGGGGGCCGCTGGAACCGAGGAAACGCCCGCCTGCGGGGGCCGGTCGGGACCGGCCCCCGGGTGATCGCGTTCCTCCGCGGGCCGCCTAGCCCTCGCCGCGCGCCGCCCCGCCGGAAGCGGAGCCGGTCGTGGAACCGGCGGCCGAACCTGCGGCGGAGCCACGGGCGGCCGAAGCCGGGCCGGACGCCTTCTCCTTACGTCCCGCACCCGGCTCCGGGTCGGGGGCCTCTTCGAAGTCCACCTTCTTGAACTGCTTGTTCATGCTCTTGAGCAGCAGCCACACGGCCGCGCCGAGCGCCGCGAAGACGACGAAACCGAGCAGACCGGGCGTGACCTTGTTCTGGTCGACGTCCGCGAGCATGACCAGGGCGGAGTGTGCCGGCACGGGGGCGAAGGATGCGTTCACACCGACCATTGTCTACCCGGCCTCGCCGACACCCGCGAAGAGGTCCGACTCCGGCAGGCTGGTGGGCACCCGCGACTTCGCCAGCTCGTAGTCCTCGGTCGGCCAGACCTCCTTCTGGAGGTCCATCGGCACGTGGAACCAGAAGCCGTCCGGGTCGATCTGGGTGGCGTGCGCGAGCAGCGCCTTGTCGCGGATCTCGAAGAAGTCGCCGCACGGCACGTAGGTGGTGATCTGCCGCTCGGGGCGGTCCATCTTCTCCCAGCGCTCCAGCCAGTCCCCGTACGGCGACTCCAGGCCCCGGGCGAGCAGCGCCTCGTGCAGGGCGAGGGTGCGGTCGCGGTTGAAGCCCTGGTTGTAGTAGAGCTTCAGCGGCGCCCAGGGCTCGCCCGCCTCCGGGTAGCGCGACGGGTCGCCCGCCGCCTCGAAGGCGACCATCGAGATCTTGTGGGTCATGATGTGGTCGGGGTGCGGGTAGCCGCCGTTCTCGTCGTACGTGGTCATCACGTGCGGGCGGAACGAGCGGATCAGCTTCACCAGCGCACCGGCCGCCTCGTCCACGTCCTGGAGCGCGAAGCAGCCCTCGGGCAGCGGCGGCAGCGGGTCGCCCTCCGGCAGGCCGGAGTCCACGAAGCCGAGCCACGCCTGCTTGACGCCGAGGATCTGCCGGGCCTCGTCCATCTCCTTGGCCCGCACCTCGTGGATGTGCTCCTCGATGTACGGGTCGCCCTGGAGCTTGGGGTTGAGCACGGAACCGCGCTCGCCGCCGGTGCAGGTGGCCACCAGCACGTCGACGCCTTCGGAGACGTACTTCGCCATCGTCGCCGCGCCCTTGCTGGACTCGTCGTCGGGGTGCGCGTGTACGGCCATCAGCCGCAGCTGCTCGGTCAAGACAAGATCCTTAGGAAATGGGGCTCCGGAGCCGTTCCGGGAGCACTGTCATCGCGTCCGGGGACGCCCTCTATAGTGACCGACGCGGGGGCCTGAATAATTCCGTGGCCCCGCCGCTGGAGGAACCGACATGACCGCCGTGCGCGAAGGGCTGCCCGAGGGCCGCTACGGGCGCCCCAGGACCCCCGACCGCTCCGACCGCAAGCTGCGCGTCGCGGCCTGGGTGACCGGCGCCCTCGCGGTGGTGGCACTGGGTCTGTACGGCTGGTCGTACATGTCGGGCAGCAGCGTCAACGCCGACGTCCTGACCTTCAAGGTGGTCTCCGCCTCCCAGGTGAACGCCACCATCCAGGTCTACAAGGGCGCCGACCAGACCGCCGTGTGCACGGTGGTCTCCGAGGACGTCGACAAGGACGAGGTCGGCCGCAAGGACGTCACCGTCACGCAGCACGGCACCACCGTGGTCACGGGCGTGACGATCCGCACCACCGCCCGCGCCACCGACGCCGAGCTGCTGAGCTGCACGGCACGCTGAGGCTCGGACCGCGCTGCGCCGCGTACCGCGCTGAGCCTCGGACCACGCTGCGCCGCGTACCGCGCTGACCAGCGCCGACGGCACGGCTTACGGACCGGAGGGCCGGTTTCCGGCGGGCGCGGCGCCAGGGGTGATTCACCCCTGCCCTCCTCCCGCCGGGCCGCGGGAATTGTTACGCTCGTGGTTTCGCCCGTCCGACATGGCGCAAGCTGGTTGGAGGGGCGTGTCGTACATCTGGCGCCGGACGCGCCGCGCCCGCCGGGAGCGGCACCACCCGCCGGACGGCGGACCGACGGCCACCAGAGCCGCCCGACACCGCGAGAACCACCACCAGAACCACCGCAAGCCGAGTACCGACGAGGAGCACCTGTGACCCAGACCAGCGAGAGCGTCACCTGGCTGACCCAGGAGGCGTACGACCAGCTCAAGGCCGAGCTGGAGCACCTGTCGGGTCCCGCACGCGCCGAGATCGTGGCCAAGATCGAGGAAGCCCGCCAGGAGGGCGACCTCAAGGAGAACGCCGGATACCACGCCGCGCGCGAGGACCAGGGCAAGCTGGAACTGCGCATCCGCCAGCTGACCCAGCTGCTCCAGCACGCGAAGGTCGGCGAGGCGCCCGCGGACAACGGCGTGGTCGCGCCCGGCATGGTCGTCACGATCGCCTTCGACGGCGACCCCGACGACACGCTGACGTTCCTGCTCGGCTCGCGCGAGTACGTCTCCGACGAGATCGACACCTACTCGCCGCAGTCCCCGCTCGGCTCCGCCGTCAACGGCAAGAAGACCGGTGACGACGCCTCCTACGAGCTGCCGAACGGCTCGAAGGCGGCGGTGCGCATCCTGGACGCCAAGCCGTACCAGGGCTGAGACCGGCCGCTGACCGTACGACGAGGGCCGCGAGCGATCGAACGCTCGCGGCCCTCGTGCGTGTGCGGCGGCAGGCGGCAGGAGGATCAGGCAGCAGCCGTGCGGTACTTGTGCACGGACCAGGTGCGGAAGACCAGGACGATCACGACCGACCAGATCAGCGACGCCCACGCCGGGTGCTGCATGGGCCAGGCGTGCGAGACGATCCCGGTCGGGTTGCCGAACAGCTGGCGGCAGGCCTGCACGGTCGCGCTGAACGGGTTCCAGTCGGCGATCGTGCGCAGGAACGACGGCATGTTGCTGGTGGGCACGAACGCGTTGGAGATGAACGTCAGCGGGAACAGCCAGATCAGCCCGCCGGACGTGGCCGCCTCCGGGGTGCGCACCGACAGGCCGATCAGCGCGCCGATCCAGGAGAACGCGTACCCGAGCAGGAGCAGCAGACCGAACGCGGCGAGCGTGTCGAAGACGCCGTTGTGCACCCGCCAGCCGACGATCACCGCGACGATCGAGAGCACCACGACGGTCAGCGCGGTCTGCACCAGGTCGGCGATGGTCCGCCCGGTCAGCACCGCGCCGCGCGCCATCGGCAGCGAGCGGAAGCGGTCGATCAGGCCCTTGTGCATGTCGTCGGCGATGCCCGCGCCGGCGCCCGCGGTGGCGAAGGTGACGGTCTGCGCGAAGATGCCGGCCATCAGGTAGTTGCGGTAGACCGACGGGTCGCTGCCGTGCTGGCCGGGGACCGGGATGGCGCCGCCGAAGACGTAGCTGAACAGCACGACGAACATGATCGGCTGGATGAGGCCGAAGATGACGACCTCGGGGATGCGCAGCATCCGGATCAGGTTGCGCTTGGCGACCACCAGCGAGTCGTGCGCCGCCTGGAGCGGACCGCCCGCGGGGCGCGGGGCGAGGGTCTGGTCGGTCGCGGTGGCCGTGGTCATCGGGCCGCCTCCTCGGTCTCGTTGCCGTTGCCGGTGCCAGTGCCCGTGCCCGTGCCGGTGGCGGCGTCCGGGCCGGAGCCGCCGGGCGTCTCCTCGTCGGAGTCGGCCTCCTCGGCCGCGTGCCCGGTCAGCGACAGGAACACGTCGTCCAGCGTCGGGCGGCGCAGGCCGATGTCGTCGATCCCGATGCCGCGGGTGTCCAGTTCCCTGATCACCTCGGCGAGCAGCTTGGCGCCGCCGGTGACGGGCACGGTGATGCGCCGCATCTGCCGCTCGACCTTGGCCTCGCCCTTGGCGAAGCCGGTCATCACCTCGGTCGCGGTGGCCAGCAGGTCGCGGTCCTGCACGACGACCTCGACGCGCTCGCCGCCGGTGCGGGCCTTGAGCTGGTCGGAGGTGCCGCGGGCGATCACCTTGCCGTGGTCGATGACGCAGATGTCGTGCGCGAGGCGGTCGGCCTCCTCCAGGTACTGCGTGGTGAGCAGCAACGTGGTGCCGCCGGAGACCAGTTCCTCGATGACCTCCCACAACTGCTGGCGGTTGCGCGGGTCGAGGCCGGTGGTCGGCTCGTCCATGAACATCACCGGCGGGCTGACGACCAGCGCGGCGGCCAGGTCGAGTCGGCGCCGCATGCCGCCGGAGTAGGTCTTGGCGGGCCGGTCGGCGGCATCGGCGAGGTGGAAGCGCTCCAGCAGCTCCAGCGCCCTGATCTTCGCGACGCGGGCGGACAGCTGGTAGAGCTGGCCCACCATCTGGAGGTTCTCCCGGCCGGTCAGGTACTCGTCGACGGCCGCGAACTGGCCGGACAGACCGATCGACCTGCGCACCTCGTTGGGTCGCTTGAGCACGTCGATGCCGGCGACGTGCGCGGTGCCGCTGTCGGGTTGCAGCAGGGTGGTCAGCACGCGGACGGCGGTGGTCTTCCCGGCGCCGTTGGGTCCGAGCAGACCGAGGACGGTGCCGGTGGGCACGTCGAGATCGACACCGTCCAGAGCCCTGACGTCGCCGAAGGTCTTCACCAGCCCTTCGGCGTGGATGGCGCCTGGCATGTGGGGTCTCCCAGTGTGTGGAGCGGGCGGGATGAGGATGTACCACTGGCGGGCCGCCAGCCGTACGAACATACGGAACGAAAGGCGTACGGGCGCGACAGACGCCCGGACCGCTCTGACGAGTATCGCCTAACGCGATATATCGCGTCAACCGATATGCGGGCCGTCACCCGTGCCGACGGTCCGGCCTGTCCGACCAGTCCGACCGCGCCGACCGGTCCGCTCAGCGGATGATCGTGTAGCCCGCCCCGCCGAGTGCCTCGATCAGCCGCGCGCAGTGTTCCGGTCCCTCGGTCTCCAGGTGCAGTTCCACCTCCACCTCCGTCAGCTGCAACTGCGGGTCGATGCGCACGTGGCCGACGTCCAGCACGTTGGCGTCGGCCTGCGACAGCACCCCCAGCAGCAGCGCGAGCGCCCCCGGCCGGTCGGTCAGGCGCACCCGCAGCGACAGGTAGCGGCCGGCCGCCGCCATGCCGTGCCGCAGCACCCGTTGCAGCAGCAGCGGGTCGACGTTGCCGCCGGACAGCACGGCGACCACCGGGCCCTCGAACGCGCCCGGGTCCGACAGCAGCGCGGCCACCGGGCTGGCCCCGGCGGGCTCCACCACCATCTTCGCGCGCTCCAGGCACAGCAGCAGCGCCGACGACAACGCGTCCTCCGAGACCGTGCGGACCTCGTCCACCAGCTCCTCGACGATCCGGAACGGGACGTCTCCGGGGCGGCCCACCTTGATGCCGTCCGCCACGGTGTGCGGCGACTGGAGGGCCACCGGCCGCCCCGCCGCCAGCGACACCGGGTACGCGGCGGCGCCCTGCGCCTGCACGCCCACCACGCGCACGTCCGGCCGCAGCGACTTGACGGCCACCGCGATCCCGGCCGCGAGCCCTCCGCCGCCCATGCCGACGACGACGGTGCGCACCTCGGGGCACTGCTCCAGGATCTCCAGGCCGACGGTGCCCTGGCCCGCGACGACGTCCGGGTGGTCGAAGGGGTGGATGAGGACGGCGCCGGTCTCCTTCGCGTACTCCTGCGCGGCGTGCAGCGTCTCGTCGACGACCTGGCCGTGCGCGCGCACGTCGGCGCCGTAGTCCCGGGTGGCCGCGACCTTCGGCAGCGGTGCGCCGGTGGGCATGAAGACGGTGGCCCGCACGCCCAGCAGCGAGGCGGCCAGCGCGACGCCCTGCGCGTGGTTGCCCGCGCTCGCCGCGACCACCCCGGCGGCCCGCTCGGCGGCGGTCAGGCCCGCGATCCGCACGTAGGCGCCGCGCAGCTTGAACGAGCCGGTGCGCTGGAGGTTCTCGCACTTGAGGTGGACCGGGGCACCGACCAGGGCGGACAGGTGACGGCTGCCTTCCAGCGCGGTCGTCCTGGCCACGCCCGAGAGCGTCTTGGCCGCGAGGCGTACGTCGTCGAGCGTGACGGCGGCGGGGCGTGCGACCCCGCGGCCGGTGGTGCGGTGGTCCATGCGTTCAGCATGGCAGGGCGCCGCCGGTTCGGCTCGACGGTCCGATGTTTGGACAGCGGGGGTACGGGGAACAGCCCGTCCGCGTACCCTTCCGACATGCCGACCACCGTTGACATGACGTCCACCGCACTCTACGAGCGCCTCCAGCACGAGGTGGCGCTCTTCGCCCGCCGGGCCGAGCAGACCCGGCTCGGCGGCGTGGGCAAGGCCCGCAACTCCATGGACCGGGCGGCGTACCTGCTGCTCAACCGGCTCGACCGGGAAGGCCCGATGGGCGTCAAGGCGCTCGCCGAGGGCATGGGCATCGACTCCTCCACCGTGACCCGGCAGGTCGCGCCCCTGGTCGAGGCGGGCCTGGTCAAGCGCACCTCGCACCCCGACGACGGCCGGGCCGTGGTGCTCGCGCTCTCCCCGCGCGGGATCGAGCGCCTGGAGGAGGTCCGCGCCTCCCGCCGCGAGCTGATGGCCCAGGTCACCGAGGACTGGTCGGCGGACGAACGCGAGGCGTTCACCGAGCTGTTGACGCGCTTCAACCTGGCGCTGTCGGAGTACCACCTGACGGTGGCGCAGGGCGACTGACCGCCCCGGAGATCCTCGGCGGCCGAACGCGTGCCGCCTCACGCCGAACGGGTGCCGCACGCCTCTTGACCGGGGCGGCCGCGATGCCGTCCCATGGCCCGAAACCACTGTGCCGGGGGGAGGCATGGTCAGCGCGCGACGGCGGATCAAGGAGCAGCGCAGGGCCCGCGAGTTCCAGGCGTTCACCGCGGGCGCCGGCGGACGGCTGCTGCACGTCGCGACGCTGCTCACCGGCGATCCCGGCGAGGCCGAGCGGCTGGTGGTCGCCGCGCTGTCGCGCACGTACGCCGACTGGTTCCGGATGCGCGGCGAGGACCCGTACGCGCACGCCCGTCAGGAGCTGACCGCGGGCTACGCGCACCGCGCCTGGCGCTACCGGCGCCCGTGCGGCGGCAGGCTGGACCGGCTCCCGCCCAGGGAGCGGCTGGTGCTGGTGCTGCGGATGTACGAGGGCCTGGCCGACGAGCAGGCCGCCGCCCAACTGGGCCTGCCCACCGAGCGGTTGCGCACCCTGTGCCAGCGCGCGGTGGCGGCGATGCGCAGCCGTGATCCCGGGAGCCGCGATCGGAGCGACCGCGATGCGAGCCGCGCTCCGGGCGGCCGTGGTCCCGGAGGATCCCGGTGAGCGGCGAGGCGGTCGACCGGCTGCCGGGCGGCAAGGAGGGCGAGGTCCACGCCATGCTGGACGCCGCCTACCCGGTGGTCCCGCCCGACCTGGCCGCCCGCGCGATGGCGCGCGGCTCGCGCCGCCTGCGCCGAAGACGCCTGGCCCGTACCGCCCTCGTGCTGCTCCTGCTCGCCGCCGTCGTGGCCGCCGCGGTCTGGGCGATCGCGGTCTGGCCCTCCCCTCCCCCGCTCAACGTGCCGCCGCCGCCCGGCGGTTGGTGAGCCGGGCGGCGGCGCGACGTGATACGGCTATGGGGATCAGCTATGGGGATCAGCTGTGGGGATCAGCCCAGCGCCTGCCGCAGGTCCGCCAGCAGGTCGTCGATCGCCTCGATGCCCACCGACAGCCGGACCAGGTCGTTCGGCACCTCCAGCGCGGAACCCGCCGCCGAGGCGTGGGTCATCCGGCCCGGGTGCTCGATCAGCGACTCCACGCCGCCCAGCGACTCGCCCAGGGTGAACAGCTTCGCCCGGTCGCAGACCCCGACCGCCGCCTCCTCGCCGCCCTCGACGCGGAACGAGATCATGCCGCCGAACGCCTTCATCTGCTTGGCGGCGACCTCGTGCCCGGGGTGCGTGGGCAGGCCCGGGTAGAGCACCTGGCTGACCTTCGGGTGGTTGCTGAGCATCTCGGCGACCCGCTCGGCGTTCGCGCAGTGCCGGTCCATGCGCACCGCCAGCGTCTTGATCCCGCGCATCACCAGCCACGCGTCGAACGGACCAGCCACCGCGCCCATCGCGTTCTGGTGGTACGCCAGCCGCTCGCCCAGCTCCGCGTCGGAGGTGACCAGCGCGCCGCCGACCACGTCGGAGTGGCCGCCCATGTACTTGGTGGTCGAGTGCACGACGACGTCGGCGCCGAGCGCCAGCGGCTGCTGGAGGTAGGGGCTGGCGAAGGTGTTGTCGACGACGAGGTGGGCGCCCGCGCCGCGCGCGACGGCGGCGAGCGCCGCGATGTCGGTGATGCCGAGCAGCGGGTTGCTGGGCGTCTCCACCCAGACGACCTTGGTGTTGGGCCGCAGCTGCGCCCTCACGGCGGCGGTGTCGGAGGTGTCGGCCACCGACCACTCCACGCCCCAGCGCTCGACGACCTTGGAGAACAGGCGGAAGGTGCCGCCGTAGGCGTCGTTGGGGATCACCACGTGGTCGCCGGGGGCGAGCAGGGTGCGCAGCAGGCAGTCCTCGGCGGCGAGCCCGGAGGCGAACGCCAGACCGCGGCGGCCGCCCTCAAGCGCGGCGAGGTTCTCCTCCAGCGCGGTACGGGTCGGGTTCGCCGACCGGCTGTACTCGTAGCCGCCGCGCAGGCCGCCGACGCCGTCCTGCTTGTACGTCGACACCTGGTAGATCGGCGTCACGACGGCGCCGGTCTGGGCGTCGGCGGGCTGGCCGGCGTGGATGGCGCGGGTCTCGAAGCCCCGGTCCTGGTGGGTGTGGTGCTCACTCATGGTGCGAGCGTAATGCGCCGGGAAGGAATGCCGGGAAGGAATCCCCCGCGGACCGTCGGCGTTGACGCTGACGTCGTCAGGTCGGCCCGGATCCCTCGGAGAGGTAGCGATGTTCTTCAGCCGCTTCAAGACGAAGCTCCCCACCGCGCAGGAGGCCCTGCCCGGCCGCACCGAACCCGTGCTCGCCGGGTCGCCCCGGCACACCGTCCTCGGCAACCCGATCCTCGGCCCGTACCCGCAGGGCCTGGAGGTGGCGGACTTCGCCCTGGGCTGCTTCTGGGGAGCGGAGCGGCGTTTCTGGCAGACGCCGGGCGTGTGGACCACGCTCGTCGGCTACCAGGGCGGCCACACGCCGAACCCGACGTACGAGGAGGTCTGCTCCGGCGAGACCGGCCACACCGAGGCGGTCCGGGTGGTCTTCGACCCGGAGGTCGTCTCGTACGAGCAGCTGCTGAAGGTCTTCTGGGAGTCGCACGACCCCACGCAGGGCTTCCGCCAGGGCAACGACGTGGGCACCCAGTACCGCTCGGCGCTCTACACCCACGACGACCTCCAGGCGAAGACCGCCGCCGCCTCCCGCGACGCCTTCCAGCCGGTCCTGTCCGCGAACGGCTACGGCGGGATCACCACGGAACTGGCCCCGGCGGGCCCGTTCCACGCCGCCGAGGAGTACCACCAGCAGTACCTGGACAAGAACCCCGCGGGCTACTGCGGCCTGGGCGGCACGGGCGTCTCCTGCCCGGTGGGCGTGGCGAGGGCCTGAGGGGGCCGCGGGCCGGGCGGCGGGGTGCCGTCCTCGGGCGTGGGGCCGTCCTCGGGCGTGGGGCCGTCCTCGGGCCTGTGACCGTCCTCCGGTACGTAGACGACGAGGGTCTGTTCGGGCTGCTCCGCCAGGTGGAAGGCCGTATAGGCGTACGTGACGATGCCCCGGCCCGAATGCCGTAGGCGTTTACGGCCGCTGTGGCGGGGCTGGACCTCGTAGCGGGACCACCAGGCGCGCGCCTGCGGGCTGCCCTCGCGCAGCTCCTCGACCAGTCGTGTCCAACGCGGGTCGCCGGGGTGGCGGGCGGCGAGGGTGCGCAGGCGGGCGAGCAGGCCGCGGGCCTCCGGCTCCCAGTCGACGACGACGTCGCGGGCGACCGGTTCGAGGAAGACCCAGCGCACGAAGTTGGCCGGGCGCCCCTCCCGCACCAGGCCGGGGAACAGCTCCTCGGCGGCCGCGTTGTGGCTGAGCACGTCGTAGGTGCCGCCGATGACGTACGCGGGAGCCGGCTGGAGGAGCAGGGGGACGGCGGCCGCGGCGGCGGTGAGCGGCTCGCGTTCGCCGGTCGCGTCCGCCCGCGGGTGACCGGCGAGGCCCAGCAGGTGGTCGCGTTCGTGCCGGTCGAGGCGGAGCGCGACGGCCAGGGCGGTCAGCACCTGCTCCGAGGCGCGGATGTCCCGCCCCTGCTCCAGGTACGTGTACCAGGTGGCGCTGATCCCGGCGAGCAGGGCCAGCTCCTCCCGGCGCAGCCCCGGCGTGCGGCGCCGCCCGGTCGACGGCAGGCCGCACTCCTCGGGCGTGAGGCGTTCCCGGCGGCTGCGCAGGAACGCGCCGAGCTGGCGACGTCGCTCCGGAGGATGGGCGGGCATGGCGAATGGCACCTCTGGTTCCAGAATGAACGCGGTCTGGATACCAGGCTAAGCCGCGTCAAGACTGATGGTCGTACGTAATGGAACGACGGAAACAGGAGGCACCCGATGTCCGGAATCACCGGCAAGGTCGTGGCGATCACGGGGGCCGGCAGCGGCATCGGCGAGGCGGCGGCGCTGTTGCTGGCCGAACGCGGCGCCCGGGTCGTCCTCGGCGGCCGCAGGTCCGAGCGGCTGACGGAACTGGCGGACCGGATCGTGAAGGCGGGCGGTGAGGCGGCGTGGGTCCGCGCGGACGTGACCCGGCGGGAGGACCTGGAGGCGATGGTCGCGCTGGCCGTCGAACGGTTCGGCCGACTCGACGTGTTCGTGGCCAACGCCGGGGTCGGCACGATCTCGCCACTGGACGACCTGCGGGTCGAGGAGTGGGACCACATGGTCGACGTCAACGTGAAGGGCGTGCTGCACGGCATCGCCGCCGCGCTGCCGGTCTTCCGCGCCCAGGGCGCGGGCCACTTCGTCACGACGGCGTCCACGGCCGCGTACCGCGTGGTGCCGTCGATGGCGGTCTACGCGGGAACGAAGGTCGCGGTCCGCGCGATCTGCGAGGGCCTGCGCCAGGAGGCGGGCGCGGACCTGCGGGTCACCACGGTCTCCCCCGGCGTCACGGCGACGGACTTCGCGGAGGCGTCCAGCAACCCGGAGGTCAGGGCGAACATCACGAAGATGCGCGACGACCTGGCGATCCCGCCGACCGCGATAGCCGAAGCGATGGCCTTCGCGATATCCCAGCCGAAGACGGTGGACGTCAACGAGATCATCGTCCGGCCGACGGCGCAGAGCTGAAGAGCCCGATACGCCCACGCCGGGTAGCGGCGACCGCCGAGGACGCCTCAGTCCCCCGTCCACGCCCTGAAGCGGAAGCTGCCCTCCCCCCGTACGACCTCCGTCTTGCCGAAGCCCGCCTCGCTCAGGCGGGGCGGGAGGGTGTCGGGGTCCACCTCCACCCTCGTGTCGCCGATGTGGAGGAGGCGGAATCTGCGGCTGGTCAGGCTGTCGGTGCCGGTGAAGACGCCTCCTGGGCGCAGGACCCGGCGGGCCTCGGCGAACAGGCGGTCCTGGAGGGCCGGGGACGGCACGTGGTGCAGCATCGTGAAGCACACCACCGCGTCGAACGCCGCGTCCGGCAGCGGCATCGCGCTGCCGTCGCCCTGGACGATCCGCGCCCGGTCCCCGAACTCCCGCTCCAGCAGCCGGGCCGAGGCCGGGTCGACCTCCAGCGCGGTCAGCCTCGGGACCCGCCGGACCAGGACGCGCGTGGTGGCGCCGAAGCCGGGGCCGATCTCCAGTACGTCGGTGCCCAGGTCGAGGCCGTCCAGGGCCCACGGCAGGACGCCCTCCTCGATCTTGCGCGCCCACGCGTCGGAACTGCACAACTTACGGTGGATGAGATTCATCGGCATGCGTTCGACGCTAGAACGGGGGGCGAATGTCCACCACCGGCTGGAGTGCCAACTGATGTCGCGAGAAGGACAACCCCCTCTGCACGACCCGCCCGTGAGCCCGGACGCTCCGCCCACCAGCGCCATCGCGGTCGGCGCCTTCGCCCTCGCCGACGGCCAGTGGTTCGAGGAGCACGTCCACGCGCACCACCAACTCGCCTGGTCCTTCAAGGGAGTTCTGACCGTGCGCGCGGCGGGCAGCGTCTGGGTGCTGCCGCCGTCGATGGCGTTGTGGCTGCCCGCGCGCACCCCGCACGCCACCGGCGCCGCGGTCGCCACGTTGTCGCGCAGCCTGTACTTCCCGCCCGCGCGGTGCCCGGTGCGCTGGTCGGCGCCCACGGTCGTGGCCGTCTCGCCGCTGCTGCGCGAGCTGATCTGCCACCTGGCCGACGGTTCGGTGGGCGAGGCGGCCAGGGCCCGCGCCGAGGGCGTCGTCTTCGACCAGCTGCGGCCGGTCTCGGTGACGACGGTGCTGGCGCCGATGCCCGACGACCCCCGGGCCCGGCGGGTCGCCGAGGCGCTGCGCGCGGACCCGGCCGACGGGCGGACACTGGCCGAGTGGGGGACGCTGGTCGGCGCCAGCGGGCGCACGCTGGCCCGGGCGTTCGTCTCCGGGACCGGTATGGCGTACGGGAGTTGGCGGGCGCGACTGCGGTTGCAGGAGGCGATGCCGCTGCTGGCGGCGGGCGCCCCGGTGGCATCGGTGGCCCGCCGCGTCGGCTACGCCTCACCGAGCGCGTTCGTGGCGGCGTTCCGCAGGACGGTGGGGGTGGCGCCGGGGGCGTACTTCGCACCGTGAGCGACCCACTCGCGTCATCCGCCCGTCGCGCCCCCGCCCTCGCGCTCGGTCAGCTCGACGCGTCCCCGCCCTCGCGCTCCGTCAGCTCGACGCGCCCCCGCCTGAGCACCGCCAGCCGGGGTGCCCGGCGCGCGGTCGCCGAGTCGTGCGTGACCATCACCAGCGTCGGGACGTACCCCGGTTCCGGGACGGCGTCGGCATGGCGGGCGGCCTCCAGCAGCGCCAGCACCTCCGCGGCGTCCTGTCGGCCGAGGCCCCCGGTCGGCTCGTCGGCCAACAGCACCTTCGGTCGCTTCACCACGGCCCGGGCGACCGCCACCCGTTGCCGTTCGGCGGGCGTCAACTCGGCCGGTACGCACCGCAGTCGAGCGCCGAGACCGGCCCATTCCAGCGCCCGCGCCGCCCGCGTCCGCCGTTCGCCGCGCCGTACGCCGAGCGGCACGAGGGCGGCCTCCACGTTCTGCCGGGCGGTCAGCGCGGGCAGCAGGTGCGCACGGCGCGGGACGAATCCGATGTGCTCGGCGCGTACGGCGGCCAACGTGCCGTCGTCCAGCGCGGCCAGGTCCGTGCCGTCCAGTTCGACGGTGCCCTCGGTCGGGCGGTCGAGGCCGCCGAGCAGCCGCAGCAGCGTGGACTTGCCGCCGCCGGGCGGGCCCTGCACGACGAGCTGCCCGCCCCGGGGGACGGACAGCGTGACGTCGCTGAGCCCTTCGACCGTGTCGTCGGCCGGCCCGTAGCGCTTGGTGACGGCGGTCAGCCGGTACATGGGTGATCCCATCGCGGCAGCCTACGGCCGTGCCGAGGCGCGTGCCGCGCTCACCGGTCGCGGCCGGCCCACCCGCCAGGCGCCGCAGGCCGCCACGAGCAGGGCGGCGCCCAGCGCGAGGACGGCGGCGAGCGCGATCAGGGAGGAGGAGACGGGCGCGGTCAGGGCGACGCTCAGGGCCCGGCCGCCCGTGTGCCCCGCGCCGCGGGTGACGGCGTGCAAGCCGTCGAGGTCGCCGGGGGAACCGGCGACCGCCGCGAGGTCTCCGGCCCGGGTGTGGGAGGCGCCGGAGCCGGAGGGGCGGGCGGTGAGCGTGGGTCCGATCGCGGTGAGCAGGCGGGTGGCGGTCAGGCCGAGGGCCAGCCCGGCGGCGGCGCCGATCAGACCGGTCGCGCCCGCCAGACCGACCGCCTGCCGGGCGATCCGGGCGCGCCCCCAGCCGAGGGCGCGCAGCGTCGCGTACCCCCGCTCGCGTCGGCCGATCGCGGAGGCCATCAGGACCGCGGCGGCCACGACGGCGGCCGCCGCCACGCCGAACGCGGCCCAGCCGCCGGGTCCTGACGTCCAGCGGTAGGTGGTGGCCAGCGGGCCGCTGACGCCCGCGGCGAGGTCGGCGGAGGTGGAGACGGTGGTGCCGGGCAGGGCGGCACGGATCGCGGCGGCCACCCCCTGCGCCGGGTCGCCCGAGGCCGTGGCCGCCGCACCCGCCGCACCCGCCGCACCGGCCGGCTCCTGCGACACCGTGACGTAGACCGTGCCGACCGCTCCGGGTGTGCCGGCGAGGGCCTGGGCGCGTCGCAGGGGGAGGTAGAGCTGCGCGGGGGCGGTGCTGTCGGACGTGGTGGCGATGCCGACGATCCGGTACGCGGTCCCGGCCAGCGTCACCGACGAGCCGATGCCGAGATGGTGGGCCAGGGCGTAGCCGCTGTCGGCCACCGCGACGGGCTCGTCGCCCTGCGCGGCGGTGAAGGCGGTGCCGCGAGTGATCGTGGAGGCGCTCAGCGGTCCGAGACCCGGCGCGGTCACGTCCACGCCGTACGCGCTCAGCTGTGCGCCGCCGCCGTGCGTCGCTCGGCCGCCGTGGGTCGCGGTGTCGCCGTGCGTCGCGGTGTCGCCGTGCGTCGCGGTGTCGCCGTGCGTCGCGGTGACGTCGAGCGCCAGGCCGCCCGCCGCCCGCGCCACCCCGGGCTGCGCGGCGACCTTCGCGACCGCCGAGGCGTCCAGCGGCGCGGGCCCCCGCACGGTGACGCGGTCGCCGTCGCGGGTGGTGGGGCCGACGCGGGCCGCGAACTCCAGCCCGGGAGCGCCGCCGTCGCCCGGCGCGGCCCGCGTCACCGTCAGATCGGTGCCGGTGCCGTACGCGGAACGCAGCACCTCGTCGCGGGCCCGCTGCGTTCCGGCGCGCAGCGCGCAGGTGGTGAGGACGAGGGCGACGGCGAGGGCGAGCCCCGCCATCACCGCGAGCACGCGCCTGCCAGGACGTCGCAGCTCACGCCGTAGACAGGTGAAGAACATCCCAACCCTCGCCAGTGCCGCCGCCCACCGCTCCCGCACCCCAGCTTAGGGAGCGGCGGTGAGGGGTCGCTGAGGCGTGGATGAGACCGCGGTGAGAAGATCCGGCGCTCACGGGGCGCGCCGGTCCGTACCACCAGGGTGAACCGACCCCCCCTAAAAAGCCTGACGGGCCGTCAGGACGCGGCGCCGCCCGCGGTCCACTGGCTCCACGGCATGTTCCAGTCGCTGAGCCCGTTGTCCGGCGCGATGGTCTTGTCGTGGGAGTTCTTGACGATCACCACGTCACCCACGAGCGAGTTGCCGTAGAACCACGCGGCGTTGGTCGTCGGGTCGCCCGCGCCCTTGACGTCGCGCATCCCGATGCAGCCGTGGCTGGTCGCGGCCGAACCGAAGATGCCCGGCGCGGACCAGTAGTTGCCGTGGATGAAGGTGCCGGACGCGCTCAACCGCATCGCGTGCGGCACGTCCGGGATGTCGTACTCCCCGCCGAAGCCGACCGTGGAGCCGTTCATCCGAGTCTGCTGGTACTTCTCGGAGATCACCATCTGCCCGTTGTACGTGGTGTGCTGCGGGCTGCCGGTGGAGACCGGGATCGTGCGGATCACCCGGCCGTCGCGGACCACCGTCATGGTCTGGGTGGCGGCGTCGACCGTGGAGACCTGCGAACGGCCCACGGTGAACGTGACGGTCTTGTTCTGCACACCGGTGAGACCGGAGGCGCCCTTGACGTTGTCCAGGTCCATCTTGAGGGTGACCTTGGAGCCGGGCTTCCAGTACTGCTGCGGCCGGAAGTCGAGCCGCTGGTCGCCGAACCAGTGACCGACCACGCGCTGGCCGCTGCTGGTGGAGACCGAGATGTGCGAGGCGACGGCCCGCTTGTCGGTGATCGCCTTGTCGAAGTCGAGCGAGACCGGCATGCCGACGCCCACCGTGGAGCCGCCGTCCGGCGTGTAGTACGCGATGAAGCTGTGCGCGGGCGAGACGGTGGTGAACGTCGCGTTCGCGTCCGCCGGGCGGCCTCCCGCGTCCTTGGCGCTCGCGGAGATCCGGTACTGGGTGGCACGCGACAGCCGGTCGTCCGGCGTCCAGCTCTTGCCGTCGGCGGATATCCGGCCCGCCACCGCCTTGCCGCTGACGGCCTCGGTCATCGTCACGTGGGTGAGGGTGCCGTCCGCCACGGTGACCTTGGAGTCGGCGGCGATGCTCGCGCCGGAGCTCCGGTCCTTCGGGGTGATGGTGATCTTCGCCTGCGAGATGTCCTTCGCGGGCGCCGAGTCGGCGGCGGCCGCACCGGTCGCCTTCGACGCGGCGTGCGAGCCCGATCCGCCGCACGCGGTGAGCGCGAGGGCGCCGCCGAGCAGCACCGACGCCGTGGCGACGCCGCGCCGTGCGACGCGCCGGCGGCGCTGCTCGGAGGACGTGCCGGGACCGGCCTGCGAGGGGGACTTCACACCTATCTCCATCCATACGGCTACTGCGCGGGTTTCACGCCGACGCACTAAAGGAGAACATCTGTGGCCATAGGTCCGTTCCGTTCCCTGGGTTTCTGTGAGGAATCGCACCCGGGCACACGTGGGGCCCGTGACCGCGTTCTCGCTGGTCACGGGCCCTGTGGGCCTCCTGTGAGGCCTACTCGTCCTCGGTCTCCTCGGTCTCCTCGTCAACCTCGTCGTCGGCCTCGTCCTCCCACAGGTCCCACTCGTCGTCGTCCGGGTCGTACTCGGTGTGGGCGCTGTTCCACGACGCCTGCACGAGTTCCACCCCGGGGACCCCGGTGACCAGGTCGAAAGGGTCGACCAGATAGGCGAGCGCCTCGGCCTCGTCGCGCTGGACGGCGTCCCTGGCGTGCGCCCGCTCGTCGTCGGGCATGAACTCGTCGCCGGTGATCTGGTCCAGCGCGGCGCCGGTCAGTTCGCCGGTGTCGGTCAGCTCCAGGACCAGTTCGACCTGGAGGCGGACGTAGCGGGCGCCGTCGCCCTCGGCCTCGGTCTCGATCTCGGTCTCCGTGGCGCCGTTGGGGGGTTCGTTCTCCGTACTCATGCGACGGAGGGTAGGCGCCCGGGGCGCCCGCGGTGGCCCGGACACGGCGGGCGCGGCGGCGTTCACCACCGCCGGAGGGCCGCTGAGCGGGCGCATTACCAGGTGACTTCCCAGCGGCGCTCGAATCTCACTAACATCGTCGCCACGGTGAACTCGCCGTATCTGCAAGGGGGTTCCATGGCCACGCGCCGTTCGCTCACCACCACGACCGCGGTCGCGGGGGGACTGCTCGCCGCCCTGTGTTTCGTGCCCTCGGCGTCCGCGTCGGTCGAGCATCCCGAGCACTCCGCGACGGCGTCCGCCGCCTCGGCGGGGACGACCGCCTCCACGCGGTCGTCCGGTACCGCCGCGGCCACCCGGCACACCGCGGACACCGTCAGGGGCGCCGCCGCGGCCACCGCCGCGGGGCTCGCCGACACCGGAAGCGTCGACACCACGCCGTACCTGGTGGGCGGCAGCGCCTTCCTGGGCGTGGGCGCGGCGCTCCTGCTGTACTCCAGGCGCCGCGCCCTCGTCCTGTTCTGAGGCGTGTGCCCCGGCCCGTTACGCCAGCGGGCCGGTGACCGACTCGGCGGCGCGCACCAGGGCGCCGGAGCGGACGAACGCCTCGGCCGCCGCGAGGTCCGGGGCCAGGAAACGGTCCCGGCCCGGGCCCTGCACACCGGCGGCGCGGGCGGCCTCGATGACCGCGCGGGTCGCGGGCGCGGCGGCGGCCTCCTCGTGCGCCTGCTCGCGGATCTCGATGGCGCGGGTGGCGGCGACCAGCTCGACGGCGACGATCCGGGCCAGGTTGTCCACCGCCAGGCGCAGCTTGCGGGCGGCCGACCAGCCCATGGAGACGTGGTCCTCCTGCATCGCGGAGGACGGGATGGAGTCGGCGGAGGCCGGTACCGCGAGCCGCTTGTTCTCGCTGACCAGCGCCGCCTGGGTGTACTGGGCGATCATCAGGCCGGAGTCGACGCCCGGGTCGTCGGCGAGGAACGGCGGCAGGCCGTGCGAGCGGTTCTTGTCCAGCAGGCGGTCGGTGCGCCGCTCCGCTATCGAGCCGAGGTCGGCGGCGGCGATCGCCAGGAAGTCCAGCACGTACGCGACGGGCGCGCCGTGGAAGTTGCCGTTGGACTCGATACGGCCGTCCGGCAGCACCACCGGGTTGTCCACGGCGGCGGCCAGCTCGCGGTCGGCGACCAGGCGGGCGTGCGCCAGGGTGTCCCGGCCGGCGCCCGCGACCTGCGGCGCACAGCGGATGGAGTACGCGTCCTGCACGCGGGGGGCGGCGTCCTGGTGGTGGCCGGTGAGGCTGGAGCCCTCCAGCACCCGGCGCATGTTCTCGGCGCTGGCGGCCTGGCCGGGGTGCGGGCGGATGGCGTGCAGCTCGGGGGCGAGCACTTTGTCGGTGCCGAGCAGCGCCTCCAGGGACAGCGCGGCGGTGACGTCGGCGGAGCTGAAGAGCGTGGCCAGGTCGGAAGCGGCCATCAGCAGCATGCCGAGCATGCCGTCGGTGCCGTTGAGCAGCGCCAGGCCCTCCTTCTCGCGCAGCTCGACCGGCTCGATGCCGTGCTCGGCGAGCAGCTCGCCGGACGGGCGCACCACGCCGTCCGGGCCCTCGGCCTCGCCCTCGCCCATCAGGGTCAGCGCACAGTGCGACAACGGCGCCAGGTCGCCGGAACAGCCCAGCGAGCCGTACTCGTGGACCACCGGGGTGATCCCGGCGTTGAGGATCGCCGCCATGGTCTCGGCGACCACCGGCCGCACGCCGGTACGGCCCGAGGCCAGCGTCTTCAGGCGCAGGAACATCAGCGCCCGCACGACCTCGCGCTCGACCCGCGGGCCCATCCCGGCCGCGTGCGAACGGACGATGGAGCGCTGCAACTGCGCGCGCAGCTCGGGACCGATGTGCATGACCGCGAGCGCGCCGAAGCCGGTCGAGACGCCGTAGACCGGACGGGAGGACGCCGCCAGCTCGTCGATGACCGCGCGCGAGGCGGCGATGCCCTCCAGCGCCTCGGCGGACAGCTCGACGCGCGCGGCACCCCGCGCCACCGCCAGCACGTCGTCCGCGCTGGTCCCCGACGATCCCAAGACCACACTGTGCATATTCATATTCACGAACCATAGACAGTGAATCGTTAGCTGTCACGACCCGGCCGGGAACCGTTACGCGGCCGACGCCCCCGGAAGCTGCGCCGCTCGTCCGGGCGGGACGGCGTGGAGTCCGCCAGTTCGGCCACCGCGCGCCCGGCGACCACCGGCCTGGCGGATCGTTCCGCCTTGGCGCGGTACTGCGCCGCGTCCGCCAGCCGGAACAGCCGCCGCGCCGAGCGCACCGGCCCGGCCGGCGAGTCGGTGGACGCCATGCCCACCGCCACCCCGTCGCCCAGGCCCAGCCAGCGCGCCCGGGAGCACAGCTCGACCGCCGCCTTCTCCACCTCGGCCGCCTCGCACCCCTCCGCCAGCAGGCAGAACTCGTCGCCGCCCAGTCGGGCCGCGAGGCTGCCGGGCAGCATCGCGCCGCACAGCGACAGCACCGAGCCGAAGCCGACCAGCAGCTTGTCGCCGACCTCGTGGCCGAGGGTGTCGTTGACCCGCTTGAGCCCGTTCAGGTCGCAGACCACCAGGCTGACCGGGGTGCCCTGCTGCCGGTGGCGCTCCAGCGCCTGGTCCAGCCGGGCGTCGACCGCCCGCCGGTTGGCGAGCCCGGTGAGCGGGTCGGTGAACGCGAGCCTGCGCACCTCCTCCAGCCGCTCGGTCTGCGCGATCCCGGCCGCGATCACGGCGGCCAGCACGGTGGCGAACTCCGCGTCCGCCCGGTCGAAGATCCGCGCGCCCGGCTCGCGGGCGACGTACAGCTCGCCCCAGGCCCGCCCGTGCAGCACGATCGGGGCGACCACGCAGCACCCCCGGCCCCTGCGGCGCAGGGCGGCGACCCTCTGGTGCGGGTACGCGCCCGCGCCCGCGCCGTCCACGGTCTCCACCCACGCGTGCGGCTCGCCGCCGCCGGCCCACTCGTCGTGCAGGTACTCCACGACCTCGGGGAAGTCGTTGACCGGATAGGTCTCGTCGGTGGGCAGCGGCTCCTCGCCCGGAGCGAGGTCGCCGTCGTTGACCAGCACCCGCAGCTGCCCGGACTCCCGCTCCCACACCGAGACGGCGGCGAACGTGCCGCGCAGGGCGGTGCGCGCGCGCCCGACGGCCGCGCACGCCGCGTCCAGGGGCGTCTGCGCCGTCGCCACGGCCTGGGCGAGCCCCACGACGGCCATCATCCGCCCGTCACCCACCATCTCCGCGCTCACCGCTCACCGCCCTCCGTCGCGCCGTTCGTCGTTCGGTCTCCCAAGGCTAAGGACATCCGGGAGGTTTTGACTCGCGTGACGGTGCGTTAGGGCTGAACAGAGCAGTGATGGGGCGGGCGGCTCTCGGGGGCGGAGTGCTTCTTCTGCGCCGCTGCGCGGCTTGAGGGGGCGGAGGCGGGGGGCCTAGGTGCTGCGCACCTGCCGACACCGGCCGCTGCGCGGCCGTAGGAGGCATGGTTCCCGAATCGCTTGCTTCACCGTTGTCTCCGGCAAGGACTTTGGCGGTGGAATTCCTTGCCGGAGACAACGACGTGACAAGTAATCCGGCAAGGGACGCCCCCGGGCCGCCACGTTCCGGGCGCGCAGCGCCCGGGCATCAGCGAGGTGCGCAGCACCGGGGCCCCCGCCTCCGCCCCCTCAAGCCGCGCAGCGGCGCAGACGTGACACTCCGCCTTCCGGCCCCCGCCTCCCTGCCCCCGCCCAAAAAGACCTACACCCCCGGCCAGTCCGGCTTGCGCTTCTCGTTGAACGCGGCGACCCCCTCCGCCCGGTCCGCCGAGAACGCCGTCGCCCGCCAGGCCGCGTCCTCGACCTCCAGGCCCTCCCGCAGGCCCAGCCCCTGCCCCAGCCGCAGCGCGCGCTTGGCGCTGCGCAGGCCGATGGGCGAGTTGGCCGCGATGCGCTCGGCCATGGCCAACGCCTCCTCGCGGTCCTGTCCGTCGTCCACCAGCACGTCGACCAGGCCCAGCTCACGGGCTTCTGCGGCCTCAACGCGGCGGGCGGTGAAGACCAGCTCGGCCGCCCGCGCCGCGCCGACCCTGCGCGGCAGCAGCTGGGTGCCGCCACCTCCGGGGATGACGCCGACCGAGACCTCGGGCAGGCCCACCACCGCCGTGCCGTCGGCCACGATCACGTCGCAGGACAGCGCGAGTTCGAAGCCGCCGCCGAGCGCGAAGCCGTGCACCGCCGCGATCGTCGGCATCGGCAGTTCCAGCACGCCGGTGTACGCGGCCCTGGTCACCGGGCGCTGCCGCATCAGGTCGGCGTCGCTGAAGCCGTTGCGCTCCTTGAGGTCGGCGCCCACGCAGAAGGCCCGCTCGTGGGTGGAGGTCAGCACGACGACCCGCACCCCGGCGTCGGCCGCGAGGTCGGCGCAGGCCGCGCCGACGTCCCCGGCCATCCGCGTGGAGATCGCGTTCATCGCCTTGACCCGGTCCAGGACCAGTTCCGCCACGAACCCGCGGTCACCGTGTCGCCGGACGGCGACCCACTCCCCGTACCGCTGTGTCTGCTGTTGCTCCGTCATGAGCGCCGATCATGGCAGCTCAGCCGCGCCGCGTCAGCAGCCAGGGCTCGACGACGCCCAGTCCGCGCACCGGACGGCGCCACATCGGCTGGAGCGCGAAGCGGTACTTGTCGTCCTCGTCGACCTCCGCCTCGGAGACGGGCGCGTCGCCCGACTCGCCCAGCGCCTGCGCCAGCGAGCCGTCGACCAGGACCGCGTCCCGGGGCGCTATCGAGGTCAGCCGGCTGGCCAGGTTGACGGTGGTGCCGAAGACGTCGCCCATCCGGGTCGTCACCGTGCCGAAGGACATCCCGACCCGCAGCGCAGGCATCGTCTCGTCGCCGGTCAGCGTCTCGATCATGCGCAGGCCGATCTCCGCCGCGACCCCGGGGTCGTCGGCGACGAAGAGCACCTCGTCGCCGAGCGTCTTGATCAGGCGGCCGCCGTGCGCGGCGACCAGGTCGGCGGTGGTGGTCTCGAACGCCTCGACCAGCTCGCCGAGCTCCTCCTCCTCCAGCCTGCGGGTCAGCCGGGTGAAGCCGACCAGATCGGCGAAGCCCACCGCGAGCCTGCGCTTGACCGCCTCCTCGTCGTCGGCCTGCGCGACCCGGCTGGTGGCCGCCGCCAGCTGCCGCCGCCAGACGTAGACCAGGAACTCCTCCAGCTCCGGCAGCAGCAGCTCGACCAGCGGGTACGCCACCTCGGCCCGGGTCATCCCGGGCTCCGGCGGTTCGGTGAGGCCCTCCAGGAAGGAGTCGGTCTGCCAGTCGGCGAGGCGGGCGGTGGTCTGGCCGGTGGAACGGGCGACCTGCACCGCCATCGACTCGCTCAGCAGTCCGGCCTCCACCAGACCGGCCAGCCGCCGCAGCGCCAGCACGTCCGCCTCGGTGAGCGCCTTGGCCTGCCCGATGTCGGCGAAGCCCATGGCCCGCCAGAAGCGGGAGGCCAGTTCCATCGAGACCCCGGCACTGCGGGCCGCCTGGAACGGCGTGTACCGGCGGTCGGCGCCGAGGATCAGCTGTTCGAGGCGGAGCGCCAGCGGGTTCGCGCCGACCGCCTCGCTGCGTTCCTCGGGAGTGCTGGCGCCGCCGGTGCGCGGCTCGTCGTCCGCGGTCACCGCCCGCCCCCTGCCCGGCTCTTGACCACTGCCCTTCCGATCACACTGGGGGTCACCTGGGATGCCCCAGGAGAACGTCGGGTCAACGATACGGCAGTGTGCCGTAGCTCACGCTCAGGACGTCGCTCGTACGTGCACCACGTCACCCGCGGCGACGGTTTCGCGCCGTTCCCCGGTGTCGACCACCAGCCGCCCGTCGCCGTCGATGGCGACCGCCTCGCCGACCAGGTCCTGACCGCCCGGCAGCTCGACGCGGACCGTGCGGCCCAGGGTGGAGCAGCCGGCCGCGTAGGTCTCCTGGAGGCGGCAGGCGTGCGCGTCGCCCTCGGCGGCCCGCCAGGAGCCGTACCACTCGCCGAGCGAGCGCAGCACGGCGCGCAGCAGCGGGTCGCGGTCGGTCGTCTTCGCCCCGGCGAGCGCGAGCGAGGCGGCGGTGGGCACCGGAAGCTCGTCCTCGGTCAGCGTGACGTTCAGTCCGATGCCGAGGACGATGCCGTCGTCCCCGGCGCGTTCGGCGAGGATGCCCGCCGCCTTGCGCTCGGAGCCGGGTGGGGTCTCCCCTGGACGGAGCTTGTCGGAGTCCTCGGGGACCGTGACCAGCAGGTCGTTGGGCCACTTCAGGCCGGTGTCGACGCCCGCGGTGCGGGAGACCGCGGCGGCGGTGGCGACCCCGGCGAGCAGCGGCAGCCAGCCCCAGCGCTCTACCGGTACCCCGGTCGGCCGCAGCAGCACGGAGAAGAACAGCCCGGAGCGGGCGGGCGCCGACCAGCGGCGGTCCAGCCGCCCGCGCGCCGCCGACTGCTCCTCGGCGACCAGCACCGCGCCCCCGGCGGCACCTTCGCGGGCCCGGGCCGCGAGGTCGCTGTTGGTGGAGCCGGTGTTCTCGACGACGTCCAGCGAGGTCCACAGGCTGTCGTCGGTCAGCAGCGCGCGGCGCAGCGCGGTCTCGTTCAGCGGCGGGCGGTCGAGGTCGGCCCAGCGGTTGGAGGTCATGACGGCACCCTACGAGCCCGCACGGCCCAGTGTGGCCAACGCCGCAGTGCTCACAGCGCCACCTCGACACTACGCTGAGGAAACAGCGTTACTCGTTAGTCACGTCGCGCACCCGTATGTCCGACCAGACGAGCAGGAGAGCCGCCGGATATGGCCGAGCCGGAGTACGACATCCACACCACCGCGGGCAAGCTCGCGGATCTGCGCCGCCGTATCGAGGAGGCCACCCACGCGGGCTCCGCCAGGGCCGTGGAGAAGCAGCACGCCAAAGGCAAGCTGACCGCCCGTGAGCGCGTCGAGCTGCTGATGGACGAGGGGTCCTTCGTCGAGCTGGACGAGTTCGCCCGGCACCGCTCCACCAACTTCGGCCTGGAGACCAACCGCCCGTACGGCGACGGCGTGGTGACCGGCTACGGCACCGTGGACGGCCGCCCGGTCGCGGTCTTCTCGCAGGACTTCACGGTCTTCGGCGGCGCGCTCGGCGAGGTCTACGGCGAGAAGATCGTCAAGGTGATGGACTTCGCGCTGAAGAACGGCTGCCCGGTCATCGGCATCAACGACTCCGGCGGCGCGCGCATCCAGGAGGGCGTCACCAGCCTCGGGATGTACGGCGAGATCTTCCGCCGCAACACCCACGCCTCCGGGGTGATCCCGCAGATCTCCCTGATCGTCGGCCCCTGCGCGGGCGGCGCGGTCTACTCCCCCGCGATCACCGACTTCGTGGTGATGGTCGACCAGACCTCGCACATGTTCATCACCGGCCCCGACGTCATCAAGACGGTCACCGGCGAGGACGTCGGCTTCGAGGAACTCGGCGGCGCCCGCAGCCACTCCACGAGGTCCGGCAACGCGCACCACATGGCGGGCGACGAGAAGGACGCCATCGAGTACGTCAAGGCGCTGCTGTCGTACCTGCCGAGCAACAACCTCTCCGAGCCGCCCGCGTACGCCGAGGAGGCGGACACCGCGGTCGGCGACGAGGACCTGGAGCTGGACACCCTGGTGCCGGACTCCGCCAACCAGCCGTACGACATGCACACCGTCTTCGAACACGTCCTGGACGACGGGGAGTTCCTGGAGACGCAAGCGCTGTTCGCGCCGAACATCCTCACCGGCTTCGGCCGCGTCGAGGGCCGCCCGGTGGGCGTGGTCGGCAACCAGCCGATGCAGTTCGCGGGGTGCCTGGACATCGACGCCTCCGAGAAGGCGGCGCGTTTCGTGCGCACCTGCGACAGCTTCAACATCCCCGTGCTGACCTTCGTCGACGTGCCCGGCTTCCTGCCCGGCACCGACCAGGAGTGGAACGGCATCATCCGCCGCGGCGCCAAGCTGATCTACGCCTACGCCGAGGCCACCGTCCCGCTGATCACCGTCATCACCCGCAAGGCGTTCGGCGGCGCGTACGACGTCATGGGCTCCAAGCACCTGGGCGCCGACCTCAACCTGGCCTGGCCGACCGCGCAGATCGCGGTGATGGGCGCGCAGGGCGCGGTCAACATCCTGCACCGCCGCACCCTCGCGGAGGCCGAGGACCCCGAGACGCTGCGCCAGCAGTTGATCACCGAGTACGAGGACACCCTGCTCAACCCGTACGTCGCGGCCGAACGCGGTTACGTCGACGCGGTGATCGAGCCGTCGCTGACGCGCTCGCACATCGTCAAGGCGCTGCGGACGCTGCGCAACAAGCGCGAGAGCCTGCCGCCGAAGAAGCACGGCAACATCCCGCTCTAGGAGGCCGCGATGATCAAGGTCGTACGGGGCAACCCGACCCCTGAGGAACTGGCCGCGGCGCTGGCGGTCGTCCAGGCCCGCACGGCGTCCGGCGAGGACACGGAGGGCGGCGGCACACCGCTGCGGGCGTGGGCGGACCCGGCGCGCTCGCCGGCGCTGCGCCCGCTGCCGAGGGCGGGCGCGGGCGTGTGGCGCACCGCGTTCTGGCCGAACTGAGGCGCGCAAGCGGTGGGACGGTCGGCCCGCGCGTTCTGAGTACTCCTACTCAGGCGCGGGCCGACCGGCTCGGCGCAGGATCGGGGGATGCTGTGGTCCGACCGCCGATCCGACGAACCCGATGAATCCCACGAATCCGACGTACCAGATGCGGAGTTGCGGCGGGCGCTGGCGAGGATGCGGCGGGCCGGGCTGCTGATGGCGGCGCTGCTGCCGCTGCTGATGGTGCTGGCCGCCTGGCGGCCGTGAGCCGGCCGCCGCGCGGCGCTCGTTACCCTGATCCGCATGACCGCTGACCGCACCCTGGTGCTCGCCTCCGCCTCCCCCGCCCGGCTCGGACTGCTGCGGCAGGCCGGACTCGATCCGCGGGTGGTGGTCAGCGGGGTGAACGAGGAGGCGATCAGCGCACCCACCCCGGCCGAGCTGGCCCGGGTGCTGGCCGAGGCCAAGGCGACCGCGGTGGCGGGCGGGTTGGACGATCACGCGCTGGTCGTCGGCTGCGACTCGGTGCTGGACCTCGACGGGCGGGCGCTGGGCAAGCCGAAGGACGCCGCCGACGCCGTGGAGCGCTGGCGGGCGATGCGCGGGCGCAACGGCGTGCTGCGCACCGGGCACTGCGTGATCGACACGGCCACCGGCAAGCGGGTCAGCGAGACGGCGTCGACCACGGTGCGGTTCGGCACGCCGGACGACGCCGAGATCGAGGCGTACGTGGCCAGCGGCGAACCGCTGTACGTGGCGGGCGCGTTCACCCTCGACGGCCGGTCGGCGCCGTTCGTCGAGGGCGTGGACGGCGACCCGGGCAACGTGATCGGCTTGTCGCTGCCGCTGCTGCGCCGCCTGCTGGCCGAACTGGGCGTGCGCATCACGGACTTGTGGGTCCGGTAGGTCACCCGGTTCGGTGGGGCCGGGTCACCCGGTGGTGGGGCTGGGCGAGCCGTCCGGCGGCCCGTCGGCCGGTACCGGGCGCGGCGGCGCGTAGGACATCAGCGTGGCCACCACGAGGGCCAGCACCACCATCATCGCCGCGAACGCGAGCCACCCCATCATCCCGACCAGGAACGCGCCCAGCACGCCGTGCACCACCGCGCAGACGACGAGCACGATCCGCCCGACCCGGCCGGGACCCCGGTCGGTGATCGCGGCGCGGGCCGCGAAGGCCGCGCACACCAGCAGGAAGAGCCCGAACAGCACCGCGGCCCCGAACGCCCCCGAGGACATGGCCTTCGGCTTCAGCCCGGCCAGCGACATGTTCTGGCGCTTGACGGCGAGGCCCAGGATCACGTTGACGAAGGCCACGGCGCACGCGTCCACCACCAGTGCGACCGCCGTGACCGCGGCTATCGGTCTGCGCATGGGCCCCCCTCGTTACCGGCGGTATCAACGGGATTGACGCTACTAACGGGTAATCCTGGCCACAAGACGCCGGACGATCTCTGTCGCGTCTCCGTCGTGCATCTGTCGGGTATCCGCCGTGCGTCAACCGGCACACGTCAGACTTTCCGGCCTTCACTCGTGGGAATCCCACAAAGAATCGCCCCTGCTCGCCCCCGGGTCCGTGCCGCGGGGGCGATCCGGCCGGATGGCGCGATCACCCGGCGTACCGTGGACCGACAAGGCCTCCAGCGTCGCGCGAGAGATCGGTACCACCCTGCGTGTGGGCAAGCTCACCCATAGGGGTGACTCGGCATGACGTGTCGGCAGTCCCTAAACTCGGCTTGTTTCAAGGAGGGAGCCATCGTGCGCAAGGTGCTCATCGCCAACCGCGGCGAAATCGCCGTCCGCGTCGCCCGTGCTTGCCAGGACGCCGGGATCGCCAGCGTAGCCGTCTACGCCGATCCGGATCGGGACGCTCTGCACGTCCGCGCGGCCGACGAGGCGTTCGCGCTGGGCGGCGACACCCCGGCCACCAGCTACCTGGACATCGCCAAGGTGCTGAAGGCGGCGGCGGATTCGGGGGCGGACGCGATCCACCCCGGTTACGGCTTCCTGTCGGAGAACGCCGAGTTCGCGCAGGCGGTGCTGGACGCGGGGCTGATCTGGATCGGCCCGCCCCCGCACGCCATCCGCGACCTGGGCGACAAGGTGGCCGCCCGCCACATCGCGCAGCGCGCCGGTGCCCCGCTGGTCGCCGGCACCCCGGACCCGGTCTCCGGTGCCGAGGAGGTCGTGGACTTCGCCCGGGAGAACGGCCTGCCCATCGCCATCAAGGCGGCGTTCGGCGGCGGCGGCCGCGGCCTGAAGGTCGCCCGCACCCTCGAAGAGGTCCCGGAGCTGTACGACTCCGCGGTCCGCGAGGCGGTCGCCGCCTTCGGCCGTGGCGAGTGCTTCGTCGAGCGCTACCTCGACCGCCCCCGGCACGTGGAGACCCAGTGCCTGGCCGACAAGCACGGCAACGTGGTCGTCGTCTCCACCCGTGACTGCTCGCTCCAGCGCCGCCACCAGAAGCTGGTGGAGGAGGCCCCGGCGCCGTTCCTGTCCGAGGCGCAGGTCGCCGAGCTGTACCGCGCCTCCAAGGCCATCCTGACGGAGGCCGGGTACGAGGGTGCGGGCACCTGCGAGTTCCTGGTCGGCCAGGACGGCACGATCTCCTTCCTTGAGGTCAACACCCGCCTCCAGGTGGAGCACCCGGTGACCGAAGAGGTCGCCGGCATCGACCTGGTGCGCGAGATGTTCCGCATCGCCGACGGCGAGGAACTCGGCTACGACGACCCGCAGTTGCGCGGCCACTCCTTCGAGTTCCGCATCAACGGCGAGGACCCGGGCCGCAACTTCCTGCCCGCCCCCGGCACCGTGACCCGTTTCGACGCGCCCTCCGGCCCCGGTGTGCGGCTGGACGCGGGCGTGGAGGCCGGCTCCGTGATCGGCCCGGCGTGGGACTCGCTGCTGGCCAAGCTGATCGTCACCGGCGCCACCCGCAGGCAGGCGCTGGAGCGGGCGAGCCGGGCGCTGGCCGAGTTCCAGGTCGAGGGCATGGCGACCGCCATCCCGTTCCACCGCGCGGTCGTCACCGACCCGGCGTTCGGCCCCGAACTGACCGGCTCCGACGCGCCGTTCACCGTCCACACCCGGTGGATCGAGACCGAGTTCGACAACACCATCCCGCCGTTCGCCGGTGGCGCGGTGGACGACGAGGAGGGCGAGGGCGGCCGCGAGACCGTCGTCGTCGAGGTCGGCGGCAAGCGCCTGGAGGTCACCCTGCCCGCGTCGTTCGGCGGCGGCCTCGCGGTGGCCCCGGCGGCCGGCGCGAAGAAGGCCACCCGCCGCAAGACCGCCAAGAAGGCGGGCGCCGCGGCCTCGGGTGACACCCTCGCCTCCCCGATGCAGGGCACGATCGTCAAGGTCGCGGTCGAGGAGGGCCAGGAAGTCGCCGAGGGCGACCTCATCGTGGTCCTGGAGGCCATGAAGATGGAGCAGCCCATCAACGCCCACCGGGCCGGCACCGTCAAGGGCCTGGCGGCCGAGGTCGGTTCCTCGGTCTCCTCCGGCGCGGCGATCTGCGAGATCAAGGACTGACCCCGCCCCGCGCGGATGCGAGGGCCCCGGCCGCCTGTTCCTGAGGCGGCCGGGGCCCTTCGCGTACGCGATGGCGTACGCGGCGACGTACGGCTAGCGCCTGCGCGGGGTCAGGTCGGCCACCCGGCCGTCCTGCGGCAACGGCGTCCCGCGCAACGGGCCGCCGCCGGACGGCGTAGCGCCGCCCGGGCGGGCGTGGCGGCGCGGGCCCGGTACCGGAACGTCTCTGCGCGGCGGCCGCCCGCCTGACGCGCTCTCGCCGCCGTCCGCGGGCGACACCTGCGCGACGGTGATCCGCACCCCGCAGTCGGCGAGCGCCTGGAGCTCGGTCGCCGCCCGGTCCTCGCCCGCGGGCGGCTCGTCGGTGACCAGGTGCGTGATCACGTCGGACGGCACGGTCTGGAACATCGTGTCGGTGCCCAGCTTCCCGTGGTCGGCGAGGACCACGACCTCCGCCGCCGCCTGCACCAGGGCGCGGTCGACGCTGGCGGAGAGCATGTTGGAGGTGGACAGGCCGCGCTCCGCGGTCAGGCCGCTGCCCGACAGGAAGGCCCGCGACACCCGCAGCCCCTGCAACGACTGCTCGGCGCCACTGCCGACCAGCGCGTAGTTGGAGCCGCGCAGGGTGCCGCCGGTCATCACGACTTCGACCCGGTTGGCGTGCGCGAGCGCCTGGGCGACCAGCAGCGAGTTGGTGACGACGGTCAGGCCGGGGACGCGGGCGAGCCTGCGGGCCAGCTCCTGGGTGGTGGTCCCGGCCCCGACCACGATCGCCTCGCCCTCCTCGACCAGTCCGGCCGCGAGGTCGGCGATCGCGGTCTTCTCCGCGGTGGCCAGGTGGGACTTCTGGGGGAAGCCGGACTCCCGGGTCAGACCGCCCGGCAGCACCGCGCCACCGTGCCGGCGGTCGAGCAGTCCTTCGGCCTCCAGCGCCCGCACATCACGCCGTACGGTCACTTCGGAGGTCTGGACGACGCGGGCGAGCTCCCGGAGCGAGACCGCTCCGTTCGCCCGCACCATTTCGAGGATCAACTGACGACGTTCTGCTGCGAACACAAAACAGACGGTAACGCCAACGAGCGTCTGCTTTCAGTAGTTTGCACCAATTAACAGAAGTTGTTCACGGGCAGGCCGTCCCGGTGCTATAACGCGCGTGGGGAACCAGCCGTTCCGGCCGGTTCCCCATGGGGCAGGGTTTTTGGCGGAGCGTCAGTTCTGCGCGGTCCTGCGGCTGTGCAGCTGCCGCGCCACCTCGGCGATCGAACCCGACAGCGACGGGTAGACGGTGAAGGTGTTCGCGATCTGCTCGACGGTCAGGTTGTTGTCGACCGCGATCGAGATCGGGTGGATCAGTTCGCTGGCGCGCGGCGAGACCACCACGCCACCGACGATGATCCCGGTGCCGGGGCGGCAGATCAGCTTCACGAAGCCGTCCCTGATGCCCTGCATCTTGGCCCGCGGGTTGCGCAGCAGCGGCAGCTTGATGACCCGGGCGTCGATGACGCCGTTGTCGACGTCGGCCTGGCTGTAGCCGACGGTGGCGATCTCCGGGTCGGTGAAGACGTTCGCGGAGACCGTCTTGAGGTTCAGCGGCGCGACCGTCTCGCCCAGGAAGTGGTACATCGCGATCCGGCCCTGCATCGCGGCCACCGACGCGAGCGCGAGCACGCCGGTGCAGTCGCCGGCCGCGTAGACGCCGGGGGCGGTCGTGCGCGAGACCTTGTCGGTCCACACGTGACCGGACTCCTTCAGCCGCACGCCCGCTTCCTTCAGGCCGATCCCCTCGGTGTTGGGGATCGAGCCGACCGCCATCAGGCAGTGCGTACCGGAGATCACCCGGCCGTCCGCGAGCGTCACCTCGACGCGGTCCCCCACGCGCTTGGCGGCGGCCGCGCGGGAGCGGGCCATCACGTTCATGCCGCGGCGGCGGAAGACGTCCTCCAGCACGGCGGCCGCGTCCGGGTCCTCGCCCGGCAGCACCCGGTCGCGGGACGAGACCAGGGTGACCCGGCTGCCCAGCGCCTGGTAGGCGCCCGCGAACTCGGCACCGGTCACACCGGAGCCGACCACGATCAGCTCTTCCGGCAGCTCCTCCAGGTCGTAGACCTGCGTCCAGTTCAGGATGCGCTCGCCGTCCGGCTGGGCGTCGGGGATCTCGCGGGGGTGGGCGCCGGTGGCGACCAGGACCGCGTCGGCGCTGAGCGTCTCGGTCGTGCCGTCCGCGGCGGTCACCGTGACGGTACGGGTGCCGTCCAGCTCCTGCGTCGGCTCCAGGCGGCCGCGGCCGCGCATCACCCGGCCGCCGGCGCGGGTCACGGAGGCGGTGATGTCGTGCGACTGGGCCAGCGCGAGGCGCTTGACGCGGCGGTTGACCTTGCCCAGGTCCACGCCGTGCACGCGGGCGGACTGCTCGCGGGGCGGGGTGTCGTCGGTGACGATGATGCCGAGTTCCTCATACGAGGAGTCGAAGGTCGTCATGACCTCGGCCGTCGCGATCAGGGTCTTCGACGGCACGCAGTCGGTCAGCACCGACGCGCCGCCGAGGCCGTCGCAGTCGACGACGGTCACCTCCGCGCCGAGCTGGGCGGCGACCAGCGCCGCCTCGTATCCGCCGGGTCCGCCACCGATGATCACGATCCGAGTCACGCCCTCCATTGTCCCGCACGCGACGAGAGCGTCGAACCGGGGGCTCGGTCGGGCCCGCCTCGCGTTCGGGCGGCTCCCGTACGCTGTCGCTCATGTCGCTCTACGCCGCCTACGCCGGCAACCTCGACGCCAGGCTGATGACCCGCCGCGCACCGCACTCCCCGCTGCGCGGGACGGGCTGGCTGAACGGGTGGCGGCTGACGTTCGGCGGCGAGCAGATGGGGTGGGAGGGGGCGATCGCCACGCTCGTCGAGGATCCCCTGCACCAGGTGTTCGTGGGGCTGTACGACATCGCGCCGGTCGACGAGGAGTCGATGGACCGGTGGGAGGGCGTGCCGCTGGGGATCTACCGGCGGACGACGGTGCGGGTGCACACGCTGGACGGGGATCTGACGGCGTGGGTGTACGTGCTCAACGACTACGAGGGCGGGTTGCCTTCGGCGCGGTATCTGGGGGAGATCGCGGACGCGGCGGAGTCGGCGGGGGCGCCGCACGATTACGTGATGGAGCTGCGGAAGCGGCCCTGCTGATCGCTGCCCCTTCGGCGGCGGGGTCGGGGGCGGGGCGGGGCAGTCCCTCCGTGGACCGCATATTTACGAGCCCCCGCCCTGGACGCACGACGTTCCTTCACGGGGACGTTCGGGGACTCACAAATATGCGACAGCGTCCACGGAGGAACTGCCCCGCCCCGCCCCCTTCTGCCGTCCCCCACAGTGCTGCTCCGCTTCCCGTGCTCTGTGATGCTTCTGCCGCTCTCCGCCGCTTCGATGAACCTCGGTCCGGAAACCGGCTGACCTGTCCCTGATCTACGGGTGGCGCGGGGCGAAAGCTGTGTGATCTACGCAAAACGATCACTGTCAACTGTTCGATCGGACAATTCTTCCGACCCCGTCCAGGAGACGTCTACGCGCGTAGGCAAACCTCGGTTACCCTCATCCGCGTGAACGCAACCGCATCCGCATCCGAGAGCCCCTACGCCGCCGCCGAGACCGCCGCCGCACGCCTGCGCGAGCTGACCGGTGCGGAGAGCCACGACGTCGCGCTGGTCATGGGGTCGGGCTGGGTCCCGGCCGCCGACGCGCTGGGTGAGCCCGAGCACGAGATCGCCGTCACCGAGCTGCCCGGCTTCCCGCCGCCCGCCGTCGAGGGGCACGCGGGCAAGATCCGTTCCGTGCGGATCGGCGAGAAGCGCGCCCTGGTCTTCCTGGGCCGCAACCACCTGTACGAGGGCAAGGGTGTCGCCACCGTGGTGCACGGTGTCCGTACCGCCGTCGCCGCCGGGTGCAAGACCATCGTGCTGACCAACGGGTGCGGCGGGCTGCGTCCCACCTTCCGTCCGGGCGAGGCGGTCCTGATCAGCGACCACATCAACATGACGGCGACCTCGCCGATCCAGGGCGCCCACTTCGTCGACCTGACCGACCTGTACTCGCCGCGGCTGCGCGCGCTGTGCCAGGAGGTCGACCCGACGCTGACCGAGGGCGTCTACGTCCAGCTGCCCGGCCCGCACTACGAGACCCCGGCCGAGATCGGCATGGTCCGCGCGATCGGCGGTGACCTGGTCGGCATGTCCACCACGCTGGAGGCGATCGCCGCGCGTGAGGCGGGCGCCGAGGTGCTGGGTATCTCCCTGGTGACCAACCTCGCCGCCGGCATGACGGGCGAGCCGCTCAACCACGAAGAGGTCCTGGAGGCCGGCCGCGAGTCGGCGACCCGGATGGGCAGCCTGCTGGCCCAGGTCCTCGGCCGTATGTGACGCACTCGCACCGACGCGACTAGGAGCCGTAGATGGTCAACGACGACACGTTGGCGCAGGCACGCGCCTGGCTGGCCGAGGACCCCGACCCCCGGACCCGGGCCGAGCTGGCCGAACTGCTGGAGGCGGGCACCGAGGCGGCCGCGGCCGAGCTGGCCGAGCGCTTCGCCGGGACGCTGCAGTTCGGCACCGCGGGGCTGCGCGGTGAGCTGGGCGCGGGCCCGATGCGGATGAACCGCGCCGTCGTCATCCGCGCGGCGGCCGGTCTCGCCGCGTACCTCGAGGGGCGCGGGCAGGGCGACGGGCTGGTCGTCGTCGGCTACGACGCGCGCCACAAGTCGTACGACTTCGCCCGGGACACGGCGGCCGTGATGACGGGGGCGGGCCTGCGCGCCGCGGTCCTGCCGTCGCCGCTGCCCACGCCGGTGCTGGCCTTCGCCATCCGCCACCTGGGCGCGGTCGCGGGCGTCATGGTGACCGCCAGCCACAATCCGCCGCGCGACAACGGCTACAAGGTCTACCTGGGCGACGGCTCGCAGATCGTGCCGCCCGCCGACGCGGGGATCGCCGCCGAGATCGCCGCCGTCGAGGCGCTCGCGGACGTGCCGCTGGCGGACGGCGGCTGGCAGGTGCTGGGCGAGGAGATCACCGACGCCTACCTGGCGCGCACCGCGTCCGTGGTGACGGAGGACGGACCGCGCGAGGTGTCGGTGGTCTACACGCCGATGCACGGGGTCGGGCGCGACGTGCTGGTCGCCGCGTTCGAACGCGCGGGCTTCGGCACGCCGTCGGTCGTTCCCGAGCAGGCCGAGCCCGACCCGGACTTCCCCACGGTGGCGTTCCCGAACCCGGAGGAGCCGGGCGCGATGGACCTCGCGTTCGCGCACGCCCGCCGCGTCTCGCCGGACCTCGTGATCGCCAACGACCCGGACGCCGACCGCTGCGCCGTGGCCGTGCCCGACGCCTCGGCGGACGGCGGCTGGCGGATGCTGCGCGGCGACGAGGTCGGCGCGCTGCTCGCGGCGCACCTCGTGCGCTCCGGCGCCAAGGGCACGCTGGCGGCGTCCATCGTCTCGTCCTCCCTGCTGTCGCGGATCGCCGCGGCGGCCGGACTCCCGTACGAGGACACGCTCACCGGCTTCAAGTGGATCGCCCGGGTGCCGGGGCTGCGCTACGGCTACGAGGAGGCGCTGGGCTACTGCGTCGACCCCGAGGGCGTACGGGACAAGGACGGCGTGACGGCGGCGCTGGCCGTGGCCGAACTCGCGGCGGGCCTGAAGGCGCAGGGCCGCACGCTCACGTCCCTGCTGGACGAGCTCGCGCTGGAACACGGGCTGCACGCCACCGACCAGCTGTCGGTGCGGGTCGCCGACCTCGGTCTGATCGCGGGGGCGATGGCGCGGCTGCGGGAGCGTCCGCCGGTGCGGCTCGCGGGTCTCGACGTCGCCTCGGCGGAGGACCTCGCGCGGGGCACGGACCAGCTGCCGCCGACGGACGGCCTGCGCTACCACCTCTCCGGCGACGGCGAGGTCGCCTCGGCACGCGTCATCGTCCGGCCCAGCGGCACCGAGCCCAAGCTCAAGTGCTACCTGGAGACCGTCGTCCCGGTGGCCGGTCCTGAGCGGCTCGACGCGGCGCGGGCGACGGCCCGGGAGACGCTTGCGGCCCTGAAGAAGGACTTCGCGGCAGCGGCCGGGATCTGACCGGACAGCGGTACGGGCAGGCTCACCAGTGGGTGGGCCTGCTCACCGTTTCCGGCAACTTCGTCGTCATGTCGCCCTGCGCGGCGGTCAGTTGGGGCTGGGTGAGGAACAGGGTGCCGGTGAGGTCGGCGCCGTGCAGGCGCGCGTCGCGCAGGTCGGCTCCGGTGAGGTCGGCCGCGCGCAGGTCCGCTCCGCGCAGGTCGGCCGCGACGAGGCAGGCACCGCGCAGGCTCGCTCCCCGCAGGGACGCTCCCCTCAGGCGGGCCGCGAACAGGTCGGCGCCCCTCCTGTCCTTCGTGCGCCCCGGGACGCCCGCGCGGGCCAGGTCGCTCGCGCGCAGCAACGAGGCGTTGACCTCGGCGCGCACCGCGGCCACGTCCACCGCGACGACCTCCTCCGGCGTTCCCCGGGTCAGCTGCTCGACGCGCTCGCGGGCCGCCGCCAGTTCGTCGTGGACGGGCGCGGCGGCGGGCAGGACCAGCGCTTCCGCGAGGTACCGCAGCAGCTCGTGCAGGTGCCGCATCACCGGGAAGACCTCGGACATCCGCCGGGCCCGCTTCGCGTCGCCGCGCCAGTCGCGCCCCTCGAACGTCACCTGCGAGACCTTCTGCCCGGCCCCGAAGCAGTCGAAGACGGTGCACCCGGTGAAGCCGTCGCGGCGCAGGGTGGCGTGCGTCCCGCACCGGAAGTCGTCCGCCAGGTTCGGGCACGGCGTTCCCGCGGCCTTGTCGATCGCGAAGTCCGCCGACCGCGCGAACGGCAGCGCGACGCAGCACAGCCCGAAGCAACGGGAGCAGTCCGCCCGCAGTTCCGACAGCTCGGACGGGGACGGGTTCTCTGCTGGGTCGCCAGGGCGCACGCGGGGGTCCTTCGAGGGGAACGGGCGGACGGGCGGGCGGGCCGGGGCTCAGCTCGCGGCGAGGACGACGGTCGCGATCGCGCCGACGACGGCGGGGGCGATGACCTCGTAGGCCCAGCGCACCGCCACCTCGCCCTTGGCGGCGTCCTTGGGCGCGTTGCGCTCGGCGAGATCGTTGAGCTGGTCGATGACCTGGTCGGACTGGGCGCGGGGCGGGCCGTCCGTGGCCGTGGTGCCGCCGCGGCCGAAGGCCGGACCGCGGGACGGCGCGCTGCCGGTCTCCACGCCCGCCGCCGCCCGCATGGCCTGCCGGCTGGCGCGCTTGCGGGCCCGCATCGAGACCGGCACCGACCACAGCTGGAACTTCCTGCCCCCGGCCAGCACCTCACTGGTGTAGCCGGACCGCACGGCCTCCACGGCGGCCCACGGGATCGTGATGGTCCGGAACGGGTTGCGCACCAGCATCCGGGCCTCGCCCGCGTAGACCACCGGGCGCAGCGTGAAGGCGTAGACGAGCGGCGCGCCCAGCACCAGGACGGCCAGCGCCAGCCAGGGCGTGCGCCCGCTCCCGTGCAGCATGGCGTCGATCACCAGCCACAGCCCCAGCGCGAGCAGCAGCACGCCGCCGACGACGCCCATGGGCGAACGGAAGGCGCGGTCCGCGTAAGCGGAGCCGTCGGCGCCGGAGCGCCGGTTCGGCGAGGGGGACGGGTACTGGCTGGTCATGCGATCGATTCTGCACGAGGCCCGGGGGTGAACCGCGAGCGGCTCGGGTTGCGGTATGGCATCGATGGATCGGTCGGCGTGGGCGGGTGCGATCGGCGGGGCGGGGGTGCGTGTCGCCGAATCAGTTGTCCGGTCATTGTCTCCGACAAGGTTTTCAGGGGGGGTCGAGAGGACGGAAAGTTGACGATTTCCTTGTCGAAGACAACGGGGTGACAAGCGATTCGTGAACCTCCATCGCCCGCCGGGGGTCGGTGCTCTACGTCCCGGGCCATGGCAGCAGAGGCCCCGTGTCGTACGTCCCTGGTCGCGACGGCGTACGGCTCGCCCACCGGGAGGTGGGCAACGACCTGGATCGTCGGCACCATCGAGGGCGCGGTTCTCCTCCACCGTCCGGCTCTCCGGCGCGGGTTCGCCCCCTTCAGCCAGCTTCTCGAGCAGGGCGTCGATCTGGGGGTCGAGGGACACGAGGAGGGCCTTCCTGGAGCTGGCGCCGGGGGCAGTGGAGGGGTGCGGGTCAGCGGGCGATCGAGATCGCGAAGGGGGTGAATCCAGCGGACCGGATGAGGTGGGGGACGAAGAGGATCGCGGCCTCGGTGGCGCGGGCGGTCTGGATCCCGCCGAGGTCGGTGATCCATTCCTTGTGCCAGCCGAGGTCGGTGAGCAGGTCACCGACCTCCTGCTTGGCCTGCTGGTCGTCGCCGGAGAGGAACGCGGTCGGTGCCTGGGTGAGCGTGGCCGGGGCGGTCATCACGGGGAAGAGCATGGTGTTGAGGGTCTTGACGACGCGGGTTTCGGGGAGGGCGTCCTGGAGTTGTTCGGCGAGGCTTGAGCCGGGGTGGATCAGGTCGGCGGGCAGTCCGTCCGGTCCGTCGGTGGTGGCGTTGGAGACGTCGACGAGGATCTTGCCGGACAGTTCGTCGCGCAGGGCGGCGAGCCGTTCCAGCGAGCCGGCTCCCGGGGTGGCGTTGATGACGATCCGGGCTGTCCGGGCGGCGTCGGCGGCGGCGCCCGGCGCGCGGTCCGCCACCATCACCTCATGCCCTGCCCGGGAGAGGGCCGCGGCCAGGTTGCCGCCGACGCGGCCGTTTCCGAGAACTGCGATCGTGGTCATGGTGATCTGGTCCTTTTCGTGGGTGCGAACGGTGATACGCGGTCAGCGGGAGAGCGTGGCGACGGCCTCGGCGTGGACGCCGGGCGCGACGGCGGGCCGTTGCCCCCCGAGGCTTCGGAGCCGGCTAGCTGAAGAACCGACGGACGCGGGAGACGAACCATTCCGGTTGTGCCAGGTGTGGATAGTGCGTGCGGGTCGGTGCCTGCTCGACCACGGCCGCGGGAATACGGCCGGCGAGCCAGTCGGCGTAGTCCCCACCGGGATCGGTTCCGTGCAGGGACAGGTACGGAACGTCGGGCGGGAGACTCGTGGTGCGCCGGGACCACGCTGCCAGTGCGTCTGCGTCCCAATCGAGCAACGGGGTCCAGTACCCGCTGAACACTTCCTGGTCGAGGGTGCGGCGGCGTTCGATGTCGGCCACCAGCGCAGGGTCCAGCTCGCCGTGCAACTGGGCGAAAACCGTACGGACGCAGTCGGCGAAGCCCTCTCCCCGCACGGCGGCGGCTATCTCCGCGGGGAGTGGGCCGACCCGTAGTGACTGGTCGACGTTGACCACGCCACGAGTCGGGTAGCGGGCCGCGTAGGCAGTCGCGATCACTCCGCCGAGGGAGTGACCGACGATGAACGGGGATTGGTCCTCGCCCAGGGACTCGATCAGCCGGTGGACGTCCTCCACCGACTCGTCGATCCCGTACGGCCGGGTCCGAGGCGAGTCTCCGTGGCCACGCAGGTCGACGCTCAGCACGCGAAAGTGCTGCCGCAGGTCAACGGGGTCCCAGAAGCGCCGGTTTTCGGTGATGCCGTGGACGACCACGAGTATCGGTCCCGTGCCGGCGAGGTCGTGAGCCAGCTGATCGTCGGCCATGACGTGGTCCTTTCCTGCGGGGTGTGGTGAGCGGTCAGCGGGAGAGCGTGGCCACGGCTTGGGCGTGGATGGCGGGTGTGGTGGCCAGGAGGCTCTCGCTCCGCGGGGTCCAGGGGCGGCCCTGGGCGTCGGAGATGTGTCCGCCGGCCTCGGTGACGAGCAGTGCCCCGGGCAGCAGGTCCGCGCGGGCGCCGGCGAACTGCCAGAAGGCGTCGATGCGGCCGGCGGCCACGTTCATCAGGTGCAGGGTCGCGGGCACGGAGGTGCGCACGACGAGCGCGTCGAAGAGCATGGCGGTGATGGAGGAGCCGACGCGCCGCACGACCTCGTCGTCCTCGTCGGGCCGGGCCTGGCTGGTGGCCACGATGCTCAGGCCGAGGTCCGCGGTCGCCGAGACGTGCAGCGGCCGGCCGTCGACGTGGGCGCCCGCGCCGGTGAGCGCGGTGTAGGTCTCGCCGGTCAACGGCAGGTGGACCACGGTGAGCACCGGCTGGTTCTCACGCACGAGGGTCGCGGTCACCGCCCATTCCGGCAGGGCGTGCAGGTGGTTGACGTTGCCCTCGGCCGGATCCACGACCCACCATTCGCCGGACGGCAGCGCTCCGCCGTCCAGTTCGTCCTCCACCCAGCCGGCGTGCGGGCGCAGCTGCGCCAGGCGCGGGCGCAGGATGTCGAGGGCCGTGTCGTCGTTGGCGGCCAGCGCGCGCATCAACTCCTCGCGACTCCGGTAGCCGACTACTTCGCCGAAGCGCTCGCGCAACGCGGAACCGGCCGCACGCACGGCGATCGCGGTCTGGGCAAGCACCTCGGCGTCGGAGGCAGTGACGTCAGCGTCGGCACCCTGAAGGGTTTCGGACATGGTGAACTCCCTTGCGAATAGGGGGTGATGGGGCCGTTCGGGCCGAACCACGCGCTCTGTTCAGCGCTCTGCTCGCGACGGTATACAGCCCCTTGATTAACTTCAAATGCATGTAAAGCATGACTAGGATTACTCACATGCAATTGGACTTGAACCTGCTCGCCGCGCTCGACGCTCTGCTGGAGGAGGGCAGTGTGGCCGGGGCGGCCGCACGCCTGCATGTCACCGCCCCCGCGATGAGCAGGAGCCTGGGCCGAATCCGGTGCACCACCGGGGACCAGATCCTGGTACGCACCGGCCGCACGATGACCCCGACGCCGTACGCGATCGCCGTCAGGGAACAGGTGCACGAGCTGCTGCACCAGGTCCACGGAGTGCTGGCGCCGAGTCGTGAACTCGACCTGGCAACGCTGGAGCGCACCTTCACCCTCCGCTGGCACGACTCCCTGGTCGCCCTGAGCGGCCCCGCACTGCTCTCGGCCGTACGCGAACAGGCGCCGGGCGTGCGCTTGCGCTTCGTCGCGGAATCGAGCATCGACACCCCCGGGTTGCGGCGGGGCGAGGTCGACCTGGAGGCGAATGCCAACCGCCCGAGCGCACCGGACATCCATGCCGAGAACGTGGGCGAGGACCGAATCGTCGTCGTCGTGAGGCAGGGACACCCCCTCAGCCGCGTCAGGACCGTTACCGCGAAGCGGTACGCCGCCGCTGAGCACGTCACCGTCTCTCGGCGCGGAAGCCTCAGCAATGCCCTCGACGACGCCCTCGCGCGGCTCGGCCTCACCCGCCGCGTGGTGGCGACCGTGCCCACGGAAGCGGCCGCGCTGGAGTTCACGCGCGGCTCCGATCTCCTGGTCTGCGTCCCCGAAGCCACCACGCGCTCCGCGGTCGCCGACCTCGGCCTGGTCGTGCTCCCCCTACCACTCGAACTGCCGTCGGCACCGATATACCTGTCGTGGCATCAGCGCTACGACACCGACCGCGCCCACGCCTGGCTGCGCGGGCTGGCGCGAACCGCGCTGGCCACGGGCGGAGCGTCCGCATAGGCGGCGCCGTCTCGCCGTGGTTCAGGTGGCCGTTGCGGGAACCAGGTTGTCGAGCCCTTTCGCACTGCCCGTCGCGGCTTCTTTCGAACGCGGCAGCATGATGCTCTCGTAGGCGCGGACGGCGTCGTCGACGCCGGATTCGGTGACGAGGGCGTGGGCGAGGTCGGCGCCGTCGAGCATGGCCAGGTTCGCGCCCAGACCGACGGGTGGCATCAGATGCGCGGCGTCGCCGAGGAGCGTGACGCCGGGAACGTGGTCCCAGGTGTGCGGGGCGGGCAGGACGAACAGGGACCGATGGATGAACCCGTGGTCGCTGTTGCTCAGGATGTAGCGCAGGCTCTCGTCCCAGTCGTCGAACAACCTCAGCAGATGTGTGCGCACGGCCCGCTGGTCGTCAGGGGCGATCCCGGCGGCCTCGTGCCAGTCCTCGGGTGCGCGGAGCGCGATGTAGGCGCGGATGTGGCCGTTGCTGTTGCGCTGGGCGACCAGAGTCCTGCCGACGCCTTTGGCCAGCATCGATCCGTTGCCGACCAGCCGCGCGAGGTCGGGATGGCGGGTGTCGCAGTCGTCGAACCCGGTCTCGACGAAGGTGACTCCGGTGTAATCGGGTACGGCGGGCGACAGGGCCGGGCGGACGCGTGACCAGGCGCCGTCGGCGCCGACCACCAGGTCGAAGTCCTCGGTGGTGCCGTCGCGGAACAGCAGTCGGCAGGTTCCGTCCGCGAGCGGGGTGGCACCGCCCACGGCGCGGTCCCAGCGCACCGCGCCTTCGGTGAGCGAGTCCAGGAGCAGGCCACGCAGCTGGCCCCGGTCGATCTCCGGCCGGCCACCGTCGGCCGTCGGCCCCTGCCGCGCCAGGAGGGCGGCGGTGGCGAAGTCGAGCACACGCCACTCGTCACCTTCGGGACGGGCGAGGGCGTGGAACCGGTCGAGGAGCCCCGCCGTACCGAGCGCGGCCTGGCCGGTACCGGGATGCATGTCCAGGGAGCCGCCCTGCGGGCGGGCATCGGCGGATACCTCGCGTTCGAAGACGGTGACGGAGCGACCGTGGTGCTGGAGGACGCGGGCGCAGGTGAGGCCGCCGAGACCGGCGCCGACGATCGCGATGCGGGGATCACGAGCAGAGTTCATGGGAGTGTCCCTCGGGTGGTGGATCAGCCGCCGGGAGACCCGGCACCACCAAGAAACCACACTCACCACGTAAGTGCAATGACTCAACTTTCGAAGTGAATACGCTTCGAGGTATGGTGGGCAGGTGACCGAACCGACCGGGCGCCGCGAGCGCAAGAAGGCCCAGACCCGCCAGTCCCTGGCCGACGCCGCACTCGAACTCTTCCTCGACCGCGGCTACGACCAGGTCGGCGTCAAAGACATCGCCGACCGCGCCGACGTCTCGGTGACCACCCTGTTCAAACACTTCTCCGGCAAGGAAGCCCTGGTCTTCGACCAGGACGACGACCTGGAAGCAGAGCTCGTCGCCGCCGTGCGCGAACGCGCCCCGGGCCAGTCGGTCCCGCAGGCGCTGCGCGAGCACATCCTGCTGAAGCAGACCCAGCTCGCCGTCCATGCCGCCGACCCGCGGTTCGCCGACTTCACCCGCCTGGTACAGGAGACCCCCGCGCTGCGCGACTACGCCCACCGCATGTGGACGCGCCACGAAGCGGCCCTGGCCGGGGCCATCGCCGAAGCGACGGATGCGCCCGAGGACGACGTCAGCTGCGCCGCCCTGGCCCGGTTCGCCCTGGAGGCCCGCAGCCTCGTCCTGCGGCACCCCGAACCGCACCGAGCCGCCGACCAGGTCTTCGCGCTGCTCGAACACGGCTGGGCAGCCTCCCACCCGAGCGACTGACCGGGCCGCCAGGCGCCCCGCGGTGCGCTGTGGCGGTGCGCGCGCCGGGACCTCGGCGAGGCCCCTCCGTGCGACATCGCCCCTCGATACCCCGTCGGCCCTCATCGCACGGGCCCGGCCGATGAGCCGGATGGCGTTGTACCTACCGGCGGTCCGGGTGGCCCGCGCAGGGCCACCCGGAACCCCGGGGGGGTGACAGCCGCTACGCGCGTAGATATGCTCGGGTGGTGACCATGCCCCAGTCCATCCCCCAGACGGTCCCCGCCCACGGCCCCGACGCCGCCGCGCGGCTGGCGTCCATGGCGGACGTGACCGCCTCCGATGCCGCGCTGCGCCGGTTCCTGCACGGGCTGCCCGGTGTCGACGCGGTCGGCCTCGAAGGCCGGGCCGCGATGCTCGGTACGCGTTCGATCAAGACGACGGCCAAGGCCTACGCCATCGATCTGGCCATCTCGATGATCGACCTGACGACCTTGGAAGGCGCCGACACCCCCGGCAAGGTCCGGGCGTTGTGCGCCAAGGGCGTCAGCCCCGACCCGACCGACCGCACCACCCCGAGGGTCGCCGCGATCTGCGTGTACCCGGACATGGTGGAGACCGCCAAGGCCGCGCTCGCCGGTTCCGGCGTCCACGTCGCCTCGGTCGCCACCGCCTTCCCGGCCGGCCGGGCCGCGCTGCCCGTCAAGCTGGCCGACACCGCGGACGCGGTCGCCGCGGGGGCGGACGAGATCGACATGGTCATCGACCGCGGTGCCTTCCTGGCCGGCCGCTACCTGTCCGTCTTCGAAGAGATCAAGGCGGTCAAGCAGGCGTGCGCGAGGGAGGACGGCAGCGCCGCCCACCTCAAGGTGATCTTCGAGAACGGCGAGCTGTCCACGTACGACAACATCCGCCGCGCCTCGTGGCTGGCGATGCTCGCGGGCGCCGACTTCATCAAGACCTCGACCGGCAAGGTCGCCGTCAACGCGACGCCGCCGGGCACCCTGCTGATGCTGGAGGCGGTCCGCGACTTCCGCGCGGCGACCGGCGTGCAGGTGGGCGTCAAGCCCGCAGGCGGCATCCGCACCTCCAAGGACGCGATCAAGTACCTGGTGATGGTGAACGAGACGCTCGGCGAGGAGTGGCTGACCCCCGAGTGGTTCCGCTTCGGCGCCTCCAGCCTGCTGAACGACCTGCTGATGCAGCGTCAGAAGCTGAGCACCGGCCGGTACTCCGGTCCCGACTACGTGACGGTGGACTGATCACGATGACCTCCCCCTTCAGCTACGCGCCCGCCCCCGAGTCGCGGTCGGTCGTCGAGATCGCGCCGTCCTACGGGCTGTTCGTCGACGGCGAGTTCCGCGAGGCGGCGGACGGCAAGGTCTTCAAGACCGTCAGCCCCTCCTCCGAGGAGGTGCTCTCCGAGGTCGCGCAGGCCGGTGCCGCCGACGTGGACGCCGCCGTGGGCGCCGCCCGCAAGGCGTTCGAGAAGTGGTCCGCGCTGCCGGGCGCCGAGCGCGCCAAGTACCTGTTCCGCATCGCCCGGATCGTCCAGGAGCGCTCGCGCGAACTGGCCGTGCTGGAGTCGCTGGACAACGGCAAGCCGATCCGCGAGTCGCGCGACGCCGACCTCCCGTTGGTCGCCGCGCACTTCTTCTACTACGCGGGCTGGGCCGACAAGCTCTCCCACGCGGCCCTCGGGCGGAGCCCGATGAACGGCACGAGCGGCACGGACCCGAAGCCGCTGGGCGTCGCGGCCCAGGTCATCCCGTGGAACTTCCCGCTGCTGATGCTGGCGTGGAAGGTCGCCCCGGCGCTGGCCTGCGGCAACACGGTCGTGCTCAAACCCGCCGAGACCACGCCGCTGTCCGCGCTGTTCTTCGCCGACATCTGCCGCCAGGCGGGCCTGCCCAAGGGCGTCGTCAACATCCTCACCGGTGACGGCTCGACCGGCGCGGAGCTGGTGGCCCACCCGGACGTGAACAAGGTGGCGTTCACCGGCTCGACGGAGGTCGGCAAGGCGATCGCGCGCACCGTCGCGGGCACCCGCAAGAAGCTGACCCTCGAACTCGGCGGCAAGGCGGCCAACATCGTCTTCGACGACGCCCCGGTCGACCAGGCCGTCGAGGGCATCGTCAACGGCATCTTCTTCAACCAGGGCCACGTGTGCTGCGCGGGCTCGCGCCTGCTGGTGCAGGAGTCGGTCGCCGACCAGGTGCTGGACGCGCTCAAGCGGCGGATGGCGACGCTGCGGGTGGGTGATCCGCTGGACAAGAACACCGACGTTGGCGCCATCAACTCGGCCGAGCAGCTGGCCCGGATCACCGCGCTGGCCGAGGCGGGCGAGGCGGAGGGCGCCGAGCGCTGGGCCCCGGCCTGCGAACTGCCGTCCTCCGGTTACTGGTTCGCCCCGACGCTGTTCACCGGCGTCACCCAGGCGCACCGGATCGCCCGCGAGGAGATCTTCGGCCCGGTGCTGTCGGTGCTGACCTTCCGTACGCCCGCGGAGGCGGTGGAGAAGGCCAACAACACGCCGTACGGGCTGTCGGCCGGCATCTGGACCGAGAAGGGCTCGCGCATCCTGTGGATGGCCGACAAGCTGCGCGCGGGCGTGGTGTGGGCCAACACGTTCAACAAGTTCGACCCGACCTCGCCGTTCGGCGGCTACAAGGAGTCGGGCTTCGGCCGCGAGGGCGGCCGGCACGGTCTGGAGGCCTACCTCGATGTCTGAGTCGCGCTTGAACGTCCTCAAGACCTACAAGTTGTTCGTCGGGGGCAAGTTCCCCCGGTCCGAGAGCGGGCGGGTGTACGAGGTGTCGGACGCCAAGGGCAACTGGCTCGCCAACGCGCCGCTGGCCTCGCGCAAGGACGCGCGGGACGCGGTGGTGGCCGCGCGCAAGGCGTTCGGCGGCTGGTCGGGGGCGACCGCGTACAACCGCGGCCAGGTCCTCTACCGCGTCGCGGAGATGCTGGAGGGCCGCCGCGAGCAGTTCGTCCGCGAGGTGGCCGACGCGGAGGGGCTGTCGAAGTCCAAGGCGGCGGCGGTCGTGGACTCAGGCATCGACCGCTGGGTCTGGTACGCGGGCTGGACGGACAAGATCGGGCAGATCGCGGGGGCCGCGAACCCGGTGGCCGGACCGTACTTCAACCTGTCGACCACCGAGCCGACCGGCGTGGTCACGGTGCTGGCGCCGCAGGACTCCTCGTTCCTGGGCCTGATCTCCGTGCTGGCGCCGGTGATCGCGACCGGCAACACCGCGGTCGTGGTGACGTCGTACGAGGCGCCGCTGCCCGCGCTGTCGCTGGCGGAGGTGCTGGCCACCTCGGACGTGCCCGGTGGCGTGGTGAACGTGCTGTCCGGCAAGGCGTCGGAGATCGCGCCGCACCTGGCCGCGCACGCGGACGTCAACGCGATCGACCTGACCGGCGCGGACGCCGACCTGGCGCGTGAGCTGGAGGTCGCGGCGGCGGAGAACCTCAAGCGGGTGCTGCGTCCCGCGGTGACCGCCGAGGACTGGACGGCGGAGCCGGGCACCGAGCGGCTGCTGGCGTTCCTGGAGACGAAGACGGTCTGGCACCCGATCGGGGTGTGAGCGCGGCCCTCTTCAGGGCGACCCTCTTCGGAGTGAACGAAGGCGGCGGTCCGTGTGCGTGACGGACCGCCGCCTTCGGCGTGTGCGCGGGGAGATGTCCGCTCAGCCGGGCAGCAGGTTGGTGACCTCGCCGACCAGCGGCAGCTGGGACAGCGAGTCGCCGTCGGTCAGCGGGCCGGTGACCGTCTGGGTGCCGACCGGCTTGAAGTCGGCGATCTGGGTGCCGACGCCGTTGGTCAGCGGGTCGACGGTGGTGCGGGCCAGCGGGTCGAGCTGGAGGTGCTTGACGGGGGCGACGCCGCTCTCCAGTCCCTGGATCGTGCCGCCCACCACGTCGTCGGCGCCGGGCAGTTGGCTCGCCTGGGCGGCACCCGCGCCGGCGGCCAGGGCGGCCCCGGCCGCCGACAGGGCGAGTGCGGTACGCAGCAGGGCGCGGGAGGCGGACGTGGTGCGGAACGACATGGGGTACCTGCCTGCCGGACGGTGCGGTGGTCTGTGCGGTCTTCTGCTTCGAGCCCGGACCGTAAGTCCGCTCATCGAACCGTACGATTAACGGGCATTACGGACACAACGCGCTGACCGCACAGCGTAGTTGATCCGGCGCGGTCGGTCCACCAGCGCTCGCGCGCGGCGGATGCGTCACACTGGTCTTCCGTGACCACCGCTGATCCCGCCGCCCCCGTCGCCGTGCCCACCGCCCGCGTCGTCCTGCTGACCGGGCCCTCCGGGTCGGGGAAGTCCACGCTCGCCGAGCGCACCGGGCTGCCGGTGCTCAATCTCGACGACTTCTACAAGGCCGCCGACGACCCCACGCTGCCCCAACTGCCGCACGGCGCGGGCCCCGACTGGGACTCACCGCTGTCGTGGCACGCGGACGCCGCGATGGCCGCGCTGGAGACGCTGGCGCGCACGGGGACCGCGCGGGTCCCGGTGTACGACATCGCGTCCAGCTCGATCACGGGCGACGCGGTCGTCGGGCTCGGCGGGGTGGGCCTGTTCGTGGCGGAGGGGATCTTCGCCGCCGAACTGGTCGCCCGGTGCGAGGCGGCCGGGCTGCTGGGCGCGGCGGTGTGCCTGCGCGGACGGCCGGTCGTGACGGCGTGGCGGCGGCTGCGGCGGGACCTGCGCGAGGGCCGCAAGTCGGTGCCGTACCTGCTGCGGCGCGGCTGGCGGCTGATGCGCGCCGAACGCGGCATCGTGGCCCGGCAGACCGCGCTGGGCGCGACGGCGTGCGACGACGGAGCGGCACTGGCCCTGATCACCCGCGCGGCGTTGACACCCTCACGGCGGCGGCCGGAGGCGTACGCGGTCCGGTAGGCGGCGGGGGCGCGTCGACCGCCCCCATACCGAAGGCGGTCGCGGGCGCCTTCGGGGCCCCATTTCCCCGCAAGCGCGCGCGACCGCCTGTTTTTCCCCTCGGCGCGGGGCCGTGCCCCGCGCCCCCTCGGTTCCCCCGGTCCTCTCAGGCCACCAGCTCGCCGAACGCCTCGTTCTCGTCGCGGCCCTGGGCCAGCGCCTGGTCGTCGCGCAGGCGGCGCAGCGAGCGCCAGATGCTGCTCTTGACGGTGCCGACGCTGATGCCCAGGATCCCGGCGATCTCCGGGTCGGTACGGCCCTCGTAGTAGCGCAGCACCAGCATCGTGCGCTGGGTCTCGGGCAGCTTGGCCAGCGCCTGCCACAGGACGGCGCGCAGCTCGGTGCCGTGCATCTCGTCGCTGTCGCCGACCGTCTCGGGCAGCTCCTCGGTCGGGTACTCGTTGAGCTTGCGGCGGCGCCAGGCGGAGATGTGCAGGTTGGTCATGGTGCGGCGCAGGTAGCCGCCCACCGCCGCCTTGTCGGTGATCCGGTCCCAGGCGCGGTAGGTGGAGAACAGCGCGCTCTGCAGCAGGTCCTCCGCCTCGTGGCGGTCACCGGTGAGGTGGTAGGCGGTCGCGTACAGGGAGGCGCGGCGTTCGGCGACGTAGGCGGTGAAGTCCGCCTCGCTCGAACGGCTCTTCCGCTCCCCCGTGGCCTCCCCGTACGCGGTGGCGGCGACCCCCGCGGCCCCGCCCTCGATCGCGGTCATGAACGGCGCGCGGTGGCGCACGGAACCGGACCCGACCGGCTGGCGTCCGGTACCTCGGGAGACCTCGGACCGCAGGCGCGGCGCGCACCCCCGCCCGCCCCTGCTCTGCGGCAGGAGGTGTCCCTCGGCACCGGACAGATTGTCGTTCCACTCGGCGGAGTGCGGGCGCTGCCGCACGATCGCGGCGGAGGTGGTGGTGTGCATGGCGCTCATCTCGGGACCCCCGTGGAGTGGAACCAGCTTCTGACGGTTTCGGCGGTGGTCGGCCGCCGTGGTGAAAAGACTGTCGGATCAGTTTCATGGGCCTGTCCGTCGAATGTCACAGCACCGTCACAGCGCGGCCCGCTACGCCGGGTGGACGTGACGCGACGGGCGGAAGAACCGTTCAACATCGACGCGCGGGCGTTTCCCCGTGACGCACGGTGAGCGCCGGGCGTTCCGGGGAGACCGGAGGGCGGAAGGGCGGACGGCGGCGGTCGTGGGCCGCCGGGGCCGTGCGACACAATGGCCTGCGTGCCCTACCTGTTGCTTATCGAGGACGACGACGCGATTCGTACCGGCCTCGAACTCGCCCTGACCCGACAGGGTCACCGTGTGGTGGCCGCCGCGACCGGTGAGGAGGGTCTGGAACGGCTGCGCGAGCAGCGCCCCGACCTGGTCGTGCTGGACGTGATGCTGCCGGGCATCGACGGGTTCGAGGTGTGCCGCCGCATCCGGCGTACCGACCAGTTGCCGATCATCCTGCTGACCGCGCGCAGCGACGACATCGACGTGGTCGTCGGCCTGGAGTCCGGCGCCGACGACTACGTGCTCAAGCCGATCCAGCCGCGGGTGCTGGACGCCCGCATCCGCGCCGTGCTGCGCCGGGGCGAGCGTGACAGCACCGACGCCGCCGCGTTCGGCTCGATCGTCATCGACCGCTCCGCGATGACCGTCACCAAGGACGGCGAGGACCTCCAGCTGACGCCCACCGAGCTGCGGTTGCTGCTGGAACTGAGCCGCAGGCCCGGACAGGCGCTGTCCCGCCAGCAGTTGCTGCGCCTGGTGTGGGAGCACGACTACCTCGGCGACTCCCGGCTGGTGGACGCGTGCGTGCAGCGGCTGCGGGCCAAGGTCGAGGACGTGCCGTCCTCGCCCCGGCTGATCCGCACGGTGCGGGGCGTCGGCTACCGGCTGGACCCGCCGCAGTGACGACGCGCTCCACGGCACGTCGTGCGCTGTCCTGGGTGACCCGGGTGCGGTTCGGCAGCCTGCGGCTGCGGCTGCTGGCGGTGTTCGCCGCGGTCGCGCTGACCGCGGCGGTGTCCGCGTCGGGCATCGCGTACTGGCTCAACCGCGACGCGGTGCTCACCCGCGCCCAGAACGCGGCGCTCGACGACTTCCGCGCCTCGATGACGCGCAACGTGGGCTCGCTCCCGGTGAACGCGCCCTGCGACGAGTTGCAGGAAGCCGCCGACCGGATGGCGAGCAACACCCAGAGCTACCAGGTCCTGCTGCTCGGCACGGACGTCAACGGCGCCCATTGCGCGGCCAGTTCGGGCCACGGCGCCTTCACGCTCGCCCAGGTGCCCGCCTCGCTGCGGACGGCCGTGGACAAGGCCCGGCCGCTGACCGACGGCAACCACGACGCGTACCACCTGTACTGGCAGCGCACGACGGCCGGCGGGCGCCCGTACCTGGTCGGCGGCGCGCGGATGATCGGCGACGGGCCGACCGGCTACATGTACAAGTCGCTGGCCGCCGAGCGCAGCGACCTCAACTCGCTCGCCTGGTCGCTGGGGATCGCCACCGCGCTGGCGCTGATCGGCGCCGCCCTGCTGGCGCAGGCCGCCGCGTCCACCGTGCTGCGGCCGGTGCAGCGCCTCAGCGTGGCCGCGCGCAGGCTGGGCGAGGGCAGGCTCGACACCCGGCTGCGGGTGTCCGGCACGGACGAACTGGCCGAGTTGTCAAGGACGTTCAACAACGCGGCGGAGGCGTTGCAGCGCCAGGTCGAGGATCTGAGCAACCGTGAGGCGGCCTCCCGGCGGTTCGTCGCCGACATGTCGCACGAACTGCGCACCCCGCTGACCGCCATCACCGCCGTCACCGAGGTGCTGGAGGACGAGGCGGACTCCCTCGACCCGATGATCGCCCCGGCGGTGCGGCTGGTGGTCACCGAGACCCGGCGCCTCGGCGACCTGGTGGAGAACCTGATGGAGGTCACCCGTTTCGACGCGGGCACCGCCAGGCTGCGCGTCGACGAGGTCGACGTCGCCGACCTGGTGACCGCCTGCATCGACGCCCGCGCCTGGCTGGACGCGGTCGAACTCGACGCGCCGCGCGGCATCCTGGTCCGCCTCGACCCGCGCCGCCTCGACGTCGTCCTGGCCAACCTGATCGGCAACGCCCTCAAGCACGGCGGCTCTCCGGTCCGCGTCACGGTACGCACCGAGGGCCCCGACGAAGGCGTGGCGCGAAGCGCCTCCGTCGAGGGTGGTGGTGGGAGAGGGACCGGACTGGTGGTGCGCGTCTCGGACAACGGGCCCGGCATCCCGGAAGAGGTGCTGCCGCACGTCTTCGACCGCTTCTACAAGGCGGACGCCTCCCGGGCCCGCAGCGAGGGCAGCGGCCTGGGCCTGTCCATCGCCATGGCGAACGCCCACATCCACGGCGGCGACATCACCGCCGCCAACCGCCCCGAAGGCGGCGCGGAGTTCACCCTGCGGCTACCGATCCCCCCGCCGGAAGGCGAGGAGCACGACGGCGACGACGACCACGGCGGCGACAACGGCGACGCGGCACACGACGGCCACAACGGCGAGGCGAACGGGGGGCAGCGGTGAGACGCACGACGACCGGCCCCGCCCACGAGACGACGGCGGCCGGGGCGGCGTCCCGGGCCGTGCGGCGGGCGCTGCGGCTGACGCTGGGCCTGGCGGTGCTGGGCGGCGCCGCGGCGGGCTGCGGGATCAGGGCCACGGCCGTGCCGGTGGACGCCGGGCCCGCGCCGACCCGGGTGTCGTGCGCGCTGCCGCGGGCGACAGCCCCGGGCGACACGTCGGGCCTGACGTCGGTCGAGGTCTACCTGGTGTGCAGCCAGCGGGTCTCGCCGGTCCAACGTGCCGTTCCGGAAAAGGCGTTGAACCAGTCGGACCGGCTGACGGCGGCGCAGCTGCTGCTGGCCGAGCTGGAGCGCAAGCCGGACCAGGCCGAGGAGAAGGGCGGCTTCGCCACCGAGGTGCCCGGCGGGCTCCAGGTGGTCGGGCCCGCGACCGGCGACCCGGCCGCGACGCTCCGCCTCGACCAGGACCCCGACGACCTGCCCTCGTACGCGATGGGCCAGCTGGTGTGCACCTTCGCGGGGACCCCGGCGGGCGACACGGGCCGCACGGTGGTGCTGGGCGGGCCCGACCCGCACGTCCCGCCGCGGCGTTACACCTGCGACGAGACGATGCGCACGGTGCCGGACGCGGGGACGACGGCGGGCAAGCCCGCGTCGTAGGACGCTCCCGCAGGACGAGGGAGGCGCGGCGGACGTGACCGGCGTCGCACCGGCTTTCACGGAACCGGCACTTCTACCGCGGCGTCCATACTTGACGTGCAGCGAGAAGTACTTTCCGTCGACGAGCGGACCACACGCAGCGGCGGGCGACAGCCGTCCCTGAGGTGGGCGCGTCCGGTGGGCGCCGCTCTCGTCGCACTCCACCTCGTCGCCGTCTACCTGCTGGCGCTGCGCCCGATGTCGGGCACCTGGGTCCCGGCCGGGAGCGTGGTGCCGCTGCACACCATCCGGCAGTACCTGGAACTCGGCCCGGCCGCCGCCGTGCACCACCTCGCCACCGGGCTGTCGCTGCTGGCGCCGCTGGGCGTGCTGCTACCGCTGGCCGGCGGGCGGGTGACCACTTCGGCGCCGGGCTCCTTCGCGCGCACCGCGTTCGGCGGGCTGATGCTGGCGTTCGGCGCGGAGGTCGTGCGGACCGGGATGGCCGGTTCGGTCTTCGACGTGGACGTGGTGCTGCTCAACACGCTCGGGGTGGTGCTGGCGCACCTCGCGGTGGTCCCGGCGGCCCGCGCGGCGCTGCGGCGGCGCGGCTACGGACAGGCCGCCGAGGCGTGGACGACCGACGCGGCCGTGGGGACGGCGGGAGCGGGCGCTGCGGGTTCGGGTCCGGTGGGTGCGGCGGGGCCGGGTCCGGTGGCGGGCGCGGGGGCCGGTTCCGGTGCCGCGATGCCGTCGGTGCGGCTGGTGCCGTAGCCCACGAGCCCCGGCCGCGACCGCGCGGGTACGCCAACGGGCCGCGCCCGTGAAGGAGCACGGCCCGTTTCCGGACATGCGACGCGCTCGCGGTCGGCGGCGCGTCGGTGCCGTTGGCGTGCGGGTGTCAGCCGCCCAGCGGGAGCGAGCCGCTCAGGTTGCCGACCGGCAGACCGCCCAGCAGGCCACCGCCGTTGGCGGCGGCGAGGGTCGCCGGGGCGTTGTGCACGACGCCCTTGACCGCGTCGGTGGCCTGGGCGGCACCCGGGACCAGGTTGGAGACCTGGTCGACCGGCAGCTGGGTGGTGAGCGCGTCGAGAGCGGAGGCCGGGTCCGCGGCGGGCACCGACGGGAGCGCCGGGGCCGCGCTGGCCGAGCCGGCGGCCGCGGCGGCGAAGGCCACGCCGAGAGCGGCGGCACCGAGGGTCTTGATGGTTCCGGTCTTCATCGAATTACATCCTCGAACGATGGCTTGTGTCGGCGATGGCGTGCGCCGGCCCGCGATGGCGTGCGGACCGCTACCGTTACCGCGGAAAAGTGGTGATCACGACGGGTGAAGGTGTGATCACCGTTCGTCAGACGCTAGCCAGGTGCGCCACGCCGCGCAAACAACGGGCCGGGGCCGCGCGCCTCACGCGTGACTCCGGCCTTCCCGCCTCGTTCGGGCGGTTCCCCGCCGCCGCCGCGTTACGCGCCGGGCGTGGCGGAACCGCTGGCCACGCCCGATGATCCGGCCGCGTGCTGGAACAGCCATTCGGCCTTCAACTCGGCGTAACCCGGCTTGATGACGTCGTTGATCATGGCCAGACGTTCATCAAAAGGAATGAAGGCGGACTTCATCGAATTGACGGTGATCCATTCCAGGTCGTCCAGCGTGTAGCCGAAGGCGTCCACCAGATGGCCGAACTCGCGGCTCATGGTGGTCGCGCTCATCAGCCGGTTGTCGGTGTTGACGGTGACCCGGAAGTGCAGCGCGCGCAGCAGGCCGATCGGGTGCCGCTCGTACGAAGGGGCCGCGCCCGTCTGGAGGTTGGAGGTCGGGCACAGCTCCAGCGGGACGCGCTTGTCGCGCACGTAGGAGGCGAGGCGTCCCAGCTTGACCGTGCCGTCCTCGGCGACGTGGATGTCGTCGATCAGCCGCACGCCGTGACCCAGCCGGTCCGCGCCGCACCACTGGAGCGCCTGCCAGATCGACGGCAGGCCGAACGCCTCACCGGCGTGGATGGTGAAGTGGTTGTTCTCCCGCTTGAGGTACTCGAAGGCGTCGAGGTGGCGGGTGGGAGGGAACCCGGCCTCCGCGCCCGCGATGTCGAAGCCGACGACGCCCAGGTCGCGGTAGCGGTTGGCGAGTTCGGCGATCTCCAGCGAACGGGCCGCGTGGCGCATCGCGGTCAGCAGCGCGCCGACCCGGATGCGGTTGCCGGCGGCCAGCGCGCGGCGCTCGCCCTCCCGGAAGCCCTCGTTGACGGCCTCGACGACCTCTTCGAGGGACAGGCCCGCCTCCAGGTGCTGCTCGGGGGCGTAGCGGATCTCGGCGTAGACCACGCCGTCGGCCGCCAGGTCCTCGGCGCACTCGGCGGCGACCCGGAAGAGCGCGTCACGGGTCTGCATCACGGCGCAGGTGTGGGCGAAGGTCTCCAGGTAGCGTTCCAGGCCCTTGCCGCCGTCGTCGCCCTGCGCCTTGGCCGGGGAGTCCGCGGCCTCGCGGAACCACTCGGCGAGCTTGCCCGGTTCGGTCTCCGGCAGGTCGCGGTAGCCGACCGCGTCGGCGAGTTCGATCACCGTCGAGGGGCGCAGGCCGCCGTCGAGGTGGTCGTGGAGCAGCACCTTGGGAGCGCGCACGATGCGCTCGGCGGTGGCGGTCGCGGGGGTGACGAGCGCCGTGCCCGGGCGGGCGGCGTCGGCGGCTCGTACGGCGGCCCCGGCGCCGGCGCGCGGGGCGGTCTCGGCCGCGGTGTGCGGCGTGCCGGTCTCACCGGCGTGACGGTTCTCGCTCTGCATCGGCCGATGGTAGCCCCTACGCGCGTAGACCGTGGCCGAAGAAGGTGCTGGAGGCGTTCTGATACCGAAGATTGACCTACTGGCCAGGTGGTGACCACCGATCCTTCTGCCAAGGTTTTGCCATGGCTTCGCAAGCTTTGCCTGTACGTGGTGCCCGGCTCGGGCGCGCGGTGGGCGCCGACGCGGTCCGCGGCGTGCGCGCGGCGGTGATCGTGCTGCCGGCGGCGCTGCCGGTGAGCACCCGGCACGGCTCCGCGCTGTCCACCGCGGCGGTCCGCCCGATCGTGCGGCGGCTGGCCCGCGCCGGGGCGGACGACGGGCTGGTCGCCCACGTCGTGCGCTACCGCTTCCGCGGCTGGAACGGCGGCCACGCGCATCCGGCGCAGGACGCGGCCTGGGCGGCCGACGAGATCGTGCGGCGGTACGGGGACGTGCCGGTGTGCCTGGTCGGCTACGACATGGGGGCGCGGGCGGCCCTGCACGCGGCGGGCCATCCGGCCGTCAACGCGGTCGTCGCCCTCGCCCCCTGGCTGCCGCCCGGCCCGGAACCCGATCCGGTGAAACAGCTCGCCGGCCGCCACGTGCTGATCGCCCACGGCACGGACGACTCGGCCTGCGACCCTGAACTGTCGTACCGGTACGCGGCGCGGGCCAAGAAGATCAACCCCGACGTCTGCCGCTTCGAGGTCCACTCCGACGGCCACGCCCTCCGCCACCACCGCCCCGAAGTCCTCGCGTTGACCCAGGACTTCACCCTCGGCACCCTGTGCGCCCACCCGCTGTCCCGCCCGGTCGTCGACGCCCTGGCCGCACCCCCGCCGCTCGGCCTGCGCATGCCCCTGGCGTCGGGGTTCGGACGGGGGCGGTGAGCGAAGGAGGCGCACGCCCCGCCCGGTGACGCCCGCCCGGTGACGTCTAGCGCGGCAGCAAGCGCCCCCGTCTGGCGAGGAGGAAGCGTTTGAAGGCGGTTACCGGTGGGGTGTCGGGGTGGCCTTCCAGCCAGGCCACGCCGATCTCGCGGACGGCCTTCGGGGCGGTGACCGCGAGTTCGACGACGCCGGGGCGCGGGACCGCGGGCGGCGGGAGCAGGGCGACGCCCAGGCCCGCCGCGACCAGGCCGCGCAGCGTCTCCGCCTCCTCGCCCTCGAAGGCGACCTTCGGGGTGAAGCCCGCCTCCTCGCACAGCGCGTCGGTGATGCGCCGCAGCCCGTAACCCGTCTCCAGGGTCACGAACCACTCCCCCTCCGCCTCCGCGACCCGCACCCGCTTGCGCCCGGCCAGCCGGTGGCCCTCCGGGACGACCAGCCGCAGCCGCTGCTCGTCCAGTGACCGCACCACCAGGTCCGGCGCGTCCGGCAGCGGCGCGGTCAGGCACAGGTCCAGGTCTCCCGCGCGCAGCCGTTCCAGCATCGCCTCTCCGTAGTTCTGTACGAGCTGGAAGCGCACCCGGGGATGGTCCGCCCGGAACTCCCGCAGCAGACTGGGCACCGTCTCCGGGCCCAGCGTGTGCAGGAAGCCGAACGCCACCTTGCCGCTGTCCGGGTCGGCGTCGGCCCGTACCTCCTCCGCGGCCCGCCGCACCCCGTCCAGCGCGCGGTCCACCGAGGCGAGGAAGGCGCGGCCCGCCGGGGTGAGCGAGACGGTGCGGCCGTGCCGGGCGAAGAGCGTGACCTCGAGGTCGGCCTCCAGCCGGGCCATCGCGCGGCTGAGGGTGGACTGCGGCACGCCGAGCTGCTGCGCGGCCCGCGTCACGTGCTCGTGCCGGGCGACGGCGGCGAACTGCGCGAGCCGGGGCGCCAGCAACCCGTCCCACGCCACCTCGCCGTGCTCGGGGTGCGCCACGGAATTCGTCACGGAAATGTCTTCTTCTTTGCGACCGCGTGACACCGACCGCGCTGACCTGTCTTCATGCACCACAGCATCGATTATCGGTCATTCGTGCATTGGACGCATGAAAGGCGCCGCCGTAGCGTCGAAGCATGCCTTCCGCGGATACCGGGGCGGCGCGCGACGCCGCCATTCTCGCTGCCCAACTCCCTTCGGACACCAAGCTGTTGCCCGGCACCTCCGCGTACCGCCGGGCGATCCTCGCGCTGTTCGCCGCGGGCACCGCGACCTTCCTGCTGCTGTACTCGACCCAGGGCGTGCTGCCCGCGATCTCGCAGAGCCTGCGGGTGACCCCGGCGCAGGCCAGTCTCACGGTGGCGATGACGACCGCCGGCCTCGCGGTGGCGCTGATCCCGCTGTCCGCGCTGTCGGAACGCTTCGGCCGGGTGCCGGTGATGGCCGCCTCCGTCTTCAGCGCCGCGCTGATCGGGCTCGCGGTGCCGTTCGCGCCGGACCTGACCACGCTGGTCGTGCTGCGCACCCTTCAGGGCGTCGCGCTGGCCGGACTGCCCGCGACCGCGATGGCGTACCTGGCGGAGGAGGTCTCGCAGGCCGCGATCGCCTCCGCGATCGGGCTGTACGTGGCGGGCAACAGCATCGGCGGCATGTGCTCGCGGGTCATCGCGGGCTTCGTCACGCAGGTCGCGGGCTGGCGGGTGGCGCTCGGCGTGCTGGGCGTGCTGTCGCTGGCGTGCGCGGTGGCGTTCGTCCTGCTGGCGCCGAAGGCGCGGCACTTCCGTCCCGCGCCGATCTCGCCGCGTGCGCTGGCCCGTACCGTCGGCGGCCACCTGGGCAATCCGCTGCTGGTGCGGCTGTATCTGCTGGGCATGCTGTTCATGGCGGTCTTCGGCTCGGTCTACACCGTGCTCGGCTACCGGCTGACCGCGGCGCCGTTCGACCTGCCCGAGGGGCTGGTCGGGGCGATCTTCCTGGTCTACCTGGTCGGCACGGCGTCCAGCGCGGCGACCGGTCGCCTGGTGGCGGGAGTCGGGCGGCGCGGCGCGCTGTACGTGGGGATCACGCTGGTGGCCGCGGGGCTCGGGCTGACGCTGCTGGCGTCGCTGGCCGCGGTGCTGGGTGGTCTGGTGCTGATCACGGCCGGGTTCTTCGTGGGGCACGCGACCGCCTCCGGGGCGGTGGGTCACACCGCGAAGGCGGCCCGAGCGCAGGCCTCGGCGCTCTACCTGACGGCGTACTACATCGGCAACAGCGTGGGCGGCATGGTCGGCGCGACCGCGTACCACGGCGACGGCTGGCCCGGCACGGTAGCGGTGGGCCTGACGGCGATGGTGGCCGCGACGGGCATCACGCTGTACGGCACCCGGGCGGCCCGCAGGAGTCCGACCCGCGTGCGGACCGCGTGAAACCCGTCAACTCCCCGGAAAGGCTCCGGTGTCGATCGTGAGGTCGAAAGGCGCCGGAAGGTGGACCTGGTCGCCGAACTTGGCCGTCTGCAAGGTCTTGTACGTGTGTTCCTCCGGCTCTCCGAAGAGCGTGACCAGCGGGCCGCCCGGTGCCCAGCGGTCGACCAGGAGGTAGAGGGGAACGCCGCCTGTCGCGTATCCCGCGAGCTTCGTGATGCGGTCGCGCCTGGCGTTCGACGGCGAGGTGACCTCGATGGCCAGCAGCACCTGATCAGCCGCGACGTAGTGACCAGGGGTGTGGTCGACGACGTCCTCTGGGATGACGACCAGGTCGGGGACGTAGAGGTTGCCGTACGCGGGCACGGCGACATCCAGGGTTGTGTACACGCCGAGTTCGTCCGGGATGGCCTTGACGAGCATGCGCAGCAGTTTGAAGACGATGCTGGAGTGCTGATTGGCCGGCGATGGCGTCACCGTGATGCTCCCATCGATGATCTCCACCTTGCAGCCCTCGGGATGGTCCATCGTCGCCCAGATCCCGACAAGCTCGTCCCAGCTGTAACCGTCATCCTGCGGCGGCTCGATGGGGAGTGCGCTCATGGTGGTCTCCTTAGTCCGTACGCCACCCACCCAAGCATGACGAACGGGACCGGTGGCCGTCCACCGATCCCGTTCACCCAGAAGGGGAAACCGCAGCTCAGGCGATACGTTCCAGCACGATCGGGTCCGCCTCGAAGGACGTTCCGGGCGCCTCGATCGTCACGCCTCCGTCCAGCGCCTCGATCGCGTACGCGAAGCGCTCCGGCGTGTCGGTGTGCAGCGTCATCAGCGGCTGGCCCGCGGTGACCTGCTCGCCGGGCTTGGCGTGCAGTTCGACGCCCGCGCCCGCCTGCACCGGGTCCTCCTTGCGCGCGCGGCCCGCGCCGAGCCGCCAGGCGGCGACGCCGACCGCGTACGCGTCCAGGCCGGTGAGCACGCCGGTCGCGGAGGCGGTCACCACGTGCCGCTCGCGGGCGACGGGCAGCGCCGCGTCCGGGTCGCCGCCCTGCGCCGCGATCATGCGCCGCCAGTGGTCCATCGCGGAGCCGTCGCGCAGCGCCTTCTCGGGGTCGGCGTCCTTCAGGCCGGCCGCGTCCAGCATCTCGCGGGCCAGCGCGAGGGTCAGCTCGACCACGTCGGCCGGGCCGCCGCCCGCCAGCACCTCGACGGACTCGCGCACCTCCAGCGCGTTGCCCGCGGTCAGGCCGAGCGGGGTGGACATGCCGGTGAGCAGCGCGACGGTGCGCACCCCGTGGTCGGTGCCCAACCCGACCATGGTGGAGGCGAGTTCGCGCGCGTCGTCGAGGTTCTTCATGAACGCGCCGGAGCCGACCTTGACGTCCAGCACCAGCGAACCGGTGCCCTCGGCGATCTTCTTGGACATGATGGACGAGGCGATCAGCGGGATGGCCTCGACCGTGCCGGTGACGTCGCGCAGCGCGTACAGCTTCTTGTCGGCCGGGGCCAGCCCGTCGCCCGCCGCGCAGATGACCGCGCCGACGTCCCGCAGCACGCCCATCATCTCGTCGTTGGACAGCAGCGCCCGCCAGCCGGGGATCGACTCCAGCTTGTCCAGCGTGCCGCCGGTGTGGCCGAGGCCGCGCCCGGACAGCTGCGGAACGGCCGCGCCGCAGGCGGCGACCAGCGGCGCGAGCGGCAGCGTGATCTTGTCGCCGACGCCGCCGGTGGAGTGCTTGTCGGCGGTGGGCCGGGGCAGCGACGCGAAGTCCATCCGCTCGCCGGAGGCGATCATCGCCGCCGTCCAGCGGGCGATCTCGGCGCGGTCCATGCCGTTGAGCAGGATCGCCATGGCGAGCGCGGACATCTGCTCGTCGGCGACCTCGCCACGGGTGTACGCGTCGATCACCCAGTCGATCTGCTCGTCGGTGAGGCGGCCGTGGTCACGCTTGGTGCGGATGACGGAGATGACGTCCATGAATGCGGTTCAGATCCTTACCTGTCTCAGCGGTTGAGGTCGTCCGGTCTCAGCGGTCGAGGTCTTCGGGGCCGAAGGCGTCCGGGAGCAGCTCGCGCATCGGGCGGACGCCGGAGGCGGTGTCGACCAGCAGCTCGGGGCCGCCGTTCTCCCACAGCAGCTGGCGGCAGCGCCCGCACGGCATGAGCACGTCGCCGTTGCGGTCGCAGCAGGTGAACGCGGTCAGCCTGCCGCCGCCAGAGGCGTGCAGCGCGGAGACCAGACCGCACTCGGCGCACAGCGCGACGCCGTAGGCGGCGTTCTCCACGTTGCACCCGGTCACGGTCCGGCCGTCGTCGACCAGGGCGGCGGCGCCCACGGGGAAGCCCGAGTAGGGGGCGTAGGCCCGGGTCATGATCTCCCGGGCCCGCTCCCGCAGGGCCGCCCAGTCGACGGCGCCGGTGTCGACGGCGCCGGTCGCGTCGCGAGCCGTCACTTGCCCTGGCCCTTCCGGTACGGCTTGCCGTCCGCCTTGGGCATGCGCAGCCGTTGCGCGGACAGCGCGAGGACCAGCAGCGTGGCGACGTACGGGGTGGCGCTCACGAACTCGGAGGGGATGGTGTCCGTCATGAGGAACCACAACAGCAGCAGGGCGGCGAAGACCGCGCTCAGCACGGCCTGCCGGTAGCTCTTACGGGAGAACTTCCAGACCGCCATCAGGACCAGCAGCAGCACCAGCAGGAGCAGCAGCGCGTGCGCGGCCGGGCCGCCGTTGCGCAGCTGGAGGCTGTCGGTGTAGCCGAACAGGCCCGCGCCCATGGCGAGTCCGCCGGGCCGCCAGTTGCCGAAGATCATCGCGGCGAGGCCGATGTAGCCGCGGCCGCCGGTCTGGCCCTCGTTGTAGGCGTGCGCCGGGACCATCGCCAGGAACGCGCCGCCGAAGCCGGCCAGGCCGCCGGACAGGATGACGGCCGCGTACTTGTAGCGGTAGACGTCGACGCCGAGCGACTCGGCGGCCACCGGCGCCTCGCCGCAGGAGCGCAGCCGCAGGCCGAACGGCGTGCGCCACAGCACCCAGTACGTGGCGCCGAACAGCAGCGCGGCGATCACGGTGAACACCGACAGGTTGGTGACCAGCCCGCCCAGCACACCGGCCAGGTCGGAGACGAGGAACCAGTGGTGGGCCTCGACGTGCGCCAGCCACGGCGACAGGCCCGGCACGGTGATCGACGGGACGCTGTTGATCGGCGGGGACTGCTTGGGGTTGCCGCCGAGGGTGGCGGCCTTGCCGGTGTTGAACCAGATCTTGGCGAGGTACTCGGTGGCGCCCTGTGCGAGCAGCGTGAGGGCGACACCGGAGACGATGTGGTCGACGCCGAAGGTGACGGTGGCGATGGCGTGCACCAGGCCGCCGAGCGCGCCGCCGATGACACCGGCGAGCAGGCCGATCCACGGGCCGTGCTGCCAGCCCGCCCAGGCGCCGAAGAAGCTGCCCAGGATCATCATGCCTTCGAGGCCGATGTTGACCACGCCGGCGCGTTCCGACCACAGGCCCGCGAGCCCGGCGAGGCCGACGGGCACGGCCATCTGCAGGGCGCCGCCGATCTGGCCGGAGGAGGTGACGTCGCGGGCGCCGGTGATGGCCCGCACCGCCGCGACGGCGATCAGCGCGCCCGCGACGATGAGCAGGATCACGGGGGTGGACAGCTTGGTGCGCGACGCCTTCGCGGGCGCGGTCTTGGCGGCCGGAGCCGCGGTGGTCGTGGCGCTCACGCCGTCACCTCCGCCTTCTCAACGGTCTTCAGGGACGCGGCGGCGGCAAGTTCCTCGCCGACCTTGCGTTGCTGGCGGCCCAGGCCGTAGCGGCGCACGACCTCGTAGGCGATGACGACGCACAGCACGATGACGCCCTGGATGACGCCGACGATCTCCTTGTCGTAGCCGTTGAACTCCAGCCAGTTGGAGGTGCGGTCCAGGAACGCCCACAGCAGCGCGCCGATGCCGATGCCGACCGGGTGGTTGCGGCCGAGCAGCGCGACGGCGATGCCGATGAAGCCGATGCCGGTGGGGAACTCGTCGCTGTAGGTGTGCGCCTCGTTGAGCAACGCGGGCATGCCGACCAGACCGGCCAGCGCACCGGAGATGATCATGCTGGTGACGATCATCTTCTTGACGTTGACACCGCTGGCCTCGGCGGCCGACTCGGACTGGCCGACGGTGCGCAGGTCGAAGCCGAAGCGGGTGCGCGACAGCACGAACCAGTAGGCGACACCGGCGAGCACCGCGATCACGATGAAGCCCTCGATGGGACCGGCCGCCGGGTTGGTGGTCATGGTGAAGAACCACGCGGACTTCGGCAGCATCGTGGTGTAGACGCTGTTGGTGTTGGAGTTCAGGTGCGCGAGCCTGCCCGGCTGGAGCAGGTAGGAGATGACCGCGGTGGCGATCGAGTTGAGCATGATCGTGGCGATCACCTCGCTCACGCCACGGCCGACCTTCAGGAAACCGGCGATGGCGGACCACGCGGCGGCGACCACCATCGACACGACGATGATCAGCGGGATCTCCAGGAACGACGGCAGGGTGACCATGCCGCCGACCACGGCGCCGAAGAAGGCGCCCATCCGGTACTGGCCGTCGACGCCGATGTTGAACAGGTTCATCCGGAACCCGATGGCGACGGCGAGACCGGCCAGGTAGTAGGTGGTGGCCTCGTTGAGGATGAAGACCTGGCTGTCGCTCTTGAAGCCGTAACTGACCATGATCTGGAAGGCCTTGAACGGCTCCTTGCCGGTGGCCAGCAGCACCAGGGCGGTGACGACCAGCGCGGCGACCACCGCGAGGACGGGCGCCGCTATGCCGAGCAGCAGCCGGTCCTTGTCGATCTTGGCGAACTTCTTCATCAGTCCTCTCCCCCGGCCGTGTCGGAGGCGGTGTCGGAGACGGCGGTGTCCCGGGCGGTGCCGGTGACGGCCCCCGCGGCGGCGTGTTCGAGGTGGCCGGAGCTGGCGCCGGTCATGGCGGAGCCCAGTTCCTCGGGGGTGATGGTGGCGGGGTCGGCGTCGGCGACCAGCCGCCCGCGGAACATCACCCGCAGGCAGTCGGACAGGCCGATCAGCTCGTCGAGGTCGGCGGAGATCAGCAGCACCGCCAGGCCCTCGCGGCGGGCCTCGCGGATCTGGTCCCAGATCTGCGCCTGCGCGCCGACGTCCACGCCGCGCGTGGGGTGGGCGGCGATCAGCAGCTTGGGCTGGTGGCTCATCTCGCGGCCGACGATCAGCTTCTGCTGGTTGCCGCCGGACAGCGAGGCGGCGGTGACGTCGATGCCGGGGGTGCGCACGTCGTACTCGGCGACGATGCGCTCGGTGTCGCGGCGGGCGGCGGCCGGGTCGAGCAGCGCGCCCTTGCTGTTGGGCTTCTCGGTGACGTGGCCGAGGATGCGGTTCTCCCACAGCGGGGCCTCCAGCAGCAGGCCGTGCCGGTGGCGGTCCTCGGGGATGTAACCGATGCCGTCCTCGCGCCGCTTGCGGGTCGGCGTGCGCGAGATGTCCCGGCCGTCGAGGGTGAGCACGCCCGCGTCGGGGGCGCGCATGCCCATGATGGCCTCGACCAGTTCGGCCTGGCCGTTGCCCTCCACACCCGCGATGCCCAGGACTTCGCCCTTGTGGATGGTCAGCGCGATGTCGTCCAGCACGGTGCGCTCGACGCCGTCCTGGTCGGGGGCGGTGAGCTTGAGGCCGTCGACCTGGAGCATCGGCACGTCGGTGACGGTGGACTCGCGGGTCTCGGGCGACGGCAGTTCGCTGCCCACCATCAGCTCGGCGAGCTGCTTGGTGGTGATGGTCTTCGGGTCGGCGGTGCCGACGGTGGTGCCGCGCCGGATGACGGTGATCTCGTCGGCGACGGAGAGCACCTCGCCCAGCTTGTGCGAGATGAAGATGACGGTCAGGCCCTCGGCCTTCAGCTCCCGCAGGTTGTCGAAGAGCGCGTCGACCTCCTGCGGGACCAGCACCGCGGTCGGCTCGTCGAGGATGAGCGTGCGGGCGCCGCGGTAGAGGACCTTGAGGATCTCCACGCGCTGCCGGTCGGCCACGCCGAGGTCCTCGACCAGCACGTCGGGCCGCACGTTCAGCCCGTACGCGTCGGAGATCTCGGTGATCTTCGCGCGGGCCTTCGTGCCGATGCCGTACAGCTTCTCGCTGCCGAGCACCACGTTCTCCAGGACCGTGAGGTTGTCGGCGAGCATGAAGTGCTGGTGCACCATGCCGATGCCCCGGACGATGGCGTCGCCCGGGTTGGAGAACGAGACCTGCTCGCCGTCGACGGCGATGGTGCCCTCGTCCGGCTTCTGCATGCCGTAGAGGATCTTCATCAGGGTGGACTTGCCGGCGCCGTTCTCGCCGACGAGGGCGTGCACGATGCCACGGCGGACCGTGATGTCGATGTCGTGGTTGGCGACGACGCCGGGGAACCGCTTGGTGATTCCCTTGAGTTCCACGGCGGGGGCGCTCGCGGGGGCACTCGCGGCGGAAGGGGGACTGGACGCGTTGATGGCGCACTCTCCTCGGGGCGAAGGAGCCGGGCGGTGGGCGGCGGAGGCGGCGGTGGGCGCGCCGGCCGGATGACCGTGCCCTGGTCGGGCGGAAGGCGAAGGGCGAAGGTACCGCGCCTACGGGTGTCTACGCGCGTAGCGGTACCGAGGGAAATCCGCCGCCGGGCGACAACGCGTTGCGGCGGTGCTTTCCGGGGGCTCTCAGGGGGCGTTCACGGGCTTTCCCACCGGCGGCGCGAGGGGCCCGGAGGGAGTGGTTCCTCTCCCGACGGGCCCCGTACGCCTGGCGGCCGGCCCGCCCGGGGCCCGCGGCCGGGACCGGGCGGTGTGCCGCGGTGCCGGTCACGGGTGACCCGGGGTCAGACCCGTGGTCCGTGTCAGGGGGTCTGCTTGACCTTGATCTGACCGGAGATGATCTTCTTGGTGATCGCGTCCAGCTGCGGCTGGATGTCCTTGATGAACCCGCCGCTGGTGGCCAGGCTGACACCGCCGTTGGCCAGGTTGTAGGTGTTGTTGCCGGTGAGCGGCTTGCCGTTGTGGACGCTCTGGATGAGGTCGTAGACGGCGACGTCCACGTTCTTGACCGCGGAGGTCAGGATGGAGTCCTTGTACTTCGCCAGCGCCGGGTCCTGGTACTGGTCGGAGTCGACGCCGATCGCCCAGGCGCCCTTCTTGGCCGCCACGGTCTCGATCGAGCCGGTGCCGGAGCTGCCGGCCGCGGAGTAGACGACGTCGATGCCCTGGGAGAGCATGCCCGCCGCGGCGCTGGCGCCCTTGTCGGGGCTGGAGAAGCCGGACAGGTCGGAACCGGTGCTCAGGTACTGCACGGTGACCTTGTCGGACGGCTTGGTGTCGGTGACACCCTGCTGGAAGCCCGCCTGGAAGCCCTTGATCAGCGCGTTGTCGACACCGCCGATGAAGCCGATGTGGCCGGTCTTGGACTTCAGCGCCGCGGCGACACCGGCGAGGTAGGAGCTCTCCGGGGTGGCGAAGCTCATGCTGTCGATGTTGCTGCCCGGGACCACCGAGTCGACGATCGCGAAGGTGGTCTTGGGGAACTTCGGGGCCTCGGCCTTGAGGGCGTTGGCGTAGGCGAAGCCGACCGCGATGACCGGGTTGTAGCCGTTGGACGCGAGGTCGTCGAGGTACTGCTCGCGGTCCTGGTCGGTGTCGGTCGTCTTGGCGGTCAGCTCCTTGGGCGTTCCACCGAACTCCTTGGTGGCCTTGTCCAGGCCACGCGCGGCGGAGTCGTTGAACGAGTGGTCGCCACGACCACCGACGTCATAGGCGATGCCGACCTTGAGGCTGCCCTTCCCGGAGGAGGAGGACGAGCCGGAGCTCTGGGTCGAGCTGGCGCCACACGCGGTGGCACTGAGGGCAAGGGCCGCGGTGGCTATACCGGCGGCGGCAAACCTGGTTACCCGGCGCACGAGGGGTACCCCTTCATCCATCTAGCGCCCCGTCCGGCGCTGGTTCTGCGGCAGCTTAACGCGCGTAGATGTCAGGTAAAGGGGGGTTGGGAACCCGTTATCGGATCGACGCCAACGGCAGGTTTCACGGCGATCAACGCCCGATGGCGGACGAAGCCCACCCTATCCGCCCGCCCCGACGGAAGATCCGCAGCTCAGGGCGGGGGCGAGGCGGCGGACGACGTACCGGGCGGCCGGACGGTTCGGCGGGGCGGGCCGACTGGCTGGCCGGTTTGGCGAGGTTGCGTTGTCCGTTCATCGGAAGGTTCGTTGACTAGGTGGAGGACGGACCCGGAGGGTGAGCCGTAGCGCATGAACGTTCCACCCGCGCCCTACGTGTACGAGATAGGTGTACGACGTCGAGCACCTTCCCCGACCAGCCCAGGTGTGATGCCCGGTGAACCTGACCACGGCGACCGAAGCCGAACTGCTCGCCAGACGCGACCGGCTGCGCGAGCAGTACGCCGCGCTGAAGGGCCGGGGGCGTTCCCTGGACCTCACCCGCGGCAAGCCGTCCGCCGCCCAACTCGACCTGTCCGCGCCGCTGTTGTCGCTGCCGGGCCCCGAGGCGTACACCGGGGCGGACGGCACCGACGTGCGCAACTACGGCGGCGCGATGGGGCTGCCGGAGCTGCGGGAGATCTTCAGCGGCCCGTTCCAGGTGCCCGCCGACCGGCTGCTGGCGCTGGGCGGCTCCAGCCTTGAGCTGATGTACGACTGCGTGGCGCACGCGCTGCTGCTGGGGCTGCCCGGGTCGGTGCGGCCGTGGGCGGCCGAGCAGTCGGTGGCCTTCCTGTGCCCGGTACCCGGCTACGACCGGCACTTCGGGATCTGCGAGCAGCTGGGTGTCGACATGATCCCGGTGCCGATGACCGCCGACGGGCCGGACATGGACCGGGTGGAGCACCTGGTGGCGCGCGACCCGCAGATCAAGGGCATCTGGTGCGTGCCGAAGTACAGCAACCCCACCGGCGTCAGCTACGCGCCCGAGACGGTGCGGCGACTGGCCGCGATGCCCACGGCGGCGCCGGACTTCCGGATCTTCTGGGACAACGCCTACGCCGTCCACCACCTCACCGACGCCGAGCCGCAGATCGCGGACGTGCTCGCGCTGGCCGCCGCGCACGGCAACGAGGACCGGCCGTTCGTCTTCGGCTCCACGTCGAAGATCACCTTCCCCGGCGCGGGCGTGGCGTTCCTCGGCGCCTCCCCCGCCAACGTCCGCTGGACCCTGCGCCACCTGTCGCGCCGCACCATCGGCCCCGACAAGGTCAACCAGCTGCGGCACACCCTCTTCCTGCGCGACGCGGACGGCGTACGGGACCACATGCGCCGCCACCGCGAGGTGCTGGCGCCGAGGTTCGACCTGGTCGAGCGGGTGCTGACGGAACGCCTCGGCGGCACCGGGATCGCCTCGTGGACCCGCCCGGAGGGCGGCTACTTCGTCACCCTGACCGTGCCGGACGGCTGCGCCACGCTCACCGTCTCGCTGGCCGCGGAGGCGGGCGTCGCCCTGACCCCGGCCGGCGCCCCGTACCCGTACGGCCGCGACCCCCACGACCACACGATCCGCATCGCCCCCAGCTACCCGTCCCTGCCCGAACTGTCCGAGGCCTTGGAGGCGTTGACGGTGTGCGTGCTGCTGGCGGGGGTGGAGCGGTTGCTGGGGACGTGAGGCTGGGGCGGGGGCCAGGCCGGGGGCCGGGCCTCCCGGCGCTCCGCGGGAGGCCTCGGCCGTGCCGCGTCCTCAGCCGTGCAGGGCCGTCGCCGTGAAGAGTTCGACGCCTACGCGGATCGCGTTCTCGTCGGCGTCGAAGTCGCCTCGGTGCAGGTCGCGGATGGCCGGGTCGCCGGGGGTGCGGACGCCGAGGCGGGCGAGCGCGCCGGGGACGTGTTCGAGGTACCAGGAGAAGTCCTCGCCGCCCAGGCTCTGTTCGGTGTCCTCGACCGCGTGGGTGCCGAAGCGCGAGACCATCGCGTCGCGCAGCAGCTCCGCCGAGGTCTGCTCGTTGACGACCGGGGGGACGCCGCGGTGGTAGGTCAGCTCCCACTTGGCCCGGTACATCGCGGCGATCTGGTCGATGACCTCGTGGATGAGGTCGGGCGCGTCCCGCCAGGCGGTCAGGTCCAGGCAGCGGACGGTGCCCTCCAGCTCGGCGTGCTGCGGGATCACGTTGCAGGCGTGGCCGGCCTGGATGCGGCCCCACACCACCGACAGGCCCGCGCGCGGGTCGATCCGGCGGGCCAGCACCGCGGGCAGCTCGGTGGCCATCTTGGCGGCGGCGGTGACCAGGTCGGTCGTCAGGTGCGGGCGCGCGGTGTGGCCGCCCGCGCCGTCCACCGACAGCACCAGGCGGTCGCAGGCGGAGGTGATGGGGCCGGTGCGCAGGCCGATGCGGCCGACCTCGACCTTGGGGTCGCAGTGCACCGCGAGGATGCGGTCGACGCCGTCCAGCGCCCGTGCCTTGATCACGTCGAGCGCGCCGCCGGGCATGGCCTCCTCGGCGGGCTGGAAGACCAGGCGGACCGGGCGGGTGAGCCGTCCGGCGGCGGCCAGAGAGGCCAGCACGATGCCGGTGCCGAGGACCACGGTGGTGTGCATGTCGTGACCGCAGGCGTGGGCCTTGCCCTCGTGCGTCGAGCGGTACGGCACGACCTTGGTGTCCGGGATCGGCAGCGCGTCGATGTCGGCCCGTAGCGCGAGGCGTGGACCGCCGTCCTGTGGACCGATGTCGCAGATCAGGCCGGTGCCGGGAAGCTCGCGCGGGGTCATCCCGGCCTGCTCCAGACGGGCCTTGATCGCGGCCGTGGTGCGGAACTCCTGGCGGGACAGTTCGGGGTGCATGTGCAGGTCGCGGCGGAACTCGACGAGCTCGGCGAAGAGCTCGTCGGTCAGGGCGCCGGACTCCGGAGTTGAGTGGTCCACCCCCGACAGCGTAGGACTCATGACCACTCCCGAGTAACGTCGTTGGCGAAAATTCCAGCCCGTGAGACCAAAAAAGTTCCCGCGTCGCGCATACCCTGACACGGCGTGGGTATTGCCACCCTTTAGGCCTACACGAGCCCCACCTTTTCCATGGTGGACCAACGAGCAACCTCACGCGCGGCAACGGGTCCGGATGGCGGACACCTGCTCGACTACGCTCGGTGACCGATCTCGTCCAGAAGCCCGGCGTAGAGCGCCAGCAACGGTGCCGCCTGGGTCTGCCAGCACCACTGCCGCAGCACGCCGGAACGCTCGTAGGCGCGGCGGTAGCGCGGCGGGTTCGTCAGCACCGCGCCCACCGCGCGCACGAAGTCGGCGGTGTCGGCCGCCCGGAAGACCTCGCCGTTGCCGGTGGCCAGGGTGGCCGCGGCCATCGCCCGCACGTCGCTGACCACGACCGGCAGCCGCGCGTGCGCGTACTCCAAGTACCGGGTGGCGACGTGCGCGTACTCCAAGTACCGGGTGGCGAGGGTGACTTCGTGGTGCGGCAGGTGGTGCACCGGGACCACCCCGATGTCCGCGCTCGCCAGGAACGCGGGGACGTCCTCGGGCGTTGTGTAGGGCAGGACGTGCAGGCGTGCGGCGACCCCCAGCTCGCCCGCCCGGTCGACGAGGTCGCGCACCCGCTCGTCGCCGGGATCGGGCACCACGAAGGCGGCGTGCAGGTCGTACAGCTTGGGCAGCGCCTCGACCGCGGTGAGGAGGCCGCGTTCCGGGGCGACGCCTCCGCTGTGCACCAGCAGGGGGACGTCCGGCCCGAGCCCGCAGGCGGCGCGCACCCCGCCGCAGGCGGCGACGGTCGGGACCGCCGCCGGGGCGACCGTGCCCGCGGGCACGCGAGCTGAAGCGGCTGCGCGTGCGGAGGAGGCCGCGCGTGCGGCGGTGACGGCGCGGGCCGAGGCGGTCGCGCGTGCGGAGGAGGCCGCACGCACCGAGGCGGTCGCCCCTGCTGAGGTGGTCACCCGTGCCGCGGAGGCGGTCGCGCGCACCGCCGAGGCCGCCGACCGCGCTCGCGCGACCGGGGCCGACGCGTGCGCGTGCACCGGGGTGTCCGCGTGCGCCGGCGCGTTCAGGACGACCAGCGGCGGGCGGGCCGGCCGGAGGCGGGCGGCGAGGTGGTCACCGTAGGCCGCGCAGGCGGTCACGACCGCGTCGGCCTCCTCGGCGTGGGCGCGTTCGTCCGACTCGCGGGCCGCCGCCGCGCGCCGGGTGGCCGCCGGGGTGAGCGCCGAGCAGTCGGTCGCGTCCCAGATCACCCGCACCGTGCGCCCGGCGGCCTCGGCGCGCACCGCCGCGCGGACGGCGACGCCCAGCGAGCGGCGGCCGCGCGCATGGATCAGGTGCGGGCGGCACGCGTCCAGCACCGGCCCGTACGCCGCCTCCAGGTCGAGCAGCGACGGGTCGAGCCGCCGCCAGGCCCGCCTGCGCGCGGTCAGCCTGACGAACGCCGTCACCACGTCGTCCAGCGCACCGGTCGGCGTCAGGCGGCGACGCACCGCCGCCTCGTACTGCGCGGCACGCAGGCGCGTCCAGGCCCCGCGGACGGCGTGCCCGAGCCGGGCGGCGGCGTGGATGGCGCGCGCCACCGCCTGCCTGGACAACGGCCGGTACCGCACCGCGAGTTCCGCTTCCCGGGTACGAAGTGTCCGGTCCCGCACCGCGAGCCGCGCGGTGCGGTGGCGGTGGGTCTCGGCGCTGCGGTACGCCAAGGGCCAGCGCAGGCCGGGCCTCGGCCGCGCGGCGCGGTGTCCGGCCAGGGTGCCCGGCACCTCGACGCGGCGCACCGTCACCCCGGGCAGCGCGGGAGGAGGGCTGTCGTCCGCCCTGCCGACCAGCGTCACGTCGTACCCGGCCGCGGCGGCGGCCCGGGCGACGCGGTGCGCGCGCGAGTCGTGGCCGAGTGCGGCGCTGTCCGAGACCACCAGAACGCGCGCGGCCGGGCGCCGGGCGGGCGAGGCCGTGCCGTCCAAGGGCGATGTGCTCCCCATGGGAGCAGACAACCCGACACCGGTGATCGGCCGATGACCCGGGCATGGCGCGCCGCTGAACGCCACGCGGAGGCTTTCCGCCGCCGAAGGCCCGACCGCGGCGCCCACCACCACGTACGCGTCACCCGTCACCGACGCGCCGCCCGCCGTCGACGCTCCGCCCACCACCCCGTACGCGTCACCCATCATCGTCGCTCCGCCCACCACCACGTACGCGTCACCCGCCGTCGTCGCTCCGCCCGCCACCCCGTACGCGCCGCCATCGCCCACGTACCGCCCCCGTCTCAGCCGCGCCCGTACTTGTCCTCCGCCTGCCAGCACACGACCAGGCCCAGGGCCAGGGTGAAGAACGCCCAGAAGAAGGCGAGCGGCCAGATGTGCGGGGTCAGGCCGCCGTAGCCAGCCAGCAGGCAGTGGCGGGCCAGTTCGATGTAGATCGCGCCGGGATTGGCGTCCATCAGGACCTTCACCACGTGCGGCGCGTGCGCGACGACCTTGGAGACGCTGTAGAAGACACCGCACAGGTACATCCAGGTGCGCAGCAGCCACGGCACCAGCTCGCCGATGTCGTGGTTGCGCGAGCCGACGCGTGCCATCAGCATCGAGCAGCCGAAGTTGAACAGCGTCTGGAGCGCCATCGCGGGGATCAGCAGCAGCCAGCGTGCCCTGATCGGTTCGCCGGTGGCCAGCACCACGGTGAGCACCACGCCCATCGACAGCAGCAGTTGCTGGAGCTGGATGAGGGTCGCCGACAGCGGCAGGCAGGCACGCGGGAAGTGCACCGCGCGCACCAGGTCGAGGCGGGCGGAGATCGACCAGGTGCCGGTGGCGATCGACTCGCGGGTGTAGGTGAACACGAAGACGCCGACGGTGAGGAACGCGATGTAGTTGTCGCCGGTGCCGTCGGTGCGCTGGAGGAGTTCGCCGAAGATCAGCCAGTAGACGAAGACGTTGAGCAGCGGCGTCAGCACGTGCCAGATCTGGCCGAGTCTGGCGGTGGTGTAGAGGGCGGTCAGGCGGGCGTGGGCGTACTGCGTGGTGAAGTGCCGCCGCGACCACAACTCCCGTACGTACTCCGCCAGTCCGGGGCGGCGGGCGGCCGGGGCGAGTCCGTGGCGGGCCACCAGGGCGTCGACCTCGGCGTCGGTCAGTTCCGCCGGAGCGAGGTCCGTGTCGAGGGTGAGGGTCACGAAGTCACCGCCGGGAGGATGGAGTTGGTGAGCGGGTTGCGGGCCGTGCCCAGGCCGTGCCTGCTGCGGGCGGCCTGGGTGATGCCGGACAGGAAGCCGTGCGCGCGCGGCGAGGCGTGGCCGGTCAGCCAGGACGGGTCGACCTCCAGGACGTCGACCCGCACGCCGGTGCCGGCCAGCGCGAGCGGCAGGGTGTGCACCACGGTGGAGGGGAAGCTCAGCAGCCGCGAGCCGATCGGGCCGCGCCGCGCCACGAGTTCCAGCGGCAGGTCGGGCCGTACGATCTCCAGCCCGGTGCGGCGGGACAACTCCCGGAGTTTGTCCTCGCGTTCACGGCGGTGCGCGAAGTAGCGGGTGGCGCCGCCCTCCTCGGCGATGGCGGCGACGGCGGCGAGATAGCGGTCGTGGTCGACCACGCCGGACTCCACCAGGGAGGTGCCTATCAGGTCGGCGCCGTCGCGCAGCTTCGGCGGGCCGAAGCGCGCACGCGTCCACTCCAGCCGGTTGGGGCGCACCACGGCACCGGGCGGGGCGGTCACCGGCATCGCGCTGAACAGCTCGATGCCGGTGCCGCGCCCGGCGGTCAGACGGCGCCTGGCGTGCGCGGCGAACGCGGCGAAGGCCAGGTCGCGGGGACCGCGCGAACCGCCCGCCCGGTGCCAGCGCACCAGCCGCCTGCCCTCGGCGATCAGCGTGGCGAACTCCATGGTCGCCGTGCCGTCGTCGATCACCACCAGCTCGCGGGCCCGGCTGAACGGCAGCAGCGCCTGCACGAAACGGGAGAACGGATCGCCCAGCACCAGCCGCGAGGCCCGCATCAGCGAGGGCGCCAGGCCCGCCAGCGTGCGCAGCGGCCCGGCGGAGGCGGTGCGCGGCTCGCACCAGCGCACCGCCAGCCCCTCGTCCCGGGCGAGTTCGGCCATCCGGCGCAGCTGCCCCCGGCTCATCGGGTCCCGCGGCGGCAGCACGACGACCGTGCAGGCACCGGGGGCGTCGTCGCCGGAGCCGACGGCGTCACCAGAGGCGTCGGCGTCAACGGAACCGTGTGCAGCGGCGTCAACGGAACCGCGCGCGTCGGCGAACCGCGGCCCGCCGCGTTCCGCGTGCGCCCACTCCAGCAGGTTGAGCAGCTGTACGGGCGACTCGACCAGGGCGAGGGTGCGCGCCGGGGCGTCGGCGTCGGCACCGGTCACGCGTTGACCGGCTCTCGGCCCTGCTCCTCGGCCCGGCCCGCGGCCTCCGACTCGGCCCGCGCCTCCGCCTGCGCGACGACGCCCTGGACCCGGCGCAGCTTGCGCATCGGCCCCAACTCGCCTTCGTAGACCCGCTTGACGCCGTCGCCGAGTGAGGTCTCGACGATGCGGATGTCGCGCACCAGGCGCTGCAGGCCCGGGGTCTCCACGGAGGCCGCCTGGTCGGAGCCCCACATCGCGCGGTCGAGGGTGATGTGCCGCTCGACGAAGACCGCGCCGAGGGCGACGGCGGCCAGTGTGGTCTGGAGGCCCACCTCGTGGCCGGAGTAGCCGATCGGCACGTTGGGGTACTCGGCCTGGAGGGTGTGGATCATCCGCAGGTTGAGCTCCTCGTGCTTCGCCGGGTACGTGGACGTGGCGTGGCACAGCAGGATGTTGTCGCTGCCCAGCACCTCGACCGCGTGCCGGATCTGCTTCGGGGTGGACATGCCGGTGGACAGGATCACGGTGCGGCCGGTCGCCCGCAGGGCGCGCAGCAGTTCGTCGTCGGTCAGGCAGGCCGAGGCGACCTTGTGCGCGGGCAGGTCGAAGTTCTCCAGGAACTCGACGCTGGGCACGTCCCACGGCGAGGCGAACCAGTCGATGCCGCGCTCCTTGCAGTACGCGTCGATCGCGCGGTACTCGTCCTCGCCGAACTCCACGCGGTGGCGGTAGTCGATGTAGCGCATCCGGCCCCACGGGGTGTCGCGCTCTATGTCCCACTGGTCGCGCGGGGTGCAGATCTCGGGGGTGCGCTTCTGGAACTTCACCGCGTCGCAGCCTGCGTCGACGGCCGCGTCGATGAGCCGGTAGGCGTTCTCCAGCTCGCCGTTGTGGTTGATGCCGATCTCACCGGTGACGTAGACGGGCCGGCCGGTGCCGACGACGCGCTCGCCGAGAGTGCGCAGGCGCTGGGGTGCGGGGGTCATGGGGACGGGTCCTTTCGATGGGGGGTGCGGTGCGGCAAAAGGGCTTCGGGGAAAGGGAGTTCAGTGGGCGGTGGCGGAGAGCGGGGAGTCGGCGGGAAGCGGGGAGGCGGCGGGAAGCGGGGAGGCGGTCGGGAGCGGGGAGTCGGTCGGGACGCCGTCGAGCAACGGCGCCAGGGCCCGGGCCCGCGCCAGGTCGTCCGGCTCGTCGATCTCCAGCACGCGGGCGGGGTCGGTGCGCACCAGCGCGGTCCTGCCGAAGAACCGGTGCCCGGCCTCGCGGAAGCCGTCGACCCGCATCGCGTACGCCGCGCCGGTCTCCAGCAGGTCTTCGGGGCGGTCCTGGCGGCGCGGGCGGACCGCCTTGTCGTGGTTGACGCCCACCGCGTCGTGGTTGACGCCCACCGCCTCACCGCCGCGCCCCCGCGGGGAGCCGCCGTCCACCCGCCACATGAAGCCGTGGAACGGTGCCGCGGTCAGCGCGCTGTCGGCGCCCTCGTGGACCACGGCGGCCGCGACCGCGTCGATCTCGTCGGCGGTGACGAAAGGGCTGGTGCACTGTACGAGCAGGACGACGTCCACGCGGCTGCCGTGCATCGCCTCGTACGCCTCCAGCGCGTGCAGGACGGCGGCCTCGCTGGTGGCGGTGTCGCCCGCGATGGCGGCCGGGCGGGGCACGACGTCCGCGCCGGCCGCGCGGGCCGCCTCGGCGATGCCAGGGTCGTCGGTGGTGACGACGGTGGCGCCGACCAGCCCGGCACCGAGGCAGGCCCGGACCGCGCGGGCCACCAGCGGGACGCCGCCGACCGGTTGGAGGTTCTTGCCCGGTACGCCCTTGGAGCCGCCGCGCGCGGGGACGACGGCGAGGACGAACGGGGTCGTGGGCGTGGCGTTCACAGTTCTCCCAGGCGGCGGATGACGGGAGCCACGCGCTGCACGCCGTGGCGGTAGGCGGCGCGGGCGGCGTTACGGGTGAACTCCCGCGTGAGGCGCCGCACTTGCCCGTCTTCGGCAGGCGGCGCGGTTCCCACGGGGCGCCCTTGCGGGTCGAGTCCGTGGCGGGCGAGCACACCGGGCAGGTAGGCGGGGGCGGTGCGGGGGGTGTAGTACGGGCGCGGGGGCGGCAGTTGGCCTGCGGCGGCGAGGTCCTCGACGCGTTCGCGCACCAGGCGGAACGGGTCGTCGGCGCCGACCCCGTTCGCGCGCAGCCAGTCCGCGTCGGCGCGCGGCAGCAGCCCGTCGTCCAGCTCGTCCCAGGAGGCCAGGCACCCGGAGCCGGTGAAGTGGTGGTTGCCCAGCGCCTCGCGCACCCCGAAGTCGGTCAGCACGGCGGTCGGCATGCCCCGGTGCATCGCCTCCAGGGCGGCCGTCGAGGAGACGGTGACCAGCAGGTCGGCGCGGTCCAGCACCTCGCCCATCCGCCCGTAGACCAGGCGGACGCCTGGCGGCAGCGGGGGGTCGAGGCGCGCCGCGAGGCGTTGCAGCGGGAACTCCTCGACGTGGGTGGTGTGTTCGCCCGGCTTGCTGCGCAGCTTCACCAGCACGTCGCGGTCCGGGTGGCGCTCGGCGTGCCGGGCCGCGCGGCGCAGCAGGTACGTGCGCTCCTCGCGCGAGGCCGGTACGGAGGGCTGGGCGGCGAAGACCACGGTGAAGCGGCGCGCGGCGTCCGGGCCCCGGTAGGGGGCGCCGTCGAGGAACGGCAGCGCGGCCTCGGTCACGCAGGAGGCGTCGGCGCCCACGCCCTCGTAGACGTCGCGGAAACGGCGGGCGTCCTGCGGGCTGTTGGCGATCACGACGTCGGCGCCGTGCCGCAGCAGCAGGCCGTCCGCCAGCTTCTCGTAGACCACGCCCACGTAACCGGTGACGGTGACCGGCCGGGGCCGAGGCGCCTGCCCCCAGACCCGCGCCAGCCCGTGCAGCGCGGCCTGGACGGTCCCGCCCACGCAGGCGAGCAGGACGACACCGGGGCCGCCGGAGTCAGGGTCGCTCGCGGCATCGTGGTGACCGCCACGAGCCCCCGCCTCTGCTTCTGCCTCCGCCTCCGCCTCCGCGAGGAACTGACGCATCGTCACTTCCCGCAACGAGTCGGCGGCGATACCCAGTTCACTCAGCTGACGGGTCGTCGGTGTCGCCCGACCACGCAGCAGCCGTCCGTCGAGCCGGGCCTCCGGCGCGATACGGCGAGCGGCCAGCGCACCCCATTTCCAACGCGTGTCGGAATCCGCGAGCACGGTGATGTGATGGATCTGATCGGGACTTACGGGCACGACGCAGACCGTAGGAATCGAATCGGAGCGCGGGGCATACGAAGTCGCAACAAACGGTTAACAGACCGCCGACGAACGGGGCTCCGGAATACCCGTAAAGATCATCGGGGAGAAGGCCCGGACCGGGTTCACGGCGCTGCCACACGTCGTTCACCGACTGGCCCGCGCACCGCAATCCCGTGTGGCCGCCCGCCCCCTACCGTTCCGCGGGTGGTCAAGCTCTCCGTCATCGTGCCGTTCTACAACGTGCAGACATTCGCGCCCGACATGCTGAGAAGCCTGGCATCGAATGCGCGCTCCGATTTCGAATTCATTCTTGTGGATGATTGTTCGACCGACCGGACCCCGGAGATACTGGAACGTGCCGTGGGGAAGGGCGGACTGCCCGGCGCCCGTCTCGTACGGCACGAGCACAACCGCGGTCTCGCCACCGCCCGCAACACCGGTCTCGACGCGGCCGAGGGTGAGTACCTGGCCTTCCTCGACGGCGACGACTGGCTGGCGCCCGGCTACCTGGAGCGCCTGCTGACCGGGATCGAACGGCTGGGCTGCGACTTCGTGCGCACCGACCACGTGCAGTGCACCCGCGCGGAGCGCACCCTCCACCGCGTCCCGCACGGCCGCCGTGGCGAGGTGCTCGACCCGCGTGACGCCATCCTGCCCGCGCACACCTCGACCTCCGTCGACTACCCGTACGCCTGGGCGGGCATGTACCACCGCAGGCTGCGCGAGGCGGGGCTGCTGCACTTCCCCGACGGGCTGCGCACCGCCGAGGACCGGCCGTGGATCTGGCGGCTGCACCGTGAGGCGGACTCGTTCGCCGTGCTCGGGCTGCTCGGCGTCTTCTACCGCCGTGGCGTGGCGAGTTCGCTCACCCAGATCGGCGACGTGCGGCAACTGGACTTCATCCGCTCGTTCGACCAGGTGCTCGCCGAGACGGCGACCGACGCGCGGGCGGCGGAGTTCCTGCCGAAGGCGGTGCGCACCTACTGCGCGATCATCGCCCACCACCTGTCCAACATCGACCGCTTCGAACCGCACGTCGCCCGCCGCCTGCGCACCCTCAGCGCGGCGGCCCTGCGCCGCATGCCGCAGGACCTGCTGCGCGACGCCCTCGACACGATGGACCTGGACCGCACGGTCCGCCTCAGGCGCCTGCGCCTGGTCGACCGCCTGCGCGCGGGCGGCACCGTCGGCCGGGGCGCGGGCGGCGCCCGGAGCGCGGGCGGCGGCCGGAGCGCGGGCGCGACGCGCAACGAGGAGGAGGCGGCGTGACCGCGAAGGAACCGCAGGCGAAGACCCCCGGCTCCGGACCACAGGCCCCGGCGGAGCCGACGGCACCGGGATCCGGGAGCGGGACGCGCACCCAGATCTTCCTCGCGTCCACCCTCTACGGCACCGCGACCCTCGCGGCCGCCCTCGACGCGGGCCTGTTCCGCCCGGCCGACCGCCGCATCCTCCTGGTGAGCAACAACGCCGCCGTCCCGGAGACCACCCGCCCCCTGAACGAGGCCCCCGGCTTCAGCGCCCTGCGCGACCGCTTCGACGAGGTCATCTCCTGGAACGAGGCCATCTCGCCCTTCCACCCCAGCGGCTGGTCCCCGCGCCCGGACGACGTCCCCCTGTGGGAGCGTCACCTGCGTCTGCTGTGGAACCTCCAGGACACCGAGGTCGAACTGGCCGTGGAGTCGATCCAGGTCGAACCCGCTCTCGCCCTCGTCCAGCTCTTCCCGGCCGCACCCATCGACGTCTACGCGGACGGCCTGATGAGCTACGGGCCGACCCGCAACAAGCTCGACCTGCTGGTCGTCACCCGGGTGCGCCGCCTGCTCCACCTGGACCTGGTCCCCGGCCTCACCCCGCTGCTGCTGTCGGAGAGCAGGGTCCGCCCGCACATCGTGCCGACGCCCGCGGTCATGAAGGTGCTGGCCCAACTCGCCGCCGTCAACGAGCCGTTGACCGCCGCCGCGACGGCCGCCGACCCCGGCACCGGGTCCTCGGGCCCGGCCCTGCTGCTCGGCCAGTACCTCTCCGCACTCGGCATCCTCACCGCCGACGAGGAAGAACGCCTCCACCTGCGCATGCTGCGCGGAGCGGTCTCCCGCGGCCACCGGGCGATCGTCTTCAAGCCGCACCCGACCGCCCCGGCCCGCTACTCCCGCCTGCTGGAGAAGGAAGCCGCCGAACTCGGCGTCGAGTTCACCGTGCACGACGAACCCGTCCTCGCCGAAGTGCTCTTCCAGAACCTGCGCCCGGCCCTGGTCGTCGGCTGCTTCTCCACCGCGCTGCTGACCGCCTCGGCCCTGTTCGGCCTGCCGGTCGCGCGCACCGGGACCGAATTGCTGCTGGAGCGCCTGGCCCCCTACCAGAACAGCAACCGCGTCCCCGTCACCATCGCCGACGCGCTCCTGCCCCCGCTCACCCCGCAGGACCGCCCCGCGGCCACGCCCGACGGCACGCCGCTGCCCGTTCCCCAACTCACCGCCCTGCTAAGGGCGGTGGGCTACTGCATGCAGTCCAAGGCCTATCCCCGGCTGCGCGACGACGCCATCACCTACCTGACCCGGCACCTCGACGCCCACACCCGCGTCTACTTCAAGCGCCGCCGCCTCACCGCCCTCGCGCTCCCCGGCGGCGTCCCCGCCCAACTGGCGTTCCTCCCCCGCAACCGCACCGTGCGCCGCGCGGTCCGCCGCGCCCGCCACGTGCTCAGGCCCCGCGTCCCCCGCCAGGACCCCGCCCGATGACGCCGGCAGCGGAAGGCGGCGCCGAGGGCGCGATAGCCGCGGGCGCGATATCGGCGGGCGCGAGCGGCGGCACGGATGCGGGCGCGGGCGGCGGTACGAGCGCGGGCGCCGGTTCGTTCGGGGAAGGCCGCAGGGCGGCGGGGCGGCGGCTGCGCGCTCTGGACGGACTGCGGTTGATCGCCGCGCTCGCCGTCTGCGCGTACCACTACGCGGGGCGCGGAGGCGACATCGCACACGCCTGGGGAGCCTCCGCGCACACCCTCTTCCCCACCCTGTCCGGCCCGTTCTCCTACGGCTGCCTGGGCGTTCAGCTCTTCTTCGTGATCAGCGGGTTCGTGATCTGCATGAGCGGCTGGGGCCGCACTCCGCGCGCGTTCGCCGCCTCCCGCGCGGCACGGCTGCTGCCCGCGTACTGGATCGCGATCCTGCTGATCACCGTCGTGTTCGCGCTGCCCTGGGTCCCGTTCCGCCCGGTCTCCCCCAGCGACCTGCTGACCAACCTGACGATGCTTCAGATGCCGGTCGGCGCCCCCCGGGTATTGGGGGTCTGCTGGACCCTGTGGGCCGAGTTGCGCTTCTACCTGCTGTTCGCGCTGTTCGTCCTGTGGCGCGGTGCCGGACGCCGCCAGGTCCTCACGTTCTGCGTGCTGTGGACCGCGGCGGCGGTGATGGCCGACGGATCCCACCAGCCGCTGCTGAAGCTGGTGTTGATGCCCGAGTACGCCCCCTTCTTCGTCGGCGGCATGGGCCTGTACCTGGTACACCGGTTCGGGCACGACGCCGCGAGCTGGTCGGTGGTGGCGGTCGGCTGGCTGCTGGGACAGCACTACGCGGTGAGCGAGATGGTGGCGCCGCGCACCGCCCACGTCTTCCACCACCGCGGCCAGCTGACGGTCATCGCCCTGGTCACGCTGTCCTTCGCCGCGGTCGCCGTCGTCACCCTGACCCCGGTGAGCCGCGTCGACTGGCGCTGGCTGACCACCGCGGGCGCCCTGACGTACCCCTTCTACCTGGTCCACGAACACCTGGGCTGGGTGCTCATCGACGCCCTCCGGCACGACCTGCCCGGACGCGCGCGGCCGCCCGCCTGGGCCGTACTGCTCGGCTGCGCCGCGAGCATGCTGCTGCTCGCCTGGCTGCTCCACGTCCTGGTGGAACGCCCGCTCACGCCCCGGATCAGGCGGGCACTGCTGAAGTCCGCCGGTCCGCCGACGCCCGCTCTGCCTCCGGCCCCTTGACGCCCGCCCGTCGCCCTCAGGGGGCCGACAACCGCGCCACGCGGCAGAGGAACGGGAAAAAGCCTGTCGACGCGGGCGGGGCGGGGGGAAAGACGCCCCGCCCGCGTCAGGCGCGGACTTCAGGCCGGTAACGGGGGAACCGGCACGCCCGCGGGTCGATGACCAGTCGACCCACCATGCTCTGCGCCGGGTGGCCGGAAAGTGTTACACCGGCCCACGGGCGCGGGCGCGCGGCGACTTCGGACGGTGCCCGGGCGGGGCGAGGAGGGGCGGGAAGCCGGGTGGGCGTGCCGTGGTCAGTGACTCAGCAGGGTTCCGGGCAGGCTGCCGAGACGCTTCGGAACGTGGCCGTGCCCACCGCCGCCGTCGCCCCCGGAACCGTTGGATCCGCCACCGACAGGCGGCTTCCCGCCAGATCCGGCGCCGCCGGAGCCCGGTCCGCCCCAGCCCTTGCCGCCCGAACCCTTGCCCGGGGAGCCCGGGGCCCCGCCGACCGGGGCGTTGCCCGTCGGGAGCGGGTCGAGGTGCTTGCCGCAGTAGGCGTCGAAGGCCTGCTCGGCCGCGCCTCCGGCCAGTTGCTGAAGAAGGCGCTGCTGCGCGGCGCTGCCGTGGCCGTTCCTGACGGCGAGGTAGGCGGCGCAGAACGCGGCGGCGTCACGCGCACCGGAGCCGCCCTTGCCCCACTGCTCCGGCGGGAGGAGGGTTCCGGACGGCAGGCCCGACGAGTCCGGAGAGCCCGGCGACGAGTGGGACGGCGTCGGGCCCGTGGAGCCCGGACCGCTCGCGCCCGCGCTCGGCGAGACGGGCAGCCCGGAGGAGGACCCGGTCGGCAGCGGTGTGGAGGGGGACGCCGTTCCGCCGAGGGATGGCGAGGCGGAACCGCCCGACGCCTCGGGCACCGGATCACCGCTGCTGAACGGCGACGGAATGACACCGGTCCCGGCCGCTGCGGCGACACCGCCCACCAGAGCGGTCGCGGCGAAGGCGGCCGCCACCGCGACCTTGGCGGAGCCCGTCAGCCCCCGCAGCCCGTTCCACCCGCGACGCAGGCCGAAGCGTCCGCCCGGTGACGGGTTCGGGAAGGCGCCCGTGGTCGCCGCGGCCACCCCAGCCGTCGCGGTCGCCGCGTTCGCCGTGGCCGCCGCGTTCGCCTCGCGGAAGGCGGCCAGGGCCGCGGACTCACGTGCCGGGTCGATCGGGACGGCGTCGACCTCGGCGACGGCGGCCGTCAACAGCTCGTTCAGCCCTGTCAGTCCACGCTTCTGTGCATCGTTGGGCACAAACCCATCATTTCGGGTGACATCGATGGCAGGGACGGCGGACGCGGCGCCGGCAACGACGTCAGGGGCGGCGTCGGACTCGACGCCGGGGGCGGCGTCGGCAGCACCCGGCGCACCCGGCGCGCCCGCCTCTGCTGAACCGTTACGGCTGGTCGGACCCGCGCCCGCGCTCCGGGAGCCACCTGCTGCGGCGGCCACGGGGTCGGCCGACTCGTGTCCGGGGTCGGCCGACGCGCGCCCGGGACCGACCGGCTCGCGTCCGGGGTCGGCCGACGCGCGCCCGGGACTGACCGGTTCGTGTCCGGGGTCGGCCGACGCACCGCTCAGCAGACGCTCGGCGGTTTCGTCGTCCAGCCATTCATGGCGGCTTCCGCTCATCTCACGTCCTTCTGCGTCGGCGCCCCCGCAAACGTCACACCGTCCGACGCAGTGTCGTCCTCCAGTAGTTCCGCCAGCCTTCGCAGCCCCCGGTGCGCCGAGGTGCGTACCGCCCCCGGCCGCTTGCCCAGCACCTGCGCCGCGCTCTTCGCGTCCAGGCCGACGACCGCGCGCAGCACGACCGCCTCCGCCTGGTCGGCCGGCAGCCGGGAGATCAGGGCCATCGCCCGTCCCGTCGCCAGCGAGGCGAGCGCCTCGTCGGCGGTGTCCGAGCGGTCGGGTATGCCGTGGAGCACGGTCTCGTCGCCACCGGGCAGCGGGCGGCGGCCGACCTTGCGTATGTGGTCCAGCGCGCGGTTGCGCGCGATGGTCGCCGTCCAGCCGCGGAAGCGGTCCGCGTCGCCGGTGAACCGGCCGAGGTCACGCGTTATCTGCAACCACGCCTCGGACGCGACGTCCTCCGCGTCCGCGTCGCCGACGAGCGTGCGCACGTAGGCGAGGAGCCGGGGGTGGACGGTGCGGTAGACCGTGCGGAACGCGGTCTCGTCGCCGTGCTGGGCGGCGGCGACGGCAGCCGTCACCCGCTCGTCGTCCGTGTCCTGGTCCGCCCCCGCCACGTGCCTCATCATGCCTGATCCGAAAGCTTGCGCCGAGTGCCCGTACCTGGGCGGTGTGACACTTTCCCGGCCTTGGACGCTGACTGGAATAAGCGACGCGCACGAACGGCACGCGCCGCGAGAGGGTGGCCGGGGAAGCTCCTGTGGGGGGAGGCGACTCCGGCCGCCTCTCACTCTTCTGCCTCATAACCGGTTGAAACGTCAACCTGTGAGCCGCAAGTGGACGCCGACGGTCCACGCGCGATCCCGGCCGTCACCGTTCCGGTGGCCCGCCCCACGTCCACCCCACGCGACGCTCCCCTCCCGTACGAGTGAAATTCGCGCATCTGTCGGTCAGCTCCGCTCATCGCCCGATACGTTGGTCGGGCCGCACGGTGCCCCGACACCACCAGCCGCACACACCCAGCAGCCGCACACATCCGGCCACACACACCTGGAGCCGAAGCTGGCCAGCGACCTCCCGGCGGTCCCGCACGCCCCGTGCGGCGCGACGTCGGCCCCGCTACCCGCGCAGAGCCGCGGGGCCACGACGCCTGCCGCTCCGCCGCCGGTCCGTCCCGCGCGGGAAGCGCGCCTGCGCACGGGTCTCGCCCGTCTCAACGCCGCGGCCTCCGGGGAGGCTGAGCGCATGCTGCTGGACTGCTGCGCCAGCGGACGCTGGGCCCGGAGGGTGGCGGACCACCGCCCGTACCGCGACCTGGGCACGCTGCTGGCCGCCGCCGACGAGGCCGCGTACGACCTCAACCCGTCCGATCTCACCGAGGCGCTCGCCGGTGAGTGCGCGCAGCCGCTGCCGCCGACCAGTGGCGGGCTCGCCGCCCACACCGCGCTGAGCGCCGCGCACGCCGAGTACGAGCGGCTCTTCGGCCACGCCTTCGTGATCAGCCTCGACGGGGTCGACCCCGAGGAGCACGCCAACCACGTGCTGGCCGGCATCCGCTCCCGCCTGGGCAACAACGTCGAGGAGGAGCGCAACATCGCCGCGGCCGAGCTGCGCGCCCTGGCCCGCGCCCGCCTCAGCGCCCTCGTCCACGCCGACGCCTGAAGCCGCGACCGCCTGAAGCCGCGCCCCCGAAGCCGCGACCGCCTGAAGCCGCGCGCCCCCGAAGCCGCCTCCATACACCCCGCTCGACCCGCTCGCGTTCACCCGCTCGTGCGGGATCGATCACACCTGACCGACCCCGGACGCGAGTACCGACAACGCGTCGCTACGATGTCCAGGGCCGGTGGACCATACCCGGCCGGGCCCGACCGACAGTGAAGCCGGCAGGTCCCTAGTCCCGTAACCGGAGGGTTTTCCGTGCCGGCTGGAACGCTGTACCGCGGCCGGGAAGGAATGTGGTCCTGGGTGGCTCATCGAGTCACCGGCGTCCTCATCTTCTTCTTCCTGTTCGTACACGTCCTCGACACCGCGCTCGTTCGTGTCTCCCCGCAGGACTACGACAAGGTCGTCGCGACCTACAAGAACCCCGTCGTGAACCTGCTGGAGTACGGCCTGGTCGCGGCCATCCTCTTCCACGCGCTCAACGGCCTGCGCGTCATCGCGGTCGACTTCTGGTCCAAGGGCCCGAAGTACCAGCGGCAGATGCTGTGGTCCGTGGTCGGAATCTGGATCGTGCTGATGGCCGGGGCGTTCTACCCCGTGCTCCAGCACTCGCTGCGCATTCTGTTCGGGAGCTGAGGATGTCTGCCGATACCCCTGTCGACGCCGTGGAACTGACCTCCACCAGCGGTGCGAGCGCCTTCTCCCCGGACAACCCGGCGCCGGTCATCGAGCCGCCGCGCGCCCGCACCAAGCGCACCCCGCGCGCCACCCGCACCAACTTCGAGCTCTACGGCTGGCTGTTCATGCGGCTGTCGGGCATCGTGCTCGTGGTGCTGGTCCTCGGCCACCTGCTGATCCAGCTGGTGCTGGACGGCGGCGTGAGCAAGATCGGCTTCGCGTTCGTCGCCGGTCGCTGGGCCAACCCGTTCTGGCAGCTGTGGGACCTCACCATGCTGTGGCTGGCGATGCTGCACGGCGCCAACGGCCTGCGGACCGTCATCAACGACTACGCCGAGCGGGACGCCACCCGCAGCTGGCTGAAGGCGTTGCTGTACACCGCCACGGCGTTCACCGTGCTCCTCGGCACGCTGGTGATCTTCACCTTCGACCCGAACATCCAGTAGATCCGGGGCTGACGCGACATGCAGATCCACAAGTACGACACCGTCATCGTCGGCGCGGGCGGCGCCGGCATGCGCGCCGCCATCGAGGCGACGAAGCGCAGCCGCACCGCCGTGCTGACCAAGCTGTACCCGACCCGCTCCCACACCGGTGCGGCGCAGGGCGGCATGGCCGCCGCGCTCGCCAACGTCGAGGACGACAACTGGGAGTGGCACACCTTCGACACGATCAAGGGCGGCGACTACCTGGTCGACCAGGACGCCGCCGAGATCCTGGCGAAGGAGGCCATCGACGCGGTCCTGGACCTGGAGAAGATGGGCCTGCCGTTCAACCGGACGCCCGAGGGCCGCATCGACCAGCGCCGGTTCGGCGGTCACACCCGCAACCACGGTGAGGCGGCCGTCCGCCGCTCCTGCTACGCGGCCGACCGCACCGGTCACATGATCCTCCAGACGCTGTACCAGAACTGCGTCAAGGAGGGCGTGGAGTTCTTCAACGAGTTCTACGTGCTCGACCTGCTGCTCACCGAGGTGGACGGCGTCAAGCACACCGCGGGCGTCGTCGCGTACGAGCTGGCCACCGGCGAGATCCACGTCTTCCACGCCAAGGCGGTCATCTTCGCCTCCGGCGGCAACGGCAAGTTCTTCAAGGTGACCTCCAACGCGCACACCCTGACCGGTGACGGCCAGGCCGCCGCGTTCCGGCGCGGGCTGCCGCTGGAGGACATGGAGTTCTTCCAGTTCCACCCGACCGGCATCTGGCGCATGGGCATCCTGCTGACCGAGGGCGCCCGCGGCGAGGGCGGCATCCTTCGCAACAAGGACGGCGAGCGCTTCATGGAGAAGTACGCGCCGGTCATGAAGGACCTCGCCTCGCGTGACGTCGTCTCGCGCGCGATCTACACCGAGATCCGCGAGGGCCGCGGCTGCGGTCCCGAGGGCGACCACGTCTACCTCGACCTCACGCACCTGCCGCCGGAGCAGCTGGACGCTAAGCTGCCGGACATCACCGAGTTCGCGCGCACCTACCTGGGCATCGAGCCGTACACCGACCCGGTGCCGATCCAGCCGACCGCGCACTACGCGATGGGTGGCATCCCGACCAACGTCCAGGGCGAGGTGCTGTCCGACAACACCACGGTCGTCCCGGGCCTGTACGCGGCCGGCGAGGTGGCGTGCGTCTCGGTGCACGGCGCCAACCGCCTGGGCACCAACTCGCTGCTCGACATCAACGTCTTCGGCCGCCGTTCCGGCATCGCCGCCGCCGAGTACGCCTCGACCCACGACTTCGTGGAGCTTCCGGAGGACCCGGAGGCCCAGGTGATCGAGATGGTCGAGAGCATGCGCGACGCGACCGGCAACGAGAAGGTCACCGACATCCGCAAGGCGCTGCAGGAGACGATGGACACCAACGCGATGGTGTTCCGTACCGAGCAGACGCTCAAGCAGGCCGTCGAGGACATCGCGGAGCTGAAGCGTCGCTTCCAGCGCGTGAGCGTCCAGGACAAGGGCAAGCGGTACAACACCGACCTGCTGGAGGCCATCGAGCTGGGCAACCTGCTCGACCTGGCCGAGGTGCTCGCGGTCTCCGCGCTGGCCCGCAAGGAGTCGCGCGGCGGTCACTACCGCGAGGACTTCCCGAACCGCGACGACGTCAACTTCATGCGTCACACCATGGCGTACCGCGAGGTGGGCGACGACGGCACCGAGACGATCCGTCTCGACTACAAGCCGGTCGTGCAGACCCGCTACCAGCCGATGGAGCGTAAGTACTGATGAGCACCGCAACGGTGGACAACAACCACTCCGCCGCGCTGGACGCCGCCGAGAGCACCGACGCGCACCTGATCACGGTCACGCTGCGGGTCCGGCGCTACAACCCCGAGGTGTCCGACCAGGCCTCCTGGGTGGACTACAAGCTGGAGATGGACCCCAAGGAGCGCGTCCTGGACGCCCTCCACAAGATCAAGTGGGAGATCGACGGGACGCTGACGTTCCGCCGGTCCTGCGCCCACGGCATCTGCGGGTCCGACGCCATGCGGATCAACGGCCGCAACCGGCTGGCCTGCAAGACGCTGCTGAAGGACATCAACCCCGAGAAGCCGATCACGGTCGAGCCGATCAAGGGGCTGGCGGTCCTGAAGGACCTCGTGGTCGACATGGAGCCGTTCTTCCAGGCCTACCGCGACGTCATGCCGTTCCTGATCACCAAGGGCAACGAGCCGACCCGCGAGCGCCTGCAGTCCTCCGAGGACCGCGAGCGCTTCGACGACACCACCAAGTGCATCCTGTGCGCCGCGTGCACGTCGTCCTGCCCGGTCTTCTGGAACGACGGCCAGTACTTCGGCCCGGCCGCGATCGTCAACGCGCACCGCTTCATCTTCGACTCGCGCGACGAGGCCGCCGAGCAGCGCCTGGAGATCCTCAACGACCGTGACGGCGTGTGGCGTTGCCGCACGACCTTCAACTGCACGGACGCCTGCCCCCGCGGCATCGAGGTCACCAAGGCCATCCAGGAAGTCAAGCGCGCCTTGATCACGCGCCGCTTCTGACGGACACCGCTCGCGCCGAAGGGGCCGCGTTCCACCCGGAACGCGGCCCCTTCGGCGTTGTCGTGTCGTCAGCCGCTCGTGCGCAGCGCCTTCAGGCCCCGCAGGCCGATCAGGCCGATGGCGGTGCCCAGGAGGAAGGAGACGATGGCCAGCAGGAGGTGGATCCAGAAGTAGGCGGTCGGGTCGCCGTCGTGGAAGGCGAGACCGCTGGCGTCGGCCCAGAGGTTCTTGACGAAGGTGATCCAGATGCACCAGCTCCACGCGCCGAAGGCGACCAGGAACCAGCAGACGCGGCGGCTGAGCTTCATGGCGTCCAGTATGGACGGGGTCCCGGAGCCGCCCGTCGCGGGGGTGCGCGGGACGGTTCCGGATGCGCGGGGCGTTCGCCCGGTTGCATGACCGGAACGTGGGTTTCCTCACTCAGCCGGGTCATCGTCGGGGTGTCCGCTTTCGCCGGATCCCCCTGTACGTTCATGGGGTGCCCTCGAACCGTCCGGCCCTGCGAGGCCGTCCTGCCCTGACCGTCAGCGCCGCCGTGCTGGCCGGTTCCGCCGTGCTGGCGTCGAGCCCGGTCGCCCATGCCGCCGACCCCGCGGAGCCCCGGCCGCCCGAGCACATGTCGACCGTGGGCGGCGACCGGCTGGGCCAGGAAGGCACGCAGGTCGCGCTCACGGCGGGGGTCCCGGCGCTGCCGAAGACCACCGCGCGCTCGTGGATCATCTCGGACGCGGAGACCGGCCAGGTGCTGGCCGCGCACAACGCGCACTGGCAGCTGGCGCCGGCGAGCACCCTGAAGATGCTCTTCGCCGACACCGTGATGCCGAAGCTGCCCAGGGCCCAGACGCACGTCGTCACCGCGCAGGATCTCGCGGGGATGGGCGTCGGCAGCAGTCTGGTGGGCATAAAGGTCGGCCTGCCGTACACCGTGCAGGACCTGTGGCGCGGCGTCTTCCTGCGGTCCGGCAACGACGCCGTGCACGTGCTGGCCTCGTTGAACGGCGGAGTGGCGACCACCGTCAAGGAGATGCAGGCCAAGGCGGCCGACCTGCAGGCCGACGACACCCACGTGATCAGCCCGGACGGCTACGACATGCCGGGCCAGGTCTCGTCCGCGTACGACCTGTCGCTCTTCGCCCGCGCGGGGCTGCAGAACGCCGACTTCCGGTCGTACTGCTCGACGGTGAGCGCGCAGTTCCCCGGCGACTTCAAGAAGGGCTCGAAGGACCGCGAGAGCTTCGCGATCCAGAACACCGACCGCCTGCTGGCCGGTGACCCCGTCGAGGGGCTCAGGCCGTACCCGGGCATCGCGGGCGTCAAGAACGGCTACACGACCAACGCGGGCAACACCTACACCGGTGTCGCCGACCACGACGGCGTGAAGCTGCTGGTCACCGTGATGCATCCGGACGCCGGCGGTGACGAGGTCTACAAGGAGGCCGCGTCGCTGCTGGACTGGGGCTTCAAGGCCGCGGGCAAGGTCCAGCCGGTCGGCACGCTGGTCGCGCCGAAGAGCGCGCTGCCGGGTGACGGCGCCTCGGCGGGCGCGGGCAAGGCCGGCGGTACGTCCGCGTCGGCGAAGCAGGCCGGTTCCGGCTCGGGCGGCATGTGGACGGCGGCGGGCATCACCGCGGGCGCGCTGGTGGTGCTGGCCGGCATCGCCGTGGCGGTCCGCCGCAAGTGGCCGCTCCCGTCGGGCAACCGCCACCGGGGCTGAGCGGCGCGCCACCGAGGCTGAGCGGCGCTGAGCGACACGTCCACGCCCGGGGTCAGGTCCCGCCGCCTCGCGGTCAGGGGCTGTCCGCGGCGGTCGTCTGTCCCCGGTGGCCGGGCCCGGAGTCGTCCCGCTGCTCGAGGCGGCAGACCTCGGCGCGCTCCTCGCGTTCCGCACGGCGGACCCGCGCCCGCTCCGCACGGCGGGCGTCGGTCTCCTCCTCCGCGTCCTCCTGCCGGTCCTCCCGCGCCTGCTCCGACTCCGCTTCGGCCTCCGCGACGCGGTCCATCTCCATCTCGCCCTGGGAGCACTGCGTCGCCGTCCATGCCGAGCACAGCAGCAGCAGCTTCGCCATGAAGTTGATCCACAGCAGCAGCGCCACCGGCGTGCCGAAGGCGCCGTACATGCTCTTGCCCGCGACGCCCTGGAGGTAGCCGCTCATGGCGACCTTGAGTATCTCGAAGCCGACGGCGCCCAGCAGCGCGGCGCTCACCACCGCGCGGCGGCCGGGGCGCACCCTGGGCAGCGAGGTCAGCAGGTAGGCCAGCATCAGGAAGTCGCCGAGCACGGCGATGACGTAGCCCGCGACGGTCAGCAGCCAGCTGCCGACGCCGTTGCTGGGAATGCCGATGTGGTGCGCGGTCCAGCCCACGGCCGAGGTCGCGAAGGCCGAGCACGCGGTGGTGGCCAGGCCGACGACGCCCAGCCCGAACAGCACGCCGAGGTCGAGGACCTTGCGGACGATCGGGTTGTCGTTGGGGTCGTCCAGCTCCCAGACCGCGCGCAGGCAGCCGCGCAGCGCCCCGATCCAGCCGATGCCGGTGAGCAGCAGCAGCGCGCCGGCGATCAGGCCGACGGTGCCCGCGTGCGCGGCGAGGCTGCTCACGTCGATCTGCTTGGACAGTCCGGGGAGCTGCTGGTTGAGCTTCTGCTCGACGGTGTGCAGCTGGCCGGGGCTGAGCACGGCGGCGCCGATGGCCGCGCCGACGGTGATCAGCGGGAAGAGCGCGATGAAGCTGGTGAAGGTGATGGCGGCGGCGAGCCGGGACCACTGCACCCGCTGTGCGTGCTCGAACGCCCGCCAGCCGTGGGTGCGCATCCCCCGCGCGATCCACGGCCCGATGACGGGAAGCCGCGTCAACCAGTCCATGATCGCCGGATACCCCCGATACCGCCGTGCACACCGCTTGGGCCGCCAGAACCGCCGAATTCCCCCAATGGGGTGGTCTTGCCGGGTTTTCCCGTCGTGGCTCCGACGTGCGGGCGCCGCATGGCCGTGTTAGGCGGGGCGCGGCGACCCGGTACGAGACGGCCCGCGCCGGACGCGACCGCCGACGCGGGGAACCGCCCCTCAGGCGCCGTCTACCGCACCGGTTCCGTCTACCGCACCGGCTCCGTCTACCGCACCGGTTCCGCCGCGTCCAGGCCGCCCGACTGCTGCTGTGGCACCCCCGGTGTCAGGCCGGACGCGTGGGCGAAAGGGTAGTCGCGCAGGGTGCGCCAGACCCCGTCGTCGCCCTGCTCGTAGAGGCGGAAGCCGGTGACCGTCCAGGACGCGGTGTATCCGGCCAGTTCCCGCTGGGCGCGGTCGAGCGCCTCCTCGGGCACGCCGTGCGCCACGGTGACGTGCGGGTGGTACGGGAATTGCAGCTCCCGGGCGACCGGCCCGGACCGTACCCGTTCCTGGAGGGCGGCGCACTCCGGTCCGCCCTCGGCCAGGGTCACGTAGACCACCGGGGAGAGCGGGCGGAAGGTGCCGGCGCCGGCCAGGCGCAGCCGGAAGGGGCGGCCTGTGCGCGCGACCTCGGCCAGGTGGGCGCCGAAGGCGTCCAGCACGGCCGCGTCCACCTCGGTGGGCGGCAACAGCGTGACGTGCGTCGGAATGGCGTGCGCAGCCGGGTCCCCGAAGCCCGCGCGGCGCTGCTGGAGCAGGCTGCCGTACGGCTCGGGGACCGCGATGGATACACCGATCATCCGTGTCCCCAATGCGATCTCCCCTTTCGAGGTGTTGAGGAGGCCGGGCCTTCGACGTCTTCGGTGGTGGTGGGTCCTGGCGGCCGCTCGCGGCCGGGTGCCTTCGGCGCGGTCCCGCGCGTCCGGCACCCGGGGCGGCGGACGGTCAGTGCTTGGCCGGCACGAAGCCGACCCGGTCGTACACCGTGGCCAGGGTCTCCGCCGCGACGGCGCGGGCCTTCTCCGCGCCCTTGGCCAGGACAGAGTCCAACGACTCCGGGTCGTCCAGGTATTCCTGGGTGCGCTGCCGGAAGGGGGTGACCCACTCGGTGAAGACCTCGGCGAGGTCCGTCTTGAGCGCGCCGTAGCCCTTGCCCTCGTAGCGCCGCTCCAGCTCCGGGACGGCGGTGCCGGTGAGCGTCGCGTAGATGGTCAGCAGGTTGCTGACGCCGGGCTTGGCCTCGGTGTCGTAGCGGATGACGGTGTCGGTGTCGGTGACCGCGCTCTTGAACTTCTTGGCCGAGGTCTTGGGCTCGTCGAGCAGGTTGACCAGGCCCTTCGGTGAGGAGGCCGACTTGCTCATCTTGACCGCGGGGTCCTGAAGGTCGTAGATCTTCGCGGTCTCCCGGACGATGTAGGCGTCGGGGATGGTGAACGTGGGCCGGGCGGCGCCCTGGTCGAAGCGGCCGTTGAAGCGCTCGGCGAGGTCGCGGGTCAGCTCGATGTGCTGGCGCTGGTCCTCACCGACCGGCACCGCGTCCGCCTGGTACAGCAGGATGTCGGCGACCTGCAGTATCGGGTACGTGAACAGCCCGACGGTGGTGCGGTCGGCGCCCTGCTTGGCGGACTTGTCCTTGAACTGCGTCATCCGGGAGGCCTCGCCGAAGCCGGTCAGGCAGTTCATCACCCAGCCGAGCTGGGCGTGCTCGGGCACGTGGCTCTGGACGAACAGCGTGCAGCGCTCCGGGTCCAGCCCGGCCGCCAGCAGCTGGGCGGCGGCGAGGCGGGTGTTGGCGCGCAGCTCGGCCGGGTCCTGCGGCACGGTGATCGCGTGCAGGTCGACCACCATGTAGAACGCGTCGTGGGTCTCCTGGAGCGCGACCCACTGGCGGACGGCGCCGAGGTAGTTGCCGAGGTGGAACGAGCCCGCGGTCGGCTGGATGCCGGAGAGCACGCGAGGCCGCTGACGGGCGACGGGCGACGGTTCGAAGGCCATGCGGTCATTGTCTCAGGTCCCGGGCCCCGCCCGGCACGGCCGCGCGCTCCTTCTCGCGCGGCGGCCGTGCGGGCCTGAGGGGTCCCGGGCGTCGGGGGTCCCGGGCGTCAGGGATTCCGGGTGTCCGGGGCCCCGGGTGCGGCGGGTCAGCTCAGGTCGACGCCCGGGTAGAGCGGGAAGCCGGAGAGCAGTTCCGCGGCGCGGGCGGCGACCCGCAGGGCCACGCCCTCCTCCAGCACGTGCTGCGCCTTCGACGGCTTGCCGCCCGAGGTCAGCCCGGGCTGCGCGGAGCCGAGCACGGTGTCGATCAGCGCCGCGATCTCGTCCATCTCCGCCGTGCCGAGCCCCCGGGTGGTGAGCGCGGGCGTCCCCAGGCGGACGCCGGAGGTGTACCAGGCGCCGTTGGGGTCGCCGGGGACGGAGTTGCGGTTGGTGACGATGCCGGACTCCAGCAGCGCCGCTTCCGCCTGCCGTCCGGTGAGCCCGTAGCCGGTCACGTCCAGCAGCACGAGGTGGTTGTCGGTGCCGCCGGTGACCAGCTTGGCGCCGCGCCTGAGCAGGCCGTCGGCGAGCGCGCGGGCGTTGTCGACGACGCGCTGGGCGTAGTCGCAGAAGTCGGCGCGGCGGGCCTCGGCGAAGGCGACCGCCTTGGCTGCCATGACGTGCGGCAGCGGCCCGCCCAGCACCATCGGGCAGCCCCGGTCGACGTGCTCGGCCAGCTCGCTCTGGCACAGCACCATGCCGCCGCGCGGCCCGCGCAGCGACTTGTGGGTGGTCGTGGTCACGATCTGCGCGTGCGGCACGGGGTCGAAGTCGCCGGTGAGCACCTTTCCGGCGACCAGCCCCGCGAAGTGCGCCATGTCGACCATGAGCGTGGCGCCCACCTCGTCGGCGATCTCCCGCATGATCCGGAAGTTCACCAGCCGGGGGTAGGCGGAGTAGCCGGCGACGATGATCAGCGGCCGGAAGTCGCGGGCGGTCTCGCGCAGCGCGTCGTAGTCCAGCAGCCCGGTCGCCGGGTCGGTGCCGTAGGAGCGCTGGTCGAACATCTTGCCGGAGATGTTGGGCCGGAAGCCGTGGGTGAGGTGGCCGCCCGCGTCCAGCGACATGCCCAGCATCCGCTGGTTGCCGAAGTCGGCGCGCAGCGCGGCCCAGTCGGCGTCGGTCAGCTCGTTGACCTGCCGCACGCCCGCCTTCTCCAGCGCGGGGCTCTCGACGCGCTGGGAGAGCACCGACCAGAACGCGACGAGGTTGGCGTCGATCCCGGAGTGCGGCTGCACGTAGGCGTGCTCGGCGCCGAACAGTTCGCGGGCGTGCTCGGCGGCGAGCGACTCGACGGTGTCGACGTTGCGGCAGCCCGCGTAGAAGCGGCGGCCGACGGTGCCCTCGGCGTACTTGTCGCTGAACCAGTTGCCCATGGCCAGCAACACGGCGGGGGACGCGTAGTTCTCGCTGGCGATCAGCTTGAGGGAGGAGCGCTGGTCCTCGACCTCGGCGCCGATGGCGTCGGCGACGCGCGGCTCGACGTCACGGATGACGTCGAGGGCGGCGCGGAAGGCGGTGGACTCGGTGGAGCGCGGGGTCGGCTCTGGTGCCATGGGATCCTCCGGCGGTCTTACGTGCGTGCTTCACGGACGTGTACGAACGGTCGGTCGGCCCAGGCGCACGGCACTCGCTTCCCGGGCCGCTCCCCGATGGTCGGTCCCATCCCAGCGCGCCAGTCACGGCCCGTCGCCACTCTAACCATCGGGATTTTCTTGCGCCCTATCGATAACCCGGAATGCGCGCTTTCTTCCCCGGCCCGCGGGCGGACGATAGAAAGAGGCCACCCCCGCCGGACGCCCGAGCAGGTCACGCCTGCGCGCGCGAGCAGGTCATCCTGCGCACGATCGGAGAACGCCATGACCACGCAGCCGACGCAGCCGACAGCGGCCGCCCCGCAGGACCCGCACGCCTCCCCCGCTTCATCCGCTGCGCTGATCAGCCGGGCCGACGCGTACAGCGCGCACAACTACCACCCGCTGCCGGTGGTCGTCGCCTCCGCCGAGGGGGCCTGGATGACCGACGTCGAGGGCCGCCGCTACCTCGACATGCTCGCCGGGTACTCGGCGCTCAACTTCGGCCACCGCAACCAGCGGCTGATCGACGCCGCCAAGGCCCAGCTGGACCGCGTCACGCTCACCTCGCGCGCCTTCCACCACGACCGGTTCGGCGACTTCTGCGAGCAGCTGGCCGAGCTGTGCGGCATGGAGTCGGTGCTGCCGATGAACACCGGCGCCGAGGCGGTCGAGACGGCCGTGAAGACCGCCCGCAAGTGGGGCTACCGGGTCAAGGGCGTGCCGGACGGCCAGGCGCGGATCGTCGTGGCCGCCGACAACTTCCACGGGCGCACCACGACGATCATCAGCTTCTCCACCGACGAGGAGGCCCGCGCCGACTTCGGCCCGTACACGCCGGGCTTCGACGTGGTGCCGTACGGCGACCTGGCGGCGCTGGAGGCCGCGATCGACGAGCGCACGGTGGCCGTGCTGCTGGAGCCGATCCAGGGCGAGGCGGGCGTCCTGGTCCCGCCGCCGGGCTACCTCGCGGGCGTGCGGCGGATCACCCGCGAGCGCGGCGTGCTGTTCGTCGCGGACGAGATCCAGTCGGGACTCGGCCGGACGGGACGCACCTTCGCCTGCGAGCACGAGGGCGTGGTGCCCGACATGTACGTGGTGGGCAAGGCGCTGGGCGGCGGCGTGGTCCCGGTCTCCGCGATCGTCTCCTCCGCCGAGGTGCTGGGCGTCTACCGGCCCGGCGAGCACGGTTCGACGTTCGGCGGCAACCCGCTGGCCTGCGCGGTCGCCCTGGAGGTCATCGCGATGCTGCGCACCGGCGAGTTCCAGCAGCGCGCGGCGGAACTCGGTGACCACCTGCACGCGGAACTGGGCGCGCTGGTGGGCGGCGGCACGGTCGACGCGGTGCGCGGACGCGGGCTGTGGGCGGGCGTGGACATCGCACCGGGCCACGACACCGGCCGCGAGGTCTCCGAGGCGCTGATGGAACGCGGCGTGCTGGTCAAGGACACCCACGGCTCGACGATCCGCCTCGCGCCGCCGCTGGTGATCTCCAAGGAGGACCTGGACTGGGGGCTCACGCAGCTGCGCGAGGTGCTGGGGGCGTAACGGGCGCCTCCTGGGCGGCGGTTGGCGTTCGGCGGTCGGCGTCCGCCGAGCAACGATTCGCGTTTCGGCACCCGGTGTCCGTCACGCGGCGGTCCGGCGTCGTTCCGTGCCCGCCACCGGGACGCCGAGGGGGCGGGCCAGGCCGATCACGCCCTCGTCGAGCCGTTGCAGGTGGCGCAGCACGCGGAAGGTGACCGTGCCGGGGCGCGGGCCCGCCGCCTGCGGTCCCTCCAGCATGGCGGCGATGCTCGCGCCCGACTCGACCTCGCCGGTGGCCTGCTCGTCGGTGAGGTACGCGGTGAGCACGTCGAGGTTGTCGTGGATGCGCCGCACGGCCCCCGCCAGCCGGGGGTCGGCGGCGATCCTGGTGCTGTCGGGCACGAGTTCGGCGGTGGCCGCCAGCGAACGCGCGTGGTAGGCGCACGTCTCCAGCATCGCCACCACGTAGCGCGCGGTGCGCCTGCGCACCCGCAACGGCGTGATGGGGTGCGTCAACGGCCGCGTGGAACGGCGCAGTTCGTCCAGCGCGGTGTCCAGGTCCCGTGCCATGTCCAGCAGATCGACGGGCGTGCCGCCGCTGAGCTGGGCCACGGCCGCGGTGCTGACGTCCCTGAGCCGTTCCAGGACGGCGCGCAGCTGCTGGTCGGTGCGTTCGCCGGTACGTACCGGCAGCACCATCAGCGCGGCGATCATCCCGCAGCTGGCGCCCAGCGCCGTCTCCTCGATCCGCAGCACCAGCACGGCGGCGCTGTAGGTGTTGAGCAGCGTGTAGAGCAGGCCGAGCATCGCCGTGACGAAGAACGACATCAGCGCGTACGACAGCGGCGCGGTGAAGAACATCCCGAACACGCACAGCAGCACCAGCAGGAACGCGGTCCAGGTGTGGTGGCCGACCAGCCCGGCCAGCCCGACACCGGCGACGACGCCGCACACCGTGCCCAGCACCCGGCGGTAGCCCTTGACCACGATCTCGCCGGTCGAGGAGGTGTTGAGGAAGACCACCCAGCAGGTCAGCACCGCCCAGTACCAGCGCTGCGAGGACAGGAACTCGCCGCCCACGATGGCCAGCGCGGAGCCGACCGCGACCTGGCAGGCGGCCCGGGTCGTCGGCCGGTCCAGGCCGTGCGGCTGCTCGTCCTCGTCGCCCGCCTCCTCGGCGGCGATCGACAGCCCCTCCGCCTCGAACTCCTCACGCGAACGCGTCGTCTCCGGCGCGTCGTCGGACTCGTCGTCCACGCCGTCGTTGATGGCCAGCCGCAGTCCCAGCACCGCGCGGGCCGCCTCGCCGACGCAGCGGAAGACGTCCTGCACGGCGAGCGGGGCGTCCGGCAGGTTCTCCTCGTCGCGGTAGGACAACAGCCGGTTGCGGATGACGGTGAGCGCGGTGCCGGGGGCGCCTGGGCCGAGCCGGGTGATCAGCAGGTGCAGCCCGGCGAGGTCGCGGCGCAGCCGCTGCGTCGTGGCGTCCTCGATCGGGCTGTCGGTCGGCGCGGTGAGCGCGGAGGCGTCCGGCAGGTGCAGCGTGAGGGTGTCGGCGCCCTCGTAGTCGCGGGCCTTCATCAGCATCAGGCCGAGGCGTTCCGCGGCGATCTCGGCGTCGGCGATGCGGCGTTGCAGGAGCGCGGCGGAGGCGGCGTCCCGGGTGCCGTCGTCCAGCCGCCCCTGGATCATCAACGCGCACTCGTGCAGCCGGGCGGTCTGGCGGCGCAGGTCGTCGACGGTCTTCTCCACGCGGTCGGCGGCCGCCTCGCCCACCAGCTCCGCCTCGATCAGCACGACCTGCGCCAACCGCGCCCGGAACGCGTGCCGCAACCGGTCGAGCACCCCTTCCGGCGTCGCCCGCACCAGCACGAACCGCCCGACCGCCGCCCCCAGGAAGGCCGCCGCCAGCGTGCCCGTCAGCTCCGGCAGCATCCCGACCCGGGCGTGCACGAACAGCGAGACGAAGTAGATCTGAAACCCGATCAGGCCGAGCGCGGTGCCCCGGTCGCCGAACCTCCGCACGTACACGGCGGTGAAGATCAACGCGATGAAGAACAGGTCACCGGCGACCACGTACTGGTTGAGCACCGCGCCCAGCGAGACCGCCGCGACCGCCGTGGGGAACCCCAACGCCAGCGTGAGGGCCTGGTCCTTCGGCACCCGCTCGCTGATCGCGAACGTCGCCACCATCGCGGCCATCGCCCCGGCCACCAGCAACGGCGCGGGCGCCCCGAACGCGGCCAGCACCGCCAGCGCCAGCACGATCGACGCCACCGTGCGCAACCCGGCCATCAACCGCAACAGCCCAGGATCGGAGGCGCCGAACCGATCCCACCAGCCGGTTGGTCCCTGCCGCCTCAGTCCCGTCATGCCGCCGCCGCTCTCCCCGCTCCCGTACTTCCGCCGCACGTCAATGCCGTTGTACGCCGCGAACAGGATCTCACGTAAGGGGGCGCGGGCGACGGGACGGGGCGGGGTGGGCCGGGGCGGGGTGGGCCGGGGCGGCGGTGGCTGACGACGGCGGAGGGTGGCGGGCTTCCCAGCGGTGGGCTTCCCGACGGTGGGCTTCCCGGCGGTGGGCTTCCCGACGGTGGGCAGCGGGGTGGGGGCGGCAGCGGCGGGTGGGGTGCGGGCGGCAGCGGCGGCGGCGCGCGTGGCGGGCGGCAGCAGCGGGCGGCAGGCGGCGGGAAATCGGCTCCGGGCGGGGCGGGCCCGTAGAGTCCGGGGCGTGCTACTTGGTCTGCTCTGTGCTCTCGGTTCCGCCGTCTGTTTCGGCACCGCCTCCGTCTTCCAGGCCGTGGCCGCCCGCCGCGCGGCCTCCGCGGACGACTCCGCGGGCGTCGATCCGCGCCTGGTGATGCGCGCGGTACGGCAGGGCTGGTACGTGCTCGGGCTCACGCTCGACGGGGCGGGCTTCCTCCTGGAACTGGTCGCGCTGCGTTCCGTGCCGATCTACGCGGTCGGCGCGGCGCTGGCCGCGAGCCTCGCGGTGACGGCGGTGGTGGCCTCCTGGATGCTGAAGGTGTCGCTGGGCAGGGCGGAATGGGGCGCCGTCCTCGTCGTCTGCCTCGGCCTCGGGCTGCTGGCGGCGGCCTCCGGCGCGGAGGGCCACGGCACCGGCGGACCGGCGCTGCGGTGGGGCACGCTGGGCGCGGCCGCGCTGGTACTCGTCGCCGGCCTCGCCGCGGCCCGCCTGCCGGCCCGGGCACGGTCGGCGGCGCTGGGCCTGGGCGCGGGGCTCGGCTTCGGCGTGGTGACCGTCGCGGTGCGGCTGATCCCCGACTTCGGCATCACCGACCTGCTCACCAATCCCGCGACCTACGCCGTGCTGCTGGGCGGCGGCACCGCGTTCCTGCTGCTGACGACCGCGTTGCAGCACGGCTCGGTGACCGTGGCCACCGCGGGCATGGTGATCGGCGAGACGATCGGCCCGGCGCTGGTCGGCGTCCTGGCCCTCGGCGACCGCACCCGCGACGGCCTGGCGGGTCTCGCCATCGCGGGCTACGCCCTGGCGGTCGTGGGCGCGCTGGCGCTGGCCCGATTCGGCGAGGGCGGAGCGGAGCCCCATCCCCGGGACACGGGGGCTTCGGCGACGTCCGAGGACACCGGAGGCACGGGGGGCACCGGGGGCACCGGGGGCACCGGAGGCGGGACTTCGGCTTAGGCGAGGCGGGCGCGGTCGACGCGGGCACGAGCGGCGTTGACGCGGGCCGCGTTGACGCGGGCGTGGGCGACCCCGGTCCGTTGGCGGCGTTGGCGCAACTGGCCGTCGGACGTGGGCGGAGGCGCGGGCTACGCCGCCGCCGGGGCGCTCGTGATGACCGCGAACAGCGCGCCGAACGGGTCCGCCAGGACCGCGGAGCGGCCCACGCCGGGTATCTCCTCCGGAGGCATGATCACGCTTCCGCCCCGGGCGCCCGTCGTCGCGGCGGCCGCGTCCGCGTCGGCGACCTCGAAGTAGGGCCGCCAGCCGGACGGTGTCCCGGCCGCCACGAGGTTCTCCGCGACCGGCATGATGCCGCCGTGCGCCGCCTCGGCACCCGCCCCCGTGGGGCTGACGACCGTGTACGTGAACCCCTCCATCGGCGACTCCTGGGCGTCCCAGTCGAAGACCGAGGCGTAGAAGTCCTTCGCCCGGGCCGGGTCGGTGCTGTGGAGTTCCGTCCAGCACAGCGTGCCCGGGTCGGTGACCGCGTCCAGACCCTTGGTGCCGCCGGGCTGCCAGACGGCGAACTCCGCCCCCGTCGGGTCGGTGAGCCCCGCCGTCCGGCCCGCCGTGAAGACGTCGTACGGCCCCGAGCGGATCTGCCCGCCCGCCTGCTCGACCGCCTTGGCCGTGGCGTCCGCGTCGGCGGTGGTGAAGTACAGCGTCCAGGCCGAGGTGGCGGCTTCCTCGGTCAGCGGTCCCACGGCCGCCACCGTGGCGCCGTCCAGGGTGAACATCCCGTAGCCGCCCGCCTCGGGCCCGGCCGAGCGGAAGACCCAGCCGAACAGCTCGCCGTAGAACTCGGCGGCGGCCTGTGTGTCGGGCGTGCCGAGGTCGACCCAGTTGGGCGCTCCCGGCACGTATCGCGTGGTGAGCATGGTGAACACTCCTCGGCTCTCGATCCGGGTCTCCCGGCTCTCGTCCCGCTTCTCCTCCAGCTTGGCAGCGACCACTGACAATCGCCCCGCGAGAGCGACGCGCCCGAGGTCACGGGGCGGAACCGGGCCGCGTGCGCCGGCCTTGGAGGGCGAGGGTGGCGCCGCGGGGTCGTCGCACAGTCGAGCGGGGCTCCATGGCCCGGTCCCTAGGCTCCTTGTGTTATGCGCGAGTTGACGACCGCAGGAGCGCGGCGCTCCGGCACACGCCTGGAAGCGCTCTTAACCTTCGGAGAAAGGGGTGGGGGAAGTCGTGCACTTCGCCGAGCTTGAGGTTCCCGGGACCTACGTCATCACACCGGACCAGATCGTCGACGACCGTGGCACGTTCTACGAGTCCATGCGCACCGACGAGTTCGAGCGGGTGCTCGGCCACGCCTTCGAGCCCCGCCAGATCAACTACTCGGTCTCCCGCCGCAACACCCTTCGCGGCATCCACAGCGTGACGAACCCGCCGGGCCAGGCGAAGTACGTCACCTGCGTGCGCGGCACGCTGCGCGACTTCGTGGTCGACCTGAGGGTGGGCTCGCCGACCTTCGGGCGGTACGCGAGCAACGTGCTGGACGCGGAGTCCGGACGGTCGGTGTACGTGCCGGAGGGCGTGGGCCACGGGTTCATCACGCTCACCGACGACGCCTGTATCTGCTACGTGCTCTCCAGCACGTTCGTGCCCGGCACGCAGATCGACATCGACCCGCTCGACCCCGATCTGGCGCTGCCGTGGGGGTACACGGAACAGCCGCTGATGTCCCCCAAGGACGAGAAGGCGCCGTCGCTGAAGGAGGTCATGGAGGCGGGCCTGCTCATGCGGTGGGAGGACTGACCGCCCGCCGTCCGGTGGACTGAGGCGGCCGCCGCCACGCGACGAGCCACCGAGGACCTGCCGAGACGCCCCGCCGCAAAGCCGTGCCGGGGCCGCGTCAGGGGCGTGCCGGGCCGCCGCCCGGGCGCACCCGTGTCAGGGCCACCCGGCGCGCCGCGTCAGGCCTGCCCGGCGCACCGCGTCAGGCTTCGTCCTCCGCGAGCCTGGCACGGGCCTCCATCAGGGCGAACCCGAGCAGGTTGAGGCCGCGCCAGCCGTCCGGGTCCGCCGCGCGCTCGTCGTCCGCGGCGAGGCCGATCCCCCACACCCGGTCGAGCGGGCTCGCCTCGACCAGCACCCGCTGACGCGTCCCCAGCAGGTAGGCGCGCAGCGCGGGATCCTGGCCGAACTTCGCCACGTTCCCCCCGACCACCAACTCCCAACGGCGCAGCGCCCATTCGTCCTCGTCGAAACCGGTCACGTCGCGACCCAGTTTCTTCGCCTCGGCGGGAGTGCGCGCCGCCAGAACACGTATTCGGGCCCGTTCGTCACCGAACAGCCGCGCCTTGCCGGCCATCATCCAGTGGTGTTCCGCGCTGGCGTAGCGGACGCCGTCCAGCTCGAAGGGCGCGGGCCACCACTGGCTGAGGCAGCCGGGCCCCACGCCACCGTCCCGCGACGGCCGGTGCCCCCAGAACATCAGGTACTTCGGGCGCACGCCCCGGGCCACCAGCGCCGACAACTCCGCGCGGTCACGGACCTCGTGCGGCTCCATCGCCCCTGTCGTTCTCCCCTCGGCGGCCCCGACGGGGGCCTGGTTCCCGTTCATGCCTGGATCCTGCCAGAGGGGTCTGACAACGCCCGTACGCCGACGGCGGATTACCCACCTCGGCAGGGCTTCGCGCGAGCGGCCTCAGGACTCGCGCGCCGGCGGCGACATCCGGGTCGTGACCCCGATGCGGTTCCAGGCGTTGATCGTGATGGACATCGCGATCAGCCGGCTCAGCTCGGCCTCGTCGAAGACGCGGGCGGCCTCGTCGTAGACCTCGTCGGGGACGCCGTGCTCGCCCAGGGTCGTGATGGCCTCGGCCAGGGCCAGCGCGGCGCGTTCGCGTGCGCTGAAGAAGGGCGTGTCGCGCCACACGGCGACGCCGGTCAGCTTGCGGTCGCCGACGCCGAGCGCGCGGGCGTCACGGGTGTGCATGTCGAGGCAGAAGGCACAGCCGTTCAGCTGTGAGGCGCGGATGCGGATCAGCTCGCTGACGACGGGGTCCAGGCCGTCGCCAGCCGCTTCGTCCAGGGCGCGCATCGCGGCGTAGAAGTCCGGGGCGAGCTTCGGCAGCCGCATGCGCTGCGGCTCGGCGGGGACCGGGGCGTCGGTGGCGTGCTCCAGGGTTTCGGTGGTGTTCGCTGTCGTCGTCATACCTCCCACCCTAGGCAGCCATTGGCTCGGTGCTGTGGTCCACTTGAGGCATGGACGAGCGGGCCAATCACGGCGTCGACCTGCATCTGGAGCTGTCCCGCGGCGGCGGTCTGCGGGCCGGGCTCGAAGGGGCGCTGCGGGCTGCCGTACGGGAGGGCCGTCTTACGCCCGGCACCCGGCTGCCCTCGTCGCGCACGCTGGCGAAGGACCTGGGGATCGCGCGCAACACGGTCGCCGACGCGTACGGGCAACTGGTCGCGGAAGGCTGGCTGACGGCGCGGCAGGGATCCGGCACGCGCGTCGCCGGGCGGGCCTGCCCCGAACCGCCCGTACCGGCGAGCACGCTGGTCGACGCCTCACTGCACGCCGCGGAGCACGGCTTGTCGGAGACGGCCACGCTCGCGCAACGCAGGCAGTACGACCTGCGGCCGGGCTCGCCGGACCTGTCGTCGTTCCCCCGCTCGGCCTGGCTCGCCGCTGCCCGGCAGGCGCTGAACCGCGCGCCGAACGAAGCGTTCGGCTACACCGACCCGCGAGGCCGCCCGGAACTGCGCGAGGCCCTCGCCGGGTATCTGTCGCGTGCGCGGGGCGTGCGCGCGCACCCCGATCTCATGGTGGTGTGCACCGGGTTCGTCCAGGCGGTGGGGCTGCTGGGCAGGGCTCTGGCGGCCGGCAGCGGCGCGCCGCCCTCTGGTCGCGGGACGTCGCGCGGTGGGCGGCGCATCGCCGTCGAGGCGCTGGGCTTCCCCGACACCCGCACCGTGCTGCGCCGGGCGGGGCTGACGACGTACGAGCTTCCGGTGGACGCGGACGGCGCCCGGGTGGACGCCCTGGGCGACACCGACGCCGTCCTGCTCACGCCCTCGCACCAGTACCCGACCGGCGTCCCGCTCTCACCGGCGCGGCGGGGCGAGGTGGTGGCGTGGGCCCGCAGGACGGGAGGAGTGGTCGTCGAGGACGACTACGACGGGGAGTTCCGCTACGACCGGCAACCGGTCGGCGCGTTGCAGGGCCTCGATCCGTCGGCGGTCGTCTACGCGGGCACCGCGAGCAAGAGCCTGGTGCCGGGGCTCCGGCTGGCCTGGCTGGCGCTTCCGGCGCGGCTTCTGGAGCCGGTCGTGGCGGAGAAGCGGCTGGCCGATCACCACTCCCCCGTACTCGACCAGTTGACGCTCGCGGAGCTGATCACCTCGGGGGCGTACGACCGCCATGTGCGGCGGATGCGGCTGCACTACCGCCGTCGGCGCGACCGCCTGGTGGCCGCGCTGGCCGAACACGTCCCGCACGTGCGGGTGTCGGGCATCGCGGCGGGACTGCACGCAGTGGTGGAACTGCCCCCGGGCTCCCCGTCCGAAGCGGAACTCGTCGCGCGTGCGGCCCGGTTGGACCTGGCGCTGGCCGGCAAGAGCTACTACGGCACGGTGGACGCGGCCGGCCCCGCGTTGGTCATCGGTTACGGCAGCCCTCCGGAACACGCCTTCACCGGCGCGTTGGAGAGGCTGTGCGCGGTGCTGGCGGGGTAGGGCGGCCGGGCCCGATTCACACGGAACCGACCCCCCGCCCTCACTCCCCGTCACGGCGAGAACCGGCCGCCCAACCCCCGCGAGAAAGCCGGACGTTCGGCCGGATCCCGCTCTGTCGAGGCCGCCGGACGCGGCCCTATCGTGTGGATCCTCTCGGCGCCGAGACACCCACCATTTGGCATGCCTCAGTCAGGCGGCGGATCCGGTCCACCGGCCCCACCCACGGGCTCCACCCACCGGTTCCGCCTGTCTGACCTGCGGCAGCGATCGAAGGGAAACGTCCCCATGCTCGGTGCGTTAGCCATAGGCGGGGCGGCCGCGTCGCTCATCGCGTCGTCGCTGATCGGCGCCCACAGCGCGCAGGTGTGGCCCATCGGCGACGTCCCGCCGCCGTCGTTCACGGTCGGGCTCGTCAGCGTCAACGGCTCGGGCTGCCCGGCCGGGACCGCGGCGGTGGCCGTCTCGCCGGACGACACGGCGTTCACCGTGAGCTACAGCAGCTACCTCGCCCAGACCGGCGGCGGCGCCGCGCCCACCGACTTCCGCAAGAACTGCCAGCTCGACGTCAGAGTCAACGCCCCGCAGGGGCTCACGTACGCCATCGCGGAGGCCGACTACCGCGGCTACGCCTATCTGGCGAGCGGCGCCAGTGCCCAGGAGAGAGCCAACTACTACTTCCAGGGCGAGTCGCAGACCAGCAGCGCCACGCACTCCTTCTCCGGCCCGATGGACGACGACTGGCAGGCCTCCGACGTCACCGGCATCGCCTCCCTCGTCTACGCGCCGTGCGGGGAGACCCGCAACCTCAACATCAACACCCAGCTCAACGTCACCGCCGGGTCCTCCGACCCGTCGAGCACGAGCTTCATGACCATGGACTCGACCGACGGCAGCCTGACCACGATCTACCACCTCGACTGGGCCACCTGCCCGACGAGTTGACCACGCGCGACAGCCCGCCGCCAGGCCTGTGGAAAAGCCTGGCGGCGGGCTGCCGACCCCACCTGTGGATAACTCTGGGTCACGCCCCGGACACGAGTAGTGTGGAACGCGCTCAGGCCCTCGAGGTCAGAGCAGACCCAGGGCGCGCACCGCGTCGCGCTCCTCGGCCAGCTCCTTGACAGAAGCATCGATGCGAGCGCGCGAGAACTCGTTGATCTCCAGCCCCTGGACGATCTCGTACGAGCCGTCCTTGGTGGTGACCGGGAAGGAGGAGATGAGGCCCTCCGGAACGCCGTACGAGCCGTCGGAGACGACGCCCATGGAGGTCCAGTCGCCGTCCGCCGTGCCGTTGACCCAGGTGTGGACGTGGTCGATGGCGGCGTTCGCGGCGGACGCCGCCGACGAGGCACCGCGCGCCTCGATGATGGCGGCACCGCGCTTGGCGACGGTCGGGATGAAGTCCTCGGCGAGCCACTTCTCGTCGCCCACGGCCTCGGCGGCGTTCCGGCCGGCGACCTCGGCGTGGAAGATGTCGGGGTACTGGGTGGCCGAGTGGTTGCCCCAGATCGTCAGCTTCTTGACGTCTTCGACGCCCGCGCCCAGCTTCTTCGCGAGCTGGGTGGCCGCGCGGTTGTGGTCGAGGCGCGTCATGGCGGTGAAGCGCTCCGCGGGTACGTCCGGCGCGGCGGCGCGGGCGATCAGGGCGTTGGTGTTGGCCGGGTTGCCCACCACCAGGATCTTGACGTCGTCGGCGGCGTGGCCGTTGATGGCCTTGCCCTGCGGCGCGAAGATGCCGCCGTTGGCCTCCAGCAGGTCACCGCGCTCCATGCCCTTGGTGCGCGGGCGGGCGCCGACCAGCAGGGCCACGTTGGTGCCGTCGAACGCGACGTTCGGGTCGTCGGAGATGTCGATGCCGCGCAGCAGCGGGAAGGCGCAGTCGTCGAGCTCCATGGCGGTGCCCTCGGCGGCCTTCAGGGCCGGGGTGATCTCCAGCAGCCGCAGCTTCACCGGGACGTCGGCGCCGAGCAGCTGACCGGAGGCGATCCGGAAGAGCAGTGCGTAGCCGATGTTTCCGGCGGCACCGGTGACGGTGACGTTGACGGGAGTGCGGGTCATTGCGATCTCCTGCGCTGTGTTTACGGGGGGATGCCCCCGGTCCCGGGACGGTGGGCGTCCCCGGCCCTGTCGGCCCTTGGTCCGGCTCCCGCGACCTCATCTCTCGACGCCGAGAGAACCGCCGTCAGGCTATCGGACGGCGGCCGCCCGGGATCGCCGGGAGGGTGTGGTGCGTCCCACTCCGTCCCGGGCCGGGGCGGCCGTTCACAGCCCGGCGCATGGCCGACCGCTGGAGGCGCTCTAGGGGGTCCGCGTGGTGTGCGCGGGCGGCGGACAGGAGTGTTCGAGGCCGCTGGCGAGTCCGCCGCCGAGGATGGCGGTGGCGAGGAGTCCGGCGATGACCGCCCGCTTTCGTCGGGTGCGCCGGTCGGCGAGCACCGGGTCCTGGCACGGGCGCTCCTGCGGTCCGGGCAGCGGCGAGCGTGGCCGTGGCACGTACGTCCTGTCCCCGGTGAGCGTGCGTGCGGTCCCTTCGGACGCGACGGACATCGCGTGCGGTAACTGGCGACAGCCTGCCATGTCGATTCCCCCGTTCGTAGCGTGGTGTCCCACCATGACTACCCAAGGCGACGGCATACAGGTCAGATTGGTTTCGGAAAACCTTCCCGTTGGGCCGAGATCCGGCCAGATACAGGGCGATCGCCCGGGTCCCGCAGCGCGGCGGGACGGCGCGGCGGAAGGGCACGCCGAGGGTGCGGCGAACCGCAGGCGGCACAGCATGGCGAAGGCCCGCCCCCTTCGCCGGGAAGGGAACGGGCCTTCGGATGCGGCTTGTTCGCCGCGAGGGCCGTCGACCGGTGACCGCGACGCCCCAGCGCCCGCGCACCCCGGCGCCTCAGCGGCGCACGGCGAAGCGCAGCAGGTGATCGAGGAACTGCAGGTGCAGCACGGGGTTGGGCTGCGCCATGAGCGTCAGCAGCACGATCGCGGCGCCCAGGACGCCGTACGTGATCAGGTCGGTGAAGCGGCTGCGCACCGCCAGCATGCCCACCGAGGGGACCAGCCAGCGCAGCAGCGCCCCCAGCAGCAACGAGGCGCCGACCACGATCAGCCCGGGCCGGAAGGCGCCCGCGCCGGTGATCGCCAGCCCCAGCGCCACGCCGCCCAGCACCGTCAGCAGCGGCCACTGCCGTACCGGCGCGGAGTGCTCGCCGCCGACCGCGCGGCCGCCGCCCTCGGGCCGCGCGGTGTCGGTGGTCTGCGGGAACCCGGCCTTCCCGTCGGCCGGCTCAGCCGGCATGGCCCGCGGCGGCCGCGCGTTCGGCCGCTTCGACGACGTTCTGCAGGAGCAGGGCGCGGGTCATCGGGCCCACGCCGCCCGGATTCGGCGAGATCCAGCTCGCCACCTCGCGCACCCCGGGGTGGACGTCGCCGACGATCCGGCCCTCCTCGTCCCGGCTGACACCGACGTCCAGCACCGCGGCGCCCGGCTTGACGTCCTCCGGCTTGACCAGGTGCGGCACCCCGGCGGCGGCCACCACGATGTCCGCCTGGCGCAGCACAGCCGCCAGGTCACGGGTGCCGGTGTGGCAGAGCGTGACGGTGGCGTTCTCCGAACGGCGGGTCAGCAGAAGGCCGATGGAGCGGCCGACGGTGATGCCGCGTCCGACGACGGCGACGTTGGCGCCGTTGATGGCGACGTCGTGACGGCGCAGCAGCTCGACGATGCCGTTGGGGGTGCACGGCAGCGGGCCGGTCTGGCCGAGAACGAGACGGCCCAGGCTCATCGGGTGCAGGCCGTCGGCGTCCTTGTCCGGGTCCATCAGTTCCAGCACCCGGTTGGTGTCGATGCCCCGGGGGAGCGGGAGTTGGACGATGTAGCCGGTGCAGGCCGGGTCGTCGTTGAGCTCGCGGACGACCGCCTCGATCTGCTCCTGGGTGGCGTCGCCCGGCAGTTCGCGCTGGATGGAGGCGATGCCGACCTGGGCGCAGTCGCGGTGCTTGCCCGCCACGTAGATGTGGCTGCCGGGGTCGTCGCCGACCAGGATGGTGCCGAGGCCGGGCGTCACGCCCCGGGCCTTGAGCGACTCGACGCGGGCGGCGAGTTCGGACTTGATCGCGGCGGCGGTGGCCTTGCCATCGAGAATCTGGGCGGTCATGCCCCCCAGTGTCCCGGATGGGGCGCGCGGTGTACCAATCAGGACACCGCACCGGTCGGCAAAACGCGCATTTCACCGCAAGGGACCTGCGGCGACCGTAGCTGTCTGGACATGGCATGTCTTGTGCTAAGACGATGGGGCAGCTGGGCCACGGGGGTGCGGGGCGGTAGGAGTCCTGATGTCTTCTTGCGTCCGGCCGTCCCCGTTTCTCCGCTCCACGGCTCGAAGGACTTGCCAGTGAGTTACCCGCCCGGCCCCAGCGACCCGTACGGCCAGCAGCCTCCGCAGTACGGCTACCCCCAGCAGGGTCAGCCCCCTCAGCCCCCGCAGGGCTACCCGCAGCAGGGCCAGCCCCAGTACGGCTACCCGCAACAGGGGCAGCCGCAGTACGGATACCCGCAGCAGGGCTACGACCCGAACGCCGCGTCGTACGGCTACCCGCAGCAGCCGCCGGGCACCGTCCAGGCCAACAGCGGCTACGTCAACATCGCCTACCTGGGCACCGTCCAGGTGGCCACGATGGGCCAGCGGTTCCTCGCCCGGCTGCTCGACGGGCTCGTGACCTCCGTCGTCATGGGCATCGCGATGTTCGCGGGGCTGGCCAGTGTGCTGGGCATCGCACACAAGGTGAAGGACTGCTCGGGCTACGACCCGACGACCGACGCGTACAGCCAGTGCGTGCACGACCAGGCGGCCGCCGGCGGCAGCGCCGTCGCGGCGATGCTGGGCTTCATGGCCGTGTTCGCGATATTCGCGCTGCTCTACGAGTGGCTGATGATCTCGTTCCTCGGCGCGACGCTGGGCAAGATGGCGCTCGGCCTCAAGGTCGTCAAGGAGGCCAACGGGCAGGTGCCCGGCCTCGGCAGCGGCTTCGTGCGGTACATCATCCCGGTCGTCGGCATCTTCCTGTGCTACGTCGGCGCGCTGCTGGTGTACATCTCGCCCTTCTTCGACAGCAGCGGCAAGCTCCAGGGCTGGCACGACCGCGCGGCCGGCACGCTCGTCATCAAGAAGTAGCCCGTCAGGGCCGGCCGGAGGCCTCTGCTCCCCGGACCCGTTCCGGCCCGGGCGGGGGCCTTCGCCGTGTCCTGCCGGAGGCCTTCGCCGTGTCCTGCCGGGGGTCGGGGCGGCGCGTCCGCATACTGGCGGCGATGACGCGCGCGGACCGGCCGGAGCGGCCAGAACGACGAACGCGGCGGGGACGCCGGGCACCACGGCTGTGGGCGGCGCTGGTGGCGTCGCTGCTGCCGCTGCTCACGGCGGGCGGCCGGTGCCCGCCGCCGGGGCCCGTCGACGCGGGCGAGGTGGGCGGCGCGGGCCAGGTCGTCGCCGTCGCGGCGCACGGCTCGTACGCCACCGTGACCGCCTGGCAGCGCACCGGCGCGGGCTGGCACGAGGTCAGCGCGACGGCGGGCGCCCGCGTGGGCGCGAACGGGGTCACCGACGGCGCGACGCGCGTGCAGGGCACCGACACCACGCCCACCGGCGTCTACCGCCTCACGCACGCCTTCGGGGTGGGCCCCGATCCGGGGACGGCGCTGCCGTACCACCAGGTCACCGCGGACGACTGGTGGGTGGAGGATCCCGGCTCCCGTTACTACAACCGCATGCGCCGCGCGTCGCAGGGCGGCTTCCCGCTCACCGAGTCGGGACCGCACGCCAGCGAGCACCTGGCCGGTTACCCGGTGCAGTACCACAACGCGGTGGTCGTCGACTTCAACACCGACCCCGCGGTACCGGGCCGCGGCGCGGGCATCTTCCTGCACGACCTCGGGCCGCAGCACGGTGCGACGGCGGGCTGCGTGGCCGTACCGGAACCGGTCCTGACCGGCATCCTGCGCTGGCTCGACCCGGCCCGCCGCCCCGTCATCGCCATCACCGGCGACGCGGTCGCGGGCGGCGCCCGTTGACCCCGGAAGGGCCGAACAGCCGCCGCCCGCGCGGGCGATGGTCAACGGCGCGACACCGCCGCCCTCATCGGTGGAAGACGTCCACCGCCATCAGTGGAAGAAGTGCCGCGTCCCGGTGAAGTACATCGTGACGCCCGCCTTCTTCGCCGCCTCCACGACCAGTTCGTCGCGCACCGAGCCGCCGGGCTGGACGACGGCGGTCACGCCCGCCTCGGCCAGCACCTCGAAGCCGTCGGGGAACGGGAAGAACGCGTCGGACGCCGCGTAGGAACCGGCGGCCCGCTCGGCGCCGGCGCGCTGCACGGCGAGCCGGGCGGAGTCGACGCGGTTGACCTGGCCCATGCCGACGCCGACGGTCGCGCCGTCCTTGGCCAGCAGGATCGCGTTGGACTTCACCGCACGGCAGGCGCGCCAGGCGAAGGCCAGCTCCCGCAGGCCCTCGGCGGACAGCGCCTCGCCGGTGGCGAGCGTCCAGTTCGCCGGGTCGTCGCCCTCGGCCTGGAAGACGTCGGTGTGCTGGACGACGGCACCGCCGGAGATCAGCTTCAGGTCGGTGGGCTGGGCGGGGGTGCCCTCGACGCGCAGGACGCGGATGTTCTTCTTGCGCGCCAGCACCTCGACCGCGCCGTCCTCGTAGGCGGGGGCCGCGATGACCTCGGTGAAGATCTCGGCGACCTGCTCGGCGAGCGCCGCCGTCACCGGGCGGTTGACGGCGATGACGCCGCCGTACGCGGAGACCGGGTCGCAGGCGTGCGCCTTGCGGTGCGCCTCGGCGACGTCCGCGCCGATCGCCACGCCGCACGGGTTGGCGTGCTTGATGATGGCGACGCACGGCTCGTCGTGGTCGAACGCGGCGCGCCGGGCGGCCTCGATGTCCACGTAGTTGTTGAAGGACATCTCCTTGCCGTGCAGCTGCTCGGCGTTGGCGAGCCCGCCGGGGCGGCCGTCAGTGTAGAGGGCGGCGGCCTGGTGCGGGTTCTCGCCGTAGCGCAGGACGCGTTCGCGCTCCAGGGCGGTGCCGGTGAACTCCGGCAGCGGCGCGGCGGGCTCCTCGGGCGCGTACGCGGTGGTGAACCAGTTGGCCACTGCCACGTCGTAGGCGGCGGTGTGCTGGAACGCCTCGGCGGCCAGCCGCTTGCGGGCGGTCAGGTCGAAGCCGCCGGCCGCGACGGCGGTGAGCACGTCGGCGTAACGCTCGGGGTTGACGACAACCGCGACCGAGGGGTGGTTCTTGGCGGCGGCGCGGACCATCGAGGGGCCGCCGATGTCGATCTGCTCGACGCACTCGTCGGGCGACGCGCCGGAGGCGACGGTCTGCCGGAACGGGTAGAGGTTGACGACGACCAGCTCGAACGGCTCGACGCCGAGGTCGGCCAGCTGCTCGCGGTGGGCGTCGAGGCGCAGGTCGGCCAGGATGCCGGCGTGGATGCGCGGGTGCAGCGTCTTGACCCGGCCGTCGAGGCACTCGGGGAAGCCGGTCAGGTCCTGCACGGCGGTCACCGGCACCCCGGCCCCGGCGATGCGGGCGGCGGTGGAGCCGGTGGAGACCAGCTCGACGCCGGCCGCGTGCAGTCCGCGGGCCAGCTCCTCCAGGCCGGTCTTGTCGTAGACGCTGACCAGGGCGCGGCGCACCGGGCGGCGGGAGTCCGCGAAGCCGGCGGCGGGACGGTCGGGGCTCACGGGGCTGTCGGGGGTACTCACGGGACGATGACCTTTCTTCCCTCGATGCGGTAACCGTCGCGGGCGAGACGTCCCACGACATCGACGAGCAGACGGCGCTCGACTTCCTTGATGCGCTCGTGCAGTGCGCTTTCGTCGTCCTCGGGCCGGATCTCGACCACGCCCTGGGCGATGATCGGCCCGGTGTCGACGCCGTCGTCGACGAAGTGGACGGTGCAGCCGGTGACCTTGGCGCCGTAGGCGAGCGCGTCACGCACGCCGTGTGCCCCGGGGAACGCGGGCAGCAGCGCGGGGTGGGTGTTGACGAAGCGCCCGCCGAACCGGGCCAGGAACTCCTTGCCGACGATCTTCATGAACCCGGCCGAGACGACCAGGTCGGGCTGGTGCGCGGCGACCGCCTCGGCCAGCGCGAGGTCCCAGGCCGCCCGGTCCGGGTGGTCCTTGACCCGGCGTACGAACGTCGGCAGCCCGGCGCGCTCGGCGCGTTCCAGGCCCGCGATGCCGTCCCGGTCCGCGCCCACGGCGACGATCGTCGCGCCGTAGCCGGGGTCGGCGGCGACCGCGTCCAGCAGGGCCTGGAGGTTGGTCCCCGAGCCGGAGACCAGCACGACGAGACGGGCGGGGCGGGCGGGGGTGCTTCCGGGGGAACCGGCGGAGGCCACGGGTGGGTTCCTTCTCGTGGGACCGTGTGTTTGTGTGGTCGTACGAACCGAAGGGGTCGCGGGATCCGGGGAACCCTACGAAGGCGCCGACCGTCAGCAACGATACCGGCACGGCGAACGGCCCCCGCAGGCACTGGGGCGGCACCGCCCGGTAGCGTCTCAGTACCGGGGGCCGACCGCCCTTCGGGCAGAGGGGCCGACGGGGCCGACGGCCGGACCACGGCCGCGCAGGCGGGACGAGGAGCAGACGGCAGGGCATGGCGCGAGCAACGATGAGCAGCGGCCGGATCACCATCACGCGCGGCGCGGGGACCACTCCGGTCGCGCTCCCGGCGCTGCGCGAGCGGCGGACCCCGTCCTCCCCCGGTGGTTCGGATCCCGGGCAGGACTCCGGTTCCGGGCGGGAGTCCGGTTCCGGGCAGGACAACCCGTTCGCCGCGCCGCCCAAGGATGCGCCCGGCCGGCCGTGGCAGCCGCGGCAGCCCGACCGCGGCGACGACGAGAACAACGAGAACGATGAGCACTCCGGCGACCGGGGTGACCGGCCGCAGGGCGACCGCTGGAGCAGCCACCAGCCCGAGCCCGGCCGGGGCAGCGGTCCTTCCGGCCCCTTCGGTGGGGGGCCGTTCGGCGGCGGACAGGGGCAGGGGCCAGGGCCGGGGCAGGGACCCGGGCGGCCGACGCGCCAGCAGCAGGGGCCGCGCTTCGACGTGACCGACCCGGTGCAGCGGCGGGCCCGGTACGCGCTGCTGGGCGGGATGTGGGGGCTGTTCTTCGCGCTGTTCGGCGTACCGCAGCTGGCGCTGCTGCTGGGCGCGCTGGCGCTGTACTGGGGTATCAGCGCGCTGCGCGGCAAGGCCAAGCCGCCCGCCGCCGCCGGACAGGCGGGGCAGGACGGGCAGACCGGGAAGGCGGGGCAGGCCGACCAGGCGACGCGGGAACGTGCGCTGTCCGCGTGGCAGTCGCCCGCCCCGGCGGAGCAGGGCCGACCGGCGTCCCAGGCCGGGTCGCAGGGTGGCGCCGGGGCGTACCGCCCGCAGTTCACGGCGGCGGTGAGCGGGATCGTCGCGGCGGCGGTCACGCTGGCGATCGTGGCGGCGACGTTCTCGTTCCAGCTGGCCTACCGCGACTACTACACCTGCGTGAACGACGCCCTCACCACGCCCGCCCGGCAGTCGTGCAGCCATCTGCTGCCCAAGCCGCTGCGGGCGGTCTTCGGCAACCAGGGCTGAGCGCGGCGGGAACAGAGCCGAGCGCGGCGGGCCGCTGACCTCCGGCGTCAGGGGCGCGGGGTCTCGGCCTGACCCCCCGCGCCCTCGGCGGACGCGGCCCGATCCTCAGCGCTCTCAACCGGCGCCTTCGGCTCACGGCGGTGCCACCACCACGCGCCCAACGCCCCCGGCAGCGCGATCGCCGCGGTCCACGCCGCCGCCGCGCCCCCGGTGAGCCAGCCGTCCGGGCCGAAGCGCGCCAGCGTGTCCACCCCCATCGGCCCGGCGGTGAACCAGGTGGCCACCGTCAGCACGCCCCCGCACACCACCGCCGCCCCGCAGCAGGCCCCCGCGATCCGCCCCACCGTCCAGCCGTCTCCCACCGCGGCCCGGCCCACGAACCACGCCACCACTCCCCCGGCGCACACCGGCACCGCCAGCGCGGCCCAGGCGACCGCCGAGCTTCCGTGCGGCAGCGCGGCCAGCAGGGGGAAGCGCGGCAGCACCGGCGGGTAGCCGTGCGCTCCGGCGGGGCTGACGGCGCTGTTCAGGCCGACCGCGAAACCGGGGCCCAGGGCGTACGCGGCCGACCACACGGCGGCGTTCGGCACGAGCGCGGCCGCCAGCAGCAGCACCGCGCAACGGCCGGACAGCGCGTTGGTGAGCCCGGTGAAGGCGTCGCCCACCGCGTGCGCGTGCCAGCCCAGGGCGATCGCGACCAGCAGCGCGCCGCCGCCCGCCAGCGCCACCGCCCCGGCCAGCCCCGCGCGCACGGCCACCGCGATCTCGTACGACCACCCGCGCAGCCGCCGGGGCAGGGCGAGCGGCGGGCACCCGCAGGCGGTCCAGGCGCCGGACGCGCCCGCGCAGGCGGCAACCACGGGCACGCGCAGCAGCGCCCAGAGCGGTTCGGCCCGCAGCGGCCCGACCTGGGCGCAGCACACGACCAGCACGGCGACCAGCAGATACCCGCCGACCAGCCAGGCCGTCGTACCGACCGGGCCCAGCAGGCGCGGACGCCCGGACCAGGAGCGGTGCGGTCCCCGAACGAGGCCGGGGCCGCTTCCCTCGTCGGCGCCGTCGGCGTCCCCGGCGTCATGGGCCCCGTGGACGTCTCCCGTGGCGGCGTCGTCGTCCGGCTCGTCCTCGGAAAGGGCGTGCGCCGCCGCGCGGTGGACGAGCCAGACCGGCAGCGCGAGCAGCAGCGCGGGTGTGACCCCGACCGGCGCCCAGCCGCCGGTCAGCGCGTCCGGCCGCAGCAGCCGGGCGCCGTGCGCCAGCAGCCACAGGGCCGCCGCGACGTGCAGCGCGTCGCCGGGGCCGCCGTCCGGATAGGGCGAGGTGATCCACATCAGCAGCACCAGCACGGCGATCGCGCCGAGCCCGAGCCCCGCCGCGACCACCCCGCCCAGCAGCGCCACGACCGCCTCGGGGGCACGGCGTACGGCGCGTTCCCGCAGCGGCGGCGTGTACCGGGCGGACGGCGGGGGCGAGGCGAGCTGGGTCACGTCGAGCCATGATGCCGACAATGCCCGGTTCATCCCGGTAGCCGCCGATTGGTCGACGTGTCGTTCGCACCCGGTCGGTCGAGGTGTCGTTCGTACCCCATCGGCGACGTGTCGTTCGTACCGGCGCGAGCCCCACGGCACGGTTGCGGGCATGACGAAGGCCCGGTCCCACACGAACGGCGGGAACCGGGCCTTCGGTCACGAGCACGAGGGGTGCCCGCACGAGCCTCACGGCCGTACGGGCGTCCTCTGACGCCTCAGCGGCGCGCGTCGGGCGTCGGGCGCCCTCGGACGCCTGAGCGAAGCGTCGTCGGCGTTCAGGCGCCGAGCGCGGCGCGGGCGAGGCGGGCGGTCTCGGACGGGGTCTTGCCGACCTTGACGCCCGCGGCCTCCAGGGCCTCCTTCTTCGCCTGCGCGGTGCCGGAGGAGCCGGAGACGATGGCGCCGGCGTGGCCCATGGTCTTGCCCTCCGGGGCGGTGAAGCCCGCGACGTAGCCGACGACCGGCTTGGTCACGTTCTCCTTGATGAACGCCGCCGCGCGCTCCTCCGCGTCACCGCCGATCTCGCCGATCATGACGATCAGGTCGGTGTCGGGGTCGTCCTGGAAGGCCTTGAGCGCGTCGATGTGGGTGGTGCCGATGATCGGGTCACCGCCGATGCCGACCGCGCTGGAGAAGCCGATGTCGCGCAGCTCGTACATCATCTGGTACGTCAGCGTGCCGGACTTCGAGACCAGGCCGATGCGGCCGGCCTTGGTGATGTCGCCCGGGATGATGCCGACGTTGGACTGGCCCGGGGTGATCAGACCGGGGCAGTTCGGGCCGATGATGCGGGTCTTGTTGCCCTTGGCACCGGCGTGCGCCCAGAAGGCGGCGCTGTCGTGCACCGCGATGCCCTCGGTGATCACGACGGCCAGCGGGATCTCGGCGTCGATGGCCTCGACGACCGCGTCCTTGGTGAACTTCTCCGGGACGAAGATGACGGTGACGTCCGCGCCGGTGGCCTCCATGGCCTCGTTGACGGAGCCGAACACCGGTACCTCGGTGCCGTCGAAGTCGACCTTCTGGCCGGCCTTGCGGGGGTTGACGCCACCGACGACGTTGGTGCCGTCGCCGAGCATGAGCTTGGTGTGCTTCATGCCGGTGGAGCCGGTCATGCCCTGGACGATGACCTTGCTGTCCTTGGTCAGGAAGATAGCCATGGTGTGGTTGTCCTCGTCCCTTACTTCGCAGCCAGCTCGGCGGCGCGCTCGGCCGCGCCGTCCATGGTGTCCACGCGCTCCACGAGCGGGTGGTCGGCGTCGGTGAGGATCTTGCGACCCAGCTCCGCGTTGTTGCCGTCCAGGCGGACGACGAGCGGCTTGGTGACGTCCTCGCCGCGCGACTTCAGCAGCTCCAGGGCCTGCACGATGCCGTTGGCGACCGCGTCACAGGCGGTGATGCCGCCGAAGACGTTGACGAAGACGGACTTGACGTCCGGGTCGCCGAGGATGATCTCCAGGCCGTTCGCCATGACCTCGGCGGAGGCGCCGCCACCGATGTCGAGGAAGTTGGCGGGCTTGACGTTGCCGTGCCGCTCACCGGCGTACGCGACGACGTCCAGGGTGCTCATGACGAGACCGGCGCCGTTGCCGATGATGCCGACCTCGCCGTCGAGCTTGACGTAGTTGAGGCCCTTGGCCTTGGCCGCTGCCTCCAGCGGGTTGGCGGCGGCCTTGTCCTCCAGCGCCTCGTGCTCCGGCTGGCGGAAGGCGGCGTTCTCGTCCAGTGAGACCTTGCCGTCGAGCGCGATGATCTTGCCCTCGCCGGACTTGATCAGCGGGTTGACCTCGACGAGGAGGGCGTCCTCCTCGATGAAGACCTTCCACAGGCTCTTGAGGACCTCGGCGACCTCGCCGGCGATCTCGGCCGGGAACTTCGCCGCGGCGACGATCTCGCGGGCCTTGGCGTCGGTGACGCCCTCGATCGCGTCGACCGGGATCTTCGCGAGCGCCTCGGGCTTGCTGACCGCGATCTCCTCGATCTCCATGCCGCCCTCGACGGACGCCATGGCGAGGAAGGTGCGGTTGGTGCGGTCCAGCAGGAAGGAGACGTAGTACTCCGCCGCGATGTCCGCGGTCTGGGCCAGCATCACCTTGTGAACGGTGTGGCCCTTGATGTCCATGCCGAGGATCTGCCCGGCCTTCTCCACGGCGTCGGCCGGGTCGGCGGCCAGCTTCACGCCGCCCGCCTTGCCACGGCCACCGGTCTTGACCTGGGCCTTGACGACCGCACGGCCACCGAGACGCTCGGTCACCTCGCGCGCGGCTTCCGGGGTGTCGATGACTTCACCGGCAAGCACGGGTACGCCGTGCTTGGCGAAGAGGTCCCTCGCTTGGTACTCGAACAGGTCCACGCGCGTCCGTCCCTTAGTTTCTCTGGAATCGCGGTCTGTGATCGCGGTTTGGTGTCTGCGTGGGCGTGCCGTGAGCGGCAGCGTGACTACGCGATCGGTGAGAGGGCGCACACGTCGGCCAAATACGCGGCATGTCCGCATCGCAGGTTATCCCTGCCTCAGGCAAGGGTCTAAATTCCAGGGAACACCCGGGCGGTGAGAACGGTCACAGAGCGACGGGTCGTACGCGAGGGGTGACGCGGACCGTACACGGGTGTGGCGCGGGTGTGGCGTGCGCGCTACGGGCGGATGGCGGGGGGAACGCGGGCCGCCGAGGGGCGTTTCCGCGGGGCGGCGGGGCCGGTTCTACGGGCGCGGCGAAGCCGGTTCCGCGGCAGGACTGGTCTACGGCAAGGCCGGGGCGGATGTGCCGCAGGGCCGGGCGGCCCGGGACGCGTGGGGGGAGTGGTCACACGTCCGGGCCGCCCGGGGTCGGGGCACTGCTCAGGCGCTCAGACGTTCAGCGGCAGCGAGGTGGCGGTCGGCAGCTGCGACAGCGCGGCCGTGGGGACGCCCGCCGTCGGCAGCTGCGGCAGGCCCGCGGTGGGGACACCGGCCGTCGGAAGCGCGCCGGTCGCGGGCAGGGACGGCAGGGCCGGGAGCGACGGGATCGCCGTCGCGCCGCCGACCGGGCCGGTCACCCCGGACGCCACGCCGCCGACCGGCACCGCCGTCACGGTGTAGCGGACCCCGTTGACGGCGCCGGTGCCGGTGGCCAGGGCGCTGGGGGCGACGGTGCCCGCGGCACCCTGCGCCAGCGGCACGACGCCCGCCGTCACCCCGTCGGCGAGCGGGACGGCCTGACCGGCCACGCCCTGCGCGAGCGTGCCGACGCCGCCGACCGCGCCCTGGGCGACGGGCAGCACGTTGCCCACCGTGCTCAGGGTCACCGGCAGGACGTCGTTCACCGCGCCCTGCGCGACCGGCAGGACGTCGTTCACCGCGCCCTGCGCGACCGGCAGGACGTCGTTCACCGCGCCCTGCGCGACCGGCGGCAGTACCTGCGACGTGACCTGGCCGGTGCCGGTGCCGATGCCGGTGCCGGGCAGGGCCTGGGTGAGCTGCGCGGACTTGGCGATCCGGGTCAGGGTGTCCAGCCGGGTGCCCGCCGCGAGAACGCCGTTGGCGACGTCGGCCGCGTTGCCCGGGTCGGCCGGCAGCGCCGGAATGTGGCCCGTCCCGCCGGTCAGCCCGCTCGCGGTGCCGGTGACGCCGGACGCGGCGCCCGCCGGGTCCTTCGGCAGCGCGCCCGTGACGGAGCCGACCGGCAGCTTCCTGGCGACGCCCGCGACGCCCGCGACGCCCGAGGCGCCGGTGGTGTCCGGCACGTGGACGGACTTGACGGCGCCGAGGCGGCCGAGGGCGTCGCCGGTGGCGTTCTTGGCCTGCGGCTGTTCGACCTGACCGCCGCCGGTGAGGCCCTGGACGGTGCCGAGGGTGGTGCCGACCGCGCCGGACGGGTCCGCGACACTTCCGGCGGTGCCGGACACGGTGCCCACGGCGCCGGAGGCGGCACCGGTCGCGCCGCTCAGGGCGCCGGAGGCGGTACCGGTCAGGGTGTGCGAGGCGGGCAGGGTGCCGGTCACGCCGGAGACGGCCCCGGTCGCGGTGCCGACGGCGCCGCTGGTGCCGCCGGTGCCGGGGACGGCCGGAAGGGTGGCGGCGTTGGCGGCGACGCTGCCGAGGCCCCAGATGCCGCCCGCGGCAGCGACGACGACTACGGCACGACGAATGCTCGTACGCATGGAGATGGTGCTCCTTGATGATGTGGTCCGCATCGACTCACGTGTGAGCGAACGGAATTGATGGAGCGTCAGGTAAAGGTGACGCGAGGGGGAACCGGTGGGTGGGGCCGGTCCGGCTCACGTGACGCGGGGGTTCGGACGACGCGACGGGGTACGAGCGGGGCGGCGCGCTCCGGATCGGCCCGTGGGCCGTTTCGCCAGCCGCGGGCGTCGGCCTGTAGGCCGTTTCGCCTGCCGTGGGCGACCGAGGTCAGCCGCACGGCGACCACCTGCCCGCACGACGAACCATGGGGGCCACCGCGAGGCGGCCGTGGTGAGCGCCGGACAGGCTGAACGCCGGAGGGGCTGACGTCGGAAGGGCTGACGCCGAAGAGACACCGCTCGCCCGCCCTCGCCGCGCGGCGTCGTCTACGTGCGCGGGTGGGCCGGGCCGGTGCCGCCTAGTCCGGCTGTACGGAGACGTCCGACGCCCGCCGAAGCGGCGCCGGACCGTGCGCGGCGCCCGGGGCGGCCGCGTTCAGGGGGAACCGCACGCCGCACCCGAAGAGGTCGGCGTGCCCGTCACCCGTGTGGTGGGCCGCGCCGTCACCCTCGACGGGGTGTCCGGAGCGGTCCGAGGGCGCCGGGGCGTGCCCCGGGGCCTGCTGGGGTGCCGCCTTCGATCCCGCGAGCGGGAACGGGTGGGCGGCGCCGTGCGCCATCACGTCGTAGGCCTGCGGCCCGCTGACCTGCGACGCGAAGGCGCCGCCGCGGACCACGCCGGGACGCCCGGCACCGCGGTGCCGTACGGTCCCGCCCGAGGTTGCTGCACCCCCGTGCCCGGACCCGTGGTGACCGGCGTTCACGTCGCCGATCACCCGGACGACGGGCGCGGTGACCCGGCCCGCCGTGGCACGGACGGAGCCGGCCAGGCCGTTCAGCGGTCGCGCGGTCCTGGTGGCCGCCGCCACCGTGCCGCGCACGCCCGAACCCGCCCGATCAGCGGACGAGTTCACGTCCCGCGTGGCCTGACCCGCGACGTTCCCAGCTGCTTGATCGGCCGTCAGCGGCCGGTCGGGCAGCGTGGCGGCGCCGGGGAGGGTGGTGGCAGCGGGGCGCGCGGGCTGGTTGCCCGGCGTGTCCGCGTGCGCCTTCCCTCCGCAGACGAAAGCGAGGGCCAGGAACCCCCCGAGCAGCAGCGCCACCCACAGCGCGCGCCGGGCGACCGTGGTGCGCGGACGCACGACGGCAGCGGGCAATGCGAGGGCGGGGGGCAGCACAGTGGGGGGACCTTCCCGTACGGATGACACACGTTCCGGGTGACGGGTTCGATCCTTGCACGCGCGACGGGGGTCGGCGCAACCCCTCTCTCCGGCTTACGGCTGATGCGGGGTCATGTCCGCTATGCGCGGTCCGTCTATGCGCGGTCCGTCACCGGGCGTCGGCGGCCCGGAGCCGCAGGCGCCCGGCGTCAGTGCTCCGTCGTGAGCGGCGTGCCGTCCAGTTCCGGGTCCGGCACCGGCAGCGGGCGCTTCTCGATGGCCGCCGCCATCACGTCGGGGAAGAGGTCGGGCGTGCAGGCGAACGCGGGCGCCCCCAGCGCGGCGAGCGCCGCCGCGTGCTGCCGGTCGTAGGTAGGAGGGCGCGCCCTCGTCGGACAGCGCGAGCAGCGCGACGAACTGCGTGCCGGCCGCCTTCATCGCCGCCACCCGCGCCAGCATCTCGTCGCGTATGCCGCCCTCGTACAGGTCGCTGATGAGGACGACGATCGTGTCGGCGGGACGGGTGATGAGCGTCTGGCAGTAGGCGAGGGCGCGGTTGATGTCGGTGCCGCCGCCCAGCTGCGTGCCGAACAACACCTCCACCGGGTCGTCGAGTTGATCGGTGAGGTCCACCACGGAGGTGTCGAAGACCACGAGCTTCGTCGCGATCGACCGCATCGACGCGAGCACCGCGCCGAACACCGACGCGTACACCACCGACGACGCCATCGACCCCGACTGGTCGACGCAGAGCACGACGTCCTTCGTCACGCCGCGCGCCGCCCGCCCGTGGCCCACCAGCCGCTCGGGCACGACGGTGCGGTACTCGGGCAGGTAGTTGCGCAGGTTGGCGCGGATGGTCCGGTCCCAGTCGATGTCCCGGTGGCGGGGGCGGTTGACGCGGGTGGACCGGTCGAGCGCTCCGGTGAGCGCCGAACGGGTGCGGGTGGCGATCCGCCGCTCCAGGTCGCGCACCACCTTGTCGACGACCACGCGGGCCGTCGCCTTGGTGGTCTCCGGCATCGCGTGGTGCAGCGACAGCAGCGTGCCGACCAGGTGCACGTCCGCCTCGACGGCCTCCAGCATCTCGGGTTCCAGCAGCAGGGCGGACAGCCCGAGCCGTTCGATCGCGTCGCGCTGCATCACCTGGACCACGGACGACGGGAAGTAGGTGCGGATGTCGCCGAGCCAGCGGGCGACCCGCGGCGCCGAACCCCCGAGCCCGGCGGCCCGTTCGCTCCCGGAGCCGCCCTCCGCCCCGCCGCCGTACAACGCGGCGAGCGTGCGGTCCATCGCGGCGTCACGGCCACCGAGCACGCAGCCCGTGCCGTCCGCCTCCCCGCCGCCCAGCACCAGCCGCCACCGGCGCAGCCGTTCGTCACCGTCCGCCACGGGGGCCTCGACGGCCGCCTCCGGTACGGCGTTTCGCGTCGCGGTCATTCGGAGCCTCCTGCGTCGTCGTGAATGGTGGTGGCGCCCGCGGCGGGGGCCCCGGCGAGTGCGGGCAACGGGCCTGCGGCCGGGGCTGGATCCGGCGCGGCGGCCGGCACAGGCTCCGGTGCGGCGGCCGGCACGGGCGCCTGCGCGGCGGTCCCCAGCAGCAGCCTGAGCGTGGGCAGCACGGCATCGGCGCGCGCCAGGTCCAGCCCGGCACCGAAGCCCATCGCGGCGCCCGGAGCCTTCGCCGAGCCACCAGGCGACCCGGACCCGCGCCGCACCAACTCGCCCACCCCGCGCCGCACTCCGGACTCGAACCCGGCGAACGTCCTGCGCACCAACGGCAGCACATCCGTGAACGCCTCCGCCGGAACCGACGACAGCCAGGCGTCCACCAGCCCCAGCAGCCGTTCGTCGTGGAGCAGCAACATGCCGCCGCCGGACAGGAAGCCGTCCACCCAGGCCGCCGCCTGCCGTGGCTCGGTGCCCGGCGACAGCGCGAGGCCCATCAGCCGCGCGGCCCGCTCCGCGTCGAGCAGCCCGTCGTCCAGCAGCAGCCGGGCCGCCCGCCCGCGTATCAACCCCGGTACGCCGCCGTACCGTTCGGCGAGCGCGCGCAACGTCCCGGCCCAGCGCTCCCGCAACGCGTCACCGGCCCCGGTCAGCAGGCCCACCGCCGCGTGGACGGCGTCGAGGTGCGGACGCGTCCCGGCCGCGCCGTCGTCGTCTAGTCCCGCACAGGCGGGCGGCAGCCCCACGCAGACCCGGACCGCGATCCCCTCGGCGACCTCCCGCAGCGCGCCGGAGTCCGTCCCGCGCACGTCCCCGTACCGTACGGAACGCACCAACGCGGGCAGCGCCTCGGCGAGGTGGATCACGTCCGCGTCGAGCGCGGCCCGGTCGGCGAGGACCCGCATCACGGTCGGCAGCGCGTCCGGCAACGCGGCCAGCAGGCACCGCTCGGCGAGCCCGGTCACCTCGGCCAACGTCGCGGCGGCCGCCGCCACGTCCTCGGCCTTCGCGACGGCGGCGGACTCCACGGTCGTCCCCCACACGCCCGCCTCGGCCACCCGGACCGTCAACTCCGGCTCCCAGCTCAGCCGCCACGTCTCGCGGAACGTCCCCGTGCCCGCGGTGCGCGAACGCGTGGGCGCGCCCCACTCCACGCCCAGCAGCCGCAACCGGTGCAACAGCCTGCTGCGGCCCGCGTCCGTGTCCTTGCGAAGGTCGAAATCGAGTTCGCGGTCGGCGGCCTCGGGCTTGAGCCGCAACGCGCGCTGTTGCCGGGCGAGATCGCGGGCGAGCGGGACGGCGGGCGCGGAGTCGGGCACCTCCCCCATCTCGTCGCCGACCACGAGCCGTTCACGGATCAGCGCCAGCGGGACGTCCGAGCCCTCGCACATCACCGCCCGCACCGCGTCCGTCGTCTCGCCCAGTCCGGCCAGCGGACGCCCGCGCATCGCCGCCAGCGTCCCGGCGAGCCGGACCGCCTCGATGACGTGCGCGCTGGAGACCTGCCGGTCCTCCGCCCGCAGCAGCCCCGCGACCCTGGTCATCCACCGCTCCACCGGCCGGTCCCGGCAGCCGAACAGGTGCCGGTACCACCCGGGCGAGTCGATCCCCGCGCCGTACCCGCTGTCCCGGCTCAGCCGCCGGTGCGTCCACGGCACCCAGGTGACCTCGGCCTTCACCTTGGGCAGCCCCTTGAGCACCGCGCGGTCGGCGGCCACGGTCGTACGGGCGGCGAGCGCGGGCACGTGCCAGGCGCCGCACACCACCGCCGTACGGTCGTACGCGCGTCGCGCCTCCCGCAGCCGCAACCGCATGTGCGCCTCGCGGACCGCGTCGCGCGGATGCCCGCCGTCGCCGTACCGCTCGCGCAACTCCCCCATGGCCTCGGCCACCGCCTCGAACGCCGCGAGCGCGTCACCGCCGTCGTCCACGCCTCCGCGGTGCTCGACGGCGTCCTCCCACCATCGCTCCGGATCGTCGTACCCGGCGGCCTGCGCGAGCACGGCGAGGGGGTCGATGCGAACGGGGTCCTCGGTTGCAGCGTCCTCGTCGGGAGCCACCCCCGCCGGTTCGTCCGGTCCCGCGCCCGCCGAACCACCGCCCATCGCGAGGGAGTTGGACGCGGGCAGGTCGATGAAGCGGACCGGGACGCCGCGCTCGAGCGCCCAGCGGATCGCCACCCACTCCGGCGAGAACTCCGCGAAGGGCCAGAACGCGGACCGCGCGGGCTCGTCGGCGGCGTGCGCCAGCAGCGCCACCGGCGGGCGCAGGCCCTCGTCGGCCGCGATGTCCACGACCGCGTCCGCCTCGGGCGGCCCCTCGATCAGCACGACCTGCGGGTCGTACTGATCGAGCGCGGACCGTACGGCGCGGGCCGAGCCGGGCCCGTGGTGCCGTACGCCCAGCAGCCGCACCGCGTCGTCCGGCGACCGGGGAGGCCGGGGGGACGGGGGCTTCGGGGTGGTCATGCGCTCACCTCCCGGCAGGCCCGGTAGAAGTCCTTCCAGCCGTCGCGCTCGCGGACCACGGACTCCAGGTACTCGTTCCAGACGACACGGTCGGCGGCCGGGTCGCGGACGACGGCGCCGAGGATGCCCGCGGCCACGTCGGCGGAGCGCAGCACCCCGTCGCCGAAGTGGGCGGCGAGGGCCAGGCCGCCGGTGACGACCGAGATCGCCTCGGCCGTGGACAGCGTCCCGGAGGGCGACTTGACCTTGGTGCGGCCGTCCGCGGTGACGCCGTCGCGCAGTTCGCGGAAGACGGTGACCACGCGGCGGATCTCGTCGGCGCCGGGCGGGGCCTGGGGCAGGTCGATGGCGCGCCCCATCTGGTCGACGCGACGGGCGACGATGTCCACCTCGTCCTCGACCGTGGCGGGCAGCGGCAGCACCACCGTGTTGAAGCGTCGGCGCAACGCGCTGGACAGGTCGTTGACCCCGCGGTCGCGGTCGTTGGCGGTGGCGATCAGGTTGAAGCCGCGTACCGCCATCACCTCCTGGCCCAGCTCCGGTATCGGCAGCGTCTTCTCGGAGAGGATCGTGATCAGCGTGTCCTGCACGTCGGCCGGGATGCGGGTCAGTTCCTCGACGCGCGCGATGCCGCCGCCCGACATCGCCCGCATGACGGGACCGGGCACCAGCGCGTCCCGGCTGGGCCCGTGGGCGAGCAACCGGGCGTAGTCCCAGCCGTACCGGATCGCCTCCTCCGGCGTGCCCGCGGTGCCCTGCACCAGGAGCGTCGAGTCGCCGCTGACGGCCGCCGCGAGGTGCTCCGACACCCAGGTCTTGGCCGTCCCCGGCACTCCCAGCAGCAACAGCGCGCGATCGGTGGCGAGCGTGGTCACGGCGACCTCGACGATCCGCCGCGGGCCCACGTACTTGGGCGAGATCGCGGTGCCGTCCGGCAGCACCCCGCCCAGGAGATAGGTGGCGACGGCCCACGGCGAGAGGTTCCAACGCGCCGGGCGCGGGCGGTCGTCGGCGGCGGCCAGCGCCTTCAGCTCGTACGCGAAGGCGTCCTCGGCGTGCGGCCTGAGAACCTCTTCCTCCGCCCCGGTCCCTGCTCCCTCCGCCCTGGCGGCCGACTCCTCCGCCCCGGCCACCGGTCCCCCCGCCCTGGCGACCGCCGCCTCGTCCGCCCTGATCTCTGATTCCTCGGCCCTGGCCCCTGGTCCCTGGGCCCTGTTCTCCGGCTCTCCGACCCTGTTGTCCGACATGACGTCCCCCTGACAAATGTGGAAACGGCCGCGCCCGGACGAGGCCGTGCGCGGGCAGCACGGCCCTCGTCCAACCCCCGTGGGCCGCCTGCGAATCCACCTTGCACCCGACCACTGACAACGCCTCTCCGGACCGGTGAAACCGCAGGTCAGAACCGATTGTCAGTGGCCGCTCGTAGCGTTGCGGACATGGAGGACACCGAACAGCGGTGGTCGGCCGGGCAAGTGCTCGCACTCGCTCCTGACGCCGCGTCAAGCAAGGCGGGCACCAAGCTCGGCGTGCCCGGCCCGTGGTCCGGCACGGGCCTGTCGGAGGGGTGCGCGCCGCCGGGCGGCGAGGGCACGGCCAAGGGCGTCGAGGCGGCACGCGCGGACGGGGAAGACGGGGAGCCGGGCGGCGGCGTCCTCATGGTCTGGGGCCTGTGCGCGGGCAGCGGCAAGACCCCGTACCGCACGGTCGTGGACGTTACCGCTCCCGCGTTCAAGTGTTCTTGCCCCAGCCGCAAGTTCCCGTGCAAACACGCCCTGGGCCTGCTCCTGTTGTGGTCCCAGGGACGGGAGGGCGGCGTCGCGGCGGCCGAGCCGCCGGACTGGGTGCGGGAGTGGCGGGCGGGGCGTCAGGCCACGGCGACGCGGCGCCGCACGCCCAGGGCCGAGGTGGCCGATCCGGCGGCGGCCCGGCGCAGGGCGGAGCGCAGGGCGTCCCGGGTGGCGGCCGGGGCGGCGGAGCTGGACCAGCGACTGGCCGACAGCCTGCGGTCGGGCCTGGCCTCCGCGGGCCACGAGGACCGCCGGATCTGGCAGGAGGTGGCAGCCCGCATGATGGACGCCCAGGCTCCCGGACTGGCCTCCTGGACAAGAGAGTTGGCGGTGATACCGGGTTCCGGCGGGGACTGGCCGACGCGGCTGCTGGAGGAGCAGAGCCTGCTGCACCTGCTGGCCCGCGGCTACCTGGGGTGCGACGGGCTGCCCGAGGGCCTGGCGGCCACCGTCCGCACCCGGGTCGGCTTCACCGCGGACACCGCGGAGCTGCTGGCCGGCCCGACCGTGCGGGACCGCTGGCTGGTGCTGTCCCAGCAGGATGCGCTGGAGGGGCAGTTGACGACCCGGCGGATATGGCTGCTCGCTGCGGAACGAGGGCGTGCCGCGCTGCTGCTGGGGTTCGGCGCGACGGGCCGGACGCCTGAGCTGTCGCTGCCGGTCGGCCGGATCGTCGACGCCGAACTCGCCTACCACCCCGGCGCCGTCCCGCTGCGCGCCGCGCTCGGACCTCAGCACGGTGCGCCGGAGCCGGGCCGAATACCGCCCGCAGTGGCGGTCGGCGACGCGCTCGGGGCGTACGGGGAGGCATTGCGCGCCGATCCGTGGCTGGACGAGTGGCCGGTCGTGCTGGGCCCGGTCGTGCCGGTGCCGACAGCGCACGGCTGGCAACTGGCCGACGCGGAGGGCGACTCGGCGCTGCCCGTGGATCCCCGGCGCCTGGACCGCCCGGGCCTGTGGCGCCTGGCCGCGGTCTCGGGCGGCACCCCGGTCACCGTCTTCGGCTCGCTGGGCCATCGCGGCTTCACGCCCCTGACGGCCTGGTCACCGCAGGCCCCGGGCGACCCGGTACGGCTGTGAGCGCCGCGCGGCAGCCGTACGGGGGTCGGCCGCCGCGATGCCGTCCGGCGAGGCGCAGGGGCCACCACGCGGTCGTGGCCGCGTGACTGAGGCGCAGGCGTCAACCGCGCGGTCGTGACCGCGAGACCGCGCACGGCGCGCGCGGTCGTGACCGCGTAGGGCACGCACGGGCACGACCGCGCTCACGGGATCGACAGCGTGAGCCCTGATGCAGAACGACACGATCAGAAGGGGGAGAGCAGCCATGGCACTGACGACACCGCGTCCACCCGCGACCGGGGCCGACACGGGCAGCGCGCATCCTGAGGAGCCCGGGAGGTCGGCGGGGTCCGGGCCGCCGGGCGGGCCCGCGTCCGGTCGGCGGCCGGGCGCTCGCACCGCGCCGGGTGGGCGGGACGCACCGGAGGTCCGCGAGAGCCGAGACCGACCCCTCCCCTCCTGGGAGGAGTTGTTGTCCGCCGCCCTGCTCGGGACGGACCGGCGGGCGGCCTCCCGCCTGGACGGCGCGGGTGACGATCCGGCCCGTGCGCTGCTGGACGCCGCAGCCGTGGAGACCGTACGCAGACGCGCGGGCCTGCGGCCGCCGACCGCCGCGCCGCGTCCCGTGCCCGCGCAGCACGACCCCCGGCCGCCGCTGCCCGCGGCGGCCCGGGACCGGCTCACCATGTTGCTCAGCGACCGCGTGGGCGCCGGGGGTTCGGGCGGCGGGGGCCGGCGCGGGACGGCTCCGGCGCTCGCGGAGTTGCTGCCGCAGTGGCTGGCGGCGGCCACGGCCCACGGCTACCGCGCGCCGGACGCCGCGCTGCCCGCGTTGCTGGACGCGGCGCGGGCCAGGACCGACCTGCGGCCCGACGCGCTGGCGCTGGCCGGGCCGCGCGGGCTGTGGCTCGCGGAACTGAACCCGGACTGGCGGTTCGCGCTGCGTTCCGGCGGTCGCGGCGCGGCGGGGCGGGCGGCGGACGAGCCGGAGGCGGCACGACGGCTGTGGGAGGAGGGGCTGTTCGCGGAGCGGGTCGCGGTGCTGACCTCGATACGGGAGCGCGATTCGGCCGAGGGGCTGGCGTTGCTGCGTTCGACGTGGGCGAAGGAGCGGGCCGAGGACCGGCTGATGTTCCTGGACTCGTTGCGGGAGCGGCTGTCGGCGGACGACGAGCCGTTCCTGGAGCAGGCGCTCGCCGACCGCAGCCGCAACGTGCGGGCGACGGCGGCGGAGTTGCTGGCGGGTCTGCCGGGTTCCGCGCTGGCCGGGCGGATGGGGGCGCGGGCGATCAGCTGCGTGGCGTTGGACCGTACGGGGGTCGGTCCGCGCGTCGTGGTGGAGGCGCCGCACGAGTGTGACGCGGCGATGGAACGCGACGGGGTGGCCCGCAAGCCGCCGTCCGGCCGGGGCGAACGGGCCTGGTGGCTGGGGCAGTTGGTGGAGGCCGCGCCGCTGGGCATATGGACGGAGCGGCTGGGCGGGCGGGCGCCCGGGGAGATCGTGGCACTGCCGGTGGCCGACGACTGGCAGGCGGACCTGCACGCCGCCTGGTGCCGGGCCGCGGTGCGGCAGCGGGACGCCGACTGGGCGCGGGCGCTGCTCGGGCCACCGCCGGAGCGGGCGGACGCGGGCGGCACGGCGTCGGTGGTGGGCGATCCGGCGAAGCTGCTGTCGGTGCTGCCGCACGAGGAGCGGGCGGCGTGGGTGACGCGGTTCATCGCGGCGCACGGGCTGTCGGAGGCGTTCCAGCTGCTGGGGGCGTGCGCGGTGCCGTGGGCGGAACCGCTGGGCCGGGCGGTGGTGGACGCGCTGGACATCGCCCGGGAGGCGGGCAGCTATCCGTGGAGCTTCAGCGGGGTGATGGGCCTGGCGGAGCGCTGTCTCGACCCGGCACAGGCGGACCGGCTGGAGCCGCTCACCGCGATACCCGAGGAACCGCCGGACGGCTCGCCCGGCGCCGGGGGCTACTGGTCGGAGGCGTTCCAGCGCCTGGTGGGGACGCTGCGGCTGCGGGCAGCGATGTACGCGGAGCTGGCCCCGGACGCGTAGGGCGCCGGGGCGGTGCCGCGCCGGGGCAGTGCTGTGCCGGGGCGGTGCGCGGGGTGCCGGCCGGGCGTGGCCCCACCGGCCCCTGCCCGGAAAGGCGGGCCGGGTGCGGGCTACGCCCCCGCGGGCTGGCGGACGTTCTCGCGGACCCAGGTCACGACGTCGCCGGTGGTCGTGCCGGGGGTGAAGATCGCGGCGACGCCCAGCTCCTTGAGCGGGGGGATGTCCGCCTCGGGGATGATGCCGCCGCCGAAGACCTGGATGTCGCGGGCGTCGCGCTCGCCGAGCAGTTCGATGACCTTGGCGAAGAGCGTCATGTGCGCGCCGGACAGGATGGACAGGCCGATCGCGTCGGCGTCCTCCTGGATCGCGGTGTCCACGATCTGCTCCGGCGTCTGGTGCAGGCCGGTGTAGATGACCTCCATGCCCGCGTCCCGCAGCGCGCGGGCGATGACCTTGGCGCCGCGGTCGTGGCCGTCGAGCCCCGGCTTGGCGACCACCACGCGGATCGGACCCGACACACCCATCACTGCCTCCATGCCTGCCGTGCCATCGCTGCCATCGGGCTCACGTTGTGAACGAACGTTATCCCCCAGCATCCCGCACGCGGCAGTTTCGCGGCACGGGGGGAGGGGGAAATCACACGTGGGACATATTCACGGCGCGCCAGGCCCGAGTCCCGCCCTCGGTGATCCGGCGTCACGCCACAGCCGGACTCCCGTGGCGAGGGGGCCGCGCGCGCCAGGGGAGCCGCAGCCAGGCCCCGCGCCGCCGTGCCGTCAGCCGCCCGGCACGGCGGCGCGACCGGGCCGCCGACCGCCACCTCTCGCGTCGGCACGCCATCCGCCCGGCCGTCCGCCGAGCCGCTCACGCCTGCCCTACGGCTGCCCTCAAGGGCGTACGGAGACGATGCCGCCCGCGTACGCCGCACGGGGAGGCAGGCCATGGACAGCAGCGACCCGAGCACGACGACCGACGACACCGGGTGTCCGTACGGGTTGGGGCGCATGGCCGCCACGGCCCGGGTGACGATGACGGAGGTGGCGGTGCTCGCGCGGCACCTGCTGCTCTATCCGACGGGTGTGTTCCAGGAGTCCCCGGCCCCTGCGGCAGCGTCCGTGCCGCGACAGCGCACCGCACCGCCTCGGACGGCACCGCCGACCGGCCCGTCCGGCCCCGCCCACACGCCGCTCACCGGCCCCGTGCCCACGCCCGTTCCCGTCGCGGACCTCCCGCCGGGGAACGGACCGGTGGGCGCGGACGGGCAGCTGCCGGTGCTGTTGCTGCACGGGTTCGTGGACAACCGTTCCGTCTTCACCCCGTTGCGCCGCAACCTGCGCCGGCACGGCTGGCGGCAGGTGAGCGCGCTCAACTACTCGCCGCTGACCAGCGACGTGCGGCACGCGGCCGCGCTGCTCGGGCGCCACGTCGAGGAGTTGTGCGAGCGCACCGGCAGTGCGCGCATCGACCTCGTCGGGCACAGCCTCGGCGGGCTGATCGGGCGGTACTACGCGCAGCGGCTCGGCGGTGACGTCCGGGTGCGGACGCTGGTCACGCTGGCGACGCCGCACGCCGGGACGCGCGCCGTGCCGTTCGCCGACCCGCATCCGGTCGTGCGGCAGATGCGGCCGCGTTCCGCGCTCATGGCCGAACTCGCGCTTCCCGCGCCCGGTTGCCGTACGCGGTTCGTCGCGTTCTGGAGCGATGCCGACCCCATCATGACGCCCACGGAATCCGCGCGGCTCGACCACCCGGATCTGATCATCGAGAACGTCGGCGTGCAGGGCGTCGGTCATCTCGCGATGGCGGTGAACGCGCAGGTCGTGGCGGGGGTTCGACAGGCTTTGCGGAGCGTTTCCGACGCCTCGGAGGCAGTGGACGCGGCCTGATCCGCCCCTCACTCGCACGCCTCGCGCGTATGCCCGAAATTTCCCCGCATTGTCGGGTTCGGCCGTGCCGGTATACAGTCGCCGATCATTGTCATGACGCCGACGCGAAAGAGATGTCGACGGTGGACGATCGTGAACACGATCCGCTTTTCGGCCCGTTGCCCGGTGGTCACGACGGGCAGCACGCGTACGCGTACGGCGAACCGCGTTCCGCGTCGTACGGGAGCCCGTACGGCGACCCCGCCACCGCCCGGCCCGGCCCCGCCGACCCCGCCGCCTCCAGCGCCTCGGAGGTCCCCGGCTCCCCGGCCCGCGGTCCCGTCCGGCATCGGCATCGGGCCCGCGGGCGGGCCGGTGGACGGCGTCGCAAGGCGCCGCCGAAGCGGTTCACCCTGCTGACGGTGGCGGTGCCCTCGGTCGCCCTGCTGGGGGTGGCCGCGGCGGCGGTGAGCAGTTTCGCGGCCGGGCAGCACGGCGGCGGCCACTCGCGTACCGACGCCGCGTCAACCGCCGCCCACCAACGCGCCGTTGACGGCGCCGATGCGACGACCCCCGCTACGGCCTCCGCCACGACCGCCTCAGGAGCCGCCGCTCGCACCGCCGTCCCCGCCGCCGACCGGGCCCGTCAGCGCGCGGCCCTGAAGCAGCGTCAGACGCAGGACGCACCCCACGACGTCCTGCCCGTCGTCCAGCGCGGCCTGAGCGCGTACTTCGGCGAGACCGGCGCGCACTGGCTGTCGATGCACACCGGCATCGACTTCCCCGTGGAGCCCGGCACGCCGGTGCGGGCGGTCACCGACGGCACGGTGCGCGTCAAGTGGAATCCGTCGTACGGGAACATGGTCGAACTGACCGCGCCGGACGGCACGCAGACCTGGTACTGCCACCTGAGCGCGGCGCGGGTCGCCTCGGGCGCGGTCCGGGCGGGCGAGGTCATCGCGTACTCCGGCAACACCGGCAACACCACGGGGCCGCACCTGCACTTCGAGGTGCGGCCGCACGGCGGCGCGCCGGTGGACCCGCTGCCCTGGCTCCTCGCCCACGGCCTCGACCCCCGCTGAAGGCCTGCGGCAACTCCCCGGCCCGCCTCAGCCCTACAGCTCCCGGCCCGCGTCAGCCCTACAGCTTCTCGACCGGCGCGTACCGCAGCAGCAGCCGCTTCGGCTTCTCGCCGCCGAAGTCCACCGTCGCCTCCGCGTTGTCCCCGCTGCCCTTGACGGCGACGACCGTGCCGAGGCCGAACGAGTCGTGGGTGACGCGGTCGCCGACCGCCAGCGCGACCACCTCGCGTTCCCGCGCGCCCGCACGCCGTGTCGCGAACCGCGAGGACGTGCCGCCGCCACCGCGCCCGCCGGAGGCGAGCACCGACGACCCGGGCGAGACCTTCGGCGACGGGGCCGAACCACCGGTGCGCTTCCAGTCGATCAGCGTCGGCGGGATCTCCTCCAGGAAGCGCGACGGCGGGTTGTACGCGGGCTGGCCCCAGGCGCTGCGCATCGCCGACCGCGTCACGTACAGCCGCTCGCGGGCACGGGTGATGCCGACGTACGCCAGCCGTCGTTCCTCCTCCAGCTCCTTGGTCTGGCCGAGGGCGCGCATGTGCGGGAAGACGCCGTCCTCCATGCCGGTCAGGAACACCACCGGGAATTCGAGGCCCTTGGCGGTGTGCAGGGTCATCAACGTGATGACGCCACCGCTCTCGCCCTCCTCCCCCTCGTCCGGGATCTGGTCGGAGTCGGCGACCAGGGCGACCTGTTCCAGGAAGTCCGCGAGGGTGCCTTCGGGCTGTTCCTGCTCGAACTCCAGGGCCACGGCGGCGAGTTCCTGGAGGTTCTCCACCCGGGTCTCGTCCTGCGGGTCGGTGGACGCCTGCAACTCGGCCAGGTAGCCGGTGCGTTCGAGGACCGCCTCCAGGACGGTGGCCGGGCCCGCGCCGGACTCCACGATCGTGCGCAGCTCCTCCAGCAGCTCGTTGAAGCGGCGCACCGCGTTCGCCGAGCGCGCGGCCATGCCGTACGCCTCGTCGACCCGGCGCAGTGCCTGCGGGAAGGAGATCCGCTCGCGCAGCGCCAGCGCGTCGATCATCGCCTCGGCGCGGTCGCCGATGCCGCGCTTGGGCACGTTGAGGATGCGGCGCAGCGGGACGGTGTCCTCGGGGTTGGCCAGCACGCGCAGGTAGGCCAGGACGTCCCTGACCTCCTTGCGCTCGTAGAAGCGGACGCCGCCGACGACCTTGTACGGCAGGCCGACGCGGATGAAGATCTCCTCGAACACACGGGACTGCGCGTTGGTCCGGTAGAAGACCGCGACGTCCGACGGCTTGGCGTGGCCCGCGTCCGTGAGACGGTCTATCTCCTCGGCGACGAACTGCGCCTCGTCGTGCTCGGTGTCGGCGACGTAGCCGGTGATCACCGCGCCCGCGCCGGCCTCGGTCCACAGGTTCTTCGGGCGGCGGCTGGTGTTGCGTTCGATGACGGCGTTGGCGGCGGTCAGGATGTTCTGCGTGGAGCGGTAGTTCTGCTCCAGCAGGATCGTGGTCGCGTCGGGGTAGTCCTCCTCGAACTGGAGGATGTTGCGGATGGTCGCGCCGCGGAACGCGTAGATCGACTGGTCGGCGTCGCCCACCACGCACAGCTCGGCCATCGCGTCGTCCGGGTCGGCGGCCTGCGGCGGCACCGCGGGGTCCGGCTCCAGCGTCGCGGGCGTGCCGACCAGCTCGCGCACCAGCGTGTACTGGGCGTGGTTGGTGTCCTGGTACTCGTCCACGAGGACGTGGCGGAAGCGGCGGCGGTAGTGCCCGGCGATGTCGGGGAACGCCTGGAGCAGGTTGACCGTCGTCATGATGATGTCGTCGAAGTCCAGTGCGTTCGCCTCGCGCAGGCGGGCCTGGTAGAGCGCGTAGGCCTCGGCGAGCTTCTTCTCGAAACCGTTCTCGCTCTGCGCCGCGAAGCTCTCCTCGTCGATCAGCTCGTTCTTGAGGTTGGAGACCTTCGCGCTGAACGACTTCGGCGGGTACGTCTTCGGGTCGAGGTCCAGGTCGCGGCAGACCAGGGCCATCAGGCGCTTGGAGTCGGCCGCGTCGTAGATCGAGAAGCTGGACGTGAAGCCCAGGTGCTTGCTCTCCCGGCGCAGGATGCGCACGCACGCGCTGTGGAACGTGGAGACCCACATCGCGTTGGCGCGCGGGCCGACGAGCTGCTCGACGCGCTCCTTCATCTCGCCCGCGGCCTTGTTGGTGAACGTGATCGCGAGGATCTGGCCGGGATGGACGCCGCGGTCGCCCAGCAGGTGGGCGATGCGGTGGGTGAGCACGCGGGTCTTGCCCGAGCCCGCGCCGGCGACGATGAGCAGGGGCGAGCCGGAGTGGACGACGGCGGCGCGCTGCTGCTCGTTCAGCCCTTCGAGCAGCGCGGCCGGGTCGACGACGGGGCGGGCCACACCGTCACGGTAGTGCGCGTCCCGGGGCGCGGGCACGTCGAAGCGACCGCCGAACAGGTCGTCCGGCGCGTCGTGGTCCGCGGGCCGCGCGCCGTCGTGGGACACGTGGGCGTCGTCGTCCGGTGGCGGAGGCGCCTCGTCCGCGGGCGGTTCGAACGAGGCGAGGAAGTTGTCGTCGAAGAGGCTGCTCATCGTCGTACGAGTCTAGGCGGCGGCACTGACAGCCCGCGGCGCCTCCCGGGATCCGGGTGCCGCTCGCGTAGGACGTGCCGCGGATGGCTCGCGCCCCACGTGCCGCAGATCACGAAAGCATTTCGGACAGATCACGTCTCAGGCTTCACATCCGCCCCGCGCGTTCGCTAGCGTGCTCGGCCAAGGCGGCCGTCCCCCACCACCGGCGCAGTGCCGGTGCGGTACGCCTCCGCCTTCCGGGGCCCCGATCCGGCGTACGCCAACGGCCGCCACCCGCGGAACAAGCCACCGGCGGGCGGTCCACGGAAGGAGCGCCGTCCATGGCGTCGCACCGCAAACCGTCCCCCCGCATCGCCGCGATACCCGGGCCCCGCGCGGCGATCTGCGTCACCTCCGCCGCGCTGGCGACCGTCACCCTGCTCGGCGAGAACGCCTCGGCCGCCCCGGCGAAGCCCCAGCCGACCATCGCGCAGGTGCAGGCCCAGGTGGACTCCCTCAATCACCAGGCGGAGGTGGCGAGCGACCAGTACGACCAGGCCGCGCAGAACACCGCCACCCAGCGGCAGAAGGCCGACGCGCTGCTCGACCAGCTCGCCCAGGGTGCCCAGCGGCTCAACGACGCCCGGCGCACGCTCGGGCAGCTGGCCGACGCCCAGTACCGCACCGGAGGGCTCGGGCAGACGGCGCAGTTCCTGCTCGCCTCCGACCCCCAGCAGCTGTTCGAGCAGACGCACACCTTCGACCGCATGACCCAGCGGCAGCAGCGGGCGTTGTCGGACTACGAGACCCAGCAGGCGAAGACCTCCGGCGCCCGGGCCCGTGCCGCGAGCGGCGTGCGGGCGCTCACGCTCTCGCAGCAGAAGCTGGCGGGCGACAAGGCGACCGTGCAGAAGAAGCTCGCGCAGGCGCAGTCCCTCCTCAACAGCCTCACCGCGCAGCAGAAGGCGAAGCTCGCGGCGTTGCAGAAGCAGCGCGAGGAGGCGGCGGCGCGGACCGCGGCGAAGCTGGCGGCGGAGCAGAGGGAGCGGGCGAAGCAGTCCTCCGGCTCGTCGTCGGGCTCGTCGTCCGGCGGCTCGTCGTCCGGCGGGTCCTCCGACGCGTCGTTCGCGGCGAAGGCGGCCAAGGCGATCGCGTTCGCCAGGGCGCAGCTCGGCAAGCCGTACGTGTGGGGCGCGACGGGCCCGAACTCCTACGACTGCTCGGGCCTGACCCAGGCGGCCTGGGCGGCGGCAGGCGTGACGCTGCCGCGTACGACCTGGGACCAGGTCAAGGTCGGCACCCGTGTCTCCGTCGACGACATGCAGCCGGGCGACCTGGTCTTCTACTACAGCGACATCAGCCACGTGGCGATGTACATCGGCGACGGCCAGATGATCCAGGCCCCGCACACGGGCGCGGTGGTGGACGTCCAGCCGGTCACGGAGATGCCGATCTACGGGGTGACGCGCCCGGCGTAGGGGGCCGGAGGGCCGGGGTGGGGCGCCGGAGGCGTCAGGTCCACAGCACGGCGATGAAGATGTTGGCGACGGTCAGCGCCCCGACCGTCGCCACCACGCCCTTCTCGACGGTCTCCTCGTCCCGCTTGACGTAGACCAGGCCCAGGATGACCACGAGGAACGCGAGCTTCAGCCCGATCTTCGGCACGCTGAGGTGGACGTGCTGGGCGTCGCTCAGCCCGACCAGCACGATGCCGGTGACCAGCATGGTCAGCGCGCCGTGCAGCATCGCGGGCACGACGCGGGCCTCGCCGCCGCGCATCGCCTTCATCTGGGTGAGCACGCCGCCGAGCAGGGCGGCGATGCCGATGATGTGGAGCCCGACGAACAGGTGGGTGAGCACGTCCATGCCGGCGAGCCTAACCAGGCCCCTCCGGGGCCCCGCGCCCACCCCCTGGCACGACCCGGCCGAATCCCGGCGGGGGCGGTGAGCCGGGGGCTACGGTGGTGCGCGGTGCTCGGGAACGGGAGGCGGCCGTGACGCGGCGACGTGGGCCCTGGTGGGCGCTGTTGGCGACCGCCGGGCCGCTGTACGTGACGATGATCGCCTCGTCGGCCGCCGCGCTGGTGGACACGGCGCTGCTGGGGCATTACGCCACGGCCTCACTGGCCGCGTTCTCCGTGACGATCGCCGTGTTCAACCCCGTGATGTCGATGATGCAGGGGGCGGAGCGCGGCGTGTTGCCGTTCGTGGCCGCGCACAAGGACGACCCCGAGGCCCTGCTGCCGGTGGTGCGCAACGCGATGTGGCTCGGCTACGCGGTCGGCACGCTGGGGGCGCTCGTGGTGGGCGCGGTGCCGTTGATCGGTGAGATGACCGGGACGCCGAGGGCGACGCTCGATCATCTGGGCGTCTTCCCTTACCTGTTGGTGGGCAGCGTGGTGGCGACCGCGCTCGGGACCACGACGTCGACCGTGCTGATCGGCCTGGGGCGGGCCCGGGTGGTGATGAAGGTCGGGCTGCTCAACACCGGTATCGGGGTGGGGCTTTCGCTGCTGCTGGTGCGCGGCGCCGGACCGCTCCCGCCGTTGGGCCTGACCGGGGCGGGCATCGCCATGCTGACGTCCACGGTGGTCGCCCGCGCCGTGGCGAAGGCGGCCCTGATGCGGCATCCCGCGATGAGGGGAACGCGGCTGCGGCCGGGAAGGCCCGACCTGCCCGAGGTACGGCGACTGGCCGACGTGGCGCTGCCGCTGGCCGGAACGGTGCTGGTGAAGTTCGTGGTGATGGGCGTGCTGACGTTCGCCGCGGCGCGGATCGGCACGGCTGACGCCGCGGTGCAGATCGTCTGTGTGTCGCTGTCCAACGTGATGTACACCGCGGCGGTCGCGGTGGGCCAGGCCGTGGCGCGGACCGTGGCGGTCGCGGCTCGGGGCCACGAGGTCGCGGCGGTGCGGCGGATCGTCGCCGTGGGCGCGGTGCTGGCGCTGGGCGCGGCGGCGTTCTTCGGGATCGTCCTGGTGGGGTGGCGGCACCAGGTCGTGTCCGTCTTCAGCTCCGACCATGTGGTGTTGGCCGGCGTCATGGCCTTGTTGCCGTTGCTGCTGGCCTCGGTGGCGACGGACGCGTTGCAGGCGGTCTCCGGTTTCGGCCTGGTCGGGTTGAGGGTGACGCGGCCGAGCCTGACGTGGACGCTCCTGTGGTTCGGGCTGCTGGGCGTGGTGGCCGTGCCGGTCGCCGAGTCGGGCGGTCTGCGGGCGCTGTGGTCCGCGCTGGTGGTGGCGAACGCCCTGCAGGTGGTCAGCAAACTGGCGTCCTTCCGCAAGCACAGCGCCCTGTGCGCGGCGGCGGAGCCGCTGCCCGCCTCCGCGACCGCGTAATCCACCGACTCCTCGCGCCTGAGGCGTCAGCCCGCCCAGCGTCCTGACAGGTACGTGAGGGCGAAGACCGTGGTCAGGGGGACGGTGAGGCTGAGGCAGGCGGTGTGGAAGCGGGGGGAGCGCAGGCCCCGGGAGGCCAGGGCGGTCCACAGGGGCCACCACAGGAGGGTGGCGCGCGGGATGGACATGTACCAGTAGGACGTTCCCAGGGCGCACAGGTTGAGGCCGATGTAGAGGGCTTCCGGCCAGCGGCGTTCACGTATCAGGAGGCCGAGCAGGAGCACGCCGACGACCATGGCGACGAGTTCGGCCTGGAACATGAAGGCGTAGCCGGTGGTCTGGGCGTGGCCGAACGCGTTGTGCCAGGTGGTGCTCCAGGCGTCCCAGGGTGTGTGGAACGTGCGGTACCAGCCGCGTTCCTGGGCGTGCTGCCACGCCATCCAGTCGCCGGTACGGGCGTGCAGGTACCAGCCGTAGAGCAGCGCCGGTACGGCGGGCAGGGCCAGCCAGGGCAGCGGTCGCAGGTCCCGGCGGGCGCGGACGGAGAGCAGCAACTCCAGGGCGAGCGCGGCGGCGAGGAACAGGCCGCTGACGCGTACCGCGGTCGACAGGGCCGCCAGTGCGGCCGCCAGGGGCCAGTCGCGGTGCCGGGCCGCGAGCCAGGCGGGCAGCGCGAGGGCGAGGAAGAGGGCTTCCGTGTAGCCGACGGCCAGGAATATCGCGCAGGGGGAGAGCAGGAAGATCAGTACCGTGCGCCGCCCGGCGTCGGGCTCGGGCAGGTGCAGGCGGGCGACGCGCGCCAGGGCCACCACGGCGACGGCTCCCGCGACGAAGGAGATCAGTAGCCCGGCGAGAGTCCAGTCGGGGACGAGGACGTGGACGGCGCGGAGCAGGAGCGGGAAGCCGGGAAAGAACGCCTCCCGGTTGTCCCAGCCCTTCTGCCAGGGACCCGCGCCGCCGGGGAAGTAGCCGTCGCGGGCGATGTCGAGGAAGTGGACCCAGTCCCACTGCTGGAACGGCGCGAGGAGCGGACCGGGGCTACGGGTGCCGGGGTCGGCCGGGAACAGCCATCGGACGCTGTAGGCGGTGATCCAGATGCCGATTCGGGTCAGCAGGTACAGCCAGAGCACGTCCCGGTCGGCCGGGCCGAGGCGCGGCCGACCGGGAAGGCGCGGGCGTTCGGGAAGGCGCCGGTGCGGTGGTCCCGGTGCGGCGGGGCGCTTCGGGGCGGCCGGTGCGTGCTCCCGCGCGGTGGGCGACATCGCGCACATATCGGGCTCCTCAGGATGTACGGAGGCATGCGTGATCCAGGGACGACCCACTGGGTCACGACTGCGGTGGCTTCGATCAGGGGGCGGTGGTGGCGGACCCGGGCGCGGTGGACGTGGACCGGGGGCCGGTGGACGGGGCGGAGGGCGGCGTCGTGCGTACCGGTTGCCCGCTGGTCGGCGCGGTCGGGGCTCCCGTTCCCGGCGCGGTCGGATCGCCCGTACTCGACGACGTGGGCGTCCGCGTCGGGCTGCCGCTCAGCGAGGGCGAGGGACTGGTCGCCGGGACTTCCAGGGCCGGCCGGTGCGGCAGCAGCGTGACCGCGGTGGCCGCTCCCCCGGCGAGGAGCACGCAGACGACCGCGGCGAGGACGACGAGCCGTCGCCGCGCCCGTTCGGCCCGCCCGGTGATGTACGCGACCGGTGGCGCGACGGTACGGGCCTGCCCGGCCTGGGCCGCCTGCTGGAAGAGGGACCGCAACGGGTCCTGGGGCTCAGGCACCGGGGGCCTCCTCGACGCGCGGATCCTGCATGCGGTGGGCGAGCGCGGTCCGGCCCCGGCTCAGGTGCGTCTTGACGGTGCTCACCGAAAGCCCCGTCTCACCGGCGATCTGCTCGACCATCAGATCGCACAGGTAGTGCAGGGTCATGATCCGCCGCTGCTGGGCGGGCAGTTCGCGCAACGCCTCCACCAGCGCCAGCTGCTCCGGCCCCGGCCCCTCGACGTGGGGCGGGGCGCCGCTGCGCTTCCAGGCGTCGGCCGACCGGCGCCCGAAGCGCCACCGGCTCACCGCCATACGCCAGGCGACCGTACGGATCCACGCCTCGGGCCGCCCGTCCCGGTCGAGCTGCCGACGCCTGCTCCAGCCCCTGACGAACGCCTCCTGCACCACGTCCTGCGCCTCGTGCAGATCGCCGGTCATCACGTACAGCTGGCCCGTGAGCCGCGTCACCGTCTGGGCGTAGAACTCTTCGAACTCCTCGACGGTCAACGGCCACTCCCGGATCTCTCGCTTCACCAGGGATACGCCCGCCGGGGGCCGCCAGGTCGACACCGGTCAGGTGGAATCGGTGTGAGGGTCCTCACGTAACCGCGCAGCGACGACCGTACGTCTCACGCCGAAGTCCCCGGCTACGGAGTGGACGCCTCTCGGTGTCGTCTCGCCCGTCGTTGAACCTGTCGTCGAACCTGTCGCCGGAAAAGACCGAGGCTGCCATCAGGCCGCCGGACGGCTGTTTCTCTCCAGCCTTGGCCCCGGCGATGATGGCAGCCTCGGGCGCCGCGAAAAGGGGGTTCACCACGTGACGTCACCGCTGAACCGCCCCCCGGGTTCCGCGATTTCCGCTTAATGCGGCAGAAATCCGGTGTTCGGGCTCTGCCCCGAGTTCCAGGAGCGAATACCGGGCAGAGCGACCGCTCAGCTCACGTCGGCGTAGGTGGTTCCGAGCTTGAGACCGTCGACCCAGTTGGTGAGCAGATGCGTTGTGTCGCCGCGGTCGTAGACGCCCCATTTCGGTTCGTTGGCGGAGTCCCAGGTGCGGCCGGTGTAGTTGGTGGAGCCGTTGGTGAAGGTCTGCCTGACTCCGTTGTAGTACAGCTCGACGCTGCCGGCGGAGGCGGAGGAGGACGTGTGGATGCCGATCGCCACCCGGTTCCAGTCGTAGGCGGTGACCGGCTTGGACCAGATGTACTTCCAGCCCTGGCCCGGGCCGACGTAGACGAGGTTGAGCTTGCCGTCGCTCACGGTCATCAGCAGGGGGTAGTCCTGCTCCGCGTCCGGATAGGACTTCCACTGCCAGGGCACCCAGTCGCTCCCGGTGGGCACGACGGCGAACCTCTGCTGCCAGCCGAACCAGTACGTATGACTGTCGGCGAACTGGTACCGGGAGCCGTCGACCCGTATACCGCGCGACTCGCAGCGGTAGACGCCGACCGCCTTCGTGTAGCGGAAGACCGTTCCGTGTCCGTCGGTTCCGGCGACAGGGGTGACGCTCCCCGGCGACGCGCAGTCGAGGTTGCCGAACACCTTCGTGCCTTGCGAGGCGTCACCGTTCCACACCTCGGACGCCTCGGCCGACCAGGTGTTGGCCGCCAGTACGGCCACCGCGGCGGCTGCGACGGCGAACAAGGGGATTCGCGGTTTCCTGCGGGCATGCGTCGGCACGAGACCTCCAGGGTTGTGGGGGGATTGCTGAACGGCCGGGATCTCCGACGGCGCCAGTTTCTACCAGAAGGCGACAGGAACCGGCAATCAATTCGCCGGGTCACGTTTTGTTGACCGTCCAGGCAACCCGGGAACGAAAAAGGGGAATCGTCAAGGATTTTCGGAAACTTGACGAACTAAGGGGTATAGCGGTCCACACCTCTCGGCCGACTATTACTCAATAGTAGGTCAAGGCTTTTTGAGGACGGCTGTGGGAGTCGCTCGGGACGTGGTTTTGTGAGTCGGTCTCCGCGAGAGGCCCGCGAGAGGCCCTTTGATCCCGGCAGTTGGTGGTTCGGGGTGCTCTTGCGACGGGCGGCGTCGGAGCCCGCCGGGCGCGGTGGGTGAGCGCTCGTCGTCCGTACCGCGGCGACGTGCCCGCCGCCCGGGGCACGTTGATCGGACCGGTCTTCACCGAGGTCGGGGCCGATGGCGGCCGCCAGAACAGCGTCCGCGCGGCCAGGGCACGGCCACGGCGGCTCGCTGGGCGACGGTTTTCGACGGTCGTACCGCGTGATCGCCGGTCCGGCGGCGCGGCCGCGTCGAGGCCGTCGGGAAGTTCTGGCCCCGCCCTCGCCTCACTCCTGATGAGGGCGTGCCATTTGACGACAACTCTCAGGCCGGTGAACGGCCTGACGCGCGGTCAGGACTGCTTCAACGCCCGTTCGATCGCGAAGCGGGCCCGGCCCGCGGCCGACCGGTCGTGCTGGAGCTGCATGGCCGCGTTCAGCGCCAGTCCGGCGGCGACGATCTCGAACAGTGCCTGGTCGATGTCGAACCCGGCAGGCAGTTCGGCGTTCTCCACCGCCGCGGCCAGGTCCGCCCGCAGCTGTTCCCGCCAACGCGACCACACTTCGGCCACCGCGTCGCGGACCCGGCCGGGGCGGCCGTCGTACTCGGTGAGCGCCGCGGTCATCAGGCAGCCGCCGGGCAGCAGCGGCGCTTCCAGATAGCCCACGGAGTTGGCGCACACCGCGCGCAGCCGCCGCAGGCCCGGGGGTTCGCCCAGCGCGGGCTCGACCACCCGGTGCCAGAAGTCCACGAACGCCTTGTCCAGCGTGGAAATCTGCAACGACTCCTTGGTGCCGAAGTGCTTGTGCACCCCGGACTTGCTCATCTCCAGCGCCTCAGCGAGCCGTCCGATGGTGATGCCGTCCAGCCCCTCCTCGGAGGCGATCTCAGCGGCACGGCTGAGGATCCGGCCCTTCGTGGCCTGCGCTTCGGCTACTGAGCGGCGTGGCGACATGCGACGAGCATAGCGTACGAGCGTCCGCTATTTACTTGGAGAACGTCCGTACGCTAATTTTGCCGCCGTCACCGAGACCAATTAACGAGACCAAGGAGTACGGGATGCGAGTGCGACGGTTGGGCTGGGCAGGACTGGAGATCGAGGCCGGCGGCAAGCGACTGGTGATCGACTACGTGCGGGACATCTCGCCGCTGTTCACGGCGTGGAAGCCCGGCGAGTGGCTGGCGGCGCCGACCGGGAAGGTCGACGTCGCGCTGGTCACCCACCTGCACCGGGATCACACCGACGCGCCCGCGCTCGCGGAGGTGCTGGTACCGGGAGCGCCGGTGCTGCGACCGGCTCCTGGCCCCGGTGATGACGTGGACAACATGACGACGTTGCTGGCTGAGGGCGAGTTGACCCGGCACCGGCTGGCGGCCACTGTCGTCGACGTCTGGTCCACCCGTGAGATCGGGCCGTTCCGCGTCACCGCCGTCCCGGCCGTGGACGGGCTGGGCGACCCCCAGCTGAACTGGGTGGTGGAGGCCGACGGACAGCGGGTCTTCCACGGCGGCGACACGATGTTCCACGGCTACTGGTGGCTCATCGCGCGCCGGTTCAGTCCGTTCGACGCGGTGTTCCTGCCCGCCAACGGAGCCGTCGTCGACGCGCCGCACCTCCAGCCGCCGAGCCCGCTGCCTGCCGCGCTGGACCCGAGGCAGGCAGCCGCGGCGGCGGAGATCCTCGACGCCCGGTACGCGGTCCCGATCCACTACGAGCCGGAGCAGCCGGACAAGATCGCGGGCTACGTCGAGGTCGCCGACCCGGAGAGTGAACTGCGCACGTATGCCGGCCAACGCGCGCACACGCTGGCCGTCGGGGAATGGCTGGACCTGACCATGTGACGGGAGAGTCCGCCGTGCCGAGGGGGCCGGTCGCGCCGGGGTCGCCCGAGCCCGACGTGCACCCGCCGACTCACCTCACAGCGTCAGCCGTCGCACGACGCCCGGGCCGACGCGAACGTGACGAACGCGGCCCAGGCGTCGGGCATGAACGCGAGGCGGGGCCCTTCGGGGTCCTTGGAATCACGTACGTGAACCATGGCCGCGCAGGCGGCGACTTCGACGCAGGCGCCGCCATGGGAGTCGCTGTGGCTGGACTTCTGCCACGGAAGCGCGACTTCCACGCAGTCGCCGCCCTGCGAGTCGCTGTGGCTCGACTTCTGCCACGGGAGGGCGACCTCTACGCAGGCGCCGCCTTGGTCGTCACTGTGGCTCGACTTCCGCCACGACAAGGCGACTTCGACGCAGGCACCGCCCTCCGAGTCGCTGTAGCTCGACTTGAACCACGCTAACCCGCCGGCCATGGCCCCTCCTACGGACTACGCGGACTGAGTCGCAGCGAACTCCACGAACGCGGCCCACGCGTCACGCGAGAAGGCGAGCTGCGGCCCGGACTTGTCCTTCGAGTCACGCACGCGGATGGCATTGGCGCAAGGGGCGATTTCGACGCAGTTGCCGCCGTGAGAGTCGCTGTAACTCGACTTGAACCAGGCCAGTTCGGTGCTCATAGTTCCTCCGCCAGCTTGCTGATGAACTCCGCCGACGCCTCTACGTTGAGGGCCTGCATGCGGATCATGCCATAGCGCTGGCTCAGCGAACTCAGTCTGTCAGGATCGGAGTACAGGGTGCTCGTGTCCTGGCTCTCGATGTACGCGTAGTGCTCGTGATCGGCCGTTTCCAGGAGGACGAACGAACCGTCGAGTGCTGCCGAGTTGGCCCCCTTGTCGACCGGGAGAACCTGGATGGAGACGTTGCGCAGCTTGCCCAGCTCGACTAGCCGCAGCAGTTGCTCCTTCATCACTGCCCGGCCGCCGACGAGGGATCGCAATGACCCCTCGTAGAGCACGAAGCTGCAATGGGTGAGTGGCTTGCACGTCAACTTTCCCTGTCGTTGCAGCCGTGCGGCGATCCGCGCCTCAATGGTCTCGTCATCCCGAGGCGGACAACTCTCGTTGATCAACGCTCGCGCGTACGCCTCCGTCTGGAGCAAGCCCGGGATCAGCAGCGCCTCGTACGAGTGGATGGTGATCGCTTCCGCCTCGATGAGCATGAACTCCCGCGACCGCGCCGGGAACTTCTCCGGCTTCAGGTAGTCCTGCGCGGCGAGCAGTAACCCTCCCGCCCCGCACAGCTCGTCCGCCACCTGGAGGACGCGCAGCGTCGGCCTCCTCCTGCCCGTCTCCATCGACTTGATCGTCTCGTACTCGTAGCTCGCCGTCTGGGCGAGCTTGTCCCGTGTGACGCCCGCCTTCTCGCGCCAGAGTTTGATCTGGCTGCCGCAGTAGCGCCAGGCCATCGGCGGTTCGGAGTCGTTCATCGCATCGTCTGACCCTCCGTGCGTACCTCACGCGTACGGTCGTCGCCGTACACGAGCCGTTACTCCGGACCGTACGACCAGACACGCACCGTATGTGATGTGAATGCAGTAACTTCCCCTCGAACAAGTGAATGTGAATGGCGGCTCCCGCGCACACCCCGCAGCGCCGGGCGCTCCCGTGCGCTCCTGCGTGCGCGGGCGCACGACTGGAAGCTGGCGGAGGACGCCATCGAGACCGCCGTGTTGCTGGTGAGCGAGCTGGTGACCAACGCGTGTACGCATGCGAGGAGTTCGCCGGGCCGGGAGATCGGCGTGCGGTGTGTGCTGAGCGGCGGGCGGCTGCGCGTAGAAGTGTCGGACGCGGGTGACGCGTGGCCCAAACGGCGCGAGGCGGGCGACGAGGACGAGTCGGGGCGCGGGCTCGCCCTGGTGGAGGCGCTGGCGGACGCGTGGGACGTGGAGCCGAGACCGTACGGCGTCGGGAAGACGGTGTGGTTCGAACTCGCGGCGCCCGACCCGCCCGTTCAGCCCGAAGCCCCCGAGAACGGGCGGGAGTTGAGCCCCTAGCCCCTTACAGGTCCGCGTTCACACCAGCCGTCGCGCCGTCGCCCACCTCGTCAGCTCATGCCGGTTGGACAGCTGCAGCTTGCGCAGGACCGCCGAGACGTGGGACTCGACGGTCTTGACCGAGATGAACAGCTGCTTGGCGATCTCCTTGTACGCGTAGCCCCGCGCGATCAGCCGCAGCACCTCGCGTTCGCGCTGGGTCAGGCGGTCGAGGTCCTCGTCCACCGGCGGCGCGTCGGTCGAGGCGAACGCGTCGAGGACGAAGCCCGCCAGGCGCGGGGAGAACACCGCGTCGCCGTCCGCCACCCGGAAGACGCTGTCGACCAGGTCCGGGCCCGTGATCGTCTTCGTCACGTAGCCGCGCGCGCCGCCGCGGATCACGCCGATGACGTCCTCCGCCGCGTCCGAGACCGACAGCGCGAGGAAGCGCACCGGGTGGTCCGCGTCGCCCATCAACGGCGCGCAGCGGCGCAGCACTTCGACGCCCCCGCCGCCCGGCAGGTGGACGTCGAGCAGGACGACGTCGGGCCGGGTGGCGGTGACCACCGTGACGGCCTGGTCGACGTCGGCCGCCTCGCCCACGACCTCCACGCCGGTGCGCGACGTTTCGCCGATCTCCGCCTGCACCCCGGTGCGGAACATCCGGTGGTCGTCGACGAGCACGACCCGCACCTGACGGGCCGCCTGCCCCTGGGTCCCCTGGGTTTCCTCGGTCATGCCGCCGACCTCTCCATCTCCAACTCGACTTCCGTTCCCCCGCCGGGCGCGGCGCGCAGCCGTGCCTCGCCGCCGTTGCGCCGCATGCGGCCGATGATCGACTCGCGCACGCCCATGCGGTCGTCGGGCACCGCGTCCAGGTCGAAGCCGGGACCGCGGTCGCGCACCGAGACGAAGACGCGGCCGTCCTCGACCTCCGCGTAGACCTGCACCGGCCCGTCGCCACCGTACTTGGCCGCGTTGACCATCGCCTCACGCGCCGCCTGCATCAACGCGCCGAGCGCGCCTTCCAGCGGGCAGTCCCCCACGCACACCACCTCGACCGGCACCCCGTGGTGGTCCTCGACCTCGGCGGCGGCGCGGCGCACGGCGTCGGCCAGGGTGTCCGGCTCGTCCTCGCGGCCGGTGCCCTCGGGCCGGTACAGCCAGGCGCGCAGCTCGCGTTCCTGGGCGCGGGCGAGCCGGGCCACCTCGCGGGCGTCGTCGGCGTTGCGCTGGATCAGGGTGAGGGTGTGCAGCACGGAGTCGTGCACGTGGGCGGCGACCTCGGCGCGTTCCTGCGCGCGGATGCGCATCATGCGTTCGTCGGACAGGTCCTGGGTGATGCGCACGACGTACGGTCCGGCGAGCAGCGCGATGCCGACCAGCACGGCCAGCGACGCCTGCACGATCGCGCCGAGGTGGCGGGCCGATCCCTGGAGCACGAGGAACGCGGTGACCCCGGCGGCCACCAGGATCACGCCGCCCACGCCGCGCGCCAGCGGCCAGAAGCGCTTGCCCCGGCTCATCTCGACCCAGCGGGCGCGCCGCGCGTTGTCCGCCTGCCGCCACACCAGCGCGACGCCCGCGCCGATCAGCAGCATCGGCCAGACGTAGGCGTTGGCGACGCCGAGGTGGAGGTTGTCCACCACGACCGCGAGTCCCGCGAGCATCACCACCAGCGCGAGGACCGAGCCGCGATCGGGCCTGCGCCCGGCCAGCCAGGACCGCGCGTCCCAGGGCTCCTTCGCCGCGTCCACGCCGCCGATGCCCAGCGGCACCACGAACCAGAAGACCGCGTAGAGCGGCACGCCGAGCCCGCCGAACATGGCCAGGATGACGAAGACCACGCGCACCCACGTCACCGGCAGGCCCAGGTGCCCGGCGAGCCCGCGCGCGACGCCGCCGATGATCCGGCCCTCGGAGCTGCGGTAGAGCCGCGGCGGGGGCGGGTCGTCGGAGGCGTCGCGGGCGGGCCCGGCGGGCGGCGCGGGCGCGGACGTGGCTGACATGCCTCGATGGTCACACGGCGGCGGGCGTCGCGGCATCAGGGTTGTCCCCGGAGAACCCCGGACCCCGCCTGCCGTTCCGCGGGCCCGCCGCCTGTCGTTCCGCGGGCCCGCCTCACGGCCGCTCCCGCCCGGCCCCGGCCGCCCAGCCGCTCCCCCGGGGGCCCACCCCGATCCCGGATCAGGGTCCCGCCAGGGTCCTCACGGATACCGGTCACCCTCCCCCACCCGGCACGATGGGCGCATGACGGACCACACGACCGGGGAGGCCGCCTCCCCCGACGCCTCCGGGCCCGGGCGGGACGCCGGACCGCCGCGCAGGCTGCTGACCCGCAGCCGCCGCCCGAAGGTGCTGGGCGGCGTGTGCGGCGGCCTGGGCCGGTACTTCGGCATCGACCCGGTCGTCTTCCGCGTCGTGATCGCCGTCCTCGCCCTGACCGGCGGCATCGGCCTCATCTCGTACGGCATCGGCTGGCTGCTGATCCCGATGGACGGCGAGGACGAGACGGAGCTGCGCAGGCTGCTGTCGGGACGTCTGGAGGGCGGCTCGCTGACCGCCGTGCTGTGCACGCTGGTGGGCTCCGGGCTGTTCCTGTCCACCATCGACAACGGCGACAACCAGGGGTTCTCACTGTGCCTGGCCGCCGCCACCGTGGGCGCCGTCTACTGGTCGTACCGGCGCAGGACGATGCCGGCCGCCGGGCAGGGCGACGCCGAGGGTTCCGTGGCGGGCGGGGCCGCGCAGGTCGCCGACGCGCCACCGGCCGCACAGCCGCCGCCGACCGCGACGCCCTCGTGGTGGCGGACGACCAGCGCGGGCACGGTGTCGTTCGACAAGTCCGACGCGTACGGGCCCGCGGGCGGCGGCTCGGACGGGCGAGGGACGCGCTACCTGTGGGGGCCGGAGGAAGGCCCGGGCGCTGGTTCCTCCGCGTACGAGAGCACGTACGAGAGCGTGTACGAGAAGGAGCGGGACGGCGACGCGGACCGGCCCACGGCAGGCCGCCCCCGGCGGTCCTACCTCGGCGCGATCGCCTTCCTGCTCGCGGTGGCCGCCTGCGGGACCGGGATCACCGCGACCTGGCACGGGCACGCGCTGCGCACGATCCTGGAGACCGGGCTGGTCGCCGCGCTGTCGGTGCTCGGCATCGGACTCGTCACCGCCGCCTTCACCGGGGTCAGGGCGGGCGGCACGATCACCTGGGCGGTGCTCACCTGCGTCCTGCTCGCCGGTGCCTCGCTGGTGCCGCCGTCGGTGGGCACCCACTGGGGGAACGTGACCTGGCGTCCCGCCACCGCGGCCCAGGTCCGGCCGCACTACGACCTGGGCACCGGCGAGGCGGAGCTCGACCTGACCGGGCTCGCGCCGCCGCACGGCGCGACGACGGCGACGTCCGTGTCGGTCGGCGCCGGACGCCTGGAGGTGCGGGTGCCGCGGAACGCCACCGTGCGGCTGACCGCCCACGTCGGCGTCGGCGACCTGCGGATCGGCGACGGCCCGCACAAGGTCCGCGTCGCCCCCGACCAGAACCGTTCCGTCACCCTCGCGCCCCCGAGCGGCACCGCGTCCGGCGGCACGGTCGCCCTCGACCTGCGCCTGGGCACCGGAGAGCTGGAGGTGCTGCGTGACCAGTCCTGACGACGAGACCCGGCGCGAGCCGAGGTTCGAACCGGCGTCTGACGACGAAGCCCAGCGCGGGCCGAGGTTCGAACCGGCGTCCCTGGTGGCCGGGCTGCTCTTCCTGGGCATCGCCGCCGCCTTCGGCTGTGATGCGGCCGGGCTGTGGCACCCCGAAACGTGGCTGCTCGCGCCCACCCTGGGCATCGGCCTGGCCCTGACCGGCGCGACGACGGCGGCGACGGAGGCGGTACGGGAACGCCGCCGCCGCAAGCGGTCCTAGACCCTAGGCGTCCGTGGCGGCGGTCGTCCCGCGGTGCCGCCGCCGCTTGGCGATCAGCGCGTCAAGCGACAGGTAGGGCGCCCCGGCCAGGACCAGCGGCAGCCACGCCATCAGGTACGCCAGGTCGTTGCCGTAGTAGTACGGCGTGCTGGACCAGCTCACCGTCAGCCACAGGCTCAGCGAGATCAGCGCGCCGCCCGCCGCCGCGACCCGGCCCAGCAGCCCGACCAGCGTGCCGAGCCCCACGGCCAGCTCGCCGAACGCGATCGCGTAGCCGAACCCGGCCGGGCTTTTCAGCGCGAGGTCGACCAGTCCGGGTATGGCGGCGCTGTCGCGCACCGCGTGCAGCGTGGTCACCAGGGCGTCGGGGCCGCTCCCGGAGAAGAACGCCGGGGTGGTGAGCTTGTCCAGGCCGGCGTAGACGAACGTCACGCCGAGGAAGACGCGCAGCGGCAGCAGGGCGTAGCGGACGGCGAGGGCCCGCAGTCCGCTCGGCCCGCCGTCGCCGCGGTGGTTCGGGTCGGAGCCCGTGGTCGTCTGGTTCATCGCGTCGATTCCGGTCATCACGTCACCGATTCTTCCGATTCAACCTGTGTGACCGGGTGTACGGGGTACGGGAGCCATCCGCTCACGCGATACGCCCGACCGGCGCAGCCGGGCCCGCGCCCCTGACAGGCCCGTGCGTCCGGCCGACGCGGCCGGGCGGCGCTCCGCCACCGGATCAGGTGAACAGGTCCGGCTCGCTGCGGCTGATCTGCTGGAACAGCGGCTGGTAGTTGATCCAGGCGACGAGGTCGTTGCCGAGCTGGTCGCGGGTGTGGACCGCGTTCTCGTGGCTGATCGGCACCGGCTTGCCCGCCGCCTTCGCGGCCAGCTGCACCTGGCAGGAGCGCTCCATCGTGATGAACCACCAGGCCGCGGCGTCCACCGAGTCGCCGACGGTGAGCAGCCCGTGGTTGCGCAGGATGACCGCCTTGTGCGGGCCGAGCGCCCCCGCGATCCTGCGCCCCTCCTCGGCGTCCACCACGACACCGGTGTAGTCGTCGAACAGCGCGTGGTCCTCGTAGAACGCGCAGACGTCCTGCGTGATCGGCTCCAGCAGCTCGCCCAGCGCGGACAGCGCGCGGCCGTACGTGGAGTGGCTGTGCGCGGCGGCGACCACGTCGGGGCGGGCCCGGTGCACCTGGCTGTGGATGGCGAACGCGGCCTGGTTGACGTGGTACCGGCCCTCGACGACCTGGCCGGAGTGGTTGACCAGGATGAGGTCGCTGACGGTGATGTGCTTGAAGGACATGCCGAACGGATTGACCCAGAAATGGTCGGTGAACTCCGGGTCGCGGGCGGTGATGTGCCCGGCGACACCCTCCTCGAACCCGAACCGCCCGAAGAGCCGGAGGGCGGCGGTGAGGCGTTCCTTGCGGTACTGGCGCTCGGCGGCGACGTCGTCTCCGAAGGACGGCGGCAGGGCGAACTGGAGCTGGTCGGTGGGTATCGGCTCGGGAGCGTGGCGCGCGCTGGTGTCCGTCATGCGACGGAAGTTACCGCCAGGTACACCGCTTGGCCAGGGGTCAGAGCTGGTCGATGGCGGTGAGGTCGATGTCGATGACGTACGGCTCGGTCAGCTTGAGCCGACTGTGGTGAACACCCTGGTGAACATAGGTCCGGGTGGCTGGAGCCAGCGAGAAGACGTGGACGGTGGGCATCTCGTTGTGGTGGGCCATCTCCACTCGCCAGAAGTTCGGGATTCCCGCGGCGGCGTACTTGTGCGGCTTGGTGTCCCGGTCCCTGGCCTCGGAGTCCGGTGAGACCACTTTCACCGCCAGCACCACGGCGGATGCCTCGTAATAGGTCTGGGTGCGGCCGGTCACCGCTTCGGCCCTCAGCACGGAGATGTCCGGCTCGAAGCCGTTGCGGCGGTCTATGACGACCGTCATCTCACGCTTCACCCGGTACTCCGGGGGCACTGTGCCGCGCAGACCAGCGACCAGGAGGTCGATGGTGTCGCTGTGGAAACTGCGCTGCGGACTCACGAAGACCAGGCTCCCGTCGATCAACTCCGTGTGCGGCGGGAGGTCGGGCAACGTCAGCAGGTCGTCCACGGTGTAGCCGTCCTGCGGCGGCATCGGCCAGGCGCGGGCGGGCTCAGCGGTCATGGTGCCTCCCATGGACGGGATTCTCTGCCGTACGACGAGCGTACCCAGCACAAATGACCGCACCGCCGCCCAAACGAATGAGCGACGGTGCGGTCGTTGACGAAACGGGAGGTCACTCCCACTCGATCGTGCCCGGCGGCTTGCTCGTCACGTCGAGGACGACCCGGTTGACCTCGGCGACCTCGTTGGTGATGCGCGTCGAGATCCGCTCCAGCACCTCGTACGGCAGCCGCGACCAGTCGGCGGTCATCGCGTCCTCGGAGGAGACCGGGCGCAGCACGACCGGGTGACCGTAGGTGCGGCCGTCGCCCTGGACGCCGACCGAGCGGACGTCGGCCAGCAGCACGACCGGGCACTGCCAGATCTCGCGGTCGAGACCGGCCGCGGTCAGCTCCTCGCGGGCGATCGCGTCGGCGTCGCGCAGCAGGTCGAGCCGGTCGCGGGTGACCTCGCCGATGATGCGGATGCCGAGGCCGGGGCCGGGGAACGGCTGGCGCCAGACGATCTCGGAGGGCAGGCCCAGCTCCTCGCCGACCTTGCGCACCTCGTCCTTGAACAGCTTGCGCAGCGGCTCGACCAGCCGGAACTGGAGGTCCTCCGGCAGGCCGCCGACGTTGTGGTGGGACTTGATGTTGGCGGTGCCGGTGCCGCCCCCGGACTCCACGACGTCCGGATAGAGGGTGCCCTGCACAAGGAACTCGACCTGCTCGCCGTGCGCGCCCGCGTCGGCGACGACCTCGGAGGCGGCCTGCTCGAAGACCCGGATGAACTCCCGGCCGATGATCTTGCGCTTCTCCTCCGGGTCGGTCTTCCCGGCGAGCGCGGCCAGGAACCGCTCCTGCGCGTCGACCACCTTCAGCTGCACGCCGGTGGCGGCCACGAAGTCCTTCTCGACCTGCTCGGCCTCGCCCTTGCGCAGCAGACCGTGATCCACGAAGACGCAGGTCAGCTGGGAACCGACGGCCTTCTGCACGAGGGCGGCGGCCACCGCGGAGTCCACGCCGCCGGACAGGCCGCAGATGACGCGCTTGGTGCCGACCTGCTCGCGGATCGCGGCGGTCTGCTCCTCGACGACGTTGTGCGTGGTCCAGGTGGGCTCCAGGCCCGCGCCCCGGTACAGGAAGTGCTCCAGCACCTGCTGCCCGTGCGTGGAGTGCATGACCTCGGGGTGGTGCTGGACGCCGTAGAGCCGCAGGGCGTCGTTCTCGAAGGCGGCGACCGGGACCTCGTCGGTGGAGGCGGTGACCGTGAAGCCCTCGGGGGCGGCCGAGCAGGCGTCGCCGTGCGACATCCACACGGTCTGCTCGTCCGGGGTGCCCTCGAACAGGGTCGAGCCGGGCTTGGCGACGTGCAGCGGGGTGCGGCCGTACTCGCGGCGGCCGTTGTTGTCGACCGAGCCGCCGAGGGTGATGGCCATCAGCTGGAAGCCGTAGCACATGCCGAAGACCGGGACACCGGCCTCGAACAGCGCGCGGTCCAGCCGCGGCGCGCCCTCCTCGTAGACCGACGAGGGGCCGCCGGACAGGATGATCGCCTTCGGCTTCTTGGCGAGCATCTCCGCGACCGGCATGGTGCCCGGCACGATCTCGCTGTAGACCCGGGCCTCGCGGACGCGGCGGGCGATGAGCTGGGCGTACTGCGCTCCGAAGTCGACAACGAGAACGACGTCAGGGGTGTCCGGGGTGTCCGGTGTCGCGTTGTCGAGCGGGGCGGGGGTCGCTGATGCCACGGGCGGCCTTCCGGCGATTGCTACAAGGGATCGGTTCCCGATTCTACCGTTGATACGACGGCTACCGGATCGGTGCCCGATTCCGGGGGCGGGCGGCCCTCCGGCCGGGCTTGCGGGCAGCCCCGCGGGCGGCTTGCCGGAAGGGCGGCCGGGCCGCCCGGACGTCGGGCATAATGGCGGCATGTTCAGCGGCACGCGTTTCGCGTTTACCTATGGCACCGGCTGGCCCGGCTGCCATGGTCACGCTGTCTGAACGAACCCCAGACACCCATCAGGCGCCCCGGACCGGTTTCGGTCCGGGGCGCCTGGCGTTTCCGCGACCGTACGCACGGCGGGGGCTCCGCACCACAGGCGGGAGCCACGACATGAGCACCACGACCACGATGCCGACCACGGCCACGGCCATGGCCACGGAAACAAGCGCGGCCAGGGAGACGACCACGGTCGCGGAGACGACCACGGTCGCGACGGCCGACACCGGCGCGCGGACCGACGAGGCCGCGGCGCTGATCACCGGCGCGCGGGAACGGATCGACGACCTGGACCGGCGGATCCTCGCGCTGGTACGGGACCGGGTCGCGGTCTCCGAGGGCATCCAGCGGGCCCGCCTGGGCTCCGGCGGCCGACGCGTCAACCTGGCACGCGAAATGGAGATCATCGGGACGTACAGCGACGAGCTGGGCAAGCCGGGCACCGCGCTGGCGATGACGCTGCTGGAGCTGTGCCGGGGCCGGGTCTGACGCGACGGGCCCCGGCGGCGGCGCGGCCCGGCACGAGGTGCGCCGGGTAGCCCGTTCGGGGCCCATCACCCGTACGGCACGTGACCGGCCGGGCGGCGGTTCGTTGGACCGAGTGCCGTTCCAGCCAGGGGCGGTCGGGATGGAAACAACCACGCGTGGAGACCACTCAGGCGCAGCTGGGTGGAGTTCACCGGGGCGATGAGGCGTGCCTGGGTTGCACGTCGTGGGACCTCGCCCCGGTGCCAGAGGTGACCGGTCAGCAGGGGACAGCAGCCCGGTCGCCGCACACAAAGAGGCGGTCGGTCCCGGGGACGCCTGGGCCCGGCCGCTCTGCGAACAACACGCGATGCACCCTACCCACACGCACGCGTTCCCGACTCGTACGCATGCGTTCCCGGGGCTCACGACGCTCGATCGAGTGAGTCGGCGGGACGCCGGTGGACGCCACCCCTCCGGCGAGCCTCACCTCGCCGTGTCCGTGGGCGCCGTCATCCTCCGTGGGCGCCTACGCCTATTCCGCCGCGTCCGTGGGCGTCTCCGCGCGCCCGGGCGCCTCTGGCTTCCCCTGCTTCCTCCGCTTCTTCGGCGGCACCGTCGGGACCGGCAGCACCAGCGCCCCGAAGGCGTCCGCAGGGACGGCGGGGTCGCGCGGCGGCACGGGCGCGACGGTCTCGTAGGCCTCGCCCTGGGCCGGGCGCGGGTCCGCCTCGCCCTTGTTCGGCCAGAGCGACATCGCCCGTTCCGCCTGCGCGGTGATCGTCAGCGACGGGTTGACGCCGAGGTTCGCGGAGACCGCCGAGCCGTCGACGACCGCGATGCCGGGGTGCCCGTGGAGGCGGTGGTACGGGTCGATGACGCCGTGCTCGGAGTCCTCGCCGATCGGGCAGCCGCCGAGGAAGTGCGCGGTCAGCGGGGTGCCCATGAGCTCGCCGACGTTGCTGCCCGCGAAGCCGTTGATGTCCTCGGCGATCAGCCGGGCCGCCTCGGCGCCCTCGGGGATGAAGTCGGGGTTGGGCGCGCCGTGGCCTTGCCGGGCGGTGAGCAGGCCCTTGCCGACGCCGCCGCGCTTGCGGTACGTGGTCAGCGAGTTGTCGAGGGACTGCATGACCAGGCCGATGATGGTCCGTTCCGACCAGCGGCGGTTGGACAGCGAGCGCGCGGTGAGCACCGGGTGGCGGGCGGAGTTGGCGAGGAAGGCGAGGGAGCGCGGCAGCCGTCCGCCGTGCGGCACCTGGAGGATGGACAGCGCGCCCATCGCGTTGGAACCGCGGCCGTAGCGGACCGGTTCGATGTGGGTGTTCTCGTCCGGGTGGATGGACGAGGTGATGGCGACGCCGCGGGTGAAGTCGGCGCGCCGCTCCCCCGTGCGCTCGCGGTAGCGGCGGTCGACGGTCTGCGCGCCCACCAGCGCCTCGGAGTTGGTCCGGGTCAGCTCGCCCAGCCGCGGCGAGATGCCGGGCAGGCGTCCCTCGTCCCGCATCCGGTGCAGCAGCGTCTGCGTGCCGTACGTACCGGCCGCGACCACCACGTAACGGGAACGCAGCACCCGCGGCGTGACCTTCGCGCGGCGGCGCCGGTCGGTGGGGACGACGGTGACGTCGTAGCCGCCCTCGGGGTTGTCGGCGAGCGCGGTGACCGTGGTCATGGGGTGGATGCGGGCGCCGGCGCGTTCGGCGAGGTGGAGGTAGTTCTCGTTGAGGGTGTTCTTGGCGCCGTGGCGGCAGCCGGTCATGCACTCGCCGCACTCGGTGCAGGCCTTGCGGGACGGGCCCGCGCCGCCGAAGTACGGGTCGGGCACCTCGGTCCCGGGGGCGGCCTTCGCCGAGCCGTCGGCGTCCTCGCCGTCGCCGAAGAAGACGCCGACCGGTGCCATGTGGAAGGTGTCGCCGACGCCCATCTTCTCGGCGGCGGCCTTCAGGTGGACGTCGGAGGGCGTCATCGTGGGGTTGAGCCGCACCCCGAGCATCCGCCGGGCCTGCGCGTAGTAGGGCTCCAGCTCCCGCTGCCAGTCGGTGATGTGGCCCCACTGACGGTCGGTGAAGAACGCCTTGGGCGGCACGTAGAGGGTGTTGGCGTAGTTGAGCGAACCGCCGCCGACCCCGGCCCCGGCCAGGATCATCACGTTGTTGAGCAGGTGGATGCGCTGGATGCCGTAGAGGCCGAGCGCCGGGGCCCACAGGTAGTTGCGGATGTCCCAGGAGTTCTTCGGCAGGGTGGCGCGGGTGAAGCGGCGGCCGGCCTCCAGCACGCCGACCGAGTAGCCCTTCTCGGTCAGCCGCAGGGCGCTCACGGATCCGCCGAAGCCCGATCCGATCACGATCACGTCGTAGTCGTACGACACCAGTGCTCAGTCCTTAGGTGGTGCGGGCGGGGGCGGGCGTTGCGGTCAGGGGGCAGGCCGGGACGCCGCGGTCGGCGGATGGCGGCGATCCGGGCCGGGCGGCCCGGTCAGCGCAGGCGGAACGCCTTCATCGCGCGCAGGCTGCGGCTCATGAACGCGGCGTACTTCTCGTCGTCCATGCCGAGCGACGGCGCCATCGGCAGCAGCCGCTGGGTCGCCACGGTCTGCGCCTCGGTGTACTTGAGGATGCCCTCGGAACCGTGCCTGCGGCCGAGCCCGGAGTCCTTCATGCCGCCCATCGGCGACTGGACGCTGCCGTAGGCGGGCGCGTAGCCGTCGTTGACGTTGACCGTGCCGGTGCGCAGGGCGGCGGCGACGCGGGCGCCGCGGCGGGTGTCGCGGGTCCACACCGAGGAGTTGAGCCCGTACGGCGTGGCGTTGGCGCGTTCGACCGCCTCGGCCTCGTCGCGGAAGCGGTAGACGGAGACGACCGGGCCGAAGGTCTCCTCGGTGCACACGGCCATCGGGGACTCGACGCCGTCCAGGACGGTCGGCTCGAAGAAGTACGGGCCGATGTCGGGGCGCGCCCGGCCGCCCGCGAGCACCGTAGCGCCCTTGGCCACCGCTTCCTCGACGTGCCTTACGACGGCGTCGAGTTGGCGCTGCCCGGCGAGCGAGCCCATGCCCGCGCCGTAGGCGAGCGCGGTGCCGAGCTTGAGGGCGCGGGTACGGGCGGCGAAGCGCTCCAGGAACGCCTCCGCGATCGACTCGTCGACGTACAACCGCTCGATGGAGATGCAGAGTTGGCCGGCGGAGGAGAAGCAGGCGCGCACCGCGCCCTCGGCGGCCTTGTCCAGGTCGGCGTCGCGCAGCACCAACATGGCGTTCTTGCCGCCGAGTTCGAGTGAGGCGCCGATCAGGCGGGAGGCGGCACGGGTGGCGACGTCCCGCCCGGTGCGGGTGGAGCCGGTGAACGACACGTAGTCGGCGTGCTCCACGACCGCCGGTCCGACGACCGGCCCGTCACCGATGACGACCTGCCAGACGTCGGCGGGCAGCCCGGCCTCGATGAGCTGCTCGCGGGCCCACAGCGCGGTCAGCGCGGTCTCGGTGTCCGGCTTCATCACGACCGCGTTGCCCGCGACGAAGGCGGGCAGCGCGTCGCCGATGGACAGCTCCAGCGGGTAGTTCCACGGCGCGATCTGGCCGACGACACCGCGCGGGTGGCGCAGCTCCGTGACCTTGGTCAGCACCGGGATGGCACCGGTGTGCCGCTTGGGGCGCAGGTACGCGGGGGCCTTCAGGCCGTAGTGCCGGGCGGCGACGGTGACCGCCTGCACCTCCTCGTGGGCGTGCAGCCGGGTCTTGCCGGTCTCCAGCTGGATCAGGTCCAGCACCTCGGACTGGCGGCGCAGCACGAGGTCGTGGAAGCGCAGCAGCACGGCGGCGCGCCGCCGCACCGGGGTCTCGGCCCAGGCCCGCTGGGCTGTGCGGGCCCGCTCGAAGGCGGCGGCGACGTCCTCGGGCGTGGCCTCCGGCAGGTCCGCCAGCTTCTCACCGGTGAACGGCGTGTGGTTGGCGGTACGGCCCGAGCCCGCGACGCCCCGGGTGAGGCGGGCGACCAGCTCAGGGGTGACGACGTCGGCCGCGGCACGGGGACCGGCCGGGAGCACGGGGTTGCGGGGGACACCGCCCGGCGTGACGTCGTCGGTGCCGCCGGGAGCGTCGGGAGTCGTGGCTGAGGCCTGCGCGTCCGTCATGGCGCGAGGTTACGACCGCCGCGCGCTTTTGGATACCCGGCGGTAACCGGATTTCACGGGTCATCCACAAATACGCCAGTGATTGCTGGCGCGATTCTCTTTTTGCGCGAGACATGGATGCGGGCAGGCGTTCGGGTTCCCCGGGGGCAGGCATTCGGTTCCAGGGGGCGTCAGGCGGACGGGGGCGGGAGCGGTGCGGCGGCGAGCGCGGGCGGTGCGGCGGCGAGCGCTCGCGTGCGGACGGGCCGTCGCGGGCCCCGCGGCCGGCGGCGGCGGAGACAGGCCGCCGGAGGCCATCGTGCGCACCGTCCAGCGTTCCCTCACGGGTCCGGGAGAGGCCATCGTGCGCACCGTCCAACACCCCTCACGGTGCCGGGCTACCCGCCAGGGCATCCTTCAGCGCGTCGCCGATCGCCCGGTGGAAAGTCGGGTACGCCCAGATCTGCTCGCGCAGCACCGCCAACGGCACCCGGGCGTGGACGGCCACCGCGAGCGCGCCGAGGATCTCGCCGCCGTACGGCCCGGCCGCAGTCGCGCCCACCAGGACGCCGCTGAGCATGTCGGCGACCACCTTCACGAAGCCCGCGTTGCCCGTCTGGTGGACGTAGCCGCGACTGCTCGCCGCCAGGTCCGTGAAACCGCTGCGCACCGCGAGCCCCCGCTGCCGTGCCTCCGCCTCGGTCAGCCCGACCGCGCCGACCTCCGGATCGGTGAACGTGACCCGCGGGACCGCGTGGTACGCCGCCGGCGCGCCGCCCTCGCCGAGCACCCCGCGCACCACCAGCTCCGCCTGGTACATCGACACGTGGGTGAACGCGCCCTTGCCGGTGGCGTCGCCCAGCGCCCACACCCCGGGCCTGCCGCCGCCGGGCGCGATGACCCGCATCCGCTCGTCCACCGGGATCGCCCGTGCGTCCGGGTCCACCCCGACGGCGACCACGCCCAGCCCGGCCAGCGGGGTGCGGCGGCCGGTGGCGACCAGCAGCCGCTGCGCGGTGAAGCGCTCACCGCGGGCGCAGCGCATGGTGAAGCCGCAGCTGTCCCCGTACTCCACGGAGCCGACCTCGGCGCCGGTGTGCACGTTCAGCCCGTCCTCGGTCAGGACGCGCAGCAGCAGTTCGTGCGCTTCCGGCTCCTCGCGCGGCAGCAGGCGCGGGCCGCCCTCGACCACGGTCACCGCGGTGCCGAACCTGCTGAAGGCCTGCCCCAGTTCCAGCCCGATCGCGCCGCCGCCGAGCACCAGCAGGGAGCGCGGTGGCTCCTCGGCGGTGATGGCGTCGCGGTTGGTCCAGTACGGCGTCCTGGCCAGCCCCGGCACCGGCGGCACGGCAGGCTCGCTGCCGACGGCGAGCACGATCGCGCGGCGGGCCCGGATGGCGGTCTCGTTGCCGTCGCCGTCCGCGACGGTCACCTCGTCACGGGCGGTCAGGCGGCCGGTGCCGCGCAGGAAGCGCACGCCGCGGCCGGTCAGCCGGTCCACCGCGATCTTGTCGTCCCAGTCCATGGTGGCCTCGCGCACGGTGCGCGCGACCGGGTGCCAGTCGGGGTGCACCATCGCCGTCCCGGCGTGCCCGGGGATGCGGCGCCCCTCGGCCAGCAGGTCCGCGTCGCGCACCATGATCTTCGACGGGATGCAGCCGTAGTACGGACACTCCCCGCCGACCAGCCGTTCGTCGACGCCCACCACGTCCAGTCCCGCGTCCGCGAGCCTTCCAGCGGCATCCTCCCCACCGGGGCCGAGCCCCACGACGATCACATCCGCGTAGTCCACAGGACCGGCAGCCATGGGGTCCTCCTCGCGCGCGCTACGTCAGGAGTCCCTTCCCACGGTACGCGCGCCCCCGCCCCGCCGCGTCCCGCTGTCACGGGTGCGGTCGGAAGGGCCACACACCGGGCATGACCACCGTTGAGAGAGCCCTCGCGGACAGCTGAGGACCCCCACGGGCACCGCCGACCGCGGTGACCGCCGGCGGCCGCCTCCTCTCGTCCGCCGTGTGGCCATCATGGACCCGGCCGCGGCCCTGTGGGGGTTATCCACAGGGTGAAGGTCGCGGGATCTCCACGGCGTTGAGGTAGGCCAGCCCGTCCAGCGGCCGGTCGGTGACGAACCGGGCGATCACATCGGCGAACTCCTCGATCCGTTCCATGTGGACGAGGTGGTCGGCGCTCCGGACGGTGGTGAAGACCGCGCCGGGCAGCCGTTCGGCCAGGGCGCGGCCCATGGCCGGCGTGGTCAGCGCGTCGTGCTCGCCGGTGAAGACCAGCGTGGGCACCGCCGCCACCCGCTCCGGCCGGTACCACTCGTGGTTGAGCAGCCGGGTGTTGTGGTCGACGACCGCCATTTGGATCTGCCGCGGCGTCTGCTCCATGAACTGCCGGTGGATCAGCCGCGAGATGGCCGCGTGCCGCCGGATGTCACCGGCGCCGGGGTTCGACATGAACCGCCCGACGAGCTGGTCGGCCATGTCGGCGTGCCGGTCGTCGTCCAGCATCCGCAGCCACAGCGGCACGGCCCGCGCGTACTCCTCCGGCACGTACGGCGTCATCCCGGCCAGCAGCAGCCGTTCCAGCGTGTCCGGGTAGTGCTGGGCGAACCGCAGCGCGATGGCGCCGCCGAAGCAGGCGCCCAGCAGGTTGACGCGGGGCATGTCGAGCTCGTGGAGCATGTGGCGGGCGGCGGCGGCCAGGAAGTCCATGCCGTAGCGGGTCGGCAGCGGATCGGCCTCGCCGTACCCCGGCAGGTCGACGGTGACCACGGGGCACAGCGGCGTGAGCCACCGCTCGTGCCGCGCCCATGACATCCGGTCCTGCGACGAGCCGCCGAACACCACCAGCGGCGCGACGGCGGCGCCCCTGCCGTCCCCGTCATTGCCGCCGCCGCGGCTCCCCGCACCCCGCTCACCTGACGTGTCCGCCCTGCGCACCACCCGGGCGACGAAGCGGAACCCGTCGAAGGAGAGCCGGTGTTCCTCCACGACGTCCGCCGGACGGTCCGGACTACGGGCAGGACGCGGTACCGGAGCGTGCGCGGTGGTGGTGTCGATGGACATGGGGTGACTCCCAAACTCGCGTGCGCCGGACCCTGGGTTGTCTATCACCGGCGACGCGCCGCCCCCTCATCCGTCACTCGTTGGAGGGCGAGCCGCGGCACGGCGTCTACGCGAGCGTGTGCGAGGCGTCAACTGCACGGAACCTCAAGGGACTCGGGAGGAAGCCTCGGCAACGGGAGCCTCATGGAGCGCGACAGCCTCTGGGGGCGTCCGCAGCCTCTGAGAGCGAACGCAGCCTCGGGGGGAGGGCGTCGGCAGCCTCAGAAATTTGTGAAGCCGTTCAGGAGGATCCCGGGCGGAAGCTGCCCGCCGCCGCCGTGAAATCGGCGTCCACCGAAGCCTGTTGGTCGTCCGGGCCGATGACGAGCACGACGTCGTACGCGCCGCCGTTCAGCACGGCGAGGTTGCGGGCGTACAACTGCTCGCCGGAATCGGGGTCGCGCCAGGTGAAGGTGCCCTCCGCCGCGGGAGCACCGGTCAGTTGGACATTCTTCACGTCCGAGGACGACGCCCAGCTGCTCGCGCGGAAGTCGGACAGCTCCGGTTCCTTCTGGTTCTCGTACGTAAGCGGGTCGGAACCGTAACTCGCCACCGTGTCACGACCGTCGGCGACGACGAGACGATAGGTGGCGTCGTTCGACGCGTAGACCGTCTCGTCGTCCGGACCGGTGGACCTGGTCCAGCCGTCCGGCACCGCGACGGTGAACCCCGCCGGGTCCTTGCGCAGGGCGAAGCCAGCCGGAACGGTGGGGCCCGGTGCCATCGAGTGGTCGCTGGGCGTCGGCGCGTCCTGGGCGCCGGACGACGACACCGTTCCCGTACCGGGCGCGGGCCGCGCGCCGGAACCGGTACGCCGGTGCGGCATCAGCAGCGTCGCGTACGCGAGTCCGGCCAGCAGTGCGGCGAGCACCAGCGCGATCAGCAGCAGGCCCAGACGCCGGGGGCCGCGCCGGGCAGGGGCGTCCGCATGCCCCGACTGCCTCGTGACAAGCGGTATTTCGCGTTCCGGCACGGCGACCGGGCCGCCGCGCGGGGCCCTCCTGGCGCGGGCGTGCCGTCCGTGCTCGACGTGAGCGCGCGACGCCTTGCGCCCGCGCAGCCGTACGAGTTCGCCCTTGCGCCGGATCTCCGGCAGCCTGCGCGGATCGACGTGGTCGGACGGGACCTGGAGGGTGCGGGTGCCGACGCCCGGCTCGGGCGCCGACCGGATCAGCGAGCGCAACCAGCCGCGCAGCTCCTCGAACTCCGGCCGCTCATCCGGGTCCTGACGCAGGAGCGACTCCACGACCGGCCGCAACGGGCCGCACTCCTCGGCGAGCGCGGGCGGCTCGGCGCACACCAGGGCGACGAGTTCCGCGGCGCTCTCCTCCGGGAACGCGGGGTGCCCCTGTACGCAGCGGAAGAGCAGCGCGCCGAGCGCCCACAGGTCGGCGGCCGGGCCGACCGGCGGCGCGAGCTGCCAGTTGCCGCCCACGGGGGCCACGGCCTGCTCGGGAGCCCAGCGTTCGGTGACCGGCCCGACGACCGTCATGCGCGCCTGCCGGGCCCGTTCCAGGGCGAGCGCGGAGTCGGGGCCGCCCCAGCCCGCGCGCTCCCGCGCTTCGTCGCCGTCCGCACCGTCACCGCCGCCGCCCTCGTCGCCCCGCCCGCCGTCTTCGCGACGCGGGGCGGTCAACACCTGGGCGGGCACCGGGTCGTAGCCGCACAGCGCCTCCTGGGCGGCGCCGAACGCCAGTCCGTCGAGCATGGCGCGTCCGTCGTCGCAGACCAGCACGGTGTGCGCGGTGATGTTGCGGTGCGCCCAGCCGTGCGCGTGCAGCGCGCCGAGGCCGCCGAGCAGGTCGGAGGCGACCTCGGCGGCGCGGTAGGGGCTGAGGTGTTCCTCGGCTATGAGCGCGGCCACAGGCCGGGCGGGCACGAGTTCGGAGACGACCCACAGGCTGCCGTTCTCGACCAGCACGTCGAAGACCTGCACGAGCCTGGGGTGGTCCGGTATCGCCGCGGCGGCGCGGGCCGCTTCGAGCGCGCGGCGGGCCGGATCGCCCCCGTCGCCTCCGCCTCCCGTAGCCGGCTCGGCGCCGACGACCTCGGCCTGCACGATCTCGGGCAGCAGCAACTGCCGTACGAGGACTTCCTGTTCGCTGTAGGTGTCGTACGCGCGGGTCTCCACCAGCTCGAACTCGTCGGCGCGCGGCCGGGGCAGGCGGTAGCGGCCGCCCAGCACCCGCCCGGCGTACTCCTCCACGGCCCCTCCCCAAGAGCGCGTCATTCGCTGTCCACGGCCCGCCCGCCGCGGTACGTACCCCCCGAACGCCCGGTCAAGCCCGAGCGACCGCCCCGTTCAGACCCGGGACGACGCCGGACACGTCCGGTCACACCTGTTCGTATCCGATCACGCATGGCCCGACTGCGGACAGTCTGCGGACTTTTACGATACGTGCTCGGGAGGGGTCAGTCGGCCGCTTTGAAGGTCTGGAAGAAGGTCTGCCGCAACGTCGTGCAGGACGCCGCGTTCCAGTCCGCCGTCGGGCAGCTGAACATGATCGCGTATCCCGCGTGCGCGTCGGCGAAGCCGCGGTCGACGACGTGCACCGGCGTGCCGTGGTCGGTGCGGGTGAACTCCCAGTCGGCCGCGGTCACGAAGCCCTGGTACGCGATCTTCCTGATGCCGAGGCCGTGGTAGTCCTGGCTGCTCGCGGCGACGCTGGGCTCCAACTGCCGCCAGGAGGCCGCCGCGTCCTTCCCGGGCGAGGAGCTGTAGTCGACCTGGACCCGCGGATAGCCGCCGTCGGAGGCGGCGAAGACCGCGCCAGAATCGTCACCCGCGGTGGCTATGCGGTGCCACCCGGTGGGCAGCGCCATGGAGAAGTGGAAGGCGGAGTCCTGGTGCGCGACGTATCCCGCCGGAACGCCCGCCGCCGACCCGCCCGACGCGGAGGCCTGCGGCGCCGACGCGCCACCGGAGGCACCCGGGCTCGCGGTGTCGGCCACGCGCGAGGAGGTCTGCGCCGAAGGGCTGGTGTCCGTCGCGCCGCCACCCGCGGCACGTGAACTGCCGTTCCGCTGGCCGGACTTCGTACCCGACGTTCCCTTGCCGCCGCCACCGCCGCCCCCGCTGGCCGCTATGGCGATGACCGTGCCGAGCACGGCGAGCACGACGACGGCCACCACGACGACCAGCGTGCGGCGCGGCACGACGTCGGTCAGCGACGCGCGGGAGCGGGACAGCGGCGCGGTGGCGGCGACCGGCTTCAGCCGCGGCTCGGGGTCGGGCTTGGCGGCCGTGTTCCGCACGCTGCGCAACGCGCCGAGCACCTTCTCCTGCGCCGCCTTGGCCGCCTTGGCGGGGTCGGCGCTCTTCTGGCGCGGCACGGACGGCGAGCGGGTCGGCACCGGGGGTGTCGACGCGGTAGAGCCGGCGCGGGGAGCCGCCGCGGGGCGGCGCACGTCGGTCGGCACGGGCTGCGGGTCGGCGGGCAGCACCATGGTGCGCGTCGCCTCGACGACCGGGGTGTCCGGCGCGCTCTGCGCACCGACGAGCAACGCCCGCACGCCCGCGTCGTCGAGCCGCTTGGCCGGGTCCTTGATCAGCATCCCGTGGATCGCCTCCGCGAGGGGCCCCGACACCTTCGGGGGCTCCAGCGGCTCGGTCATCACCGCGGTGAGGGTGGCGATAGCCGAACCCTTGTCGTACGGCGGACGTCCCTCGATCGACGCGTACAGCAGCGCGCCCAGCGACCACAGATCGGCGGGCGGGCCCGGCTTCTGGCCGCGGGCGCGCTCCGGCGAGATGTACGAGGGGGCGCCGACCAGCATGCCGGTGGACGTCACGGACGGGTCGCCCTCGACCTGGGCGATGCCGAAATCGGTCAGCACGACCCGGCCGTCGTCGGCGATCAGGACGTTGGACGGCTTCACGTCACGGTGCAGGATGCCCTCGCGGTGCGCGGCGCGCAGGACGTCGAGCACGGCGAGCCCGACCTCGGCGGCGCGTCTGGGGGGCAGCGGGCCGTCGGCACGGATCACCTCGGACAGCGAACGGCCCTCGACCAGCTCCATGACGATCCACGGGCGGTCGTCCTCCTCGACGACGTCGAAGACGGTCACCGCGCCGTTCGCCCGGATCCTGGCGGTCGCCTTGGCCTCGCGCAGCGTCCGCGTGATCAGGCGGCGCTTCTCGTCGTCGTCGACGTTGCCGGGGAAGCGCAGTTCCTTGACGGCCACCGTGCGGCCCAGTGTCTCGTCGACCGCCCGCCACACCGTGCCCATGCCGCCCTTGCCGAGGACCTCGCCGAGGCGGTAGCGGTCGGCGAGGAGACGGCCGGTGGAGCCTTGCGCCTGGGTCATCAACGTCCTTCGCAGATCGGTGTGACGGTGCCTCGGGCGGGCGCACCGGATCGACTCGGGGTCGATGCGCTTGCCCCGGGCCATTCTCTCTCGCGGCAAGGACATCCGCGTCCCTGCCCCCGGTTCCGCGACCGGCTGCTCATACTTCGGCCGGTATGCGGCTGCCCGCAATTCGGCGCGTATACGTCGCGGTTCCGCCCGGCGGCCCGAACCAGCCGCATGGTGACGCCGGTTCGGAGCGCCGCCGGGCGGCCGGTGTCAGGACGTGGGACGGAACGTCTTGATCGCGGTCTCGAACACCGGCAGCCAGTTCGCCCAGTCCGCGTCGGGGGCCTGCACGTAGACGGCGTACTCCGTGCCGCCCTCCTGACCGAAACCGAGGTCGATGGCGTGCTCCAGTTGCGACGGGCCGTTCCAGGTGAACTCCCAGATGGCCGCCGGTTCCTGGACGCCGTTGACCGTGGTGCTGGTCGCGTTCATCCGCAGCAGACTGTAGCCATTGTGGTGCGCCTGCAGGGTCTTCTGCAGGTCCTGCCAGTGCTGCAAGGGGCTCGGGCCGGCGAAATTCTCGATGCTGATGCGCAGGAACGCGGTGTCGCCCTGGTGCTTGGCGTAGTCGATCTCGGTGCCGTTGGACTGCGCGTCGCGAACCCACCCGTTCGGGACCGCAACCGAGAACATGGCCTTGTCGTTGACGAAGTGGTACCCCGCCGGGGCGGTCGGCTTGGGCGTGGGCGCCGGAGTGGACGGCGCCGGGCTGCCACCGCCCGGGGATCCGCCCGCGTGGTCGTCACCGCGGTGACGCGCCAACAGCAGCCCGCCCGTGCCGAGTCCGGCCACCAGGACCAGCGCGGCCACCGTCCACAGCAGGACGCGCGGGCCGCGCCGCCGTGCCCTGCGCCGTGAACCGCCCTGCCCGGCGGCCCCCGTCCCGGCTGTCGTGTCGTCGCCACCGCCCGTGCCCACGGCGGCCAGACCGGTGGTCGTCGCGGTGGCCGGACCCGCGCTCCTCGCGGTGGGCGCGGTCGTCTCCTGGTCCGGTACCGGGCGCGGCTCGGGAACGACGACGTCGCGGCCGGTGTACGCGTCGGCTCCGGGGGCGTACGCCGGCTCGCCGGGCGCGCCCGCCTGCCTGGGCACCACCTCGGTGGGGCCCTCTGCCGCCCCCAGGGCGCCCGTCGACGCGGTCGCGCCCGTGGTGCCCGTCGTACCGGTGGCGTCCGTCGCGGCCTCGCCCGCCGCCGCTGCCCGCGCTGCCTCCGCCGTCGCCTCGCCGGTCGCCCAGGACGGCGTCGTGCGCGGCCCCTGAGCACCCGCTGCGGGGACACCGCGCGGCGGTGTGCCGTTGGTGAGCACCGTCTTGACCGAGGAGACGAGGAGCCGCTCCACCTGAGCCGCCGACATACGCCGTTCCGGGTCCTTCTCCAGCAGCGAGGAGATGACCGGGGCGAGCGGGCCCGCGTTGCGCGACGGCGGCACCGCTTCCGCGGCGATCGCGTACGCCGTCTCGATCGGCGTGTCCCGGTGGAACGGCGCCACACCTTCCACGGCCTGATAGAGCGTCGCCCCGAGTGCCCACAGGTCGGACGCGGGCCCGGGGCTGCCCCCAGTGATGCGCTCCGGCGCGAGATAGTCGAACGATCCGATCAGCTCACCGGTGCGTGTGAGCGTGGACGTCCCGGTGGCCGACGCGATGCCGAAGTCGGTCAGAACAATCCGGCCGCCCGGCCAACTGTCGTCCTCCTCCGGCTCGTCGAGCCCGAGCAGCACGTTGGCCGGTTTGACGTCGCGGTGCAGCACACCGGCGCGGTGCGCCGCGCGCAGCGCCGCCACCATGCCGCGCCCTATTCGCGCCGCCTCGCGCGGGGTGATCGGGCCGTCGTTCTTGAGCACGTCGCCGAGGGTGCGCGACTGCACGTACTCCATGACGATGCACGGCAGGCCCTCGTCCTCGACCACGTCGTGCACCACGACCACGTTGGGATGGGTGATGCGGGCCGCGCTGCGGGCCTCGCGGCGCGTGCGCTCGTACAGCGTCTCGCGCTCGTCGTCGTGCAACTGCGGTGGCACGCGCAGCTTTTTGACCGCCACCTGACGGGCGAGCAGTTCGTCCTCGGCTCTCCAGACCGTGCCCATACCGCCGCGGCCGATCATTTCGGCCAGCCGGTACCTCCCCGACACCAGCCGCCCCTGGTCGGACACCCTCCGCCCCTCTCGTCCCCCGTCACGCCTGATGCAGGTGTGGCCGCACGGTCTAAAGGGGCACGATATCCGGCGCGCCCAAGCGCGCCGCGTCCGCGGTCAGATCGTCGGGCTGGCGCTGCGATTCGCGCTCCGCCTCGACCCGCTTCTCGTAGTGCTCGATCTCCTTCTCGACCTGCTGTTTGTCCCAGCCCAGGACCGGTGCGACCAGCTCCGCGGCCTCCCGCGCGCTCAACGCCCCCCGGTCGAACGTCTCGATGGAGATCCGGGTGCGCCGCGTCAGCACGTCGTCCAGATGCCGGGCGCCTTCGTGCGACGCCGCGTAGACGACCTCGGCGCGCAGGTAGTCGTCGGCGGCGGCGAGCGGCTCACCGAGTGACGGGTCCTCGGAGATCAGGTCCAACACCTCCTGGGCCAGCGAACCGTAACGGTTGAGCAGGTGCTCGACCCGCACGACGTGCAGCCCGGTGCGCGCTGCGATGCGCGCCCGCGCGTTCCACAAGGCGTGGTAGCCGTCGGCCCCGGTGAGCGGGACCTCCTCGGTGCAGCAGTCGGCGACCCGCCGGTCCAGCCCGTGCACGGCCGCGTCCACCGCGTCCTTGGCCATCACCCGGTAGGTGGTGTACTTGCCGCCGGCCACGACCACCAGGCCGGGCACCGAGTGCGCCACCGTGTGCTCGCGCGACAGCTTGCTGGTCGCCTCCGACTCACCGGCCAGCAGGGGGCGCAGCCCGGCGTACACGCCCTGCACGTCGTCCCGCGTGAGAGGGACCGCCAGCACGGAGTTGACGTGCTCCAGCAGGTAGTCGATGTCGGCGCTGGACGCGGCGGGGTGCGCCTTGTCCAGGTCCCAGTCGGTGTCGGTGGTGCCCACGATCCAGTGTCTCCCCCACGGGATCACGAACAACACACTCTTCTCGGTGCGCAGGATCAGCCCGGTCGAGGAGTGGATCCGGTCCTTGGGCACGACCAGATGGATCCCCTTGGACGCCCTGACGTGGAACTGCCCCCTCTCCCCCACCAACGCCTGTGTCTCGTCGGTCCACACCCCGGTCGCGTTGACGACCTGACGGGCCCGGACCTCGTACTCTCCGCCCTGCTCTACATCCTGCACCCTGGCACCGACAACGCGTTCCCCCTCGCGGAGGAAGCCGACGACGCGGGCCCGGTTGGCGACCGCCGCGCCGTAGGAGGCGGCCGTGCGCACCAGCGTCGCCACGTAGCGCGCGTCGTCCATCTGGGCGTCGTAGTACTGGAGCGCGCCGACCAGCGCGTCCTTGCGCAGGCAGGGGGCCACCTGCAACGCGTGGGTGCGGCTGAGGTGCCGGTGGACCGGCAGGCCGCGGCCGTGCCCCGAGGAGACCGACATCGTGTCGTAGAGCGCCACGCCCGACCCCGCGTACAGCCGCTCCCAGCCGCGGTGCTGAAGCGGGTAGAGGAACGGCACCGGCTTGACCAGATGCGGCGCCAGGCGGTTGATGAGCAGCCCGCGTTCCTTGAGCGCCTCGCGCACGAGCGCGAAGTCCAGCATCTCCAGATACCGCAGACCGCCGTGGATGAGCTTGCTGGACCGGCTGGAGGTGCCCGACGCCCAGTCACGCGACTCGACCAGCCCGGTCAGCAGGCCGCGGGTCGCGGAATCCAGGGCGGTGCCCGCGCCGACCACGCCACCGCCGATCACCAGGACGTCGAGTTCCTGCTCCGCCATCCGGGCCAGCGCCTGCGCGCGCTCCTGCGGCCCCAGTTGCGCCGATTTCACTGCGCCTCCTCGCTCGCGCTTCCTCGCGCCCGGTCTCTCCCGTGCCGCCCTGGGCCCTTCCCCTCGATGGTGACCGGCGACGGGGCCACGCGCCACACGAAGCGTTCAATACTGAATATCAGTCATATTTCTGCTTAGCCTTAAATGGCTTCATCCAGGAATTCTGGACCGCGCAGGTCCGGGACGACACGCGGTCCGGCCCGGACCGTGCCGTGCGCGACACCCAAGGGGGCTGACCTTCCATGCCCGCAGACCTCGCCGTCATCGGACTCCACCACTTCGGACTGCCCCTCGCCCAGTCCGCCACCGCCGCCGGGATCGACGTCATCGGCTACGACACCGACCCGGCCGTCACGGCAGGCCTGAACGCGGGACGTTCCCACCTCGACGGTCTCACCGCGGCCGAGGTACGGCGAATGCTGGCCACCGGATTCCGCGCCACCGGTGACCCCGCCGTCCTGGGCCGGGCCCGTACCGCCGTGATCTGCGCACCGACCTCCCTGGGCGAGGACCGTGCCCTCGACCTGTCCGCGGTGACCGAGGCGGCCCGCACTCTGGCCGCGCATCTGCGCCCGCACACCACCGTCGTCCTGGAGTCGACCGCATACCCGGGAACGACGGAGGAAATCCTGCGTCCGATCCTGGAACACGGTTCCGGCCTGCGCGCCGGCCGCGACTTCCACCTCGCCTACTCCCCCGGCCGCCTCGACCCCGGCAACCGGCACCACGGCATCGCCAACACCCCCAAGGTCATCGGCGGCCTCACCTCCGCCTGCACGGAGGCAGCCGCCGCCTTCTACGGCCGCCTCACCGAACGCGTGGTGCGGGCCCGCGGCCCCCGCGAGGCCGAGGCGGTCAAGCTGCTGGAGACCAACTACCGGCAGGTGAACATCGCGCTGGTCAACGAGATGGCCGTCTTCTGCCACGACGCGGGCATCGACCTGTGGGACGTGATCCGCTGCGCCGAGACCAAGCCATTCGGCTTCCAGGCGTTCCGGCCCGGCCCCGGCGTCGGCGGCCACGGCTTCGCGCTGGACCCGAACTACCTGTCCTATCCCGCCCGCACCCTCGGCTACCCGCTGCGCATGGTCGAACTGGCCCAGGAGGTCAACGGCCGCATGCCCCGCTACGTCGTCCAGCGCTGCGCGGCGCTGCTCAACGAACACGGCAAGTCGGTGCGCGGCGCCCGCGTCCTGCTGCTGGGCGTCACCTACAAGGCCGACGTCGCCGACGACGAGGGCGCACCGGCGCGCGAGGTCGCCTCGCGGCTGCTGGACCTCGGCGCGTCCCTCAGCTACCACGACCCCTACGTCCCCGACTGGCGCGTCCTGGACCGCCCGGTCCCCCGCGCCGACTCCCTGTGGGAGGCCGCGGCCGACGCCGACCTGACGGTCCTCCTCCAGCACCACCGCACGTACGACCTCCAGGGGCTGGCGGTGAAGGCGCAGCTCCTGCTGGACACCCGCGGGGCCACTCCGGCGGGGGCGGCGGCACGGCTGTAGGGGCGCGGGAGGGCGCCGGCCCGTCCCATGCCGGGTCACTCACCTCGGCGCCGGGCCGTCCGAGCCGGGGTCCTCGGGTGGCGAGCCGTCCGGACCGTCCGGGCGCTCCGGGCTGTCCGGGCCGGGGCCGGGCGTCCCCGGAGCGGGGTCGCCGGGGGGCTGCCTGCGGCGGGCCTGCCGCATCTTGAACGCTCCGGCCAGGAGCACCAGCAGCACGCCTCCCGCGATGACGCCGATCGCCAGCGGGGAGATCTTGCTGACCCGGACCTGGAACGTGATCGGATCTCCCCAGGGGCGGTTGTTCGCCGTCGTGTAGAGCTGTGCGGTGACCTGCACCGGACCGTTGGCGTGCGCCCGCGCCCGTACCTGCACGGTGTGGTTGGCCTCGGCCGCCGCGCGTACGGCCGTGGTGGGGTTGCCGATGGTGACCCGGTCGGCCGCCGAGGAGGTGACCCGCAGCTCCAGTCCGCTCAGGGGCTGCTGCAGTCCGTTGGAGACCGTGACCGGGATCGACGCCGAGTCGCCCGCCATCGTGACCGTGCCGAGCTTGGGCAGCAGGCGCACGGAGGTTATCGACTTGTCCACATAGGCACGCACCCCTTTCGTGTACGAGGTCTCGCTGTCGGTGTCGCCGCTGACCGCGTCCACCCGCCACCCGGTGGAAACAGCTCGCAGCATGGCGCGGTGCACCACGTCCGTGGTCCGGGCCGGGGCGGACAGCACCAGGGACAAGGTGTCGAGGTCCGGCTCGATCGCGGCCACCGCGTGAAGATCGTCCGCCGTCAGCTCGCTCGCCCGCAAGGCCTGTGGATAACTCTCCGGCGGGCCGACCGAGGCGGTGGGGGTCGCGGCGGTGGGGGTCGCGGCGGTGGGGGTCGCGGCGGCGGAGGCGAGGCCTGCGGGGGCGGCGATGCCTGCGGCGGGGGTCAGGCCTATGGCGGGGGCCAGACCCGCGGCGGAGGTCGTGGAAGCCTCGCCGGAACCCGAGGGAGCCTCGCCCGAAGCCGCAGAAGCCGCACCGGAAGCCCAGGGAGCCGTGGAAGCCGTGCTGGAGGCCGTCGTCGACGCCGGGGCCGCGTTGGAGACCCCGTTGAGGCCGACGACCTTCGCCCATCCCGCCCCCTGCGCCGCCTTCAGCGCCTCCGCGAGGGCCTGGGCGGTCGACGCCGACATCTGTCGCGGCGGTACGACGAGCAGACCGCCCGGGGCGTCAGGAGCGTCCCGCTCGGCGTTCAGCAGGTCGCCCAGGATCTCCTGGCGGGCGGTGGCCACGTCTCCGGCGTCGGTCGTCGGCTGGGTCAGGACCGCGTCGATCGCCGGATCGCCGACCAGCGCGGTCCCCCCACCGCCGATCGAGACCTTCGGCTCGGAGGCGCCGGTGCTCAGGCCGCGCCCGGAGGCGAGGAAGACGTTCGGGCCCAGCTTCTGCACCAGGGCGGCGATGTCGGTGTCCAGGGCGCCCGCGTACGGCCAGGCCACGTCGTCGCGCACCGACACGTGCAGCGTCTGCGCGGCCGTGGTCCCGCCCCAGCTCACCGCGTCGCGAAGGATCGTGGCGAGCGCTCCGGTGTCCGCGTTCCAGCGCGCGATCGAGGCCAGGTCGGGGTCGGCGTACGGCAGGGCGACCACCGAGCCGTCCTTCACCGCGGCGCGGATCGCCGTCAGCCATGAGGAGGCCACCGTGCCCCCGGTGCCCGGCACGCTTTCCTGGGGGCTGCCGCTGTCCGGGTTCTTCGCGACGCGGTAGCCGCCCGTCATGCCCTGCGCCTCGTCCAGCAGCGCGGGGTCGACCGTCCAGGTGACGGGCAGGCCGGCGGCTGCCGCGACGACCTGCCGCAGCCGCCCTCCGTCGGCGAACTCGGTGGCCAGTTCGTCGTCCCGGAAGACGGGCTGGGCCGTGTCGCCCTCACCGAGCGAGACGGGTTCCTCGTGCGGAGTGTCGGTGACCGGCCAGACGGCGGCGACGTCCAGCGGCTTGCCCTGCGTGCCGGGCGGATACCAGGGCAGGCGCACGTGGAGCTGTCCCCAGCGCGTTCCGTCCGATCCGGCCAGTGCGAGGGTCAGCGTGTGGTCGCCCGCGCTGTGCAGGTTCAGCGCCGATACCGGCACCTTGAACGTGAACGGCAGCGTCTCACCGGGCGCCAGCGCGGCGACCGGTTCGGTATGTCCGGTGATCTCCCCACCGTTGCCGATGCGCACGCCCAGGTGGCTGTCGGCGACCTGGTGGTTCGTGGAGTTGGCGAGGTCTCCGGTGATCGTGAGGGTGTCGTCCGGCTTCGGGAGTGACGGGCTGAACGCGCTCAGAGTGACGGCGACCGGGTCACCGTCCGGAGGCTGCTGGACGTGGACGCCTCGACCAAGGACGGCCGACTGCACGCGGTCCGACTGGGCTTGTCCCGGCTCAACCCGTCCCGGCTGAGCCCGTACCAGCTGCGCCGAGGACGCCCGCGCCGGGGCCGTCAGCAAGGTGAGCGCCACGACCACCATGAGCACCAGCAGGTCCGCCGACCGGCGCAGGGCACGGCGGCCCGCCCCCGCCGCGCACCTCGCGCCGCTCACCACCTGTCAACGTTCTCCCTGCCGTCCCGGTTCCCGCCTCGTCCCCGCGGCCTGCCGTCGCATACGCGGCCTGCCGTCGCCTCCGCGGCCCGGTCGGTCCGGCCCGGCCGACGCGCGCCCGGACCGGCCTGGCCTGCCGTCAGCCCTTGTACGCCAGGTACGAGTTGGGCGTGGCGTCGATGACGGTGCGCAGGGCGTCGTAGTTCTCGACGCACTTGCCAGTGCCCACCGCCACGCAGTCGAGCGGCGAATCCGCCACGATGACGGGGATGTCGAAGGCGCTGCTGAGCCGTGCGTCGAGGCCCGGCAGGAGTGCGCCACCGCCCGTCAGCACGATGCCGTGGTCCATGATGTCGCCCGCAGGCTCCGGAGGGCAGGAGTCCAGGGTCTGGCGCACGGCGTCGATGATCGTTTCCACGGGATCGTTGATCGCGTGGCGTATCTGCGCGGTTTCCAGCTCCAGGGTCTTGGGCAGGCCGCTGACCTGGTCACGGCCCCGGATCCTGCACCGCTGCTCACCGTCGGGGGTGGTGCCGACCGCGGTCACCAGGCCCACCGACGACTCCGGGTCGGCCTCTCGAGCGCCTCGCGCGTCGGCGGCGTCGGATCCGTCGTCCACGGGGTCGGCGGCTCCCATGTCCGCCTCGAGTTCGCGGTCGAGCAGGCCCAGTCCGTCCGGCCAGTAGCCCGAGGGCGCGGCCGAACCGATGGCCATCTTCACCTCTTCGGCGGTACGTTCACCGATGACGAGGGTGTGTTCTCGTTTCACGTAGTTCGCGATCGCCGTGTCGATGGCGTCCCCCGCCGTCCGTACGGACCGGGCGGTGACGATGCCGCCGAGTGAGATGACCGCGACTTCCGTGGTGCCACCGCCGATGTCCACGATCATGGAGCCGACCGGTTCGCTCACCGGCAGCCCCGCACCGATGGCCGCGGCCATGGGCTCGTCGATCAGGTACACCTGGCGTGCACCCGCGGTGGTGGCGGCCTCGACGACCGCGCGTCGTTCGACGCTGGTGATGCCCGAGGGAACGCACACCACCACCCGGGGGCGGCTGAAGCGGCGCCGGTTGCCGGCCACCTTGCGGATGAAGTGGGCGAGCATCCGCTCCGCCATGTCGAAGTCGGCGATCACCCCGTCGCGCAGGGGGCGTACGGCGACGACGTGGGAAGGCGTTCGCCCGATCGTGGACTTGGCGTCGGTTCCGACGCTGATGACCTCGCCGCCCACGGCGTTGACGGCCACCACTGACGGCTCGTTGAGCACGATGCCCTCGCCTCGCACGTACACCAGGGTGTTGGCGGTGCCGAGGTCTATGCCCAGGTCTCGTCCGGAAAAAGACTTCCTATGCGCCATAAATCTGATTATTAGGTGGCTGTGCGTCGGCCGCCTGTTGGGCAGCAAATGGCCCAACGGCGTCACCCTCGCGTCACCCGGCCGGTTCGTCACCGGTCCTCCGCTCGCCCGTGATTGAGCCGCCCTCAGCCGGTCCGGCGCTCTCACGGACGCCGCACGGCTGGTCAGGCCCCCTTGTCAGAGGTGACTGCTAGCCTTCAGGCCACCATCAACTTCAGGCCATAACTTCACTTACCGGGGGACCTCATGAGCACGCCGCTGCAACAACCACCCGCGGGCGACCCCTTCGGCGCTCAGCCTGCGCCGCCGCAGGGCTACGCCGCCCCGCAGCCCGGCTACGGACAGCCGCCGCAGCAGCAGGCTCAGGGCGGCTACCCGGCGCCCGCCCCCGCCCTCTACCCGCCGGGCGGCGGCGCCTTCCCGCCGCCGTTCGCCGTGCCGCAGCGCCCCGAGCGCTTCGGCCTCGGCCTGCTGGCGGGGCTCGGCGCGGCAGTCGTCGCCATCGTCTTCTACGCGGCGGTGCTCCGCTTCACCAACCACGAGGTCGGCTACGTCGCGATCGTCGTGGGCCTGGTCGTGGGGGCGGCGATGGGCAAGGTGGGGGGTGGCCGCAGCGCCGCACTGCCGATGATGGCCGCGGTGATCTCGCTGCTCGCGGTCTGGCTGGGGCAGCTGGTCGGCATGGCGTGGACGATCAACCACATGGACGGCATCCCGTTCACCAACGTTCTGTTCACCCACTTCAACGACCTGGTGAAGGCGTGGAAGGACTCGTTCGTCAGCCCGATGGACGTGCTGTTCTTCGGGATAGCCGGCGCCGAGGGGTTCGTCATCGCGCGTCGCGCGGCCCAGGCCCAGCGCTGATCCGGCACGTCGGCACTCGTACGCCAACCGGGGGACACGCGAAGGGCCCGGGACTCGCAACCGAGTCCCGGGCCCTCGCCTCACTTCTCACAACGCCGCGCGTACGGCACGGGGAAGTGCCTCAGCGGTGGGCCACCGGAGCGACCGTCACCTCGACGCGCTGGAACTCCTTGAGGTCCGAGTAGCCGGTCGTGGCCATGGCCCGACGCAGCGCGCCGAAGAAGTTCATCGAGCCGTCCGGGGCGTGCGACGGGCCGAGGAGGATCTCCTCGGTGGTGCCGGCGGCGCCGAGGTTCATCCGCTTGCCGCGCGGCAGCTCCTCGTGCACCGCCTCCATGCCCCAGTGGAAACCGCGGCCGGGCGCGTCGGTGGCACGGGCCAGCGGGGAGCCCATCATGACCGCGTCGGCACCGCAGGCGATCGCCTTGGGCAGGTCGCCGCTGGCGCCGAAACCGCCGTCCGCGATGACGTGCACGTAGCGGCCACCGGACTCGTCCATGTAGTCGCGGCGGGCGGCGGCCACGTCGGCCACCGCGGTGGCCATCGGCACCTGGATGCCCAGCACGTTGCGCGTGGTGTGCGCGGCGCCGCCGCCGAAGCCGACGAGGACACCCGCCGCGCCGGTGCGCATCAGGTGGAGGGCCGCCGTGTAGGTGGCGCAGCCGCCCACGATGACGGGCACGTCCAGCTCGTAGATGAACTGCTTGAGGTTGAGCGGCTCGTGCGAACCCGAGACGTGCTCGGCGGAGACGGTCGTCCCGCGGATCACGAACAGGTCCACGCCCGCGTCCACCACGGCCTTGGAGAACTGCGCGGTGCGCTGCGGGGAGAGCGCGGCGGCGGTGACCACGCCCGCGTCGCGCACCTCCTTGATGCGCTGGCCGATCAGTTCCTCACGGATGGGGGCGGCGTAGATCTCCTGGAGGCGCTTGGTCGCGCTCAGGTCGTCCAGCTCGGCGATCTCGGCGAGCAGCGGCTCGGGGTCGTCGTAGCGGGTCCACAGGCCCTCGAGGTTGAGCACCCCGAGGCCGCCGAGGCTGCCGATGCGGATCGCGGACTCCGGGGAGACCACGGAGTCCATCGGCGCGGCCAGGAACGGCAGCTCGAAGCGGTAGGCGTCGATCTGCCAGGCGATCGAGACCTCCTTGGGGTCCCGGGTGCGCCGGCTCGGGACGACGGCGATGTCGTCGAATGCGTACGCCCTGCGGCCCCGCTTGCCTCGCCCGATCTCGATCTCAGTCACTGTTCGCTATGCCTTTCCTCGTGGCCTGCACGCCCAGTATCCCAGGCCGGGCCACGCCGTCACCCAGTCGCGTCGGCGCTGTGCGGCGTGACGCTGTACGGCGTGAGCTGTACAGCGCCGACGCGGGACCGACGCTCAGCGCGTGTGGTAGTTCGGCGCCTCGGTGGTCATCTGGATGTCGTGCGGGTGGCTCTCCTTCAGGCCCGCGGAGGTGATCCGCACGAAGCGGCCCTTCTCCTTCAGCTCCGGCACGGTCTCCGAGCCGACGTAGCCCATCGAGGAACGCAGGCCGCCGATGAGCTGGTGGGCGACGGCGGAGAGCGGACCGCGGTAGGGCACCTGGCCCTCGATGCCCTCGGGGACGAGCTTGTCCTCGGACAGCACGTTGTCCTGGAAGTAGCGGTCCTTGGAGTAAGACTTGGCCTGGCCGCGGCCCTGCATGGCGCCCAGCGACCCCATGCCGCGGTACGACTTGAACTGCTTGCCGTTGATGAACAGCAGCTCGCCCGGGGACTCCTCGCAGCCCGCGAGCAGGCTGCCGAGCATCACGGTGTCGGCGCCGGCCGCGATGGCCTTGGCGATGTCGCCGGAGTACTGCAGGCCGCCGTCGCCGATGAGCGGGACGCCCGCCGGACCGGCCGCGAGCGACGCCTCGTAGATGGCGGTGACCTGCGGAGCGCCGACACCGGCGACCACGCGGGTGGTGCAGATCGAGCCGGGGCCCACGCCGACCTTGACGCCGTCCGCGCCCGCGTCGATGAGCGCCTGGGCGCCGTCCCGCGTGGCGACGTTGCCCGCGACGACCTCGATCTTCAGGTTGGCCTTCACCTTGGCGACCATGTCGAGGATGCCGCGGCTGTGGCCGTGCGCGCTGTCGATGACGAGGAAGTCGGCGCCGGCTTCCACCAGTGCCTGGGCACGCAGGAACGCTTCGTCGCCGACACCGACCGCCGCGCCCACCAGCAGGCGGCCCTCGGAGTCCTTGGCGGCGTTCGGGTACTTCTCCGCCTTCACGAAGTCCTTGACGGTGATCAGGCCCTTGAGGCGGCCCTCGTCGTCGACCAGCGGCAGCTTCTCGATCTTGTGGCGGCGCAGCAGCTCGATCGCGTCGTCGCCGGAGATGCCGACCTTGCCGGTGACCAGCGGCATCGGGGTCATGACCTCGCGGACCTGGCGGCTGCGGTCCAGCTCGAAGGCCATGTCGCGGTTGGTCACGATGCCCAGCAGCTTGCCCGCCGGGTCGGTCACCGGGACGCCGCTGATGCGGAACTTGGCGCACAGCGCGTCGGCCTCGGCGAGGGTGGCGTCCGGGTGCACGGTGATCGGGTCGGTGACCATGCCGGACTCGGAGCGCTTGACCAGGTCGACCTGGTTGACCTGGTCCTCCACCGACAGGTTGCGGTGCAGCACGCCGACACCGCCCTGGCGGGCCATCGCGATGGCCATCCGGGCCTCGGTGACCTTGTCCATGGCGGCGGAGAGCAGCGGGATGTTGACCTTGATGTTGCGGGTCACCCGGGACGAGGTGTCCACCTGGTTCGGCACGACCTCGGACGCGCCCGGCAGCAGCAGCACGTCGTCGTAGGTGAGCCCGAGGAACCCGAATTTCTCGGCGGCCTTCTCGGCCACTCCGTCGGCGTTTGCGGTCATGACACCTTCCCCAATGCTCTTGCCCGGCGTGGCATCCCATGCTACTGGGCCACTCGGACCACCTTCGGCCGTTCCGGTGGCGGACGGCGCGGGCAGGCAGGCTTCCGCCCTTGCGCGGGCCGGGGTGACGCGCGTAGCGCACGGGTGCGGCGCCACTCGCGTCTTATGCGTCACGTTCCGGGCAAACGTCGCCGCGCGGACACGTACGGGTGACCGGGGTGCGGTGGTGGGCACGCGGGGCACGCGGGGCGCGCGGCAAGGGCAGGCGCCCGGGTCGACGAGAGCAGCCCTGCGCCACGCGCCCCGGGCTCAGCCGTGGATCCCCGACGAGCTGCGCCGTGATCCGCCGAGCTACGCCGTGAGCCCCCGGGCGCCGTCCTCGCGCATCGCGCCGTCCGCCCGCATCGCCTCCGCCTGCTCGGCCAGCGCCCGCAGCCTGCTCAGCGCGCGATGCTGGGCGACCCGCACCGCACCCGGCGACATCCCGAGCATCCGGCCGGTCTCCTCCGCCGTCAGGCCCACCGCGACCCGCAGCAGCACCAGTTCGCGCTGGGTCGCGGGCAGGTTGGCGAGCAGGGCCTTGGCCCATTCGGCGTCACTGCTGAGCAGCGCACGTTCCTCGGGGCCGAGGGAGTCGTCGGGCTTCTCCGGCAGGTCCTCGGACGGGACGGCCGTCGAGCCGGGGCCGCGCATCGCCGCTCGTTGCAGATCGGCGACCTTGTGCGCGGCGATGGCGAAGACGAACGCCTCGAACGGGCGGCCCTGGTCGCGATAGCGCGGCAGGGCGCAGAGCACGGCGAGGCAGACCTCCTGAGCGAGGTCGTCCACGAAATGGCGGGCGTCGCCCGGCAACCGGGACAGCCTGGTCCGGCAGTACCGCAGGGCGAGCGGATGGACGTGCGCGAGCAGGTCATGGGTGGCCTGCTCGTCGCCCTCGGCAGCGCGGCGGACCAGGGCGCCGATGGCCTGAGTCTCGTTGTCGCGCATCGGTCCATGGTGCCTGGTCGCCTCGGCGTCCGTCGCACCGCGTCCGGAGTTGTGCACCGAAGCGTTATGGGGAGCGCTGGAGGAAGCGGCGTGAGGCGGAGCGCCCGCCGCCGTCATCTCTTCCCCCCGCGACTCCTCCGGTCCGGTTGCCGCAGCGGCGTCCACCGCCGCGGCCGACCCCACCGCCACACCTCCAGACGGAGGTACTGCACGCCGCAGTTCTCGTCGGTCCCCGAGGAAGTCCATACCTCAAGCATGCGTCCTCGGACGGGCATCCGGAACTTCACCCGCGATTCCGCTCCGCCGAACACCCCCGCGCACCCCGTCCGGCGACCGCTCCGCGCAGCCGCCGCCCGCCCTTTCCGCTCGCGTCGCCCCTGGTGAGCGTCGCGCCGGGGCGCACGGCACCGTTGGCACGCGGAGTCGCCCCCGGGCGGGTGCGGCCGGGGCGGGGCGGCGGACCGCCCCCGTCCACAACAGCGCATGACGCGCTCCTCAGCGCACCAGGCCCCAGCGGAAGCCGAGTGCCACCGCGTGCGCCCGGTCGGAAGCCCCCAGCTTCTTGAAGAGCCGGCGCGCGTGGGTCTTGACCGTGTCCTCGGAGAGGAACAGCTCACGGCCGATCTCCGCGTTGGACCGGCCGTGGCTCATGCCCTCCAGCACCTGGATCTCCCGCGCGGTCAGCGTCGGCGCGGCGCCCATCTCGGCGGAGCGCAGACGCCGGGGCGCGAGCCGCCACGTCGGGTCGGCGAGCGCCTGGGTGACCGTGGCCCGCAGTTCGGCGCGGGACGCGTCCTTGTGCAGATAGCCGCGGGCGCCGGCGGCGACCGCGAGCGCGACCCCGTCCAGGTCCTCCGCGACGGTCAGCATGATGATGCGCGCGCCCGGGTCGGCGGACAGCAGGCGCCGTACGGTTTCCACACCCCCGAGTCCGGGCATCCGGACGTCCATCAGGATGAGGTCGGACCGGTCGGCGCCCCAGCGGCGGAGGACTTCCTCGCCGTTGGCCGCCGTCGTCACGCGCTCGACGCCGGGCACGGTCGCGACCGCACGGCGAAGCGCCTCTCGGGCAAGCGGGGAGTCGTCGCAGACGAGGACGGATGTCATGACCGCCCTCCGCAGCTGATCCGCTTCACGTTGAGCCTCCAGGCTGGTACGAATCGTCACCGGTGGGGCCGACGGCGCCGGGCCGGTGCCCGTTTGCCTCGCCGTTCAACCACCTCCGCACTCTCAACGACGCTCACTCGAAAGAGTTACGGAGTCTGGCAGCCGTCCTCGACACTCTACGTGATCAAGCGGACACGAATCAGCTATCCGGCTCGACCAAGCGGTGCAATCCCCTCTCATGCCGGAGCGCACGGGGGCACGCGAACCCCTCGCCGCCACCGCCGGGACGGCCTCCGGACCCCCTGCCGCCCCGCTCCGGCCACCTCCCTCACGAACGCCCCCACTGACGGGCGCGCCCACTCGCGGGACATTCGCCACTCGAACGGGGCATCGCGCGGCGCGGGAGTGACGCCGGCGCGGTGGGCGCGCCCCGGGAGCGACCCGGGCTCGCCGCCCGTGCGCCGACCGGTCCGGCGCCCGCCGCGCGGCCAGGTGAGAGGCGGGACGGAAGGGGTACCCGGGGCGTCGCGACGTCCTGTTCGGTACGACTTCAGAGCACTCCGGACGGGTTGATGAACGAACCCGACGCAAGGATGTCGGATTTTGAACTGTTTGGAGGCTTTTTTTCCTAAGTAGGGGTGTTGAGGCTAGATTGGCAATGAGTCATATTTACATCCTGTTACACACTGAATGTGCACAGCCGCGGGAGGATGTGCCGCGGCAGACCTCAGGAAGACCGTTCGAGGGGATGAGCAATGGCAGATTTCTCCCGTCTCCCTGGCCCCAACGCCGACCTCTGGGACTGGCAGCTGGTGGCCGCGTGCCGGGGCGTCGACAGCTCTCTGTTCTTCCACCCCGAGGGCGAACGAGGCGCCGCGCGCAGTTCACGCGAGGCCGCCGCCAAGGAGGTGTGCATGCGCTGCCCGGTACGTGCGGCGTGCGCGGCACACGCACTGGCAGTCAGAGAGCCCTACGGCGTCTGGGGTGGTCTCACCGAGGACGAGCGCGAGGAGATGATGGGCCGCTCGCGGAACCGGCTGATCAGCAGCACGAGCAACTGACGAATCGTTTCTTCTTTTGAACTGTCGGGGGAAGACAGGGCCTCCGTGTCCGGGGTCGGTCGTATGGCGTAACGCGGCTTCGGAGGTTGCGGTCCCGCGGGGGCGTTTGGAGGACGCGATCCCGAGGGGACCTTTGGGAGGGCGCTGCAGCATGCGGGGGCGATACGACATGCGGGGCCGCCGCGGGCCGCCCCCAGCACCCCCAGCACCCCCGGCGCCCTCAGCGCATCGCCGCGTAGGCCAGTCGGTCGAGCATCGCGCTCACCGCGGGCACGTTGGCGAGGTCGGGCAGAGTGAGGGCCACGACCTCCCGGCGCACCGCCGGCCGGACGTCCACGACCGCCACGCCCTTGGCGCGTACCGCGCGAAGGGCCAGCTCGGGCAGCATCGCGACGCCCAGGCCCGCGCCGACCAGGCCCGCCACTGCCGGGTAGTCGTCGGTGGCGAAGTCGATGCGCGGGGTGAACCCCGCGGCCTCGCAGATGTCGACGAGGTGGCCCCGGCAGCGCGGGCACCCCGCGATCCACTGTTCGTCCGCCAGCTCGGCCATGTCGACGGGCCGCCCACCGCCGGGGTCACCGGGTTCGCCGGGACCGGAGGTCGCGTCGAGGCGGTGGCCCGACGGGACGAGGCCCACCAGCCGGTCGGTGAGCAGGTGGCGCACCACCAGGTCGCCCCAGTCCTCGCCGTCCCGCATGTCGGGGTACCGGAAGGCCAGGGCGATCTCACAATCACCCGAACGGAGCATCCCGACGGACTGCGGCGGTTCGGCCTCCTCCAGGGAGATCTGCGTTCCCGGGTTCTCGGCGCGCATCCCGGCGACGGCGGGCGGAACGATGGTCGAGATCCCGGAGGGGAACGAGACCAGCCGCACCCGCCCGGCCCGCAGCCCGGCGATGGCGGCGACCTCCTCCTCCGCGGCGGTCAGCCCGGCGAGGATCCCGGCGGCGTGCCGGGTGAGGGCCTCGCCCGCCTCGGTGAGCCGCATCTCGCGTCCGGCCCTGATCAGCAGCGGAGTCCCGGCGGACGACTCCAGCGCCTTCATCTGCTGGCTCACGGCCGGCTGGGTGCAGCCCAGCTCGCGCGCCGCGGCGGAGAAGGAGCCGGTCCTGGACACGGCACGTAGTACCCGGAGGTGGCGTGCTTCGATCATTCCTCAACCATAAGCAATCCTTAGGGGTGAATGCCACTTATTCTCAATGGACTTTGAGTTCGAGGGGGTCCAAGCTGAGGTCATGGACAGCTTGAGGAGCACCGAGTTCGCAGCGGAGACGACCTATCTCAACACCGCGTCCTGCGGCCTGGGCCCGGCCCGGTCGACCGCCGCGGTGCGCGAGGCCCTGGACGGCTGGTCCCGTGGGGACCTGTCCTCCTTTGACCCCGCGGTGACCGCGTCGCGCGAGGCGTTCGCGCGGATAGCGGGGGTGCCGGCCGAGCGGGTCGCGATCGGCTCGGCGGTCAGCGCGCACGTCGGCCTGATCGCCTCCGGTCTGCCAGAGGGGGCCGAAGTCCTCGTCGTGGAGGCCGACTTCAGCTCGCTGGTGAACCCCTTCGCCGTCCGCAAGGACCTCAAGCTGCGGGCCGTACCGCTGGAGCGGGTGGCCGAGGAGATACGGCCCGGGACCGCGCTGGTCGCGGTGAGCTCCGTGCAGTCCGCGGACGGGCGGGTGGCGGACCTGGCCGCTGTCCGGGCGGCCGCCTCGGCGCACGGGACACGCACGCTCGTGGACGCCACGCAGTCGCTGGGCTGGCTTCCGCTGGACGCGGGCGAGTTCGACTACGTGGTGTGCGGGGCGTTCAAGTGGCTGATGTGCCCGCGGGGGGCGAGCTTCCTGGTCGTCGGCGAGTCGGCCGCCGCCGAGCTGACGCCGGTCTTCGCGGGCTGGTCGGCCGGCGAGGCCCCCGAGATGTCCTCCTACGGCCCGATCGCCGAACTCGCCTCGTCGGCACGGCGGTTCGACCTGTCCCCCGCCTACCTCAGCTACGTCGGTGCCGCGCCGTCGCTGGCACTGGTCGAGGAGATCGGCGTCGAGGCCATCGGCGCGCACGACCTGGCGCTGGCGGAGCGGTTCCGGGCCGGCCTGGCGGAGCTGGGCCACGAGCCGATATCCACCGGGGGCTCCCCGATCGTGGCGACAGCGGGACTCGGGCACTTGGCGCCGGCACTCTCCCGGGAGGGCATCCAGCTGGCGGCGCGGGCGGGCAACCTGCGCGCGGCGTTCCATCTGTACAACTCAGCCGCCGACGTCGACCACCTCCTGGAGGCGATGGCTTCGGTCCTGGGGAGCTGAGGGCTGCGCCCCGAACGGCCCCGCCACGCCCAGCCTCGCCCCGGACGCCCCGCCACGCCCAGCCTCGCCCCGGACGCCCTACGCCACTCCGGGCCCCGGGCGCCCCACGCCACCCCAGGCCCCGGGCCCCGGACGTCCCGCCACGCCCACGCCACCCCGACCCCGGACGCCCACGCCACCCCGGGAGAAAAGAAAGCGCAGCGCGTCCCGCCCCGCCGTACCGTCGGAGCATGAAGCTGCTTTCGGTGAACGTCGGGGTGCCGCGTGCGAACCCGTGGAAGAAGCTCGCCCTCACCGGGATCGACAAGCGGCCGGTCGACGGTCCCGTCGCGGTCCACGCCCCGGGGCCCAAGGGCACCGGCGAAGTGGGCCTGGCCGGTGACCGCGCCTACGACGTCAAGCATCACGGCGGGACGGACCAAGCCGTCTACGCGTACGGAAGGGAGGATCTCGACGACTGGGAGAAGGAGTTGGGCCGCACGCTGGCCAACGGTACGTTCGGCGAGAACCTCACCACCGAGGGCTTCGACGTCAACGCCGCGCTCATCGGCGAGCGGTGGCGCGTCGGCGACGACGTCGTGCTGGAGGTGACCGGGCCGCGCATCCCCTGCGTGACGTTCCAGGGGTGGCTGGGCGAGCCGAAGTGGATGAAGCGGTTCACCCGGGCGGCGCGACCGGGCGCGTACCTGCGGGTGGTCGAGCCGGGCGAGATCCGCGCGGGCGACGCGATCGAGGTTGTCCGGCGGCCGGAGCACGGAGGCGAAAGCGTCACCGCCGCCTTCCGCCGCGAGATGGGCGGTGAGTAGCCGATGACGTCCGCCGAGCGGCCGGAGCGGTGCGGGCAGCCGTGGCTGGTGTCGGTCAACCTGGCGGTTCCGCACGTCGTGGACTACACGGACGCGGCCTTCACCGGGATCGACAAGCGGCCGGTCGGCGGCCCGGTGGCGGTCGCGGCGCCGAGCGAGCGCGGCGCGGACCCGGTCGGGCGCAGTGGGCTGGCGGGCGACGGCATCGGTGACGGGCGGTTCCACGGCGGCGACGACCAGGCGGTGTACGCGTACGGAAGGGAGGATCTCGACGACTGGGAGAAGGAGCTGGGCCGCACGCTGGCCAACGGCACGTTCGGCGAGAACCTCACCACCGAGAGCCTGGACGTCAGCGGGGCGCTCATCGGCGAGCGGTGGCGGGTGGGCCGGGACGTCGTGCTGGAGGTGACGTCGGCGCGCATCCCGTGCCGGACGTTCGCCGCGTGGCTCGGGGAGAAGGGCTGGGTCAGGCGGTTCACCCAGGCCGCGGTGCCGGGCGCGTACCTGCGGGTGATCGAGCCGGGCGAGGTCCGGGTGGGCGACGCGATCGAGGTCGTCCGGCGGCCGGGGCACGGGGTGAGCGTCGCGATGCAGTTCCGGGCGATGACGACTGAGGCGGGGTTGCTGCCCAGGGTGCTGGAGGCGGGGGACGCGCTCAACGCCCGCCACGCGCAGGTGATCCGGCAGCGGCTCGCGATGGCGTGAGCACGGGACCACGACGCCTCCGGGAGGAATGGCGCCGGGCGCGCGGGCTAGCCTTCCCCGCATGACGACCTCACTGATCACAGGTGCGACGGCGGGGCTCGGGGCCGCCTTCGTGCGGCGGCTGGCGGGCGACGGGCACGACCTGGTGCTGGTGGCGCGGAACGGCGAACGGCTGGAGGAGGCCGCGGCCGAGGTGCGCGGGCGGTACGGGGTGGCGGTCGAGGTGCTGGCCGCCGACCTGTCGACGCCGGACGGGATCGCGGCGGTCGAGACGCGGCTGAAGGACCCGGAGCGGCCGGTCGACGTGCTGGTCAACAACGCCGGGTTCGGCAACCGGGCACCGTTCCTCCAGGCACCGGTGGAGGACGAGCTCACCATGCTCACGGTGCACTGCGAGGCGGTGCTGCGGCTGACGTACGCGGCGACCGGGGCGATGCGGGAGCGCGGGCGGGGGTTCGTGGTCAACGTGGCGTCGGTGGCGGCGTTCTTCCCGCGCGGTACGTACGCGGCGAGCAAGGCGTGGGTGGTGCGGTTCACCGAGGGCGCGGCGCGTGAACTGGCGGGCAGCGGTGTGCGGTTGATGGCGCTGTGCCCGGGGTTCGTGCACACGGAGTTCCACCAGCGGGCGGGGATGGACACCAGCGGTCTGCCGTCCTGGGCGTGGCTGGACGCGGACAAGGTGGTCGCCGCGGCGATCAGGGACCTCGCGCGCGGCCGGGCGGTCTGCGTGCCCGACGTCCGTTACAAGACCGCGGTGACGCTGGGACGGCTGGCGCCCACGGGAGCGTTCGGCCGCCTCACGACCGGACTCGGTCGCCGCTTCGGGCCCCGCTGACCGCTCCCTTCGTGCGCCAGCCCCCGCTGACCACGGCACCGTGACGCCCGGCCCCGGCACGCCCCGGCACCACGCGCGAGGCGGCACCACGAACGGCACGCCAACGCATGAGGCCCGGCGCCCCCGAGGGGGTGCCGGGCCTCAGTGCTGAGGCGGACCGCTCGGCGTCAGTGCGAGTGGCCGTGGCCGTGACCGGCCGGGGCGGGCTCCTCCTCGGCCGGCTTCTCGACGACCAGGGTCTCGGTCGTGAGCAGCAGCGAGGCGATGGAGGCCGCGTTCTCCAGGGCGGAGCGGGTGACCTTCACCGGGTCGATGACGCCGGCCTTGACCAGGTCGCCGTACTCGCCGGTGGCGGCGTTGAAGCCGTGGCCCTTCTCCAGGTCGGCGACCTTGGAGGTGATGACGTAGCCCTCGAGGCCCGCGTTCTCGGCGATCCAGCGCAGCGGCTCGACGACGGCGCGGCGGACGACGGCGACACCGGTGGCCTCGTCGCCCTCCTTGCCGAGGGAGTCCTCCAGCACCTTGGCGGCGTGCACCAGGGCGGAGCCACCACCGGAGACGATGCCCTCCTCGACCGCGGCGCGGGTCGCGGAGATGGCGTCCTCCAGACGGTGCTTCTTCTCCTTCAGCTCGACCTCGGTGGCCGCGCCGACCTTGATGACGCAGACGCCGCCGGCGAGCTTCGCCAGGCGCTCCTGGAGCTTCTCGCGGTCCCAGTCCGAGTCGGTGGCGGTGATCTCGGCCTTGATCTGGGCGACGCGGCCCTCCAGCTCGGACTTGTCACCGGCACCGTCGACGAGGGTGGTGTCGTCCTTGGTGACGGTCACGCGGCGGGCGGAGCCGAGCACGTCCAGGCCGACCTGGTCGAGCTTGAGGCCGACCTCCTCGGCGACGACGGTGGCACCGGTGAGGGTGGCCATGTCGCCGAGCATCGCCTTGCGGCGGTCGCCGAAGCCGGGGGCCTTGACCGCGACCGCGTTGAAGGTGCCGCGGATCTTGTTGACGACCAGGGTGGACAGGGCCTCGCCCTCGACGTCCTCGGCGATGATCAGCAGCGGCTTGCTGGAACCGGCCTGGATGACCTTCTCCAGCAGCGGCAGCAGGTCCTGGATCGAGGCGATCTTGCCCTGGTGGATGAGGATGTACGGGTCCTCGAGGACCGCTTCCATCCGCTCCTGGTCGGTGACGAAGTACGGGGAGAGGTAGCCCTTGTCGAAGGCCATGCCCTCGGTGAAGTCCAGCTCCAGGCCGAAGGTGTTGGACTCCTCGACGGTGATGACGCCGTCCTTGCCGACCTTGTCCATCGCCTCGGCGATCAGCTCGCCGACCTGCTTGTCCTGGGCGGACAGCGCGGCGACGGCGGCGATGTCCTCCTTGGAGTCGATCGGGCGGGCGGTGGCGATCAGGTCGTCGGAGACGGCCTTGACGGCGGCGTCGATACCGCGCTTGAGGGCGGCCGGGGAGGCGCCGGCGGCGACGTTGCGCAGACCCTCGCGGACCAGCGCCTGGGCCAGCACGGTGGCGGTGGTGGTGCCGTCACCCGCGATGTCGTTGGTCTTGGTCGCCACCTCCTTCACCAGCTGGGCGCCCAGGTTCTCGTACGGGTCCTCGACCTCGACCTCGCGGGCGATGGTGACACCGTCGTTGGTGATGGTCGGAGCACCGAACTTCTTGTCGATGACGACGTTGCGGCCCTTGGGGCCGATCGTCACCTTCACCGTGTCGGCAAGCTTGTTGACGCCGCGCTCAAGGGCGCGACGGGCGTCCTCGTCGAACTTCAGGATCTTGGCCATGCCTCGTACTACCTCGTCATTTCCTCGTCAAAGACCGCGCCCCGGGTCCCCGGTCCGTAGGACGCGGAAAACCCGGGGCGGGATCACGGCTGCTTGGTATGAAGCCGGGTTACGGAGCCGTACCCCGCGCGGACGCGGAGGCGGGTGCCGTAATTACTTCTCGACGATCGCGAGGACGTCGCGAGCCGAGAGGACGAGGTACTCCTCGCCGTTGTACTTCACCTCGGTGCCGCCGTACTTGCTGTACAGCACGACATCGCCGACCTTGACGTCGAGTTCGATGCGCTTGCCGTCCTCGAAGCGGCCCGGACCGACGGCGAGGATGACGCCCTCCTGGGGCTTCTCCTTCGCGGTGTCCGGAATGACCAGGCCCGAGGCCGTGGTCTGCTCGGCCTCGAGCGGCTGGACCACAACGCGGTCCTCGAGCGGCTTGATGGCAACCTTGGTGCTGGCGGTCGTCACGATCCGACCTCCCCCTTCGGAGAGCTCACGGGAGTGTCTGTCTTGGGGTGGCGACCTGGTAGGCCCGTCGTCGCGGGTGCCGGACCTGCCTCGTCGCTGCTTGGCACTCCTTGATGGAGAGTGCCAGAGCCGAGACTAGGACGGACTTAGCACTCGGTCAAGCGGAGTGCCAACGCCACGCCCACGACGGTGTCCTGGGACGACCGCTCCCCCGCCCACGACGGCGTCCTGGTACGAGCGCTCCCCCGCCCGCGGCGGCGTCCTGGTACGAGCGTTCCCCCGCCCGCGGCGGCTCCCCCCGGCGGCGGCACCCCCGCCCCACGGCGGCGTCCTCGACGGCTTCGCCATGGCCGACATCCGCCATGGCCGACAATGGCCGGGTGGATCTCGACGCCTTCGCCTTCCTCCTGACCGACGACGGGCAGGCCCTGCTGTCCTCCTTGCGCGATTACGCGCCCGGGGACGAGCTGGCGACGGCGACCCGCCTGCGCCGCGACCACCCCGCCCCCGTGGTGTCCGCGGCGATCGCGCAGGCGGGGCTGCGGCGGCGGGCGGAGGCGAAGTTCGGCGCCGACGCGGCCCGGATGTACTTCACGCCTGACGGCGTCGAGCAGGCGACGCGTTCGAGCGTGGCCGCGCACCGCGCCGCACGCTTCCGCGCCCTGGGCGTCGGGCGCGTCGCCGACCTGTGCGGCGGCATCGGCGGGGACGCGATCGCGCTGGCGCGGGCCGGGATCGAGGTGATCGCGGTCGACCGTTCGCCGCAGGCCTGCGCGGTGGCCGAGGCGAACGCCCGCGCCCTCGGGCTCGACGGCCTGATCCGCGTGACGCAGGACGACGTGACCGCGTTCGACCCCGCGGACCCGGTGTACGCCGGGTGCGACGCGGTCTTCGTGGATCCCGCCCGGCGGGCCGGACGCGGGCGGATCTTCGACCCGGAGGCGTACTCGCCGCCGCTGTCCTGGGCGGTCGGGGCCGCCCGCCGCGTCCCGTACGCCGCGATCAAGGTCGCGCCGGGCATCCCGCACGAGGCGGTCCCCGAAGACGCGGCGGCGGAGTGGGTCTCGGACCGCGGGGACGTGAAGGAGGCGGTGCTGTGGTTCGGCACCCGCCCCGGGGAGCGCCGCGCCACCCTGCTGCCCGCGTCCGCGGAACTGGCCGGCGGCACGCTGCCCGATCCCCCGGTCGGCCCGGTCGGGCGCTACCTCTACGAGCCCGACGGGGCCGTGATCCGCGCCCACTTGGTGGCGGAGGTGGCCGAACGGCTCGACGGCGCGCGGCTGATCGACGAGACGATCGCGTACGTCACCTCGGACACCCTGCGTCCCACCCCGTACGCGACGGCCTACGAGATCACGGACGTGCTGCCGTTCAACCTCAAGAAGCTGAAGGCGGTGCTGAGGGAACGCCAGGTCGGCACGCTCACCGTGAAGAAGCGCGGCTCGGCGGTCGAACCGGAGGAACTGCGCAGGCGGATCAGGCCGCAGGGCCCCAACTCCGCGACGGTGGTGCTCACCCGCGTCGCCGGAGCGCCCACGATGCTCATCGGCGCCCCCGCGCGAGCCGCCTGAACACCTCCCGCGCCGGCCGCCCGAACACCTCCCGCGCGCGCCGCCCGAACGCGCCCGTTCGCCCCCGCCGGGCCCTGCGAAACGTCGCCGTCGCCCACGCCTCAGGGCTACGGAACCCCCTCCCCATCTCGCGCGATCACCCCCTGTGAGCGCCGACATGCCGAGCGCAGGCATCCGTCGTAGGCTCGTCTTCCTCGGGGACGACCCGACCTCCGATGGGAGGCACGTCATGTTCACCCGATTCAGCTGGGCCCGAGTCATCGCCGCCTCCGGCGTGGCGATCGGCACCATCGCCGCGGCCGTCCCGGCACACGCCGACGACGCCGCCACCGATCCGGACGTCGTCATCAACTGCGTCGCCTGGAACGACCACGGGGACAACATCGGCGACAACGTGTTCTACGTCAACGCCAAGACCCCGGCCAGCTCCGAGGTCATGCCGATCGACGGCACGCAGATCACCTGCACCAACCTGCCGTCCAACGCCTATCCGGTGCGCATCACGCCGGGACCCGAGACCTCGCTGGGTGAGCTGGGCGACGGCTTCGAGCTGACGCCGGGCCAGACGCAGAACACCTTCCCCACCCCGGCCCACCCGCACGACGACGTCGTGCTGACCGTGACGCGGATGCCGGCGGACGCCAACTGAGCGCACGCCGCAACGGGCGGACCGCGCCGGGCTCCGCAGGCCCTAGCCGAGGACCTCGACCGACTCGAAGCGCCAGCGGTGCACCGGCCGCCGGACCAACTCCCCCGGCGGATCGGCGAGTTCGGGAACGGGTTCGGCGGCGGGCGCGGGCCACCAGGTGACGACCAGCACCCGGTCCCCGGGCGCGCGGAACGTCTCGCGACGCAGCGGCTCCCCAGGGAGCCGCTGCTCGCGTACCCAGGCCAGCAGTTCGGCGCCCCGGCCCTCCTCGGCCCGCGCCTCCCACATCAACGCGACGGCACCGCCGCCACCGTCGGCCGCACCGCCGCCACCGTCGGCCGCACCGCCGTCACCGGCCACCGCCGCCATCAGTGCGTGTGCCCGTGGCCCGCCGTGTGCAGGGCGGTGTGCGCGTCCAACGCGCCGCCCGCGCCCGGCACATGGGGCTCGGTCACCGGCAGCGAGGAGTCCGCGGGCAGTTCCCAGTCCGACGCGGCCCGCCCGCGCGCCACCATCTCGGCGCCCAGCGCGGCCACCATCGCGCCGTTGTCGGTGCACAACTTCGGCCGCGGGACGCGCAGTCGGATGCCCGCGTCGGCGCAGCGCTCCGCGGCCATCGAACGCAGCCGGGAGTTGGCCGCGACACCGCCGCCGATCATCAGGTGGTCGACGCCGTTGTCCTTGCAGGCGCGGATCGCCTTGCGGGTCAGCACGTCGGTGACGGCTTCCTGGAACGAGGCCGCCACGTCCGCGACCGGCACCTCCTTGCCCTCCCGGCGCCGTTCCTCGACCCAGCGCGCCACGGCGGTCTTCAGGCCCGAGAAGGAGAAGTCGTAGACCGGGTCGCGCGGTCCGGTCAGCCCGCGCGGGAAGCGGATCGCGGCCGGGTCGCCCTCGCGCGCGTAGCGGTCGACGACCGGGCCGCCGGGGAAGCCGAGCCCCAGCACCCGCGCGACCTTGTCGAACGCCTCGCCCGCCGCGTCGTCGATGGTCGAGCCGAGCGGCCGCACGTCGCTGGTGATGTCGGGCGCCAGCAGCAGCGAGGAGTGCCCGCCGGAGACCAGCAGCGCCATCGTCGGCTCCGGCAGCGCGCCGTGTTCCAGCTGGTCGACGCAGATGTGCGAGGCGAGGTGGTTGACGCCGTACAGCGGCTTGCCCAGCGCGTACGCGTACGCCTTGGCGGCGGCGACGCCGACCAGCAGCGCGCCCGCCAGGCCCGGGCCCGCGGTCACGGCGATGCCGTCCAGGTCGGAGGCGGCCACCCCGGCCTCCTTCAGGGCGCGCTGGATGGTCGGGACCATCGCCTCCAGGTGCGCGCGGCTGGCGACCTCGGGCACCACGCCGCCGAACCGCGCGTGTTCGTCCACGCTGGAGGCGACCGCGTCGGCCAGCAGCGTGTGGCCGCGCACGATGCCCACTCCGGTCTCGTCGCAGGAGGTCTCGATGCCGAGGACGAGCGGTTCGTCAGTCATGGTCGTTTCCTTGCAGAGGTCCTTGCGGGGAGCCGTCGGTCGTTACGGAGGTCACGGACGTCACGGAGGTCACGGACGTCACGGGGGCCGTGGCGGGGTCGTCGGCGGTGTTCAGGCGCATCACCAGCGCGTCGACGTTGCCCGGCTGGTAGTAGCCGCGGCGGAAGCCGATCGGCGCGAAGCCGAAGCGCTCGTAGAGCCGCTGGGCGCGGGTGTTGTCGACCCGCACCTCCAGCAGCACTTCGTGGCACTCGAACGCGGTGGCCTTGCGCAGCAGTTCCGACAGCAGCCGGGCGCCGAGGCCGGTGCCCTGGTGGCCGCCGGTGACGCCGATGGTCTGCACGTCGCCGGTGCCGGAGACCGCCGCCAGGCCGCCGTAACCGACGAGGCGGCCGGTGCCGTCCTCGGCGACGACGTAGTGCCGGGTCGCCGCCGGGTGGCGGGCACCGGCCAGTTCCGACCAGAACATCCCGCGCGACCAGGCGTCCTCGGGGAACAGTTCCTCTTCCAGCGCCATCACCGCTTCGATGTCCCACCAGCGCATCTCGCGCAGCGCCACGGCGTCGGGGTCCACCGCGGCGGGCCGCGTGCGGGCAGTCCCGGTCACTTCGGCAGGACCGCCTTGTACCCGGCGGGCACCTGGGCGTCGGGGCGGCGCAGGTAGAGCGGCAGCGCGGGCAGGAACTCCCCGCCGGTGGCGAGCCGTTGGGCGGCCAGCGAGGCCAGCGCCCCGGCGGACTGGTCGGCGGGCGGGCGCACGTCGGTGAAGACCTCGGGGTAGAGCGCGGCGCCCGCGCCGACCGCGGGCAGGCCCGCGACGCGCTCGGCGATGTCGGCGGGGCGGTCCACGGCCGGGTCGGTGACGCGGCGGCCGGGACCCTCGTAGCGCGCCCAGTAGACCTCCTTGCGGCGCGCGTCGGTGGCGACGACGAACGGTCCCTCGCCCACCGTGCCGCTCGCTCCCGCCGCGTGCGCCAGGCCGTCCAGCGTGCACAGGCCGTGCACCGGCACGCCGAGGGCGTCGCCGAACGCGGCCGCGGTGACCAGGCCGACCCGCAGGCCGGTGTACGGGCCGGGGCCCACGCCGACCACGACGCCGGTGACGTCGGACAGCGACGCGCCGGCCTCCGCGAGGACCTTGTCCACCGAGGGCAGCAGCAGTTCGCCGTGCCTGCGGGCGTCCACCACGGTGGACTCGGCGACCACGGCCGTCCCGTCGTGGACGGCGGCGGTGATGGCGGGGGTGGCGGTGTCAAACGCGAGCAACAGCACCCTGACAGCCTAAGGCTCCGCGCGGCGCGCGCCGACGGGCGGAGTGGCCCGGGAGCGCGGGGTGGCCGACGGGCGGAGTGGTCCGGGGGCAGTGGCGGGCCCGGCGGTCGTGCAGGCCCTGCCGGGCGGGCGGGGTCGCGTAGGCTCGGCGCATGCCGATCCGCTCCGGAACCATCGTCACCGCGCTCACCACGGCCGCACTGGCGGCGATCGGCGTGCTGGCCTGGCAGGCCTCCGCCGCTCCGGACCACACCGGCGGCACGCACGCGGGCGCGGCGCCGACACCGAGCGCGAGCGTCCCCGGCAAGCGGCAGGGCGGCTCGCCGTCGGCGTCCGCCCGGGCGGACGCGCTGCCCACCGAGTCGGGACAGGGCAAGCGCGTGGTGTACGCCCTCGGGCGCAAGCGGGTCTGGCTGGTGGACGTCAGCGGCACGGCGGACCGCACGTTCACCGTGGTGCCCGGCTCGGTCTCGCCGACGCCCGGCACGTACACCGTGACCTCGCGCACCTCCACGCCGATCATCGGCTCGGACGGGGTGCCGGTGGAGCACGTCGTGCGCTTCACGCGGGTCGACGGGACGACGATCGGCTTCAGCGAGGCGGTCAACGGTTCGCTGCCGACGCCGCAGACCGGCAAGAAGGCGGGCGGCGTGCGGGAGCTTCCGGCGGACGGCGACGCGATGTGGCAGTTCGCGCTCAACGGCACGAAGGTGATCGTGGTCCCGTAGCGGGACCGCATCGCTCGCTCACCCGAACGGACTACGGCGCTAGGCGGCGTCGCGTTGATCCGCCCGGTCCGCGCCCTCCCCCTCGTCTCGCGACTCCGGACGTCCCGCACCGCCGCGGCCGTCCCCGCCACCAGCGCCGTCGTCCGCGCGCGGATCCCCCGGCGGCGTGCAGACCGCCTGGGCCGCCGCGTTCGCCGCGAGCAGCGCGCTCATCGAGATGCCGGGCGCCGACGGGACGCCACTGCCGGCCGACATACGCGCCTCCTGGGCCTGAGGTCGGTTAGGTAACCCTAACCACTGTTCGACTCCAGCACACCATGGAGCGCGCCGCCACGCAACATCTTACCGACAGCCTGTCGGAATGTTCGTCGGAACGTACGGCGCCCGACACGGAACGCGCACAGGAGACGCGACACGGAACGCGCACGTGAAAAGGCGGGCCGCCGCGTGCGACGCGACGACCCGCCTGCCCGGCCCGGGCCCGGCTCAACCGGCCCGTGTCCGGCCCATCCCCTACTCCGCCAGCGCCGCCAGCTCCCGCGCCGTCCAGCGCGGCCCGACGCCGGTGAACGTGACCTCGCGCGCGTCGTCGGTCTCGTCGGCCTCGGCAACGCCCTCGTCGTCAACACCGGTGCCCTCCCGCGCGCCGGTGCCGGTGCCCGTGCGGCGGTGGATGGTGACGTGCAGGCGCTCCTCCGACAGCTCCTCGACCTTGCCCTCGCCCCACTCGACGACCACCACGGACTCGGCCAGCGAGACGTCGAGGTCGAGGTCCTCCATCTCCTCCAGGCCGCCGCCCAGCCGGTAGGCGTCCACGTGGACCAGCGCGGGCCCGCCGGTCAGCGAGGGGTGCACCCGGGCGATGACGAAGGTCGGCGAGGTCACCGCGCCGCGCACGCCGAGGCCCTCGCCCAGCCCCCGGGTCAGCGTGGTCTTGCCCGCGCCGAGTTCGCCGCTGAGCAGCACCAGGTCACCGGGGCGCAGCAGCCCGGCCAGCCGCCCGCCCAGCTCCCGCATGGCGTCGGCGGTGGGGACCGTCAGCCGCTTCGTGACGTCCAAGTCCTGCGTTGTACCCATGCCTGTGGATGCTACGCGGCCCGCGGACCCACCTTCCGCGCCCCGGGACCGGTCGCCCCGTCCTACGCCCCCGCCGCCTGGGCCTGCGGGTCGTCCGGGTCGGCCAGCGCGCGGACCGCCTCCGGCAGCGGCGCCCGGACCCGTTCCGCGGCGCGGGCCAGCAGCGCGGCCATCCTGGCGTTGACGATCTGCGGGTACTCCAGCATGACGAGATGACCGGCGTCGGGTACGACGACGAGTTCGGCGCCGGGCAGCCGTTCCGCGATGGCCACGCTGTGCTCGCTGGGCGTCAGCAGGTCCTTGTCCCCGGCCATCACCAGCGCCGGGAGGCCGTCCAGCGCGACCAGCGAGTCGGCCTTCTCGTGCTGGGTGAACGCGGGGTAGAACTCGGCGACCACGTCGATCGGGGTCGCCTCGATCATCCGCTCGGCGAGCCGGGCGACCGCCGGGTCGACCTCGGAGGCGAACGAGTAGCGCTTGACGATGCCCGCGAACAGGTCGGCGGTCGCCCTGCGGCCCTTCTCCACCAGCGCGGCCTGCGCGCCCATCGCCCGCAGCACGCCCGGCGCCAGCGCCCGGAACGCCTTGGCACCCACCGCGGGCAGCCCCAGCGTCACCGCCGCCAGCTTGCCCGCCGAGGTCCCGGCGAAGAACACGCCCGCGACCCGCTCGGCCAGCAGCCCCGGGTACTGCTCGGCGAAGGCCATCACCGTCATGCCGCCCATCGAGTGCCCGACGAGCACCAGCGGCCCCTCGGGCGCCGCCGCGTCGATGACCGCCTTCAGGTCGCGGCCCAGCTGGTCGATGCTGGCGGGTTCGCCGTCGAGCTGGTCGCGCCCGCGGCCCGAGCGGCCGTGGCTGCGCTGGTCCCAGTAGACGGCCCGCACCCCGCCGCGCAGCGCGGCGCGCTGGAAGTGCCAGGAGTCCTGGCTGAGGCAGTAGCCGTGGCAGAAGACGACGGTCAGCGGCCCGGTGCCGCGCTTGAACCACCCGCCGCGCCGCCGCTCGCCGACCGCGCCCACGGGGGCGTCGGCCTCCTCGACCTCGTAGTACAGCTCGGTGCCGTCCTCGGCGTGGGCCGTGCCGGGGGTGCCGCGGAGCGTGCCGTAGGGCCCCGCCGCGTCGAGCGCGAGGCGTGCCCTCCGCCGCATGCCACGTCCCACGGTCATCCGTTCTATCGCGACACCCGCCGCCGCGCCCGCCGCGACGACACCGATCGCGGCACCCAGGACACCGGCGGTCCGCCCGACCGTCCTGCCGCTCTCGCTCATCGCCTGCCCTGCTCGGGGTGCGGGTAAGCCGTCCCGGCCACCGGTTCGTCCGACCGGCCCTCCGGCCCGCCGCCGCCTCCGGGGCCGCCCGCGCCCTCGGGGTCGTCGCGGTACAGCCGCGGGACGCGGGCGCCGATGCGGGTGACGATCTCGTACGCGATGGTGCCCGCCGCCCGCGCCCAGTCCTCCGCGGTCGGCTCCCCGTGCTCGCCGGTGCCGAACAGCACCGCCCGCTCGCCGACCCGGGCGCTGTCGCCGCCGAGGTCCACCACGAACTGGTCCATCGCGACCCGTCCGGCCACCGTCCGCAGCTTGCCCGCGACCAGCACCGGACCGGCCCCGGAGGCGTGCCGGGGGATGCCGTCGGCGTACCCCAGCGGGACCAGCGCGAGGGTGGTCTCGCCGGGCGTGACGTAACTGTGGCCGTAGCTGACGCCGTGGCCGCCGGGGACCCGCTTGACGTGCGCCAGGTGCGCGGCGAGCGTCATGACCGGCCGCAGCCCGAAGTCGGCCGGGCCGCCGACCTGCGGGACCGGCGAGATGCCGTACATCGCGACGCCGGTGCGCACCAGGTCGAAGTACGCCTCGGGAAGGGTGAGAGTGGCGGGCGAGTTGGCCATGTGGCGCACCTCGGGGCGCAGGCCCGCCGCCTCGGCGGTCGCCAACGCCTCGTGGAACGCGGTCAGTTGGGCCGCGACGGACGGGTGGCCCGGTTCGTCGGCGCAGGCGAAGTGCGACCACAGGCCGGTGACCCGGATCAGGCCCTCGGTCTCGGCGGCCCGCGCGGCGGCGGTCAGTTCGGGCCAGTCGGCGGGCTGGCAGCCGTTGCGGCCCAGGCCCGTGTCGGACTTGAGCTGGACGCGTGCCGGGCGGCCCGCGGCCCGGGCGGCGTCGGTCACCTCGCGCAGCGCCCACATGCCGCTGACCGACACGTCCACGTCGGCCTCGATCGCCTCGCGCCACGGGCCGCCGGGCGTCCACAGCCAGCACAGCACCGGTCCGCCGACGCCTGCGGCACGCAGCGCGAGCGCCTCCTCGGGCGTCGCGGTGCCCAGCCAGTCGGCGCCCGCCTGCCGGGCCGCGCGGGCGCAGGGCAGCAGACCGTGGCCGTAGGCGTCCGCCTTGACGACGGCCATCAGCGCGGCTCCGGCGGCACGCTCGCGCAGCGCGCGGACGTTGCCGCGCAGGGCGGCGAGGTCGATCTCGGCCCAGGCGCGCGACGGCGTGGCGGACCGCGCGGCGGTGGTGTCTGCTGTCGTTGCGTCCATCCCGCACAGTCTCTCAGGCCCGGCCGGGCGATCGGCTGTGGCGTGGGTTACGCCCGGCGCGCGAGGGCACGGCCGCGGGAGGCGGGGGTGTTCAGCGCGGCTTGTGCCCCCAGACGTACACCCGGTCGCCCTTGCGCAGCACACCCCACAGCCTGCGGGCGTCCGCCACGCGCAGGTTGACGCAGCCGTAGGAGCCGGTCGGCGCGTACAGGCTGCCGTAGATGCCGTGGAACGCCTCGCCGCCGTCGAAGAACTGGCTGTACGGCATGGGCGTGCCGTAGATCGTCGAGACGTGGTACTCGTGCCGCCAGTAGACGCGGTACAGCCCGTCGCGGGTGCGCATCCCCGTCTTGCCGGTGCGGACCCGGACCGGGCCGAACAAGATGCGGCGGCCCTGCTGCACCCACATCAGCTGCCGGTTCTGGTCGACGCAGGCGATGCGGTAGCGGCCCACCGGGCAGTGGTGGCCGGCGTCCGGGTTGGCCGGGGCCTTGGAGGCCAGTTCGGCGGCGAGCCCGGCGTCGAGCATCGAGCCCCAGGTGACCGGTCCGGCGAAGCCGATCGCCGGCCGGATGGCGTGGGCGCGCTGGTAGCGCCGGATGGCGGAGCAGCCGTCAGGGGTCTGCCGGGCGTGCCCGGTGCCCGCGAACAGGTGGAGGAAGCGTTCGACCTCGGTCTGGTACGGGCCGGTGTGCGCGGAGCAGTACGGGCGGCGCGCCGGGCGCGGGGCGGGCGACGGCTCGGCGGCGGCGCGCACCGCGGCGGCGTCGTCGGCGGGGACCCACTCGATGAGCGCGGCGTCGCGGGCCTGCGCGGGCGCGGGGACGGCGCGCCCGCGGGCGGGGGCGGGGTCACCGGGGGCCAGGCCCTGATCGGGAGTGTCGCGGGCGGCGGCGGGCAGCGGCTCGCCGGGCACCAGGCGGTCGAGCGGTACGACGTCGTCGGCGACGACCTCGTCGGGGCGGTGCTTGGGCGAGCCGATCGCGGCGCGGTCGGCTCCGCCGGGGGCACCGGGGCCGGCCGCCGAGCCCGCCGACGCGGTCCCGCCGGTGAGCAGCACCGGCAGCAGCGTCGCCGCCGCGAGCAGTCCGGCCCGCCCTCTCGCTCTCGTGACACCAGCCATGGCCAAGACCTCCTGGAACCGGCAAGGGTGTGCGCGGCAGGCGGCCGCGCAACGTCGGGACGGACCAGCCATGCCCGCACCGGACCCGCGTCCCGTGGCCCCCGGTCCAGCGGCCACTCCCTTGCCCGATCGCAAATCCCCCTAAAGGCCCACCAAGGCCCACCAATCCCACGTACCGTCAGCAAGGCCGTGAGCCACCGGCGTCGAACACGCGACGCAGCCGTACCCAGCAGGTGCGCCTAAGCTGACCCCCATGTGCGGAATCGTTGGATACGTGGGCGGCCAGAACGCCCTCGACGTCGTCATCGCCGGGCTGAAGCGGCTGGAGTACCGCGGCTACGACTCGGCCGGGGTGGCCGTCCTGGCCGATGGTGGACTGGCCTCGGCCAAGAAGGCCGGCAAGCTCGCCAACCTGGAGAAGGAGCTGGCCGAGCGCCCGCTGCCGTCCGGCACCACCGGCATCGGCCACACCCGCTGGGCCACCCACGGCGGCCCCACCGACGCCAACGCCCACCCGCACCTCGACAACGCGGGCCGGGTCGCCGTCGTGCACAACGGCATCATCGAGAACTTCGCGGCCCTGCGCGCCGAACTCGCCGAACGCGGCCACGCGTTGACCTCCGAGACCGACACCGAGGTCGTCGCCCACCTGCTGGCGGAGACGTACTCCTCGGCCGGCGACCTGGCCGAGGCGATGCGCCAGGTCTGCCGCCGCCTGGAGGGCGCCTTCACCCTCGTCGCGGTCAGCGCCGACGCGCCCGACGTGGTGGTCGCCGCGCGCCGCAACTCCCCGCTGGTGGTGGGCGTCGGCGACGGCGAGGCCTTCCTCGCCTCCGACGTCGCCGCGTTCATCGCGTACACCCGCGAGGCCATCGAGCTGGGCCAGGACCAGGTGGTGGAGCTGCGCCGCGAAGGCGTCACCGTCACCGACTTCCACGGCGCGCCCGGCACGTTCCGCGAATACCACGTGGACTGGGACGCCTCGGCCGCCGAGAAGGGCGGCTACGACTACTTCATGCTCAAGGAGATCGCCGAGCAGCCCAAGGCGGTCGCCGACACCCTGCTGGGCCGCATCGACGGCTCCGGCCGCCTGACGCTGGACGAGGTACGCATCGAGCAGTCGGCGCTGCGCGAGATCGACAAGATCGTCATCGTGGCGTGCGGCACGGCGTTCCACGCGGGCATGATCGCCAAGTACGCGATCGAGCACTGGACGCGGGTGCCCTGCGAGGTGGAGCTCGCCAGCGAGTTCCGCTACCGCGACCCGATCCTCGACCAGCGCTCGCTGGTGGTCGCCATCAGCCAGTCCGGCGAGACGATGGACACCCTGATGGCGCTGCGCCACGCCCGTGAGCAGGGCTCGAAGGTGCTGGCCATCTGCAACACCAACGGCTCGACCATCCCGCGCGAGTCCGACGCGGTGCTCTACACCCACGCGGGCCCCGAGGTCGCGGTGGCGTCCACCAAGGCGTTCCTGACCCAGCTGGTCGCCTGCTACCTGGTGGCGCTCTACCTCGGCCAGGTACGCGGCACCAAGTGGGGCGACGAGATCTACACCGTCATCCGCGAACTGTCCGACATCTCCAAGCAGGTCGACCAGGTCCTGGAGACGATGGAGCCGGTCCGCGAGCTGGCCCGGTCCCTCAAGGACAAGGACACGGTGCTCTTCCTCGGCCGCCACGTGGGCTACCCGGTGGCCCTGGAGGGCGCGCTGAAGCTCAAGGAACTGGCGTACATGCACGCCGAGGGCTTCGCGGCCGGCGAGCTGAAGCACGGCCCGATCGCCCTGATCGAGGAAGACCTGCCGGTCGTCGTGGTGGTGCCGTCGCCGCGCGGGCGCTCGGTGCTGCACGACAAGATCGTCTCCAACATCCAGGAGATCCGGGCCCGCGGCGCCCGCACGATCGTGATCGCCGAGGAGGGCGACGAGGCGGTCGTCCCGTACGCCGACCACCTCATCCGCATCCCCGCCACCCCGACGCTGCTCCAGCCGCTGGTGGCGACCGTTCCGCTCCAGGTCTTCGCCTGCGAGCTGGCGACCGCGCGCGGCAACGAGGTCGACCAGCCGCGCAACCTGGCGAAGTCCGTCACGGTGGAGTGAGCGCGGCATGATCATCGGAGTGGGCATCGACGTGGCCGAAATCGCCCGCTTCGAGGAGGCGTTGCGGCGGACCCCGGCCCTGGCGGACCGCCTCTTCGTCCCCGCGGAACTGCGGCTCCCGGACGGCGAGCGGCGCGGCGCGGCCTCGCTCGCCGCCCGCTTCGCCGCGAAGGAGGCCCTGGCCAAGGCCCTCGGCGCGCCCCCGGGCCTGCTGTGGACCGACGCGGAGGTGTGCGCGGAGGACTCCGGCCGCCCCCGCCTGGAAGTCCGCGGCACGGTGGCCGCCAGAGCCGAGGCCCTGGGCGTGCGCACCTGGCACGTCTCCCTCTCCCACGACGCGGGCGTGGCATCGGCGGTGGTGATCGCGGAGGGGTGACCGCGACGGGCCCGCGCGGGGCCCGCGGGTCGCGTGCGCCCCGCGGCGATCGGCGTGCCTCCGGCCGGAGTTGGGCTTACGCTCGGCGCATGCGCTGTGGGTACGACGTCGAGACCGTGCGCGCCGCCGAGCGGGCGCTGATGGGCACGCTGCCTGACGGGGCCCTGATGCGGCGGGCCGCCTTCGGGCTGGCCACCGCCTGCGCCGACATGCTCGGCGGCGTCTACGGGCGACGCGTCGTCGTGCTCGCCGGGAGCGGGGACAACGGCGGCGACGCGCTGTACGCCGCCGCCGCGCTGGCCCGGCGCGGGGCCGGGGCCGTCGCCGTCGAGCTCGCGCCCGAGCGCACGCACCCCGGCGCTCTCGCCGCCCTGCGCGCCGCCGGCGGCCGCACCGTCGCCCCCGAGGACGCCGACGCCGTCATCGGCCGCGCCGACCTCGTGCTGGACGGCATCGTGGGCATCGGCGGCAAGGGCGGGCTGCGGCCGGAAGCCGCCCGGCTCGCGGAGCTGGCCCGCCGCGCCCGCGCGGCCGTCGTCGCCGTGGACCTGCCGAGCGGCATCGACCCGGACACCGGTGAGGTGGCGGGCGAGGCGGTGCGCGCCGACGTCACCGTGGCCTTCGGCGCGTACAAGCCGGGCCTGCTGATCGACCCCGGCGCCGAACACGTCGGCGCCCTGCGCTTCACCGACATCGGCCTCGGCCCGCACCTGCCGCGGACTCCCGCGCTCGAAGCGCTCCAGCACGCGGACGTCGCCGCGCTGCTGCCCTCCCCCTCCGGCGAGAGCGACAAGTACCGGCGCGGCGTCGTCGGCGTCGTCGCCGGGTCAGAGCGCTACCCGGGCGCGGCCGTGCTCGCGGTCGGCGGCGCGCTGCGCGGCGGCGCCGGTGCCGTGCGCTACGTGGGGCCGGGCGCCGACGCGGTGATCGCCCGTTTCCCCGAGACGCTGGTGAGCGCCGGGCCGCCCGCGAAGGCCGGACGGGTGCAGGCCTGGGTGATCGGCCCCGGCCTCGGCGACGACTCCCGGGCCCGGCAGGCGGTCGCCGAGGTCGTCGCCGCCGACGTGCCCGTCCTCATCGACGCCGACGCGCTGCGGCTGGCCGACCGCGAGGCGGTGCGCGCCCGCCGCGCCGGGACCGTGCTGACCCCGCACGCGGGCGAGGCCGCCGCGCTGCTGGACGCCGACCGCGGGGACGTCGAGGGCGCCCGGCTGGCGCAGGTGCGGCGGCTGGCCGAGGAGTTCCGGGCGACCGCGCTGCTGAAGGGCTCCACCACGCTGGTCGCCGGGCCGGACGGGGCCGCGGTAAGGGTCAACCCGACCGGTTCGGCCTGGCTGTCGACCGCGGGCAGCGGCGACGTGCTGTCCGGGCTGACCGGTTCGCTGCTGGCCGCCGGGCTGTCCGCGCAGGATGCCGCCTCCGTCGGCGCGTACCTGCACGGGCTGGCCGGGCGCGACCTGCCGCCGCCGTTCGGCGCCCACGAACTGGCCGATCGCGTACCGCTGGTGCGCGCCTCGATCATGGATTCCGTGACGAACGACGCACTGCCCCGAACGTGAACGCCGCGTAACGGCGCAGCACAATGGACGACGTGTCCCTGACGAGTGAGCGCCGCCGCGAGGCGACCCCCTACGTGGATCTGACCCGGGCCGAGTGGAGCGCGCTGCGTGAGCGGACGCCGTTGACGCTGAGCGCCGAGGAGGTCGAGGGGCTGCGCGGTCTCGGCGACCTGATGGACCTTGACGAGGTGCGCGACGTCTACCTGCCGCTGTCCCGGCTGCTCAACCTCTACGTCGGCGCCACCATGGGCCTGCGCGGGGCGCTCAACACCTTCCTCGACGCGGGCAACGGGCACGGCGCCCAGTCCGGCACCCCGTTCGTGATCGGGGTCGCGGGCAGCGTCGCGGTGGGCAAGTCCACCACCGCCCGCGTCCTTCAGGCCCTGCTGGCCCGCTGGCCCGAGCACCCCCGGGTGGAGCTGGTCACCACCGACGGCTTCCTGCTGCCCAACGCGGAGCTGGCGCGGCGCGGCCTGATGTCCCGCAAGGGCTTCCCGGAGTCCTACGACCGCCGGGCGCTCACCCGGTTCGTCGCCGACGTCAAGGCCGGCAAGGACGAGGTCACCGCGCCGGTGTACTCGCACCTGATCTACGACATCGTGCCCGACGAGCGGCTGGTGGTGCGCAGGCCCGACATCCTCATCGTCGAGGGCCTCAACGTGCTCCAGCCCGCGCTGCCCGGCAAGGACGGCCGCACCCGGGTCGGCCTCGCCGACTACTTCGACTTCAGCGTCTACGTGGACGCGCGCGGCGAGGACATCGAACGCTGGTACCTCAGCCGCTTCCGGATGCTGCGCGAGACCGCGTTCCAGGACCCCTCGTCGTACTTCCGCAGGTACACGCAGGTCTCCGAGGACGAGGCGCTGGACTACGCGCGGATGCTGTGGCGGACGATCAACCGCCCGAACCTGGAGCAGAACGTGGCGCCGACGCGCGGCCGCGCCACGCTGGTGCTGCGCAAGGGCCCGGACCACAAGGTCCAGCGGCTCTCCCTGCGCAAGCTGTGAGCGCCCGGCTGTCGCCGCGCGAGCTGTGAGCGCTGCTTGCGTCAAGCTGTGAGCGCCGCGCCGGTCCCGGCGCGGCGCCCGCCCCGGCCGGTCAGCCCAGGGTGCGCTTGACGACGTCCGCGAGCCGTCCGGCGACCGACCGGGCGTGGTCGATGTCGGCGGCCTCGACCATGACGCGCACCAGCGGCTCGGTGCCCGAGGGGCGCAGCAGGACGCGGCCGGTGGCGCCCAGCTCGCGTTCGGCCTCCTCGACCGCGCGGCGCAGCTCGGCCTCGGAGCCGACCCGGGACCTGTCCACGTCGGGGACGTTGACCAGCACCTGCGGCAGCCGCTCCATCACGGCGGCCAGCTCCGCCAGGGAGCGGCCGGTGGCGGCGACCCGGGCGGCGAGCAGCAGGCCGGTGAGGGTGCCGTCGCCGGTGGTGGCGTGGTCCAGCACGATGACGTGGCCGGACTGCTCGCCGCCGAGGGCGTAGCCGTTGTCCTTCATCGACTCCAGCACGTAGCGGTCGCCGACGGCGGTCTGGATCAGCCGGATGCCTTCGCGCTCCATGGCGAGCTTGAAGCCCAGGTTGGACATGACGGTGGCGACCACGGTGTTCTCCCGCAGTCCGCCCGCCTCGCGCATCGCGAGCGCGAGCACGGCGAGGATCTGGTCGCCGTCCACCTCGGCACCGGAGGCGTCCACCGCGAGGCAGCGGTCGGCGTCGCCGTCGTGGGCCACGCCGAGGTGGGCGCCGTGCTCGACGACGGCGGCGCGCAGCTTGTCCAGGTGCGTCGAGCCGCACTCGTCGTTGATGTTGAGGCCGTCCGGCTTGGTGCCGAGGGTGACGACCTCGGCGCCCGCGCGGGCGAAGGCCTCGGGCGAGACGCGGGAGGCGGCGCCGTGCGCGGCGTCGATGACGACCTTCAGGCCGTCGAGCCGGTTGGGCAGGACGCCGACGAGGTGGGCGACGTAGTTGTCGAAGCCCTGGGTGTAGTCGCGGACCCGGCCCACCCCGGCGCCGGTCGGGCGGTCCCACGGCTCACCGGAGGCGTGACCGCGGTAGGTCTCCTCGATGCGGTCCTCCAGCTCGTCGGCGAGCTTGTGACCGCCGCGGGCGAAGAACTTGATGCCGTTGTCCGGCATCGGGTTGTGGCTGGCGGAGAGCATGACGCCCAGGTCGGCGCCGAGCGCACCGGTCAGGTAGGCGACCGCGGGGGTGGGCAGCACGCCGACCCGCAGGACGTCGACTCCGGCGCTGGCCAGGCCCGCCACCACGGCGGCCTCCAGGAACTCCCCGGAGGCGCGGGGGTCGCGGCCCACGACGGCGGTCGGGCGATGGCCCTCGAAGGTGCCTGCCTCACCGAGCACGTGCGCCGCGGCGACCGACAGGCCGAGTGCCAGCTCGGCGGTGAGGTCCGCGTTCGCGACACCGCGTACCCCGTCCGTACCGAAGAGTCGTCCCACTGTGGTTCCTCCGAGATGACGATGGGGTGGCCCCGTACGGCCACCGTACGGCCCGATCCCGCGCGGTCCGCGCAGACCGTACACGGTAAGCGAACGCCCCGGAGGCGCACGACGTGCCTCCGGGGCGTTGCGACAAGCGGGATTTAGCGCTTGCTGTACTGCGGGGCCTTGCGGGCCTTCTTCAGACCGGCCTTCTTCCGCTCGATCTCGCGAGCGTCGCGGGTCAGGAAGCCCGCCTTCTTCAGCACCGCGCGGTTGTTGTCGACGTCGGCCTCGTTCAGCGAACGGGCGACGCCCAGGCGCAGCGCACCGGCCTGGCCGGAGATGCCGCCGCCGGCGATGCGGGCGATGACGTCGTAACGGCCGTCGAGCTCAAGGATCTTGAACGGCTCGTTGACTTCCTGCTGGTGCACCTTGTTGGGGAAGTACTCCTCAAGGGTGCGACCGTTGATCTTCCACTTGCCGGTGCCCGGGACGATGCGGACACGGGCGACCGAGCGCTTGCGGCGGCCGGTGCCGGCAGCCGGCTGCGGGTCGCCGAAACGGCCCGCGAGCGACTCGGAGGTGTACTCCTGCGGGGCCTCGGTGGACTCGCTGGTGTACTCGGTGATCTCGCCGTCCTCGGCGAGCGGGGCCTCAGGGGTGGTCTCAGCCACGATTCTCCTCAGATGCTTTCTGCTGGTAGCCGGTGGCCGGGACTAGCCCTGCGAAACCTGCGTGATCTCGAACGGGACGGGCTGCTGAGCGGCGTGCGGGTGCTCGGAGCCCGCGTAGACCTTCAGCTTCGAGAGCATCTGGCGGCCCAGCGTGTTCTTGGGGAGCATGCCCTTGACGGCCTTCTCGACGGCCTTCTCCGGGGCCTTCTCCATCAGCTCGTCGTAGCGGACGGAGCGCAGACCACCCGGGTAGCCGGAGTGGCGGTAGGCCATCTTCTGGGTCCGCTTGTTGCCGGACAGGTGCACCTTGTCGGCGTTGATGATGATGACGAAGTCACCGGTGTCAACGTGAGGCGCGTACACCGGCTTGTGCTTGCCCCTCAGGAGGGACGCTGCCTGGGACGCCAGACGGCCCAGGACCACGTCCTGCGCGTCGATGACGTGCCACTGGCGCTGGACATCGCCGGGCTTGGGGCTGTACGTACGCACGGTCGTAGCCTTCGCTTCTTCAGTGAGTGGGTACTGACAAGGCCACCCGGACGATCACGACAGCCCTGACGACAGACGGGTGACGCAACCCGTGTCATCGCTGGTCATCGGCCCGGTGAACCGGCGTAACGGCCTCTCACGTGAGAACGAGCAAGCCAATACGCATAACGAACTGGCAGAATACCCGCCCGGCGCCGTACGGGTCAAAACGCGTCCGGAAACGGGCGCTACAGCGCCGCCCGGGAGCCCGCCGGACGCGGTGGTCCCGCCGCGCCGCCCTGCTCGGGCACCAGCACCCGCCGGGCCCTCCCGCACCGCCAGGCCAGCAGCGCCGCCAGCCCGCCCAGCATCGCCGCGTCCTTGAAGGCGCGCCGGGTGTCGGGCAGCAGGAACGGCCAGTCGATCACCGGGACCTGCGGCACCAGCGCGATCCAGAACCACGCCTGCCGGGGCACCGAGCCCGGCACCACGGCCGACGCGAGCAGCACCGGCAGCACCACGAGGCTGTAGTGGTCGAAGGCGGGCCGGGAGACCAGGAAGGTGGCGAGCATCAGCATCGCGGCGGTCTCCACCAGCCGCAGCCGCTCCGCCACGCACGCCCGCCCGGCCCCCGACCACCAGCCGGGCACCTCGGGCCGCCCGCGTTCCAGGGCCCCGGCGCCGACCGCACCGTTCCAGCGCCGCCAGGCGCACCACACCCCGGCCGCCGCCGCGCCCGCCGCGAGCGCCGCGGCGACGTCCACCGGCACGCCGATCCGCGGCAGCACGGCCACCAGCGAGGCGTCGAAGGGCCGGGCGAACGCGTCCTGCCCGTGCAGCAGGAACGGCAGGGTGCGGGTGAAGAAGAAGGTGGGGTTGGGCATGACCAGCGCCGCGGGCAGGGAGAGCGCGACCGGGACGCCCACGGCGAGCGCGAGGGCGCGCGGCCGCCGGGCGAACAGGAACAGCAGCGCCAGCGGCACCAGCATCGGCTTGACCGCGACCGCGGCCCCGATCACCACCCCGGCGGCCGACCAGCGCGAGCGGGACATCAGCAGCAGCGCCAGCGGCAGCGCGGCGGCGCTGGCGGCGGTCCAGTTGCCGAGCGCGACCAGGCTGCGGAACGGGGCGAAGAACGCGAGGCCGCCCGCGACCAGCGTGGCCAGCCGGCTGCGCCAGGGGACGTCGAAGATTCGCAGGGCGAGGAACCAGCCGGCCACCACCAGGCCCGCGGTGAGGGTCGGGACCAGGGGGCGCAGCATCCAGTGCGGCAGCAGCGCCTCCGGCACGGCGGCCAGCACGCTGCTGGGCAGATAGAGGAAGCGGCGGTCGGAATAAGGCGAGCCGCCGTGCAGGAAGGTACTGGCGGCCTTGACCACGAAGGCGTTGTCGGAGCCGTCGGTGCCGCTGCGGCGGTAGACCTCGAAGACCGAGGCGAGCAGCAGGACGACGGCGGTGACGCGCGCCTGCCAGGAGGCGGGTCTCACCAGCCAGCCCGTTATACCCAGTTCTTCCGATTTACCCCAAGTCACACTCCGGATGCTAAGCGTGGCCGCCCGCGCCCGCACGCCGTCGCGCTACCTGCTGCGCTCCACCCGGCCCTCGTCCCACAGCGGCTCCGGCGCCTCGCGGACCACGCCGTCGGCGCCGAAGACCAGGAAGCGGTCGAAGGAGCGGGCGAACCAGCGGTCGTGGGTGACCGCGAGCACCGTGCCCTCGTACGCCTCCAGCCCGGCCTGGAGGGCGTCGGCGCTCTCCAGGTCGAGGTTGTCGGTGGGCTCGTCCAGCAGCAGCGCGGTGGAGCCCGCCAGCTCCAGCAGCAGGATGCGGAAGCGGGCCTGCTGGCCGCCGGAGAGGGTGCCGTAGCGCTGGTCGCCCTGGCGTTCCAGCTCGTAGCGGCGCAGCGCGCTCATCGCCCGGCCCCGGTCGCGGGCGTGCTCGGTCCACAGGATGTCGACGAGGGTGCGCCCCTCCAGACCGGGCGTGGCGTCGGTCTGCGCGAAGTGGCCGGCCACGACGCGGGCGCCGAGCCGCCAGGTCCCGGTGTGCGCGACTTCGCCGCCCGCCAGCAGGCGCAGGAAGTGCGACTTGCCGGAGCCGTTGGAGCCGAGGACGGCGACCCGCTCGCCGTAGAAGACCTCCAGGTCGAACGGCTTCATCAGGCCGGTCAGCTCCAGGCCCTCGCAGGTGACGGCGCGCAGCCCGGTGCGGCCGCCGCGCAGCCGCATCCTGATGTCCTGCTCGCGCGGCGGCTCCTGCGGCGGCCCGGCCTCCTCGAACTTCGCCAGCCGGGTGACGGCCGCCTGGAGCCGGGAGGCCATGTCCGAGTTGAACGCGGCTTTCTGACGGTACGTCAGCACCAGGCTCTTGAGCTTGGCGTGCTGCTCGTCCCAGCGCCTGCGCAACTCCTCGAAGCGGGCGAAGCGTTCCCTGCGGGCCTGGTGGTAGGTGGCGAAGCCGCCGCCGTGCGTCCACACGTCGCTGCCCGCCGGGCCCGGCTCGACGCTGACGACGCGGTCGGCGGCGCGGGCCAGCAGTTCCCGGTCGTGACTGACGAACAGCACCGTCTTGCGGGTCGCCCGCAGCTGCTCCTCCAGCCAGCGCTTGCCGGGCACGTCCAGGTAGTTGTCCGGCTCGTCGAGCAGCAGGACCTGGTCGGTGCCGCGCAGCAGGGCCTCCAGCACCAGCCGCTTCTGCTCGCCGCCGGACAGGGTGCGCACCTCGCGCCACTGGGCCCGTTCGTACGGCACGCCCAGCGCCGCCGTCGTGCACATGTCCCACAGCGTCTCGGCCTCGTAGCCCCCGGCCTCCGCCCAGTCGGCGAGCGCCTGGGCATAGGCGAGCTGGGCGGGTTCGTCGTCCTGCGCCATGATGTCCAGCTCGGCGGCGTCGACCGCGCGGGCCGCGTCGCGCACCCGGCGGCGGGCGACGGAGACCAGCAGGTCGCGCACGGTGCGGTCGTCGCGCACCGAGCCGACGAACTGCGGCATCACGCCGAGCCCGCCGCTGACCGTCACCGAGCCGCCGTCCGGCGTCAGCTCCCCCGCGAGCAGCCGCAGCAGCGTGGTCTTGCCCGCGCCGTTGGCGCCCACCAGCGCGACCCGGTCGCCCTCGCCGACCCGGAACGAGACGTCACCGAGCAGCACCCGGCCGTCCGGCAGGAGGTACTCCAGGTGTGCCGCTTCGAGGTGTCCCATGGCTGGATTCTCACCCCGCGCCCTCCGCCGCCCAACAGATTTTCAGCGGTACGGGAAAGCGGCCCGGAGCGGCTGCGGGGTGACTCCGGGGTGACCGCGGAGCGGCTGCGGGGTGGTCGTACGGGCCATGGAGGCGACGTTGGGCCTCCAATAGGATCGCGCCATGACGGATGGGCCGCAGCAGCCGAACACGCCCCAGGAAACGCCCGGATCGCCGGAACAGGCCCAGCCGCCGCAGGGCTCACCCGGCGCCGGGGAGCAGCCGAGGCGGCCCAACCCCCGCCAGCCCACGCTGCCGTTCCGCGCCGACACCTCGTCCCCCGGATACGGCTACCCGCCCGCGCAGCCGCCGCAGGGCTACGGGTACCCGCCCGCCCAGCCGTCCGGTTACGGCTTCCCGCCCGCCGACCCCGCCGCCCCGCAGCAGCCCGCCTGGTCGCCGCCCGCCGTCAACCTCGCGCGCAGCGGCTTCCCCCAGCAGCCGCACGGGCCGGGCGCCGAACCCGACTGGTCGGCGCTGGCGGAGCGCACCGAGGCGGAAGGACGGCGCCGCAAGGTGCTGTTCGCGGCCGGCGGCGTGCTGGCCGCCGCCCTGGTCGCCGCGATCGTGGCCACCGCCGTCGTCGTCACCGGCCACCACAAGCACCCGGTCGCCGCCCCCGACACCGCGCCCAGCAGCCCCCAGCCGACCCCCAGCTTCTCCGACGTCACCCCGCCGCCCCCGCCGGACCCGCTGGCGATCCTGTCGGACCCGAAGAAGGACACCGCGCCGCTCACCCCGGACGGGCTCTTCCCCGGCACCCGACTCGTCATGGACGGGCGGACGTACGCCAAGGGCGCCACCGACTCCACGGCGGTGTGCGCCGACTACGCCGCCGCGGGCCTGGGCACCGTGCTGTCCGACGAGGGCTGCCGCAAGATGCTGCGCGCGACGTACGAACGCGGCGGCGTCGCGGTCACCGTGGGCGTGGCCGTCTTCGACACCAAGGCCGAGGCGGACACGGCGAAGACGGACTTCACCGGCTACGTCGTCCCGCTGTCCGGCGCGGGCGTCCCCGCGTTCTGCCACGCCACCGCCTGCCACACGAGCGCCAACTCGGTTGGCCGGTACGCCTACTTCACGATCTCCGGCTTCACCAACGGCTCCGCGGTCACCTCGACGGACACCACGGCACGGCAGGCGGGCGACGACATCGCGTCCTTCGCGTTCAACCGCATCGTCCAGCGGGGGCGCGACGAGGGGCAGTCGGAGGGCGGTTAGCAGTCAGGGGCGCGGGGAACTGCTCAACAACCGGGCAAAGTCCGCCTGTTGCGGGCCGCCACCGCTCGCGCGGCCAGCTCCTCGTCGGCCGGGTAGCCCACCTCCTCCAGGGTCAGGCCGTGCGGCCGCACCACGTTGACCGCGGAGTGCCGCACCTTTCCGGCCAGCACCTCGCCGGGGAAGCCCACCGGCCGGTGCCCGTCGCCGACCAGCAGCATCGCGCCGACCAGCGCCCGCACCATGTTGTGGCAGAAGGCGTCGGCCCGCACGGTCGCCACCGCGAGCCCGTCCGCGTCCCGCTCCCAGCCCAGCTCCAGCAGGGTGCGGATGGTGGTCGCGCCCTCGCGCTTCTTGCAGTACGCGGCGAAGTCGTGCTCCCCCAGCAGCAGCCGGGCCGCCTCGTTCATCAGGTCGACGTCCACCGGCCGGTCGTGCCAGAGCACGTGCCCGCGCAGCAGCGGATCGACGCCGCCGGGATGGTCGCCGACCCGGTACGCGTACCGCCGCCAGATCGCCGAGAACCGCGCGTCGAACCCGGGAGGCGCCGCGCTCACCCGCCACACCCGCACGTCCCACGGCAGCCGGCCGGCGAGCCTGCGCAGCAGCCTGCCGCTCTCCCGCTCCCACACCTCGGCGGGCAGGTCGACGTGCGCGACCTGGCCGCGGGCGTGCACCCCGGCGTCGGTGCGCCCGGCCACCGTCAGCTCCACCGGCTCCGGCAGCCGCAGCACCGTGGTGATGGCCGACTCCAGCTCGCCCTGGACGGTCCGCCGGGTGCGCTGCTTGGCCCACCCGGAGAAGTCCTCGCCGTCATAGCTCAGGTCCAGCCGTACCCGTACCCGTGCGTCGCTCACCCGTAGATCCTCTCCCACACGCGGAACGGGCCCGCCCCCAGTGACCTGGGGTGCGGGCCCGCTCCCGGACGAGCCGTCAGGCTCAGGCGTCCTCGGACTCCTCGGCGGCCTCGACCGCCGGAGCCTCGGTGGCCTCGGCCTTCTTGGCCTCGTCCTCCTTCACCGCGCGCTTGGTCGCGGCCTCGGCCTCACCGGTGGCCTGCTGGGCCACGGTCAGCGCCTCCACCAGCTCGATGACCGCCATCGGGGCGTTGTCGCCACGACGGGGACCGATCTTGGTGATACGGGTGTAGCCACCCGGACGGTTCTCGTACCGCGGGGCGATCTCCGAGAAGAGCGTGTAGACCACGTCCTTGTCGGTGATGTCGCGCAGCACCAGGCGACGGTTGTGGATGTCGCCCTTCCTCGCCTTGGTGATCAGCTTCTCGGCGTACGGACGCAGCCGACGAGCCTTCGCCTCGGTGGTGGTGATGCGGCCGTGCTCGAAGAGCGCCTTGGCGAGGTTCGCCAGGAGCAGCTTCTCGTGCGCGGCGCTGCCGCCCAGACGGGCACCCTTGGTGGGCTTCGGCATGGTGTTTCTCCTTGAATCTGCGCCGGCCGTACCAGGTACCGACGACAGGACCCCGTAGGCGGCCGCCTACGGGCAGTTTTAAGGAGCGGGGCTACGCCCCGCCCTCAAGGGGCGCGGGGAACTGCGCGACCAGCCGAAGCGGGCCCGCAGTCCCCGTACGACCCACGGAACAACGGCGGAACCGGAATCCCGCCAGCCCCCGCGGAGCGATCAGTACTGCTCGGTCTCGACGAAACCCGTGTCGTCGTCGTCCGCGCCGAACGCGTCCGCCGCGGCGGTCGGGTCGAATCCGGGCGGGCTGTCCTTGAGCGCCAGGCCCATGCCGGCCAGCTTCGCCTTGACCTCGTCGATCGACTTGGCACCGAAGTTGCGGATGTCGAGCAGGTCCGCCTCGGAGCGGGCCACCAGCTCGCCCACCGAGTGGATGCCCTCGCGCTTGAGGCAGTTGTAGGAGCGGACGGTCAGCTCCAGCTCCTCGATCGGCAGCGCCAGATCGGCGGCGAGCGCGGCGTCCGTCGGGGACGGGCCCATGTCGATGCCCTCGGCGTCGACGTTCAGCTCGCGCGCCAGGCCGAACAGCTCGACCAGGGTCTTGCCCGCCGACGCCATGGCGTCACGCGGCCGCATCGCCTGCTTGGTCTCGACGTCGACGATCAGCTTGTCGAAGTCGGTGCGCTGCTCGACACGGGTCGCCTCGACCTTGTAGGTGACCTTGAGCACCGGGCTGTAGATGGAGTCGACCGGGATACGGCCGATCTCCTGGCCCTGCTGCTTGTTCTGGACGGCGGAGACGTAGCCGCGACCGCGCTCGACGGTCAGCTCCATCTCCAGCTTGCCCTTGCCGTTGAGGGTGGCGAGGACCAGGTCCGGGTTGTGCACCTCGACACCGGCCGGCGGCGCGATGTCCGCGGCGGTGACCAGGCCGGGGCCCTGCTTGCGCAGGTACATCACGACCGGCTCGTCGTGCTCCGAGGAGACGACCAGCTGCTTGATGTTGAGGATGAGGTCGGTGACGTCCTCCTTGACGCCCGGCACGGTGGTGAACTCGTGCAGGACACCGTCGATCCGGATCGACGTGACCGCCGCGCCGGGGATCGAGGACAGGAGGGTACGACGCAGGGAGTTGCCGAGCGTGTAGCCGAAGCCGGGCTCCAGCGGCTCGATCACGAACCGGGAGCGGTACTCGTCGACGACCTCTTCGGTCAGCGACGGACGCTGAGCGATCAGCATGTGTTCTCAGATCCTTCAGTCGAGGACGCCCGCTATTTGACGTCCGCTGTACTGACTAAGGGTACGGGCGGCACGGCGCGAACGCGCCGCACCGCCCGGCCCCACGAGCCTTACTTGGAGTAAAGCTCCACGATCAGCTGCTCCTGCACCTGGGTGTCGATCACCTGGCGCTCGGGCAGCGAGTGGACGAGGATGCGGAGCTTGGCGGGGTTGGACTCCAGCCACGCCGGCACCGTCTTCTCGCCCGCCTCGGCGGCAGCGACCACGAACGGGGTCAGCTGACGCGAGGAGGAACGGACCTCCACGATGTCGTTCGGGGCGACCCGAGCCGACGGGATGTCCGTCTTGCGGCCGTTCACGGTGATGTGACCGTGGCGGACCAGCTGACGGGCGTGGTCGCGGGACTTGGCGAAGCCGGCCCGGTAGACCACGTTGTCCAGACGGGACTCCAGGATGCGAAGAAGGTTCTCACCGGTCTTGCCGGTCTTCTTGTTCGCCTCCTCGTAGTACCCGCGGAACTGCTTCTCAAGGACACCGTAGATGCGCGCGCACTTCTGCTTCTCGCGCTTCTGCAGCAGGTACTCGCTGTCCTTGGTGCGCCCGCGTCCGTGCTCACCCGGGGGGTAAGGACGGATCTCGATCGGGCACTTCGCGCTCTCGCACTTGCTCCCCTTGAGGAAGAGCTTCTGCTTCTCCCGACGGCATCGCTTGCAGTCGGCCCCGGTGTAACGCGCCATTGTCTAGTTGTCTCCTACTTCAGCTGGTCAGACGCGGCGGCGCTTGGGCGGGCGGCAGCCGTTGTGCGGAGTCGGCGTGACGTCCTGGATCGAACCGACCTCGAGGCCGGTGGCCTGGAGGGAGCGGATCGCGGTCTCACGGCCGGAGCCGGGACCCTTGACGAACACGTCGACCTTGCGCATGCCGTGCTCCTGCGCGCGGCGGGCGGCCGACTCGGCGGCCATCTGCGCGGCGAACGGAGTGGACTTGCGCGAGCCCTTGAAGCCGACGTGGCCGGCGGAGGCCCAGGAGATCACGTTCCCGGTGGGGTCGGTGATCGAGACGATGGTGTTGTTGAACGTGCTCTTGATGTGAGCGTGCCCGTGGGCGACGTTCTTCTTCTCCTTGCGGCGCACCTTCTTGGCAGCGCCCTGACGACCCTTGGGGGGCATCCTTTATCTCCTGTGGGGAGGTGGTCGGTCCTACAGCGAAGACCGCTGACGAGCGTCCGCTGAGGACTACTTCTTGCCCGGCTTCTTCTTGCCGGCGATCGCGCGACGCGGGCCCTTGCGGGTGCGGGCGTTGGTGTGGGTGCGCTGACCGTGCACCGGCAGACCACGGCGGTGCCGCAGACCCTGGTAGCAGCCGATCTCGACCTTGCGGCGGATGTCGGCCTGAACCTCACGGCGGAGGTCACCCTCGGTCGTGTAGTTCTCGTCGACCCACTTGCCGATCTTGACGAGGTCGTCCTCGGCCAGGTCGCGAACGCGGACGTCCGGGTTCACGCCGGTGTTCTTCAGGGTCTCCTGGGCACGGGTGCGACCGATGCCGAAGACGTAGGTCAGAGCGACCTCGACGCGCTTGTCGCGCGGGAGGTCCACCCCGGAAATGCGTGCCATGAAAACTGGCTCCTGTGACTGGTTCGGAGGTCTTCCGCAGCACCGTTCCCGTAAGACTCGTTCCAAGGCTTACGAGCCGGGTCCCCGGCCTCCACCGGGGGTGTCGTCCCCGCGCCGAGCGAGGGGTCGGGTGACTGCGTATGTACGTGTCGCTGCTTGCGTCGCGCGAAGTTCTGCGAGGTGCGGGTCGTGCGTCAGCCCTGGCGCTGCTTGTGGCGCAGGTTGTCGCAGATGACCATGACCCGGCCGTGACGGCGGATCACCTTGCACTTGTCGCAGATCTTCTTGACGCTCGGCTTGACCTTCATGGGATGAGGTTCTCCGGGTCGTGAGATCTACTCGTTGCTACTTGTAGCGGTAGACGATCCGTCCGCGCGTCAGGTCGTAAGGAGACAGCTCCACCACGACCCGGTCATCGGGGAGGATGCGGATGTAGTGCATACGCATCTTGCCGCTGATGTGCGCGAGGACCTTGTGACCGTTCTGCAGCTCCACCTTGAACATCGCGTTCGGCAGAGACTCGATCACGGTGCCCTCGATTTCGATGGCGCCTTGCTTCTTGGCCATGTCCTGCTTTCGGGATCGGCTACCTTGGTGGCTCCCGGGCACCCGGCGGACCCGCCCGGAAAGAGGCAAGCCTGAGGACACACGTGAGCCGACGTGTCAGTCTACGTCAGCCCATCCGGAAAGACTAATCCGGGGTCGTTCCCCGCAGCCTGCCCCGGTTCCAAGATCGTTACGCGGAAGTGCCGGGCGTCCGGCCCGGCGCACTCCCGTTCTCGCGCGCCCCCCGCGGGCTCAGCCCAGCGGGTCCGGCGCCGCCTCGATGCCCATCTCGGCGAGCTTCGCCCGGCCGCCGTCCGGCGCGGTGAGCACCAGCGGACCCCGCTCGGTCAACGCGATGGAGTGCTCCCAGTGACAGGCCCAGGTGCCGTCGTCGGTGAGCACCGTCCACTCGTCCTCCAGCACGTGGGTGCGGGGGGTGCCCAGGGAGACCATCGGCTCGATCGCCAGGCACATGCCCGGCACCAGCTTGGGGCCGCGGCCGCGCTTGCGGGAGACGTAGTTGAGCAGGTGCGGGTCCATGTGCATCTGGGTGCCGATGCCGTGGCCGCCGTAGTCCTCGATGATCCCGTACTTGCCGGTCGCCGGACGCGGCTGGCGGCGGATGTAGTTCTCGATGGCCTTGGAGATGTCGACCAGCCGGTCACCGTTGCGGAACGCGGCGATGCCCGCCCACATCGACTCCTCGGTGACCCGGCTCAGCTCGACCACCTCGGGCGCGTGCCCGGAGCCGACGAACGCGGTGAAGGCCGCGTCGCCGTGCCAGCCGTCGACGATGGCGCCCGCGTCGATCGAGATGATGTCGCCGGACTTCAGCACGGTCTCGCGGTCCGGGATGCCGTGCACCACGACCTCGTTGACCGAGGTGCAGATGTTGCCGGGGAAGCCGCCGTAACCCAGGAAGTTCGGCTTGGCACCGTGGTCGGCGATCACCTTCGCGGCGATCTCGTCCAGCTCCTTGGTGGACGTCCCCGGCTGGGCGGCCTCACCGCAGGCCCGGTGGATCGCGGCGACGACCAGTCCCGCCTCGCGCATCTTCGCGATCTGCTCGGGGGTCTTGATCTCCACCATGGCGTTGCGCCTTCCCTGGTCTCGTGAGTGGTGCGGCCGCGGGCCGGTTCCCACAAATGTACGGCCGCGGCGCCCCCAGGGGCACCGCGGCCGTCGTCGTACTGCGGGCACACGCGCGGCGAGCGGCCGCGCGCGGCGGGGTCAGACCGACTCGGCGGCGCCGAGGGCCTCCATCGCGCGGCGGGTGACCTCGTCCACCGTGCCGAGCGCCGAGATCGTGACCACCAGGTCCTGCGCCTTGTAGTAGTCGATGATCGGCTCGGTCTCGCTGTGGTAGACCTCCAGCCGCACCCGCACCTTGTCCTCGGTGTCGTCGTCGCGCTGGTACAGCTCGCCGCCGCACACGTCGCAGACGCCCTCGGTCTTCGGCGGGTTGTAGCTCACGTGGTAGACGTGGGCGCCGTCCTTGCGGCACAGCCGGCGGCCGGCGATCCGCTTGACGACCTCGTCCTCGGGGACCTCCAGGTCGAGCACGCCGTCGAGCGTGACCTCCTTGTCCCGCAGGTAGGCGTCGAGCGCCTCGGCCTGGCCGAGGTTGCGCGGGAAACCGTCCAGCAGGAAGCCCTCGGCGGCGTCCGCCTCCTCCAGCCGGTCCTTCGCCATCGCGATGGTGACCTCGTCCGGTACCAGCCGCCCGGAGCTGGTGTACTCCTGGGCCTTCCTGCCGAGGGCGGTGCCCTGGCTGATGTTGCTGCGGAAGAGATCCCCGGTGGAGATGTGCGGGATCGACAGGTTCTTGGCGAGGTACTGGGCCTGCGTGCCCTTACCCGCGCCAGGGGGCCCGACGAGGACGATTCTCATCAGCGGAGGAACCCTTCGTAGTTACGCTGCTGAAGCTGGCTCTCGATCTGCTTCACGGTCTCCAGACCGACGCCCACGATGATGAGAATGCTCGTGCCGCCGAACGGGAAGTTCTGGCTCCCGTTGAACAGCGCGATCGCCACCGTGGGAACAAGGGCGATCAGACCCAGGTACAGCGAACCCGGCCAGGTGATCCGGTTGAGCACGTAGCCCAGGTACTCCGCCGTGGGTCGTCCCGCCCGGATGCCCGGGATGAACCCACCATACTTCTTCATGTTGTCGGCAACTTCTTCGGGGTTGAAGGAAATGGCCACGTAGAAGAAGGCGAAGAAAACAATCAGGAGGAAGTACAGGGCCAGGTAGACCGGGTGGTCACCCTTGGTGAGATTCGTGCTGATCCACTGGGCCCATCCGGACGTGGTGTTACCGCTGAACTGCACGATCAGCGCCGGAATGTAGAGCAGCGACGACGCGAAGATGACGGGAATCACACCGGCCTGGTTGACCTTGAGCGGGATGTACGTCGAGGTCCCGCCGTAGGACCGGCGGCCGATCATGCGCTTCGCGTACTGCACCGGCACCCGCCGCTGCGCCTGCTCGACGAAGACCACCAGGCAGACGATGGCCAGGCCGACGATGATCACGCCGAAGAACTCGCCCCAGCCGCCGAGGATCTTGCCGGACTGCTTGATCGCCCACAGCGAGCCGGGGAAGCCGGCCGCGATCGAGGTGAACATCAGGATCGACATGCCGTTGCCGATGCCGCGGTCGGTGATCAGCTCGCCGAGCCACATGATCATCACGGTGCCGGCGGTCATGGTGATGACCATGACGGCGGTGCGGAAGATCGAGGTGTCCGGGATGATCTGGTTGCCGACCTGGCAGGTGCGGAAGAGCGTGCCGCTCTGGGCGGTGGCCACCAGGCCGGTGCCCTGGAGGATGGCGAGCGCCAGCGTCAGGTACCGGGTGTACTGGGTGATCTTCGTGGTGCCGGCCTGGCCCTCCTTCTTGAGGGCTTCCAGACGCGGGATGACCACGGTCAGCAGCTGGAGGATGATGCTCGCCGTGATGTACGGCATGATGCCGAGGGCGAAGATCGTCAGCTGGAGCAGCGCGCCGCCGCTGAACATGTTGATCATGCCGAAGAGGCCGCCGTTGCCGCCGGCTTCCTTGATGCACTGGTTGACGTTCGCGTAGTCCACGCCGGGGATCGGGATGGTCGCGCCGAGCCGGAACAGCACCAGGATGCCCAAGGTGAACAGCAGCTTCTTGCGCAGGTCGGGCGTCCTGAACGCCCGGGCGAACGCGGTGAGCACGGTGCCTCCTGCGCCCCCCGCGGCGTCGCGCGGAAGGGTCGGTCGTGAGGGTGGCTGGTTATGCGGTCCTCGCCACCTTACCGGCGACGGAGTACCCCTAGGAATGACCAACCGGGGATGCCCCGAATCTGGGACACCCCCGGTAGGCCGTACTACAGCTCAACGAGCCTTACAGCAGCTCGGTGACGGTACCGCCGGCAGCGGCGATCTTCTCCTTGGCGGAGCCGGAGACGGCGTCGACCGTCACCGTCAGCGCCACCGAGACCTCGCCGGAGCCGAGCACCTTGACGAGCTCGTTCTTGCGAACGGCGCCCTTGGCGACCAGGTCGGCCACCGTGACCTCGCCACCCTGCGGGTAGAGCTCGGCCAGCTTGTCCAGGTTGACGACCTGGAACTGCTTGTGGGCGGGGTTCTTGAAGCCCTTCAGCTTCGGGAGACGCATGTGGAGGGGCATCTGCCCGCCCTCGAAGCGCTCCGGAACCTGGTAACGGGCCTTGGTGCCCTTGGTGCCACGACCGGCCGTCTTGCCCTTCGACGCCTCACCACGACCCACGCGGGTCTTGGCGGTCTTGGCGCCGGGAGCCGGACGGAGGTTGTGGACCTTCAGCGGCTTGGATTCCTGCGACATGTCAGTCCACCTCCTCGACCGTGACGAGGTGACGCACGGTGTGCGCCATGCCGCGGATCTCCGGGCGGTCCTCCTTGACGACCACGTCGTGCAGGCGCTTGAGCCCGAGCGAACGCAGGGTGTCACGGTGGTTCTGCTTGCTACCGATGTAGGACTTGGTCTGCGTGATCTTCAGACGGGCCATGATTACGCACCCGCCCCTGCACGCGCCCGCAGCAGAGCGGCGGGAGCCACGTCCTCCAGCGGCAGACCGCGGCGGGCGGCGATCTCCTCGGGCCGCTGAAGGCCCTGGAGCGCGGCCACCGTGGCGTGCACGATGTTGATCGGGTTCGACGACCCGAGCGACTTGCTGAGGACGTCGTGGATGCCGGCGCACTCGAGCACGGCGCGCACCGGGCCACCGGCGATCACACCGGTACCGGGGGACGCCGGCTTGAGCAGCACGACACCGGCCGCCTTCTCGCCCTGGATCGGGTGCGGGATGGTGCCCTGGATACGGGGGACGCGGAAGAAGTGCTTCTTGGCCTCCTCAACACCCTTGGCGATGGCGGCCGGCACCTCCTTCGCCTTGCCGTAGCCGACACCGACCTGACCGTCACCGTCGCCCACCACGACCAGCGCGGTGAAGCTGAAACGACGACCACCCTTGACAACCTTGGCGACGCGGTTGATCGCGACGACGCGCTCGACGTACGCGGTCTTCTCAGCCGCGGCGCCGCCGTCGCGCCGGTCCTTCCGGTCCCGCCGCTCGCCGCCACCGGCACCGCTTCCGCGGCGCTGGGGTCCAGCCATTGGAATTACCTCTCTTCGTTGCTTCCGCTAGCTACGGAGCGGCTCAGAACTTGAGCCCGGCCTCGCGGGCGGCGTCGGCCAGCGCGGCGATGCGACCGGCGTACCGGTTGCCACCGCGGTCGAACACGACCGCCTCGATGCCCGCGGCCTTCGCACGCTCGGCCACGAGCGCGCCGACCAGCTTCGCCTTGGCGCTCTTGTCGCCCTCGCCACCACGGATGGAGGCGTCCAGCGTGGAGGCCGAGGCGAGCGTGTGACCCGCGTTGTCGTCGATGACCTGCGCGACGATGCCCCGGTTGGACCGGGTCACCACGAGGCGCGGACGCTCGACGGAACCGTGCACGTGCTTGCGCACGCGGATGTGACGACGCTTGCGCGCGGCGCCCTTGTACGCGTTGCCCTTGGCAATCTTGACACCGTATGCCATGGCTTACTTACCAGCCTTTCCGACCTTGCGGCGGATGACCTCGCCCGCGTACTTCACGCCCTTGGCCTTGTAGGGGTCGGGCTTGCGCAGCTTGCGGATGTTCGCGGCGACTTCGCCGACCTTCTGCTTGTCGATGCCCTCGACGCTGAGCTTGGTGGGCGACTCGACCTTGAAGGAGATGCCCTCAGGGGCCTCAACGAGGATCGGGTGGCTGTACCCCAGGGAGAACTCCAGGTTGGAGCCCTTCGCCTGGACGCGGTAGCCGACACCGCTGATTTCGAGCGCCTTGCTGTAGCCCGCGGTCACGCCGGTGATCATGTTCGCCACCAGCGTGCGCGACAGGCCGTGCAGGGCCTTCGACTGACGCTCATCATTCGGGCGGGACACCACGAGGGTGCCGTCCTCGCCCTTGGCGATCTCGATGGGTGCGGCCACGGTGTGGGAGAGGGAGCCCTTGGGACCCTTCACCTGGACCGTGCGGCCATCGATGGTGACGTCCACGCCGGCGGGAACCGGGATGGGCAGCCGTCCAATACGCGACATGGCTAAACCTCCGTTTCCCGAGTTACCAGACGTAAGCGAGGACTTCCCCGCCTACGCCCTTCTTGGCGGCCTGCTGGCCGGTGAGCAGACCCTGCGACGTGGAGATGATCGCCACGCCCAGGCCGCCGAGCACCTTCGGCAGGTTGGTGGACTTTGCGTAGACCCGCAGACCCGGCTTGCTGATCCGCTTGATGCCGGCGATCGAGCGCTCGCGGTTCGGGCCGAACTTCAGGTCGAGGATGAGGTTCTTGCCGACCTCGGCGTCCTCGACCTTCCAGCCGGTGATGTAACCCTCCTGCTGGAGGATCTCCGCGATGTGCGACTTGATCTTGCTGAACGGCATCACGACGTCGTCGTGGTAGGCCGAGTTCGCGTTCCGCAGACGCGTGAGCATGTCTGCGATGGGGTCGGTCATGGTCATGATGGCCTGTGGCCTCTCTCGCCGCGGTTTCCTGTATGCGCGTCCCTCTCCCCCAACCAACTGCGTGGGGACGGGTGGGCGCGGGGACCTTCGGCGTAGTGATGGTCATGGGCGGCGGGCGCCCAACCCCTCTACCTTACGGGAGAGAGGAGGGCTACCCGCCCACCTATGGCTGTCAGGGCTCCGGTTACCAGGAGCTCTTGGTCACGCCCGGCAGTTCACCGCGGTGCGCCATCTCACGGAGGCACACACGGCACAGGCCGAACTTGCGGTAGACGGAGTGCGGACGACCGCAGCGCTGGCAGCGGGTGTACGCGCGCACGCCGAACTTGGGCTTGCGAGCGGCCTTGGCAATGAGAGCCTTCTTCGCCACGGCTCACGCCTCCTTGAACGGGAAGCCGAGGTGACGCAGCAGGGCACGGCCCTCGTCGTCGTTGGTCGCCGTGGTGACCACGGTGATGTCCATACCCCGGACGCGGTCGATCTTGTCCTGGTCGATCTCGTGGAACATGACCTGCTCCGTGAGACCGAAGGTGTAGTTGCCCCGGCCGTCGAACTGCTTCGGCGACAGACCGCGGAAGTCGCGGATGCGCGGGAGCGCGAGCGACAGCAGGCGGTCCAGGAACTCCCACATGCGGTCACCGCGAAGGGTGACGTGGGCACCGATCGGCTGACCCTCACGCAGCTTGAACTGCGCGATGGACTTGCGGGCCTTGGTCACGGCCGGCTTCTGACCGGTGATCGTGGCGAGGTCGCGGATCGCGCCCTCGATCAGCTTGGAGTCGCGGGCGGCGTCGCCCACACCCATGTTGACCACGATCTTGGTGAGACCCGGGATCTGCATGACGTTCTCGTAGCTGAACTCGTCACGCATCTTGCCCGCGATCTCTTCGCGGTAGCGCTGCTTCAGGCGCGGGGACGTAGCAGTGGTGGCAGTCATCAGATGTCCTCACCGGTCCGCTTGGCAACGCGGATCTTGTTGCCGTCCTCGTCGAAGCGGTAGCCGACGCGGGTGACGACCTTGTTGCCGTCCTTCTCCACGACGAGCTGCACGTTGCTGACGTGGATGGGGGCCTCGGTGGTCACGATGCCGCCGGTCTTCGACCCACGCGCGGTCTGGCCGACCTTGGTGTGCTTCTTGACCCGGTTGACACCCTCGACCAGGACGCGGTCCTCGCGGGGGAAGGCCTGGATGACCTTGCCCTGCTTGCCCTTGTCCTTGCCGGTGATGACCTGGACCAGGTCGCCCTTCTTGATCTTCATCGGTTACAGCACCTCCGGCGCGAGAGAAACGATCTTCATGAACCGCTTCTCACGCAGCTCGCGCCCGACGGGCCCGAAGATACGGGTGCCGCGGGGGTCACCGTCGTTCTTGAGGATGACCGCGGCGTTCTCGTCGAACCGGATGTACGAGCCGTCGGGACGGCGCCGCTCCTTGACGGTGCGGACGATGACCGCCTTGACGACCTCGCCCTTCTTCACGTTGCCACCGGGGATCGCGTCCTTGACGGTGGCGACGATGACGTCACCGATTCCCGCGTAGCGGCGACCGGAGCCACCGAGAACACGGATGCAAAGGATCTCCTTGGCACCAGTGTTGTCGGCGACACGCAGTCGCGACTCCTGCTGGATCACGTCTATCTCCTGATTGTCGCGTCGGTTCCCGGTGCGGGGGCCACTTGCGCGGCCCCCGACCGAGCCTGACGGAACGGTCCTGAGGAAAAACCCTCAGGGATGCATTGTCGCTTCGGAATTCCCTACGGGAATTACTTGGCCTTCTCGAGGATCTCGACGACGCGCCAGCGCTTGGTCGCGGACAGCGGCCGGGTCTCCATCAGGAGGACGCGGTCGCCGATACCGGCGGCGTTCTGCTCGTCGTGCGCCTTGAGCTTGTTGGTACGGCGGATGACCTTGCCGTACAGCGCGTGCTTGACGCGGTCCTCGACGGCGACGACGACGGTCTTGTCCATCTTGTCGCTGACGACCAGACCCTCGCGGGTCTTGCGGAAGCCGCGGGTGTTCGTCTCAGTCACATTCTTCTCGCTCATCAGGCGCTCTCCACCGTCTCGATGCCGAGCTCACGCTCACGCATGAGGGTGTAGATCCGGGCGATGTCCTTGCGGACAACCTTGAGACGGGTGTTGTTCTCGAGCTGTCCCGTGGCCGCCTGGAAGCGGAGGTTGAACAGCTCCTCCTTCGCCTCACGGAGCTTGCCGAGGAGATCCTCGCTGTTCAGCTCGCGCAGCTCGGACGCCGTGGTACCGGCCGCCATCACGACTCACCTGCCTCGCGCCGGACGATCCGGCACTTCATCGGAAGCTTGTGGGCGGCGCGGGTCAGCGCCTCCTTCGCAACCTTCTCGTTCGGGAAAGACAGCTCGAACATCACCCGACCGGGCTTGACGTTCGCGACCCACCACTCGGGAGAGCCCTTACCGGAACCCATGCGGGTTTCGGCCGGCTTCTTGGTCAGCGGACGGTCCGGGTAGATGTTGATCCACACCTTGCCGCCACGGCGGATGTGACGGGTGATGGCGATACGAGCGGACTCGATCTGCCGGTTCGTCACGTAGGCCGGGGTGACGGCCTGGATGCCGTACTCACCGAACGCCAGCTCGGTGCCGCCCTTGGCCATGCCGTCGCGCTTCGGATGGTGCTGCTTGCGGTGCTTGACCCTACGGGGGATCAGCATGGGGGTCAGGCCTCCGTTCCGGTGGTCTCCGGGGCCGGGGCCTCAGCGGCGGCGGGAGCGTCGGCCTTGGGAGCCTGGGCCTCACCGGACTGCTGCGGCCTGCGGCCACGGCCGCCGCGCTCGCCACCGCGGCGCTGCGGACGGTCACTGCCACCGGGACCACGCGACGGGCGGTTGCCCGCGCGGGCGGCGGCGCCTTCGGCGCGGACCTCGGCGATGTTCTTCACGTCGCCCTTGTAGATCCACACCTTCACGCCGATGCGGCCGAAGGTGGTCTTGGCCTCGAAGAAGCCGTAGTCCACGTTGGCCCGCAGCGTGTGCAGCGGAACCCGGCCCTCGCGGTAGAACTCCGAGCGGGACATCTCGGCGCCGCCGAGACGGCCACCGCACTGGATCTTGATGCCCTTGGCGCCGGCCTTCATGGTGCCCTGCATGCTCTTGCGCATGGCACGGCGGAAGGAGACGCGGGAGGCCAGCTGCTCGGCGACGGCCTGGGCCACCAGCTGAGCGTCGGTCTCCGGGTTCTTGACCTCGAGGATGTTCAGCTGGACCTGCTTGCCGGTCAGCTTCTCCAGGTCGCCGCGGATACGGTCGGCCTCCGCGCCGCGACGGCCGATGACGATGCCCGGCCGGGCGGTGTGGATGTCGACGCGGACGCGGTCACGGGTACGCTCGATCTCCACCTTGGAGATGCCGGCCCGCTCCATGCCCTGCGTCATCATCCGGCGGATGGCGACGTCTTCCTTGACGTAGTCCTTGTACAGCTTGTCGGCGTACCACCGGGACTTGAAGTCCGTGGTGATGCCGAGCCGGAACCCGTGCGGGTTAACCTTCTGGCCCATTACCGGGTCCCTTCCTTGCTGGCGACGACCACGGTGATGTGGCTGGTCCGCTTACGGATCCGGTAGGCACGGCCCTGGGCACGCGGCCGGAACCGCTTCAGGGTCGGACCCTCGTCCACGTACGCCTCGCTGATGTACAGCGAACCGGCGTCGGTGTGGTCGTAGTTGTGCGCGGCGTTGGCGATGGCGCTGTCCAGCACCTTGCCCACCGGCACGCTCGCGGCCTGCGGAGCGAATCGCAGGACCGCCTGAGCCTCCGTGGCGTTCATGCCACGGATGAGGTCCACCACCCGGCGGGCCTTCATGGGCGTGACGCGGATGTACCGCGCCTGGGCCCTGGCTTCCATGGTTGTCCCTTCGGTGTCAGTCATTGGTCTTCGCTATCTCCGCAGATCAGCGACGACGCGACTTGCGGTCGTCCTTCTCATGGCCGCGGAAGGTGCGGGTCGGCGCGAACTCGCCGAGCTTGTGGCCGACCATCGACTCGGTGACGAACACCGGGACGTGCTTGCGGCCGTCGTGCACCGCGATCGTGTGGCCCAGCATGGCCGGGATGATCATGGAGCGGCGGGACCAGGTCTTGATGACGTTCTTGGTGCCGGCTTCGTTCTGGACATCCACCTTCTTGATGAGGTGGTCGTCGACGAAGGGCCCCTTCTTGAGACTGCGCGGCATCTAAACCCGCTCCTAGCGCTTCTTGTTCGTCTTGCGGCGGCGGACGATGAGCTTGTCGCTGGCCTTCTTCGGCCGGCGAGTACGTCCTTCCTTCTGACCCCACGGGCTGACCGGGTGGCGACCACCGGAGGTCTTGCCCTCACCACCACCGTGCGGGTGGTCAACCGGGTTCATCGCGACACCACGAACGGTCGGGCGGACGCCCTTCCAGCGCATGCGGCCGGCCTTGCCCCAGTTGATGTTCGACTGCTCGGCGTTGCCGACCTCGCCAACGGTGGCGCGGCAGCGGACGTCGACCATGCGAACCTCGCCGGACGGCATACGAAGGGTGGCCATGGAGCCCTCCTTCGCCAGCAGCTGCACCGACGCACCCGCGGAACGGGCCATCTTGGCGCCGCCGCCCGGGCGGAGCTCGATCGCGTGGATCGTGGTACCGACCGGGATGTTGCGCAGCGGGAGGTTGTTGCCCGGCTTGATGTCGGCGCCGGGGCCGTTCTCCACGCGGTCGCCCTGGGCCAGCTTGGCCGGGGCCAGGATGTAGCGCTTCTCGCCGTCCGCGTAGTGCAGCAGCGCGATGCGGGCGGTGCGGTTCGGGTCGTACTCGATGTGCGCGACCTTGGCCGGCACACCGTCCTTGTCGTGACGACGGAAGTCGATCACACGGAAGGCGCGCTTGTGGCCGCCGCCCTGGTGACGGACGGTCACACGACCGGCGTTGTTACGGCCGCCCTTGCTGTGCAGCGGGCGGACCAGCGACTTCTCCGGCGTGGACCGCGTGATCTCGACGAAGTCGGCGACGCTGGCGCCACGACGGCCAGGAGTCGTCGGCTTGTACTTGCGGATACCCATTTCTCAGTCCTCGGAAGATTCCGGACTTCTGGACGTTCCGATCCCCGTTAGGAGACCGGGCCGCCGAAGATGTCGATGCGGTCGCCCTCGGCGAGGGTCACGATGGCGCGCTTGGTGTCCTTGCGCTTGCCGAAACCGGTCTTGGTGCGCTTGCGCTTGCCCTGCCGGTTGATCGTGTTGACCCCGGTGACCTTGACCGAGAAGACCGCCTCGACGGCCTGCTTGATCTGGGTCTTGTTGGCACGCGGGTCGACGACGAAGGTGTACTTGTTCTCGTCGAGCAGCGCGTAGCTCTTCTCGGAAACCACCGGCTTGAGCAGGACGTCACGGGGGTCCGTGAAGGTCTTGCTGGTGACGGTGGTCGCAGTCGCCTCGCTCATCAGGCGGCGCTCCCTTCGGTCTCGGCGGCGCCGTTACCGGTGAAGCGGTCGAAGGCGTCCTTGGTGAAGACCACGTCGTCGGAGACGAGCACGTCGTAGGCGTTCAGCTGACCGGCCTCCAGGATGTGGACCTGGGGCAGGTTGCGGGCGGAAAGCCACGACAGCTCGTCGGCACGCTCGACGACCAGCAGGACGTTCTTGCGCTCGCTGATCTTGCCCAGCAGCGCCTTGGCGTCCTTGGTCGACGGGGCGGAACCCTCGACGACGCCGGACACGACGTGGATGCGGCTGTGACGCGCGCGGTCGGTCAGGGCGCCACGCAGGGCGGCCTTGATCATCTTCTTGGGGGTCCGCTGCGAGTAGTCACGCGGCACGGGACCGTGCACGACGCCACCACCGGCGAACTGCGGCGCGCGGGTCGAGCCCTGACGGGCGCGGCCGGTGCCCTTCTGGCGGTACGGCTTCTTGCCACCGCCGCGGACCTCGCCACGGGTCTTGGTCTTGTGCGTGCCCTGACGGGCAGCGGCCAGCTGGGCGACGACGACCTGGTGGATCAGCGGAACGCTGACCTTCGCGTCGAAGATCTCCGTGGGGAGCTCGACGGTCCCGGCCTTGTCGCCGGCCGGCGAAAGGATGTCAATGGTGCTCATGGGTTACCTCAGGCCCCCTTGGCCGCGGTACGGACCAGGACGAGGCCGCCGTTCGGACCGGGAACCGCGCCCTTGATGAGCAGCAGACCCTTCTCCGCGTCAACGGCGTGGACGGTCAGGTTCTGGGTGGTGACCCGCTCGTTGCCCATGCGACCCGCCATGCGCAGGCCCTTGAACACGCGGCCCGGGGTGGCGCAGCCGCCGATGGAACCGGGCGAGCGGTGCTTGCGCTGGGTGCCGTGTCCGGCGCCGAGGCCCTTGAAGTTGTGACGCTTCATGACACCGGCGAAGCCCTTGCCCTTGCTCTTGCCGGTCACGTCGACCTTGACGCCGGCCTCGAAGGCGGCGGCGGTGATCTCCTGGCCGAGCGTGTACTCGCTGGCGTCGGAGGTCCGCAGCTCCACCAGGTGGCGGCGCGGGGTGACGTCGGCCTTGGCGAAGTGGCCCTTGAGGGGCTTGTTCACCTTGCGCGGGTCGATCTCGCCGAAGGCGATCTGGACGGCTTCGTAGCCGTCGGCGTCGCCCGTGCGGACCTGGGTGACGACACAGGGGCCGGCCTTGACCACGGTCACCGGGACGACACGGTTGTTCTCGTCCCAGACCTGGGTCATGCCGAGCTTCTCGCCCAGGACGCCCTTGATCTGCTTGGCAGTCTTCTGCTGCTTGGCCATCTCGCGCGTCACCTCAGAGCTTGATCTCGATGTCGACGCCGGCCGGCAGGTCGAGACGCATCAGCGAGTCAACCGTCTTCGGCGTGGGGTCGAGGATGTCGATGAGGCGCTTGTGCGTACGCATCTCGAAGTGCTCGCGCGCGTCCTTGTACTTGTGCGGCGACTTGATGACGCAGTACACGTTCTTCTCAGTGGGCAGCGGCACCGGGCCCGCGACCTGCGCACCAGTGCGGGTCACCGTCTCGACGATCTTCTTCGCCGAGGAGTCGATGACCTCGTGGTCGTAGGCCTTGAGCCGGATGCGGATCTTCTGTCCCGCCATGGCTACTCCGTAGTCCTGTCTCTCGTAACGCTCTGGGCTCCGGCGAATGGCGCTTCCCTGCCGCTTCTCGCTGACCCACGCGGTCGGGCGTGTCGCGCCCCCGTCAGGAAAAATCCGCATGCGGAATTCCCTTGTCAGGAGGTTGGGGAAGACATCCACCGGGCGCCTGGTGAGCCCCGCGCGACGCTTCCCGGAAGATTCCCGTACGTCCGCCCCTGATGAGGGGCGACGAGTACTGTGGGACTCGCTTCCGGTCCTCCCGACGGGAGGCGCGCAGCATCGGCACTCAACCGAGCAACCTGGACAGTGTGCCATACCGTTGGCCACTCGGGCTAATCGGGCCCCCGCGAGGTTGACGACCGCACCCGCCCCTTCGCCCTTCGGGGCTGCGGGGATGTTCTTTGAAGGGCCGCGGGGGACGTTCTTTGATGGACCGCGGGGGCTGTTTTCCTTCAGGGGCGCGGGGAACTGCGCGACCAGCCACATACCGGGCGGCAGGGGGCCAATCGCCGTCGTTGCTGCGGTCGGTGGGCGGCCACCGACCGGTGGTCGGTTGCGCGCGCAGTTCCCCGCGCCCCTAAAAGAACACCCCCCGCGCCCCTTGAAAGAACAGCCCCCGCACTCCTCAAAAGAACAGCCCCCGCACCCCCTAGAGAACCGCAGCCGAAAGGCGAGACCCCGCTCACCCTCGAAGGGGTGAACGGGGTCTCGACCAGCGTCAGCGCGAGGTCACTTGATGATCTTGGTGACCTGGCCGGCGCCCACGGTCCGGCCACCCTCACGGATGGCGAACTTCAGGCCTTCCTCCATGGCGACCGGCTGGATCAGCTGGACCGTCATCTCGGTGTTGTCGCCCGGCATGACCATCTCGGTGCCCTCGGGGAGGGTCACGACACCGGTCACGTCAGTCGTACGGAAGTAGAACTGCGGGCGGTAGTTGTTGAAGAACGGGGTGTGGCGACCACCCTCGTCCTTCGACAGGATGTAGGCCTGGGCCTCGAACTCGGTGTGCGGGGTGACCGAGCCCGGCTTGATGATGACCTGGCCGCGCTCGACGTCCTCGCGCTTGATGCCGCGGAGCAGCAGACCGACGTTCTCACCGGCCTGGCCCTCGTCGAGCAGCTTGCGGAACATCTCGATGCCGGTGACCGTGGTGGTGGTCTTCTCCTGCTTGATGCCGATGATGTCGACGGTCTCGTTGACCTTGAGGACACCACGCTCGATACGGCCGGTGACGACCGTGCCGCGACCGGTGATCGTGAAGACGTCCTCGATCGGCATCAGGAACGGCTTGTCGACGTCACGCTCGGGCTGCGGGATGTTCTCGTCGACGGCCTTCATCAGGCCGAGGAGCTTCTCGCCCCACTCCTTGTCGCCCTCGAGCGCCTTCAGAGCCGAGACCTGGACGACCGGGCAGTCGTCGCCGGGGAACTCGTACTCGTTGAGCAGCTCGCGGACCTCGAGCTCGACGAGCTCCAGGATCTCCTCGTCGTCCACCATGTCGGCCTTGTTCAGGGCGACGACGATGTAGGGAACGCCGACCTGGCGGGCCAGGAGCACGTGCTCCTTGGTCTGCGGCATCGGGCCGTCGGTCGCCGCGACCACGAGGATCGCGCCGTCCATCTGAGCGGCACCGGTGATCATGTTCTTGATGTAGTCCGCGTGACCGGGGCAGTCGACGTGGGCGTAGTGACGCGACTCGGTCTGGTACTCGACGTGCGCGATGGAGATGGTGATACCGCGCTGGCGCTCTTCGGGAGCCTTGTCGATCTGGTCGAAGGCCGAGGCCTCGTTCAGGTCCGGGTACGCGTCGTGCAGCACCTTGGTGATCGCCGCGGTAAGAGTGGTCTTACCGTGGTCGATGTGACCGATGGTGCCGATGTTGACGTGCGGCTTAGTCCGCTCGAACTTCGCCTTCGCCACTGGGGTCCTCCTGTGGACTGAGTCTGTGCGCCATACGCCGTATGCCGCCAGGTGATCGTTGCCGGGTTGGCGAGGACCCCGAAGGGCCTTGCTGTGACCAACCCGCGGATTTAGGTGCCGGCGGCCGGGACACCCGCCACAACCTTACGGTTTGCGGCGGTATGCCCCGGACTGCCTGCCGTCAAGCCTAAGGCTTGCCAGGGTCTCCGAGAACGGAGTCCCTTACTCGCCCTTGGCCTTCGCGATGATCTCCTCTGCGACGTTCCGCGGAACCTCGGCGTAGGAGTCGAACTGCATGGAGTAGCTGGCACGGCCGGAGGTCTTGCTCCGCAGGTCGCCGACGTAGCCGAACATCTCCGACAGCGGGACGAGGGCCTTGACGACCCGAGCACCGCTGCGCTCCTCCATGGCCTGGATCTGGCCACGGCGCGAGTTGATGTCACCGATGACATCGCCCATGTAGTCCTCGGGCGTGGTGACCTCGACGGCCATCATCGGCTCCAGCAGAGCCGGGCTGGCCTTGCGAGCACCCTCCTTGAACGCCATCGAACCGGCGATCTTGAAGGCGAGCTCGGAGGAGTCGACGTCGTGGTAGGCACCGTCGAGCAGTACCACCTTGACACCGGTCAGCGGGTAGCCGGCCAGCACGCCGAACTCCATGGCCTCCTGGCAACCCGCGTCCACGGACGGGATGTACTCCCGCGGGATGCGGCCACCGGTGACCTTGTTCTCGAACTCGTACCCGTCGCCCTCGAGCGGCTCGATGGCCATCTGCACCTTCGCGAACTGGCCGGAACCGCCAGTCTGCTTCTTGTGCGTGTAGTCGATGCGCTCGACGGCCTTGCGGATCGTCTCGCGGTAGGCGACCTGCGGCTTGCCGACGTTCGCCTCGACGCGGAACTCGCGCTTCATGCGGTCGACCAGCACGTCGAGGTGGAGCTCGCCCATGCCCGCGATGATCGTCTGACCGGTCTCCTCGTCGGTGTGCACCTGGAAGGAGGGGTCCTCCTCGGCGAGTCGCTGGATCGCGATGCCGAGCTTCTCCTGGTCGCCCTTGGACTTCGGCTCGATGGCCACCTGGATGACCGGGGCCGGGAAGTTCATCGACTCCAGGATGACCGGGTTCTGCGCGTCGCACAGGGTCTCACCGGTGGTGGTGTCCTTCAGGCCCATGACGGCGATGATGTCGCCGGCACCGACGCCCGGGATCTCCTCACGCTTGTTCGCGTGCATCCGGTAGATCTTGCCGATGCGCTCCTTCTTGCCCTTCACGGAGTTCAGCACCTGGGTGCCGGACTCCAGGCGGCCGGAGTACACGCGGACGAAGGTGAGCTTGCCCAGGTGCGGGTCGCTCGCGATCTTGAACGCCAGGCCGGAGAACGGCTCGTCCTCCGAGGCCTTCCGGAAGATCTCGGTCTCCTCGTCGCCGACCTTGTGGCCGGTGACGCCCTCGACGTCGATCGGGGACGGCAGGTACTTGACGACCGCGTCGAGCAGGGGCTGCACGCCCTTGTTCTTGAACGCGGTGCCGCAGAAGACCGGCGTGAGCTTCGAGGCGATGGTCGCGCGGCGGATGCCGGCGATCAGCTGCTCCTCGGTGGGCTCGTGGCCCTCCAGGTACAGCTCCATCAGCTCGTCGTCGCACTCCGCCGCGGTCTCGAGCAGCTTGCCGCGGTACTCCTCGGCAGCCTCGGCGTGCGAGTCCGGGATGTCGACCGTGTCGTACATCTCGCCCTTGGCGGCCTCTTCGGACCACACCAGGGCCTTCATGCGGACCAGGTCGACGACGCCGCGGAAGTCCGCCTCGGCACCGATCGGCAGCTGCATGACCAGCGGCACGGCGCCGAGCCGGTCGACGATCATGTCGACGCAGCGGTGGAACTCCGCGCCCACGCGGTCCAGCTTGTTGACGAAGCAGATGCGCGGGACGTTGTAGCGGTCGGCCTGACGCCAGACGGTCTCGGACTGCGGCTCCACACCGGCGACACCGTCGAACACCGTCACGGCACCGTCGAGGACGCGCAGCGAGCGCTCCACCTCGACGGTGAAGTCGACGTGGCCCGGGGTGTCGATGATGTTGATGGTGTGGTCGACACCGTCGACCGGCCAGTGACAGGTCGTCGCGGCCGACGTGATGGTGATGCCGCGCTCCTGCTCCTGCTCCATCCAGTCCATGGTGGCAGCGCCGTCGTGGACTTCACCGATCTTGTAGGAGACACCGGTGTAGAACAGGATCCGCTCGGTGGTGGTCGTCTTGCCCGCGTCGATGTGGGCCATGATCCCGATGTTGCGGACCTTGGCCAGGTCAAGTGAAGTGGTAGCCATAAGGCTTCAGTCTTCTCTCGGTCTCGATAGGGGTAGCGACTACCAGCGGTAGTGCGCGAAGGCCTTGTTGGACTCGGCCATCTTGTGGGTGTCCTCGCGGCGCTTGACGGAGGCGCCAAGACCGTTGGACGCGTCGAGCAGCTCGTTCATGAGGCGCTCGGTCATGGTCTTCTCGCGACGGGCACGGGAGTAGCCGACCAGCCAGCGCAGCGCCAGCGTCGACGCACGAGCGGGGCGGACCTCGACCGGCACCTGGTAGGTGGCGCCACCGACGCGGCGGGACTTCACCTCAAGAGTCGGCTTGATGTTCTCCAGCGCGCGCTTGAGGGTGATGACCGGGTCGTTGCCGGTCTTCTCCCGCAGGCCTTCGAGGGCGCCGTAGACGATGCGCTCGGCGGTGGAGCGCTTGCCGTTCAGCAGGACCTTGTTGACCAGCGACGTGACAAGCGGGGAGCTGTAGACCGGGTCGACGATGACCGGCCGCTTCGGGGCAGGGCCCTTACGAGGCATGGCTTACTTCTCCTTCTTGGCGCCGTAGCGGCTGCGGGCCTGCTTGCGGTTCTTGACACCCTGGGTGTCGAGCGAACCGCGGATGATCTTGTAGCGGACACCCGGCAGGTCCTTCACACGACCGCCGCGCACGAGCACGATCGAGTGCTCCTGCAGGTTGTGGCCCTCACCCGGGATGTAAGCGGTGACCTCGATCCCGCTGGTCAGACGCACACGCGCGACCTTACGCAGGGCCGAGTTCGGCTTCTTCGGGGTGGTCGTGTAGACGCGCGTGCAGACGCCGCGGCGCTGAGGGGAACCCTTCAGTGCGGGCGTCTTGTTCTTCTCGACCTTGTCCTGCCGGCCCTTGCGGACCAGCTGCTGGATCGTAGGCACTACTTCTCCGGTTTCTGTGTGCCGATCTCGTTAAAGCTAACCTGGGGTGTTTGCTGGCCGTTCACGCTGGTCACCGCCACGTTCCCCGACCCACGCGGTCGGGTGTGTCGGAGACTTCGCGGATACCCGCGAGCGGGTAGGCGCACATCGTCTGGATGCCGCAGTCTCGGTGTCCTGTACGAGAGGAGTGCCGCCCGGCCGGAGGCCGAGGGCGCACGCACAAAGACCCGGGGACACCCCAGGCACAAGGTCAGAGCGTACCTAGCGCATCGGCTCCGGTCAAAACAAATGCACACGCGAAGGACACGCCGGGCCACGGGCACGCGAGCCCACGGTAACGCCCGCGCGAGCGCGGGGGAAGACGGTGTCCACCGCGCGGGACGCGGCGTTCACACGGTGATACGGCACTTTCACACGGCACCCGGGGCCGAGCGTCCCCGGCGCCCCACGGTCCGAGCGTCCCCGGCGCTCCGGCGCCCGCGCCCGGGCACCCCGCTCCCCGGCGCTCCGCCCCCCGCGCCCGCCGTTTCAGGCTCCCGCGACCGACACGATGATCACCAGCGTCCAGAACACCGCGCCCAGCCAGCCGAGGACCAGGCCCGTGGTGGCCATGCCCTCGCCGGCCTCCTTGCGCTGGTGCACCTGGCCCCGCGCCACGTGGCCCAGCACGATCGCCGGGACCGTCGGGACCACGAGGAACAGGCCGCCCAGGCCGCACAGCAGCGAGGCCACCGCCAGCCCGTTGGTCGGCCGACGCGGTACCGGCAGGAAGGTCGCGGGCATCGGGGCCACCGGGTACGGCGGCGCCATCGGGGGCTGCATCGGCACCGGGCCCTGCGGCACGTCGGCCACCAGCGCGCCCAACTCCCCGTAGGTCTGCGCCCGGTACGCGGCGGCCACCCGCTGCTCGTACTCGTCCTGGCCGAGCCTGCCCTCGGTGAACGCCGCCTTGAGCAGGTCCACCGTGCGCTCACGGTCGACGTGCCCCGCGCGCATCATCGACTGGTGCGTACTGTCCCAGGAGGGGAACCCTCCGTTGTTCGCCATTCCGCCGACCGCCTCCCCCGCGTCAGGGATCCGCTACCCCCCTATATTGCTGGACGCGGGACGGTCGCGGGAGGTTGCCGCGCGATCAGGCCGCGCTGCTCCCGTACGGTCCCAGCCGCCATTCCTGCGCCCGCGCGCCGTCGGACACGGTGGCCACCCGGTGCTCACCGGACGCGGACGCCACCCAGAAGCGCTCCCCCACCCGGACCACCGCCGCGGGCGTGCCGGTCGCCCGCCTGCGCCGGCCGGACCCGGTGAACACCACCGCGGGCGGCTCCCCGTCCCGCGCGACCCGGCCCCAGACGACCGCCCAGCCCCGCCCGCGCAACGCCCCCAGCACGCTCGCGGTGAACGCGGTGTCGACGTAGGCGCCGATCACCTCGTCCCCGTCCAGCACTTCGAGCGCCGCCCGTCCCCCGGTCCCCCGCGCCGCCCGGAACCCGAGCGGCCCGGCGACGACCGCGGGCGTCACCGCGATCAGGGGCGCCAGGCGCTCCGAGTCCATGGGGCAGCCCATCATCGCCATCCTCACCGCACGCCGCTCAGGGGGAACACCTCAGCCTCCCCCACGCCCCGACCCACGCGAATCGGCGGTACGGACGGTTTTCCCCGGCCGTTCGTACGACGGATGCGGTACGGATTCGTTTCGCAAAGCCTCCGGCCGCGGGTCCCGCCGGTACGACGGCCCCGTCCGGTACGGCCGGCACCCCGAACACGAGGGGCACCCCCGGACACGACCGAGGCGGCCGTCCCCCGAAGGGGACGGCCGCCTCGTCAGCGTGCTGTGCCAGGAGGGACTCAGGCGTTGTACGGCCCGTAGTCGTAGTCCTCCAGCGGGACGGCCTGGCCGGAGCCGGTGCCGAACGGCGAGTAGTCGATGTCGTCGTAGCCGACGGCCGAGTACATCGCGGCCTTGGCCTCCTCGGTCGGCTCGACCCGGATGTTGCGGTAGCGGGACAGGCCCGTACCGGCCGGGATGAGCTTACCGAGGATGACGTTCTCCTTCAGGCCCAGCAGCGAGTCCGACTTGGCGTGGATCGCCGCGTCGGTGAGCACCCGGGTCGTCTCCTGGAAGGAGGCCGCCGACAGCCACGACTCGGTGGCCAGCGACGCCTTGGTGATACCCATCAGCTGCGGACGGCCGGAGGCGGGGTGACCGCCCTCGGCGACCACGCGGCGGTTCTCCGACTCGAAGCGGCCGCGCTCGACCAGCTCGCCCGGCAGCAGCTCCGCGTCGCCGGACTCGATGATCGTCACCCGGCGCAGCATCTGCCGGATGATGATCTCGATGTGCTTGTCGTGGATCGACACACCCTGCGAGTTGAAGACCTTCTGGACCTCACCGAGCAGGTGGATCTGCACCGCGCGCTGACCGAGGATCCGCAGCACGTCGTGCGGGTTCTCGGTGCCGGCCATCAGCTTCTGGCCGACCTCGACGTGGTCGCCCTCGGCGACCTCCAGACGGGCGCGCTTGGAGACGCCGTAGGCGATCTCGTCGCTGCCGTCGTCCGGAGTGACGACGATCTTGCGGGTCTTCTCGGTCTCCTCGATGCGGACCCGGCCCGCCGCCTCGCTGATCGGCGCCAGACCCTTGGGGGTACGGGCCTCGAACAGCTCGACGACACGCGGCAGACCCTTGGTGATGTCGTCACCCGCCACACCACCGGTGTGGAAGGTACGCATCGTCAGCTGGGTGCCGGGCTCACCGATCGACTGGGCGGCGATGATGCCGACCGCCTCGCCGATGTCCACCAGCTTGCCGGTGGCCAGCGAACGGCCGTAGCACATCGCGCAGGTGCCGACGGCGGACTCGCAGGTGAGGATGGACCGCGTCTTGACGGTCTCGATGCCGTGCGCGACCAGCTGGTCGATGAGCACGTCGCCCAGGTCGGTGCCGGCCGGGGCCAGCACCTTGCCGTCGACCACGATGTCCTCGGCCAGGCTGCGCGCGTACACCGAGGTCTCGACGCCACCGGCCTTGCGCAGCACGCCGTCCTCGCCGCGCTCGGCGATCGACAGCTTCAGGCCGCGCTCGGTGCCGCAGTCCTCCTCGCGGATGATCACGTCCTGCGAGACGTCCACCAGACGACGGGTCAGGTAACCCGAGTCGGCGGTACGCAGCGCGGTGTCGGCCAGACCCTTACGGGCACCGTGGGTGGAGATGAAGTACTCCAGCACGGTCAGGCCCTCGCGGAAGGACGCCTTGATCGGACGCGGGATCGTCTCGTTCTTGGCGTTCGACACCAGGCCTCGCATACCCGCGATCTGACGCATCTGCATCATGTTTCCGCGGGCACCCGAGTCGACCATCATGAAGATCGGGTTGGTCTTCGGGAAGTTGTCGTTCATGGCCGCGGCGACCTCGTTGGTCGCCTTGGTCCAGATCTCGATCAGCTCCTGCGACCGCTCCTGCTTCGTGATCAGGCCGCGCTCGTACTGCTTCTGGACCTTCTCGTCCTTCGCCTCGTAGCCCTCAAGGATGCCCTTCTTGGCCTCGGGCACGACGATGTCGGAGATGGCGACGGTGACACCGGAACGGGTCGCCCAGTAGAAACCGGCCGCCTTGAGGTTGTCCAGGGTCGCCGCGACGGCGACCTTGGGGTAGCGCTCGGCCAGGTCGTTGACGATCTCGGAGAGCTGCTTCTTGCCCACCGAGTAGTCGACGAACGGGTAGTCCTCGGGCAGCAGCTCGTTGAAGAGCGCGCGGCCCAGCGAGGTGCGCAGACGGAACGGGTCGCCCGGCTGCCAGGGCTCCTCGCCCTCCTCGCGCGCCGGCGGCTCCCAGCCGCGGGGCGGCATGGTGCCGACGGGGAAGCGGATGTCCACCTTCGCCTGGAGCGACAGCTCGCGGGCGTCGAAGGCCATGATCGCCTCGGCGACCGAGCCGAACGCCCGGCCCTCGCCCTTGACCTCGCGCTCCGCCTCGTCCGTGGTGAGGAAGAACAGACCCAGGACCATGTCCTGCGTCGGCATCGTCACCGGACGGCCGTCGGCGGGCTTGAGGATGTTGTTCGAGGACAGCATCAGGATGCGGGCCTCGGCCTGCGCCTCCGCGGACAGCGGCAGGTGCACGGCCATCTGGTCACCGTCGAAGTCCGCGTTGAACGCGGTGCACACGAGCGGGTGGATCTGGATGGCCTTGCCCTCGACCAGCTGCGGCTCGAAGGCCTGGATGCCGAGGCGGTGCAGGGTCGGCGCGCGGTTGAGCAGCACCGGGTGCTCGGCGATGACCTCTTCGAGGACGTCGTACACCACGGTGCGGCCGCGCTCGACCATGCGCTTGGCCGACTTGATGTTCTGCGCGTGGTTGAGGTCCACCAGGCGCTTCATCACGAACGGCTTGAACAGCTCCAGCGCCATCGCCTTGGGCAGACCGCACTGGTGCAGCTTCAGCTGCGGGCCGACGACGATCACGGAACGGGCCGAGTAGTCGACGCGCTTGCCCAGCAGGTTCTGGCGGAAGCGGCCCTGCTTGCCCTTGAGCATGTCGGACAGCGACTTCAGCGGACGGTTGCCGGGGCCCGTGACCGGGCGGCCGCGGCGGCCGTTGTCGAAGAGCGCGTCGACGGCCTCCTGAAGCATGCGCTTCTCGTTGTTCACGATGATCTCGGGGGCACCGAGGTCCAGGAGCCGCTTGAGGCGGTTGTTGCGGTTGATGACACGGCGGTACAGGTCGTTCAGGTCGGAGGTCGCGAAGCGGCCACCGTCCAGCTGCACCATCGGACGCAGGTCCGGCGGGATGACCGGGACGCAGTCCAGCACCATGCCGTTGGGGCTGTTGCGGGTCTGCAGGAACGCGGAGACGACCTTGAGGCGCTTGAGCGCGCGGGTCTTCTTCTGGCCCTTGCCGGTCCGGATGATCTCGCGGAGCTTCTCGGCCTCTTCGTCCAGGTCGAAGGACTCCAGGCGCTTCTGCAGCGCCGCGGCACCCATGCCGCCCATGAAGTAGGTGCCGAAGCGGTCGCGCAGCTCGCGGTAGAGCAGCTCGTCGCCCTCCAGGTCCTGGACCTTGAGGGACTTGAAGCGGCTCCACACCTCGTCGAGGCGGTCGATCTCGCGCTGGGCGCGGTCGCGCAGCTGCTTCATCTCGCGCTCGGCGCCCTCGCGCACCTTGCGGCGCACGTCCGCCTTGGCGCCCTCGGACTCCAGCTCCGCGAGGTCCGCCTCCAGCTTCTTCTGGCGGGCCTCGACGTCGGCGTCGCGACGCTGCTCGACCTGCTGGCGCTCCACGGAGACCTGGGCCTCCAGGGACGGCAGGTCGCGCGTGCGGCGCTCCTCGTCCACCCACGTGATCATGTAGGCGGCGAAGTAGATGACCTTCTCCAGGTCCTTCGGGGCGAGGTCGAGCAGGTAGCCCAGCCGCGACGGAACGCCCTTGAAGTACCAGATGTGGGTCACGGGGGCGGCCAGCTCGATGTGGCCCATCCGCTCACGGCGCACCTTGGCGCGGGTCACCTCGACGCCGCAGCGCTCACAGATGATGCCCTTGAAGCGGACGCGCTTGTACTTGCCGCAGTAGCACTCCCAGTCCCGGGTGGGGCCGAAGATCTTCTCGCAGAAGAGTCCGTCCTTTTCGGGCTTGAGCGTGCGGTAGTTGATGGTCTCAGGCTTCTTGACCTCGCCGTGCGACCACTGACGGATGTCGTCCGCGGTGGCCAGGCCGATCCGCAGCTCGTCGAAGAAGTTGACGTCGAGCACTTGTCGTCAATCCCACCTTCGTGGTTACCCGACACACAGACGCTGTCGGGGTCGTGTCTCAATCATGGTCTGAACGGGTCCGGGAGCGCCGCCGGGCCTCCTCCTCGGTGGAGGCCCGGCCGGCAACCCGTCAGACCTCTTCGACGCTGCTCGGCTCGCGCCGGGACAGGTCGATACCCAGCTCTTCCGCGGCGCGGAAGACGTCCTCGTCGGTGTCACGCATTTCGATGGACATACCGTCGCTGGACAGCACCTCCACGTTGAGGCAGAGCGACTGCATCTCCTTGATGAGCACCTTGAAGGACTCGGGGATGCCGGGCTCGGGGATGTTCTCGCCCTTGACGATGGCCTCGTAGACCTTGACGCGGCCGAGGACGTCGTCCGACTTGATGGTCAGCAGCTCCTGGAGGGCGTAGGCGGCGCCGTAGGCCTCCAGGGCCCAGACCTCCATCTCGCCGAAGCGCTGGCCACCGAACTGGGCCTTACCACCCAGCGGCTGCTGGGTGATCATCGAGTACGGACCGGTGGAGCGGGCGTGCAGCTTGTCGTCCACCAGGTGGTGCAGCTTGAGGATGTACATGTAGCCGACCGAGATCGGCTCCGGGAACGGCTCGCCGGAGCGGCCGTCGAAAAGCCGGGCCTTGCCGGAGGGCAGGACCATGCGGTCGCCGTCGCGGTTGGGGACCGTGGCCTCGAAGAGACCGGCGATCTCGTCCTCGCGGGCGCCGTCGAAGACCGGGGTGGCCACGTTGGTGTCGGGCTCGACCTGGCCGGCGCCGATGGCGTCGAGCCTGCTGGCCCACTCCTCCGCGATCCCCGAGACGTCCCAGCCCTGCTTGGCGAGCCAGCCCAGGTGGATCTCCAGGACCTGGCCGGGGTTCATCCGGGAGGGGACGCCCAGCGGGTTCAGGATGATGTCGACCGGGCTGCCGTCCTCCAGGAACGGCATGTCCTCGACGGGCAGGATCTTGGAGATGACGCCCTTGTTGCCGTGGCGGCCGGCGAGCTTGTCACCGTCGGTGATCTTGCGCTTCTGGGCCACGTAGACGCGGACCAGCTGGTTGACGCCCGGCGGCAGCTCGTCGCCCTCCTCGCGGTCGAAGACGCGCACGCCGATGACCTTGCCGGTCTCGCCGTGCGGCACCTTCAGCGAGGTGTCGCGGACCTCACGGGCCTTCTCGCCGAAGATCGCGCGCAGCAGCCGCTCCTCCGGGGTCAGCTCGGTCTCGCCCTTCGGGGTGACCTTGCCGACCAGGATGTCGCCGGCGACGACCTCGGCACCGATGCGGATGATGCCGCGCTCGTCGAGGTCGGCGAGGACCTCCTCGGAGACGTTCGGGATGTCCCGGGTGATCTCCTCGGGGCCCAGCTTGGTGTCGCGGGCGTCGACCTCGTGCTCCTCGATGTGGATCGAGGACAGGACGTCGTCCTGCACGAGGCGCTGCGACAGGATGATCGCGTCCTCGTAGTTGTGGCCCTCCCACGGCATGAACGCGACCAGCAGGTTCTTGCCGAGCGCCATCTCGCCCTGCTCGGTCGAGGGACCGTCGGCGAGCACCTGGCCGGCCACCACGCGGGCGCCCTCGTCCACGACGACCTTCTGGTTGAAGGACGTGCCCTGGTTGGAGCGGGAGAACTTGGCGACCCGGTACGTGGTGTACGTGCCGTCGTCGTTGGCCACGGTGATGTAGTCGGCGGAGACCTCCTGGACCACGCCGTCCTTCTCCGCGGTGATGACGTCACCGGCGTCGACCGCGGCGCGGTACTCGATGCCGGTGCCGACCAGCGGCGACTCCGACTTCAGCAGCGGCACGGCCTGGCGCATCATGTTGGAGCCCATGAGCGCGCGGTTGGCGTCGTCGTGCTCCAGGAACGGGATCATGGCGGTCGCGACCGACACCATCTGGCGCGGCGAGACGTCCATGTAGTCCACGTCGTCGGCCGGCACGAGGTCGACCTCGCCGCCGCGGCGGCGGACCAGGACGCGGCCCTCGGTGAACACGCCTTCGTCGTTCAGCGCGGCGTTGGCCTGCGCGATCAGGAAGCGGTCCTCCTCGTCGGCGGTCAGGTAGTGCACCTCTTCGGTGACCGTGCCGTCGACGACCTTGCGGTACGGGGTCTCGATGAAGCCGAACGCGTTGACCCGGCCGTACGAGGCGAGCGAGCCGATCAGACCGATGTTCGGGCCTTCCGGCGTCTCGATCGGGCACATGCGGCCGTAGTGCGAGGGGTGCACGTCACGGACGTCCAGGCCCGCCCGCTCACGGGACAGACCACCGGGGCCCAGCGCGGAGAGGCGGCGCTTGTGGGTCAGGCCCGACAGCGGGTTGGTCTGGTCCATGAACTGCGACAGCTGGCTGGTGCCGAAGAACTCCTTGATGGAGGCGACGACCGGCCGGATGTTGATCAGGGTCTGCGGCGTGATCGCCTCGACGTCCTGGGTGGTCATCCGCTCGCGGACGACGCGCTCCATGCGGGCCAGGCCGGTGCGGACCTGGTTCTGGATGAGCTCGCCGACGTTGCGCAGACGGCGGTTGCCGAAGTGGTCGATGTCGTCGACCTCGACGACCACGCTCTGGCCACCCTCGGTGACCGTCTCGGTCTCGCCCGCGTGCAGCTTCACCAGGTACTTGATCGTCGCGAGGATGTCCTCGACGGTCAGCACACCGGCGTCGAGGCCGGTCTCGGTGCCCAGCTTCTTGTTGACCTTGTAGCGGCCGACCTTGGCCAGGTCGTAGCGCTTGGGGTTGAAGTAGAGGTTCTCCAGCAGCGTCTGGGCGGCCTCACGCGTCGGCGGCTCGCCCGGGCGCAGCTTGCGGTAGATGTCGAGCAGCGCGTCGTCCTGGCCCTGGGTGTGGTCCTTCTCCAGGGTGGCGCGCATCGACTCGTACTCGCCGAACTCCTCGAGGATCTGCTCGGTGGTCCAGCCCAGCGCCTTCAGCAGCACGGTGACCGACTGCTTGCGCTTGCGGTCGATGCGGACACCGACCATGTCGCGCTTGTCGATCTCCAGCTCCAGCCAGGCACCGCGGGAGGGGATGACCTTGGCCGAGAAGATGTCCTTGTCGGACGTCTTGTCGATGGTGGAGTCGAAGTAGACGCCCGGCGAGCGGACCAGCTGCGAGACGACGACACGCTCGGTGCCGTTGATGCAGAAGGTGCCCTTGTTGGTCATGAGCGGGAAGTCGCCCATGAAGACCGTCTGGGACTTGATCTCGCCGGTCTCGTTGTTCGTGAACTCGGCGGTGACGAAGAGCGGGGCCGCGTACGTGAAGTCGCGCTCCTTGCACTCGTCGATGGAGTTCTTCGGCGGCTCGAAGCGGTGGTCGCGGAAGGTCAGCGACATCGACCCGGAGAAGTCCTCGATCGGGGAGATCTCCTCGAAGATCTCCTCCAGACCGGACTTGGTGGGGACGTCCTGTCCGCTGTCCAGCGCCGCCTCGACGCGAGCCTTCCAGGCGGCATTGCCGAGCAGCCAGTCGAAGCTCTCGGTCTGCAGTGCGAGAAGGTTCGGAACCTCCAGCGGTTCCTTGATCTTCGCGAAAGAGATGCGCAGCGGGGCGGTGCTGGCGCCGTTGTTCGTATTGGCAGTCGAGGCGTTGCGCGAGGCGGCCAAGAGGGGGTCCTTCCGAGGGCTCGGACTCACTACGCGCGTACCGGTCCCCCCTGAGCACACAGGCGACGTCCCGGATGAGGGGATGTCTCCATGTCGGTTCAGTGCTCAGACGTGGTGCTTGTCCCTGGTGACGGGCCAGGCAACAGCTAACAGGCAGCGCAAAGGGTCAGTGTAGCCACTTGGCACACTGATGTCCAGAGCAGAGATTCGGGGACCGAATCATCTCCCCCTCGTCATCCGGCGGAACCGGCACTCGACCAGGTCCCGCGGCTTCGTCCTGCGCTTCGACCTCAGTCATTCCCGCATCGGCCGCGATCCATGCCTGGCGGCACCGACCGCTTCACGACGCGTCCTGAGAATTGCGCGCCGCGTGCGGTTCGTCAAGGCCCCGGCCCGTCGGAGATCCTCACACCGGCCGTCCCGCCGGGGGGGCCGGACCGCCGGGCGGACCGCTCGCCGGTTCACCGTCGAGCCGCTGCCGAGCCCCTCGGCGAACCAGCGAAGATCACCATACCCGCCCCCACCGACAACGCCACTCAAGCCCGGGCAGGACCACCGGAACACCGCAGGGCGGCCACCCGATCGGGTGGCCGCCCTGCGGCTGATCAGCCCCTCGAACGGGGCACGCACGACACGCGGGTCGCGCGAGGGGTCACTTGACCTCGACGGAGGCGCCGGCGGCCTTGAGGGACTCGGCGGCCTTCTCCGCGTCCTCCTTCTTGACCTTCTCCAGGACCGGCTTCGGGGTGCCGTCGACCAGGTCCTTGGCCTCCTTCAGGCCGAGGGAGGTCAGCTCGCGGACGACCTTGATGACCTGGATCTTCTTGTCGCCGGCGCCGGTGAGGATGACGTCGAACTCGTCCTGCTCCTCGGCGGCCTCGGCGGCCGGGGCGCCCGCGCCACCGGCGGCGGCGACGGCGACCGGAGCGGCGGCGGTGACGTCGAACTTCTCCTCGAACGCCTTCACGAACTCGGAGAGCTGGATCAGGGTGAGGTTCTCGAACTGCTCGAGGAGCTCTTCGGTGCTGAGCTGCGCCATGATGGCGTCCTTCCACTAAATCGGCTGGTGCCGGATGTACGGATTGCTGGGGCGGGCGAATGCCTTACGGCATCACTTCGTACGGGGCCCGCTGCGACGCGACGCGCGAACTACTCGGCGTCGGCCTCGGCGGGAGCCGGCGTACCGGCACCGCCCTGCTCGGCCTGCTTGGCACGAAGCGCCTCCGCGGTGCGGACGAACTTCGAGGGCAGTGCCTGGAAGAGCGCGGCAGCCTGGGACTGCTTGGCCTTCATGGCACCCGCCAGCTTGGCGAGCAGCACCTCGCGGGACTCGAGGTCCGCGAGCTTCTTGATCTCGTCGGCGGACAGCGCCTTGCCGTCCATGACGCCGCCCTTGATGACGAGGGCGGGGTTCTCCTTGGCGAAGTCGCGCAGTCCCTTCGCCGAGGTCACCGGGTCACCGGTGACGAAGGCGATCGCCGTCGAACCCGCGAACAGGTCGTCGAGCGACGTGATCCCGGCCTCGTTGGCCGCGATCTTGGACAGCGTGTTCTTCGCCACGCTGTACTGAGCGTTCTCACCGAGCGAACGACGCAGCTGCTTGAGCTGCGCCACGGTGAGACCGGTGTACTCGGTCAGCACGGCGGCGTTCGAGCTGCGGAACTTGTCCGTCAGCTCGGCAACCGCGGCAGCCTTGTCGGGCCTCGCCATGAGCCTCGGCCTCCTTCCGGGTGTGTGCGGACCGCACGGACTGAAGGAGGAGGCAGTACATACGAAACGCCCCGGCGCAGGCGCACGGGGCGGGGCTCGACCAGCGACGGGAACCGTCTCCGGGAGCTACATCCTCACGACACCTGCGCGGGCCGTCCGCGTCTAGCGGATCCTTCGGCCACCACGTCCGGAATCGGGCACGGCGGCGACCAGCGGTCTCTGGCTTCGGGATGAGAGTACGGGAGCGCCCGGGCGGGAGGCAAATCGCCCCCACCCGGGCGCACCCGCGGCAGGCGGCTCAGGACGACGAGCCCTGCGCCTCCTTCAGCAGCGCGGTCAGGTCCGCGGTGTCGGAGGCGGGCGGCGCGGTCTCGGAGACGGCGACGCCGTAGTCGGAGTAGTACAGCGTCGAGCTGACCGTGCCCTGCGACGTCTGCATGCGGGTGGCCACCTTCACCGGCAGGTTGTGCGCGTCCACCCACAGGTCGACGGTGCCGGAGGTCACGCCCGCCTGCTTCAGCTGCTGCTGGAGCTGCTGGCGCTGCGCCGCGGTCAGACCGGGGGCGGTGGCCAGGCCGGCGGTGTTCTCGGTGCCCTCGTAGTGCGTGGCGCTCACCCCGCGCACCGTCTCGGTGCCGACGCGGTGCAACGTGCCGGAGGCCAGGAGCAACTGCACGTTGTGCACCGGGTCGTCGTTCCGCATGAGCTGCTGCATGTCGGAACCGGCCCCGGCGCCGACGAGCTTGCTCAGGTCGGCGTAGGTGTACTTCACCCAGTGCCTGCCGTCCAGCTGCGCGGCGGCCGCGGCACCGAGGTCGGCGTAGGCGGCGTCCGGCAGGTAGCGGACGCTCATCGAGCCGGGGACGGCCGTGCTGACCGCGCCACCGATGTGGCTCATGGTCATGTCGCCGGTCAGGCCGTGCGCCCAGTCCAGCTTGCCGTCGGCGGACATCGACGCCGCGCTGCCCATCGTGATGTCGCCCTCCACCTTCGCGGAGTGCGCGTCACCGGTGGCCTTCACGACCTGGCGCAACGCGGTCAGGTCGTCCGTGGACGCCGCGTTCCTCGCTTGCGACGTGGCCGTGCCCGTGCCCGTCGCGTGGCCGGCCTTGGCGTCGCCGCCGCAGGCCGAGACGGTGCCCAGGGCGGCGACCACCGCCGTCGCCGCCACGATGCGGCGTATCGCGCTCGCGTGCTTCATGTGCCCCTCCCCCATGCTGCCCCCGTGCCGGTAGGTCGCTTCGACGCTAACGCATGCGAAAGGGGCCCGGGGAAGACCCCGGACCCCTCTCAGCGATCCGCGTTCAGAGAACTCGGCGTCGGACCGACACTCGCTTGCTCGCGCAGTCTTCCTGCTCACTCGCAAGCTCGCTCGGGCGTCAGACGGCGAGGTCCTCCTCGTTGAGGAGGTTGCGCGTGCGGTTCGGGTCCACCGGGATGCCGGGGCCCATCGTGGTGCTGATCGCGGCCTTCTTGATGTAGCGGCCCTTGGCGGCGGACGGCTTCAGACGCAGCACCTCGTCCAGCGCGGCGGCGTAGTTCTCGACGAGCTGCTGCTCGCCGAAGGACGCCTTGCCGATGATGAAGTGCAGGTTCGAGTGCTTGTCGACGCGGAACTCGATCTTGCCGCCCTTGATCTCGGTCACGGCCTTGGCCACGTCCGGGGTCACGGTGCCGGTCTTCGGGTTCGGCATCAGGCCACGCGGACCGAGCACGCGGCCGAGGCGGCCGACCTTGCCCATGAGGTCCGGGGTGGCGACGACGGCGTCGAAGTCCAGACGGCCCTTGGCCACCTCGTCGATCAGTTCGTCGGAGCCGACGATGTCGGCGCCCGCGGCTTCCGCGGCCGCAGCACGGTCACCGGTCGCGAAGACCAGGACCCGGGCGGTCTTGCCGGTGCCGTGCGGAAGGTTCACGGTGCCGCGGACCATCTGGTCGGCCTTGCGCGGGTCGACACCCAGGCGCATGGCGACCTCGACGGTCGAGTCGAACTTGGTCGAGGAGGTGTCCTTGGCGATACGGACGGCCTCGAGCGGGGCGTACAGACGCTCCCGGTCGATCTTGGCGTCCGCAGCGCGGAGGTTCTTGCTGCGCTTCACTGCTGCTCCTGTGGGAGTGGTTCGGAGTCGTGGTGCGGGCCAGCGCGTGGCCCTGCCACGGAAGGTCTGGCGGGGGGTGTCAGCCCTCGACCGTGACGCCCATGGAACGGGCGGTGCCGGCGATGATCTTCTCGGCGGCGTCCAGGTCGTTGGCGTTCAGGTCGGGCATCTTGGTGGTGGCGATCTCCCGCACCTGGTCGCGGGTGATCTTCGCGACCTTCTTGACGTGCGGCTCGCCGGAGCCCTTGTCCACGCCCGCGGCCTTCAGGATCAGCTTCGCGGCCGGCGGGGTCTTGGTGATGAAGGTGAAGGAACGGTCCTCGTAGACCGTGATCTCCACCGGCACGACCATGCCACGCTGCGACTCGGTCGCGGCGTTGTAGGCCTTGCAGAACTCCATGATGTTGACGCCGTGCTGACCGAGCGCCGGACCGACCGGCGGCGCCGGGTTGGCCGCGCCGGCCTGGATCTGGAGCTTGATAAGCCCAGTGACCTTCTTCTTCTTGGGAGGCATGTGCTCTCTCTCCGGGTCCTGTGTCGAGAGTGTTCTTGCCTGCGAGCAGGCATACCGCACCACGATAACGGGTATCGCGGCGTGGCCTGAAACCGCGCAGGTCAGACCGGCTCCGGGAAGAGCCTGCCTGACCTGGGCGGAAGCTGCTGGGGAAGGTCCCGAGGAACCGTCAGTTCTTCTGGATCTGGTCGAAGGACAGCTCGACCGGGGTCTCCCGGCCGAAGATCTCGACCAGGCCCTTGACCTTCTTGGAGTCGGCGTTGATCTCGTTGATCGTCGCCTGGAGGGTGGCGAACGGGCCGTCCGTCACCGTCACCGAGTCGCCCACCTCGAAGTCCAGCACCTGGACCTCGACCTTGCGCTTCGGCGCCACGGCCTCGCCGCCCTCGGCGGCGGCCGCGGCCTGCTCCTCGACCTCCGGGGCGAGCATCTTGACGATCTCGTCCAGGGTCAGCGGGTACGGGTCGTAGGCGTTGCCGACGAAGCCGGTGACGCCCGGGGTGTTGCGGACGACGCCCCAGGACTCGTTGGTCAGGTCCATGCGGACCAGCACGTAGCCGGGGAGCTTGTTCTGGCGGACGGTGCGGCGGTCGCCGTTCTTGATCTGGACGACCTCTTCCTGCGGCACCTCGGCCTGGTAGATGTAGTCCTCGACGTTCAGCGAGACCGCGCGCTGCTCCAGGTTGGCCTTCACCCGGTTCTCGTAGCCCGCGTAGGTGTGGATGACGTACCACTCGCCGGGGAGGGTGCGCAGCTCCTCGCGGAAGGCGGCGACCGGGTCGGCGGCGGGCTGGGCCTCGGCCTCTTCGGCGACGGCCTCTTCCGCAACGGCCTCTTCGGCGACGGCCTCTTCCGCGACTGCTTCGTCCGCGACGGCTCCTTCGCCTTCGGCGGCCTCTCCGGCCTCTTCGCCTTCTTCGGCCTCGTGGACGGCGGCCTGCTCGGCCGGCTCGTCCGCGTCGGTGCCGGCAGCCGCGTCCGTCTCGTCGGTCAGGTCGGCGTCCGCCGCCTCGACGATGTCCGTGTCGGTGTCATCGCCCTCGACCTCGGCCGTGGCGGCCGTCGCCGCAGCCTCGTCGGCCGCGTCGGCCTCGAGGGGCTGGTCGGCGTCGTACAGGTTCGGGTCAGACACGATGGCTGCTTCTTCCTGACTTTTCTAAGGGTTGAACGGGCGAACGGGCGCCACTGGGACGCCCGCCTCGCGGATCATCAGCCGAAGACGTACTTCACGAGGTTGGTGAATCCGTAGTCGACCAGAGTCACGATACCGATCATGACGGCTACGAAGACAATCACAACGGTGGTGTACGACATCAGGTCGCTGCGCGTGGGCCAGACGACCTTGCGAAGTTCCGCGACGATCTGCCGGTAGAACAGACCCATCCTCGCGAACGGGCCCTTCTTGCCGCGCTTGCCGCCGCGCTTCTTCTTCGCCTTCGAGTCGAGGAGTTCGTCCGCCTCGTCCTCGGGACGACCACTTTCAGGCGTCGCGGTGGAGCCCAGGGCTTCCGTCACTCGTCCTCACCTGAATCCGGGTCGTGAGCCGCGCGCCCTGCCCGGTCGCACGGCGGTGCATCTACTACAAACGTACGCGTGCACGCATCACGTGACCAATGCGCGTAGCAGGGCCGGAGGGACTTGAACCCCCAACCGCTGGTTTTGGAGACCAGTGCTCTACCAATTGAGCTACGACCCTTTGTCTTCCCCAACGTATCGCATCCGATGCGTCGCACTGGGTGCGCAGCACGGATCACCTCGCCGGGGACCACGAGGGATGAGTGTACGGGTTCAGGGCCCGGGCGTCGAACGACAACCGCCGAAGCGGGTCGCGCGGGCCCGCCGGGCGTCCCTCGGCCGCATGTCGGGGACGGGTCCGCGGCACACGTCTCACTCGTTGGGGTCCGACCCGTGAAACCGCTTCGCCGCCCGCGCGGCCGGTCTGCGACGATGGCAGTCATGACCGCAGCCACTCCCCCCGTTCAGTCCCCCACCGACCGACGGGTCTCGGCCCGTGTCGGGTCGATCTCCGAGTCCGCGACGCTCGCCGTGGACGCCAAGGCGAAGGCGCTCAAGGCCGCCGGACGCCCGGTCATCGGCTTCGGCGCCGGCGAACCGGACTTCCCGACGCCGGACTACATCGTCGACGCCGCCGTCGAGGCCTGCCGCACCCCGCGCTTCCACCGCTACACCCCGGCCGGCGGCCTGCCCGAGCTGAAGCAGGCCATCGCCGACAAGACCCTGCGCGACTCCGGTTACCGGGTCGACCCGTCGCAGGTGCTGGTGACCAACGGCGGCAAGCAGGCGATCTACGAGGCGTTCGCCGCCATCCTCGACCCGGGTGACGAGGTCATCGTCCCGGCGCCGTACTGGACCACCTACCCGGAGTCGATCCGGCTGGCCGGTGGTGTGCCGGTCGAGGTGGTCGCCGACGAGACCACCGGCTACCGCGTCTCCGTCGAGCAGTTGGAGGCGGCGCGCACCGAGCACACCAAGGTGCTGCTGTTCGTCTCGCCGTCCAACCCGACCGGCGCGGTCTACAGCCGCGAGCAGGTCGAGGAGGTCGGCCGCTGGGCGGCGGACAAGGGCCTGTGGGTCCTGACCGACGAGATCTACGAGCACCTGGTCTACGGCGACGCGGAGTTCGCGTCGCTGCCGGTGGTCGTGCCCGAGCTGGCCGACAAGTGCGTCGTGGTCAACGGTGTCGCCAAGACGTACGCGATGACCGGCTGGCGGGTGGGCTGGGTCATCGGCCCGAAGGACGTCGTGAAGGCGGCCACCAACCTCCAGTCGCACGCCACCTCCAACGTCTCCAACGTCGCCCAGGCCGCCGCGCTCGCCGCGGTCTCCGGCGACCTGACCGCGGTGGCCGAGATGCGCGAGGCGTTCGACCGCCGCCGGCGCACGATGGTGCGGATGCTCAACGAGATCGACGGCGTGCTCTGCCCGGAGCCGGAGGGCGCGTTCTACGCGTACCCCTCGGTCAAGGCGCTGCTGGGCAAGGAGATCCGCGGCAAGCGGCCGCAGGACTCGGTGGAGCTGGCCGCGCTGATCCTGGACGAGGCGGAGGTCGCCGTGGTCCCGGGTGAGGCCTTCGGCACCCCCGGCTACCTGCGGCTGTCGTACGCGCTGGGTGACGAGGACCTGGTCGAGGGCGTCTCGCGGATCCAGAAGCTGCTGGGCGAGGCGCGCGACTGACGCGCGGCAGGTCTCCAGGTGTCGGGCGGGCGTCCTCGGACGCCCGCCCGAACCTTTTCACGGCACCCCTTTCGGGGATATGGCTACCGCTCGGCGGAACCGTTACGGCAGGATCTGGGAATGGCGCGTGACCTCACTCTGCTCCCCAAGGCCCACCTCCACCTGCACTTCACCGGGTCGATGCGGCCGTCCACCCTGCTGGAGCTGGCCGGCAAGCACGGCGTGCACCTGCCGGAGGCGCTGACCTCGGGCGAGCCGCCGAAGCTGCGGGCGACCGACGAGCGCGGCTGGTTCCGCTTCCAGCGGCTGTACGACATCGCCCGCTCGGTGCTGCGCTCCCCCGAGGACATCCGGCGGCTGGTGCGGGAGAGCGCCGAGGAGGACGTGCGCGACGGGTCGGGGTGGCTGGAGATCCAGGTCGACCCGACCTCGTACGCGCCGCGCCTGGGCGGTCTGATCCCGGCGCTGGAGATCATCCTGGACGCGGTGGAGTCCGCCTCCCGCGAGACCGGCCTCGGCATCGCGGTCGTGGTGGCCGCCAACCGCATGAAGCACCCCTTGGACGCCCGTACGCTGGCCCGCCTCGCGGTGCGCCACGCCGATCGCGGGGTGGTCGGCTTCGGACTGTCCAACGACGAACGCCGGGGCCTGGCCCGGGACTTCGACCGGGCCTTCGCGATCGCCCGGGAGGGCGGCCTGCTGGCCGCGCCGCACGGCGGCGAGCTGGCCGGGGCGCACAGCGTCCGCGACTGCCTGGACGACCTGCACGCGGGCCGGATCGGGCACGGGGTGCGGGCGGCGGAGGATCCGGCGCTGCTGGCGCGGCTGGCGGACGCGGGCGTCACCTGCGAGGTCTGCCCGGCGTCCAACGTGGCGCTCGGGGTCTACGACAAGCCCGAGGACGTGCCGCTGCGCACGCTGTTCGCGGCCGGGGTGCCGATGGCGCTGGGCGCCGACGACCCGCTGCTGTTCGGCTCGCGGCTGGCGGCGCAGTACCAACTGGCCCGCGACGCCCACGGGTTCACCGACGAGGAGCTGGCGGAGCTGGCCCGGCAGTCGGTGCGGGGCTCGCGGGCTCCGGAGCAGGTGCGGCGCACCCTGCTGGCGGGGATCGACGACTGGCTGGCGCTGCCCGCCTGAGCCACCTCGCCCCGGCGGCGGTCAGGTGCCGGTGGCGTACAGCGGGCCGGGGTTCGGCGGCTGCTCGGGCGGCGTCCAGGTCTCGTCGTCGGCCGGGCCGCGCTGCGCCGGGATGACTGCGGCCGGGCTCCGGCGTCCGCCACGCCCGTCCCGCCCCCGGCGCGTCCTGCGGTCCGGCCACAGCAGGGCGTACGCCGCCGATCCCACGGCGAACGCGAGCCGGATGAGCCCCCGCGTCGAGTCGGACGGCACGATCAGCGCGCTGCCGTACAGCGAGATCAGCGCGATCCAGCTCACCCACGGCACCAGCCTGCGCTGCCCGATGGCGTCCCAGATCAGCGTGCCGAGCAGCACCGAGGCGTTGTAGTACGTGTAGACGCTGGGGTCGAGCACGATGCGGGCGTCGGCGGCGAGCAGCACGACGGCGGGCCAGCGTCCCCGGTGCACCGCGAGCGCGCCGAGCCCGAGTCCGAGCGCCATCTGCGCGGGCCGGTCCCACCAGGGCGTCACGGGGTCGTTGGCGCCGAACCAGCGCAGCGAGGAGGCGGGCTGGTTGGGGATGGTGAAGTGGGCCGCGGCGACGGTGTTGATGTGGGTCAGGTAGAACGGCAGCCAGGCCACCGCGACCAGGCCGACCACCCAGGCACCGGCCCTCAGCCAGTTGGGTCTCGGCAGGGCCAGCAGGAGGGGCAGGAAGGCGACCGCCCAGGGTTTGGAGTCGACGGCCAGCGCCAGGAAGACGCCGACGGCGACGGTCCGCCCGCGCACCAGCGCGCGTACCGCGAGCGTGGTGAAGAACAGCGCCATCACGTCGTCGAGGTGGGCGAAGCGCACCGAGACCTCGACCCACATGGGGATGAAGGCGAGTCCGGCGATGAGCACGCGCTGCTGGAGGCGCTTGTGGTTGACGCCGGTGCCCAGGTAGTGGTCGGCGGCGGCGCGGCCGATCAGGACCAGCATGTACATCCCGAGGCCGGACATGGTGGCCTCGGCGAGCCGCTCGCCGACGCCGGCCGGGAACGGCGCGAACAGTCCGGCGGTCAGGAAGCTGACCGGACCGATCTGGAGTTCGGGGTGGTTGGCGTACAGGGCGAGCCCACCGCCGCCGACCTGGCCGAAGAGCAGCTGCTCGCCCTGCTTGAGGTAGTGCCAGGAGACCCCGCCGTGCCGGCCCGCGATGCAGAACCAGAGAATCGTCCACAGCGTCAGCAGCGCGTGGTGCCAGCGCACCGGCCAGCGGCCGATCCGGCCGAGGTGTCCCGCCGAGGGCGGCCCCGAGGCATCCGCCGAGTCCGTGCCCGGGTACGCGTTCCCCGCGTTGCGCACGAGTCGTCCTCCCCAATCTGCCCGCCGGTCGGCGGACGGAATGAGAATCTCATGAACGTTTTCAGGAGATCCTTCGGGCAGGAAGAGGGGCGAACGGCCGTCAGAGTTGCGCGCCGACCATCACCGGCTCGTTGACGAGGGTGATGCCGAACGCCGCGTGCACCCCGTCGCGCACTTCCCGGGCAAGCGCGAGGAGGTCCTCGGTCTTGGCCGCGCCGCGGTTGGTGAGCGCGAGGGTGTGCTTGGTGGAGATCCGCGCGGGGCCGTCACCGTACCCCTTGGTGAAGCCCGCCTTGTCGATCAGCCAGGCGGCGGAGGTCTTGACCAGGCCGTCCCCGGCGGGCCAGGAGGGCGGCTCGACGTCGGCGCCGAGGCGGGCGCGGGCGCGGTCCAGGAAGGCGTCGAACTCGCGTGCGGGGACGATCGGGTTGGTGAAGAACGACCCCGCCGACCACGTGTCGTGGTCCTCCGGGTCCAGCACCATGCCCTTTCCGGCCCGCAGCCGCAGCACGGTCTCGCGGGCGAGGGCGGCGTCGACGCGCTCCCCCGCGGCGACCCCGAGCGTGCGGGCCACCTCGGCGTACTTGACCGGGGCGGACAGCCCGCCCGCGTCCTCAAGTCGATAGCGCACGCGCAGGACGACGTAGCGGCCCGGCTCGCGCTTGAAGCGGCTGTCGCGGTAGGCGAAGGCACAGGCGGCGTTCGACAGGGTGACGGTCTCACGGGCGACGCGGTCGTAGGCGATCACCTCGGTGATCGTCGAGGCGACCTCCTGGCCGTACGCGCCGACGTTCTGGATCGGCGTGGCACCGGCAGAACCGGGGATGCCGGCCAGGCACTCGACACCACCGAGCCCCGCTTCGACAGTGCGGGCGACGGCGTCGCTCCAGACCTCACCGGCGGCCAGCTCCAGGGCGGTGCCGTCCAGGGTGAAGCCGCGGGTGGCGACGCGCAGCGCGGTCCCGTCGAAGCCGTCGTCGCCGACGACGAGGTTGCTGCCGCCGCCGATGACCAGCAGCGGCGTACCGGAGTCGTCGGCCTCGCGCACGGCGGCCACGACCTCGTCGTCCGTCGTGGCGACGAGGAGCCTTGCGGCGGGGCCGCCGAGCCGGAAGGTGGTGAGCGGAGCGAGGGGGGCGTCCTGGAGTACCTGCACGCGAACAGCCTACGGGGACCATGGGAGCAGGGGGCCGGGCCGTAAGTGCGGAGTGTTCCTTCTGCGCCGCTGCGCGGCTTGAGGGGGCGGAGGCGGGGGCCATCGGTGCTGCGCACCTGCCTGTGAAGCCCGGGCGCTGCGCGACCGGGAGGGAGCAATGGTTTGAGGATTAGCTGTCTCACCGTTGTCTCCGACAAGCACCTAGCGGTGACAACTCGTTGCCGGAGACAAGGGTGAAGCAACTAATCCGCGAACCGGACCCCGTAAGCCGGGCGCGAAGCGACCGGGTATCGAAGGCAGGTGCGCAGCACCGTGGGCACCCCGCCTCCGCCCCCTCAGGCGAGAACCTTCTCCCGCTCCCCCGCCCCCTCGGCCACCGCCACCACCCGAGCGCGGCGCGGAATCAGCACGGCCGCCACCGCGCCCAGGGCGACCGCGCCCGCTCCCGCCCACAGGGCCGGCCGCAGGCCGTCGATGAAGGCCTGGCCCGAGGTGTAGCCGCCGTTGTGGGCGAAGACCGAGGACAGGACCGCCACGCCGAGCGCTCCGCCGACCTCCCGCATGGCGTTGTTGGCGCCGGAGGCGATGCCCTGTTCCTCGGCGGCGACGCTGCTCATGACCACGTTGGAGCTGGGCGCGAAGAACATCGCCATGCCCATGCCGCTGATGGCCAGCGCCGGAACCTGCGCCGCGTACGAGACGTGGACCGTGCTGATCACCGCGAAGACCGCGAGTCCCGCCGCCTGGAGGGCGAGGCCGAGGGCGATGACCGGGCGGCCGCCGATCCGGTCGGAGACCGCGCCGGCGATCGGCGCGACGATCAGCGGCATCGCGGTCCACGGCAGCATCCGCAGCCCCGCCTCGACCGGGCTGTAGCCCTGCACGCTCTGCAGGAACTGGCTGAGCAGGAAGATCGAGCCGAACATGCCGAGGAACATCAGCATGCTCGCCGAGTTGATCGCGCTGAACGCCCGGCTGCGGAAGAGCCGCATCGGCAGCATCGGGTTGGCGGCCCGCAGTTCGTAGACCACGAAGGCGGCCAGCAGCAGCGGGCCCGCGATCAGGCCGGTGAGCACGGGCGCGGCGGTCCAGCCGTCGGAGTTGCCGCGCACCAGCGCGTAGACGATGCCGAACAGGCCGGCGCTGACCAGCGCGGTGCCGGGGATGTCGATGCGCGGATTGGGGCCGTGGCTCTCGTTGAGCCGCAGCCGGGTGAACGGCAGCAGGAGCAGGCCGATGGGCACGTTCAGCCAGAAGATCCACTGCCAGGAGAAGTGCTCGGTCAGGGTGCCGCCGATCAGCGGGCCGCTGGCGACCGCGAGGCCGTTGACCGCGCCCCAGATGCCGAAGGCCATGCCCCGGCGTTCCGCGGGCACCGCCGCCGACAGCAGGGTGAGGGTGAGCGGCATCATCACCGCCGCGCCGACGCCCTGGACGGCCCGGGCGGCGATCAGTTCGCCCATCCCGGAGGAGAGCGCGGCGCCCGCGGAGGCGAGGGTGAAGACGGTGAGTCCGGCGCCGAACATCCGGCGGCGGCCGAACCGGTCGCCGAGCGCCGCGCCGAACATCAGCAGGACGGCGAAGGTGAGCGTGTACGCGCTGACCGTCCACTCCAGGTCCGTCAGCGCGCCACCGAGGTCCTTGCGGATCGACGGCAGCGCGGTGGTGACCACCAGGTTGTCCAGAGCCGCCATGAATCCGGCGACGCTGGTCACGATGAGCGCCCACACGACCGTGGAGCGGCTTGACGGCGCGGTGTCCGCCTCGGGTATCGGCTTCGGCATGGCTCCCCCTGCAGAGTCCTTATTAGTTATCGGTCACTAAGTTTTCTGGCCATACGCGCGCCCCTTCCCGGGAAGGGGGACGATGTCAGGCGACGGTGGCGGTGCCGGTGTCGCCCTCGGTGGTACCGGCCGTCGCGGGAGTGATGCCGGCGGCGGCCTTGCAGCCGTCCAGGCCGTTCCAGCAGCGGTCCTCGGCCGGGATGCCGAGGGAGACGAGCGTGTTGATGAGCATGCCGGTCCCGAAGAAGTCGGCCATCTCCTCGTCCGTGGCGCCGCTGCGACCGCGGACGATGTCCCACAGGTCGCTCCAGCGCCGCCGGATGAACTCCGTCAGCTCGGGGTTCTCCGCCGAGGCCGCGGTCACGTACAGCTGCATCTGGAGCAGCAGCACGTCGCGGTCGAGGATGAGCCGGGAGTACCCCTCGCCCATCGCTTCCCGCGCCTCCTCGCCGTGCAGCCCCTCGGCGGCGGTCTCCATCATCTCCACGATGATCTCGAAGCACCGTTCGGCGGCCGCCCGGAACAGCGCCTGCTTCCCGGGGAAGAGGCGGAACAGGTAGGGCTGGGAGACCCCGGCCCGGCGGGCGATCGCCTCGGTGGAGGTGCCGTGGTAGCCGGTCCTGGCGAACTCGGCGAAGGCGGCGCGCACGACGCTCTCGCGCCGTTCCTCCGCCGACATCCTGGGTGAGTTCGCTGCCATGACCCTCAAGTTAGTAATTGATTACTAACTTGTCAAGGCGAGTCCCACCGGGGAGGAGCGGGCCCGCGTCCCCCTGCGCGGGCCCCGCGTTCACGCCAGCCGGACCACCGCGCGGGACATCCCCAGCACCTTCTGGCCGGCCGCCGTCACCGTCAGGTCGACGCGGACCGTGCGCGCCTCGTCGTCCAGCCTGGCCGCGACCTTGCCGGTGATCTCGATCAGGGCGCCCTTGTCGTCGTCGGGGACCACGACCGGCTTGGTGAAGCGCACCCCGTACTCGACGACCGCGCCCGGGTCGCCCGCCCACGCGGTGACCACGCGGGCCGCGGAGGCCATGGTGAACATCCCGTGCGCGATCACGTCCGGCAGCCCGACCTCGCGGGCGAACCGCTCGTTCCAGTGGATCGGGTTGAAGTCGCCGGACGCGCCCGCGTAACGCACCAGCGTCGCCCGGCTCACGGGCACGGACAGCGGCGGCAGTTCGGTGCCGACCTCGACCTCGTCGTACGTCAACCTGGCGGCCATCTCACTCACCCTCCGCGGCACGCACCACGAGCATCATCATCGACGTCACGACGTGCGCGCCGTCCGCGTCGTACACCTCACCGCGCACGGTGATCAGGTCGTTGCCCGCCATCGACTTGACCGACTCGATGCTCACGGTCACCGACAGCAGGTCGCCTGCCGCCACCGGGCGCGTGTACGTGAACTTCTGGTCGCCGTGCACGACCCGGCTGAAGTCCAGCTTCAGCTCCGGGTCCTCGACCACCTGGGCGGCGGCCCGGTAGGTGATGGCGAACGGGAAGGTCGGCGGCGCGATCACGTCCGGGTGGCCGAGCGCCCGCGCGGCCTCGGGGTCGAGGTACGCGGGGTCGGTCTCACCGATCGCCTCGGCGAACTCGCGGATCTTCTCGCGGCCCACCTCGTACGGCGCGGTGGGGGGGTACGTACGCCCGACGAAGGACGGGTCGAGCGGCATCGGCGCCTCCAGTTGACGTTGCGTGGCCGGTCTCGGCCGGACGGCCCGGCGCCGGCACACGCGGCGTGACGGCCGGCCGGGCGCGACGGGGGCGTACGAAGCCTACGGAACGCGCGAAGGCCGCCCCTGCTGAGGGGCGGCCTTCGGCTGCGTTCCGGATGCGCGCGCGGCGCGTCTCATCACCCGCTGGGTGGGCCCGGGGGCCCAGGGTCAGCGGGTCTCGCGGTGCGCGGTGTGCGCGTTGCAGCGGGGGCAGTGCTTCTTCATCTCAAGACGGTCCGGGTCGTTGCGCCGGTTCTTCTTGGTGATGTAGTTCCGCTCCTTGCACTCCACGCAGGCCAGCGTGATCTTCGGGCGGACGTCGGTGGCAGCCACGTGAGTGCTCCTTGACGGACAGACGGGTGAACGCAGGAAAGAGTAGCCGATCGAAGGACCGATCCCACAATCGGCTACACGGAGTAGCGGTGACCGGACTTGAACCGGTGACACAGCGATTATGAGCCGCTTGCTCTACCGACTGAGCTACACCGCCTTGATGAGCGAAAACCCCGTCCATGAACGATGGAGGACGAGGTTCCCGTCACATCAGAGCCCCAATACGGAATCGAACCGTAGACCTTCTCCTTACCATGGAGACGCTCTACCGACTGAGCTATTGGGGCGAGCGAGGAAGACATTACACGCTCCGCGTCGATACGTGAAATCCGTATCGGAGCCGCCGGGACGGGTCGTGCGGGAACGTTCCCCCGGGCTGTACGGGGCGTACGGGCCCGGGCTCCGCGGCCTTCGGCGACCGGCGTTCGTCACCGACCGTCATCGCCCTCCAGGTGTCCGGCGGGCGCCCTTCGGGAGGCCGACAGGGCCCGGTACGACTATTGCTCTCCTGCGCGAACCCTCGGCCCGCTCGCCCTACGCTCGTTCCCGCGTGATCTTGCGCGGCGACCGCCGACGGCCCGGACCGGAGGAGCGCGATGACCGAGAGTGTGCCCCCGCAGCCGCATCAACCGGACCGTCCCGACGCCCACGGCGAGCTGGACGCCCCGGCCCTGCTGCTGACCGGCGCGCGGCTCGGCGACGGCCGCGTGGTGGACGTCCGGCTGGGCGGCGGCCGGATCGAGGCGGTGGGCACCGCGGGCAGCCTCACCACCGCCGACGAGCCGAACGCCCGCGTGGACCTCGGCGGCTACCTGCTGCTGCCCGCGCCCGCGGAGCCGCACGCCCACCTCGACTCGGCGCTCACCGCCGGCCCCGACGGCCCGCCCAGCGACGCCCCCGAGGAGGTGCAGCGCCGGGTCACCGAGGCCGCGTTGCTCCAGCTCGGCCACGGCGCGACGGCGGTGCGCACCCACGTGCGGGTCGGTGACGTGCAGGGGCTGGCCGCGCTGGAGGCGGTGCTGAAGGCGCGGCGCTCGCTGCACGGCCTGGTGGAGCTGACCGCCGTCGCCATGCCCCGGCTGCTGACCGGCGTGGCGGGCGCGGACGGGCTGGCGATGCTGCGCGACGCGGTCAAGATGGGCGCGGCCGTGGTCGGCGGCATCCCGGACCTGGACCCGGACCCGACCGGTTACGTGGAGGCCGTGCTGGGCGTCGCGGCGGAGGCCGGGCGCCCGGTGGACCTGCACACCGACGGCGGCGACCCGGCACGGCTCGCCCGGCTCGCGGCGATGGCCGGGGGCCTGCGTCCCGGTGTGACGATCTCACCGTGCGGCCGACTCGGCGCGCTGCCCGCCGACACCCGGCAGCGCGTCGCCCATCAACTCGCCGCGGCGGGCGTGTCGGTGGTCTGCCTGCCGCAGGGCGGCTGCGGCGCGCTGGATCGCGGCGGCTCCGGCGTGGGCGTCTTCCGCACGTTGCGCGCCGCGGGGGTCCGGGCGGCGGCGGGCAGCGGCGCGCTGCGCGACGCGGCGAACCCGGTCGGGCGCGGCGACCCGCTGGAGGCGGCCTTCCTGCTCGCGTCGTACGGGGAGTGCGGCGCGCGCACCGCGTACGAGGCGGTGGCCGGGCGGGCCCGGGAGGTGCTGGGGCTGCCGGAGGTCCGGGTGGAGGCGGGCTTCCCCGCCGAACTGCTCGCGGTGCGCGGGCAGCGGGTGGACGGCGTGCTGTCCCTGGGCTACAGCCGCATCGTCATCCACCGCGGCCGGGTGGTCTCGCGCACCAGCGCGGTGCGTGAGTACGCCGACTGCGCCACGACCGCGGCGCTCGACCTGCCCCGGCAGTCGCGCAGCGGGGGCGCACCGGCGTAGGAGCAGCGGACGCGCACCGGCGCAGGACAGGAGGGTGCTCGGAGCGGGACACGGGAGAGGACTCGGCGCGGGACGGGACGGCGCTCGGCGCAGGGCGGGACGGCGCGCGCGTTACGCCGTGGCGGCCTTGACCGCCTCGGTCACCGGGACCGGGCCGCCGATCAGCTCCAGGGTGCGGCCCGCCGTGCCCGGCTCGGTGAGCAGCGCGGCCAGCACGGCCGCCACGTCGTCCCTCGGCACCGCGCCGCGTCCGGTGTGCTCGGCCAGGGCGACGAAGCCGCTGCCCGCGTCGTCGGTGAGCGCGCCGGGACGCAGCACCGTCCAGTCCAGTCCCGGCCTGGCCTTGATGTCCTCGTCGGCCGCCCGCTTGGCCCGCAGGTACTCGGCGAAGACCGGGTCGGTGCCGGGCCGCGGCTCGCTGTCGGCGCCCATCGAGGAGACGATCACGTAGCGCCGCACCCCGGCCCGCTCCGCCGCGTCGGCGAACAGCACCGCCGCCGCGTGGTCCACCGTCTTCTTGCGGTCCGCGCCGCTGCCGGGGCCCGCGCCGGCCGCGAAGACCACGGCGTCGGCGCCCCGCAGATGGGCGGCGACCTCGTCCACCGAGGCCTGCTCCAGGTCGCAGACGATCGGCTCGGCGCCCCGCTCCCGCAGGTCGGCGGCCTGCTCGGGACGGCGGATCAGGCCCGCCACCTCGTCACCGCGCGTGCTCAGGACCGTCTCCAGTCGCAGCGCGATCTTTCCGTGTCCTCCGGCGATCACCGTACGCATGGTTACGACCGTACGCCGGGGCACCGACAAGCGCCGCCGGGACCGCCGGATCAGCCGGATCCACCGCCCGGTCGTCCCGCACGCGTCCGTCCCTCCTGCGCGCGTACCTCCCACGCGCGTACCTCCTGCGCCGTACCTCCTGCGCGTACGGAGACGACCGCGTGAACGTGTTACCCGTAAGGGTGAAGAAGGGCACGAAAAAATCACACCGCGGCCCTTTCCGGCCTCGCGGCCGGTTTCCGTCGCACCGTGCCGCCCGGGTAATGCTCCGCACCCCCGTGTCTAAAGACCGTGTCCAGGCGGTTAAAGCCTTGCTATCGGCACGATGAGAAATTCCTTCAAAAACCCTTACCCCTCCGCCGATCGGCGCGATCCCCCCTGTCGGGTGCCGAAGACTGCTGGGCATGGCAACAACCGTCCTCACCCCGACCGTCCCCGACAGCGCCGATCGCCGCGCGCCGTGGAGATCGCCGGTTGGCCAGCCGGCCTACGCGAGGCCCGCGCTGCTGGTCATCGTCGCGTGCGCGGCCGTGCTCTACGCGTGGGGCATCAATCACAGCCAGTACCACTCGTTCTACGCCAACGCCGTCCGCAGCATGACGACGAGCTGGAAGGCGTTCTTCTACGGTTCATTCGACCCCGGTAATTCCATCACCCTGGATAAACTCCCCGGATTCCTCTGGCCGCAAGCGATTTCTGCCCGCGTCTTCGGCTTTCACCCGTGGGCGGTGACGCTGCCGCAGGTCCTCGAAGGCGTGGCGAGCGTCCTCGTGCTGTACCGCGTCGTACGGCGCTGGGCCGGGGTCAACGCGGCGCTGATCGCCTCGGCGGCCTTCCTCGTGACGCCGGTCGCCGCGGGCCTCTTCCGCACCGCCGTCGAGGACCCCGCGTTCACTCTCTGTGTCCTCCTGGCCGCCTCCGCCACCCAGCGCGCCGCCGCCTCGGGACGGCTGCGGCCGCTGCTGCTCGCGGGCGTGTGGGTCGGGCTCGGCTTCCAGGCCAAGATGCTGGAGGCGTGGGCGGTGCTGCCCGCGCTGGCCGTCGTCTACCTCATGGCGGCGCCGGTCTCGCGGCGCAAGCGGATCGGACACGTGCTGCTGGCCGGGCTGGTGACGGTCGCCGTGTCGGTCTCCTGGATGCTCGCCGTGACGCTGACCCCGGCCAAGGACCGGCCCTACGTGGACGGCACGACGGACAACTCCGTCTTCAGCATGGTCGTCGGCTACAACTTCCTGATCCGCTTCTCGTCGCTCGGCATCAGCGCCGCCTCCACGGGCAGCGTCAGCGCGACGCAGGGCGGCTTCGGCGGCCACGGGGGATCGACGCCGGCGCACTCGGGAGCGGGGGCTGCTTCCGGTGCGGGGGCTGCCTCCGGTGCGGGTGCCGCTTCGGGAGCGGGCGCCGGTCCCGGTGCCGCCTCCGGCTTCGGTGGCTGGGGCGGCGGCGACGGCACGGGCCACGGCCGGACCCACCACTTCGGGGGTACGGGCACGGGTACGGGTACGGGCCGAGGCGGCGCGTTCGCGGGCCACGGCGGTCAGCGGGCCGGTGCGGCGGGCGGCTCGGGGCAGGCTGGTGGCGGCGTGACCGGGGCTGGTGGCGGGGCGGCCGGGGCCAGTGGCGGGGCGACCGCCACGGGCGCCCACCGCGGCGGCGGGGGCGGCGGGTTCGGCGGGGGGCAGCAGGGCTGGTCGAAGATGTTCGGCACGTCGCTGGCCACCCAGACCGGCTGGCTGTACCCGATCGGCGCCATCGCGGTGATCTGCGGCCTGCTGTGGCGGCGCCGCAAGCCGCGCACCGACCTGGTGCGCGCCGGGTTCGTGATGTGGGGCCTGTGGCTGGCCACGTACTTCCTGGTGTTCAGCGCGGGCAGCGTCGGCGGCCACACGTACTACATGGGCGTGGTCGCGGTCCCGCTCGCCGCGCTCACCGGCGGCGGCGTGGTCCAGCTCTGGCGCGCCTACCGGGCGGGCGGCCGGCGCTCCTGGGCGCTGCCCGCGGCCGTGGCGGCGACGGTGACGTGGGGCGCGTACCTGGCCCTGCAGTTCACCTCGTTCCTGCCTTGGCTCGCCCCGACCGAGATCGGGCTCGGGGTGGTGGCGGTCGTGCTGCTGGCGCTCGCCAGGCCCGGTGGCCGGGTCACCGCGCGCGGCCGGATCGCGCTGGCCGGGCTGCTCGCCGGCCTGGCGGCGATGCTGATCGCGCCGTCCGCGTGGGCGGCGCAGGTGTTCAACCCGACGTACGGGCGGATGAGCATGATGGGGTCGGTCGGGCCGACGACGCCGGGCGCCCAGGGCGGCCGCGGGTTCGGCGGGGCCGGCGGCTTCGCCGGGACGCGGGGGGCGGCGGGCGCCGGTGGCGCGCACGGTACCCCGGCCGGGACGACTCGTGCGGGTCGTGGCGGCGGCACGGCGGGCGGGTTCGGCTTCGGTTCCGGTTCGGGCACGCTGACCGCGTCGCAGAAGCAGCTGCTCTCCTACGTCGACGCCCGGCGCGGCAAGGCCGAGTACGTCTTCGCGACGACGAGTTGGAGCACGGCGTCGCCGTACATACTGGCCACCGGCGCCGACGTCCTGCCGCTGGGCGGTTTCACCGGCAAGGTGCCGTCGCCCTCACTCGCCCAGTTCCAGAAGATGGTGACGTCGGGTCAGGTCCAGTACGTGCTGGCGGGCGGCACACGGGGCGGCATGGGCGGCTTCGGAGGCTTCGGTGGCTCCGGCGGCGGGTCCGGTACGACCAGCGCCGCGCAGCGGATCTCCAGCTGGGTGACGTCCTCGTGCACGGCCGTCGCGGCCAAGGACTACGGCGGGAGCGCGGCGGGCGGACAGCAGTTGTACGACTGCTCGCGTCAACACTGAGCCGTTCCGGACCCGTTCGGATCCGAACCGGGCTGTTCGGACCCGTACTGAGGCGTTCGAATCCGTCCCGTGCCGTTCCGGCGCACCAGTGAGCTGCGCGCCACGGCCCTCCCTCGTGGGCCGTGGCGCGCAGCTGTTCACCGTGGAGGAGCGGCCCCCGCCGACCGGTCAGGGCGGCGGCCGTCTCTCACTCAACCATTGATCAATGACTGATCAGTGGTTGATCAACTATTGATCAACGGTGCCCCCAGACCTTCACCGACTCGACCTTGCCGTGGTTGTCGCGCAACGTAGCGGTGTCGAAGCGCTTGCTGAACACGTAGCCGCGCGAGCCCTGGTAGAGGTCGCGGGCGGTGTTGCGGCCCGGGCCGGTGTGGACGACGACGGACTGGTGCGCCCGCAGGACCACGTTGCCGAAGCGGTAGGTGTGCCGCAGGGCCGTGTCGGAGAGGGTCCACCCCTTGAGGTTGACGGACGTGCGGCCCTCGTTGGTGAGGGTGACCGTCTCGGCGTCCAGGCTCCGGGCCGAACGGCTGGTGCCGGGCCCCTCGGCCCGCACCTTGGTGATCGCGACCGCGGGACGCGGGGCCGGCGCGTGCGGGGTGTGCGGAGCGGCGACGGCCGGCAGGGCCGCGGAGGCGGCGATCGCGGCGACGGCCGCGGTGGTCACGGCAAGACGGAGTGACAGTCGGGACATAACGTGAGACCCCCTTGGGCGGGCACAGCCTCGCGACGGTGCCAAATGGTGCGAAATCCCGGCGTGTTGCCGAGGGCTCTCACTTTGTCGTGCCGAACGCCCGGATGTTGAAGGTTGGATGGCCGCGTTACACAACACGGACATATGCACAACCCGGTCAAGCGGAGCACGCGCGCCCCGGCGTACGGACGGCGCCGCGCAACACCGGGTACACGGACCCTTGCGCGGCAAGGCGAGCAGGTCACCAGGGGTGCCGACTCGAGCCCCCGGGACCGCGCGACGGCGTTCTGGGGGACCCACAAGTAACCCACAGGAGGTCTGCCCGGGTTACTCGGGCCGGAGACATCGCGGCCGGGGGCCGTACGCCGAGGGGGGTACGCAGGAAGCCGCCCGCCATACGACGACGTGACGGCGACGCCCGATGAGGATGGTGGGAGTCAGCAACCCACCCCACCACCCTCTCGGCAAAGGAGGCCGTCCCGTGACCGTGCGGACATCGACCGGCGAACGGCGCTCGCCGGACCCGGCGAGGACACCGCGACGCGACGAGGCCACGGCCAGAACGGCGATCGGCCGGGCCCACGGCCGTCACCGGACCCTCCTCATCGCCACCTGCGTGGCGCTGGTCCTGGCCGCGATCGGCGACGAGGCGACCGGCTACGACGGGCCGGGGCCGTTCGTCGACCTGGCGTTCGCCGCGGTGGTGGCGCTGGTGTGGTGGCGGTTCGTCCCGCCGCTCGTCATCGCCATGTGCGCGTTCTTCGTCTTCGGCGGGTTCGCCGACTCCGCGTTCGCGTCCCACTTGGTCGAGCCGGGCCAGGTGCTGGACTTCACCGCCGGCTGGCTCCAGATGCTCGGCTTCGTCGCCGCCGCCGTCCTCGTGACCCTCGCGGCCCGCTCGGCCCGGTACGCCCGCCGCGCGTCCCGTTGACCCCGGTTCCACCCGTGAAGGGATCCATCATGCTTCGTACGCTTCAGCCGCTTCGTCACAGCCGCGGCACCCTCGTCTCGCTCGGCGGTCTGCTCGTCGGGATCCTGGGCCTGGTCGTCCAGTGGTTCGCGGACCCGGCCAAGTTCGGCGGCTTCCCGCCCGGCATCCTGTTCCTCATCGTGTTCGGGCTGCTGACGGCGGTCACCGCCAAGTGGTGGTGGCATCCGGTCTTCGCGGTGTTCATCGCGTTCTGGATCGTCGGCGTCGGAGGCCTGGCGGGTCAGCTGACCCCCAACCTGACCTCGCACAACCCCGGCACGGTGACGGGCAACGTCATCATGACCCTCGGCCTCGCGGTCACCTTCGTCGCGGGCATCCTCAGCATGATCACCGCCCGGCGCACCCGCCGGACCGCCCCCACCGCACCGCTGCGGGCCCACCAGCGGTGAGGGCCCGCAGCGGCGCCACTGCTCCCCCGGGAGGCTGTGCACCCGCCCGGCCACGACGGCGGCGCCCAGCCGCCCCGGGCATCCGGGAGGCGCGTGAACCGCCTGATCGGCGCGGCGCGCAAGGCCCACCGCCCGGCGGCACGACTGCCCCACCAACGAGAAGACCCCGTGTGACCTGCTAGATCTAGCAGGTCACACGGGGTCTTGTTTTCCATGTGGCGGCGCCAGGGTTCGAACCTGGGTAGGCTGAGCCGGCAGATTTACAGTCTGCTCCCTTTGGCCACTCGGGCACACCGCCGGGAAAAATCACCCCGGGACCGCTCAGTGCGGCGCTCCGTGGCGACGACGTAAACGATACCTGATGCCAGGGGGTGGTCCGCCACCCGGTTGATCTGCGCCGGGGCGGTCCGCGGTGGCTAGGCTTGCGGCTGTGGGCGCGCGGCCCTGCCGTACCGCCCGACGCAGTCGCGACGCATCCGGCGCACCCTGACACACCTCACACAAGGAGCCAACTGAACATGGCCGACTCCAGTTTCGACATCGTCTCGAAGGTCGAGCGGCAAGAGGTCGACAACGCCCTCAACCAGGCGGGGCGGGAGATCGCGCAGCGCTACGACTTCAAGAACGTGGGCGCCTCGATCGACTGGTCGGGCGAGAAGATCGAGATGCGGGCCAACTCCGAGGAGCGGGTCAAGGCGATCCTCGACGTCTTCGAGACCAAGCTCGTCAAGCGCGGCATCTCGCTGAAGGCCCTGGACGCGGGCGAGCCGCAGGCCTCCGGCAAGGAGTACAAGATCTTCGCCTCCATCCAGGAGGGCATCTCCCAGGAGAACGCCAAGAAGGTCGCCAAGATCATCCGGGACGAGGGCCCCAAGGGCGTCAAGGCGCAGGTCCAGGGTGAGGAGCTGCGCGTCACCTCCAAGAGCCGCGACGACCTGCAGGCCGTGCAGGCGCTGCTGAAGGGCAAGGACCTCGACTTCGCCCTCCAGTTCGTCAACTACCGCTGACCCGGGGCGGCCCGCCGCCGCCCGGCGCACGCGCCCGGCGGCGTCGGCCCCGCCGGGCGCCGCCACCCGCGCGGTCAGCGAGCCGCCGTTCAGGTCGCCACTTCAGGCGGGCCGCCGTTCAGACCGCCCGGTCAACGGGCCACCGTTCACGCGTCCGCTCCGTTCAGGCGTCAGCGGGTCGCGAACGGCGCGTCCGTCGGCACGATCTCGCGGCCCAGCGGCATCAGGGACAGCGGGATCAGCTTGAAGTTGGCGATGCCGAGCGGGATGCCGATGATCGTGCAGCACAGCGCGATGCCGGTGACGACATGGCCGATGGCCAGCCAGATGCCCGCGAGGACCAGCCAGATCACGTTGCCTATGAGCGAGCCCACGCCCGCGTCGCGTCGCTCGACCGTCGTGCGGCCGAACGGCCACAGGGCGTAGCCCGCGATGCGGAACGCGGCGATGCCGAACGGGATCGTCACGATCAGCACGAACATCACGATCCCGGCGACCGCGTACCCGATGGCCATCCACAGGCCGCACAGGACCAGCCAGATGACGTTGAGAATCGTCCTCATGGTCGCCAACCTGCCATTTCTTCCAACCGCGAGATGCGGTCCGCCATCGGCGGGTGGGTGGAGAACAGCTTCGAGGCGTCGGCCGCCCGGAACGGGTTCGCGATCATCAGGTGACTGGTCGTCTCCAGGCGCGGCTCGGGGGGCAGCGGGAGCCGCTGGGTGCCCGCGTCGAGCTTGCGCAGCGCCGAGGCGAGCGCCAGCGGGTCACCGGTCAGCCGGGCACCGGAGGCGTCGGCCTCGTACTCCCGGGAGCGGCTGACCGCGAGCTGGATCAGCCCGGCGGCCAGCGGGCCGAGCACCATCATCATCAGCAGCCCGATGATGCCAGGGCCCTCGTCGTCCTCCGAGCGGCCGATCGGTATCAGCCAGGCGAAGTTGACCAGGAACATCACCACGGACGCGAGCGCGCCCGCGACCGACGAGATGAGGATGTCGCGGTTGTAGACGTGGCTCAGCTCGTGGCCCAGGACGCCGCGCAGCTCGCGCTCGTCCAGCATCCGCAGGATGCCCTCGGTGCAGCAGACGGCGGCGTTGCGCGGGTTGCGGCCGGTGGCGAACGCGTTGGGGGCCTCGGTCGGCGATATGTAGAGCCGGGGCATGGGCTGACGGGCGGTGGTCGACAGCTCGCGCACGATCCGGTAGAGCGCCGGCGCCTCGAACTCGCTGACCGGGCGGGCCCGCATCGCGCGCAGCGCCATCTTGTCGCTGTTCCAGTACGCGTACGCGTTCGTGCCGAGCGCGATCACCAGGGCGACGAGGAGTCCGGTACGGCCGAAGAAGCTGCCGACGATCAGGATGATCGCGGACAGCGCTCCGAGCAGTACGGCGGTCTTCAGCCCGTTGTGCCGGCGGTGCACGGTCGCCCTCCCAGACGTACGCGGGATCCTCTTCCACCTTCCAGTGGACCCTCCTGTACTGGTCAACGCCACGCGGAGGGCTGGGGTTCCCGCCCCGTGGCCGCCCGGTCACGCTGGGCGGGGGAGCCGGGGCGGGCGGCGGGCAACCGGCGGCGGGGCTCGGCGAGCGGTCGCGGAGGCTCAGCGGCGACGGCGGTCAGGGGGCGACCGCCCGGCTCAGCGGTCGCCGGTGGCGCTCAGCAGGGCGACGGCCGGGCGCAGCGGGCGGGCCGCTGGGCTCAGCAGACGACGGCTGGGCTCAGAAGAGGCTGCCGGAGGCGAAGCGCAGGACGAGCTGCGGTGCGCCCGACAGGGCGACGCCGACGAGCGCGGCCAGGGCGATCGCGGCCGTCAGGGAGACCGGCACCCGGCCGGGCGCCTGCGGCACGGCGACGGCTCCGGACGCACCGGACACGTCGGACGCGGCGGGTACGCCCTCGGCGGCCTCGGCGGCCTCCGCCGCGCCGGAATCCGCCGTCCGGGTGGCGGGCCGCGCGAACAGCAGCGCCGTCCAGCGCAGGTAGTAGTACAGGGCGATCACCACATTGACGGCCATGACGACCGCCAGCCAGCCCAGGCCCGCGTCCACCGCCGTGGAGAAGACCGCCACCTTGGCGAACAGCCCGATCACGCCGGGCGGCAGCCCCGCCAGGCACAGCAGGAAGAACGCCAGCGCGAGCGCCGCCGCGGGACGTGTCGCGTACAGCCCGCGGAAGTCCTCGATCCGCCGCGCCCCGGCGACCAGGGCGACCACCGCGAACGCGCCGAGGTTGACCACCGCGTACATCAGCGCGTACGCGACCGTGGTGCCGACCTCGTGCGCGGGGTCGGCGGCGTACCCGGCGGCGGCGAGCGGCACCAGCAGGTAGCCCGCCTGCCCGATCGACGACCAGGCCAGCAGCCGTACCGCGCTGCGCGGGTGGCCGGTGCGCTGGCGCAGGGCGGCGACGTTGCCGACGCTCATGGTGAGCGCCGCGAGCACGGCGACCGCGGGCCCCCACACGTCCGCGTACGGGCGGAACGCGATGACCGACACCAGGATGAGCCCGGAGAACCCGGCGGCCTTGCCGACCACCGACAGGTAGGCGGCGACCGGCAGCGGCGCGCCCGCGTAGGTGTCCGGCACCCAGAAGTGGAAGGGCGCGACGGCCAGCTTGAAGGCGAAGCCGACCAGAGTGAGGATCACGCCGGTCCTGGCCAGCACCGTCAGCTGCCCGGTGCCGTGCGCCAGGCCCACGGCGACGGCGTTCAGGTGCAGGGAGCCGGTCGCCGCGTACACGAAGCTGACGCCGAGCAGTGTGACCGCGGTCGCCGTCACGGAGGACAGGAAGAACTTCAGCGCCGCCTCGCCGGACATCCGGTCCCCGCGCCGCAGCCCGACCAGGGCGAACGACGGCAGTGAGGTGACCTCCAGGGCGACGACGAGGGTGGCCAGGTCCCGGGAAGCGGGCAGCAGCGCGGCGCCCGCGGCGGACGACAGCAGCAGGAACCAGAACTCGCCGGGCGGCAGGTCGTCCGCGTTGTGCAGCGACAGCAACGCGGTCAGCAGCGCGCCGCCGAGCACCAGCAGCTGCACGGTGACGGTGAAGTGATCGGCCACGTAACTGCACTGGCCCGCCCGGCCCACGACGCAGAACGTGGACCGGTCACCGCTGGTCAGCGGTAGCAGCGACAGCAGGGCGAGCACCAGGCCGCCGACCGACACCCAGCCGAGCACGGGCTTGCGCGCGGCGGGCACGAACAGGTCGGCGACGAGGACGGCCAGCGCGACGACCGCGGTGATCGCGGGCGGTGCGACGGCGATCCAGTCGACGGACTGCACCACGCCGGAGGCGAGTTCGGTCATCAGCTGCCTCCGAGGAGGGTGCGTACGGCCGGGTTGGTCAGCCCGAGCAGGGCGGCGGGCCACAGCCCGGCCAGGACGGTGAGGGCGACCAGCGGCGTCCAGGCGGCGAACTCGTAGCCGTGCACGTCGGTGAGCACCCGGGCCTCGGCGTCGCGCTCGCCCATGCATACGCGCCGCACGACGACGAGCAGATAGCCGGCGGTCAGCAGCGTGCCGAAGGCGGCGAGCGTCATATACGTCAGATACGCGCCGCGATCGAGCCCGGCGGCGGGCCGGAAGGCGCCGAACATCGACAGCATCTCGCCCCAGAACCCGGCCAGCCCCGGCAGTCCGAGGGAGGCGACCGCGCCGAACGCCAGCAGGCCGCCCAGGCGTGGCGCGGCGCCGTACAGCGCGGCGCCGGTGGCTCCGGAGAGCCGGTCGAGGTCGGTCGTGCCGTAGCGCTCCTTGACCGCGCCGACCAGGAAGAACAGCAGGCCGGTGATGAGGCCGTGGGCGACGTTGGCGAACAGCGCGCCGTTGACGCCGGTCGGGGTGAGGGTGGCGATGCCGAGCAGTACGAAGCCCATGTGGCCGACCGAGGAGTACGCGATGAGCCGCTTCAGGTCGCCCTCGGCGCCCTGGCGGGCCAGCGCGAGGCAGGCCAGCGAGCCGTAGAGGATGCCGACGACCGCGAACGCCGCCAGATACGGCGCGAAGGTGTGCGCGCCGTAAGGGGTGATCGGCAGCACGATGCGGACGAAGCCGTAGGTGCCCATTTTCAGCAGTACACCGGCGAGCAGGACCGAGCCGGTGGTCGGCGCGGCAGTGTGGGCGTCCGGCAGCCAGCTGTGCAGCGGCCACATCGGGGCCTTGACCGCCAGGCCCAGGCCGATGGCGAGGGCGGCGATGATCTGCGTGCTGTGGCTGAGGCCCGATCCCTTGTCAGTGGCGAGTGTCACCATGTCGAAGGTGCCCGCCTTGAACCCGACGAGCAGGAGGCCGAGCAGCATGACGACGGAGCCGAGCAGCGTGTAGAGGATGAAGCGGAAGGCGGCGCGTTCCCTGCCGTCGCCTCCCCAGCGTCCGATGAGGAAGTACATCGGGATGAGGACCATCTCGAACGCCAGGAAGAACAGGATCAGGTCCAGCACGGCGAACGAGGCGAGCGTGCCGCCTTCGAGCAGCAGGATCAGCGCGACGAACGCCTTGGCCGTCGGGCCTTCCGGCATCTTGTAGTACGCGTGCAGGGCGCACAGGAAGGTGAGCAGCGCGGTCAGCACGATCAGCGGCAACGACACGCCGTCCACGCCGAGGTGGAGGCGGATGTGCAGCGCCGGGATCCAGCTGACGTCGGTGGTGCCCTGCATACGGGACGGCTGGGCGCGGTCGAAGCCGACGGCCAGCGCGATCGACAGCGCGAGGACGGCGCCGGTCACCAGGACGCCGTGGCGCAGCACCGCCTGCTCGGGGTCGCGGCCCTTGAGTCCGGGGGGCGCGGGCAGCAGCGCGCCGAGGGCGCCGAGCAGCGGCAGGACGACGACGGCCAGGAGCAGGACCTGAAGGACGGTGTGGTTCACGGCTCACGCTCCGCTGGCGACGAGGACGGCGAGGACGGCCAGGACCACCGAGCCGCCGAGCAGCACGCTGAGGTAGGTCTGCACGTTGCCGGTCTGGGCGCGGCGCACCAGCAGGCCCAGCAGCCGGGGGACGCCGCCCGCGGTGCGCACGTAGGTCTCGACGACCTCGCGGTCCAGGAACCGCACCAGGCCCGCGGCGGCCAGCACCGGGCGGACGAACGCCTTGCTGTAGAGCACGTCGAGGCCGAAGCCGTGCACGGCGTACCGGTGCAGCGGCCCGAGCAGCAGGCGTCCGGGGTCGGCGGGGTCGGGCGCGCCGGCGATGTCGCCGTACACCTGGGGGTGCGCGGCGATCGCGGCGGCCTCGGTGGCGGCGGGCTCGACGCTGTCGGGCGCGACGACCGCGCCGATCGGCACCCGGTTGGCGCGCGTCTCGGTGTGCCGCCAGGCGGCGTACGTGACCAGCACGCCGACCAGCGCGAGGCCGACGCCGAGGACGGAGGTGGCGAGGGTGGGCGCCAGTGAAGTGCCGTCGAACCACTGCGGCAGCTTGCCCGCGGTCACGCCGAGGGCGAGCGCGGGGATCGCGAGCAGCCACAGGACGGCGTTCATCACGACCGGCGTGCGGAAGTGGTTGTCAGTGGGGGCCGGTACGCTCGTCTCGCCATCGCGCTGCTGACGTGCTCTCCGCGTCTGCGGAGGTGAACCCGCGAGCAGGAACAGGCGCGTCGCGTAGGCGGCGGTCAGCAGGGCGGTGAGCAGTCCCGCGACCAGTACGGTCCAGCCGACCGCCGACGGCACGTGGGCCTGGTGGCCCTCGGCCGCGTACTCGGCGGCACGCAGCACCGACTCCTTGGAGAAGAAGCCGGAGAACGGCGGCAGGGCGGCGAGGGCGGCCAGCGCGACGGCCATCGTCCACATGGCGTCCGGCACCCGGGAGCGCAAGTCCCGCATGCGGGACATGGTGGCCAGCGAGTTGGTGCCCGCCGCGTGGATGACCACGCCCGCGGCGAGGAACAGCAGCGCCTTGAACGCGCCGTGGGTGAGCAGGTGGAAGACGGCGGCCGAGCGGTTGCCGACGGCGAGGGCGCCCGCCATGTAGCCGAGCTGGCCGATGGTGGAGTACGCGAGCACCCGCTTGATGTCGTCCTGCGCGAGGGCCGACAGCGCCGATCCGATCATCGTCACGGCGGCCATCGCGGCGAGGACGGCCAGGGCGGCGGAGGACAGCTCGAAGACCGGCAGCAGCCGGGCGACGAAGTAGATGCCGGCGGCGACCATGGTGGCCGCGTGGATCAGCGCGGAGACCGGGGTGGGACCGGCCATCGCGTCGGGCAGCCAGGTGTGCAGCGGGAACTGCGCCGACTTGCCCGCGACGCCGCCGAGCAGCAGCAGCGCGATGAGGGTGGGGTGGTGCAGCTGCCCGGAGGCGGCCGCGGTCAGCACGCCGTTGATCCGGAACGTCCCGGCGTCGGCGCCCAGCGCGAAGATGCCGATGAGGAACGGCACGTCGCCGAGCTTGGTCACCAGGAACGCCTTCAGGGAGGCGGCCCGCGCCTCCGGCGTCTCCCAGTAGTGGCCGACCAGGAAGTACGAGCAGATGCCCATGACCTCCCAGCCGACCAGCAGCACCATCAGGTCGCCGGAGTAGACGACCAGCAGCATGGCGGCGGTGAAGAGCGAGACCAGGGCGGCGTACGAGGAGTAGCGCGGGTCGTCGCGCAGGTAGCCGGTGGAGTAGATCTGCACGCAGGAGGCGACCAGCGTGACGAGGACGGCGATCAGTACCGAGAAGCCGTCGAGGTGGACGGCGAGGTCGACGGGGACCGAGCCGGTCGGGGTCAGCCGCGTTCCCGCGTCGGTGGCCGGGCCGGTGCCCTGCCGGACGGCGACGGTCACCGCGAGGGCGAACGCGAGCAGCGTCGGCAGCACGGCGAGCGGCCGGACGAAGCCGGGCGCGGTGCGGCCGAGCAGCAGGCCCGCGACGGCGCCGAGGAAGGGCAGCAGGGGGACGAGGACGGCGAGGGTCGTCAGGGTCACGCGGTCTGCCCCCTGGCGGGAAGTGCCTGGTCGGCGGTGGTTTCATCGGGATTGTCAGTGCCGGGTGCGATGCTGGCGGAGCCGGGGCCGCCGAAGTGCACGGGCCCGGGTTCGGTGCCGGTGTCGGCGAGGTCGGTGAGCTGGTCCACGTCCGAGGTCCCACGGTTGCGGTGGACGAGCAGCACGATCGCCAGCCCGATGCCGATCTCGGCGGCGGCGATGGTGATGGTGAAGAGCGTGAGCGCCTGGCCCGCGTGCAGCGTGTCGCGGAGCCAGACGTCGAACGCGACGAGGTTCAGGTTGACGGCGTTGAGCATCAGCTCGACGGACATCAGCACCAGGATCGCGTTGCGCCTGGCGAGGACGCCGTACAGGCCGACGCAGAACAGGAGGACCGCGAGGACGGCCGGATAGGCGAGGTGCATCAGCGCTCCCTGCCGGTGCGCTTGGACAGGACGATCGCGCCGACCAGCGCGGCGAGCAGCAGCACCGACAGCGCCTCGAACGGCAGCACCCAGTGCCGGAAGAGGATCGCGCCGGTGACCTCGGTCGAGCCCTGGGCCGGGCCGCCCAGGTCGATCCAGGTGGTGCGGAACGCGTCCACCACCACCCAGACCAGGGTCCCGGCCGCCGCGACGGCCACCGCGAGCGCCACCCAGCGGTTGCCCGAGTCGGCGTCCGGGGAGCGGCCGATGGGCGCCTTGGTGAGCATCAGCCCGAACAACAGGAGGACGACCACGGAACCGACGTAGATCAGCACCTGCACCCACGCGATGAACTCCGCGGTGAGCAGGAGGTACTCCACGGCGAGCCCGCCGAGCGCGACGACCAGCCACAAGGCGGCGTGCACCAGTTGGCGGGTCGTCACGGTGAGCAGGGCGGCGCCGAGGGTGGCGAGCCCGACCAGGACGAAGGCGACCTCGACCCCGGTCGGGGACAGGAAGCCCGGATGCGCGGCGGCGAGGTTCACGCGTCGCCCTCCTGCGGGGGTTCGGCCTGCGGGCCCTGGGGAGCCTGCGGCGAGTCGGCCTGCGTGCCGTCGTCGGCCTGCGCCTGCGTACCGGCCTGCGCCTGCTCTGCCTGCTGTGCCTGCGCGGCCTGTTCCGCGGCGAGCTTGTCGGCGGTCTTGCGGGCGGCGGCGATCTCCTTGGGATCCTCCGCCGCCGGGTCCAGCGCGGGCGGCGCGGGGACGGTCCACATCCACTCGCGCAACTTGTCGCGCTCGTGGGTCAGCTCGTGGATGTCGGTCTCCGCGTACTCGAACTCCGGCGACCAGAACAGCGCGTCGAAGGGGCACACCTCGATGCAGATGCCGCAGTACATGCACAGCGCGAAGTCGATGGCGAAGCGGTCGAGGACGTTGCGGCTGCGTTCGCGTCCGCCGGGCGCGGCGGGCGGCACCGTCTCCTTGTGGGAGTCGATGTAGATGCACCAGTCGGGGCACTCGCGGGCGCACAGCATGCAGACCGTGCAGTTCTCCTCGAACAGGCCGATGACGCCACGGGTGCGCGGCGGCAGTTCGGGCTGCGCGTCGGGGTACTGCGCGGTGACCGAACGCCGGGTCATCGTGCGCAGGGTGACGGCGAGGCCCTTGGCCAGGCCACGGCCGGGGACCGGACTCATGAGATCACCACCTTGACGACGCCGGTGAGCGCGATCTGCGCGAGGGAGAGCGGGATCAGGATCGTCCAGGCGAGTTTCTGCAACTGGTCCTCGCGCAGCCGCGGGTAGCTGACCCGCAGCCAGATCACGACGAACGCCAGCAGGCCGGTCTTGACCAGCGTCCACAGCCAGCCGAGGCTGCCGGACATCGGCCCGTGCCAGCCGCCGAGGAAGAGCACGGCGGTCAGCGCGCACAGCACGACGATGCCCGCGTACTCGGCGAGCAGGAACAGCGCGAAGCGCAGCCCGGTGTACTCGGTGTAGGCGCCGAAGATGATCTCGGAGTCGGCCACCGGCATGTCGAACGGCGGGCGTTGCAGCTCGGCCAGGCCCGCGGTGAAGAAGACCAGCCCGCCGACGATCTGCCAGGGGATCCACCACCAGTGGAAGGCATCCAGGATGCCGGGCAGCGAGACGGTGCCGGCGGCCATCGCGACCGAGGCGGCGGTGAGCAGCATCGGCACTTCGTACGCCATCAGCTGCGCGGCCGTGCGCACACCGCCGAGCAGGGAGAACTTGTTCGCCGACGCCCAGCCCGCCATCAGCGACCCGAGCACGCCGACGCCCATCACGGCGAGCACGAAGAACAGCCCGGCGTCGACCGCTTCGCCGACGAAGCCGTGCGGGCCCACCGGGATCGCGATCAGTACGAGCAGGTACGGCAGCAGGGCGACAGCGGGGGCGAGCTGGAAGACGCGGCGGTCGGCGGCGGCCGGGACGACGTCCTCCTTCTGCGCGAACTTCACACCGTCGGCGACGAGTTGCGCCCAGCCGTGGAAGCCGCCCGCGTACATCGGGCCGAGACGGCCCTGCATGTGGGCCATCACCTTGTGCTCGGTCTGGCCGACGACCAGTGGCAGGACGAGGAAGACGACGAGGACGGCGACCAGCCGCAGGACGACGTCGAGCGTGCTGTCCATCAGGCTTCGCCTCCCTCTCCGGTCTCGGGCGGGGTGTCCCCGGCACCGGGTGCCTTCGGCTCCTCGGGCGACGGTTGCTCGGTCTGGGGTTGCTCGGTCTGCGGTTGGTCGGTCTGCTGGGCCCAGGGGGCGTCGGACGGGCGCTTGCGCGGGGTGGGGCGTGCGGGCGGCGTGGACTCCGCCTCGGGCGTGGCCTCGCCGCCTGCCGCCGCCTGCTGGCTCGCGGAACCCTGGCTGACGCTGCGGGTGCGGCGGGCCGGGCGTTCGCCGGGGGCCGCCGCCGCGCGGGCGCCACGGGCCGGGCGGGCGGGCGCGGGCGGGAGCTGGCCCTTGAGCGGTCCCCACTCGTTCGGGTCGGGGACGCCCGGCGGCAGCATCTGGCGGCGCTTGGGGCCGCCGTGGTCGGACTCCCCCGGCTCCTTGGCGCCGGGCCACGCCTTGGCGACCCGGGCGGCGAGCACGAAGTCCTTGCGCAGCGGATGCCCCTCGAAGCCCTCCGGCAGCAGCAGCGGAACGAGGTGCGGGTGGCCGGTGAAGGCGACGCCGAACATCTCGTACGTCTCGCGCTCGTGCCAGCCCGCGCCCGCGTAGACGCCGGTGGCCGTCGGCAGTTCCGGCGCCTCGTGCGGGACGGTGGTGCGCAGCACCAGGCGCCGCAGCGGCGTGCCGGAGGCGGGCAGGGCGGCCAGGTGGGCGCAGATACGGAAGCCCGTGCCGGGCTCGTCGACCGCGCTCAGCCAGTCGAAGTACGTGCAGCCCAGCGTGTCGCGCGCGGCCTGGAGGGCCGTGATCCAGGACGCGGCGGGCACGTCCACGGTGAGCAGGCCGTACGCCTCCTCGGCCGTGGCGCCCTCGCCGAAGACCTCGGCGGCGGCGTCCGGAAGCCGGTCGAAGCCGTTCACCGCTGCTCCTCCCCCGGCGTGGGCGGCGCGGCGACCAGGCCGCTGCCGAGCGCGGCGGCGGACGGACGCGCACCGGCGTCGACCGCGGCGGCGTCCGTGGCCCCGGCGGCGTTCCCGTACCGCTCGCCCAGCGACTCGCGGGCGATCTTCTCCTGGAGCTTGAGGATGCCCTGGAGCAGCGCCTCGGGCCTCGGCGGGCAGCCGGGCACGTAGACGTCGACCGGGATGATCTGGTCGACGCCCTTGGTGACCGCGTAGGAGTCCCAGTAGGGGCCGCCGCAGTTGCTGCACGCGCCGAACGAGATCACGTACTTCGGCTCGGGCATCTGCTCGTACAGCCGTTTGACGGCCGGGGCCATCTTGTCGGTGACGGTGCCCGAGACGATCATCAGATCGGCCTGCCGGGGGCCGGGCGCGAAGGGGATTACGCCGAGCCGGATGAAGTCGTGCCGGGCCATCGACGCGGCGATGAACTCGATCGCGCAGCAGGCGAGGCCGAAGTTGAAGACCCACAGGCTGTAGCGGCGGCCCCAGTTGAGGACCACCTTCATCGGCTCGGGGGCGAGCCGGGCCAGCGTGCCCAGGCGTTTGGGCTCGGGCAGGTACACCGGTGTGGCCCCGGCCGCGGGGGTCGGGTCCGGCGTGGCGGAGGCGGATGCGTGGTCCTGGTTCACGTCCATTCCAGGACACCCTTCTTCCATGCGTACAGCAGGCCGACGGCGAGGAAGCCGATGAAGACGAACATCTCGACGAGAGTCGTGCCGCCGAATCCCGGCGCGGCGAAGACCGTGGCCCAGGGGAACAGGTAGATCGCGTCCACCGCGAAGATCACGTAGAGGAACGCGTACACGTAGTAGCGGATCTGGGTCTGGGCCCAGCCCTCGCCGACCGGGTCGACGCCGCATTCGTACGTGAGCATTTTCTCGCGGGTGGGCGCCACCGGCCGCAGCAGGTGACCGGCCGCGAAGGCGACGGCGACGAAGAGCACGCCGACCACCGCCACCAGGCCCACCACCGAGTAGGTGTGGAAGTAGCTCTCGGCGAAGTAGCTCTCGGCGCGCGCGGCTGCCACGGTCGACTCCGGCACGTCCACCCCTCATCCGTCACGGTCGGGACCCCACCGGCATACGGTCGGGTCCGCCCAGTATCCGTCCAGCCACCTGGGCGAATCTTTAGACGATCTGTACGCACGGGAGTCTAGAGCCTGCCTTGCGTGAGCGAGGACGAGGGGAACCGCGGGCGGCGGCCGGTAGGGAAAACCCCACCCGCGTCACCCCACGCTCCCCATGGCGCCGGGGCCCCGCGTCCGGGCAGTCTGGGCGCATGAACACCCCGTCCACTCCCGCCGGCTCCACCGGCCGCTCCGGCGCTTCCGGCGCTTCCGGCGCCTTCGATGGCGCGGGCCTGTCCGGCGCGGGGTCGTCCGCCACCGACTCGTCCGCCCCCGACCCGTTCGCCACCGGTCCGTCCGGCCGCTCCGGTCAGGGGGACGCTCCGCTGCCGCCCGCCCGGACGTTCAGCGGCGCGACGTGGAAGGAAGTCGCGCACCTACTGCTCAATTTCCCCGTGGACCTGTTCGGCTTCCTCTACGTGGTGGTGCTGCTGTCGCTGGGCGCCGGGCTGTCGGTGACGGTGATCGGGCTGCCGCTGCTGGCGGGCGGGCTCGCCGGGTGCCGGGGGCTGGGACGGCTGGAGCGGCGCCGGGTGCGCGGGCTGCTGGGTGTGCGCATCGACGAGCCGAGGCCGCTGCGGGCCGGGCGGCTGGGGTTCTTCGGCTGGCTGTGGTCGTCGATCAAGGATCCGGTGGCCTGGCGGCACGCCTTGTACTTCGTGATCCGGCTGCCGTGGGGCATCCTCACGTTCGTCCTGATGCTCGTCCTGGTCATCGTCGGCTGGCCGGTGCTGCCGTGGGTCGCGCGGGGGCTGGCCAACGCCGACCGGGCGATGGCCCGCGCGCTGCTCTCGCCCTCCGACGAGCTGGAACGGCGGATCGCGGAG
>NZ_JAINVZ010000019.1 GCF_019890615.1 Streptantibioticus parmotrematis | reverse complement strand
GGCTGGGCGCGTGACGACGGGGACGGCTGGACGCGTGAAGGCGGGGACGGGATTGGCGTGTTCCTGATACGTCACGCCTGACACACCGTCGCCCTACGTTCGGTCAGTGTCTGTTCCGTGCCGGAACCGACCGCTTGCGACCACTCCAAACGTGACGTACGTCACCGGATTCACGAACACCGCGGAAAGTCTCCTATGGTGGCCCGCGGTGAATGTCTTCGATGAGCGCATCGGCGCTCCCCCCACTTCCTCCCGCTCCCTCGGCTGGGCCTGGCTGCGCGTGATCGCGCAGGACCTGACCTCGCCGGGGCGCGCGGCGTTGGCCGTCATGGTCGTCTTCGTGCTGCTGGCAACCAGTGGCTGGACCGCGATGAGCCATCAGAAGCCCGCCCAGGATCCCCGCGCCGCCGCCGTCTCGGCCTGGCTGCACGGCTCGGTGGCCGGCCGCCACCTGCCGAACCCGGACTCGGCGAGCGCCAGGACCGTCTCACGGTTCTTCGCCTCGCTGACCGCCGCGCAGCGCGAGCGCCTGGCCGACCGCTACCCGCTGGTCGTCGGCAACCTCAACGGCGCGCCGGTCCCGCTGCGGTACGCGGCCAACCGGCTCGCGCTCGGCCAGCAGCAGACGGCCGAGATCAAGCGCTCGCACGCCGAGGACCTGACGCCCGACGGCCGCTCGGAAGCGCTCCAGCTCGCGCACCGCTACGGTTCGCTGCGCGCCCCCGGCCGCCAGATCCTCGCCTTCGACCCGACCGGGCAGGGCCGCGTCGCGGAGGTCTTCGGCGACCTCGCGACCGCGCGGCGCACCGCGGTCGTGGTGCCGGGCGTCGACACCGACATCCTGACCTTCGAGAAGACCGTCAAGCCTTACTCGGCGCCGGACGGCATGGCCGAGGCGCTGTACGACTCCGAGCGCGCGGCCGACCCGGCCGGTCACTACGCGGTGATCGCCTGGGCCGACTACACCACGCCGGACGGCCTGGGCCTGGACGCCTCCACCGGCACGATGGCCGAGGCCGGCGCGGTCCGGCTCAACGCGATGGTGCGGGCGCTGCCGGACACCACCAGCGTGCAGTTGTTCTGCCACTCCTACGGCTCGGTGCTGTGCGGGGTCGGCGCGGGGCGGCTGCCGCAGCGCAAGGTCACCGACATCGCGGTCTACGGCTCCCCGGGCATGCGCGCCCAGAACGTCGCGGGCCTGCACACCGACGCCCGGGTGTGGGCGGCGCGGGACGCCACCGACTGGATCCAGGACGTGCCCTACGTCGAGGTCGGCGGCCTCGGCCACGGCCCCGACCCGGTCTCGCCCTCGTTCGGCGCGCGGGTGATCTCGGCCGCCGGGGCGCAGCAGCACACCGGCTACTTCGCCTCCGGCACCGAGAGCCTGAAGAACTTCACCCGGATAGCGCTGGGCCGCTACGGGCAGGTCGTGTGCGCGACGGACGACGCGACCTGCACGGCGGGCGCGGCAGCGGCGGCCTGAGCCCCGCCCGCGCCCGGCCGCGGCCGGTCACGGCACGGCCCGCGACGCGCTACTCGCGCGCGGCCGAGGTGCTGGACATGTCCGGGTAGCGGTCTCCGGCGACCTGCCCGGCGATCGGCTCCAGGCGGGCCAGCTCGTCGTCGGTCAGCGTGATGGTGGCGGCCGCGGTGTTCTCCAGCACCCGGGAGCGCTTGCGGGTGCCCGGGATCGGCACGACCGCGGTCAGGCCGTGCACCCGCTGCCGCTGGTGGGCCCAGGCCAGGGCGATCTGGCCGAGGGTGGCGTCGTGCGCGGCGGCGATCTCGCGGACCGGCTCCAGCAGCTCGGCGTTGGCCTTGGCGTTGTCGCCGGTGAAGCGGGGCTGGTGCTTGCGGAAGTCCCCGCTGCCCAGGTCCTTGCCCGCGTCGGCGAACGCGCCGGTCAGGAAGCCCCGGCCGAGCGGCGAGTACGGCACGACGGCGACGCCCAGCTCCTTCGCCGCGCCGACCAGCGAGATCTCCACGTCCCGGCTGAACAGCGACCACTCCGACTGCACGGCGGCGATCGGGTGGACGGCGTGCGCCTCGCGCAGTTCGGCGCCGGTGACCTCGGACAGGCCCAGGTGCTTGACCTTGCCCGCCTCGACCAGCTCCGCCATCGCGCCCACCGACTCGGCGAACGGCACCGCCGGGTCCCTGCGGTGCATGTAGTACAGGTCGATGACGTCGGTCTTCAGCCGGGTCAGGCTCGCCTCGACGGCCTGCCGGATGTACGCCGGGTCGTTCCTGATCCCGCGGTAGTCCGGGTCGTCGGCCTTGCGGACGATGGCGAACTTCGAGGCGAGCGTGATCTCGTCGCGGTGCGCGCCGACGAAGGGGGCGAGGAACTCCTCGTTCGCCCCGGACCCGTAGATGTCGGCGGTGTCGAAGAGCGTGACACCCGCCTCCAGGGCCGCGTCCAGCGTGTCGCGGGCGGCCGCCTCGTCGGTGCCGCCGTAGAACTCGCTGATGCCCATGCAGCCGAACCCCTGGACGCCGACCAGCGGGCCGCCGGTGCCCAGGGCGATGGTGCCGAGCTTGTGGGTGCTCATGAATTCCGTGCCTCTCCCGCGCCCGTGGGGGCGCTCGCGTAGAGATCGATCTTGTGGTCGAGGACCCCGAGGGTGTCGCACAGCTCCGCGATCCTGCGGCGCACGTCCTCGCGGTGCGCGACCAGCAGCTGGAGCCGCTCGGGATAGGTGTGGTCGCCCTCCCTGACCAGCTCCGCGTAGCGGACCATGTCGGCGACCGGCATCCCGGTCAGCCGCAGTTTGTTGACGAAGTCGAGCCAGCCGAGGTCGGCCTCGGTGTAGCGGCGCTGGCCGGTGTGGGAGCGGTCGACGTGCGGCATCAGTCCGATCCGCTCGTACCAGCGCAGGGTGTGGGCGCTCAGTCCGGTGTACGCGACGACCTCGCTGATCGTGTAGCCGTCACGGCCGCGCGGCCTGCGCGCGGTCCGCGCCGCCGACGCGCAGTCTTGGAGCGGGTCGCCGCTCGTCGCGTTCCCGGTGGCGGGGCGTCGCGCGGCCTCCGTCCGGTGCGCGGTGGCCGTTGCGGTGTCCACGACTGTCATGCCGTACCGTCCTTCCGCCTGCTCGCGGCCGTCCCCCGGGCCGCCCGCCCTCGCGGTGATCTCCACGCTAGAGACCTTGAGTGCACTCTAAGCAAGCCGCACCGGATACGCTCGCGGTCATGGAAAGCCTGGGACGCATGGGTCAGTGGCCGGTTCCGACCGCGGCGGCCGCGGTGGTGCGCGCGGACGGCACGGTGGCCGGGACCTACGGTCCGACCGGTCACCGCTTCCCGCTGGCCTCGGTCACCAAGCCGCTCACCGCGTACGCGGTGCTGCTCGCCGTCGAGGAAGGCGCCGTCGAGCTCGACGAACCGGCCGGCCCCGAGGGCTCGACCGTACGGCACCTGCTCGCGCACACCTCGGGGCTGGCCTTCGCCGAGCACCGGGCGCAGGCCGCGCCGGGCGAGCGCCGCATCTACTCCAACACCGGGTTCGAGGTGCTGGCCGATCACGTGGCGAAGGCCACCGAGATCCCGTTCGCGGACTACCTGCGCGAGGCGGTCTTCGAGCCGCTGGGGATGGCGGCGACCTCGCTGGACGGCTCGCCCGCCGCCGGGGCGGTCTCCACGGTGGACGATCTCGTGCGCTTCGCGGCCGAGTTGCAGGCGCCGCGGCTGCTGGCGGCCGAGACGCTGACCGGGGCCACGGCGGTGGCGTTCCCCGGACTGCGCGGGGTGCTGCCCGGCTACGGGGTCCAGCGGCACAACGACTGGGGCCTGGGCTTCGAGATCCGCGACGCCAAGTCCCCGCACTGGACCGGGAGTTCGTCCTCGCCCCGCACGTTCGGCCACTTCGGGCAGTCCGGCACGTTCCTGTGGGTGGATCCGGACGCGCGAGCCGCGTGCGTCTGCCTGACCGACCGGGACTTCGGCGAGTGGGCGATCGAGGTGTGGCCGCGGCTGACGGACGCGGTGCTGACGGAACTGGCGCGGTAGGGAGGCCGGTTCAGGCGTCCAGCGACCAGACGAGGTAGGTCGTCGTTTCCGGGTCCGCCTCGACGGTGTCGACGGTCAGGTCGCCTCCGCCGGTGACGCGGGCGGCGTCGCCGGGACCGAACGGCTGCCCGTCGAGCAGGAGTCGACCGCGTACGACGTGCAGGTGGCGCAGCGGGGCGGCGGGCAGGCGGGCCGGGCCTCGGTGGACGACGAGGGCGGAGCCGGGGCGGCGGGGCGTGCTGACGCGGTCGCCGCTCGTGCGGCCGTACGCGGGTGGGCCGCCGGACTCGCCCGGCTCCAGCCACATCTGAAGGAACGTCAGGGGTTGGTCGCGGCGGGCGTTGCGCTCGGTGTGGCGGACGCCGTCGCCCGCGCTCAGCCACTGGATCTCACCGGCGCGCACGACGTGGCGGTGGCCCGCGGTGTCGTCGTGCGCGAGTTCGCCGTCGACGACGAAGGTGACGATCTCCACGTCACGGTGCGCGTGCTCCGCGAACCCGGCGCCCGGGGCGAGGCGTTCCTCGTTGACGGCGACGAGGGGGCCGAAGCGGAGGTTGTCGGGGTCGTAGTGGGGGCCGAAGGAGAAGCCGTGCAGGGTCTCGATCCCTGCGGCGGGATCGCCTCCCCGGAAACGGGCAGTGGCGGGCATCCGACGAATCACGGGACCACGGTAGGGGACGGGGGCTTTCCGCAGGTGCGGGCGGTCCGGCTCGCGGACGCGTTCGCCCACCCACCTACCCGCCCGTTCACCGCGATCGTTCCGGCACCGCCTCACCCGACCCCGCACCTCCCGCCCCCGGCGACGGGTGGGTGGGCGGGGACAAAGACCGACCCCCCGCAGAAGCGATCCGCGCCGCACCTCTGACCCAGCGGTTCGGGGGCCGCCCGCATGAGGCAGGCTTGTCCCGTGTCCGATTCCACGCGATCTTCCAGCAGCCCCAGCGGCTCCCACCCGCACAGTGCCACCCTGCGGCGGCTGGAGAAGTCCTCCGGGAGACTGTCTGCCGCGGCGATCGCGCGGATGGACGAGCAGTTGCCCTGGTACCGGGCGATGCCCCCGGAGAACCGCTCGTGGATCGGCCTGGTCGCCCAGGCGGGCATCGCCGCGTTCACCGAGTGGTTCCGGCACCCGGAGGCGCCGCAGGCGATCAGCACGGACGTCTTCGGCACCGCGCCGCGCGAGCTGACCCGGGCGATCTCGCTGCGGCAGACCGTGGAGATGGTCCGCACCACGATCGAGGTCATGGAGTCCGCGATCGACGAGATCGCGGCCCCCGGCGACGAGTCCGTGCTGCGCGAGGCGCTGCTCGTCTACGCCCGCGAGATCGCGTTCGCCACCGCGCAGGTCTACGCGCAGGCCGCCGAGGCGCGCGGTGCCTGGGACGCCCGTCTGGAGTCGCTGGTCGTCAACGCCGTGCTGTCCGGCGAGGCCGACGAAGGGGTGCTCTCGCGGGCCGCCGCGCTCGGCTGGAGTTCGCCGGATCGGGTGATCGTGGTGCTCGGCACGGCGCCCAACGGCGACAGCGAACTGACCGTCGAGGCGATCCGCCGGGCCGCCCGGCACGCCAAACTCCAGGTGCTGACCGGGGTGTTCGGGGACCGGCTGGTGGTCGTCGCGGGCGGCAGCGACGACCCGATCCGTACCGCCAAGGACCTGATCGGCCCGTTCGCCGCGGGGCCCGTGGTGGCCGGTCCGGTCGTCGGGGACCTGCTGGCCGCGACCCGTTCCGCGCAGGCCGCCGCCGCGGGGCTGAAGGCGTGCGCCGCCTGGCCCGACGCGCCGCGCCCGGTGCTCGCGGACGATCTGCTGCCGGAGCGGGCGATGGCGGGCGATCCCGCGGCCCGCGACCAGTTGGTGGAGGAGATCTACAGACCGCTGGAGGAGGCGGGCTCGGCGCTGCTGGAGACCCTCAGCGTCTACCTGGAACAGGCCTCCTCTCTGGAGGGCGCGGCGCGGATGCTGTTCGTGCATCCCAACACCGTTCGCTACCGGCTGCGACGTGTGACGGACGTCACCGGCTGGTCACCCTCCGATGTGCGCTCCGCGTTCACCCTGCGGATCGCGCTGATCCTGGGCCGCCTCTCCAGTACAGATCAACCGCGCTGAGCTTTTGTGGGACACCCACAAATCGCCTGACTGTTCTTGGTCCCTGTCCTCACCGGCGGGGACCACCTGACGCGAGAGAGAGTGTGAAGGTGCTCGTACTCGTAGCTCCCGGCCAGGGTGCCCAGACTCCTGGCTTCCTCAACCCCTGGCTCGAACTCCCGGGCGTGGCCGACCGGTTGCACTGGTGGTCGGCGGTCGCCGGCCTGGACCTCGTGCGCTACGGCACCGAGGGGACCGCGGACGAGATCCGCGACACCGCGGTGGCGCAGCCGCTGCTGGTGGCCGCGGGGCTGGTCTCCGCGCTGTCGCTCTTCCCGCACCCGGCGGACGCCCGCCGCGGGATCGCCGCGGTCGCCGGGCACAGCGTCGGCGAGCTGACCGCCGCCGCCGGTGCCGGGGTGATCACCGCCGAGTCGGCGATGGCGCTGGTGCGGCAGCGGGGCCTGGCGATGGCGAAGGCCGCCGCGGTGACCGAGACCGGCATGTCCGCGGTGCTGGGCGGCGACCCGGAGGTCGTGCACGCCAAGCTCGTGGAGCTGGGCCTGACCCCGGCGAACGTCAACGGCGCGGGCCAGATCGTCGCCGCGGGCACCATGGAGCAGCTGGCGGCGCTGTCCGCCGACAAGCCCGAGGGCGCCCGGGTGATGCCGCTGAAGGTGGCGGGCGCGTTCCACACCACCCACATGGAGCCCGCGGTCGCCACGCTCCAGGCGCTGCTGCCCGGCGTCACGGTGCGCGACCCGCGCACCCGTTACGTCTCCAACGCCGACGGCCGGGTCGTGCACAGCGGCGCGGAGATCGCGCGGCGGCTGGTGAAGCAGGTGGCCGGCCCCGTGCGCTGGGACCTGTGCATGGAGACGTTCAAGGAACTGGGTGTCACCGCGATCATCGAGGTCTCCCCCGCGGGTACCCTGGTGGGGCTGGCCAAGCGCGCCCTGCCCGGTGTGAGGACGCTGGCGCTCAAGACCCCGGACGACCTCGACGCGGCCCGCGAGATCGTGGCGGAGCACGGCGACGAGTCCTCGAACCCGCTCGAGCACGCGCCGACGTGGCGGCTCGCCGTGGCCCCGTTCAAGGGCACGGTGGCCATGGAGCCGTCCGTCAAGCCGGGCCAGGTCCTGGCGCCGGGCGCGACGGTGGCCCACGTCGGCAACAACCGGGAGCGGCAGGCGGTCGTCGCCGAGCACGGCGGCACCGTCGTCGAGTGGCTCGTCGAGGACGGCGACCCGGTCGCCCCCGGCCAGCCGTTGCTGCGCGTCCACCCCGCGGCCGAATAAGACTGAGGAGCCCCGCATGTCCGCGAAGATCAAGCCGAGTCAGGGCGCGCGTTACGCCCGGATCCTCGGCGTCGGCGGCTACCGCCCGACCCGTGTGGTGCCCAACGAGGAGATCCTTCGGTACATCGACTCCTCCGACGAGTGGATCCGGTCGCGTTCCGGCATCGTCACCCGGCACTGGGCGGGCCCGGACGAGACGGTCGCCGAGATGTCGGTCGAGGCGGCCGGCAAGGCCATCGCGGACGCGGGGCTGGCCCCCGAGGACATCGGCGCGGTCATCGTGGCGACGGTCTCGCACTTCAAGCAGACCCCGGCCGTCGCCACGGAGATCGCGCACCGGGTCGGCGCCGGCACGCCGCCCGCGTTCGACATCTCCGCGGGCTGCGCGGGCTTCACCTACGGCCTGTCGCTGGCCAAGGGCATGGTCACCGACGGTTCGGCGCGGTACGTGCTGGTCATCGGCGTGGAGCGGCTGAGCGACCTGACCGACAAGGAGGACCGGGCGACCGCCTTCCTGTTCGGCGACGGCGCGGGTGCGGTCGTGGTGGGCCCGTCGGACGAGCCCGCGATCGGCCCGGTGATCTGGGGCTCCGAGGGCGACAAGGCGGAGACCATCAAGCAGACCCTGCCGTGGGACGTCTACCGCGAGGGCCGCCCGGACGAGGTGCGCTTCCCGGCGATCACCCAGGAGGGCCAGGCGGTCTTCCGCTGGGCGGTCTTCGAGATGGCCAAGGTGGCCCAGCAGGCGCTGGACGCCGCGGGTGTCACCGCCGACCAGCTGGACGCGTTCATCCCGCACCAGGCGAACATGCGCATCATCGACTCGATGATCAAGGCGCTGAAGCTGCCGGAGCACGTCGCGGTCGCCCGTGACATCGAGACCACCGGCAACACCTCATCGGCGTCGATCCCGCTGGCGATGGAGCGGCTGCTCGCCACCGGCCAGGCCAGGAGCGGCGACACGGCGCTCGTCATCGGCTTCGGGGCGGGTCTCGTGTTCGCGGCCTCGGTCGTTACCCTCCCCTAGGCACAAGATCCCGGCGGCCCGCAGTTCCGCGGGCCGCACGACCACCGAGCAACACATCGAAGGAGCGCCAACATGGCCGCCACTCAGGAAGAGATCGTCAAGGGTCTCGCGGAGATCGTCAACGAGATCGCCGGCATCCCGACCGAGGACGTCCAGGTCGACAAGTCCTTCACGGACGACCTCGACGTGGACTCGCTGTCGATGGTCGAGGTCGTCGTCGCCGCCGAGGAGCGCTTCGACGTCAAGATCCCGGACGAGGACGTCAAGAACCTCAAGACCGTCGGCGACGCTGCCGACTACATCCTCAAGCACCAGGACTGAGGGACGCCCCTCAGTCGCACTTCGTAGGCCGACGCGTCTGTCGCCATCCGACCGGGTGGTACGCGTTTGCTTCACCCTCGAAACGTGGAGACAAGAATTCCTGTGAACTCGACCAATCGCACCGTGGTCGTCACCGGTATCGGCGCAACCACACCCCTGGGTGGCGACAGCGCATCGACCTGGGAAGCCCTGCTGGCCGGCCGGTCCGGGGTCACCCCGCTGGAACAGGACTGGGCGGAGCAGCTGCCGGTCCGCATCGCGGCACAGATCGCCGTGGAGCCCGGTGAGATCATCCCCCGGCCGCAGGCCCGCAAGCTGGACCGCTCGGCGCAGTTCGCGCTGATCGCGGCCCGTGAGGCGTGGGCGGACGCGGGTTTCACCGGCAAGGCGGGCGACGACGCCTCGGTCGACCCGGACCGGCTCGGCACCGTGGTGGCCTCCGGGATCGGCGGGGTGACCACCCTGCTGGGGCAGTACGACATCCTGCGTGAGCAGGGCGTGCGGAAGGTCTCCCCGCACACCGTGCCGATGCTGATGCCCAACAGCCCGGCGGCCAACGTCGGCATCGAGCTGAACGCCCGCGCCGGGGTGCACACCCCGGTCAGCGCCTGCGCGTCGGGCGCCGAGGCGATCGGCTACGCCGTCGAGATGATCCGCACCGGCCGCGCCGACGTCGTGGTCGCGGGCGGCACCGAGGCGGCGATCCACCCGCTGCCGATCGCCGCGTTCGGCAACATGCAGGCGATGAGCAAGAACAACGACGACCCGCAGGGCGCCTCGCGCCCCTACGACGTCGACCGGGACGGTTTCGTGCTCGGTGAGGGCTCCGGTGTCGTGGTGCTGGAGTCCGCCGAGCACGCCGAGCGACGTGGCGCCCGGGTGTACTGCGAGGCGCTGGGCCAGGGCGTGTCCGGCGACGCGCACCACATCGCGCAGCCGGAGCCGTCGGGGCGCGGCATCGCGGACGCGATCGGCAACCTGCTGGCGAACAACGACGTCAAGCCCGCCGAGATCGCCCACGTCAACGCGCACGCGACGTCCACCCCGACCGGTGACGTGGGTGAGGTGAGGGCGCTGCGCTCGGTCTTCGGTGACGACCTCGACCACATGGCGGTCTCCGCCACCAAGTCGATGACCGGCCACCTGCTGGGCGGCGCGGGCGGCATCGAGACGGTGGCGACGGTCCTCGCGTTGCACCACCGGGTCGCTCCGCCGACGATCAATATCAAGAACCTCGACCCCGGGGTCGACGCCGACATCGTGCGCGACCAGCCGCGCGAACTGCCGCACGGCACGATCACCGCGCTCAACAACTCGTTCGGCTTCGGCGGTCACAACCTCGTGCTGGCCTTCCGCAGGAGCTGACCGGCAGGCCCGCCGCAGCGTGACCGGCCCGGCGCCGGTCGTAGGAGGCCCGCAGCATGGCCGGACGACCACCGCGTGACAGTGATCCGCGCAATCCCCGGCTCAGGCTGCGGGCCCTTCTCGACGAGGGCGGCTACCAGGAGGTCTCCGCGTACGACGCGTCGGGGATGCTCGCCGCGATCGGCACGGTCGACGGCGTGAAGGTGGTCGCGTTCGCCTGCGATCCCACGGTGCAGGGCGGCGCGATGGGCGCGGACGGCTGCGACGTGGTGGTACGCGCCTACGACCGGGCGGTCGCCGAGGACTGCCCGGTGATCGGGATCTACCACTCGGGCGGCGCCCGGCTCCAGGAGGGCGTGGGCTCGCTGCACGCGGTCGGGCGGGTCTTCCGGGCGATGATCGGGGCGTCCGGGCGGGTGCCGCAGATCTCGGTGGTGCTGGGCGCGGCGGCGGGCGGCGCGGCCTACGGCCCGGCCCTGACCGACGTCGTGGTGCTGGCGCCCGAGGGCCGCATCTTCGTCACCGGTCCCGACGTGGTCCGCTCGGTCACCGGTGAGCGGGTGGACATGGCCCGGCTCGGCGGCCCGGAACCGCACGGCAGGCGTTCCGGCGTGGTGCACGTGGTGGCTGACTCCGAGGCGGAGGCGCTGGCCCGGGCCCGGCATCTCGCGCTGCTGCTCGGCGCGCAGGGCGAGGTGGACCCCGAGGCGGTTCAGGACCGGCCGCTGGGCGGGCTGCTGCCGGACTCGCCGCGCCGCGCGTACGACGTGCACCCGCTGGTGGACGCGGTGCTGGACGCCCCCGGCCTGGAGCTGCACCCGCGGTGGGCGCCGAACATGGTGACGACGCTGGGGCGGCTCGGTGGCCGCACGGTCGGCGTGGTCGCCAACAACCCGCTGCGGCTGGGCGGTTGCCTGGACTCGCTGTCGGCGGAGAAGGCGGCACGGTTCGTGCGCACCTGCGACGCGTTCGGGGTGCCGCTGGTGGTGCTGGTGGACGTCCCCGGGTACCTGCCGGGCGTCGGGCAGGAGTGGGAGGGCGTCGTGCGGCGCGGCGCGAAGCTGCTGCACGCCTTCGGCGAGTGCGTGGTGCCCCGGATCACGCTGGTCACCCGCAAGTCGTACGGCGGCGCCTACATCGCGATGAACGCCCGCTCGCTGGGCGCGACCAGGGTGTTCGCCTGGCCGACGGCTCAGGTGGCGGTGATGGGCGCGGTGGCGGCGGTACGGATCCTGCACCGCCGCAAGCTGTCGGAGGTCCCCGAGGAACTGCGCGAGCAGGTCGAACTGGAGCTGGCCGCGGAGCACGAGATCGTGGCGGGCGGCCTGCCGAAGGCCAGGGAACTGGGCGTCGTCGACGAGGTGATCGAGCCGGACGCGACCCGCTCCGCGCTGGCCCGGGCGATCGCCGGGGCCCCGCGGCGACGCGGGGCCCACGGCAACATCCCGCTGTGACACGTGAGTTGACGGTGCCGACGGCCCGTCAGCTCACCACGGCGAACGGCCTCACGGGCAGCGGACGACCTGGCCGGCCCAGGACAGGCCGCCGCCGAAGGTGAACAGCAGCACCGGGTCGCCCGGGGAGACCTCGCCGCGTTCGGCCAGCTTGGCCAGGGCGAGCGGGACGGAGGCGGCGGAGGTGTTGCCGGACTCCACCACGTCACGGGCGATCACCACGTCGTCCGGGACGCCGAGCTGGCGGACCACGGAGTCGATGATGCGCAGGTTGGCCTGGTGGGTGACGACCGCGGCCAGGTCGGCGGTGGTGAGCCCGGCGCGTTCCACGGCGCGCAGGGCGAGTGGGGCCAGGGTGGTGGTGGCCCAGCGGAAGACGGTCTGCCCGTCCTGCGCGAACCGCGGCTGCCAGGCGTCGGACAGCCGCACCGCGCTCGCCTTGCCCGGGTCGGAGCCCCACACCACCGGGCCGATGTCCTCGGTGTCGGAGGCGCTGACCACGGCGGCTCCCGCGCCGTCGCCGAGGATGACGCAGGTGGAGCGGTCGGTCCAGTCGACCACGTCGGACATCTTCTCGGCGCCGATGACCAGCGCGTGCTTCGCCGCGCCCGCCCGTACCGCGTGGTCGGCGCCGGCCAGCGCGGTACAGAAGCCCGCGCAGCCGTTGTTGAGGTCGTAGGCGACCGCGTCGGGGATGCCCAGGCGTCCGGCGACGGTGGCGGCGGTGCTGGGGCAGCGGTCCCGCGCCGAGCAGGTGGCGACGGTGATCAGCCCGATCTCCTCGGGCCGCAGTCCGGACGCGGCCAGCGCCTTGCCCGCGGCCACGGTGGCCAGGTCGGCGACCGACTCCTCGTCCGCGATGCGGCGGGTGGCGATGCCGGTGCGCTGCCGGATCCAGGCGTCGCTGGTGTCGACCATGGCCGCCAGGTCGTCGTTGGTCAGCACACGGTCGGGCTGGTGGTGTCCCAGCGCGGCGATTCGGGTTCCGGGCATGCCGGGTCTCCTCGGGCTCTCGGAAGGAACGGGTACGTGCCCCGGCCGGGCGGTCCCGACAATAGCGAACGACCGATCGGAAGTTAAAGTGCCGCCCGGATGGCGGACGGCGCGGCTACGATGAGCCGCATGAGCCCGCGACACTCCTTCGCCGAGGCCCGCAGGACGCGGGAGCGGATCGTGCAGCGCAGCGTGGCCGTCGCGTCGGTCGAGGGCCTGGAGGGGCTGACGATCGGGCGGCTCGCCACCGACCTGGGCATGAGCAAGTCCGGTCTGCTGGGCCACTTCGGCACCAAGGAGGTCTTGCAGCTCGCGGCACTGGAGCGGGCTTCGGACATCTTCTCGGCCGCGGTATGGGCACCGGCGGCCGCCGCCCGGCCGGGGCTGACCCGGCTGCGGGCGGTCTGCGAGGAGTGGATCACGTATCTGGAGCGGGAGCGCGAGGCGTTCCCGGGCGGCTGCCTGTTCACCACGGCGGTGGTGGAGTTCGACGGGCGGGAGGACGGGCCGGTGCGGGACGCGGTGGCCCGGCTGTTCCGCACCTGGCGGCGCAGGCTCATCGTGGACCTGCGCATCGCGGTGCGGGCGGGCGAGCTGCCCGCGGGCACCGATCCCCGGCAGGTCGCCTTCGAGCTGATCGGCCTGTACATGGGGCTGAACCAGGCCATCCAGCTGCTCCACGACCGCCAGGCCCCGGACCGCACCCGCCGCGCGCTCACCCGCCTGCTGGGCTGATCACCCGTTCGCCGGGCCGGGTCACCCGTTCGCCAGGCCCTCGAAGCTCGCGAAGTACGAGGCGGCGGCGTCCTGGTCGCCGTGACCCGCCTCGGAGGCGCGTGCCAGGCGGGCGACGCCGGCCGGGGCGAGGTCCAGCCGCACGCCCGCGCCCTCGGCAGCGCCCGCGATCAGCCGGGCGTCCTTGGCGGCGGCGTCGACGGTGAAGTTCACGGTGTAGTCGCCGGTCAGGATCGCCTCGGCCTTCATCCGCAGGTAGCCCGAGTCCAGCGCGGTGCCCTCCAGTGCGGCGAGGAACCGCTCGGGGTCCACACCAAGGCCCTTGGCCAGCGCCAGCGACTCGGCGGTGCCGTTGATGACGGTGAGCACCCAGTTGTTGAAGACCAGCTTCAGCTTGCTCGCGGCGCCGCCCGCGCCCTCCTCACCGAGCCAGACGGTGCTGCGGCCGATGGCGTCGAAGACCCGGTCGGCGACCGGCCGGGCCTCCTGGGGTCCGGCCGCCAGCACCTGCAACTCCCCCGCCTCCGCGGGCTGTTTGGTGCCCAGCACCGGGGCGTCCACGAAGAGCGCGCCGTGCTCCGTCGCGAGCGCGGCCAGCGGGGCCAGCCCCTCGGGGCCGACCGTGCTCGCCTGGAGCCACACCGCGCCCTCGCGCAACCCGGGCGCGGCGGCCCGCATCGTCTCCAGCACGGTGGGCCCGTCGAGCAGCACGGTCAGCACGGCGTCGGCGCCGCGGACGGCGTCGGCCGGATCGTCCGTCACGGTCGCGCCGTCGGCGGCGAGGGGCTCGGCACGGGAACGGGTGCGGTTCCACACCCGTACGTCGTGACCGGCCCTCAGGAGGGAGCGGGCCATGGCGGCACCCATGGTGCCGGTGCCCAGGACGGCGACGGTGCTCGTGTCGGTCATGCGGTCACGCTATGCCCGGGCGGCCGAGCCGGGTCAACGACACAGCCTGGTGCTCACACCACCTGGTGCAGCCAGCGCACCGGCGCGCCCTCACCCGCGTACCGGAACGGCTCCAGCTCGTCGTCCCACGGCTTGCCCAGCAACTTGGCGACCTCCGCCTCCAGGTCGGCCTCGCCGCGGCGCGCCCTGGCCAGCGCGGCGCGCAGCCGGTCCTCGGGGATGAGGATGTCGCCGTGCAGCCCGGTGACGGCGTGGAAGATGCCGAGGTCCGGTGTGCTGCTGTAGCGCTCGCCCTCGGCGTTGGCGCTGGGCTCGGCGGTCACCTCGAAGCGCAGCAGATGCCAGCCGCGCAGCGCGGACGCCAGCTTGGACGCCGTGCCGGAGTCGGCCTGCCAGGACAACTCGGCCCGCCAGGTGCCCGGCGAGGCGGGCTGGCGGATCCAGTCGAGGCTGAGCCGCGCACCCAGCACTCCCGCGACGGCCCACTCGACGTGCGGGCACAGCGCGCGGGGTGCGGAGTGCACGTAAAGAACTCCACGTGTCGTCACCGGGACCTCCAGTGTGGGACGAGGTTCGCCTTCCCCAGCGGCCTCGTACCCGGTCCGGTCATCTCGGGACAATGCCCGACATTCTGCACCATTCTTACCAAACGGGACAAGAACTGATCGCTCGTATTCAAACTTATGTCGATCACCCACTGTGCCACCGAGTTGAACCAATCGGTGTGACCGTGACGTGGCTGTCGAGGAAAAACTACCGTGCGGCGTCCCTGGAGGAGTGACGTACCGTCGGGCTGACGCAGATATCACCCGGTCATCCGATGAGGGGGCGCATATGCGCGAGACACCGCGGCCCCGCCGCGAGCGCCACCGTCCGGCGCGGGCCGTCCGGCGACGGCGGGCGGGGCTCGTCGCGGCGGTGTGCGCGGCCCTGCTGGTGGTGGCCGGGTGCGGGCCTTCGGGGCGTCCGGCGGCGAGCGGGTCACCGTCGCCCAGCGGGCCGGTGTGGAACCCCCGGCCCTCCTCCGTCGCCGCGCTCGGCGACTCCATCACCCGTGGCTTCGACGCCTGTTCGCTGCTGTCGGACTGCCCGGACGTCTCCTGGTCCACCGGTGACCGCTCGGACGTCGACAGCCTCGCCACCCGGCTGCTGGCCTCGCCGGCCGGCCGCACCTGGAACTTCGCGGTCAGCGGCGCCCGCGTCGACACCCTCGTCGACCAGGCACGCGAGGCCGCCGCGAAGCGCCCGGGGCTGGCGACGATACTGATCGGCGCCAACGACGCGTGTGCGGACTCGGCCGCGGCGATGACCCCGGTGGCCGACTTCCGGGCCCGGTTCACCGACGCGCTGCGGACACTGCACGGCGGCTCGCCGCACACCGAGGTGTACGTGGCGAGCGTCCCCGACCTGTACCGGCTGTGGTCGGTGGGCCGCTCCAGCGTGCTCGGCCGCTCGGTGTGGAACCTGGGCATCTGCCCGTCGATGCTGGCCGACCCCATGGGCAGCACGGCCGCCGACACCACGCGGCGCGACGCGGTACGCGCCCGGGTGGCGGCGTACGACCAGGTGCTCCAGCAGGTCTGCGGCCAGTACCCGCTGTGCCGCTACGACGGCGGCGCGGTGCACGACGAGCCGTTCACCACGGCCGAGTTGAGCCCGTGGGACTGGTTCCACCCGAGTACGAAGGGCCAGGCGGAGCTGGCCAGGATCGCCTACGCGGGTGTCACCCGTAAGTGAGCCTCACGCGCCACCGGGCTGACGTGCGGCCCGGCGGACACGGAAACGCGTCTTCCGGCGGGCACGCAGCACCTCTTCCGGCGCACCTCCCGGCGGACACGGAAGGGCGGGTGCGGCGGGGTGACGCCCGCGTGTGACCATGGCCGTCCGACCTGTGACGACGACGCGGACCCCGGGAGGCCACTGGTGAACGGCGCGGGTGCCGAGGTGCTCTCCGTCGCCCTGCTGCTGGTGGTGCTGGCGTTCGCCGTGGTGCGGCCGCGCGGGCTGCCGGAAGCGGTGGCCGCGGTGCCCGCGGCGGTGGTGCTGGTGGCCACCGGCGCGGTGCCGTGGCACGACGCCTGGACGCAGGTGCACGGCCTGCTGCCGGTCGTCGGATTCCTGGCCGCGGTGCTGGTGCTGGCCCAACTCTGCGACGACGACGGGCTGTTCGGCGCGGCGGGCGATCTGGTGGCACGGGTGTGCGGCGGACGGCCGGGGCGGCTGCTGGCCGGGGTCTTCGTGGTGGCGTCGCTGGTCACCGCGGTGCTGAGTCTGGACGCGACCGTGGTGCTGCTCACCCCGGTCGTGTTCGCCACGGCGGCCAGGGCGGGCGCCAGGGCCCGGCCGCACGTGTACGCCTGCACCCATCTCGCGAACTCCGCCTCGCTGCTGCTGCCGGTGTCCAACCTGACGAACCTGCTGGCGTTCTCCGCGAGCGGCCTGTCGTTCGCGCGCTTCGCCGGGCTGATGGCACTGCCGTGGCTCGCGGCCATCGGTGTGGAGTACGGGGTCTTCCGGCGGTTCTTCCGGGCCGACCTCGCGGCCGGGGCGGGCGGCGGGCATCCGGTGGAACGCGTCGCGCCGCCGGTCTTCACCCTCGTCGTGCTGGGCTGCACGCTGGCCGGGTTCGCGGTGACCTCGTTCGTCGGGGTGAACCCGGCGTGGGCGGCGTTCGCCGGGGCGCTGGTGCTGGCCGCACGGGCGCTGAAACGGGGGCGGACCACCCCGGTCGAGGTGGTGAAGTCGGCCGGACTGCCGTTCTGCCTGTTCGTGCTGGCCCTCGGCGTCGTGGTCAAGGCCGTGGTGGACAACGGGCTCGACGACGGCCTGCGGAACGTGCTGCCCGGCGGCACCTCGCTGCCCGCGCTGCTGGGCGTGGCGGCGATCGCGGCGGTGCTGGCCAACCTGATCAACAACCTGCCCGCGCTGCTCGCGCTGCTGCCCATCGTCTCGCCGGGCGGCGCGGGCCCGGTGCTCGCCGTCCTGCTCGGGGTGAACCTCGGGCCCAACCTGACGTACGTGGGTTCGCTGGCGACGCTGCTGTGGCGGCGGGTGCTGCACGAGCACGACGAGCGTCCGGCGCTGGGCTCCTTCACCCTGCTGGGGCTGCTGACCGTGCCTGCCACGCTGATCGCCGCGAGCGTGGCACTGTGGGTGTCGCTGACGACGATCGGAGGGTGAGCCGCCGTGGGGATCGTGATCTGGATCGCCGAGGGCACCTGGCCGGCCTGTGTCGACGCCGCCCGCGAACGGGCCCGCGACGAGGAGGAGTTGACGCTCGCGCACGTCACCGACTCCGGTCCCGCGCAGGCCGCGCACGCGGCGTTCGGCGGGCTGCTGGGACGCGGTCGGGCCGATCGTGACCCGGGGGCGCGGCTGGAGGAGTTGTCGGCGGCCGCCGCCGGTGAGCTGCTGGACGCGGCGGCGCGGCGGCTGGGCAGGCCCGCGCGGCGACGGGAGCTGAGCGGCCGGGTCGAGCGGGAGATCGTGCGCGCGGCTCAGGGCGCCGACCTGCTGGTGTGCGCCCGCGACGGCGACCGCGAGCGGCTGGGGCCGCACAGCCTGGGTCCCGCGACGCGGTTCGTGGTGGACCACGCGCCGTGCCCGGTGCTGCTGGTGTGGCCGGAGGCCGCGCCGGACGTGGAGTCGTTGCCGGAGCCGCCACCCGGACCGCACGAGCCGCACGGACCGCACGAGCCCCCGCCCCCACCTGCTCCACCCGGGAGCTGACGTGACGTCAGGTGCGCCACCGCACCTCGCGGTGGCGCACCGAGCACCCGGGGCCGGGTCAGGTCGGGTCAGGGGATGTAGTACATCGGGTTCGGCAGCTTGAAGCCCTTGTCCGCGTAGCCGCCGGACAGGTCGCTGTACTGGTCGCCGAAGTTGGCCACGACGTCGTAGCCGAGCGACTCGATGTGCTTGCGGGTGCCGGACTTGTACTGGATGGTCGTGCAGGTCGCGCCGCACGGCAGGTACGCGGGCGGGCTCGTGGGGTTCTTCAGGAAGAAGTGGCTCGCGTCGGCGGCCGGCTTGTAGCCCGCAGCGGCCAGGTTGGCGGCGCTCGGCGCGCGCTGCGCCTCCGGGCGGCCGGTGACGTAGAAGACGGTGACGCCCTGCTGGGCCGCCCAGTCGACCAGCCGGGTCATGCCGAAGACGGCGGGCATGGTCTTGGTGCGGATGTAGGTGTCGCTGGAGGCCGTGGTGTAGGCGAAGCCCACTTCCAGCTCGTAGTTGTAGGTCAGCAGCGTGGTGTCGTCCACGTCGAGGACGATCGCGGGCTTCTTGCCGTGGTCGTGCCGTACGGCCTGCTTCAGGTACGTCTTCGCCTTCGCCTCGATGCCCTCGACCTGCTGCGCGTACGGGGAGTTGGGCGACGCGTAGTGCTCGCCGTTGATGACCGTGTCGCCGTAGTAGGCCTCGATCTGGTCCTCGACCTTGGTGAGGTTGGGGATCTCCTTGTCGGAGCGCGGCACGGAGTTGTCGGCGGTGGCCGCTCCGGTGGCGAACAGCGCGGTGCCGGCGACCACGGCGGCCGCGACGGCGGCGGTGGCCCGGCCGCGCCGGGTCGTCGGAAGGGGGCGAATTCGGCGCATGGGAAGGCTCCTTCGGGGTGGCGGCCCCTGAGGGGATGTGACGGTGACGTGAACCTAGAGCGGTTGACCGTGGCAGGTCAAGGTTTGTCTACGCGGGTCGTCTACGCGCGTCAGCCGGGAGGGCGCGCGGTCCGCCCAGAGGGACGGCGTCCGTCCGCTCAGACGGCGTGCGTCCGCTCAGGGCGGGCGCACATTCCGCTCGCGCGGGCGCACAAGGAGAACGCGCTGGTGCGCAAGGAGAACGCGGAAAAGGGGCGGAGCGTGTCAGGACGCTCCGCCCCCGCGGACACGAGGCATACCTCGGCGTCCTCGCGCCACGCTCGGGACCGCCGCCGCGCGGGCGGACGGCCACCGTTACCCATGGACCGTAGCCCTCTCCTCCCCCACGCTCAAATCCACGTCCGCGCAGGTGAGTTGGGGTACGGGTGCCTCGCCGCCGCCTCACGGGCCCGACAACGATGTCGGACAGAACGGCCGGTAGGCACCGGTTGCGCGTCGTCGCACGCTTTCACGCGGAACGTCACGTTACGCCCGGAGGGGCGCCGGGTGGATCCGCGACGCCGCGCGGATCCGCGGCACACCCCCTAGGCTCTCGTCCGTGGCCGCGAAGAGCCCGGACGGGCGCCGCGGAGGCCGGACCGCACGGTCCGAGGACCGGCGCGCCGAGATCGTCGAGGCCGCGCTCGCGGTGCTGGCCGAGCGCGGCTACCGCGGCACGACCCTGGGCGCCGTGGCGGACCGCGTCGGACTGACCCAGCAGGGGCTGCTGCACTACTTCCCCACCAAGGAGGCACTGCTGACCGCCGTGCTGGACGCGTCGGGACAGTGGGACCTCACCGCCGCCGCGCTGCACGGGACGGGCTGGCCGCTGGAGATGCTGGCCTCGCTGGTCGAGTACCACGCGACCCGGCCGGCCCTGGTCAGGACCTACACCGTGCTCGCCGCCGACAGCGTCACCGCGCGCCACCCGGCCCGCGCCTTCTTCCGGCGCCGCTACCGCCGGGCCAGGGAGGGCGGTGCGAACGCGCTGCGGGAGGAGTACGGGCAGCGGCTGGCGGGCGGCCTGACCCCGGAGCGGGCGGCGCCGTTGCTGACGGCCGTGCTGGACGGGCTCCAGCTCCAGTGGCTGCTGGACCCCGACTCGGTGGACATGGCGGCGGCCTTCCGCGACTTCCTGCGACTGCTGTCCCCGGAGGCAAGGGAAGCGCCCGACGCGGCGAGCGCCCCGCGGGCCCCGGACGAGGACGCCTGAAACGCGAACACCCGCCCCGGAGCGCGCCGTTGAGCGGCGGCCGGAGCGGGCGTACTGCGTGAAGCCACGCGGTACCCGACGAAGCGTCAGGCCACCGAGAGCTTCACCTCGATGTTGCCACGGGTGGCGTTGGAGTACGGGCAGACCTGGTGCGCCTTCTCCACCAAGGCCTGGGCGGTGGCGGCGTCCACGTTCGGGATGGACGCGGAGATCTCGACGGTGAGGCCGAAGCCGCCCGCCTCGGTCTTGCCGATGCCGACCTTCGCGGTCACCGTCGAGCCGGAGATGTCGGCCTTCTCCTGCCGGGCGACGACGCCCAGCGCGCCCTGGAAGCAGGCGCTGTAACCGGCGGCGAACAGCTGCTCGGGGTTGGTCCCCGCACCGCTGCCGCCCATCTCCTTGGGCGGGTTGACGACCACGTCGAGCTTGCCGTCGTCGCTGGAGACGCGGCCGTCACGGCCGTTCTCCGCGGTGGCCACGGCGGTGTACAGGACGTCTACGGACTGGATGGACATACGGGATGATCCTCCTGAGGTACGACGCGACTCGCGCCCACGGTCGCGGCGGTCGGATGAAGCGTATGCGAGCGGGGGCGGGCGGACGCAACACACCCCCGGTGCCGACCGGTGGCCGGCGCCGCGGTCAGGCGTCGAGGCGGACGACCATCTTGCCGGTGTTCTCGCCGCGCAGCAGGCCGAGGAAGGCGTCCACGGCGTGGTCGATGCCGTCGACCACGGTCTCCCGGTAGCGCAGGCTGCCGTCCCGCAGCCAGCCGCCGACCTCGTCGACGAACTGCTCCTTGAGGTCGGCGTGGTCGCCGACGAGCAGGCCCTCCAGGCGCAGCCGCTTGCCGATGACCATGGCGAGGTTGCGCGGGGCGGCGGGCGGCTCGGTGGCGTTGTACTGCGCGATCATGCCGCAGATCGCGGCGCGGCCGTGCACCTTCAGGGAGCTGATCGCGGCTTCCAGGTGCTCGCCGCCGACGTTGTCGAAGTAGACGTCGATGCCGTCGGGGGCGGCCTGCTTGAGCTGCTCGCGCACGGGGCCGTTCTTGTAGTTGAACGCGGCGTCGAAGCCGTACTCCTCGACCAGCACCTTGACCTTCTCGTCGGAGCCGGCCGAGCCGATGACCCGGGAGGCGCCCTTGAGCTTGGCGATCTGGCCGACCTGGCTGCCGACCGCGCCGGCCGCGCCGGAGACGAAGACCGCGTCGCCCTCCTGGAAGGCGCCGACCCGCAGCAGACCGGCGTACGCGGTCAGGCCGGGCATGCCCAGCACGCCGAGGTAGGCCGACAGCGGCGCGACGTCCGGGTCGACGGTGGTGGCGTGCCGGGCGTCGAGCACCGCGTACTCGCGCCAGCCGAGCCCGTGCAGCACGTGGTCGCCGACCGCGACGCCCTCGGCCTCGGAGGCGACGACCACGCCGACCGCGCCGCCGTCCAGCGGGGCGTCCAGCCGGAAGGGCGGCACGTAGGACTTGACGTCGTTCATCCGGCCGCGCATGTACGGGTCGACCGACATGAAGAGGTTGCGCACCGCGATCTGGCCGGGGCCCGGGGCGGGCACCTCGGCCTCGCGCAGCGCGAAGTCACCGGGAACGGGCCAGCCGTCGGGGCGGGCGACCAGGTGCCATTCGCGGCCGGTGGCGGGGAGCGTGGGCTGGGCGTGTGCGGACGCGGACATCAGGGGAGGCATCTCCTTGCTTCTTCGGCGCTTCTTCTGCACTTCCAGGTACTTCATCTACTGAACTAACCATGCACCTGGATATTTCATGATGTCAAGCAAATGGGTAGACTGACCTCATGACCGCACCGGCACCCGCCCCCATGGACCCCCTCACGCTGGAGGTCGTCGAACTGATCGGCACCGTCGTGGCGCGCTACTACGAGGAGTACGACACGGCGGCGGCCCGGCACCAGCTCACCGGCGCCCAGGCGCGCGTGCTCGGGCTGCTGTCCCGGGAACCGATGCCGATGCGCCGGATCGCCGAGCAGCTCAAGTGCGAGCCGTCCAACGTCACCGGCATCGTGGACCGCCTGGAGGCGCGCGGCCTGGTGGAGCGCCGCCCCGACCCGGCCGACCGCCGCGTCAAGCTCGCCGCGGCCACCGAAACCGGCAAGGACACCGCCACCCGCCTGCGCGCCTCCCTGGGCTTCGCCCGCGAGCCCCTGGCCGCCCTGTCGGAACACGACCGCGCGACCCTGCGCGACCTGCTGCGGCAGATGCTGGGATGACGGACGGGCCGGGGCGATACGCCCCGGCCCGTGCGGTGCGGCGTCAGCCGCGGTACGGCTTCAGCCGCGGCGCGAGCGGGAGTTGCCGAAGAAGATGCGGTAGAGGATCAGCAGGACCAGCGAGCCGACGATGGCCGAGCCCCAGCTGCGGGCGTCGAAGAAGGTGTGCTGCACCGGGCGGTGCAGGAAGTGCATGGACAGCCAGCCGCCCACGAACGCCCCGGCGATGCCGATGAGGGTGGTGCCGACCAGGCCGCCCGGGTCGCGCCCGGGCAGCAGGATCTTGGCGATCGCCCCGGCGATCAGCCCCAGGAGGATCCAGCCGATGATGCCCACGTCTCAGCCCTGCCTTCCGTGCGGACCGGGCCGGTCGCCCTGGTCCTTCGCGGTCCTACATCCGGTCAGACGCCCTCGCGTCGAACGCGGTTGCGTAGCACCTTGTGCCCACACGCGGCCCGTTCACGCCTGAGCCGCCACGATCGTTCCAGGTCACGCCTGTGGATCGCGCGCGTCGTACCGCGCGAAGCCGCGCCACCGCAGCGCCAGCAACCCCAGCACCAGCAGGCAGGCCAGTCCCCCGCAGACCACCGTGGTGGACGGCGAGGTCAGGTCGGCCGCGGAGCCGGCGAGGAAGTCGCCCAGCCGCGGTCCGCCCGCGACCACCACGATGAACACGCCCTGGAGCCGGCCGCGCATCCGGTCCGGGGTGGCCGCCTGGAGCATCGTGGAGCGGAAGACCATCGAGACGGTGTCGGCGGCGCCCGCGACCGCGAGGAAGAACAGGCCCAGCCACAGCTGCCGGGTCAGCCCGAAGACCGCGATCGCCGCACCCCAGGCGGCGACGGCGCACAGGATCGCCCGGCCGTGCCTGCGCACCCGCCCCAGCCAGCCGGAGAACAGCCCGCCCAGCACCGAGCCGATCGCGGGCGCCGCGACCAGCAGGCCGACGGTCTTGGCGTCGCCGCCGTACCACAGCGCCGCGATCGCCGGGAAGAGCGCGCGCGGCTGGGCCAGCACCATCGCGGCCAGGTCGGCGAAGAACGTCATGCGCAGGTTGGGCCGGGTGGCCAGGAAGCGCAGCCCGTCCACGACCGACGCCCGGCGCGGCGCCGCCCCGCCCTCCGTGCCCTGGTCCGGCCGCATCGCGGGCAGCCGCCACATCGCGTAGAGGGAGGCGCCGAACGCCACCACGTCGACCAGGTACGCGGCCTGATAGCCCCACAGGCCGACGATGACGCCGCCGAGGCTGGGGCCCGCCATCAGGCCGAGGTTGGAGGTCAGCGAGTTGAGCGCGTTCGCCGCCGGGAGCTGCTCGGGCGGCAGCAGCCTGGGGATCATGGAGCTGCGGGCCGGGGAGTTCATGGCGAAGCAGACCGCTTGCAGGGCCACGACCGAGTACAGCAGCCAGACGTGGTGGTAGCGCGCGAGCGCCGCCCCCGCCAGGACCACCGACATCACGCTCGCCCCGGTGGCGCTGACCAGGCCGAGCTTGCGGCGGTCGAGGGTGTCGGCGACGGCGCCGCCGTACAGCCCGAAGATCACCAGCGGCACCAGCGAGCACAGGCCGACCAGGCCGACCGCGAAGGTCGACCTGGTGATCGCGTAGACCTGGAGCGAGACCGCGAGGGCGGTCATCTGCTGGCCCATCCAGGAGATGGTGTTGCCGAACCACAGCCGCCGGTAGTCGACCGAGGTGCGCAGGGGCGTGAGGTCGGCGAACAGACGGCGGCGTACGGGGGCCGGGACGACGGCCGGGCCTGGCTGCGGAGCGGGCTTGCCCGGGCTCGCGTCCCGGCTGCGTATCGGTGGCACACCGAACGGTAACAAGCGCCCGCCGGGTGTGCTCCGTACGGGTCGGTCATCGCTCGCCGTCCGCCGTGTTGTGTGATCCCCTGTCAGATGAGGCGAACATCGGACATAACGCCATCATGTGCGCGCCGCGTTCGCCGTCCGGCGTTCAGCCGTACCGATCGCCGCGCCGCGCAACCGTCGTCGAAAGGCCGCCGACCATGCCGCCCACCCCGCGCCCCTGGCCCTACGGACCCGGCGAACCCCAGGAGCCCGACGAGCCGCCCGGCACCGGCCGCCCCCGCCGCGCCCCCCGGGCCGTGATCGCCTTCTCGGCCGCCGCGCTGCTCGCCGGGGCCTGGCTGCTGCACAACGGCACCCAGACCTCGCAGCCGCCCGCCCCGACCGCCGCCGAGGCGGTGGGCAGCCCCTCCCCCGGCCAGGGCGCCCCGGCGTCCTCCGCCTCACCGAGCCCGACCGTCGCGCCGCTGCCGTACTCGCTGCCGCAGCGGGTGCGCATCCCGGCCATCAAGGTGGACGCGCCGCTGATGAAGCTGGGCGTGGACGCGAGCAACCAGCTCCAGGTGCCGCCGGAGACCGACAAGAACCTGGCCGGCTGGTACGACGGCGGCCCGGCGCCGGGCGAGAAGGGCGCCGCGGTGCTCGCCGGGCACGTGGACAACCTCAAGGGCCCGGCCGTCTTCTACAACCTCGGCTCGCTGCACAAGGGCAACACCGTCGAGATCACCCGCGCCGACAAGCGCGTCGCGGTCTTCACCGTCTACGGCGTCAACGCCTACGAGAAGAAGGACTTCCCCGACGCCAAGGTCTACGCCGACACCCCCACGCCGGAGCTGCGCCTGATCACCTGCGGCGGCGGCTTCTCCAAGACCACCCGCAGCTACCTGGGCAACGTCGTGGTCTACGCGAAGCTGACGGCCGTGAAGTAGTCGCGTACGCCACCACGCGCCGCTGCCTGCGCGTTCGCGTTTCCCGGGTGCGAAGCTGTCGTTGACCAGGGGGTGGCCCGCCGCGGCCGCCCCGAGGACGGCGGACCGACGGCCGCCGCTACGACGACGAGGTGACGCGTACTCATGTGGGAGTGGCTGGCGCACGGCTACCAGACCCGGATCGTGGACACCGGGCGTGAGCCGCTGTTCCTGCTGCTCGTCGGCCTGCTCGGATCGTTCCTGTTCATCCGGTTCAGCGTGCGGATGATCCGCCGCGGGGTGAGCTGGTGGCCGGGGAACGTCCAGCCCGGCGGCCTCCACATCCACCACGTGGTCTTCGGGCTGGCCGGGATGCTGGCCGGCGGCATCGGCTCGTTCGCGCTGCGCGGCGAGGCGCGGGTGGGGCACGACCTGCTGGCGCTGCTGTTCGGCATCGGGTGCGGGCTGGTGCTGGACGAGTTCGCGCTCGTGCTGCACCTGGAGGACGTCTACTGGCGCGAGGAGGGCCGCCAGTCGGTGGACGCGGTGATCCTCGCGGTCACCGTGATCGGGCTGCTGCTGCTCGGGGTGACCCCGCTGGGCGGCTTCACCGGCTCGCTGCTGACCCGGACCGTCGCCATCGGCGTGCTGCTGGCGCTGGTGGTGCTCAGCCTGCTCAAGGGCAAGCTGTGGACCGGCCTGTTCGGGCTGTTCCTGGTGGTGCCCGCGTTCTTCGGCGCGATCCGGCTGGCCCGCCCGGCGAGCCCCTGGGCGCGCTGGCGCTACTACTCGCGGCCGCGCAGGCTGGCCCGGGCCGAGCGCCGCGAGCAGCGGGTGCACGGGCGGCTGGACGCGGCCCGCCGCAAGGTCTACAACGCGGTGGCCGGTGCGCCGCACCTGGAGAGCCCGAGGCCCGCGCCGCCGAAGCGCCCGGCGCCGCCGAGGGTGTCGCTGGCCGACCTGCCGCCGACCCGCGCCGAGCGACTGCTGCGCCCGCTGGCCGAGCCGTGCGCGGTCGCCGTCGTGTGGTACCTGCGGCTGGCCGCCGCGCTGGACGTGCTCACCGGCCTGATCGCGCCGTTCCGCGAACGCATCTACCGGGCCGACAGCGGCGACCTGTTCACCCCGTTCCTGGTGACCGCGGGCTTCACCGCGGCGCTGGTGGCCAGCCTGCTCGCGGTGATGCTGCGGCGGCGCAAGCGGGCCGCTTGGCTGATCACCTTCACGTTGGCGGGGCTCAACGCGCTGGTGTACTGGGGGGCGCTGCTGGTGCTGCCGGACGCCCGGCAGCACGTCGTCAACTGGGTCTCGGCGGGGGTGACCACCGCTGTCGCCGTCGCGCTGGTGATCGCCCGGACGGTCTGCCAGGTGCGCGGGGAGCGCGGCAACATCCCGCTGGGGCTGGGCTGGTTCGTGCTGGGCGGGGTGCTGGCCGCCGGGCTCGGCACCGTGCTGGTGCACGGGACCGACACCGAACCGGCCGCGTCCTGGACGGACTGCCTGCGCTACGCGCTGCTGCGGGTCTTCACCCTCTCCACGCTCTTCGAACTGCCCGACATCACCGTCCCCGGCTGGACCGACCTGCTGATCAACGTGCTCAGCGTCGCGCTGCTGCTCCAGGTGCTGCGCGCGTTCTTCCGCAGCCCGCGCGGCAGGGCCCGGCTGGGACCGGAGGACGAGGACAGGCTGCGCGGGCTGCTCGCCCGGTTCGGCGCGGACGACTCGCTGGGCTACTTCGCGCTCCACCGGGACAAGGCGGTCGCCTGGTCTCCCGGTCAGGAGGCCGCCGTGACCTACCGGGTGATCAACGGGGTCGCGCTGGCCTCCGGCGACCCGGTGGGCGACCCGGCGGCCTGGCCCGCGGCGATCGGCGCCTGGCTGCACACCGCCCGCTCCCACGGCTGGGTGCCCGCGGTGACCGGGGCGAGCGAGCGGGCCGCCGGGCTGTTCGAACGCGCCGGGATGCGGGTGCTGGCGTTCGGCGACGAGGCGGTGACCGCCGTCGCGGACGCCGACCTGACCGCGCCCGAGGCCCGCCCGCTGCGCGAGGCCCGCGACGAACTGCTGGCGGCCGGCTACTCGGTGACGGTGCGGCGGCACCGGGAGGTGGCCCGGGAGGAGATGGACGGCCTGGTCCACCTGGCCGACGCCTGGCGCAACGGCGCGGTGGACCGCGGCTTCACCATGACGCTGGGCAGGATGGGCGACCCGGCCGACGGCGCCTGCGTGATCGTCGAGTGCCGCGACCCCAACGACCGCACCTGCGCCCTGCTGGACCTGGTGCCGTGGGACGGCGGCGCGGGGCTGTCGCTGGACCTGATGCGGCGTGAACGGGAGTCGCCGGACAGCGTCTTCGCGCTGATGCTGACCGAACTGCTGCTGCGGGCGCGGGCGGGCGCCGACCCGGTGGCGGACGTCGAGCGGATCGCGCTGAACTTCACCGTCTTCCACGCCCCCGTCACGTACGGCCAGGGCCTGGGCACCGGTTTCGTCTTCCGGGTCCACCGGCTCATCGTGCGGCTGCTGTCGCCGCGCCGCGGCCTCGAAGGGGTGCACCGGGACAACGCCGGGCTGCGCCCGCACTGGCAGCCGCGCTTCATGCTCTACGAGCGCCCCACCGAGCTGCCGCGCATCGCGGTCGCCAACGCGGGCGTGGAGGGCGTGCTGACGGCCCGCCGGATGCGCCGGTTCAGCCCCGCGCCCCCGGCCGGTCAGCGGGGGTAGGACGGCCGGGCGCGGCCTGCGGGGCGTCCGGCGCGGTGGCCGGGGCGTCCGGGGTCCCGGTGTCGTCGAGGTGCTCCGCGAGGCGGAAGAGGGCGGGCAGCGCGGAGCGGACGATCGCGCGGTCGTCGGTGTCCAGCGCGTCCAGGGCCGCGTCCAGGCGGCGTTCGTGGGCTTGCGCCCAGGCGGTGAGCTGGTCGCGGCCCGCGTCGGTCAGGGTGACGGCGGACGCCCTGCGGTCGGCGGGGTCGACGGCGCGGGCCACCAGGCCGGAGGTGATCATCTGGCCGATGAGCCCGCTGACGGTGCTGGTCGCCAGCCGCTGCCGGGCGGCCAGGTCGCCGATGCGGGCGGGCGAGTGCTCGGCGAGCACCTGGAGCAGCTCGACCTGGGCCATGGGCAGCGTCTCCCACGGGTAGTCGGTGCGGATCGAGGCGCGCAGCGCCCTGCGCAGCCGGGTGACGACCTCGGTCAGCAGCCGGGCGTCGGGCCCGCCGCGGCCGGGGGCCGCGGGGTTCGGGTCGTCGGGGTGGTGCGGGGTCGGCATGGCACGACCTTAGTCGGCGGGCCGCGCGGACCCGGTCGGCGTCCGGAAGGCGGACCGCGCGTGGCCGTTCAGTGTCCGGAACGCGGACCGAGCGCCGCGGCCGCCAGCGCCGCGCCGCCCGCCGCGAGCAGCACGACCAGCGCTCCGGTGGCGGAGGTCAGGTGCAGGGCCAGCGTCACCAGCGCGACGCCCAGCGCGGTGCCCAGGCCCCGGGCCATGTTGACCAGCCCGCCGCCGGTCCCGGAGGAGCCGGCCGGTATCGCGCTCATGATCAGGGTGTTGTTGGCCGGGGTGAACAGCCCGAGGCCGAGGCCCAGCACGGCCAGCGCCGGAGTCAGTGTGCCGAGGCCGGCCGGGCCCGCGGCGGCGAGCCGGCCGAGCGCGGCCACGCACACCCCCGCGCCCAGCAGGCAGCGGGTGCGGTCCGGCAGGCCGCGCGGCAGCACCCGGTCGGCGCCGGTGGCCGCGAGCGCGAACCCGGCGGGCAACGCGGTCAGCACCACTCCGGCGGTCAGTTCGCTGCGGCCCGCCGCGGTCAGCACGACCGGCACCAGCACCAGCGGCCCGAAGAGCACCAGGTAGCCGAAGAGCGCCCCCGCCAGCCCGGCGGAGACCGCCCGCAGCCGCAGCAGCGCGAGGTCGAGCAGGGGTGCGGCGGCCCGGCCCTGCCGTACGGCGAAGCCCCACCCGGCCGCCACCGCGACGGCGAACAGCGCGCCGACCGCCCAGCCCGGCACCCGCAGGCCCGAGGCGGCCGAGACGCCCAGCAGCCCGGCGGTGGTGGCCAGCGCCAGCAGGGCCAGGCCCGGCCAGTCGAAGCCGGGGACGCGGTTGCGGGTGCGGGTCCTGGGCAGCAGGTAGTGCCCGGCGACCAGGGCGACCACGCCGATCGGCACGTTGATGCCGAACACCCAGCGCCAGCCCAGGGTGGACACCAGCGCGCCGCCGACGGTCGGGCCGAGGGCGAGGCCGAGCGCCTGGGCGGCGGCCTGCACGCCGAGCGCGGTGCGCATCCGGTCCCTGGGGGCGCTGGTGGCGACCAGGGCGACGCTGTTGGCCTGCATCATCGCGGCACCGGCGGCCTGCACCACGCGGAAGACGACCAGTGCGGCCAGTGAGGGCGCGAGTCCGCAGGCCGCCGACGCGGCGGTGAAGACCACGAATCCGTACAGGTAGAACAGCTTGCGGCCGTGCGCGTCGGCCAGCCGCCCGACCGGGACCAGCAGCGCGACCAGGGTGATCAGGTAGGCCAGCGAGACCCATTCGACGGCGGCGGGCGAGGTGTGGAAGTCGCTGCCCAGGCTGCGGTAGGTCAGGGTGACGATGCTGGCGTCGAGCTGGCCCATGAAGGCGCCGAAGCAGACCGTGGCCACCGCCAGCCACCAGGCGCCGGGGCGCTCGCGTATGCGCGCGGGCCGGGGCCGTTCCCGGGAGAGCAGGGCGGTCAGCTGCCGTGCCGTGGCACTCGTCACCGGGTCACCCGTCTTCCTCGTCCCGCGGCGGCCCTGGGCGCGGCCGTCCGCTCGCCGAATGCTTCGGCTCCAGAATACATCGGTGCCCGAACTATTCGGTGTCCGATGCGAGAACCTCAGGGGTACGGACGCGGGGCCGGAGGCGTACAGCCGCCGGCCGTCAGGGGACCCGAGGCGCCGCGTGACGATCGTGCCGCGTGACGATCGTCACGGAACGCGACCAGGCACTTCGCTGTGGTGATCAGCCCGCCGATCTGCCGCGATACCGGCCAAATCCCGCACCCGACCGGGCAGTTGGCGATCACCCCCGGTCGCGTTCCGGTCGCCGGGCCCCGTAGGCTCCCGCCCGGACACGTGAACGAGCCACCGACCCGACGACCGACGCGCGTGGTACGCCACCGTCCCCGCACGCGTCCCGTCCCGAGGATCTGATGACACGAGACACACTCCAGGCGTGGCTGTGGTGCCTGGCGGCGGTCGCCCTGGTGGTGGTCGTCCTGCTGGTCCGCGAGCGGCTGGCGGTCGTACGACTGCGCCGCCGGATCACCGAGCTGGAGGGCCTGGCCCGCGACCGCGACGAGGCCCTGCGGGACCTGGCCGAGGTGCGGCTGCCCGCCCTGCTGGACGGCGGCCCCGCCGCCGCCGCGAACGTCCCGGTGCCGCCCTCGCTGGTCGGTTCCGGTTACGCGCTGAGCCTGGCCGCGGTGATCCGGTCGTTCACCACCTCCGTGGAGACCACCCGGGCCCGCGCCGACCGCACCGCGCGCAACGCGCTGAAGGCGTCGATGCGGGCACTGCAGGGCCTGGCCAACGAACAGCAGCTGTCGATCTCGGCGATGCAGGACCGGCACGACGACCCGGCCGTGCTCCAGGACCTGCTGGAGATCGACCACACCAACGCCCAGTTCGGCCGCCGCGCCCAGGCCATCGCCGTGCTGTGCGGATCGTGGCCGGGCCGCCAGCGGGCCGCCTCCACCCTGCTGGACGTGGTGCGCGGCGCCACCTCCCGCATCCGCGACTACCGCCGCGTCGAGGCACACTCGCAGGTCGGCTCCGGCGTGATCAGCCGCGCCGTGGAACCCGTGGTGCTCGCCGTCGCCGAGCTGCTGGACAACGCGGCACGGCACTCGCAGCCCAACACCACCGTGCAGGTCGGCATCCAGCCCGCGCACAACGGCGCCGCGATCGTCATCGACGACGCGGGCGTCGGACTGCTGGACCAGGAGGTGCGCCGGGCCGGGGAACTGCTGTCGGGACACCGGCAGGTGGAGATCGCCGACCTCGGCGACCCCCCGCAGTTCGGCTTCGCGGTCATCGGCGCGCTCGCGGCGCGGTACGGCTTCCGCGTCTCGGTCGACACCCAGTCGCCGTACGGCGGGGTGCGGGCGGTGCTGTTCCTGCCGGGTGAGCTGCTCACCCGGGTCGACGAGGAGCCCGCCCCCGCGCAGAGCGCCACCCCCGTGCGGTCCGCCGCCCGCCCGGCGCCCGCGGCCCCCGCGCCCGCCCCGGCCGCCGACGCCGCGCCGGCCGTGACCCCGCCGACCGCCCTGGCGACCACCGCCAACGGGCTGCCCCGGCGCCGCCGCAGGCAACTGGGCGCGCACGCCGCCCCGGTGGCCGCCGCGCCCGCCGCCCCGGCGCAGGAGTCCGCGGGCCGCTCGCCGGAGCAGGCCGCCGCGATGATCGGCGCGTTCGCCCGCGGCACCCGCTCGGGCCGCGCCGCGGGAGAACCGGCCCCCGCCGCCCGGCCGGAGCCCGCCGCGCCGCCCGCGCCCGCCGCTGAACCGCCCGCCGACGAGGAAACGCTGACCGTCCGCCGGCCCCCCGCCGCCGGGACGCCGTCCGCCGGCTCACGCCCGGACCACGAAGGGAACCCCGCGACATGACCGACGACCGCCTGGACTGGATGCTGGACGACGCGCTGGCCGTGCCCGGCGCCCGGCACGCGATCCTGCTGTCCGCCGACGGCATGCTGCGCGCCCACTCCCAGGGCATCGGCAGGGACGAGGCGGAGCGTCAGGCCGCCGCTCTGTCGGGTCTGCAGTCCATCAGCCGCAGCACGGCGGAGTTCTGCGACCGCCCGGACACCGTGTGGCGGCAGACCCTGATCGAGTTCGCCGACGGCTTCGTCTTCCTGGTCGCCGCGGGCCCCGGCGCCTACCTCGCGGTGTCCGCCGCCGCCGAGGTGGACATGGAAGCGGTGACGTTCCGCATGCACAAGCTGGTGGACCGCCTCGGCAAGGCGCTGACCAGCCCGCCGCGGCAGGGCGCGGGCACCGCCGGATGACCGCGCCGCGGCCCGGCAGGCGGGGGCTGGTGCGGCCGTACGTGATCACGGAAGGCCGCGCCCATCCGACCCGCGACACCTTCGACCTGGTGACGCTGGTGATCGCCACCGGCGCCGAACCGGGCGCCCTGAGCCCGGAGAAGGACCGCGTGCTGCGGCTGTGCCGGGGCGGCGCGCTGTCGGTCGCCGAGGTGGCCGGGCACCTGGGCATCCCGGTGAGCGTCACCAAGGTGCTGCTGGGGGATCTCGCCGACGACGGCCTGATCCTCACCCGTTCTCCTGTCCCGTCCGCCCGACCCACCGAACCCCGGATCCTCCAGGAGGTCCTTGATGGGCTCCGCGCTCGCCTGTGACGACGTCTACCTGCCCGCGACGGTCAGCACGGCCGTCAAGCTCCTGGTGGTGGGTCACTTCGCGGTGGGCAAGACCACGTTCGTCGGCACCCTCTCCGAGATCAGGCCGCTGCGCACCGAGGAGACGATGACGCAGGCGGGCGCGCTCACCGACGACCTGCGGGGGGTGCCGGACAAGACCACGACGACCGTCGCCCTGGACTTCGGCCGCCTCACCCTCAACGACCACCTGGTGCTCTACCTGTTCGGCGCCCCCGGCCAGCAGCGCTTCACCCGGCTGTGGGAGGACATGACCCGCGGCGCGCTCGGCGCGCTGGTCCTCGCCGACACCCGGCGCCTGGAGCACTCCTTCGACGTGATGGGCCTGCTGGAGGAGTACGGACTGCCGTACGCGGTGGCCGTCAACCGCTTCGACGACGCGCCGGAGTTCGCCGAGGAGGAGCTGCGCGAGGCGCTCGACCTGCTGCCCGAGACCCCGTTGGTGACCTGCGACGCCCGCGACCCGCGCTCGTCGACCGAAGCCCTCATCTCGCTCGTCCAGTACCTGTCCGCCCGCGAAGGCCAGGAGCCCGCGTGACCCACCCCGCATCCCCGGACGACCCGCGCCCCGGCACGCCCCCGCCCGGTTGCCCTGCGCACTCCCCCGCGAGCGCGACGCCCTTGTACGGGCCGGAGTTCGCCGCCGATCCCGGCGCGGTCTACGCGCGACTGCGCGCGTACGGGCCCGCCGCGCCGGTGCGTCTGGCGCCGGACGTCGACGCGATGCTCGTCACCTCCTACGCGGCGGCGCTGCAAGTGCTGCGCGGCACCGAGACGTTCGGCAAGGACGCCCGGCGCTGGCGCGCGCTGGCCGAGGGCACCGTGGCGCCCGACAACCCGGTCGTGCCGATGATGGCGTACCGGCCCAACGCGCTGTTCTCCGAGGGCGACGCGCACCGCAGGCTGCGCGGGGCGATCGACGACTGCCTGCGCGCGGTGGACCCCGACGCGCTGCGCGGCTACGTCGAGCACAGCGCCGACGCGCTGATCGACGCCTTCGGCCCGGTCGGCGAGGCGGACCTGCTGGACGACTACGCCAAGCACCTGCCGTTGCGGGTCCTGGGCCAGATGTTCGGCTGCCCCGCCGACCTCGGCGACCGGCTCTACACCGGTATGCGCGGGATCTTCGACGGCGTCGACGCGGAGAAGTGCGACGCGCTGATCACCGAGGCGCTGAGCGAGCTGATCGCGCTCAAGCGGCGGCGGCCGGGCGGCGACATGGTCTCGCGGCTGCTGGCGCACGAGGCGCGGCTGACCGACGAGGAGATGATCCACCAGCTGGTCGTGCTGATGGGCGCGAGCACCGAGCCGCAGCAGAACCTGATCGCCAACGGCCTGCGGCTGCTGCTGTCCGACGGCCGCTTCGCGGGCGACCTGGGCGTCGGCAGCCTGCCGGTCGAGGACGCGCTCGACGAGGTGCTGTGGACCGACCCGCCGATGGCCAACTACGGCGTCCACTACGCGTTCCACGACGTCGAGCTGGACGGTGTGCCGCTGCGCGAGGGTGTCCCGGTGGTGGTGAGCTTCGCGGCCGCCACCACCGACCCGGCGCTCGCCACCGACCGGCGCTCCGGCAACCGGGCCCACCTGGCGTGGAGCGCGGGACCGCACGGCTGCCCGGCGCAGCGCGAGGCGCGCATCATCGCCTCGGTGGCGCTGGAGCGGCTGCTGGACCGGCTGCCCGACCTCGAACTCGCCGTCCCGGCCGATGAGTTGACCTGGCGGCCGGGGCCCTTCCACCGGGCGCTGGCCGCGTTGCCGGTGCGCTTCCCGCCGGTGACCGGGCTGCGGGTGCCGCTGCCCGCGGAGGTCCCGGTGCCGGAGGCCGCCCCCCGTACCACCACCCCGCGTACCGCGCTGCCGAAGGAACCGCCCACCGCATCTCCCGCATCCCCCGAGACCCCCGGAGACGTCCCATGGACCAGCAGTCAGGCACGACCGAGCTCGCCCCTTACGTCATCGACCCCGCAGGCACCGACATCCCCGGCGAGGCCCGGCGGATCGCCGGGCGCGGGCCGGCGACGCGGGTGGAACTTCCTGGCCAGGTGGTGGCGTGGTCGGTAGGCGACGCCGAACTGCTCAAGCGGCTGCTGACCGATCCCCGGGTCTCCAAGGACCCCAAGCAGCACTGGCCGGCGTTCACAGCCGGTGAGATCCCGCAGGACTGGCAGCTGTTCACGTGGGTGGCGGTGACCAACATGTTCACCGCGTACGGCGACGACCACCGCAGACTGCGCAAGCTGGTGGCGCCCGCCTTCACCGCCCGTCGCACCGCCGCGCTGCGCCCGAGGATCGAGCGGATCGCCCAGGACCTGCTGGACGGACTCGCGCGGACCCCCGAGGGCACGGCCGTCGACCTGCGTGAGGGGTACGCGTACCCGATCCCGATCCAGGTCATCTGCGAGCTGTTCGGCGTGCCCGAAAGGCTGCGCGAGCCGCTGCGCACCGCCGTGGACGGCGTCTTCGCCACCTCCAGCACCCCGGAGGAGGCGCTCGCGACGTACCACGCGATCCACGCCCTGCTGACCGAACTGGTCGCCGTCAAGCGGCGCGAGCCCGCCGACGACATGACCAGCCTGCTGATCGCCACCCGCGAGGAGGACGGCGGCACGAAGCTGTCGGAGCAGGAACTGGTCGACACCCTGCTGCTGGTCATCAGCGCGGGCCACGAGACCACGGTCAACCTCATCGACAACGCCGTGCACGCCGTGCTGACCCACCCCGACCAGCGGGAACTGGTCCGCTCCGGCGCGGTGGGCTGGGACGACGTGATCGAGGAGTCGCTGCGCCACCGCGCCCCGGTCGCCCATCTGCCGTTGCGCTACGCGGTCGAGGACATCGAGCTGGACGGCGTGACCATCGGCAAGGGCGAGCCGATCCTCGCCGGCTACCAGGCCGCCGGGCACGACACCGCCCGGCACGGCGCCGACGCCGCCGACTTCGACGTGACCCGCGTCGACAAGGAGCACCTGGCCTTCGGTCACGGCGTGCACTTCTGCCTGGGCGCGCCGCTGGCCCGGCTGGAGGCGTCGATCGCGCTGCCCGCCCTCTTCGAGCGCTTCCCGCACGCCCGGCTGGCGGTCCCGGAGAGCGAGCTGCGCCCGGTCAGCTCGTTCATCTCCAACGGCCACCGCGAACTGCCGGTGCTGCTGGGCTGACGGCCGCCGGATCACGGGAGCCCGGCGCGGCCGTCCGCCGCGCCGGGCTCCGGCACGCGGCACACTGGAGGCATGTGCCGCAGCATCAAGACACTCAGGCCGCCGGTGACCGAGGCCGTGGGGGAGGCCGACATCCGGGCGGCGGCGCTCCAGTACGTGCGCAAGGTGTCCGGTTTCCGGGCGCCCGCCGCGCACAACCGGGAGGTGTTCGACCGGGCCGTCGAGGAGATCGCCGAGGCGACCGCGCGGCTGCTGGACGACCTGGTGGTACGGGGCGCGACACGCCCGTAGCGGGACCCCCTACGCTGTACCCCGCCGGTCATGGGGACCGAGGATTCCAGGGATTTCGAGGAACGGAGCGCGCGGGTGACCGAGGGGGACGGGTTCGGCGGCGAGCCGGCCGGCAGGGTGCTGGGCGGGCGCTACCGGGTGACGCGGACGCTGGGCCGCGGCGGCATGGGAGTCGTCGGCCGGGCGGTGGACGAGGTGCTGGGCCGCGAGGTGGCGGTCAAGATCCTGCGCGCGTACACCGACGCCTCCCCGCACGAACTGGCCGACCTGTGCGAGCGGATGCGGCGCGAGGCGCAGGCCGCCGCGCGCATCCGGCACGCGGGTGTCGTCACCGTGCACGACGTGATCGAGGACCAGGGCCTCCCGGTCATCGTGATGGAACTGGTCGACGGTCCCTCGCTCGACGACGTGCTGGCCGAACGCGGCACGCTGGACCCGCGGGAGGCGGCCGGGATCGGCGCCCGGTTGATGGACGCGCTCGCCGCGGCGCACCGCGCCGGTGTGCTGCACCGCGACGTCAAGCCGGGCAACGTGCTGCTGGAGCGCGGCGGCCGGGTCGTGCTCACCGACTTCGGCATCGCCAGCGTGGAGGCGGGCGGCGAGGAGGCGGTCTCCAAGCTGACCCGCAGCGGTGAACTCGTGGGCTCGCTCGACTACTTGCCCCCGGAGCGCGCCCAGGGCCACGAGCCGGGCCCCGCCTCCGACATCTGGTCGCTGGGCATGACGCTGTACGCGGCCGTGGAGGGCGCCTCGCCGTTCCGCCGTCCCTCGGTGCTCTCCACGCTCACCGCCATCGTGAGCGATCCGCTGCCGGAGCCCCGGCGGGCCGGGGCGCTGACACCGGTGCTGCGGGCGCTGATGGCGAAGGAGCCGCAGGACCGGCCGGACGCCGAGCGGGCACGTGAGCTGCTGGAGGCGGTGGCCGCAGGCGACACGATGGACCTGTCGCAGTACTCTTCCCCCGCCCCCGCCCCGGCGGGCGCCTTCGGGCCGCCTCCCGCGCGGACGCCACCGGCACCGCCCGCGCCGGGCGGGTACGCGGCACCCGCCGGGCTCCCCGCGCAGCCGTCCGGGCGGGCCGGGTACACCCCCGGCGGCCTGGAGACCACCGTCCCGCGTCCCGCCGCCGCCCGAGGTGGTGCGGACGCCGGGCGGAAGTCGTCGCCCGGCGCGGACCGGCGGGCCCGCAGGACCGTCGTCGCCGCCGCGGCGGCGGCCGTGGTGATCGCGGGCGGCGGCGTGGCGTACGCGCTCGTGGGCACGCACGGCTCGGCGGGCGACGGCACGGGTGGCTCGGGCCCGGCGGCGCTGCCCGCCATCAGCCTGCCCGTCGCCGACGGTTCGCCCAGCATGGGCAAGCCGGTCCACGGCATGACCTCGGCCGGCCCCTCGGCCTCGTCCGCGCCGTCCGGCGCCGGGGCCTCCGGTGCCGCCTCGCAGACGCCGGGCGGGCCCGGTGCCTCCGGCGGCCCCGCGCCCTCGTCCACCGCGGGCGGCGGCGCGCCCCCGGTGACCTCCGCGCCGTCCCCGAGCACCGCGTCCACGGGCTGCGGCGGCTGGACCCACCAGGACCCGAACCCCGGCACGTACGGCTACACCTCCGGCGGCAACTACAACCTGTTCTCCGGACCGTACGGGGACTGCTCGCACGTCACGCAGATCAAGACCGCCAAGACCAAGCTCTGGTACCACTGCTACGTCGACAACGCCTACGGCAACAAGTGGTACTACGTGCGGATCGCCGGGTCGGACACCGCGGGCTGGATCGTGTCGAACCACCTCACGGGACAGTCGGGCCCCGACACCCGCTGCTGAGCGGGCGCCCGGGTCACAGGGTGATGGCGCCCTTGGCCCAGCGCCGCACCCGGTAGGGCAGGAACCACGCCTGCCCGCCGACCGAGCCGACGAGGCGCTCCTGCTCCAGGTCGGCCAGGACGGCGGGCGGCACGGCCGAGCGCGGGGCGCCGCAGGACAGCAGGGCGATCGCCTCCTGGTACTCGGGCTCGTCGACGGTGAAGCGGTGCAGCGCGCCCCAGCGCCGGTCGCGGATCTGGACGAAGCCGGGGCCGCGCCGCCACAGGCACTTGCCCAGGTAGTAGCCGTGCCGCCACCGGCCGGGGACCTCGGTGTCGTCCGGGGTGCCGGTCGTGGCGCGCGGCGGCTGGAGGTGGGACAGGGTGCGCCAGTCGGTGCCCGGGGCGAGCCTCAGCCGCCAGTCCACGACGACGCCGAGCGCGGTCAGGTCGCGCACCAGGCACAGCGCCCACACGGTGGCGACCGGATCACGGGGGCCGGCCAGGTCCACCGTCCCGGGCAGCTCCACCCGGCGCGCGCCCGCGTCCCACAACCGCCGTGCGGCCTCGGCGGGTTCGCCGTCCACCTCGACGGTGCCCAGGCACATCCCGTCCAGCGTGCGGACGGCCGGGTCGTAGTCCCGCCAGGCGAGGACGCGCGCGCAGGAGGCGTCGGCATGGGCGGCGGTGGCGTGGGCGGCGGTGGTCACGGCGGAAGTCTCCTGTCGTCGGCGGCAGTTGGGGATGCGCGGGGGCGGGGCGAAGGGGTCAGACCGTCACCGGGGCGCGTTCCGCCGTCGCTTGCGGCTCGTCCCCGGTCGCGGCCACCGGCGCGCCGTCCGCGTCCAGGGCCCGCAGGAATCCCAGCCTGAGCAGGTCGTCGTTGACCGAGCGCGGGGCGAGGTGGATGTAGGAGCCCGCGTCGGTGAAGAGCAGGCCCAGGTCCAGCCAGCGGTCGAGGATTCCCAGCACCGCGGAGGCGTCGGGTGCCTCGCCGTCCACCCGGGCGGCGAGTTTGCGGGTGAGGGCGGCGAGGGTGTGCGGCTGGTCCAGCAGCCGGAACGCGGCGAGCTCGACCGGGTCGGTGATCTCGTGCGCGCGCCAGGCGAACGCGCGGCGCCTGCTGGCCAGCACGATGCGGTCGCCGAGGTCGACGTGGGTGAGCCTGCTGCCGGGGTGCCCCTCCTGCCAGACGCGCAGGGCCGCGTTGAGCCGGGCGGTGGTCGCCTCGCCGATGCCGCGCGGCGGGACGTCGAAGACGTAGGCCAGGTCAAGCAGTTCGGACTCCGGCAGGTCGTAGGTGACGCGGTACGGCAGGGCCGGGCGCAGCTCGGAGAAGCCGAGTTCGGGGCGGGTGAAGTAGGGGCTGAAGCGTTCGATGGCGATCCGCGCGGACTGGTCGACCGGGGGGTCGAGGTGTTCCAGCGCGGGGAGTTGGGCGATCACCGGGTCGTAGTCGGTGTCCTGTTCGCCGGGGAAGCCGTGCAGGTAGTTCCAGAAGACCGAGAGACCGGCGGCCTGGCCGTCGCGCAGCATGCGGATGTTCTGGCATCCGCTGACGCCCTTGTCCATCAGGTCGAGCACGCGGTCGCCCAGGCTCTCGATGCCCGGCTGGACGAAGACCAGGCCCGCGTCGGCGAGGGTGCGCAGCTGGGCGCTCTTGAGGTTGGCCTTGATCTCGACGTGCATGCGCAGGTCGTAGCCGCTGTCGATGATCCGGGGCAGCACGCTGGTGAGGTAGCCCATGTCGAGGATGTTGTCGACCAGGTACATGTCGAGGACCCGGTGTTCGCGGACCAGGTCGATGATCTCGTCGTGGAAGGTGTCCGGGCTCTTGCTGCGGAACTCCATGAACGAGCCGTTGAGCCCGCAGAAGGTGCAGTGGTGCTTCTCGCCCCACCAGCAGCCGCGGGCGCCCTCGACCACCAGCTTGGGTTCGACCCAGGAGCGCGCGGTGGACGCGGCGAGGCGCTCGAAGTAGCCGGAGTAGTCGGGCGGCAGGATCGCGGCGGGCGGCAGCGGCGCGGTGGCCATCGGGTTCGCCACCGACCGCTCGCCGTCGCGGCGGCACACCCCGGGGATGGCGTCGGTGCCGGTCCCGTCGCGCAACGCGGTCACCAGCGCGGGGAAGGACGCCTCGCCCTCGCCGCGCACCACGTAGTCCACGAACGGGAAGTTGCGGTGCGCGGCGGCGCCCTGTTCGCCGTCGCAGTTGGCGCCGCCCATCACCGTGACGATGTGCGGGGCGAGCCGTTTGAGGTGGCGGGCGGCGGCGAGGGCGGCGGTGTTCTGCTGGAACGTGGAGCTGAACCCGACGACGTCCGGCTGCCGTTGGATGATCTGGTCGACGACGCGGGCCACGAAGCGCGGCGCCTCGGCGTGCAGGCGCAGGGAGGTCTCCAGCCGCTCCTCGCCGATCTTCGCGCCCATGGCCGCGCTGAACTCGGCCACCCGCCACTCGGGGTCGTCGTAGAGGGCGGAGGAGAAGACCCAGTCGCCGCAGCCGAGGAAGTACGAGGACAGCGCGTAGTAGTCGTAGTCCGCGTACCCGAAGCCGGGGTCGGCGGCGGTGAGCCAGTCGACGTACTCCAGGTTGGCGTGCAGCACCTCCGCCTCGGCGCCGGGCACCCGCTCGTTGACGGCCCGTTTCAGGATGCCGAGCGCGAGCGACGGCAGGTCGACGGGCGACCACGGCATGTTGACCAGGAGTACGCGCACGGCTTGCCTCTGCTTCCTTCGCTGTCCTGTGCCTGTCCTGTTGCTTGTCCTGTGCTCGTGCTGTGCTCGTGCTGTGTGGGGCGGTCGGGGTCACCGGTGCCGCCGGACGCGCGCGGGAGCACGCGCGTCCGGCGGGACCATTGGTGACGATGCGTCAGATCTGCTCTTCGGTGGTCTCCGCCTCGCGGAACGGGATGCGGACGCCCACGATCACGCCGACGCTTCTCGACTCGTCGGCCTCGACGAGCGGGTCGTTGTCGATGATGTCCTTCTGCATGACGGTCAACTCCTTGTGGTCGCGGTTCGGTTGGGGTCGTTCCTTCCGGGCCCGGGACCGTTCAGGTGCCGGGACAGGAAGACCAGGGAGTGGCGCAGGACCTTCAGGTGGTCCCGGCCGTCCAGGCCGTCGTGGCCGGTGCCCAGCCACATCGACTCGTACGGGACGCCGTGGCCGCGCAGCGCGGCGAGGTACGACTCGACCTGCGCGGGCGGGCACTTGGCGTCCCGGCGCGCGGCGACCACCAGCAGCGGTGCGCGGACCCGCGCGGCGTAGGTCACCGGGGACGAACGCGCCCAGCGCTCCGGGGCCTGGAGCGGGGTGCCGCCGAACAGCCGCTCGTCGAGGGCGCGCAGCCGGGGGGTGCCGTCGCGGTGCGCCATCGGGTAGTCGGCCACCGGTTTGACGGCCACCCCCGCCTGCCACAGCTCCGGCCGGGTGCCGAGCGCCAGCAGCACGAGGTAGCCGCCCCAGGACGTGCCCCACAGGCCGGTGGCGCCGGGGTCGGCGAGGCCGTCGCGCACCAGGTGGTCGCGGGCCGCGGCGAGGTCGGCGACCTGGGTGAGGCCGACCCCTTCGCGCCAGGCGTCCCGCCACCGCGGCCCGTAGCCGGTGGAACCGCGGTAGTTGACGCGGGCGACGGCGAGCCCCGAGGCGACCAGCGAGTGCACGGCCGGGTCGTAGGCGTCGCGGTCGTGCTCGCCCGGGCCGCCGTGCACCAGGAAGACGGTGGGGTACGGCGCCCGCGCGCCTTCGGGAACGGTGAGCAGGGTGTGGGCGTCACCGTCGGGACCCGGCGTCCACACCTCCAGGGCGCGCCCGGGCACCCGGGGCGGGTCGGCCATCGGCTGCGGCAGCGGCGTGCCGCGCGACGACACCGCGACGGGCGGCGTGAGGGCGTCGGTCCACAGGTAGTGCACGTCGCCGTCCTCGCGCGGCACCGCGTCGAGCACCGCGCCCGGCGGTACGCGCAGCGGCTCCAGGACAGCCCGGTCGAGGTCGGCGCGGTACAGCTCGCTGCGTCCGCCGCGGTTGCGGCGTACGAGCGCCTGGCGGCGGCCCGGGTACCAGCGAGCGGTCATCTCGGTGTCGAACGCGCACCACGCGTGCCGGCGCAGTCCCCGCTCCGGGGTCCAGGTGGCCAGCCGGTAGCCGTCACCGGAGCGGACGACGAGGAGCAGTTCGGGGGCGGGGGCGGGGCCTGGAGTGCCTGGCGGGGCGCCGGCACCTGACGTGGTGCCTGGCGCGGTGCGGAAGCCCAGCGGCCACAGCGCCTCGTCGCACCCCGGCAGCGCGGCGACGACGTGCCCGTCGGGCCGCAGCAGCACGGCCGCGTGCGCGCTCCCGGACCCGCCGGTGACCGCCAGCAGGGCGCCGTTCGGGGCGATGTCGACGAGCGTGGCGGGATATCCGGTGCGGACCACGTGCTCCACGCGTCCGCCGGGCGGGCCGAGGTGGACGGCGAGGCCGGGCCCTTCTGCGGGAGCCCGGCCTTCGGCAGGACCCCCTTCTTCAGCAAGCCCCGGCCCCTCGGCCAGGCCGATCGCGGCGGTGCCGGAGTCGCTGATCGCGAGACCGCGCGGGTGTCCGGCGGGCAGGCCCGCCAGCGCCGGGGTGTCGGGGCCGCCGCCGAAGTCCTGGAGCATCCAGCGGCCCCGGCCGTCGCTGTCCTCGTCGAACCACCACACCGTGCCGTCGGCGCCGACCGCGCAGCGCAAGGTGCCGTGCGGACGGCTCGTCACCTGGCGTGCGGCGGCGGCGCGGCTGTCCCAGGTGAAGACCTCGCAACGGCCGTCCGCGTCGCCGGTGAAGACCATCCGGTGCGGTGCGCGGCGGGCGGCCTGCGGGAGGGCGGGGCGGAAGACCTGGAAGTCGCGGGCGGGGGCGGGGCGGGTCGCTTCCGTCGTGCGGACAGCGGGGCGGGCGGCGGTCATCCTCGCTCCAGGGCGCTCGGGTCGTCGGGGGCCGCCTCGACCGGGGTGGCCGGGGCGTCGAGGCGGGCGGCCGGGCCCGTCGCCGCGTACAGCGCCAGCAGGGCGAGACCGGCGGCGCAGGCGAGGTCGACGGTGGCCGGGCCCACGGTGTCCGTCAGCGCCCCGGCCAGCGCGGGCGCCGCCATGGCCACCGCCGCCGTCGCGGTCCCGGCCACCGTCGCGACCCGCGCCTGGAGGTGCTGCGGGACGACGCGTACCGCCCGGGCGTGCAACACCACGGCGACGGACGGGACCAGCAGCGCGACGAGGCCGAGCAGCGCGCCGCAGACCCAGGCGGGACCGGCGAGCGCGAGCCCGGCCGCGGCCGGCACGGTCAGCCAGGACAGCGCGACCACCAGCACGCCCCCGCGCACCCGGCGCACCGCCACCGGTGCGAGCAGCGAGCCGAGCAGCCCGGCCCCGGCCGCCGCGCCCAGCACGAGCCCGACCGACGCGCTGCCGTGCGCGGCGTGGACAACGAAGACGGTGGTGTAACTCAGCAGCGCCAGCAGGGCGTTGACGCCGCACGACCAGACCAGCAGGAAGCGCAGGAACGGGCTGGTGCGCACGAAGCCGACGCCCGCGACCGTCCGGCGCCCGAACCGCTGCCCCGGAACGGTCGCGGCGTCCGAGGCGGCGGGCGGCGCCAGATCGGTGCGGATCGCCCGTACGAGGAACGCGGCGGCCAGGTACGAGACCGTGTCGGCGAGGAACGGCAGGGCCCTGGCCTGCCGCAGCAGCAGCCCGGCCAGCGCCGGACCGGCGATCGCGCCGCCCTGCTCACCCCCCTGGAGGCGGGCCACCGCCCGCGGGTACCACTCGGGCGGTACGAGCCGCGCCACGCTGCCCGCGGCGGCCGCCTCGAAGCAGGACGCGGCGACCCGTTCCACCAGCAGGGCGCCGACCAGGCACGGCAGGCAGATCCGGTGGCCGAGCACGGTGAGGGTCGCCCACCCCATCGCGGTCGCGGCGGCCAGCGAGGACCACCGCATCATCGGCCCCCGCCACCGCCCGTCCGCCAGCGCCGCCGCGACCGGTCCGGCCGCCACGCCACCGGCCCCCGCGAGCGTGGCCATCAGCCCGGCCCGCGCCGCGGAGCCGCCCGCGTCCAGCAGGAGCAGCGGTAACGCGATCTGGGACATCTGCGTGCCGAGCCGGTCGACGGCGTCGGCACTCCAGTAGAGCCGGAAGTCCCGTGTTCCCGGAGCGCCGACCGTGACCGTTTCCGCCGCTCGCGCTGTCATAGGCGCGGGAATGTGCGACGTGCCGCGAAACCGCCATGACGCATGACGCGAACCCCCGGGACGGCCGATCAAGGTAATGCGTCACCAGAGGCACGCATTACCGAATGAACACGGAATATCCACGAAATCCCCGGAAGGCTAGCAGCGGCCCGAGGCATAGGACAAGGCCCGTCGGTACGTTTCCCGAACGACGCGAGAACAGCGCAGGTGGGCCCCGTATGCGCAGGTAGGAGCCGCCGGAATCGTCGGATCCACACCCCACGGGACGTACGCCCGCCCGGAATGCGTCATTTCCCGAACGGCCGGAAACCACGCCGCGAAGATCAGAAACCACCCGGCGAAGACCGTCCCACGAAGGTCACCGACAAGGCAGCCCGAAAAAGATCCAGGAATCCGGAACAGGGAATTCAGCCGACCGAATTCACTCGTCGCCGCCCCCGCCGCCCCCGCCGCGTACCCAGCGGCCGGAGACACGGTGGGGCTTGATGCGGAAGAACAGCCGGCGTTCACCGGGAGCCCACGGGCGCACGCCCGCCCCGGACAGCGCGTCGCGTTCCTGCTCGTCCACGACGTGGTAGGCGGGCCCGTGGACCAGCACGCTCCAGCCCTGCTCGGTGTCGGCGTCGAAGTCGTCCACCTGGAAGGCCACCTCGTACGCGGCGTCGGGGATGCCGCTGCGCAGGTCCTCGTCCATCGTGCTGCCCTCTTCGGTGCGGAACACGATGTCGCCTTCGTAGAGGCGGAAGTTGACCGGCAGGACGGTGAGGTCGTAGCGCCCGCTGTAGGCGACCCGCCCGATGCCGCCGGGCGCGATCAGCCGCAGGCACTCCTCCTCGCCCAGGGTCCGCGCGACGGGTCCGGATGCGCCGGGGGTCTGCTGCTCGCTCATGGACCGTCCCGTTCCACGTAGGCGGTCTCCCCGCAGGGAGTCGAATCAGGCCGCTGTTCCGCGCCCTCGCTTCCCATGATGCCGGGGGCGTTCCGGGCTCGCAGGTCGAAACACGTACATACCGACACGACTGGGACACCGGGCGACCGCAGCCACCGTGACCGCCCTCCGCCTCCCCATACGCCATCCGGGATCACGTCGCAACCAGTGGTGTCCTGGCGGTCTTCGGCTTCCTGGGTCTCTCGATCACCCGCGCAGCCGCCCTCCTCCGACAGCTCCCCGACTTGCTCTCGGCCTGGCGCGAAGCCCGTGCCGCTCTGCGACATCCCACGCGGGATGATGAAAACGACAACATTTCCTGGCCGTCCCAGCACTCCGGTCCGGTTCCGATCACGACACCGGACCGGGTTGTTCCGGCTCCGGAAACGAAGCGGGCCGCAAGCGCTCCATCCACAAGGAGCTCACGTACCGGCCGTTCTTCACCGCATACTCGTGGAAAGTCCCGATCCCGGCGAAGCCGAACTTGCGGTGCAATGCCACCGACGCGTCGTTCGGCAGGGCGATTCCGGCGAGGGCGACGTGAACCGGTTCGTCGGCCAGCAGGCCGAAGAGCGCGCGGTAAAGGGCGGTCCCGATCCCCTGTCCCCTACTGCCCTCGCGGAGCCCGATGCTCACCTCTACCGTTTCCCGGAAGGCTTCCTGATCGCGATAGCGCTGGCTGCACGCATAACCGAGGACCTGGTCACCACGGCGGGCGACGAGCATCCGATACGGACCTGTCTTCGCGAACTGCGCAAACCAGTCACGCTGCTGCTCCACACTGGACGGCTGGGTGGCGAACCGGGCATGTGAGGTCGCGGCCGTGAAGTTCTGAATTTCGACTACGCCGGCGAGATCGCCCGCAGCCGCGAGGGTGAGTTCGACAGTCGCTTCGTGGGTTTCGCGCACCGGAAAGACTCCTCAGACCAAGGGGAAATCACTTGCACGGGCACGCTATGGGTGCCGCACACCCCGCAGAACCCCTTGATCCGAGGCAGCTGGCCATAGGGTGTGCCTATGGCATTGGAGCTCGCTGATCTGCGCGTCTTCGTCACCGCTGCCTCCGTCGGCTCACTGTCAGCCGCGGCACGCGAGCTGAGGGTCACACAGCCGTCCATCAGCGAGCGACTGCGCCGGCTGGAACGGCTCGTCGGTCAGCCGCTGGTCCACCGGTCGAGCCGAGGAGTGTCACTGACCCCCGCGGGGCAACGGCTCCTGCCCCACGCGGAGCGATGCCTGGCTCTGGCGACGCACGCCCTGACCGTCGCCGGGGAGGACGACACCCAGGGGACCCTGCACCTGACCACCCACGCCAGCTATGCCCCGCTGGCCGTTCCGTTCGTCATCGGCGCCCTCCAGCCGCTCAGGTACGCCGTCGTGGTCGACGACCAACACAGCCGGAACGCGGTTCAGCGAGTCGCCGAGGGGACGACCGACATCGCCATCACACTGCCGGTCCCGCACGCCCACGAGGTGCGACTGAAGAAGTTCCGCAGCGAGCCGGTCATCGCTGTCTGCCGCCCGGACCACCCCCTCGCGCAACAGCCCTGCACCATCACCCAACTGAGTGGCCACCCCATCGCGGTGAACCTCTGGGGCAGCGGAGCGGCCCTCTTCCAGGAACGGCTCCTGGACGCCCCCATCCCGGCGCACCAGCTCTACCGCATCAGCTCCGCGGAAACCGCGGCCGATCTCGCGCGCTCCGGGCAGGCCGTCGCCGTACTCACCCGCGCCACCGTCGAACGCGACCTCGCTCAGCGCACCCTGGTCGAGCTCGGTGTGAGCGATATGCCCGAGTGGCACGTCGACCTCATGGCAGCCCACCACCGCGACCGCGCCGCCGAGCCCGCCATCGCAGCCGTGATCGACGCCTTGCCCTACTCGAAGTCCTGACGTCCGCGACCAGACGGCGTTCCAGCGGCCCGGTCCACCCGGTCGAGCGCGTCGAGCGTGATGCGGATGCGCGTGGACACCGTGAGCGGCACGCCCTCGGCTTCCTCACGTCGCCGGGTGACCTCGGATTCCGGGTCCCCGAGAAGGAACCGCACGCGGCAGCCGGATTCCACCTTGGTCCGCAGCCGGTCCCCCAGCCGCGGATGCTGCTGCCACAGGAAGTAGTTGGTGTAACCCGCGAAAGTGAGGCGGTGGTGGGCACCGTCGAGAAGGTGCTCCCACACCGAGGTGGGGCACGCGTTCCGAATCGTAACGCCGGCTTCCCGCATGGACCGTGAGCCTCCGTGACCGCTCTTCGCCCTTGCCGCTTTCGTGTGCCGGGAACGCTTCCCGCGTCCCCTCCGGCCGCGTTCCGCGTACCGTGGGAAACGAGTCCTCTGACCGGGGGGTGCGCATGGGCGCGGCATTCGAGACAGGCATGGGCGATCGCATCGCGGAGCTGAGGCGTCGTCGCGGTCTGACACAGGAGGGGCTGGCCGAAGCCGCCGGCCTGTCCGTCGACGTCGTCCGCAAACTGGAGCAAGGGCGGCGCAGAACCGCCCGGTTGACGACCATCAACGCCCTCGCTAGGGCCCTGGACACCGAGCCGAGTCACCTCGTCGGGCAGCCCACCACCTTCGAGACCCACCCGCTCGGGAGCGACGACCTGCCGTCGGTGCTGGCGCTGCGTCGAGCGGTCTCACCGGTGGCGGACCTGCTGGGCGGCGACGGCGATCCCGAAGAGCCGCCGAGTATCGCCGAGTTGCAGGAGGCACTGCGGTCGACGGAGGCCATCCGCCGGGAAGGGCGGATGGCGGAGATCGGCGCACTGCTGCCCCAACTCATCCGGGACGCACGGGCCGCCGTGCACGCGAACACGGGCTCGTCCGCCGCCGCGGCCAACTCCGTTCTGGCCGTGGCCTACCAGGTCGCCGCCACGACCTTGACGGCGCTCGGGAAGGAGGACGCGGCGTTCACGGCCATCGAGCGCTCCCTCACCGCGATCCGTGGTTGCGACGATCCAGGCCTGGAGACGCTGGCCGCTTCGACCCTCTCGTGGGTCTTCACCAAGCAGGGACGTCTAGGTGACGCCGAGCGGGTGGCGCTCGCCCGAGCCGAGCGGATCGAGCCGACGTTCCGCTCAGCGCCGGCCGACCTGGCGTTGTGGGGAGTGCTGCTCCTGCGGGGCGCGACGGCCGCGGTACGACAGGACAAGCGGGCGGACGTAAGGGAGTTGCTGAACCTGGCGTCCGGCGCCGCCGCGTCGATCGGCCAGGACCTGCTGGTGTACGCGACTCCGTTCGGGCCGACGAACGCCGGGATCGCGCGAGTGAACTTCCTGGTCGAGATGGAGGAGAGCGACGAGGCGGTCAGGGCGGCGCGGGCGGTCCCCGACGTGGGGTCGCTTCCGCCGACGTGGCGGGCGCGGTTCCACGTCGACCGGGCGTTGGCGTACAGCGACCTCGGCAACGACACCGCCGCGCAACGGGCGTTGCTGACGGCGGAGGCCGACGCCCCGGAGTGGATGCGGTACCACTCGACGTCCCGAAGGCTGGTCGAGGACTTGCGCGCCCGCGCCCGCCACCGCGACGCACCGGTCATCGGACTCGCCGACCGCTTGGGGCTGAACTAGGACGGCGTGCCCCAGCCCGGCTTCAAAGTGGGACCGACCGCCCCTGGGCGGCGAGCGGTCGCGTACTTAGCGTGATCGATGTGCCTCACGGCGCCGTCCAGCCAGCCCCTCGTGTGCGGTCGGTGCCGCCCCGCCCGATCACGCTGGAGCCCACCATGACAGCCGCCACCGTCGCGTACCTCTACGACCGTCACGCCACCACCGCCACCGGCATGCTGAACGCCCGCATGGACGCCTGCACCGCGTACTTGGAGGCCAAAGGCTGGGCCGGGGGCGGGCGTTGGCTCGACGTCGGCGACGACGCCCTCAGCGACGACCGGCGTCCCGCGTTCGACACGATGCTCAACGCGATCCACGCCGCCGGAACAGCCGTTGAACGCGTCGTCCTCGTGCCGGACTGGGACCGGCTCTCCCGCAACCCGGCAGCCTGCGGCCTGCTCACCCGCCGCGTGCTGCTGCTGGGCGCCTGGGTCGAGACGACTCTCGGCGAACAGCGGCGCCCCGGCGCATCGTCGATCCACCGCGCCCAGCTCAACGGCGCACCGATCACCGCGTGAACCTCCCCGCCCAGCGGCAGCACGACACGTGCCGACGCGAGCTGGACCGCACCGCACCCAGGTGACCGGAGACCGACCATGACCACACCCCCGTCCCCTGCTGGTACGGCGAACGCCACGGCACTCCCTTCCACCTCGCCACCGACCCCGTGCAGATCGCCCTCGTCCATGGCGACTCCGGCCCCGGCCGTGGCGTCCACGCCTGCCGCGCCTGCGTCGTCGCCGCCAACGGCCGCGCCCTCATCGAGGCGTTCCGGCCCGAAGACGTCGGCCCTTCACACGCCGGCCAGGACGGCCCTCCCGCACCCGGAAGCACTACGACTGGAAAGGCGTTCGATGAACACAGCTGTCCACACACGGACACGTGACCCGCGTGTTCTGCTCAACGGAGTCCAGCCGCGCATCAGGAACCTCAGCGTCAACGTCTTCGACAGCGGCATGACGATCTGGGACCGCGAGGTCGCCCTCCTGCTGCGGGACGAGGTCATGGTCCGTGACCTCGCGGAACGCATTCTCGGCAACGCGGTGATGTACCTGGTGGCGTCCATGGAACACCCCGAGGCACACCTCGGGGTGGGCAAGGTCGTCGACTTGGGCGTGCACCAGATCATCCTCGACACCCCGGTCTACTTCGCGTTCTGCGACACGTACAACAGGGGCGCCTACAAGCACCACGCGCCGTTCATCCAGCGACGCCGGGACGGCATCGTCCTCGACACGGCTGACTTCCTGCGCTCCGTCGGGTTCCGACCCGACGAGGAACTGTGGGCCCGGGACGGCGCCGAGTGCTCGCCGTGCGACAACAAGGTCCCGGACAGCCACTAGGGCGCACGGAAAGCTCTACGGTGGGGCTCCGCCCGGCGCGACCGGCGGAGCCTCTCCGCTGCCCGCACCCCCACCAACGAGGAGGCCGACTCCGTTGACCGCGCCCCACAACCACGACCACGAGCGCCAACTCTGGGACGCCTACGCCGAGTCGGCGTCCATCAGGGAATGCGTGGAAGTCGAGGAACCTGTCTTTCGCTGGACCCAGTACCACGACCACCCGAACGACCCGGGCCCCCAACTGCTGGGGGACCCCCGCAGCGTGCTGGAGATCGGCTGCGGCACCGGCCGTGCGCTCGCCCACTTCGCGCGGCAGGGGGTGCGGGCCACCGGCGTCGACCTGTCGCCCGTGATGGTGGAAAGGATCACCAAGCGCTGGGGGCCGCTGGGCGTCCAGTTCATCTGCGCCGAGGTCCTCGACCACCTCGCGACCACCACGGCCACGTACGACGCCGTCTACTCCGTCTTCGGAGCAGCCTGGTTCACCGCCCCCGAGAGGCTCTTCCCGCTCGTCGCCCGGCGGCTCAACCCCGGCGGTGTCCTGGTCTTCTCGCAGCCCCCGGCCATCCCGGGCGCCTACGGTCCGCAGGGCATGTACAAGGGCGGGTTCACGGGCCGGGCGATGTACACCTACCGCTACAGCTACACCCCGAGCCGCTGGTGCGACTTCCTGACGGAGGCAGGCTTCATCGACATCTCGGCGAACGTCCTCGACGCCCCGGAAGCGGGCCACATCGGCACCCTCGTCGTGCGCGCGAAGACGCCGGCATCCCCGTAGGGGGCGCTCCGGGAACTTCGCTGCCTTCGGCGGACGGATTCACCCGGACAGCCGTCGGCCGGGGTTCGAAGGACCGCCCGCACCACCGTTCAACGGCGTCCGACAGACCGTCTCGCGCGACACACGCCCAACCGGGTCGGTGCTTGGTCCGCCGCTTCCTCGCTGCTAGAAACGGTTCTGCACTGTCGCGCTCCGGTGGGGCGGGTGGGACTCGAACCCACGACCGACGGATTATGAGTCCGCTGCTCTAACCGGCTGAGCTACCGCCCCGTACGGTGTGTCGTGCACATCGTCTGCCGCAGCATAGCCGCTCATACGATCTGTCGCCCTCACGGGTCCCACACGCACATCCGTAAGGACTTCACCGGGCGCGGGACGGTTCCCGGCCGGGCGGACCAACATCAAAAAGGACCCCGGAGGGTCCTGGGGTCCGTCTCGTCCGCTGGTGTTCGTCGGTCGCGCTCCCCCGACTGGACTCGAACCAGTAACCTGCCGGTTAACAGCCGGCTGCTCTGCCAATTGAGCTACAGGGGATCGAAGCTCCCCCGACTGGACTCGAACCAGTAACCTGCCGGTTAACAGCCGGCTGCTCTGCCAATTGAGCTACAGGGGATCGCCTCGGTGCCTCGAATGCACCCACGCCCGGGGCTCCCGGACGGCGCGCGCTCGCTGCGCCACATACATTAGCGCAAGTGGGGGGGTGCTCCGCCAACTCGTATCGCCGGGGTTGTCACCCCGCTACGAGGGGTAGGCGCGAAGAGCCTGAGGACGAGAGGGAAGGTGGAGCCATGCGCTACCGGCTGACGTTCATTTCCGGGGCCGCCGTGGGGTACGTGCTCGGCGCTCGGGCCGGTCGTGACCGGTACGAGCAGCTCCGCAAGACCGCCCAGCGGTTCGCGCAGAACCCCGCGGTGCGCAACACCGTGGAGTCCGCGAGCACCAACGGCCGCGCGTTCGCCCGCAAGGCCGCGGGGTCGCTGGCCGACAAGGCGGGCGAGCGGCTGCCGGACTCGGTCACCGACCGCGTCCCCTACCTGCGCGAGCGTTCCGGCCCCGCGCAGGACGAGTGGGGCACCAGCAACACCTGAGTGGCCCGGCCGCCCGCCCGGCGGCGCCCGTGGACCGGCGGTAACCGGGACCGCGGGCGCCGCCGGGCGCATTCGTACGGCATGATCGGCCCATGGGGATAGTCGCCGGACTGGACAGTTCTACCGAAGGCACCACCGTCGTCGTCTGCGACACGGACACCGGCGCCGTGCTCAGGCAGGCCTACGCGCCGCATCCGGTCGACGAGTCCCTCCCGCGCAGCGAGACCGACCCGCAGGCGTGGCTGCTGTCGCTGGGCGAGGCGGCCAAGGACGGCCTGCTCGAAGGCGTACAGGCCATCGGGGTGTCCGGACAGCAGCACGGCCTGATCGCGCTGGACGCGGGCGGGGTGCTGGTCCGCCCCGCGCTGCTGTGGAACGACAAGCGGGCGCAGGTCGCCGCCGCCGACCTGACCGAGGCCCTGGGCGGGCCCGCGGGCTGGGCCGAGGCGGTCGGCTGCGTGCCGCAGGCCCCGTACCCGGTCGCCAAGCTGCGCTGGCTGGCCCAGCACGAACCGACCTCCGCGCAGCGTGCCGCCGAGGTGCTCTCGCCGCACGACTGGCTGGTGTGGCAACTGCTCGGACGGCCCGCCCGCCGCACCACCGACCGCGGCGACGCCTCCGGCACCGGCTACTGGTCGGCGGCGACCGGCGGGTACCGGATGGACCTGGTGGAACTGGCACTGGGCCACCGGGTGCGGCTGCCCGAGGTGCTGGGCCCGGCCGACCCCGCCGGGCAGACCCCGGAGGGCCTGCTGATCTCGGCCGGCACCGGCGACAACATGGCCGCCGCGCTCGGCCTGGGCCTGGCGCCCGGCGACGCGGTCGTGGCGCTGGGCGCGGCCGGCACGGTGTTCGCGGTGCACGACGCGCCGCTGACCGATCCGACCGGCGCCATCACCGCCTTCGCCGACGCCACCGGACGCCACCTGCCCGTCGTCCAGACCCGCAACGCGGTCCGCGTGCTGCGCGGCACCGCGGACCTGCTGGGCACCGACCTCGCGGGCCTGTCCGACCTCGCGTTGCGCTCCACGCCCGGCGCGTACGGCCTGGTGCTGCTGCCGTACCTGGAGGGTGAACGCGTTCCCCAACTGCCGCACACAGCGGGCACGTTGGCGGGCCTGCGCCGGGAGAGCATGAAGCCGGAACACCTGGCGAGGGCGGCGTTCGAGGGCATGCTGTGCGGGCTGGCGGACGCGCTGGACGTGCTGCGCGGCCGGGGCGTCCCGGTGCGCCGGGTCTTCCTGCTGGGCCAGGCGGGCGAGCTGCCCGCCGTCCAGGCGCTGGCGCCCGCGCTGTTCGGGACGCCGGTGGTGGTCCCGCCCCCGGCGGACTACGCGGCGCTGGGCGCGGCACGGCAGGCGGCCTGGGCGCTCGGCGCGCAGCAGGGGTCGGTCTCGCCGCAGGACCCTCCGCACTGGGAGTCCGCGGTGCTGTCCGGCAGCCGGGTGAGCGAACCGGGCGACGACCTGGCGGCGGGCTCCGCGGTGCGCCAGCAGTTCACGGCGGTGCGCGACCAGACCCATCCGGGGGCGTTCCCGGCGAGCTGAGGTCCGCGCGGTCAGTCGAGGTAGCCGCGCAGCTGGTCGGCGAAGGCGTGGTCGCGCAGCTTGGCCAGGGTCTTGGACTCGATCTGGCGGATCCGCTCGCGGGTGACGCCGAAGAGCCGCCCGATCTCCTCCAGGGTGCGCGGGCGGCCGTCGTCGAGCCCGTAGCGCAGCTGCACGACCTTGCGCTCCCGCTCCCCCAGCGTGGACAGCACCGCTTCCAGGTGCTCGCGCAGCAGCAGGAACGCGGCCGACTCCACGGGAGAGGCCGCGTCGCCGTCCTCGATGAGGTCGCCGAGCGCCACGTCCTCCTCGTCGCCGACCGGGGCGTGCAGCGAGACCGGCTCCAGGGCGAGGCGCAGCACCTCCAGCACGCGTTCCTCGCTCAGGCCCAGGCGTTCGCCGACGTCGGCCGCGGCGGGCTCGACGCCGTGCTCCTGGAGCAGGGTGCGCTGGACCCGTACGACCCGGTTGATCAGCTCGACGACGTGGACCGGCACGCGGATGGTGCGGGCCTGGTCGGCCAGCGCGCGGCTCATGGCCTGGCGTATCCACCAGGTCGCGTACGTGGAGAACTTGTAGCCGCGCGCGTAGTCGAACTTCTCCACCGCGCGGATCAGTCCGAGGTTGCCCTCCTGCACGAGGTCGAGCATGGTCAGGCCGCGGCCGATGTAGCGCTTGGCGACCGAGACGACGAGCCGCAGATTGGCCTCGATCAGGCGGCGCTTGGCCATCCGGCCGCGCACCACCAGCCGGTCGAGGTCGTTCGCGAGGCGGGAGTCGAGGTCGGGGGTGGTGCTCAGCTTCTCCTCGGCGAACAGCCCGGCCTCGACGCCGCGGGCGAGTTCGACCTCCTCGGCGGCGCTCAGCAGCGGGATGCGGCCTATCTCGCGCAGGTACTGGCGGAAGAGATCGGCGGACGGGCCGGAGGCGTCCTCGCGCACCGGCCGCCGCTCCCCGGCGCCTTCGCCGTCCACGGCACCCGCCCTGTCGTCGTCGGCACCCGCCCCGTCGTCGTCGGCCCTTGCCCCGGCTTCGGCGGTCGCGTCCGCCCCGGCCGTCGCGCGCGCCTCGGGGTGGCCCGACGGCAGTCCCTGCGACGGCACCCGGTCGAGCAGCGGCTCCGGCTCCGTGGGCACGACGTCGGCCGCCGCGTCGGACGCCGCGTCGGCTGTGACGTCGGCGTCGGCTTCGGCGGAATCGGCGGTCCCGGGGGCAAGGGTCTGCGTCTGCACGTGGTCAGCCTCCACACTGGGCGGGCGACCGGACGCGACCGGAGGTCCGCGCTTCGAGGACTCAGGCACCGGCAACCAGTGTGCGGTACGACACGCGCCGACTACGAGGGGTGTGCGCTCAGTTTCTCTGCGAAACCCCCCGTTGGGGTCGCGATCCCCCGGCGTCCGGCCCGAAACCCCCTCGTCGGGGTCAAAGTCCCGCCGCGCCCGACTCCCGCAGCCGCTGCCCGTACTGCTGGAGGGCCCACAACTCGCTCTGCACGGCGGCCGCCTTGGCCGGGTCGGGGCGCGGGCCGAGGCGGGCGAAGTCGGCGCGCAGCTCGGACTCGCGGCGCTTGACCGCGTACAGCCGCACCTCGACGAGGACCTGGCCCGCGTAGAGGTCGGGGGCCTTGTGCATGACCGGTTCGACGGCCAGTTCCGTGATCATCGCGCGGACCGCGTCGTCCGGCGCGAGGTCGCGGACCCGGGTCAGGTACGCGTCGTCGGCCTGCGTCACCCCGCCCGCGTCGCCGATGGCGCGGCGCACGGCGGCGTACGGCGGGCCGGTGAACTCGTCCTCGCCGTAGGCGTCGAAGGCGGGGGCGACCAACTGCGGGTACTGGAGGGCGAGTTTGAGCAGCTCGCGCTCGACGCGGTGGTGCGGGCTGCGCAGGTCGAGCCGGGGGCCGGAAGGGGTGCGGCGCGGCGGTGGGGCGGCCTGCTGCCCGCGGGCCTGGCCGCGCCGGGGGGCCGCCTCGACCGGGCCGCGTTCCGCACGGCTCCTGGCCAGCGCCCGCACCCGGCGCACGATGGCGTCCTCCTCCGTCTTGGAGGTGATGCCGACCATGCCGACGAGGCGGATCGCGTAACGGTCGCGCAGCGCGCGGTCCTTGATCGCCGCGACCACCGGCAGCGCGGCGTCCACGGCGGCGACCTGGCCCTCGTCGGTGTCGACGTGGTACCGGTCGACGATGGAGCGCAGCGCGAAGGCGAACAGCGGGGTGCGGCCCTCGACCAGCCGCTGCACCGCCGCGTCGCCCTCGGCGAGCCGCAGTTCGCACGGGTCCATGCCGCCGGGGGTGATGGCGATGGAGGTCTCGGCGGCGAACTTCTGGTCGTCCTCGAAGGCCCGCAGCGCCGCCTTCTGGCCCGCCGCGTCGCCGTCGAAGGTGAAGACGACCTCGGCGGTGGAGTTGTCCATCAGCAGCCGCCGCAGGATCTTCACGTGGTCCGCGCCGAAGGCCGTGCCGCAAGTGGCGATGGCGGTGGTGACACCGGCCAGGTGGCAGGCCATCACGTCGGTGTAGCCCTCGACCACGACCGCGCGGGTGGTGCGGCCGATCTCCTTCTTGGCCAGGTCGATCCCGTAGAGCACCTGGGACTTCTTGTACAGCGGCGTCTCGGGGGTGTTGAGGTACTTCGGCCCGTTGTCGTCCTCGCGCAGCTTGCGGGCGCCGAAGCCGATGACCTCGCCGGTGATGTCCCGGATCGGCCAGATCAGCCGCCCCCGGAAGCGGTCGATTGCGCCGCGGCGACCGTCGCTGGCCAGGCCCGAGGTCAGCAGTTCCTTGTCGGTGAACCCCTTGCCGCGCAGGTAGCGCACCAGGTGATCCCAGCCCGCGGGCGCGTAGCCGACGCCGAAGTGCTCGGCGGCGGCCTGGTCGAAGCCGCGCTGGGCGAGGAACGCGCGGGCGATCTCGGCCTCGGCGCCGCCGAGTTGCTCGACGTAGAACTGGGCCGCGACCTTGTGCGCCTCGATCAGGCGGATCCGCTCACCCTGCTGGCGGCCGGGGGTGTAGCCGCCCTCGTCGTAGCGCAGGGTGATGCCCGCCTGGGCGGCGAGCCGCTCGACCGTCTCGGAGAACGAGAGGTGGTCGAGCTTCATCACGAAGTCGAGGGTGTCGCCGCCTTCCTGGCAGCCGAAGCAGTAGTACAGGCCCTTGCTGGGGCTGACCTGGAACGACGGTGACTTCTCGTCGTGGAACGGGCACAGGCCCTTGAGGTTGCCGCCGCCCGCGGGCCGCAGCTGGAGGTACTCGGAGACCACGGCGTCGATCGGGACCGCGTCCCGTACCGCCTTGACATCCTCGTCCCTGATCCGACCCGCCACGTCTGGATTCTACGGCGACCGCGGGAGCGCCCCTCGCCCGGTGGCCCGTTCGCCGCCCGGCCGCCCCCGCGGTACGCGTCCCTCAGCCCAGCAACGACTCCAGCGGCACGCCCGGGTCGGACAGCCGCTCGGGGTCGACCGGGCGGCCGGTGCGGATCAGTTCCTGAAGGGGGCCGGTGACGTCCCACACGTTGACGTTCATCGCGGCCAGCACCTGGTGGCCCTCCTCGCCCGCGCGCAGCCAGAACGCGATGAACTGCCGCTTGCCGACGTCGCCGCGGCACACCACCTGGTCGTAGGTGCCGGGCGCGGCGTGGCCGGAGAACTCCATGCCCAGGTCGTACTGGTCGGTGAAGAAGTACGGCACCCGGTCGTAGCTGACGGACTCGCCCAGCATGGCGCGGGCGGCGGCCTGACCGGCGTTGAGGGCGTTGGCCCAGTGCTCGACCCGCAGCCGGGCGCCGATCAGCGGGTGCTCGGCTGCGGCGCAGTCACCGGCGGCGTAGATGTCGGGATCGGAGGTGCGCAGGGAGGCGTCGACCGCGATGCCGCCGCCGTCCGCACGGGCGGCCATGGTGAGCCCGGCGGCCTCGGCGAGCGCGGTGCGCGGGGCGGCGCCGATGGCGGCGAGCACGTCGTGGCAGGGGTGCTCCTCGCCGTCGTCGGTGCGCACCGCGAGCACCATGCCGTCCTGGCCGGTGATCTCGGTGAGCCGGGCGCCGAAGTGGAAGCGGACGCCGTGCTCGCGGTGCAGGTCGGCGAAGACCTCGCCCAGCTCGGGGCCGAGGGCGCTGTGCAGCGGGGTCGGCTCGGGCTCCACGACGGTGACCTCGGCGCCGTAGGAGCGGGCGGCGGCGGCCACCTCCAGGCCGATCCAGCCCCCGCCCGCGATCACGATGTGCCCGTTGTCGCGGCCCAGGGAGGACAGCACGCCGCGCAGCCGCTCGGCGTGGGCGAGGCGGCGCAGGTGGTGCACGCCGGCCAGGTCGGTACCGGGGACGTCCAGGCGGCGCGGCTCCGCGCCGGTGGCCAGCAGCAGCTTGTCGTAGCCGATGACGGCGCCGTCCCCGAGGGTGACGGTCTTGGCGGTGCGGTCGAGGTGGACGACGGGCTGGCCGAGGTGGAGCTCGATGTGGTGCTCGGCGTACCAGGCGAGCGGGTGGACGAAGACCGCGTCGCGCTCGTCCTTGCCGAGCAGGTAGCCCTTGGACAGCGGGGGGCGCTCGTAGGGCCGGTCGCGTTCGTCACCGACGAGGATCACCCGGCCGGTGAATCCCTGCTCCCGCAGCGCCTCGGCGGCCTTGGCCCCGGCCAGCCCCGCTCCGACGATGACGAACGTCTGATGTGCGTCGACCACTGTGCGCCTCCTCGCGCGGAATCCCCCGGCGATCCGTAACCCGGACTCGATACCCGTCTCGCGGCACCCGACACGCGATCGGTGCCCGGTGCGCGATCTCCTCACGATCCGTACGCGAGAGCGTCCCGCACCGCGCGGTCCGCGTGAAGGGCGCCGCGAGGTCCGCCGGGCCCGGGGCGCGTGTGCCCGCCGGGCCCGGCGCGTCGTACCGGGTGCCGGGATATGCCATGTCTTGTGTCATACGTCCGGACGCGGCCGGACGTTCCCGGCCGCTCCGCGGACGTCACCCGGCGCGGCGGCCCGGCGCGGTGATCCGGTGGTGCAGTTCGAGCGCTGCGGCGTCGGTCAGTGACGCGATCTGGTCGACCACGACGCGCAGCCGGGCGCGTTCGTCGGCCGCCGCCTCGAAGAAGCCGCGGAACTGCGGGTCGAGGCCGTCCGGCGCGCCGTCGGCCAGCGCGGCGGCCAACTCGGCGATGACGACGCGCTGGTCGGCACGGCGGCGGGCCTGGTCGGCGCGCTGTATGACGTACCGGTCGGCGACCGCCTTGAGCACCGCGCACTCCAGCCGCACGTCCCGGGGCACGACGAGCTGCGCCGCGTAACGGGTCAGGCGGCCGGGCCCGTAGGCGTCGCGGGTGGCGCTCTCGGCGGCGAGGCAGAAGCGGCCGATGAGCTGCGAGGTGGCGTCCTTCAGCCGGGCCTGGGCGACCGAGGAGCCGTCGTAGCCGTCCGGCCACCACTCCTGGGCCAGCAACCGGTCGAGCGCCTCGGCGAGTTCGGCGTCCTCGGCGCCCGGCGCGTAGCGCTGCGCGGCGACCGCGTAGATCTCCTGGCGTTCCGCAGCGGAGCGCAGCATGCCGGGGGTGACGTGGCCCGCGTGCAGGCCGTCCTCCACGTCGTGCACGGAGTACGCGACGTCGTCGGACCAGTCCATGACCTGCGCCTCGAAGCACTTCAGGCCCTCGGGAGCGTCTGCGCGCAGCCAGTGGAAGACCGGCAGGTCGTCCTCGTAGACGCCGAACTTGCGCGATCCCGGGTCGGTGGGGTGCCCGCCGCGCGGCCAGGGGTACTTGGTGGCGGCGTCCAGGGCGGCGCGGGTGAGGTTGAGGCCGACGCTGGCGACCCGGCCGGTGCGGTCGGTGGTGAAGCGCTTGGGCTCGATGCGGGTGAGCAGCCGCAGCGACTGCGCGTTGCCCTCGAAGCCGCCGCACGGTTGCGCGACCTCGGCGAGCGCCTCCTCGCCGTTGTGGCCGAACGGCGGGTGGCCCAGGTCGTGCGCGAGGCAGGCGGTCTCCACCAGGTCCGCGTCGCAACCGAGCGCGGCGCCCAACTCCCGTCCCACCTGGGCGCATTCGAGGGAGTGGGTGAGCCGGGTGCGCGGGCTGGTGTTGATCTCCGGCATCGCCACGCCCGGATCGACCACCTGGGTCTTGCCCGACAGCCTGCGCAGCGCGGCGGAGTGCAGCACCCGCGCCCGGTCGCGCTGGAACGCGGTGCGGCCCGGGCGTTTGTCGGGCTCCGGCACCCAGCGTTCGGTGGCGGCCTCGTCGTAGGGGGCGGGGGGCAGGTGGTTCCCGTTCATACCGCGACGGTAGCGGGCGCCGGCCGCAGCCGCGCTCGACCCCGGTGATCCTCCGCCACCGCTACCCGCCGCCCGCCGGCCAGTGCCCCGACGCGATCCGGCGGCCGTTCGCGCGCAGTGCCGCGGCGGTGACCGGCCCGGCCAGGTAGACCCAGGCGGGACGCAGCGCGCCGCCGCAGCGCACCTCGCGCGTCACGCGGTCGTAGAGGTTGCCGGGCGCGCCGGGCACGTACTCCTCCAGCCGGTCGAGATCGGCGAGCACCGCGTCGTACGCCCCGGGCAGCGCCTCGACCAGCTCCCCGCGCACGGTGTCGGCGGCGGCGCCGTCGAGGGCGTACGGGTAGCCCGGGCCGTCGAACAGGACCGCACCGGGCAACTCGGCGGGCCGGGGCGTGGCGACCCGCCCGCGCAGCACGCGGTCGTGGTTGGCCTGCCCGGCCCGCAGCGTGCCGTAGACGAAGAACGGCAGGACGGGCGCGGCCGCGTCGGGTGTCGTCGGGTCCCCCATGCCTCCATCATCGGGCGGAACCGGGGGCCGCCGCACGGCGTCCGTCGTTTCCGTACGCGCGTGCGAGGCTCTCGCAGGCGCACGGTCAGGGGGAACGTCATGAGACCGAGGCTTCCGGGACGCGCCGGGCTCGCGGGATCCGTACGGCTTCCGCGACGCCTAAGGCTCCGGCTTCGGCTGCCGCGCACCACGCGGGAACGGCGGCGGGCGGTGCGGGTGGTGGCCGCGCTGTGCGTGCTGGCGCTGGCGCCGATGACCTGGATGTACGTGACCGCCTCGGGCCGGGTGCGGGACGTCGCGGACGTGCCGGCCGAGCCGGTCGCGGTGGTGTTCGGCGCGGGCCTGGTGAACGGTGAGCCGTCCCCGTACCTGGCGCACCGCCTGGACGCCGCCGCCGAGCTGTACCGCGACCACAAGGTGAACGCCCTGCTGGTGACCGGCGACAACAGCCGCACGGACTACGACGAGCCGGGCGCGATGCGCGCGTACCTGACCCGGCACGGCGTGCCGTACCAGCAGATCGTGCTGGACTACGCGGGCTTCGACACCTGGGACTCGTGCGCGCGGGCCCGGCGCGTATTCGGTGTCACGCACGCGGTCCTGGTCAGCCAGGGCTTCCACATCCGCCGCGCGATCGCCCTGTGCGAGGCGGCGGGCATCACCTCCTACGGGGTCGCCGTGGCCGAGCCGCACGACGCGACCTGGTACTACGGCGGGACGCGTGAGGTGGGCGCGGCGGCGAAGGCGGCGCTGGACGCGGTGGTGCGGCCCGACCCGAGCCTGCTGGGGCGCAAGGAGACCGCGCTGACGGCGGCGGTGCACCGCGCCCGGCCTTGACCGCGACGAGGGCGGACGGCTCAGCGCAGCGACAGGATGGTGAAGACCAGCACGGCGGCGGCCATCGGCATGCCGATGATCAGCAGCGGGCCGAGCCACGGCCGGTCCGGCGGCTGCGGCACGGGCGGGGCGAACGGGGCGATGGTGATCAGCTGGTCCTCCGTCACTGGCGCGGGCTTGTCCGGCCGTTGACGGCCCGGGGCGCCGGGACCGAAGGGGTCCTCCATGCCGACCCGCCCCCTCCTGGTCCCGCTACCGGTCATACCGGAATCCTACTGGGGCCCTCGCGTCACGACGGGTTGACCGGCCATCCGGATTACTGAAGCGCGCGGCGGCGGTGCCCATTGATCCGGGAGAGTGAACGATAGGAACTTCTCCTTCCGGCGGGAGTTGTGCAGGCTGCTCCGGTAGCGGGGCGCTCAAGGATCGGAAGGAAAGACTCGCGTGATCAAGAAGATTCTCGCCACGGCTGCGGTTGTTGTTTCCGCGGTGGGTGTCACTGCCGCCCCGGCGATGGCCATCGGCAACAACCACGGCCCCAGCTCCGCCAACGGCAACGGCTCGGACCAGGTGTACGGCAACACCACGACCGGCGGCTACATGAGCCCGCAGATCGGTCTGGTCCAGGGCTCGCTGAACAAGCCCTGCATCGGCCTGCCGGTGAAGGGTGACGTCGGCTCGGTCGTCGGCCTGGTCCCGATCACGGTCCAGGACATCCTGACCCAGCCGCAGATCCAGCAGTGCACCGAGAACTCCAGCCAGGTCAAGGGCGACGACCCGCTGTCGCACATCCTGGACAACATCCCGGTTCTGTCCGGGAACGGCGCCAACCGCTGATTCCGCGCGACGCGTCCGCCTGACGGGCGGTCGTGTCCGGATCACCGCCGTGAATAGCGCGAGGGCCCGCACGCCGATGACGGTGTGCGGGCCCTTGGCATTTCTCCCACCGGATTTCCGGACCCTCGCGTATCCGAATCCTTATGTATGAGTATTCGGCGGCCGGGGGCGGGGAAGAGGCGGGGAATCAGGAATGCGGCTGCCCGGACGGGGAGTTCGCGCCGGGGGCGGCGTTCGGGGTGTGCGGCAGCTGCTGGTCTATCCAGCGGATGACGTCCGGGTACTCGGCCCGCCAGGTCTTGAAGTTGTGACCGCCCTCGTCACGTATCAGCTTGGTGACCTTGGTGGGCCACTTGGCGTCCGCGGCGAGCTGGAGGGTCTCCTTGTAGTTGCCCTCGCCCTTCTTGCTGCTGGAGACCAGCAGGGAGACCGGCGCGGGCGGCATGTGCGCCATCCGCCAGTTCAGGTCCTGCTCGTGCTTGTACTGCGCGTTGCCCGCGTACAGGTCGCCGGTCTGGCTGTCCTGGGCGGCGCCGTAGTCGGCGGACAGGCCCGCGGCGACGCCGTAGCGCGCCGGGTTGGTCATCGCGAACTTCAGCGCGCAGTAGCCGCCGGTCGAGTCGCCGACCGCGGCCCAGGAGCCGGGTCCCTCGGTGGTGCGGAACTGGGAGGCGACCGCGTACGGCAGGTCCTGGTTGAAGAAGGTCAGCGCCTGCGGACCGCCGGGCACGTCGGTGCAGTTGGTGTCGCGGCCGGGCACCACGGTGGGCCGGACCATGACGTAGATGACCGGGCGGATCCTCTTCGCCGCGATGTCGTCGGAGACGGTGCGCGGGACCTTCAGGCCGGTGATGAGGTTGGACGCCACGCCCGGGTAGCCGGTGAGCGCGACCACGACCGGGAAGCGGTCGGCCTGGTGCGCCTTCTGGAAGTACTGCGGAGGCAGGTAGACGTAGCCGTCGCTGCTCAGGCCGGAGGCGAGGCCCTGGAAGTGGACCGACTCGACCTCGCCGGCCTGCTCCTTGCCGCCCTTGAGGCCCGCCTGGATGACGCCTTCGACCTTGATGCCGGAGGGGCGGCCGCCCTTGGCGTCGCTGGCGTCCATGACCTGCTTGCCCACCGGGGCGCCGAGCAGGTCCTGCCAGGAGGAGTAGAAGCCGAAGGAGTTGTTCACCGCGACCAGCAGCACGCCCAGGACGGTCACCTGCACCGCCACCAGCAGGCCGATCCGGCCCAGCCAGGACGGCACGCTCGCGCGCGCCACGCGCGGCCACAGCCACAGCGCCAGGGCGGACGCCACCAGCGCGGCGATCACCAGCCCTGCGAAGAACATCTCGGACGTGAGTCCCACGGTTGTCGCTCTCTCTTCCGGCAGCCCCTTCACCAGGAGGGACGGAAATACGTTCGGTTCGGTTTACTCGACTTTACGGTGTGATTTGCCCGTCTTTTACGGGCACGGAGTGATATGGCGGCGGGACAGGGGCCCGTGAGCCCGCTGTGAGACGAAGATCACGCCGGTGGCGGTGGATCATGAGCGTGCGGGAGGGAACACGCGGATCGGCCCGGGCGGCGTCACGAGCTACGGACGCCGCGGCCGGACACCCGGTTCCCCGGAGCGGGAGGGATAGGGTGCTGATGGCCCGGCGAGTGGAGGTGGATCGTGCATATCGCGCACTCGATCGCGTTGCCGCTGTGGGACCCCGGCGCGGGCCAGGGCCTGCGGCAGATGGCCGAGATCGGTCTCGCGCTGGTGCTCTCCACCCTCGTCGGCATCGAGCGCGCGGTCCAGCAGAAGAGCGCGGGGCTGCGGACGCACACCCTGGTGGGCGTGGGCAGCGCGCTGTTCATGGAGGTCTCGCAGCACGGCTTCAACAGCGTCCTGGGCATGAACCACGTGGCCCTCGACCCGTCGCGGGTGGCGGCCCAGATCGTCTCCGGCATCGGCTTCATCGGCGGCGGCATCATCTTCGTGCGCCGGGACGCGGTGCGGGGCCTGACCACCGCCGCGGCCGTCTGGCTGACCTGTGCGATCGGCATGGCGTGCGGCGGAGGCCTGCCGCTGCTGGCGATCGCCGCCACCGTCGTGCACTTCCTGGTGACCCGGGGCTATCCGCTGGTCACCCGTCGCTTCCCGGCGATCTCGGCCGCCGAGCAGTGGCAGCTCCAACTGTCGTACCGGGTGGGCGGCGGCGTGCTGCCGCGGGTGCTGGAGCACTGCACCCGTGACGGCTTCCAGGTGCTGGACGTACGGGTGGACCGGGCGCCGTGGAAGGACGCCGAGGACGAACAACCGCCCAGCGGCGGCACGTCCGACGTCCAGCTGTCCTTGCAGGGCACCGGCAGCATCCACCGGCTGGTCGCCGAACTGGCCGAGCTGAACGACGTGCTGAGCGTCTGGTCCCCCTCCGCCGACCCGGCGGAGTAGTCCGCCCGCCTCACGCTCGCCGGTCCGTCCGCCGCACGCGCCAGACTCCGCCCGCCCCGCGCTCGCTCCGTCCTCACCAGGAAGTCACCGCATGCCGCCCGCGATCCACACCGTCCTGGGCCCGCTCGCGCCCGACCGGCTCGGCGTCTGCGACGCGCACGACCACCTGTTCTTCCGCAGCCGCCAGTTGCCCGGCCAGGAGCTGGACGACGTGGCCGCCGCCGAGGCCGAACTGCGCGCCTTCCGCGCGGCGGGCGGCGCGGCCGTCGTGCAGTGGTCGCCGTACGGCACCGGCCGCCGGGCGGACGCGCTGCCGGACCTGGCCCGCGGGACCGGCACGCACATCGTGGCGGCGACCGGGCTGCACCAGGCGGCGCACTACGACGCGGAACTGCTCGCGCGGGTCATGCCCCGGCTGGCCGAGGTGTTCGTCACCGAGCTGACCGAGGCCGTCCGCGGCACCGGGGAGCGGCCGGTCACCGCGGGCCTGATCAAGGTCGCGGGCGCCTTCCACGGCCTCGACGCGCACGCCCGGCACACCATGACCGCGGCGGCCGAGGCGCACCACGCCACCGGTGCGCCGATCGCCGTGCACCACGAGCTCGGCACCGGGGTGCTCGACGTGCTCGACCTGCTGTGCGGGAGGCTGGAGGTCGCGCCGGGCAGCGTGATCCTGGGCCACCTCAACCGGTCGCCGGACGAGTGGGGGCACCGGGAGGCCGCGAAGTCCGGCGCGTTCCTCGCCTTCGACGGCCCCTCGCGGGCCAACCACGCCACCGACTGGCGGATGCTGGACTGCGTGGCGGCGCTGGTGGAGGGCGGGTTCGGCGGCCAGGTGCTGCTGGGCGGCGACACGACGACCGCCGCCGCCCGTTCGGTGGACGGGGGCGGGCCGGGGATGCCGTACCTGACGCGGGTGCTGCGGCCGCGCCTCGTGGAACGGCTGGGCGAGGAGGCCGCCCACGCCGTCTTCACCGCCAACCCGGCCCGCGCGTTCGCCTGGTGAGCCCCGGCACGCGGTCGGCGGCGCGGACGTAGGGCTCTGCCGAGGCGCGGCCCAATCGTGCCAACGACCCCCGTACGGAGGCGACTTCACGCATACGCAATGCGTCCTACACGTATCCCGGCGATACTTCATGACCATGACCGAGCCGACGCGTGACACCACCGGATCGCATCCGACGTTACTCCCCCGGCGCCGTCTGCTCGCCGCGGCCGGCGGGGCGGCGCTCGCCGGGGCCCTGGCCGCCTGCGGGTCCAACAACGGTCGCGGAGGCGGGAGTTCGGGCAGCGGGCCCGCGCTGTCGCAGTGGTACCACCAGTACGGCGAGGCCGGCACCGAGCAGGCCGTCGAGCGCTACGCGGCCGCGTACCGGCAGGCGCGGGTCACCGTGCAGTGGCGGCCGGGCGACTACGACACGCAGACCGCCGCCGCGCTGCTCACCGCCGACGGCCCGGACGTCTTCGAGGTCAACGGCCCCACGCTGGACCAGATCCAGGGCGGCCAGGTGGTCGACCTGACGGACGGCATCAAGGACGTCGAGCACGACTTCAACCCCGCGGTCCTGGGCCCCAAGACCTACCGCGGCCGGGTCTACGGCATCCCGCAGACCATCGACACGCAGCTGCTCTACTACCGCAAGAGCCTGCTGGCCAAGGCGAAGATCTCCCCGCCGCAGACCCTGGACGAGCTGGTCGCCGCTGCGGCGAAGCTCACCACGAAGGACGTCAAGGGGCTCTTCCTCGGCAACGACGGCGGCGCCGGGGTGCTGGGCGGCACCCCGCTGTACGCCGCCGGGCTCCAACTCGTCACCCCGGACGGCACGGTGGGCTTCGACAGTCCGGCCGCGTACGCCGCGCTGGGCAAGCTGCACACCCTGTACGCGGAACGGTCGCTGCTGCTGGGCGCGCCCGCCGACTGGTCGGACCCGTCCGCGTTCACCCAGGGCCTGACCGCGATGCAGTGGAGCGGGCTGTGGGCGCTGCCGCAGATCTCCACGGCGCTCGGCGACGACTTCGGGGTGCTGCCGTTCCCCGCGGACGGCGCACACGGCACGCCCGCGGTGCCGGTCGGCGCGTACGCGTCGGCGGTCAGCGCCCGCAGCAAGCACGTGGCGGCGGCCAAGGAGTTCGCGACCTGGCTGTGGGTCGAACGCATCGACTACCAGGAGGACTTCGCGACCTCCTACGGTCTGCACATCCCGGCGCGGATCTCGCTGGCCGAGCGGGCGGCCAAGCTGCGCGACGGCGCCGCCGCCGACGCGGTGCGGTTCGCGACCCGCTACGGGCACGCCGACCCGCTGCTGTGGACACCCAAGTCGCGCAGCGCGCTCCAGGACGCGTACAGCAGGATCATCAAGGACGGCGCGGACCCGGCGGGGCAGGTGAAGGCGGCGGCCGGGGTGGTGGCGGCCGAGCTGGCACGCGTGCGGAAGAACGGCTGAGGCGGGCGTGCTCGCCCGCCTCCTCGGCCCGCAGCGGCGCTACCTGTGGTTCTGGGTCTTCACCGGCCCGTTCGTCGTCGGCCTGGTGGTCTTCGGCTACGTGCCGCTGGTGTGGAGCGTCGTGCTCAGCTTCTTCGACGCGCACGACACCGTCACCCCGCGGCACTTCGTGGGCCTGGCCAACTACGCGTCGATGCTGGGGGACGCGGCGTTCCGCTCCAGCCTGGCCACGTTCGCGGTCTTCACGCTGTTCATCGTGCCGACGACGTTCGCGGTGTCGCTGGGGCTCGCGCTGCTGGTGCACCGGCTGCGCCGGTGGCGGGCGTTCTTCCGCTCGGTGTTCTTCCTGCCCACCGCCTGCTCGTACGTGGTGGCCTCGCTGATCTGGAAGATGGCGGTCTTCAACGGCGTGCGCTTCGGGCTGGCCAACACGGTGCTGCGCTGGTTCGGCGCGGACCCGGTGGCGTGGCTGTCGACCACCCATCCGCCCTGGTACTGGCTGGTGATCGTCACCGTGCGGCTGTGGTTGCAGGCCGGGTTCTACATGATCCTCTTCCTCGCCGGGCTGCAACGCGTACCGCGCTCGCTGTACGAGGCGGCGGCGGTGGACGGCGCGCGGCCCGGCTGGCAGACCTTCCGGTACATCACCTTCCCGCAGCTGCGGGCGACCTCGGTGGCGGTGGTGCTGCTGCTGGTCATCAACGCGTTCCAGGCGTTCGACGAGTTCTACAACCTGCTGTCCACCAGCGCCGGTTACCCGCCCTACGCCCGGCCGCCGCTGGTCTACCTGTACTACGTGGCGCTGGGCCAGGGCCAGGACCTCGGGCTCGGCAGCGCGGGCGCGGTGATCCTCGCGCTGGTCATCGCGGTGGTCACGGTGGCACAGGCCCGATGGTTCGGGCTCGGCCGGAAGGAGGCGTGAGGTGGACTCCCACCTGCGCGGGCTGGCGCGGGCGTTGCGGCTGACGCTGCTGATCGCGCTCGCGGTGCTCTTCCTGATCCCGTTCTACCTGATGGTCCGCGACGGCCTGGCGAGCGAGTCGGACATCACCGCGCCCGGCTGGACCTTCTTCCCGCACACCCTGCACTTCTCCCACGTGCGCGAGCTGTTCGACGACCCGTCGGTGCCGATGGCGCACGCGCTGTGGAACTCCACCCGCATCGCGGTGCTGACGACCGCGGGCACGCTGCTGCTGGCGTCGATGTGCGGCTACGGTCTCGCGCGCATCCCGTACCCGCACGCCAACGCGGTCTTCTACGGCATCCTCGGCACGCTGATGATCCCCTCGGCGGTGACGTTCGTGCCGAGCTTCGTGCTGGTCTCGTCGCTGGGGTGGGTCTCCAGCCTGCGTGGCCTGGTGGTGCCGACGCTCTTCAGCGCGTTCGCCGCGTTCCTGTTCCGGCAGTACTTCCTGGGGTTCCCGGGTGAGCTGGAGGACGCGGCGCGGGTCGACGGGCTCGGGTACTGGCGCACGTACTGGCGGATCGTGGTGCCCAACTCGCAGCCGGTGTTCGCGGCGGTCGGGGCCATCGTCTTCATCGGCTCCTGGAACTCCTTCCTGTGGCCGCTGGTCATCGGCCAGGACCAGTCGGCGTGGACGGTGCAGGTGGCGCTGGCGTCGTTCGCCACCGCGCAGACGGTGAACCTGCACGAGCTCTTCACGGCGGCGGCGGTCTCGGTGCTGCCGCTGGTCGTGGTCTTCGTCGTGCTCCAGCGGCACATCGTGGCGGGCGTGGAGAGGTCCGGCATCGACGACTGAGCGGACGGTTCGGTGACCGGCGGCTGACCAGGGCTTAGGCTGCCGCTGCGACAACCGGGCAGGCGGTACGGGACGTGCCGCGACGACGGGCGAAAGGTGGCCGCCACGATGGGCTGGAGCGCGAAGGACATCCCCGACCAGACCGGCCGGGTCGCCGTGGTCACCGGTGCCAACAGCGGCATCGGCTTCCACACCGCGTGCGAACTCGCGCGGCGCGGCGCCCGGGTGCTGCTGGCCTGCCGCAGCGAGCGGCGCGGCCAGGAGGCGGCGACGCGGATGCGGGCCGAGGCCCCGGGCGCGCGGGTCGCGTTCCGCCGCCTGGACCTCGGCGACCTGGCCTCGGTACGGGCGTTCGCCGCGGACCTCTGCGACGAGGACCGGCTCGATCTGCTGATCAACAACGCGAACACAAGGGCGGCGCGAAGCGCCTCCGTTGAGGGCGGTGGTGGGAGACGGGCGGGCGTGATGGCGTTGCCGTACGCGCGGACGGCGGACGGCTTCGAGACCCAGTTCGGCGTCAACCACCTGGGCCATTTCGCGCTCACCGGGCTGCTGCTGCCCAAGCTGCTGGCGACGCCGGACGCCCGCGTGGTGACCGTCTCCAGCGGCATGCACGCGCTGGCCAACATCGACCCCGGCGACCTCAACAGCGAGCGCCGCTACCGCCGTTGGATCGCCTACGGGCGGTCGAAGACGGCGAACCTGCTGTTCGTCCACGAACTGGCCCGGCTGCTGGCCGCGGCCGGCTCACCGCTCGTCGTGGCGGCGTCGCACCCCGGCTACGCCGACACCAACCTCCAGACGGCGGGCCCGGCGATGGAGGGCCGCAGGCTCGCGGCGCGGCTGGCGAAGGCCGCCAACCGCGTCGTCGCCCAGCCGCCGTCCGGCGGCGCGCTGCCCACGCTGTACGCGGCGACCGCGCCCGGCGTCGCGCCGGACGACTTCTACGGCCCGCACTGGCCGGGCCTGCGCGGCAGCCCCGCGAAGTCCTGGCGGGCCTCCTGGACCCTCAACGACGCGGCGGCGGAACGCCTGTGGGCGGCCTCCGAGCAGCTGACCGGGGTCAGGTACGAGGGCCTCGGGGCCGCGTCGGCGTGAAGGTGCGGGGCCGCGACGGCATGAGGTGGGGGCGGCGCCTTCGCACGAGGCGCCGCCCCCGGTGAGGGTTTTCGCGATGGTCTGTGTCCTCAGCGGCCGGCCGGCAGCCGGTCAGCGGTGGTCGCTGCCCTCGCTGCGGCTGGCCGCGCGACCGGCCTCCAGGCGCGCCACCGGGATCCGGAACGGCGAGCAGGAGACGTAGTCGAGGCCGACCTCGTGGAAGAAGTGCACCGACTCCGGGTCGCCGCCGTGCTCGCCGCAGACGCCGAGCTTGAGGTCGGGGCGGGTGGCCCGCCCGGCCTTCGCGGCCAGCGCCACCAGCGAGCCGACGCCGTCACGGTCGATCGTCTCGAACGGGCTGACACCGAAGATGCCCTTCTCCAGGTAGGCGGTGAAGAAGCTGGCCTCCACGTCGTCCCGGGAGAAGCCCCACACCGTCTGGGTCAGGTCGTTGGTGCCGAACGAGAAGAACTGCGCGGCCTCGGCGATCTGGCCCGCGGTGAGCGCGGCGCGCGGCAGCTCGATCATCGTGCCGATCGCCAGCTTCAGTTCCACGCCGTGCTCGGCCTCGACGTCCGTGATGACCTTGTCGGCCTCCTCGCGGACCAGCTCCAGTTCCTGCACGGTGCCGACCAGCGGGATCATGATCTCGGCGCGCGGGTCGCCGCCCGCCGCGAGCCGCTCCGCCGCCGCCTCGGCGATGGCCCGCACCTGCATGGTGAACAGGCCGGGGATGACCAGGCCGAGGCGCACGCCGCGCAGGCCCAGCATCGGGTTCTGCTCGTGCAGCCGGTGCACCGCCTGGAGCAGCCGCAGGTCGTTCTCGTGCGGCTCCTTGCGGGACTCGGCCAGCGCCACCCGCACCGACAGGTCGGTGATGTCCGGCAGGAACTCGTGCAGCGGCGGGTCCAGCAGCCGCACCGTGACCGGCAGCCCGTCCATCGACTCGAACAGGTCCACGAAGTCCCGCTGCTGGAGCGGCAGCAGGGCCTTGAGGGCCTCGTCGCGCACGGCGTCGGTGTCGGCGAGGATCAGCCGCTCGACCATCTCGCGGCGCTCGCCGAGGAACATGTGCTCGGTGCGGCACAGCCCGATGCCCTGGGCGCCGAACCGGCGGGCGCGCGCGGCGTCCTCGGCGTTGTCGGCGTTGGCCCGCACCCGCAGCCGGCGCACCCGGTCCGCGTACGCCATGACCCGGTGCACGGCCTTGACCAGCTCGTCGGCGTCGTCGGCGCCCGCGTGCATGCGGCCCTCGAAGTACTCGACCACCGGGGACGGTACGACGGGTACCTCGCCGACGTAGACCTTGCCGGTCGAGCCGTCGACGGAGATGACGTCGCCCTCCTCGATGACCACGCCGCCGGGCGCGGTCAGGCAGCGGCGCTTGGTGTCGACCTCCAGGTCCTCCGCGCCGCACACACAGGTCTTGCCCATGCCGCGGGCGACCACGGCGGCGTGCGAGGTCTTGCCGCCGCGCGAGGTGAGGATGCCCTCGGCGGCGATCATGCCGTTGAGGTCGTCGGGGTTGGTCTCGCGGCGGATCAGGATGACCTTCTCGCCCGAGCGCGACCACTTCACGGCGGTGTACGAGTCGAACACCGCCTTGCCGACCGCCGCGCCCGGGGAGGCGGCGATGCCCCGGCCGAGCAGTTCGGCCTTGGCGCTCACGTCGAAGCGCGGGAACATCAGCTGGGCGAGCTGGGCGCCGTTGACCCGCTGGAGGGCCTCGGCCTCGTCGATCAGGCCCTGGTCGACCAGCTGGGTGGCGATCCGGAAGGCCGCGGCGGCGGTGCGCTTGCCGACCCGGGTCTGGAGCATCCACAGCTTGCCGCGCTCGATCGTGAACTCGATGTCGCACAGGTCCTTGTAGTGGTTCTCCAGGGTCTCCATGATGCGCATCAGCTCGTCGTACGACGGCTGGTCGATCCCGGCGAGGTCGGCGAGCGGCACGGTGTTGCGGATGCCCGCGACGACGTCCTCGCCCTGCGCGTTCTGCAGGTAGTCGCCGTAGACGCCCTGCTGGCCGCTGGCCGGGTCGCGGGTGAAGGCGACGCCGGTGCCGGAGTCGGGGCCGAGGTTGCCGAAGACCATCGAGCAGATGTTGACCGCGGTGCCCAGGTCGCCGGGGATGCGCTCCTGGCGGCGGTAGAGCTTGGCGCGCTCGCCGTTCCAGGAGTCGAACACGGCGCGCACGGCCAGGTCCATCTGCTCGCGCGGGTCCTGCGGGAAGTCGCGGCCGGCCTCCTTGGCGACGACGGCCTTGAACTCGTCCACCAGCGTGCGCAGGTCGGCCGCGTCCAGGTCGACGTCGGTCCTGACGCCCTTGGCCTGCTTGGCGTTCTCCAGCGCCTCCTCGAACAGGTCGCCGTCGACGCCCAGCACGGTCTTGCCGAACATCTGGATGAGGCGGCGGTAGGAGTCCCAGGCGAAGCGCTCGTCCCCGGCCTGCGCGGCCAGCCCCGCCACCGAGGCGTCGGACAGGCCGATGTTGAGGACGGTGTCCATCATGCCGGGCATGGAGAACTTCGCCCCGGAGCGGACCGAGACCAGCAGCGGGTCGTCCGCCTGGCCGAGTTTCTTGCCCATCTTCGTCTCGAGGGCGTCGAGGTGCGCACTCACCTCGTCGCGCAGCGCCGACGGCTCGCTGCCCGATTCCAGGTAGACCTTGCACGCCTCGGTGGTGATGGTGAAGCCCGGAGGGACGGGCAGACCGAGGTTGGTCATCTCGGCGAGGTTCGCGCCCTTGCCGCCCAGCAGGTCCTTGAGGTCCTTGTTGCCCTCAGTGAAGTCGTAGACGAACTTCTGGGGTGTTTGTGTTTCCGACACGGGACCGACTCCTCGCGCACGGGGCTTGCCCTGACGGCGGGGAGCGTACCCATCTCCAAGGCTGCGCAGTACGTGCACGGCCACGTCACATGGCCGTAACCACCCGTCTGCCAGGAGATCGAAAGCGTTTCTGGGCCATTCGCCTGTGATCCGGGATGCGAGACCCGCCGCCTCCTTGTGTTCACTTCTTGAACGATTATCCTCACATGAGCGGCGATCCTGGCAGGTGAGCGCCATGGATCGTGACGCAAGGTGATGACGTCTTGATGAACTGAAGCGCGGCGAGTGGCACCCGGTGCCATGCCTTGGAGAAGTAGCGACACTGGGTGCCGTTTTCGATCTCGCTCATATGAGCAGGGGTCGAATCAAACGTGGCGAGAATCACGCGGCGCAAAAGCGTCCCGTCTTACGATCCGGACGCCTGGATGGTCACCTTTTGGCCATCTTTCTTGAGCTTTCCCGCTCTTTCCCCGCACATGCCGGACTCAGGTGTCCCGCAAGCCGTGGGAGCGATCCGGGAAATCCCCCTCGGCCGCCCGGTTCGTCCCCCGTCAGCCGCCCGACGTGTCGGACTCCGCGTCGGCGTCGACGGCGACCGTGGTGTCGTACGGGTCCCCCAGCCAGCCGTCCGGCAGCACGACGCGCTTCGTGCCCGCGGTGCGGCCGCGCGGGCCCTCCGCGCCGTCCGGCCACGGCTGGTCGAGGTCGAGGGCGCCGAGGTGCTCGTCCAGCTCGGCCAGCGAGGAGGACAGCGCCAGCCGCTGGCGGGACTGGGCGCCCAGCGCGAAGCCCTTGGTGTACCAGGCGACGTGCTTGCGGAAGTCGATGACGCCGCGCCGCTCGTCGCCCAGCCACTCCCCCAGCAGTTCGGCGTGCCGGCGCATGACCGCGGTGACCTCGCGCAGCGTCGGCCTGGCCTGCCCGCCGCCGCCCTCGAACGCGTTCACCAGGTCGCCGAAGAGCCACGGCCTGCCCAGGCAGCCGCGGCCCACCACGACCCCGTCGCAGCCGGTCTCGCGCATCATCCGCACGGCGTCGTCGGCGCACCAGATGTCGCCGTTGCCCAGCACCGGGATCTCGGTGACCGCCTCCTTCAGCCGGGCGATGGCGTCCCAGTCGGCCGTGCCGCCGTAGTGCTGGGAGGCGGTGCGGCCGTGCAGCGCGACCGCCGTGACGCCCTCCTCGACCGCGATCCGGCCGGCGTCCAGGTAGGTCAGGTGGTCGTCGTCGATGCCCTTGCGCATCTTGATGGTCACCGGGAGGGAACCCGCGTTGCCGACCGCCTCGCGCAGGATGGCGCGCAGCAGGTGGCGCTTGTACGGCAGCGCGGAACCGCCGCCCTTACGGGTCACCTTGGGCACCGGGCAGCCGAAGTTGAGGTCGACGTGGTCGGCGAGGTCCTCGTCGGCGATCATCCGCACCGCCTTGCCGACGGTGGCCGGATCGACCCCGTACAGCTGGATGGAGCGCGGCTTCTCCGAGGCGTCGAAGTGGACGAGCTGCATGGTCTTCTCGTTGCGCTCGACCAGCGCCCGCGTGGTGATCATCTCGGAGACGAACAGCCCCTTGCCGCCGGAGAACTCCCGGCACAGCGTGCGGAACGGCGCGTTGGTGATCCCGGCCATCGGCGCGAGCACGACGGGCGGCGTCACGGTGTGCGGTCCGATCTGCAACGGCGTGGTCTGCGGGGGCGTCATCGCGGCGATTCCTCGGGGCGTACGGGGACGGGCGGAAGCTCCATTGTCCCGTATCCGGCCCGCGTCCGGTGCCCGTCCCCCGGCTGCCCCCGGGTGCCGCTCAGACCGCGACCGGGCGGCGGTCGGCCCCCGGCTCCGCCTCCTGCCGCAGGGTGCGGCGGCGGGCGTCCTCCTGGGCCAGGGCGAACGCCTGGAGGCGGTCGAGGCGCTCGCGGGTCTCCTCGTCCAGCGGGGTGTAGACCACCATCCGGCTGCCGCTGCGCTGGCCCAGCCACATGCTGCTGTGGACCATGTTGAGCAGGCCGAAGCGCTTGTTGAGGAACCGCTTGGTGGTGCTGGACGGCCGGACCACCTCGTGCTCGCTCCACACCTCGCGGAACTCCTCCGAGGCCTGCTGGAGCCGCTTGACCTGGAGCTTCCACACCGGCTCCGCGACGTGTTCGGCCATCGCCGCGCGGAACTGCGCCGTGCAGCGGCGGATCACCTGGTCGCGGTCGATCACCGCCTCGCGCCAGTCGGGGTCGGTGAAGACCAGCCACAGGATGTTGCGTTCCTCGGGCGGGAGCGCGTCGAGGTCCTCCACCAGCCACCCGTAGCTGCGGTTGTACGCGAGGATGTCGTACCGGCTGTTCATCACGCAGGCGGGCAGCGGTTCCAGTTGATCCAGCACCTCCAGCAGCGACGGGGTGAGGTACGGGCAGTCGCTGCCGGGGACCGGATCGGGCAGTCCGGCCAGCACGAACAGGTGGGCGCGCTCGGTCGGGTCGAGCATCAGGGTGCGCGCGACGGCGTCCAGCACCTGTGCCGAGACCTGGATGTCGCGGGCCTGTTCCAGCCACGTGTACCAGGTGACGCCCACCGCGGACAGCTGCGCCACCTCCTCGCGCCGCAGGCCGGGGGTGCGACGGCGGGCGCCGCGCGGCAGACCCACCTGCTCGGGGGTGATGCGCTCGCGGCGGCTGCGCAGGAAGTCGGCCAGTTCACGACGGCGGATGTCAGTGCTCGCGCTCATGCCACCAGGGTGCCGCACTGCTCATACGATTGCCAGGTTCCCCCAATACCTGGATAAGCACACTCTGGTACCCCCTTCCGCGAGGCCGGATCGTAAAGGGGTGACTTCACAGACCGCATCCAAGACCGCGCCCGCCGGGGTGCGCAGCCCGGGCCGCCACGCGGCGCCCGGCCGGCGGACCGCCGAGCCGTCGGCCCTGAGCCCGCTCGGCCTGCTGACGCTGCTCCTCGGCGCGGCGCTGCCCATGATCGACTTCTTCATCGTCAACGTCGCACTGCCGACCATCGACCGCGACCTGCACGCGGGCCCGGCGCTGCTGGAGATGGTCGCCGCCGGGTACGGCGTCGCGTACGCGGTGCTGCTGGTGCTGGGCGGACGGCTCGGCGACATGGTCGGGCGGCGCAGGCTGTTCCTGATCGGCACGGCGCTGTTCGCGCTGACCTCGCTGGCCTGCGGGCTCGCCCCGGACGCCTGGACGCTGGTGGGCGCCCGGGTGGCGCAGGGCGCGGCGTCCGCGATGATGCTGCCGCAGGTGCTGGCCACCATCCAGGCCACCACGACCGGATCGCGGCGCGGCCGGGCGCTCGGCCTGTACGGCGCCACCGGCGGCATCTCGGCGGTGCTGGGCCAGCTGCTGGGCGGCTGGCTGGTCGCGGCGAACGTCGCGGGCACCGGCTGGCGTTCCATCTTCCTGGTCAACGTGCCCGTCGCGCTGGCCGCGATCGTGCTCAGCCTGCGCAGCGTCCCGGAGACCCGGTCGGCGAACCCGGCGCGCATCGACACCCGCGGCACCCTGCTGCTGGGCGCGACGCTGCTGGCCCTGCTGGTGCCGCTGATGGAGGGCAGGGCGATCGGCTGGCCGCTGTGGACCTGGCTGCTGCTGGCCGCCTCGCCGTTCCTGGGCGTCGCGTTCTGGCGGGTCGAGCGGGCCGGTGAGCGCTCCGGCGGCGATCCGCTGCTGCCGCCCTCGCTGCTGGGCAACCACGGCATGCGCAGCGGCCTGCGGGTCGCGCTGCCGTTCTTCACCGGCTTCGGCGGCTTCATGTTCGTGATGGCGGTCGCGCTCCAGCAGGGCCTGGCGCTCGGCCCGGTCGCCGCGGGCACCGCGCTGGCGCCGATGGCGGTGGCGTTCTTCGCCGCGTCGCTGATCGCGCCGCGGCTGGTGACCCGGTACGGGCGGCACGTGGTCACCGTGGGCCTGACCGTGCAGGGCCTGGGCCTGCTGGTGGTGGTCGCGACCGCGCTGGCCGGGTGGCCGCACATCGGGCCGCTGGCGCTGACGCCGGGCATGGCGGTGCTCGGGTTCGGCCAGGGCATGGCGATGAGCACGCTCTTCCGGATCGTGCTGTCGGAGGTCCCGGCGGAGCGCGCGGGCGTGGGCAGCGGCGTCATGGTCACCACCCAGCAGTCCTCGCTGGCGCTCGGCGTGGCGACCCTCGGCACGCTCTTCCTGTCCCTGGCCTCGTCGGCCGGCATGCGGGACGCGCTGGTCACGGCGCTGCTGGTGCAGGTCGCGCTGGTCGCCGCCGCGGTGGTGCTGAGCCTGCGGCTGCCGCGCACGGTGCGGTGACCGGTCCGGCGACGGGGGTACCGGCAGGGCGTCGCAACGCGATGAACGCATACGCGATGACAGATATTGAAATCTGTCATCGCATATGCGACCCTTGTTGAGCACGTTCTCTCGAAGGAGTCATCCGCATGCGCACCCGCACCCTCGGCACCACCGGCCCGGCCACCTCCGCGATCGGTCTCGGCTGCATGGGCATGTCCGCCCTGTACGGCGAGGCCGACCGCGCCGAGTCCATCGCCACGGTCCACGCCGCCCTGGACGCCGGCGTCACCCTGCTGGACACCGGCGACTTCTACGGCATGGGCCACAACGAGCTGCTCATCCGCGACGCCCTCGCCGCCCGCCCCGGCAGTCGTGACAACGCCCTGATCAGCGTGAAGTTCGGCGCCCTGCGCGACGCCGAGGGCGGCTGGGGCGGCTACGACGGCCGCCCGGCCGCCGTCCGCAACTTCCTGGCCTACTCGCTCCAGCGCCTGGGCACCGACCACATCGACGTCTACCGGATCGCCCGCGTCGACCCCGACGTGCCCGTCGAGGAGACCGTGGGCGCGATCGCCGAGGCGGTCGAGAAGGGCTGGGTGCGGCACATCGGCCTGTCCGAGGTCGGCGCCGACACCCTGCGCCGCGCCGCCGCGGTCGCCCCGATCAGCGACGTCCAGATCGAGTACTCGCTCTTCTCCCGTGGCATCGAGGACGCGATCCTGCCCACCGCCCGCGAACTCGGCGTCGGCGTCACCGCGTACGGCGTGCTCTCCCGCGGTCTGCTCAGCGGCCACTGGACGCGTGACCGCAAGCCCGGCGAGGGCGACTTCCGCGCCTTCAGCCCGCGCTTCGCGGCCGGGAACGTGGAGCGCAACCTCGACCTGGTCGACGCCTTGCGCCGGATCGCCGAGACCAAGGGTGCTACGGTCGCCCAGATCGCCATCGCCTGGGTGCTCTCCCGGGGTGAGGACATCGTCCCGCTCGTGGGTGCCCGGCGCCGGGACCGCCTGACCGAGGCGCTGGGCGCGCTGGACGTCACGCTGGACGACGCCGACCTGGCGGCCATCGAGAAGGCCGTACCGGCCGGGGCCGCCGCGGGCGCCCGGTACCCCGACTCCCAGATGGCGCACCTCGACAGCGAGAAGTGACCCGCTCGACAGCGGGCAGCGGCCCGCCGCCCGGCCGGTCCGTGACCCCGCCCGCGACCCAGAAAGGCCGGACCGCATGCCGCCGGACGCGCTGACCCCCGACCGCATCCTCGAAGCCACCGAGGAGGTGCTGCGCCGCTACGGCCCGGCGAAGGCCACCGTGGTGGACGTGGCGCGGGCGCTCGGGGTCAGCCACGGCAGCGTCTACCGGCACTTCCCCAGCAAGGCGGCCCTGCGCGAGGCGGTGACCGCGCGCTGGCTGGAGCGCTCGGAGGTCGCGCTGGCCCAGGTCGCGGCCGGCGCGGGCCCGGCGCCGGAGCGGCTGGCGGCGTGGCTGGAGTCGCTGTTCGAGGCCAAGCGCCACAAGGCGGGCGACGACCCCGAGCTGTTCGCCACGTACATGGTGCTGGTCGGCGAGCACAGCCAGGTGGTGGAGCGTCATGTCACCACGCTGGTCGGCCAGTTGACCGAGGTGATCGAGGACGGTGTCGCCCGCGGCGAGTTCGCCGCGGGCGGCCCGGCCGCCGAGCCCGCGCGCGCCGCCCGCGCGGCGTGGGACGCCACCAACCGCTTCCACGACCCCGCGTACGCGGCGGACTGGGCGTCGGACGGGATCCGCCCGGCCTTCGAGGCGATCCGCGCCCTGGTCCTGACCGGCCTGGGCGCCTCCGCCTGACCGCGGGTCCGTTCACCGGGCTTCCCCGGGAATGAAGCACGCCCGCGTTTTAGTTGTACGGTATTAATAGTTCTATCCGTACAAGCACTCACGGGGAGTCGTACGTGCCCGAGCTGACCCGCAGGCGACGCCTGCTCGTCCTGGCGATCTGCTGCATGAGCCTGCTCATCGTCAGCCTGGACAACACCGTTCTCAACGTCGCGCTGCCCTCGATGCAGAGGGAACTGCACGCGGGCGTCTCCGGTCTCCAGTGGACGATCGACGCGTACACGCTGGTGCTGGCCAGCCTGCTGATGCTGTCCGGTTCGACCGCCGACCGAATAGGCCGCCGCCGGGTCTTCCAGGCGGGCCTGGCGATCTTCACCGCCGCGTCCCTGCTGTGCAGTCTGGCGCCCAGCCTGAGCTGGCTGATCGCGTTCCGGATGCTCCAGGCGATCGGCGGCTCCATGCTCAACCCGGTGGCGATGTCGATCATCACCAACACCTTCACCGACCCCAGGGAACGCGCCCGCGCCATCGGCGTGTGGGGCGGCGTGGTCGGCATCAGCATGTCGGCGGGCCCGATCGTCGGGGGCGCGCTGGTGGAGACGGTGGGCTGGCGGTCGATCTTCTGGATCAACGTGCCCATCGGCCTGGCCGCGCTGGTGCTGACCCGGCTGTTCGTCCCGGAGTCCCGGGCGCCCAAGGCCCGCAGGCCCGACCCGGTCGGCCAGGTGCTGATGATCGTGCTGCTCGCCTCGGTCACCTACGGCATCATCGAGTCCCCCGGCCGCGGCTGGACCTCGCCGCTGATCCTCGGCTGCGGCGCGCTCGCCGTACTCTCCCTCGTCGGCCTCGGACTGTACGAGCCCCGGCGTGAGGAACCCCTGATCGACCTGCGGTTCTTCCGCAGCGCGCCGTTCTCCGGCGCCACCGTGATCGCCATCAGCGGCTTCGCCGCGCTCGGCGGCTTCCTCTTCCTCAACACCCTCTACCTTCAGGACGTCCGCCACCTCGACGCGCTCCACGCCGGCCTGTACATGCTGCCGATGGCCGCGATGGCCCTGGTCTTCGCCCCGCTGTCCGGCCGCGTCGTCGGCAGCCGGGGCCCGCGCGTCCCGCTGGTGCTGGCCGGCTCCTGCATGCTGCTGAGCGGCGTGACGCTGGCGCTGGGCTACGCCACGAACATGCCGACGCTGCTGCTGATGCTCGGCTACGTGATCTTCGGCATCGGGTTCGGCCTGGTCAACGCGCCGATCACCAACACGGCGGTGTCCGGCATGCCGCGCTCCCAGGCGGGCGTCGCGGCCGCGGTCGCCTCCACCAGCCGCCAGATCGGCAGCTCGCTCGGCGTCGCCGTGATCGGCGCGGTCATGGCCGCCGGGGTCACCGGCGGCTACGGGCAGCAGTTCACCGACAGCAGCCGGACCGCGTGGTGGATCATCGCCGGGTGCGGCGCGGTCGTCCTGCTGGTCGGTACGATCACCTCCGGCCGCTGGGCGCGGGGCACCGCGGAGCGCACCGCGGACCGCCTCCAGACCGAAGAGATCAAGATGCCGGTGAACGCCTGATGGACGCGAGCCAAGTGACCTCCGAACCGACCGCGCCGGCCGCGCCGACCGCGGAACGGGTCTGGCGGAACCTGCACACGCTGCTGCACGAGACCCACGACCGCCGCAAGGAGGTCGGGACCGCGCTCGGGATGAGCTTCAACCGGGTCAAGGCGCTGCGGCGGATCGCCCGCGGGCCGATCACCTTGCGGGCGCTCGCGGACTGGATGGTCATCGACGCGCCGTACGCGACGCTCATCGTCGACGACCTCGCGCGGCGCGGGCTGGTCGAACGCACGGCGAACCCGGCGGACCGCCGCTCCAAGCTGGTCCGCCTGACGGAGGAGGGCGAGACGGAGGCCTCCCGAGCCGACGCCATCCTGGGCACGCCCCCGCAGGCGTTGCTGTCCTTGCCCGCGGAGGATCTGGCAGCACTGGACCGCATCGTGGGCAAGCTGCTGGGGTAGGGCTCGCGCCCTGTGTTTTTTGGGGGCGCGGGGAACTGCGCGCTCGAGTCCCACCGGCCGGTGGCCGGTCAACTGCCCCAGCCACGAAGGCGAGTGGCCACCCACCCACCGCCGTGGCTGATCGCGCAGTTCCCCGCGCCCCTAAAAGCACAGGCTGACCGCAGCCACCCCGTACCCTTGAAAAACGGGCTAGCAGCCCAGCAACCGGCTGGCCAGGTAGGCCTGGACCTGGTCCAGGGACACCCGTTCCTGCTTCATCGTGTCCCGCTCCCGCACCGTCACCGCGTTGTCCTCGAGCGTGTCGAAGTCGACCGTGACGCAGAACGGCGTGCCGATCTCGTCCTGGCGCCGGTAGCGGCGGCCGATCGCGCCCGCGTCGTCGAAGTCGATGTTCCAGTTCTTGCGCAGGTCCGCCGCCAGGCCCTTCGCCTTGGGCGACAGCTGCGGGTTGCGCGACAGCGGCAGCACCGCGACCTTGACCGGCGCGAGCCGGGGGTCGAGCCGCATGACGGTGCGCTTCTCCATGACGCCCTTCGCGTTGGGCGCCTCGTCCTCGTTGTACGCGTCGAGCATGAACGCCAGCATCGCGCGGTTGACGCCCGCCGCGGGCTCGATGACGTACGGGAACCAGCGCTCGCCGGCCTCCTGGTCGAAGTACGACAGGTCCTGGCCGGAGGCCTTGGAGTGCGCCGACAGGTCGTAGTCGGTGCGGTTGGCCACGCCCTCCAGCTCGGAGTACTCGGTGCCGCCGAAGTTGAAGCGGTACTCGATGTCAGCCGTGCGCTTGGAGTAGTGCGACAGCTTCTCCTTGGGGTGGTCGTACCAGCGGATGTTCTCCTCGCGGATGCCGAGGTCGCGGTACCAGTTCCAGCGCTGCTCCATCCAGTACTCGTGCCACGTCTCGTCCTCGCCCGGCTTGACGAAGAACTCCATCTCCATCTGCTCGAACTCACGCGTGCGGAAGATGAAGTTGCCCGGAGTGATCTCGTTCCGGAACGACTTGCCGATCTGCGCGATGCCGAACGGCGGCTTCTTGCGCGAGGTCTGCTGGACGGCGGCGAAGTTGGTGAAGATGCCCTGCGCGGTCTCGGGGCGCAGGTAGGCCACCGAACCGGAGTCCTGGGTGGGGCCGAGGTGGGTGGAGAGCAGGCCGGAGAACTGCTTGGGCTCGGTGAACGCGCCCTTGTTGCCGCAGTTGGGGCAGTTGACGTCGGCGAGGCCGTTCGCCGGCGCGTGGCCGTGCTTGGCCTCGTACGCCTCCTCCAGGTGGTCCGCGCGGAAACGCTTGTGGCAGGAGGTGCACTCGGTGAGCGGGTCGGTGAACGTGGCCACGTGACCGGAGGCCTCCCAGACCTCGCGGGCCAGGATCACCGACGAGTCGAGTCCGACCACGTCGTCGCGCGAGGTGACCATGGAACGCCACCACTGGCGCTTGATGTTCTCCTTGAGCTCCACGCCGAGCGGTCCGTAGTCCCAGGCGGCGCGCTGGCCACCGTAGATCTCGGAGCAGGGGTAGACGAAGCCACGGCGCTTGCTCAGGCTGACGATGGTGTCGATCTTGTCGGCGGCCACGGTGCTCTCTTCAGTACGACGAAGCGGTCAGTGTGGGATCCGCTCGGTACCCGCGCGTCGTGTTCAGGCGGCCCGCTGCGGCCCAGCGAATACCTCAGATTACCGGCGTCCGCACCCCCCGGATCAAATCGGTTCCCACATTTCCGCGCACCCGCCGCCTCGCCGGTGCCCCGGTGGACGCCGCCCGGTGCCCGGCGGGCGCTGGCACAATGGGGGCAGTACCGGCGACACGAGCCCGCGCGGCACCGAGGAGGACGATCGTGGCCACCGCAAACCCGCCCGTGCAGGGCCGCTCGACCCGGCAGCGGGCCGCGGTCTCGGCCGCCCTGTCCGAGGTCGACGAGTTCCGCAGCGCGCAGGAGCTGCACGACCTGCTGCGGCACCGCGGCGACTCGGTCGGGCTGACCACGGTCTACCGCACCCTCCAGTCGCTGGCCGACGCGGGCGAGGTGGACGTGCTGCGCACCAGCGAGGGCGAGGCGGTCTACCGGCGGTGCAGCAGCGGCCACCACCACCATCTGGTCTGCCGCGACTGCGGCAAGGCGGTCGAGGTGGAGGGCCCGGCGGTGGAGAAGTGGGCGGAGGCCCTGGCCGCCGAGCACGGCTACGTGAACGTGGACCACACGATCGAGATCTTCGGCACCTGCGAGAGCTGCGCCCGGGCGAAGGCGAAGGATTGACGGCCCGGGACTGAACGCGCGAGAGGGGCGGTGGCCCGCGCCACCGCCCCTCTCTCACGTCCCCGCGCACCACCGCACTACCGCGTCGGCACCCCCGTGGCCCGCTCGCCGTCCGCGGTGACCGCCGAGCCCTCCACGTCCAGGTTCGGCAGCACGCGCTCCAGCGGTCGCGGCAGCCACCACGCGGCCCGGCCGACCAGCGCCAGGACCGCCGGGACGAGGGTCATGCGCACCGCGAAGGCGTCCAGCAGCACGCCCACGCCGAGCGAGAACGCGATCGGCTTGATGAACGCGTCGTCCGTCGGGAAGAAGCCCGCGAAGACGGTGAACATGATGAGCGCGGCGGCGGTGACGACCCGGGTGTTGTGCCGGGCACCGTCCACCACGGCCTCCTCGGCCCGGCCGGTGCGCACCCATTCCTCGCGGATGCCGGAGACGAGGAAGACCTCGTAGTCCATGGCGAGCCCGAACAGCACGCCGATCAGGATGATGGGCAGGAAGCTGACGACCGGACCGGTCCTGGCCACCCCGAGCGCGTCCGCGAGCCAACCCCACTGGAAGAGCGCGACCACCAGGCCGAGCGAGGCCGCCACCGACAGCAGGAACCCGCCGGTCGCCTTGACCGGGACCACCAGCGACCGGAAGACGATCATCAGCAGGATCAGGCTGAGCCCGACGACGATGCCCAGGTACGGCAGGAGCGAGTCGCGCAGCCGGTTGGAGACGTCGATGTTGACGGCCGTGGTGCCGGTGACCGAGACCGTCTCGCCGGTGGCGGTGTGGAGGGCACCGGCCTTGTCGCGGATGGCGTTGACCAGGTCCGTGGTGCGCTGGTCCTCGGGACCGCCGGCCGGGACGACCTCGATGACCGACTGTCCGGCCGCCTTGGTCGGCTGCGGCGGCGCGACAGCGGCCACGCCCGGCAGGCCGTGCAGCTCCTTGGCGACGCCGAGCGCGGCCCGCTGGGCCGCGGGGCCGGTCGCCGGGCCGTCGGCCAGCACCAGCAGGGGGCCGTTGAAGCCGGGCCCGAAGCGGTCGCTGATGGTGTCGTAGGCGACGCGTTCGCCGGAGCCCTTGGCCGCGGAACCGTTGTCCGGCAGCCCCAGCCGCAGGTCCCCGGCGGGCAGCGCCGCGACCACCAGGGCGCCGACGACCGCGATCACGGTCAGCAGAGGCTTGGCGGTGGCGAACCGGATCCAGCGCGCGCCCATGGTGTCGCGCCCGCCGCCCTGCTTGTCCTCGTTGTCTCCGTCGCCCGCCGCCGCCCGGGCGCGCAGCGCGGCCCGCGAGCCCGCCTCGGGCACCAGCCGCTCCCCCGCGAATCCGGCGAGCGCGGGCAGCAGGGTGAGCGCCACCAGCACCGCGATCAGCACCGCGCCGGCCGCGCCGAGGCCCATCACGGTCAGGAACGGGATGCCGATCACGCTGAGCGCGGCCAGCGCGATGATCACCGTGCTGCCCGCGAAGACCACGGCGCTGCCCGCGGTGCTGTTGGCGAGCGCCGCCGACTCGCGCGGGGCCATGCCGCGGGCGAGCTGGGAGCGGTGCCGGGAGAGGATGAACAGCGCGTAGTCGATGCCGACCGCGAGCCCCAGCATCAGCGCGAGGGTGACCGCCGTCGAGGAGACCGACACCAGCGGGGTGAGCGCCATCAGCCCGACCAGCGCCACGCCCACCCCGAGCAGCGCCGAGACCAGCGGCATCCCGGCGGCGAGCAGCGAGCCGAAGGTGATCACCAGCACCGCGAGCGCGACCACCACGCCGATCATCTCGCCGGGCCCGACCTGCACGCCCCGGCTGCCGTAGGCGGTGCCGCCGACCGAGACGCTCAGCCCGTCGGCCTTCGCCGTCTTCGCGGCGGCCTCGACCGCGTCCAGCGAGGACTGCTTGACCTCGGCGCGTTGCAGCGGGTACTGCACCTGGGCCACGGCGGCCGAGTGGTCCGGGGAGACCGTGTGGGCCTGCTGCGGGGTGACGACCGCGTCCTGCTGCGGGGTCCTCGCGACCTTCGCCAGGCTGTCCGCGATGGCGGTGGCGTAGGGCGGCTTGGTGACGTCCTTGCCGCGCGGGACGGTGTAGACGATCTGGGCGTTGGTCCCGGAGGAGGCCGGGAGGGTCTTCTTCAGGGTGTTCAGCGCCTGCTGGGACTGGGCGCCGGGCACGCTGAAGGTGTCGTCGAGCCTGCCGCCGAAAGCGGCCACGCAGGCCACCAGCGCGGCGAGGATCACCAGCCACACCGCGACCACCGTCTTGCGGCGGTGGTACGCGGTGCGGCCTATTCGGTGCAGCAGAACGGACATGGTGTCCCCTTACGGCGTCAGGCGGTTGCGGGGTGGTCGAGACCCGCGACGAGCAGCGCGACGCCGTGCCGCAGCCGTCGCAGCGGGACGTCGGGGTCGGCGGAGCGCACTTCCAGGCCGCGGCCGAGCGCCATCAGCAGCTCGGCGAACTCCTCGGCGTCGGCGTCCGGCCGCTCGGCGTGCACGGCGGCGGTCAGCGCGTCGAGGGTGGTGGCGTGTGCCTCGAAGACCAGGTCGGCGGTGAGCTTGACGCCCTCGCCGAGCAGTTCCTCGGCGTGCGGGCTCTCCGACCAGACCTTGATCACCAGGCGGAGCTTGGCCGCGAGCGCCAGCGCCAGCCGCTCGGGGAACGGCGCGTCGGCGTCGAGGCCGGCCCGGAAGTCGGCCATCGCCTGCGAGAACAGCCGGGTCGCCAGCCGCCGGAAGGCGTCTTCCTTGTTGCGTACGTGCTGGTAGACGGCCGGTCGTGACATGCCCGCGTGGCGGGCGATGTCGTCCATGGTCGTCCGCCGCACGCCGTGCAGCCGGAAGCACTCGTAGGCGGCGCCCAGGATCGCTTCCAGCTTCTCGTCGTCGGACATGCTGACAATTATTGCACGTAATGTCAGAACGTTCGGCGAAGGGGCCGCAGCGCGTCCGGACACGCCGAAGGCCCCCGGTGTCCGAAGGGGACGACCGGGGGCCTTCGTACGGGAGGCCGTGCGGGCGGGCTAGCCCTTGCGCAGGCTCTCCACCATCTCGTTGGGGATCGCGCCGCCGAAGCGGCGGTCGCGGGAGGCGTACTCCAGGCAGGCCCGCCACAGGTCGCGGCGGTCGAAGTCCGGCCACAGCACGTCCTGGAAGACCATCTCGGCGTAGGCGGACTGCCAGATCAGGTAGTTGGAGGTGCGCTGCTCGCCGGAGGGCCGCACGAACAGGTCCACGTCGGGCATGTCCGGGTAGTACAGGTACTTGGCGAAGGTGCGCTCGGTGACCTTCGACGGGTCGAGCCGTCCGGCCTTCACGTCGGCCGCCATCGCCGCCGCCGCGTCGGCGATCTCCGCCCGGCCGCCGTAGTTGACGCAGAAGTACAGCGTCATCGCGTCGTTGTCGACGGTCTGCTCCTGGGCGACCTGGAGCTCCTGGACGACCGACTTCCACAGCTTGGGCATCCGCCCGGTCCAGCGGATGCGGATGCCGAGTTCGTCCATCTCGTCGCGGCGGCGGCGGATGACGTCGCGGTTGAAGTTCATCAGGAAGCGCACCTCCTCCGGCGAGCGCTTCCAGTTCTCGGTGGAGAAGGCGTACAGCGAGAGGTTCTTGACGCCCATCTCGATGCAGCCCTTGAGCACGTCCATCACGACGCCCTCGCCGACCCTGTGCCCCTCGGTGCGCGGCAGCCCCCGCTGCTTGGCCCAGCGGCCGTTGCCGTCCATGACCACGGCGACGTGGTTCGGCACCAGTTCGGCGGGGATCTTCGGCGGCCGGGCGCCGGACGGGTGCGGGTCGGGCACCCGGTACTCGCGGCGGTTGCGGCTGAGAATCCCACGACGTGCCATGTGCTCTTTTACCTTCTCCCGTGTACCCGTGTATCCGTGCCCCGCGCGGGGCCTACAGCCCGGCGGACTTCTCGACGAACCGCAGCGACCGCAGGCCCCGCTCCAGGTGCCATTGCAGGTAGGCGGCGACCAGCCCGCTGCCCTCCCGGGCGTGCCGCTCCTCGCAGGAGTCCACGATCCGCCAGTCGCCCGTCAGCAGCGCCCCCAGCAGTTCCATCGACTCCGGAGAGGGTACGACGCTGCCGGGGACCCGGCACTCCCCGCACACCACTCCTCCCGAGGCGACCGAGAAGAACCGGTTCGGCCCGGGCATGCCGCACTGGGCGCACGCCTCGAAGCTCGGCGCGTAGCCGTTGACGGCCAGCGACCGCAGCAGGAAGGCGTCCAGCACCAGCCGGGCGTCGTGTTCGGCGGAGGCGAGCGTGCGCAGCGCGCCCACCAGCAGGAGGTACTGCTGGACGGCCGGCTCCCCCTCGTGGTCGGTGAACCGCTCGGCGGTCTCCAGCATCGCGGTCCCGGCGGTGTAGCGGGCGTAGTCGTCGACGATGCCGCTGCCGTACGCGGCGATCGACTCGACCTGCGTGCACAACGGCAGCCCGCGGCCCACGAGTTCGCCGCCGCGCGCGAAGAACTGCACGTCGACGTGGGAGAACGGCTCCAGCCTGGCCCCGAACTTCGACTTGGTCCGCCGCACCCCCCGCGCGACCGCCCGCACCCTGCCGTGCCGCCGGGTGAGCACCGTGACGATCCGGTCGGCCTCGCCGAGCTTCTGCGTCCGCAGCACCAGGCCGTCGTCACGGAAGAGGGTCATGGGGTCATTGTCGCGCACGGCGGCCCGCGGCCGGGCGGCGAGGGCCGAGGACGGCGGGCCCGCGGATCGGGGCGGCGGGCCTCCCCGGATCAGGACAGCGTGCCGGCCGCCGCCTCCAGCAGGCGGTCGGTGTCCTCCTGGGGGAAGGCCAGCGAGTTCCCGACCGCGGTCAGCACCTCGCGTTCCGCCGCCTGGTACGGGCCGTCCGCCAGGGCGATGCGGGCCGCCTGGAGCAGGACGCGTTCGCGGCCCTGCGGTTCCATGTGCTCGGCCAGCGGGGCCAGCGCCTCGTGCAGCTCGATCGACAGCCAGGTGCCGCAGCCGTCCACCGCGTCGGCGAGCGAGTCGTAGGCGCCCGGCATCCGGCCCTCGTCGGCGGCGAGTGCGGCCAGCAGCCCGATCAGCTGGTCCTCGGTGCAGTCGCTGAACCCGGCGTCGCGCACCGCCTCCAGCGCCGTCTCGCGGGCCGCCCGCGACCCGGCGCCGCCCGCGGTGAGCACGGCGAGGGCGACGGTGTGCACGGCGTCGCGCAGCATGGCGGAGAACCGGCCGGTGGTGGGCGCCTGGAGCGCCTCCAGGCCGAAGCGCTCGCCGCACACCCCGCACTCGGCGACCGTTCCGGCGGAGCCGCGGCGCAGCAGTGGGATGTTGAGGAGCGTCAGGCGGCGGGTCCCGGTGCGACGGCGGTAGTTGCGGTCACCGCCGCAGCCCGGGCAGAAGAACTCGCCGTCACCCTCGGTGTGCCACGTCGTCCGGACGCCCCAGACGTACAGACCCCGGCAGCACAGTTCAAGCGATGACAGGCTCACGGCGCGACCTCCGGCGGCTCGTCCCGGCACGATCACGGACGGCGTGCCGGCGGAAGGGCGACGTGACGCTTACGCGTTCATGGCGAAACATGACGCGACGTGACGTAACGCTCCGGCAACGCTGCCGTGTTGGAGTGATGTTAGCCACACCGTGGGGCGCCGTCAGTACCGCGTACGGGTTCCGGTCGGAAAACGGCCCCGGCGCCCCGCTGCGGTACGGGGGCCGGGGCCGTCGGTGCGAGGGGGAAGTCCCGGGTCAGCCGCGCGTGGCGCGGTTGACCGCGGAGACCACCGCCTTGATCGAGGCGCGGGTGGTGTTGGGGTCGACGCCGATGCCCCACAGCACCTTCCCGTCGATGGCGCACTCGATGTACGAGGCGGCCTGGGCGCTGGCGCCCTCGCTCAGGGTGTGCTCGGAGTAGTCCAGCACCCGGGCGTCCACGCCGATGCCGCTCAGCGCGTCGACGAACGCGGAGATCGGGCCGTTGCCGGTGCCGGTCAGCACGGCTTCGGCGCCGTCCACCACGGCTTCCACGGTGAGCGCGTCGGTGCCGTCGCTGCTGGTGGAGGTCTGCGCGCTGCGCAGCGCGATCCGGCCCCAGGAGGCGCCGTCGACCGGCAGGTACTCGTCCTGGAAGACCGACCAGATCGCGCCCGGGGTGACCTCGCCGCCCTCGGAGTCGGTCTTGGCCTGAATGATCCTCGAGAACTCGATCTGCATCCGGCGGGGCAGGTCCAGCTTGTGCTCGTTCTTCAGGACGTAGGCGACACCGCCCTTGCCGGACTGGGAGTTGACGCGGATGACCGCCTCGTAGGAGCGGCCCACGTCCTTGGGGTCGATGGGCAGGTACGGCACCGCCCACTCGATCTCCTCCACGCCGCGGCCCTGGGCGGCCGCGTCGGCCTCCAGCGCCTCGAAGCCCTTCTTGATGGCGTCCTGGTGGGAGCCGGAGAAGGCGGTGTAGACCAGGTCGCCCGCGTAGGGGTGGCGCGGGTGGACCTCCATCTGGTTGCAGTACTCGGCGGTGCGGCGGATCTCGTCGATCTGCGAGAAGTCGATCATCGGGTCGACGCCCTGGCTGAACAGGTTCATGCCCAGGGTGACCAGGTCGACGTTGCCGGTGCGCTCGCCCTGGCCGAACAGGCAGCCCTCGACGCGGTCGGCGCCGGCCATCACGGCCAGCTCGGCGGCGGCCACCGCGGTGCCGCGGTCGTTGTGCGGGTGGACCGACAGGCACACGTGCTCGCGGCGCGACAGGTTGCGCGACATCCACTCGAAGCGGTCGGCGTGCGTGGAGGGGGTCGAACGCTCCACGGTGGCGGGCAGGTTGAGGATGATCTCGCGGCCGTCCTCCGGCTGCCAGACGTCCATCACGCCCTCGCAGATCTCCAGGGCGAAGTCCAGCTCGGTGTCGGTGAAGATCTCCGGACTGTACTGGTAGCCGAAGACCGTCTCGTCGCCCAGGATCTTGTCGGCGTACTCCATCACCAGACGGGTGCCGTCCACCGCGATCTGCTTGATCTCCTCGCGCCCGCAGCGGAAGACCACCCGGCGGAAGAGCGGCGCGGCCGCGTTGTACAGGTGGACGGTGGCGCGCGGGGCGCCGCGCAGCGACTCGACCGTGCGCTCGATCAGTTCCTCGCGGGCCTGGGTCAGGACGGAGATCGTCACGTCCTCGGGGATCGCGCCGTCCTCGACGATGGAGCGCACGAAGTCGAAATCGGTCTGGCCGGAGGAGGGGAAGCCGACCTCGATCTCCTTGTAGCCCAGGCGCACCAGCAGGTCGAACATGGCGCGCTTGCGGGCCGGGGACATCGGGTCGATCAGCGCCTGGTTGCCGTCCCGCAGGTCGGTGGAGAGCCAGCGCGGCGCCTTGGTGATCCGCCGGTCCGGCCAGGTGCGGTCCGGGATGTCGACGGCCTCGTACGGGCCGTAGCGGTGGATCGGCATGCCGGAGGGACGCTGCCGTACGGTGGCGGCGGTGACGGGCGTGGGGCGGCCGACGGAGGCGGGACTGCTCATGCGGAAGGCTCCTGGAGTCGTTGGGCTCGTAGGACGGCCGACGGCGGCGAGATCGCGCAGCACCGAACTCCGCGGGGAGGGGGTCGGCCTCTACTACAGGCCCTCACCGCGGCGGCTAAGGAGAAGCAGCCCGCATCGCATGATGGGGGAAGCCTAGCCGAGAGGTCCGGCCACGCACAGCGGAAGCCCGGTCCCTCTCAGTATGCAAGACACGAAAGCAACCCCAACCGCCCGGAATCCACTCCATTCCGTCAATCCTGACCACGGCTAGTGACAACTCGACTACAGGGTGCGACATTTCCCTTATGGACTCACTCACGGATCCCCCGCACGCGACCGGCCACGACGTCCGCTCCCGCTCGTTCTGCTCGATCGTCCCCCCGCACCTGCTGCACCGGCTCGCCCAGTCCGCCGACCCCGAACTCCACCTGCCCGCCCGCCTGTCGCTGGAGCTGGACGCCGCGCACCGCAGCCGCCGCCGGGTCACCGGTCACGCGACGGTGGCCCCGGAGGCGATCGCCGCGCGCGCCGACGACACGCCGAAGCGCACCATCTACGACGCCCACCACACCCAGACGCTTCCCGGCTCCGAGGTCCGCGCGGAGGGCGCCGCCGCCACCTCGGACCCCCCGGTCAACCGCGCCTACGACGGCCTCGGCGCCACCTACGACTTCTACCTCGCCGCCTACGGACGCCACTCCGTCGACGGCGCGGGCCTGCCGCTAAATGCCTCGGTGCACTACGGCAGGAAGTACGACAACGCCTTCTGGGACGGCAAGCAGATGGTGTTCGGCGACGGCGACGGCCGGATCTTCAACGACTTCACCATCGCGGTGGACGTCATCGGCCACGAACTCACCCACGGCGTCACGCAGTACACCGCCAATCTCGACTACCAGGGCCAGTCCGGGGCGCTCAACGAGTCGGTCTCCGACGTCTTCGGCTCGCTGATCAAGCAGCGCCACCTCGGCCAGACCGCCGACCGGGCCGACTGGCTGATCGGCGAGGGCCTGCTCGCCACGGGCGTGCACGGGGTCGCGCTGCGCTCGATGAAGGCGCCCGGCACCGCCTACGACGACCCGCGCCTCGGCAAGGACCCGCAGCCCGGCGACATGGCGCACTACGTCGACACCTACGACGACGACGGCGGCGTGCACATCAACTCCGGCATCCCCAACCACGCGTTCTACCTGCTGGCGGCCTCGCTGGGCGGTTTCGCGTGGGAACGCGCCGGCCGGATCTGGTACGACACGCTGACCGGCGGCCGGCTGGCGCACGACGCGGACTTCGCCGCCTTCGCCGCGGCCACCGCCGCCTCGGCGCTGCACCGGTACGGTGACGGTGAGGAGCACCGTGCCGTGCTGGCCGCGTGGCAGGGCGTCGGCGTCACGCCCGCGGCGACCGGCGGTGCGGTGCCGCGTCAGGCGGGCGTGCCCGCCCCCACCACGGAGTGAGGACGCGATGCGGATAGCGGTGACCAGGACGGGCGGCTTCGCGGGGCTGACCCGGCGCGGCGAGCTGGAGACCACCGGCCGGGCGGACGCGCCCCGGCTGAACTCGCTGGCCAGGGACGCCCTTTCGGACCGTACGACGACGAGCGGGGCACCGGACGGGTTCCGCTACGAGATCACGGTGGGCGACCGCACGGTGCGGGTGGACGACCCGCACCTGACCGAAGCCCAACGGGCGCTGATCCGGGCGGTCCTGGAATCCTGACCCGGGGCGGCTTCGGGGGCGGCCCCAACAGGGGCCGTCCTTCCGCCCGTTGGCGTGTCCCCGTGTCCCCGTGCCGCCGTGCCGCCGTGCCGCCGTCAGAAGCCGAGCCTGCGCAGCTGCTTCGGGTCGCGCTGCCAGTCCTTGGCGACCTTGACGTGCAGGTCGAGGAAGACCGGCGTGCCGAGCAGCGCCTCGATGTGCTTGCGGGACTTGCTGCCGACGTCCTTCAGGCGGGCACCCTTGGGGCCGATGACGATGCCCTTCTGGCTGGGGCGCTCGATGTAGATGATGGCGTGCACGTCCAGCAGCGGCCGGTCCGCGGGCCGGTCCTCGCGCGGCAGCATCTCCTCGACCACCACCGCGATGGAGTGCGGCAGTTCGTCCCGTACGCCTTCGAGCGCGGCCTCGCGGATCAGCTCGGCGACCATGACCTGCTCGGGCTCGTCGGTGAGGTCGCCCTCCGGGTAGAGCGCGGGGCCCTCGGGCAGCAGGGGCACGATGAGATCGGTCAGCAGCGACGTCTGCTTGGCGCCTACGGCCGACACCGGCACGATCTCGGCCCACTCGATGCCCAGTTCGCGGCCCAGCTGGTCCACCGCGATCAGCTGCTCGGCCAGCCGCTCGGAGTCCACCAGGTCGGTCTTGGTGACGATGGCGATCTTCGGCGTCTTCCTGATCCCCGCCAGCTCCTTGGCGATGTACTTGTCGCCGGGGCCGATCTTCTGGTCGGCGGGAAGGCAGAAGCCGATGACGTCCACCTCGGCCCACGTGGTGCGCACCACGTCGTTGAGCCGCTCGCCCAGCAGGGTGCGCGGCTTGTGCAGGCCGGGGGTGTCGACCAGCACCAGCTGGGCTTCGGGGCGGTGGACGATGCCGCGCACGGTGTGCCGGGTGGTCTGCGGCCGGTTGGAGGTGATCGCCACCTTCTGGCCGACCAGAGCGTTCGTGAGGGTGGACTTGCCCGCGTTGGGCCGTCCGACGAAGCAGACGAAACCGGACCGGTGCGGGGCATCGACGGAGTGTGTACGAGCGCTCATGCGCACCATTCTCCCCGATGGGCGGGCATGCGGTCGCCGCGTGCCCGCTGCGGCGGCCCGCTCAGACGGTCTCGACGGCGGCCACGGCGCCGTCCGGGCCCGCCCGGAAGACCTTGGTGCCCGGCCCGCCCAGGTCCCGTACGGCGGCCAGGTCCTCGGCGGGCAGCGACGCGGCCTCGGTGACGACGGCGGCGGCCTCCAGCGCCTTCGCGCCGCTGGCGAACGCCATCGCGACGGCGGTGCGCAGCGCGCTCAGCGGCAGCGACGGCAGCCGGACCGAACCGGCGACGTAGGTGCGGCCGGTCTCGTCCCGCACGGCCGCGCCCTCGGGCACGCCGTTCCTGGCCCGCGCGGAACGCGCCAGGGTGAGGATCTTGCGGTCTTCCGGGTCCAGGTCCACGGCTGCGCTGTCGCTCATGCGGGCGAGCATATCCGCGGCCCCGCGCCGCCCGCCCCGCGCCCGATCAGCCCTCGTGCCGTACGCCCTCGTGCCGGGCGTGCTCCGCCTCCTCCAGCGCCTCCTGGGCCTCGCCCGCGTCCACCGGGGCGACCAGCACCGTGCCGATGCGGTTGCGGCGGCCCGCCGGGGTCTCCGCGGTCAGCCGCAGCGCGGCGGGGGCGGGCCCGGGGCCGGACGGCTCGGGCAGCGGGACGACCGCGCTGGCGCCGGGGATCGGCACCCGGCCCAGCGCCTTGGCCAGCAGTCCGCCGACGGTCTCGACGTCCTCGTCGTCCAGCTCCACGCCGTACAGCTCGCCGAGGTCGCCGATGTCGAGGCGGGAGGTGACCCGGTAGCCGCCGCCGTCCAGTTCCTCGACGCCGGGCAGCTCGCGGTCGTACTCGTCGGTGATCTCGCCGACGATCTCCTCCAGGATGTCCTCGATGGTCACCAGCCCGGCCGTGCCGCCGTACTCGTCGACGACCACGGCGACGTGGTTGCGGTCGCGCTGCATCTCGCGCAGCAGGTCACCGGCGTTCTTGGTGTCCGGCACGAAGCTCGCCGGGCGGATCACCGTGGAGACCGGGTCGTTCTCCGTCTCGCGGTTGACGTGCACCCGGCGGGCGAGGTCCTTGAGGTAGACCATGCCGACGACGTCGTCCTCGTTCTCACCGGTCACCGGGATGCGGGAGAAGCCGCTGCGCAGGGCGAGGGTGAGGGCCTGGCGGATGGTCTTGACGCGTTCGATCATCACCAGGTCGGTGCGCGGCACCATCACCTCGCGCACGATGGTGTCGCCGAGTTCGAAGACCGAGTGCACCATGCGGCGCTCCTCGTCCTCGATCAGCGAGTCCTTCTCGGCGAGGTCCACCAGGGCCCGCAGCTCCGCCTCGGAGGCGAACGGGCCCTGCCGGAAGCCCTTGCCGGGGGTGAGCGCGTTGCCGACGAGGATCAGCAGCTTGGGCACCGGGCCCATGATCCCGGCCAGCGGCAGCAGCACGTACGCGGCGGCGGTGGCCGTGTTCAGCGGGTGCTGACGGCCGATGGTGCGCGGCGAGACGCCCACGGCGACGTAACTGACCAGCACCATCACGCCGATGGCGACGACCAGGACTTCCCAGGTGTGGGTGAAGGAGCGGTCCGCGACCACCGTGATGAGCACCGCGGCCGACGTCTCGCACGCCACCCGCACCAGCAGCGCCACGTTGAGGTAGCGCACCGGGTCGGAGGCGACGGCCAGCAGCCGGTCGCCGCCGCGCCGCCCGGTGCGGGCGGCCTCCTCGGCGCGGAACCGGGAGACGCGGGCGAGACCGGCCTCCGCGCAGGCGGCGAGCCAGGCGACGACGATCAGCAGGACGCTTGCGACGACCACGGCGGTCAGTGGGTCGTCGGGGCCGGGGAGGCCCCCTCGACACCGCGCTCGGCGCGCCAGTCGTCCAGGATCGTCTTCTGCAGCCCGAACATCTCGGCCTTCTCGCCCGGCTCCTCGTGGTCGTAGCCGAGCAGGTGCAAGACGCCGTGGACGGTGAGCAGTTGCAGCTCCTCGTCCATCGAGTGCTTCGTCGGCGCGGCCTCGCCCTGCGCCTTGGCCACCTCGGGGCACAGCACGATGTCGCCGAGCAGGCCCTGCGGGGGCTCCTCCTCGTCCTTGCCCGGCGGACGAAGCTCGTCCATCGGGAAGGACATCACGTCGGTGGGGCCCGGCAGGTCCATCCACTGGAGGTGCAGTTGTTCCATGGCGGCGGCGTCCACCACGATCACCGAGAGCTCGGAGAGCGGGTGGATGCGCATGCGCGCCAGGGCGTAACGGGCGGCGTCGAGCACCGACTCCTCGTCGATGTCCCAGCCGGACTCGTTGTTGACGTCGATCGCCATGGTGGCCGTTGTTTACTTTCCGTCGTTCTTGGCGCGGCCGGTGCGGCCGCGCTCTGCGCCGCGGCCGGCATCGGAGCCGCCCCGGTCGTCGTAGGCCTCGTAGGCGTCCACGATGCGTCCTACCAGCTTGTGGCGGACCACGTCGGTGCTGGTCAAGCGGGAGAAGTGGACGTCCTCGACGCCGTCGAGGATCTGCTGGACCTCGCGCAGGCCGCTCTTGGTGCCGCCGGGCAGGTCGATCTGGGTGACGTCACCGGTGACGACGATCTTGGAGTCGAAGCCGAGGCGGGTCAGGAACATCTTCATCTGCTCGGCCGAGGTGTTCTGCGCCTCGTCCAGGATGATGAACGCGTCGTTGAGCGTGCGACCGCGCATATAAGCCAGCGGGGCGACCTCGATGGTGCCCGCGGCCATCAGGCGCGGGATGGAGTCGGGGTCGATCATGTCGTGCAGCGCGTCGTAGAGCGGGCGCAGGTAGGGGTCGATCTTCTCGTAGAGCGTGCCGGGCAGGAAGCCGAGGCGCTCGCCGGCCTCGACCGCGGGGCGGGTCAGGATGATCCGGTTGACCTGCTTGGACTGGAGGGCCTGGACGGCCTTGGCCATGGCCAGGTAGGTCTTGCCGGTGCCGGCCGGGCCGATGCCGAAGACGACGGTGTGCTTGTCGATGGCGTCGACGTAGCGCTTCTGGTTGAGCGTCTTGGGGCGGATCGTGCGGCCCCGGTTGGACAGGATGTTCTGGGTGAGGACCTGGGCGGGGGTCTCGCCCTCGCCGTCGTCGCTCCTGCGGAGCATGGCGATCGACCGCTCCACCGCGTCCTCCGTCATCGGTTGGCCGGCGCGCAGCACCAGCATCATCTCGTCGAAGAGCCGCTGCACCAGGGCGACTTCGGCCGCGTCCCCGGTGGCGCTGACCTCGTTGCCGCGCACGTGGATGTCCACGGCGGGGAAGGCGGCCTCGATCACGCGCAGGAGGGAGTCACCGGATCCGAGGACGGTGACCATGGGGTGCTTGGCCGGTACGACGAAGTGGGCGCGGGCCTGCGTCTGCTGCTGCGTCGGTGTCTGTGTCATGGGCCGGCTCTATGGCCTTCTCGTCCCGCCTTCGTCTCTTCGTCGCGTCGCGTGGGCCTTGGGTACCAAGGGTACGACGGTACGGGGGTGGTGGCCGAGGGGTTTAGCCCCGCGAGGCCGCGCGCCGTCGGCCGCTCACGCCCGCCGGAAGCCGATCGTCGGCACCGCACGCCGCAGCGGCCACGGCCTCGCCCCGGCCGGCAGCAGGCGGTCGAGGAACGCGTAGCGCCGCAGCGCCTCGCGGTCCTGGTCGTCGTAGGCCTTGGCGTGCTGCCACCAGGCGGCGACCTCGACCCACCCGGGGGCGGACAGCGAGCCGCCGAACTCCTGCACCGACAGCGCGGCGGTCAGGCTCGCGAAGGCCAGCCGGTCGGCGAGCGGCCAGCCCGCGAGCGTGCCGGTGAGGAAGCCCGCCACGAAGACGTCCCCGGCGCCGGTCGGGTCGAGGGCGTCCACCGTCAGCGCGGGCACCGTCGCGGTCTCGCCGCGCGCGGAGTCCACCGCGTAAGCGCCCTCCGCGCCGAGCGTCACCACGGCCAGCGGCACCCGTTCGGCGAGCTTGGCGGCGGCACGCCGGGGGCAGTCGGTGCGGGTGTAGCGCATCGCCTCGGCCGCGTTGGGCAGGAAGGCGTCGCAGTGCGCGAGGTCGGCGAGGTCGTCGGGGTCCCAGCGGCCGGACTCGTCCCAGCCGACGTCGGCGAAGACCCGGCTGCCGCGCCGGGCGGCGGTGGCGATCCACTCCTGGCGGGTGCCGGGGGTGAGCGAGGCGACGCAGGCCCGGGCGGACGGCGGGACCTGCGGCGCGGGCTCCTCGGGCGGCGGCGCCTCGTGGCCGTGGCTGACCATGGTGCGTTCGCCCTCGTACGCCATCGAGACGGTCACCGGGGAGTGCCAGCCGGGCACCCGGCGCGAGAGCGCGAGGTCGATGCCCTCGTCGCGCTCCAGGCACTCCCAGCAGTGGTCGCCGTACATGTCGTCGCCGAAGGCGGCCGCCAGCGAGGTGCGCAGGCCGAGCCGGGCCAGCGCGGTGGCCATGTTGGCGATGCCGCCGGGGCCGGAGCCCATGCCGCGCGCCCACGACTCGGTGCCGCGCACCGGCGCGCTGTCCAGGCCGGTGAAGATGATGTCCAGGAACACGGTCCCGGTCAGGTAGACGTCCGTCGCGGGGTCGCCGGGGGCGCGCAGCGCGGCGAGCGGGTCGAGGGTGGACGGGACGGCCACGGCGGTGCTCCTTCCGGCGCGGTCCGGACGCCGGTCGGCGCCCGGGGCGGATGGCCTGGTGCTGGACACTGTGCCTGATGACGACGGTACGTAGGTGACGGCACGATGACAGCGGGCCCGGCGGTACCGGTGCCCGGCGTGCGCATCGTGGGGAAGGCGGTGTCGGAGTGAGGTTGACGATCCTGGGCGGCGGAGGTTTCCGGGTACCTCTGGTGTACCGCGCTCTGCTCGGCGGCGGATCCGTCTCGGAGGTGACGCTGTACGACGAGGACCGCACGCGGCTGTCGGTGATCGCCTCGGTGCTGGCCGCGCAGGCGGCGGGCGCGTCGCGGGCACCGGCGGTGCGGATCGCGACCGGCCTCGACGACGCGCTGCGCGGCGCGGACTTCGTCTTCTCGGCGATCCGGGTGGGCGGCATGGCGGGCCGGGCGTGCGACGAGCGGATCCCGTTGTCCGAAGGGGTGTTGGGGCAGGAGACGGTGGGCGCGGGCGGCGTGCTGTACGGGCTGCGCACGCTCCCGGTGGCGCACCGGATCGCCGAGCGGGTGGCGGCGGTGGCGCCGGACGCCTGGGTGATCAACTTCACCAATCCGGCGGGCATGGTGACCGAGGCGATGCGGGCGGTGCTGGGCGAGCGGGTGATCGGGATCTGCGACTCGCCGGTGGGCCTGGTGCGGCGGGCGACCCGGGCGGCGGGCGCGGACCCGGACGCGGTGTCGTACGACTACGTGGGGCTCAACCACCTCGGCTGGCTGCGGCGCCTGGAGGACGGATCGGGGCGGGACCTGCTGCCCGGGCTGCTGGCGGACGACGCGGCGCTGGGCGGCTTCGAGGAGGGCAGGCTCTTCGGCGCCGAGTGGCTGCGGACGCTGGGCGCGATCCCCAACGAGTACCTGCACTACTACTACTTCACCCGGGAGGCGCTGGCGGCGGCGCGGTCGGGGGAGACGACGCGCGGGGAGTTCCTGGCCGGGCAGCAGGCGCGGTTCTTCTCCGGTGCGGCGGCGGCCCCGGCGCGGGCGTACGGGCTGTGGGAGGGCACCCGGCTGGAGCGCGAGGAGACCTACATGGCCGAGAGCCGTGAGGCGTCCGGCGGCTGGCAGCGTGACGCGCTGGATCTGGAGGGCGGCGGCTACGACCAGGTGGCGCTGGCGCTGATGCGGGCGATCAGCCGGGACGAGCGCACCCGATTGATCCTCGACGTCCGCAACGGCGGCGCGGTCGGCGCGCTGGACGACGACGCGGTCGTGGAGGTGGTCTGCGAGGTCGGCGCGGACGGCGCCCGGCCGCTGCCGGTGGCGGCGCCGGACGAGCACCAGGCGGGGATGATGCTCGCGGTCAAGGCGGTCGAGCGGGCCACCATCGCGGCGGCGCGGACCGGTTCGCGCCGTGACGCGCTGCGCGCGCTGGCGCTGCACCCGCTGGTCGACTCGGCGGCGGTGGCGGCGCGCATCCTGGACCGGGCGGGCGCGTGGGCGTAGCCGGTGGCCCGCGCCGGGCCCCTGGGCGCCCGGCGCGGGGTCCGGCGGCTCAGCCGAACTCGTGGGCGGCCACCTGCTCCAGGTAGGACCGGCGCCGCGCGTCGTCCAGGAACGCGGCGCGGAAGGAGTTGGCGGCCAGGTCCCGCAGCGTCTCGTCGTCCAGCCCCAACGCGTCGCGCACGGCGGTGAAGTTGTCGTCCGCGTAGCCGCCGAAGTAGGCCGGGTCGTCGGAGTTGACGGTGACCAGCAGCCCGGCGGCGAGCATGCGCGGCAGCGGGTGGTCCTCCAGCCGGTCGACGGCGCGCAGCCGGACGTTGGACAGCGGGCACACGGTCAGCGGAATCCGGTCGCGCACCAGCCGCGCCACCAGCTCCGGGTCCTCCAGGGAGCGCAGGCCGTGGTCGACGCGCTCGACGCCGAGCAGGTCGAGCGCCTGCGTCACGTACTGCGGCGGGCCCTCCTCGCCCGCGTGCGCGACCCGGCGCAGGCCGAGGGCGGCGGCGCGGTCGTAGACCTCGCGGAACTTCTCCGGCGGGTTGCCGACCTCGGCGGAGTCCAGGCCGACACCGATGATGCGGTCGAGGTACGGGGTGGCGGCTTCGAGGGTCTCCAGGGCGGAGGCGGCGGACTCGTCGCGCAGGAAGCACATGATCAGGGCGGTGCTGACGCCGTACCGCTCCTCGCTGTCGTCCAGCGCCCGGGCCAGGCCGCCGATGACGGTGCCGATCGGCACGCCGCGCGAGGTGTGCGCCTGCGGGTCGAAGAAGATCTCGGCGTGCCGGACGCCCTGCGCGGCGGCGCGTTCCAGGTAGGCGCGGGCGAGGTCGGCGAAGTCGTCCTCCGTGCGCAGCACGGCCATCAGTTCGTAGTACAGGTCCAGGAAGGACTGGAGGTCGCAGAACGAGTAGGCGTCGCGCAGTTCCTCGGCCGAGGCGTACCGCAGCTCGACCCCGTTGCGTCCGGCGAGCCGGAAGGCGAGTTCGGGTTCGAGCGTCCCTTCGATGTGCAGGTGGAGCTCGGCCTTGGGGATCGGTGCACTAGCCATCTGATCATCGTACGCCCGGATTCGTCGGGTCACCGTCCGCCACGAACGCGGTCGCGGGGCTCGGCGGCGCTCGGCGGCACCCGGGAAGGACGACGCTCAGCGGCGCTTGGGGACCGGCACGCGGTCCAGGTCCCTGGCGATGGTCAGCCGTCCGGTGAAGCCCGCGTCCCTGGCCTCGCGCTCGAAGGCGGTCGCGTCGGGGTAGCGCTGCGAGAAGTGGGTGAGCACCAGGTGCCGCACGCCCGCCCCGGCCGCGACCTTCGCCGCCTGCTCGGCGGTGAGGTGGCCGTGCTCGCGGGCCAGTGCCGTGTCGGCGGCGAGGAAGGTGGACTCGACGACGAGCATGTCGCACCCGTCGGCCAGCGCGTGGACCCCGTCGCACAGCCGGGTGTCCATGACGAACGCGAAGCGCTGGCCGGGCCGGGGCGCGCTGACGTCGGCGAGGGTGACGCCGCCGACCACCCCGCCGCGCTGCAACTCCCCCACCGCCGGGCCCGAGATGCCGTGCTCGGCCAGCCGTTCCGGCAGCATCCGGCGGCCGTCCGGCTCGACGAGGCGGTAGCCGAAGGACTCCACCGGGTGCGACAGGCGGCGGGCTTCGAGGGTGAACGCCTCGGTGGTGGCGATGACGCCGTCCGCCGCGACCGGCGACCGGGTGAGCGCGACCGTCTCGCGGTAGGCGGTGGCGTACCGCAGCCGCTCGAAGAACCGCTCGCCGCTCGCCGGGTAGTGCGCGGTGATCTCGTGCGGCACCCGGTCGAGGTTGATGCGCTGGATCACCCCGGCCAGGCCCAGGCTGTGGTCGCCGTGGAAGTGGGTGACGCAGATCCGGGTCAGGTCGTGCGCGGCGACCCCGGCGTGCAGCATCTGACGCTGCGTGCCCTCGCCGGGGTCGAACATGATGCCCTCGCCGTCCCACCGCAGCACGTAGCCGTTGTGGTTGCGGTGCCGGGTGGGCACCTGACTGGCGGTGCCGAGCACCACGAGTTCGCGCACGGACATGACGACCTGTCAGTTTCCTTATCCGGGCGGCCAGTTGAGGCCGCGACCGCCCAGGACGTGGGCGTGCGCGTGGAAGACCGTCTGGCCGGCGCCGGAGCCGGTGTTGAACACCACGCGGTAGCCGGTGGCCTCCACCCCGTCGTGGACGGCGACCTCGCGCGCCTCGCGCAGCACGTCCGCGGCGGCCTGCGGGGCCTCGGCGGCCAGCGTGGCGGCGTCGCGGTGGTGCTCCTTGGGGATCACCAGCACATGGGTCGGCGCCTGGGGGTTGATGTCCCGGAAGGCGACCGTGGTCTCGGTCTCGCGGACGATGGTCGCCGGGACGTCCCCCGCGACGATCTTGCAGAACAAGCAGTCCGCCTGCGGCTCTCCCGCCACGGCAACGCCTCCCTTTCGAGGTCGCGGGCCCGGTGCGGGCCCGCGGTCGTGGTGTCCGGTCCGGGACGGGCCCCAAGCGTCCCGCCGCGGGGCCCGGCCGCCGTCCCGGCGCATGCTATCGCCATGATCGGACCGGGCCCGCACCGGCGCGGCACGGTGGGCCCGCCCCGGCGCTCCGCGGGCGGGCCCGGGCCCGGTCCTGGTGCCTACAGCTCGGGCAGCTCGGGCAGCTCGGGCGCCGACTTGGCCGGGGTGGCGGCCAGCGACTCCAGGGCGAGGCGGATCGCGGTGTCCAGCTGCGGATCGCGGCCGGCCGCCCAGTCCTGCGGGGTGTGCGGCACCTCGACGTCCGGGTCGACGCCGTGGTTCTCCACACCCCAGCCGTAACCCTCCATCCAGGTCGCGTACTTGGGCTGGGTGACGCCGGTGCCGTCGACCAGCCCGTAGCGCGAGTCGATGCCGATGACGCCGCCCCAGGTGCGGGTGCCGACGACCGGGCCGAGGCCGAGCGCCTTGATGGCCGCGTTGACGATGTCGCCGTCGGAACCGGCGAACTCGTTGGCGACCGCGACGATCGGGCCGCGCGGGGCGTCCGCCGGGTAGCTGGTCGGGCGCATGCCGCGCGGCACGTCCCAGCCGATGATCTTGCGGGCCAGCTTCTCCACCACGAGCTGCGAGGTGTGGCCGCCGCGGTTCTCCCGCAGGTCCACCACCAGGCCCTCACGGACGACCTCGACCCGCAGGTCGCGGTGGAGCTGGGCCCAGCCGGAGCCCACCATGTCGGGCACGTGCAGGTAGCCCAGGCGGCCGCCGGACTGGCGGTGCACGTGGGCGCGGCGGCCCGCGACCCAGTCGTGGTAGCGCAGCGCGTCCTCGTCGGCGAGCGGCACCACGACCACGGCCCGCGGCTCGCCGCCGGTCGCCGGGCGCACCGTCAGCTCCACCGGCTTGCCCGCGGTGCCGATCAGCAGCGGGCCGGGGCCGGTCAGCGGGTCGACCCGGCGGCCGTCGACCGCCACGACGGCGTCGCCCGCGCGCACCGCGACGCCCGGCGCGGCGAGCGGCGAGCGGGCCTGCGGGTCGGAGGTCTCGGACGGCAGCACGCGCTCCACCCGCCACACGCCGTCCGCGTCCCGGGCGATGTCGGCGCCCAGCAGACCCTGGCGGTGCAGCGCGTCGCCGTGTCCGCCGCGCGGCGAGACGTAGGCGTGCGAGGTGCCCAGTTCGCCCTGGAGCTCCCACAGCAGGTCGATCAGGTCGTCGTGGGTGGCCAGCCGGTCGACGACCGGGCGGTAGCGCTCCAGCACGCCGTCCCAGTCGACGCCGCCCATGTCGGCCCGCCAGAAGTTGTCCCGCATCAGGCGGCCGGTCTCGGCGAACATCTGGCGCCATTCGGCGGCCGGTTGGACGGTGACGCGCACCCGCGACAGGTCGACGGTGACGCTGTGGTCGTCGTCGTCATCGGACGTCTTGGAGTCGGCCGGGACCACTCGCAGTTTGCCGCCGGACGACAGCAGCAGCCGCTCGCCGTCGCCGGTGACCGCGAAGTCGTCGACGTCGTCGGCGATCTCGTCGGACCGCAGCCGGTCGAGGTCGTAGCGCTGGAGCGCGCTGACCGGCGGCTCGGCCTGCGGGGTGGCGAGCGCCGAGCCCAGCACACCGGCGAGCGGGTGCCGCAGCCACAGCACGCCGCCCTTGGCCACCTTCAGGTCGCTGTAGCGGGCCGCCTCGACCGGGAACGGCACGATGCGGTCGGCGAGTCCGTCGAGGTCGACCCGGGTGACCGGGGCGCGGCGCGGCTCGTCGCCGCCCGCCGACTGGCCCGAGGCGGTCTCGCCCTCGCCCGGCTTGTCGCCGCCGTCCGCCTTGTGGTCGTCGTCCCCGCCGCCGAACGCCCTGCCGTGCCGCTGCGGGCCGAACGGCGAGGGGGTGTCGGCGGCCAGCGTGATCAGGTGCGGGCGGCAGGCGTTGGGGAACGACAGGTCGAAGACGTGGGCGTCGTAGACCGGGTCGAAGGCCCGCTCGGACAGGAACGCCAGGTGCTTGCCGTCGGCGGTGAACGCGGGCGAGAAGTCGTTGAACCGCAGCGGTGTCGCGTCGGCGACGGCGAGCGTGGCGGTGCTGGCGACGCGCAGCTGCCGCAGCGGCTCGGGGCCGGGCTGCGACCAGGCCAGCCAGCCGGAGTCGGGCGAGAACGTCAGCCCGCTCGCGTCGCCGTCGTCGCAGGTGGAGACCGTGCGCACCTCACCGGTCTCCGGGGCGACCAGCAGCACGCGGCCGTCGTGCGAGGCGATCGCGATGTGCCGTCCGTCCGGGGAGACTTCGAGCTCCAGCACCCGGCCGAGCCGTCCGGCGGCCAGCCGCAGCGGCTCGGTGCCCTCGCGTACCCCGGTGGCGGGCGCGAACTCCAGCGCGTCCTCGCCCTCGGCGTCGGTGACCCACACGACCTGCGGTTCGCCGTCGCCGCCCTTGCGGTAGGCGCGCGGCAGCCTGGCGCGCACCCCGGGCTCGGCGGACAGCGCGCGGGCCGGGCCCTCGCGGTGGGTCAGCCAGTGGACGGTGCCGCGCACCTCGACGGCGCTGCCCCGGCCGCTGTGGTCGGGGCTGGCCTCGCCGAGGTGGTGGGCGGCGCGGACCGGGTAGGGCTGGACGTCGGTGCGCTGGCCGCCGAGCCGGATGTCCAGCGGGCGCGGCTCGGCGCCGTCGAGGTCGTCCAGCAGGTGCAGCACGCCCGCGGCGGTGTACGCGACGCGGGTGCCGTCGGTGGCCGCCTGGCGGGCGTAGAAGCCGCCGAGCGGGGAGTGCCGTCGCAGGTCGGAGCCGTCCGGCAGGCTGGAGTAGAGCGCGCCGGTGCCCTCGTGGTCGGAGAGGAAGGCGATGCGGTCGCCGACCCACATCGGGCACTCGATGTTGCCGTCGAGCCCGGCGTGCACCCGGTCGAACGTGCCGTCGCCGTCGCGGTCCAGCCACAGCTTGCCCGCGGTACCGCCCCGGTAGCGCTTCCAGTACGCGGCCTCCCGGCCCATCAGCGCGCCCACCAGCAGCACCGCGTCGCCCGGCCCGTACGCCAGGTCGCCGACGGGCCCGTAGGGCAGCAGCCGCGCCGGGCCGCCGTCCAGCGGCAGCGCGCGGGCCCAGGTGCGGCGCGGGGTGGCCTGCCCGGCCGGGCTGATCGCGACGACCTCGCCGTCCGCAGTCCAGCCGCTGACCTGCGTCTTGAGCGTCCCCCAGTACGTCAGGCGCCGCACCGGTCCGCCGTCGACCGGGGCGAGGTGGACCTCGGGGGCGCCGTCACGGGTCGAGGCGTAGGCGACGTGCGCGCCGTCCGGCGAGATGCGCGGGCGGGACACCGGCACGTTGTCCGCGCTGACTCGCCAGGCCCTGCCACCGCCGTCGATCGGCGCCAGCCAGACGTCGTCCTCTGCGGTGAAGGCGATCAGGTCGCCGTGCGGATGGGGATTGCGGAGGTAGGAAGGCTGCGTCACGCACGCAACCCTAGTGTCGTGCTTCCCCTCGCGACGACCCCTTTGCGGATCACGAACCCGCAAGTGTGCACGTGACGGGCCGGGTTCGGGCCCCGGTCGCGGTGCAGGTGGCCGGTGCGGGGTTCAGCTCCAGCGGCCGGTGCGGCCGAGCAGCAGGGCGGTCGCCGCGACGCCCGCGGTGGAGGTGCGCAGCACGGTCGGCCCCAGCCGGTACGCGCCCGCCCCGGCCGCCTCGAACGCCGCCAGCTCCTCGGGGGCCACGCCGCCCTCGGGGCCGACGACGAGCACGATCTCGCCGCGTTCCGGCAGCGGCGCGGAGGCCAGCGGCGCGCTGCCCTCCTCGTGCAGCACGCCGGCGAACGCCGCACCGGACAGGAGGTCCGCCACCTGACGGGTCGTCATGAGGTCGGCCACGTCGGGGAATCGCAGCCGTCTGGCCTGCTTGCCGGCCTCGCGGGCGGTGGCACGCCACTTGGCCAGCGCCTTGGCGCCGCGTTCCGCCTTCCACTGGGTCACGCAGCGCGAGGCGGCCCACGGCACGATCGCGTCCACGCCCGCCTCGGTCATCGTCTCCACCGCCAGTTCGCCGCGGTCGCCCTTGGGCAGCGCCTGGACGACGGTGATCCGGGGTGCGGGCGGCGGCTCCTCGACGCGGCGCGCCACGGTCACCTCCAGGCGGTCCTTGCCCTCGACCGCGGTGACCGTGCCGACGACGGCCGTCCCCTCGCCGTCCGTGAGGACGACCTCCTCACCCGCGTGCAGGCGGCGCACCGAGACGGCGTGGCGGCCCTCCGGTCCGGACAGGGTGACCCGCTCGCCGGGGGCGGCGGTCAGGTGTCCGGGGTCGGTGACGAAGACGGGGGCGGTCACGGGCGGGCCACCCCGGTGGGCGCGTGCGTCAACCCGGCGCGAACGGCGGCCAGTTCGGCGTCGAGTTCGGCGACGAGGCGGGCGGCGGGCAGGTCGCGGGCGAGCCGGTGGCCCTGGCCCGCCCACAGCGCCATCGCCTGCGGGTCGCCCGCGGCGGCGGCGGCCTTGCGCAGGCCCGCGGTCAGGTAGTGCACCCGCGGGTAGGCGGCGGGCGCGTACCGGCCGTGCTCGCGCATGAACCGGTTGACCAGGCCGCGCGCGGGGCGTCCGGAGAACGCCCGGGTCAGCTCGGTGCGGGTGAAGCGCGGGTCGGTCATCGCCCGCTTGTGCAGCGCGTTGGCTCCGGACTCGGGGCAGACCAGGAACGCGGTGCCCAACTGCGCGGCGCACGCGCCCGCCGCGAGCACCGCCGCGATCTGGGCGCCGCGCATGATCCCGCCGGCCGCGACGACCGGCAGGCCCGCCGCCTCGCGGACCTCGGTGACCAGCGCCAGCAGCCCGCTGCCCGCGCCGTCCAGCTCCGGGTCGTCGCGGTGGGTGCCCTGGTGGCCGCCCGCCTCCACGCCCTGCGCGCACACCGCGTCCGCCCCGGCGTCCCGCGCGGCCAGCGCCTCGGCGGGCGAGGTGACGGTGACCACGGTGTACGTGCCGACCCGGCGGAAGGCGTCGACCACCTCGCGGGTGGGACAGCCGAACGTGAAGCTGACGACCGGCACCGGTTCCGCGGTCAGCAGCGCGACCTTGGCGTCGAACGCGTCGTCGGTGCCGCCGTCGGTGGCGCCGAGCGCGGTCTCGTACCGGACGGCCTCACCGGCGAGCTGCCCGCGGTAGACCTCGACGGCGGCCGGGTCGGCGGTGTCGGGCTGCGGCATGAAGAGGTTGACGCCGAACGGGCGTGCGGTCAGCTCCCGCGTTCTGCGCGCCTCGTCCCGGACCGCCTCGGGCGTCTTGTAGCCGGCGGCCAGGAACCCCAGGCCTCCGGCCTCGCTCACCGCGGCGGCCAGCGCGGGGCAGGAGGCCCCGCCGGCCATGGGCGCCTGGATGACGGGCGTGCTCACAAGGTCGTTCAACGCGGCCATGGGGACATCGTGCCATGGCCGCACCCCGGTCCCGGGACGGGGGCGCACCTCCCGCCCCGGGACCGGACGCCGGGCGGCTACCGCCCGTTGAACGCGTCCTTCAGCCGCGAGAACAAGCCCTGCTGGCCCGGCTGGAAGTGGCCGGACGGCCGCTCCTCGCCGCGCAACACGGCCAGCCTGCGCAGCAGTTCCTCCTGCTCGGGGTCGAGCTTGGAGGGCGTCTGCACCTCGACGTGGACCACCAGGTCGCCGCGTCCGCCGCCGCGCAGGTGGGTGATGCCGCGCTGGTGCAGCGGGATCGACTGGCCGGACTGGGTGCCGGGGCGGATGTCCACCTCGTCGAGCCCGTCCAGCGTCTCCAGCGGCACCTTGGTGCCGAGCGCGGCGGCCGTCATCGGGATGGTCACCGTGCAGTGCAGGTCGTCGCCGCGACGCTGGAAGACCGTGTGCGGCAGCTCCCGGATCTCCACGTACAGGTCGCCCGCCGGGCCGCCGCCCGGGCCGACCTCGCCCTCGCCGGCGAGCTGGATGCGGGTGCCGTTGTCCACACCCGCCGGGATCTTGACGGTCAGCGTGCGGCGCGAGCGGACCCGGCCGTCACCGGCGCACTCCGGGCAGGGGGTGGGCACGACCGTGCCGAAGCCCTGGCACTGCGGGCAGGGGCGGGAGGTCATGACCTGGCCCAGGAAGGACCGGGTGACCTGGGAGACCTCGCCACGGCCGCGGCACATGTCGCAGGTCTGCGCCGAGGTGCCGGGGGCCGCGCCCTCGCCGTTGCAGGTGCCGCAGGTCACGGCGGTGTCGACCTGGATCTCCTTGGTCGTCCCGAAGGCCGCCTCGTCCAGTTCGATCTCCAGCCGGATCATCGCGTCCTGGCCGCGCCGGGTGCGCGACCGCGGTCCGCGCTGCGACGCCTGGCCGAAGAACGCGTCCATGATGTCGCTGAAGTTGCCGAACCCGGCGCCGAAGCCGCCCGCGCCCGCGCCGCCCCCGGCCGCCGACAGCGGGTCGCCGCCGAGGTCGTAGACCTGCTTCTTCTGCGGGTCGGAGAGGACCTCGTAGGCGGCGTTGATCTCCTTGAACCGCTCCTGGGTCTTCGGGTCGGGGTTGACGTCCGGGTGCAGCTCGCGTGCGAGACGGCGGAACGCCTTCTTGATCTCGTCCTGGCCCGCGTCGCGTCGTACGCCGAGGACCGCGTAATAGTCCGTCGCCACTTACGACTCCGCCAGGATCTGTCCGACGTACCTCGCCACTGCGCGTACCGCTCCCATCGTTCCGGGGTAGTCCATACGGGTCGGGCCGACCACGCCGAGCCTGGCGACCGCTTCGTCGCCCGAACCGTAGCCGACGGCGACGACCGACGTGGAGTTCAGTCCCTCGTGGGCGTTCTCGTGCCCGATGCGTACCGTCACACCCGCGTCCTTGACCTCGCCGAGGAGCTTGAGCAGCACGACCTGCTCCTCCAGCGCTTCCAGGACCGGGCGGATGGTGAGGGGGAAGTCGTGGTTGAACCGGGTCAGGTTGGCCGTGCCACCGAGCATGATGCGCTCCTCGGTCTCCTCGACCAGCGTCTCCAGCAGCGTGGCCAGGACGGTCGAGACCGAGGCTCGGTCGTCGGGCTCGAAGGAGTCCGGCAGGTCCTGCACCAGCGAGGGCACATCGGCGAACCGGCGTCCCACGACCCTGCTGTTGAGCCGCGCCCGCAGGTCCGCGAGCGACGTCTCGCCGAACGGCCCGGGGCAGTCCACGAGCCGCTGCTCCACCCGGCCGGTGTCGGTGATCAGCACCAGCATCACCCGTGCGGGGGCGAGCGAGAGCAGTTCGACGTGACGCACGGTCGAGCGGGTCAGCGACGGGTACTGCACGACCGCCACCTGGCGGGTGAGCTGCGCCAGCAGCCGCACGGTGCGCGCGACCACGTCGTCCAGGTCGACGGCGCCGTCCAGGAAGTTCTGGATCGCCCGGCGCTCGGCGGAGGTCAGCGGCTTGACGCCCGCGAGCCGGTCCACGAAGAGCCGGTAGCCCTTGTCGGTCGGGATGCGGCCCGCGCTGGTGTGCGGCTGGTGGATGAAGCCCTCCTCCTCCAGCACCGCCATGTCGTTGCGGACCGTCGCGGGGGAGACACCGAGCCGGTGCCGTTCGGTGAGCGCCTTGGAGCCGACCGGCTCCTCGGTGCCCACGTAGTCCTGGACGATGGCGCGCAGCACTTCGAGCCTGCGTTCGCTGAGCATTCGCGCGCACCTCCAAGCCGTAAGCGTCTGGCGAGCCGTGGGGCCCGGCTGCTGGCACTCATCGGTACCGAGTGCCAGATTCCCCTGAGCCAGTGTACGGCGCGGTGGCAAGACCCCGGCAAGGGCGGCCCTCCCCCGTCCGCGCAGCCACGGTACCGCGCGCGTGGCGGGGTGCCTGCGGATAGCGTCGTGCCTGTGGACAACAGTTGGGAAGACCAGGGAGGGTCCGGGGTCCCGGAGGGCCCGGGCGGCGGCCCCGACGGCTGGGAACGGCTGGCGCCGGGCGTCGCCCGGCGGCGGCTGCCGTTCCTCGACGTGACGATCGGGGTGGTGGTCGGCACGGACGGCGTGCTGGTGGTGGACACCGGCTCCACGGTGCGCGAGGGCGGGCTGCTGAGCCGCCAGGTGCGGGAGCTGACCGGCCGCGAGGTCACCGACGTCGTCCTCACCCACGCCCACTTCGACCACGTGCTGGGCACGGCGGGCTTCGGCCCTGGCGTACGGGTGCACGCCGCCCGGGGCCTCGTCGCGCTGCTGGAGCGGGAACGCGGCGCGCTGCGGGCGGACGCCGTGAAGTACGGGGTGGACCCCGACGAGGCGGCCGAGGCGGCGCAGGCCCTGCCCCTGCCCGGCGTACCGGTCGACACGGCCGCCGACCTCGACCTGGGCGGGCGCCGGGCGCGGCTGGTCGTGGCGGGCCCCGGCCACACCGGGCACGACCTGGCCGTGCTCGTCCCCGGCACCCCGGCGGTGGTCTTCTGCGGCGACCTGGTGGAGGAGTCCGGCGCCCCGCAGGCGGGTCCCGACGCCGTTCCGGGGGCCTGGCCCGCGGCGCTGGACCGGCTGCTGGAGCTGGGCGGCGAGACGGCGGTCTACGTGCCGGGGCACGGCGCCTGCGTGGACGCCCGGTTCGTCCGCGAGCAACGCGACGCGCTGGCCCGGCGGTTCGGCGTGGCGTAGGTAGCATCTGGCCCATGCGCAGCAGGAGTTACGGACCGGACCTGACCCCGCCGTGGAAGCGGACCGCGCCCGCACCCGAGGTGGCGGCCGAACGCGACCTGGTCGTGGAGGAGGTCACCACGGGCTTCTGCGGGGCGGTGACCGCGTGCGAGGCGGGCACCGTGACGCTGGAGGACCGCTTCGGCAAGCTGCGGGTCTTCCCGCTGGAGCCGCGCGGCTTCCTGCTGGACGGCAAGACCGTCACGCTGGTGCGCCCGGTGGCCGCGTCCGCGTCGCGCGGCCCGAGGCTGACCGCGTCCGGTTCGATCGCCGTCCAGGGCGCCAGGGCCCGGGTGGCCCGCGCCGGGCGCGTCTACGTCGAGGGGCGGCACGACGCCGAGCTGGTCGAACGCGTCTGGGGCGACGACCTGCGGATCGAGGGCGTGGTCGTGGAATACCTGGAGGGGGTGGACGACCTGCCCGCGATCGTCGCCGACTTCTCCCCCGCGCCGGACGCGCGCCTCGGCGTCCTGGTCGACCACTTGGTGCCCGGCAGCAAGGAGTCCCGTATCGCCGCCCAGGTGACCGGCGACGACGTGCTGGTCGTCGGCCACCCGTACATCGACATCTGGGAGGCGGTGAAGCCGTCCTCCGTCGGCATCCCCGCGTGGCCGAGGGTCCCGCGCGGCCAGGACTGGAAGACCGGCGTCTGCGCGGCTCTGGGCTGGCCCCAGGACACCCCCGCCGCCTGGCGCCGCATCCTGTCGAACGTCAACTCCTACAAGGACCTCCAGCCCGAACTCCTGGGGCGGGTGGAGGAGTTGATCGATTTCGTCACGGGATAGGCGGCTCAGTCCACCAGGTCCCTGACCACCGCGTCCGCGAGGAGGCGGCCCTTCAGGGTGAGGACGGCTCGGCCCTGGGCGTAGGGGGCCGGGGCCAGCAGGCCGTCGGTCAGCGCTCGGGCCGCGGCCCGGGCGCCGCGCTCGTGGAGGAGGGTGAGCGGGCAGCCGTCCGACAGGCGCAGCTCCAGCAGGATGCGCTCGACCCTGCGGTCCTCGTCCGACAGCAGTTCGCGGCCCGCCCCGGGGGTCCGGCCCTCCGCGAGCGCCGCCGCGTACGCGCCGGGGTGCTTCACGTTCCACCAGCGCACGCCGCCGACGTGGCTGTGCGCCCCCGGGCCCGCGCCCCACCAGTCCGCGCCGCGCCAGTACAGCTCGTTGTGGCGGCAGCGTCCGGCCTGAGTCGTCGCCCAGTTCGACACCTCGTACCAGCCGAAGCCCGCCCCCGACAGCGCCTCCTCCGCCATCAGGTAGCGGTCGGCGTGCACGTCGTCGTCGGTCGGCGGGATCTCGCCGCGGCGGATGCGGCGGGCCAGCTGGGTGCCCTCCTCGACGATCAGCGCGTACGCGGAGACGTGGTCGGGCCCGGCGGCGATCGCGGCCTCCAGCGACGCCCGCCAGTCGTCGTCGGACTCCCCGGGGGTGCCGTAGATCAGGTCCAGGTTGACGTGCGCGAACCCGGCGGCCCGCGCCTCGCCGACACAGGCCTCGGGACGGCCCGGGGTGTGGGTGCGGTCCAGCACCTTCAGCACGTGCTGCCGGGCGCTCTGCATGCCGAACGAGACCCGGTTGAAGCCGCCCTCCCGCAACCGCTCCAGGTAGCCGGGGTCGACGGACTCCGGGTTGGCCTCCGTGGTGACCTCGGCGCCCTCCGCGAGCCCGAACTCCTCCCGGATCGCGGCCAGCATCCGGCCGAGGTCCTGCGCGGGCAGCAGGGTGGGCGTGCCGCCGCCGACGAAGACCGTCTCGACCGCGCGCGGGTCGTCGCCGAGGACCTTGCGGGCGAGCCGGATCTCCTCGATCAGGGTGTCGGCGTAGTTCTCCCGCGAGGCCAGGACTCCTCCGGAGCCGCGCAGCTCGGTGGCGGTGTAGGTGTTGAAGTCGCAGTATCCGCAACGCGTTGCGCAGTACGGAACGTGCAGGTAGAAGCCGAGCGGGCGGGAGGCGGAACCGTCCAGCGCGGACGGCGGCAGCGAGCCGTCGGCGGGAACGGCTTCGCCGTCGGGGAGAGCGGAGGGCATGCGTCCATTGTCCGGCATCGGTGCGCCCCTCGGACCGGCCCGGGACCGGGACGGCGTACCCGGCCCCCGTCCCCGGCCCCGCGCGCCCCGGGACTACGCCTCCCGCGTGCCCTCGTACATCTCGTCGATCAGCGTCTGGAACTCCCGCTCCACCACCGGCCGCTTCAGCTTCAGGCTCGGCGTCAGCTCGCCGTGCTCGACGGTGAGGTCCCTCGGCAGCAGGCGGAACTTCTTGATCGTCTGCCAGCGCTGGAGGTCGGCGTTGATGCGGTCCACATAGCCCTGGATCAGCTCCCGCGCGCCCTCGCTCGCGACGACCTCCGCGTACGGCTTGCCCTCCTGGCCGTGCTCCTTGGCCCAGGTCTCGATCGTCGGCTCGTCGAGCGCGATCAGTGCCGTACAGAAGTTGCGGTTGGCACCGATGACCAGGACGTTGCTGACGAACGGGCAGACCGCCTTGAACTGGCCCTCGACCTCGGCGGGCGAGATGTACTTGCCGCCCGAGGTCTTGATCAGGTCCTTCTTGCGGTCGGTGATGCGCAGGAAGCCGTCCTCCGACAGCTCGCCGATGTCGCCGGTGTGGAACCAGCCGTCCGGCTCCAGCACCTCCTCGGTCTTCTCCGGCAGCCCGTGGTAGCCCTGCATGATGCCCGGGCCGCGCAGCAGGATCTCGCCGTCCTCCGCGATGCGCACCTCGGTGCCGGGCAGCGGCTTGCCCACCGTGCCGGTGCGGTACGCCTCGCCCGGGTTGACGAAGCTGGCGGCGGAGGACTCGGTCAGGCCGTAGCCCTCCAGGATGTGGATGCCGGCACCGGAGAAGAAGTAGCCGATCTCCGGCGCGAGCGCGGCCGAGCCGGAGACGCAGGCCCGCAGCCGTCCGCCGAACGCCTCGCGGATCTTGGCGTACACCAGCTTGTCGGCGACCGCGTGCTTGACGGACAGGCCGAACGGGACCGAGGGGTTGCCGCTCGCCCTGCGGTTCTCCTGGGAGACCTTGGCGTACTCCCGCGCGATCCCGGCGGCCCACTGGAAGATGCGGTACTTGGCCGCGCCGCCCTCGCGGGCCTTGGCGGCGACGCCGTTGTAGACCTTCTCGAAGATGCGGGGAACGGCGGCCATGTAGGTGGGCTGGACGACCGGCAGGTTCTCGATGATCTTGTCGACCCGGCCGTCGACCGCGGTGATGTGACCGATCTCGATCTGGCCGGCGGTGAGCACCTTGCCGAAGACGTGCGCGAGCGGCAGCCACAGGTACTGCACGTCCTCCGGGCCGAGCAGGCCGGTGGAGGCGATCGCCTTGGCCATGTACGACCAGCAGTCGTGCGGCAGCCGCACGCCCTTGGGGCGGCCGGTGGTGCCGGAGGTGTAGATGAGGGTGGCCAGCTGGTCGGCGGTGATGCCCGCCACCGTCTCCTTGATGGCCTGCGGGCGCGTCTCCAGATAGGTGGCGCCGCGCCGCTCCAGTTCCTCCAGCGACAGCACCCAGCCGTCGTCGGCCGTGCCGCCGGGCACCGCGGAGGCGTCGATCACCACGACGTGCGCCAGCTCGGGCAGCTCGGCACGGCGCTCGCGGGCCTTGGCCAGCTGCCCGGCGTCCTCCGCGAACAGCACCCGGCTGCCGGAGTCGGCGAGGATGAAGCTCGACTCGTCGGCGTTGGTGCTGGGGTAGATGGTGGTCGTGGCGGCGCCGGCGCACAGGATGCCGAGGTCGGTCAGGAGCCACTCCACACGGGTACCGGAAGCGATCGCGACGCGCTCCTCCGGCCGTACGCCCAGCTCCATCAGGCCTGCGGCGATCGCGTGGACGCGCTGCGCGGCCTGGCTCCAGTTCAGCGACCGCCACTGATCGGGACCGCCGCCCTGCGCGGGCACCGGGTACCGGTACGCCTCGTGATCGGGCGTCGCCTCGACCCGCTGGAGGAAGAGGTGGGCCACGGAGGGCGGCCGGTTCTCGATCATTGGCTGTGTCTGCGTCACGAAAACCTCCGGGGCCCGCTCATTGCTAGTGACTCGCCAGTAACCTTTAGGCAGCCATCAGGGTAGACGCCGATCTCGCGGCATGTAAGGCCTGAACGCCCGTTGGGCGGCGGTTGTTCAAACCGTGACGAGCGAGGTGCGTGCCGTATACATACTTCCTCCACATCCGCCGCCGGGCGTCCACGGAAGCGTTTCCGCGGGCCGCCGGGCGTCCACGGGGAGGCCCGGCGGCGCCCAGCGGCGCCCGGCGACGGTGACGGACGCGGGGCTCGACGGCGTCGGTGGCGTCCGTGGCGTCGGTGGCCTCAGTGGCGGCCGATCGGCAGACCGCCGAGGAGACCGGTGCCCTGGTGGGACTGGACCTGTCCGCCCCGCGGCACCGCGCCGTGGTGGGCGGCGGCGTGCGCGGGGGCGATGTGGGTGGGGCGCGGGGTCTGCTGGACCGCGTGGCACAGCTCCTTGACGCCGTCCACGCGCCCGGTGCCGTTGCCGACGTTGTTGAAGACCTTCGGCAGCGCCCCGGTGGCCACCACGTTGCGGCCCACGTCGCCGACGTCGCGCAGCGCGCACTCCGTACCCTGGTTGACGCTGAGGTGGCCGCCGTCGAAGTCGTCGGCGAGCGCCGGCGAGGCCGCCGACACCGCCGCGCCCAGCGCCAGCGCCGAGCCCGTCGCGACGAACAGCGCCCGCCTGGCGATCGAGGAGTCAGTCATACCGCGGATCCCTTCTGGCGCCGCGCCGGTCGCGCCGCTGCCACCGTGCGTAACGGTTCGGGCTCGCACCCGTTACGGCCGGAGGCGGTCCGACCCCAGTGATCACGCAAGGGCGCGGGGAACTGTCCGACCCCGGTGCCCACGCAGGGGCGCGGGGAACTGCGCGACCGGCCGACCACCGGCCTGCGGCCGACAGACGACGGGTGAATGCCGTTGCCCAACCGCCGGTCCGCTGTGGCTGATCGCGCAGTTCCCCGCGCCCCTAAATTTCCCCGCGCCCCTAAATGGTGACCGTCACGTGGTGACCGTCTTCACATGGTGACGGGCTACTTCTTGGCCTTGGCCGTGTCGCCGTCGTCCGTGGAGAGCGCGGCGATGAACGCCTCCTGCGGGACCTCGACGTTGCCGACCATCTTCATCCGCTTCTTGCCCTCCTTCTGCTTCTCCAGCAGCTTGCGCTTACGGGAGATGTCGCCGCCGTAGCACTTGGCCAGCACGTCCTTGCGGATCGCGCGGACCGTCTCACGGGCGATGACGCGGCTGCCGATGGCGGCCTGGATGGGCACCTCGAACTGCTGGCGCGGGATCAGTTCGCGCAGCTTCCCCGCCATGCGCACGCCGTACGCGTACGCCTTGTCCTTGTGCAGGATCGCGGAGAACGCGTCGACCTTGTCGCCGTGCAGCAGGATGTCGACCTTGACCAGCTCGGAGGTCTGCTCGCCGGTGGGCTCGTAGTCCAGCGAGGCGTAGCCGCGGGTCTTGGACTTCAGCTGGTCGAAGAAGTCGAAGACGATCTCGGCGAGCGGCAGCGTGTAGCGCAGCTCGACGCGGTCCTCGGACAGGTAGTCCATGCCCAGCAGCGCGCCGCGGCGGGTCTGGCACAGCTCCATGATCGCGCCGATGAACTCGCTGGGCGCCAGCACGGTGGCGCGCACCATGGGCTCGAAGACCTCGTTGATCTTGCCGACCGGGAACTCGCTCGGGTTGGTGACGGTGTGCTCGGAGCCGTCCTCCATGATCACGCGGTAGACCACGTTGGGCGCGGTCGCGATCAGGTCGAGGCCGAACTCGCGCTCCAGCCGCTCGCGGATCACGTCGAGGTGCAGCAGCCCGAGGAAGCCGACGCGGAAGCCGAAGCCGAGCGCGGCGGAGGTCTCCGGCTCGTAGACCAGGGCGGCGTCGTTGAGCTGGAGCTTGTCGAGCGCTTCGCGCAGCTCCGGATAGTCCGAGCCGTCCAGCGGGTACAGGCCGGAGAACACCATCGGCTTGGGGTCCTTGTAGCCGCCCAGCGGCACGGTGGCGCCCTTGTGCAGCTGCGTGACGGTGTCACCGACCTTCGACTGGCGCACGTCCTTGACGCCGGTGATCAGGTAGCCCACCTCGCCGACGCCGAGGCCGTCGGAGGCGGCCATCTCCGGCGCGGAGACGCCGATCTCCAGCAGCTCGTGGGCGGCGCCGGTGGACATCATCTGGATGCGCTCGCGCCGGGACAGCTTCCCGTCGACGACCTTCACGTAGGTGACGACACCGCGGTACGAGTCGTAGACCGAGTCGAAGATCATCGCGCGGGCGGGCGCGTTCGCGTCGCCGACCGGGGCCGGGACCTGCCGGACGACCTCGTCCAGCAGCTCGGCGACGCCGTCGCCGGTCTTGGCGCTCACCTTGAGCACGTCGGAGGTGTCGCAGCCGATGATGTGCGCCAGCTCGGCGGCGTACTTCTCGGGCTGGGCGGCCGGCAGGTCGATCTTGTTGAGCACCGGGATGATCGTCAGATCGTTCTCCAGCGCCAGGTACAGGTTGGCGAGGGTCTGCGCCTCAATGCCCTGGGCGGCGTCCACCAGCAGGATCGTGCCCTCGCAGGCGGCCAGCGAACGCGAGACCTCGTAGGTGAAGTCGACGTGGCCGGGGGTGTCGATCATGTTGAGGACGTGCGTGGTGGCCTGGCCGTCGCCGGTGGTCGGCGCCCACGGCAGCCGGACCGCCTGCGACTTGATCGTGATGCCGCGCTCACGCTCGATGTCCATGCGGTCCAGGTACTGAGCGCGCATCTGCCGCTGGTCGACCACACCGGTCAGCTGGAGCATCCGGTCGGCGAGCGTGGACTTGCCGTGGTCGATGTGCGCGATGATGCAGAAGTTGCGGATCAGCGCCGGGTCGGTACGGCTCGGCTCCGGCACGTGGGAAGGGGTCGCGGGCACGCAGGGTCCTGTTTCTCTAGGCACCTTGGTGGGGCGCCTGTCGCCTGTGGTCGGATCGATACGTAGCCTCCATAGTCCCATGACCACGGGGGCGCGCGGGGCGCCGGGCGGGCGGGAGACCGGTTTGGGCGTGCTGAGGGCCTGCTGGTAACCTGGGCCACTGTGCCTCGTGCCGTCTTCAGCGCGGGGCGCTCCTCACGAAACCATCGATCTACCAGAGGCTCTACGTGGCGAACATCAAGTCCCAGATCAAGCGGATCAAGACCAACGAGAAGGCCCGGCAGCGCAACAAGGCCGTCAAGTCCGAGCTGAAGACCGCCATCCGTCGCACCCGCGAGGCCGTCGAGTCCGGCGACGCCACCAAGGCCGCCGAGGCCGCGCGCACCGCTTCGCGCAAGCTGGACAAGGCTGTCAGCAAGGGCGTCATCCACAGCAACCAGGCCGCCAACAAGAAGTCGGCCCTGGCCAAGTCGGTCGCCTCCGTCCAGGCTTGATCCTTCCGCTTGACCCTGTTCGACCCAGGTACGGAACGGTCCCGCCGACCCACTGAGGACTCGCTCCGGCTCCTGAACTCCCGTCCCGCGACGGCTTCCTCCGCGAACTTCCGCGTGAAGCGACGCCCGGGACGATCCCGCCGGTACGGATTCAGCGGACCCTCTCAACCGCTCCGGCCCGGCACCACGTCGGGCGGCCCCGCCGCCCGGTCCCGCGCCGCACGCGGCCTGCGTTCGCCACGCGGGTGCGGCGCATTGGATGTACGACGAAGGCCCTTCTCCCGTCATTCCCCGACGGGAGGGGGCCTTCGGCGTTTTCCGGGGACGGGGTTTCTGGGGGGCGGGGCTTTTGGGGGACAGGGTTTCTGGGGGACGAGGTTTCTAGGGGACGGATGCTGGATGGCGGGTATCCGCTGGGGCAGCGGGCAGCGGGCAGCGGGCAGCGGGCAGCGGGCAGCGGGCAGCGGGCAGCGGGCAGCGGGCAGCGGGCAGCGGGCAGCGGGCAGCGGGGCGAACGGCGTCGGTGGTGGGTGGGCGACGGTGGATTTCGGCCAGCCTCGGCCCTCGCCAATCAACTGTTGATCAGCCATCAACCGTTGATCAATGGTTGATCAACCACGGGAGCGGGCCGCGCGGGCGATCGTGACGACCGCCTTTTCCAGCGCGTACGCGGGATCGGCGGCGGCGCCCTTGACCGCGGCGTCGGCCTCGGCGACCGCGCGCAACGCGGCGGCCACCCCGTCGCCCGACCACCCGCGCATCTGCTGCCGCACACGGTCGATCTTCCACGGCGGCATGCCCAGCTCCCGGGCCAGGTCGGCGGGACGGGCACCGCGCGGGGCGGTGGCGAGCTTGCCGATGGAACGGACCCCGGACGCCAGCGCGAACGTGATCCCCGGCAGCGGCTGGCCCACGGCGAGCGCCCAGCGCAACCGCTCCAGCGCCTCGACGGCCCGCCCGGTGACCGCGAGGTCGGCCACCTCGAAGCCGGTGGCCTCGGCGCGACCGGTGTAGTAGCGGGCGACCACCGCGTCGTCGATCGTGCCATCTACGTCGGCGGCGAGCTGGGAGCAGGCGGAGGCGAGTTCGCGCAGGTCGCTGCCGATCGCGTCGACCAGCGACTGGCACGCCTCCGGGGTCGCGGAGCGCCCCGCGGTACGGAACTCCTCCCGTACGAAGGCGAGTCGGTCCGCGGGCTTGGTCATCTTCGGGCAGGCCACCTCGCGCGCCCCGGCCTTGCGGGCCGCGTCCAGCAGGCCCTTGCCCTTGGCGCCGCCCGCGTGCAGCAGGACGAGGGTGATCTCCTCGGCGGGGGCGCCCAGGTACGCCTTGACGTCCTTGATGGTGTCCGCCGACAGATCCTGTGAGTTGCGCACGACGATGACCTTGCGCTCGGCGAAGAGCGAGGGGCTCACCAACTCGGCCAGCGTGCCGGGCTGGAGGGCCTCGGGCGCGAGGTCGCGCACGTCGGTGTCCGCGTCGGCCGCGCGTGCGGCGGCCACCACCTCGGCCACGGCGCGGTCGAGCAGCAGGTCTTCCTGGCCCACCGCCAGGGTGACGGGGGCCAGCAGGTCGTCGGTCGCAGTCTTCTTCGCCATCGCGCACCAGCATCCCACGGGGCACCGACAACCGGTGCCGGGACCGGCTGCCGGACGCTGAAGGGCATATCGCAGAATGTGCAGGTGAACGCTGTGAGACATCTGTTGGTACTGCCGGACCGGGACGCCGCGAGAGACGCGGCCGAGGCCGCCGCGGAACGGTTCGACCTGGAGGACGACCCGCAGGTCGTCCGTGAGGCCCTGGCGGGCGAGGACGACGCCGAGGACGCCCAGTGGCTGGTCGTCATCGAGGACCCGGGCGGCGCGCTGACCCGCACCGACCTGGACGCGCTGGCCTCCGAGTACGACGGCTGGCACGAGGAGGAATGACCGCCCCGCACCACCTGTCCGGCCCCTGTCCCAGCCGTCCTACGCCGCAGGCCCTGCGTCCGGCGCCCGAGGCGCGAGGCCGGTCACGTCGCTAACGTCGTGACGCATGACGCGAATCGAGAACGGGACTGGAGACGGCGGTGACGACAGGGCGCCGGACTCGGGTCGGGCGGGGTCGCGCCGCCCGGAGCAGCGCAAGCGGGAGGCGTTGGCGCGGCTTCGCCGGGACGTGGACACCTGGGTCGCCACGGCCGACCGCTCGGGAACGCCGTGCATGGTGCCGCTGTCGTACTGGTGGGACGGCGCCTCGGTGTGGCTGTGCACCCGCGAAACAAATCCGACCGGCCGCAACCTGATCGCCTCGGGCCGGGCGCGCCTCGCCTTCGGGCATCCCCGGGACGTCGTTCTCGTCGTGGGCGACGCGCGGGCGGTACACCGCGAGCGCCTTCCGCAGGCGGTCGGCGACGCCTTCGCGGCCCGGGTGGGCTGGGACCCCCGCGAGGACCACCCGTCGTACGTCTTCTTCCGAGTGACCCCGCGCGTCCTCCAGGCGTGGGGCACCGTCGCCGAACTCCCCACCCGCACCTTGATGCGCGACGGCGTCTGGCTGCTGTGAACGTCACGCGCCCCTCCCCTCCGTGACCACCCGCAGGTCCTCGGGGCGGTCGCCGGTTACTGCGATCGGGCCTTCGGTGTCGGTGCGCAGGACGACGGCGCCTTCGGAGCGCAGGGCGGTGACCGTGCGGGGAGCCGGGTGGCCGTAGGTATTGCCTGCGCCCACCGAGATCAGCGCCAGACGGGGGTGGAGCCTGCGCAGCAGACCGGGATCCTGGTACGCCGAGCCGTGATGGGCGACTTTCAGGACGTCCACCTGGGGCAGGTTAGGGTCGCGGGCCAGCAACTCCCGCTGGGCGTCCGGTTCCAGGTCGCCCAACAGCATGACGCTGAGCCCGCCGGTCCTGACCAGCATCGCGACGCTGGCGTCGTTGGGATCGTCCCCCGGCAGCTCGTCCACCGACGCCGGCGGCCACAGCACCTGCCACGACACATCACCGATCCGTCGCCGCTCTCCCGCGACCGCGCGCAGCAACGGCACGTGCGCGGCGCCCGCCAGTCGTCGTACGAACGCCGCCTCCGCGGCGGGACGTTCGAGGCCGGTCGTCTCGATCGCGCCGACCCGGCGGCCACTCAGCACGCCGGGCAGCCCGGCGACGTGGTCGGCGTGATAGTGCGTCAGCACGAGCAACGGGATCGTGCCGACGCCCAGGTCCCGCAGGCATCCGCCGACCGCCGCCGGGTCGGGGCCGCTGTCCACCACGACGGCGGAACCCGCGCCCGCGTTGAGCACCAGCGCGTCGCCCTGCCCGACGTCGCAGGCGGCGAGCCTCCAGTCCCGTGGCGGCCAGCCGGTGGTCAGCCGGGTGAGCGGCGCCGGACGCGCCACGGCGACCACCAGCAGTACCACGAGCGCCCCGCACGCCCACGGACGCCGCAGCGCCCGGCGGGCCAGTGGCAGCGCCGCGCAGGTGGCGGCCGCCAGCAGCAACCCGCCCGCCCAGCCGCCGGGCCAGTCCACACCGGCACCGGGCAGTTCGGCGCCCTGACGTGCCACCGCGGCCACCCACCCCGCGGGCCAGCCGGCCAGCCACGCCAGCGACCTGGCCGCCGCCATCGACAGCGGCGCGGCGGCCAGCGCCGCGAAACCCAGCACGGTGGCCGGTGCCACGGCCAGCTCCGCCAGCAGGTTGCACGGGATCGCGACCAGGCTGACGTGCGCGGCGATCACCACGACCAGCGGAGCGCAGCACACCTGCGCCGCCGCTGCCGCCGCCAGCGCCTCCGCCAGATGGTGCGGCACCCGGCGCCGGATCAGCGCCTCGCGCCATCCCGGTGCCACGACCAGCAGGGCGGCGGTGGCCAGCGCCGACAGCCCGAAACCGTAGGAGCGGGCCAGCCACGGGTCGTACAGGACGAGGCCGGTCACCGCCGCCGCCAGCGCGGGCAGCAGCGCCCTGCGGCGTCCCGTGCCGATCGCCAGCAGGGTGATCAGGCCGCAGGCGGCGGCCCTCAGCACACTCGGCTCGGGACGGCACAGCACCACGAACCCCACGGTCAGCAGGCCGCCCAGCACCGCCGTCGCCCGCAGCGGCAGCCCGAGCCTGGCCGCGACGCCCTTGCGCTCGGCCCGGGTGGCGAGTGCGGGCGGGCCGACCAGCAGGGCCAGCAGGATCGTCAGGTTCGATCCGCTCACCGCGAGGATGTGCGCCAGGTCGGTCGCCTCGAACGCCTCCTGGAGGTCGGGTGTCACGCGCGAGGTGTCGCCGACCACCAGGCCCGGCAGCAACCCCCTTGCGTCTTGCGGCAGTTGATCGGTGGCGGTCCGCAAGTCGGCGCGCAGCACCCCCGCGACGCGCTGGACGGCCGTCGGGGGCCGGGTCACCTTCGGCGGTCCGGTCGCGCGCAGGACGACAGCCAGGCGGTCACCCGGCTCGGTCACCGGGACGACGCGCACGGCCAGCGTGAGGCCGGTGGAGGGCAGCAGGCGCAGCCACCGGCCCGTGCTCGGACCGGAGTCCACCACGAGCAGGACCGGGGTGCGTACGGCGGTGGTCCGGCCCGCCTCGGTGACCCGGCCCGCCTCCGCCTCGATGACGACCGAGGGCGGCGCCTGGCTCGTGCCCAGCACCCGCGGGCGGCCCCGGCGCGGGTCACCGGTGAGCGTCAACTCCACGGTGGCATGGCCGTGTCGGGCGGCCAGCGCCGGTAGCGGACCGCGCCGCAACCCGGCCGCGTCCAGCCCGGCCACTCCCGCCGCCGCGCCCGCGCACAGCAACGTGGCCGCCACGACCCCGCACACTCCTCCGCGCGCCCCCGCCGCGAACCGGCCCGGAACCACGGCGGCCGAAGGGCCGGCACGCCCGCCGCGCACCCGCAGGAAGCACAGCACCAGACCCGCCGCGACGCAGCCCGCCGTCGCCAGTGCCACCGCACCGGCGGGGGCGGTCAGTGCCACGGCCGCCGCGAGCCAGGTGGCCAGCGCGGGCGCGACCAGGCGCAGGTCGGCCGGGGGCTCGGGAGGAGTGCCGTGCGGATCGGTCCTCGGGTGCGGCTCCTCACGTTCGTTCTTCGGGTCTGGGGGCCCGCTGCGGCGCGGTCCTTCCGGCGACCAGCGACCGCGCCGCGCACCTTCCGGCCACCGACGACCGCGCCGCGCACCTTCCCGCTGCCGGTGACCGGGCCGGGGCGGGCGGGGTCGCGTCGCGGCACTCATGGCCGTACCAATGGCTGGAGTTCCTGGAAGCGGCGTTCGCCGACCCCGGTCACCTGGCGCAACTGGTTGACGGAGGTGAATCCGCCGTGCTGGTTGCGGTAGTCGATGATGCGTTGCGCGAGCACCGGGCCGACGCCGGGCAACGCGTCCAACTGCGCCTCCGTCGCGCTGCCCAGGCTGACCGGGGCGCCGGGGGCGCCCGGCGCTCCCGCCGCTGCGGCACCGGCTGCCGTACCGGGCGGACCGCCTGCGGGCGCCGCCGCCTGCGGTGCGCCGACCACGATCTGCTCGCCGTCCACCAGCGGGCGGGCCAGGTTGACGGTGCCGGTGTCGACGCCGGGCAGGGCTCCGCCCGCCGCCGTGAGCGCGTCCAGCACCCGGGAGCCGGGCGGCAGTCGCAGGACGCCGGGCCTGCGGACCTTGCCGCTGACGTCCACGACCAGCACGGCAACGCTCGCCGAAGCGCTCGGCGTCGCGGCACGCGCGACGTCGGGCGGCGCACCGGACGGCCTGGACCTGGCGTCACCGGTGGACATGGCCGCCCGGGTGACGGGCGGGACCGCGATCGCCCGGGGGCGGCCGGTCCAGAAGTGGTGCACCGCGAGGGCGACCGCGATCACCAGCACCCCGGCCAGCGCGGCGACCGTGCACAGTTCCATGCCGCATCTCAACTGGAGCCACACCGGCAGCCGTTCGAACACGGCCTCCCGCCACCTCGCTCGCGCCCGCGCGTCCGCCGGCCCGCCCGAACCGCTGCCGCCACCGACGCCCACGCCGGAACCGATGCCCACGCCAACGGCACCACGGCCCGGTTCCGTCCACGCCACGCCCTCAGCCCGCTCCGGAGGCCGTTCCCGTACCCCTACCGGCGAACCGAACAACGCCTCCGCCCGCCGCGCGCCGCTCTCACCTCGCCCCGCGTGCTCGACCCGTCCCGCGTCCTCCCTTCGTCCCGTGCCGACGAAATGTCCCGTGTGATCCCCGGCCTGTCCCAGCCCCAGACCGGTAGCCCATTGCGTTCCCATGGCAACTGACCGTAGGCACGTTCGCGCCTTCCCAGGCCGGGCGGTGGATTTCCGTGGACGACGCGGGAGTTGTGGACAACTTCGTCACCCTTACGAGGGGGCAGCCGCCCTTCTACGGCGCCCCCGCCCCCCAAAGAAGCCCCGGCCCCCGCCCAAAAAAGAAAGCCGAGAGGCCGAGCCCCCTCACCGCCGCGAGACGACCGCCCCCAGCAACCCCGGCCCCGTGTGCGCGCCGATCACCGCGCCGACCTCGCTGACGTGCAGCTCCCCCAGCCCCTGGACGCGGTCGCGCAGCCGGTCCGCCAGGGTCCCGGCGCGTTCCGGTGCGGCGAGGTGGTGGACGGCGATGTCCACCTTGGCCGCGTCGCCCGGACCGCTCTCCCCCGCCCGTTCGGCGACGATCTCCTCCAGCCGCGCGACGGCCCGCGACGCGGTGCGCACCTTCTCCAGCAACTGGATCCGCCCGTCGGCGAGTTGGAGCAGCGGTTTGACCGCGAGCGCCGAACCCAGCAGCGCCTGCGCCGCCCCGATCCGGCCGCCGCGGCGCAGGTAGTCGAGGGTGTCGACGTAGAAGTAGGCGGAGGTGTCCGCCGCCCGCCGCTCGGCCGCGCCCACCACCTCGTCCACCGTCGCGCCCGCCTCCGCAGCCTCGGCCGCGGCCAGCACGGGGAAGCCCAGCGCCATCGCCACCATCCCGGTGTCCACCACACGGACCGGGACCTCGGCCCCGGCCGCCGCCGCGCACGCCGCGTCGTACGTGCCGGAGAACTCGGCGGACAGGTGCAGCGACACGATCGCCCCGGCGCCGGTCGCGGCGGCCGTGCGGTAGGCGGCGGCGAACTCCTCCGGGTTCGGGCGGGAGGTGCTGACCGGCTTCCTGCGCTGCAACGCGGTGGCGACCGAACGCGCCGAGACCTCGGTGCCCTCCTCCAGCGCCTCGTCGCCGATGATCACGGTGAGCGGGACGACCACGATGCGGTGGTGGGTCAGCGCCTCCTGCGGCAGATAGGCCGTGGAATCGGTCACGATCGCGACATGGGCGGACATGGGCGCGAGATTACCGGCCTACGGCCGGGGCCGACAGTAGTGCCCGCCCCCGAACGGACCGGTCCGCTCCGCCCGGACGGCTTCGGCGGTCACCCCGATCGCGGCGCGGGGCCGCGGCGCCGCCCACGAAAGCCCCCGCCCTTCACGCCCGCCCCCGCCGCTCCTTCGCGTCCGGCTTCCGCGCGTTCAGCCCTCCCGCGTTCAGCCCTCCCGCGTCCAGCCCCTCCCCGTCCAGCGCCCGCGTTCCCTCCGCCGGGACCCAGTGCCGCAGGGCACCCGCCTCCAGCTCGATCTGGCGGCCCAGCGCCGCGAGTTCGTCGTCCGCGAACTGCCGGGCGCGGTCCTGTGCCGCCCAGCGCAGCGAGTCCGCGGAGTGCGTGACGCGTTCGGTGCGCTCACGCAGCTCCGGCAGGCGGGCGGAGACCCGGGCGCGGTCCGGCTCACGTTCCAGCACCCGCAGCTCGTCGTCGAGCGCGTGGGCGTGCTCCCGCAGCCGCTCCAGCAGGCCCAGCGCCTCCTTCAGCGACGGGTCGCCCGCGACGGAGGCCTCCAGCGCCTCCCGGGTGCCGATGACCGACTGCCGCAGGCTCAGCCGCATCGAGGCCAGCTCGCCGAAGGCTCCCGGCTGGGCGCGCTTGGCCCGCAGGGTCGTCTCGGTGACCACGCGGCGGGCCTGGACACCGGTGCGTTCCACGCCGCGTCGCACCGCCCGCACGGTCTTGACCGTGGCGATCACCCCGAGCGTGAAGAGCGTCAGGAGGAACAGCACGATCACGGTGAGGACGGCTTCCATGGGCGCTCCCCTGGCGGCTGACGGCGTTCGGTCTGCGCGGCCCCGGAGGACCGCGTGCGGCGGCCACGGCGGTCTGACGGCCGGGACCCGTCCCTTCACCGTAAACGCAAAGGGCCGGCCGCGGGTTCCGTACGGACCCGCAGCCGGCCCCCAGCGACCCCCTAAGGGATCACGGAGCGATCCTCACGCCGGGACGATGTTCACCAGCTTCGGCGCCCGGACGATCACCTTGCGGATGCCCGCGCCGCCCAGTGCCGCGACGACCGCTTCGTCGGCCAGCGCCAGCGCCTCCAGCTCGGCGTCGGCGATGCCGGGCGGCACCTCCAGGCGGGCCTTGACCTTGCCCTTGACCTGCACGACGCAGGTGACCGTCTCGTCCTGGACCAGCGCCGGGTCGGCCACCGGGTAGTCCGCGTAGGTCAGCGAGCCGGTGTGGCCCAGCCGGGACCACAGCTCCTCGGCGACGTGCGGCGCCAGCGGGGCCACCAGCAGCACCATCGCCTCGGCGACCTGGCGCGGCACCCGCTCCAGCTTGGTGACGTGGTTGTTCAGCTCGGTGGCCTTGGCGATCGCGGTGTTGAAGCGCAGGTTCGCCATGTCCGTGCGGATGCCGTCGATCGCCTTGTGCAGCGCGCGCAGCGTCTCCTCGGCGGGCTCGTCGTCCACGACGGTGACCTCGCCGGTCTCCTCGTCGACGACGTTGCGCCACAGCCGTTGCAGGAAGCGGTAGGAGCCGACGACCGCGCGGGTGTCCCAGGGGCGGGAGACGTCCAGCGGGCCCATCGCCATCTCGTACAGCCGCAGTGTGTCGGCGCCGTACTCCGCGCAGATCTCGTCGGGGGTGACCGCGTTCTTCAGGGACTTGCCCATCTTGCCCAGCTCGCGCCGGACCCGCTCGCCCTCGAAGTAGTACTCCCCGTCGCGCTCGACGACCTCGGCGGCCGGCACCGGGAAGCCGCGGGCGTCACGGTAGACGTACGCCTGGATCATGCCCTGGTTGTACAGCTTGTGGAACGGCTCGTACGACGAGACGTGGCCCAGGTCGTGCAGCACCTTGTGCCAGAAGCGCGCGTACAGCAGGTGCAGCACGGCGTGCTCGGCGCCGCCGATGTACAGGTCGACACCGCCCGCCGGCTGGCCCTCGCGCGGACCCATCCAGTACGCCTCGACGGCCGGGTCGACCAATTCCTCGGTGTTGCGCGGGTCCAGGTAGCGCAGCTCGTACCAGCAGGAACCGGCCCAGTTGGGCATGGTGTTGGTCTCGCGGCGGTACCGCTTGGGGCCGTCGCCCAGGTCCAGGGTGACGTCGACCCAGTCCTCGTTGCGCGACAGCGGGGTCTCCGGCGAGGTGTCGGCGTCGTCGGGGTCGAAGGTGCGCGGGCTGTAGTCCTCGACCTCGGGCAGCTGCACCGGCAGCATCGACTCGGGCAGCGCGTGCGCCACGCCCTCCTCGTCGTAGACGACCGGGAACGGCTCGCCCCAGTAGCGCTGGCGGCTGAACAGCCAGTCGCGCAGGCGGTAGTTGACGGTGCCCTCGCCGATGCCGCGTTCGCCCAGCCACGCGGTCATGGCCACCTTGGCCTCGGGGACCGTCAGGCCGTCCAGCGAGATCGCGTCGGAGGCGGAGTCGACGATGCGCGCCTCGTACGAGTCGAAGGCGTCGGGCCACTCGGCGGTGTCCTGGCCGCGGCCGTCGGACGGCTCCACGACGCAGCGCATGGGCAGTTCGAAGGCGCGGGCGAAGGCGAAGTCGCGCGAGTCGTGCGCGGGGACGGCCATGATGGCGCCGGTGCCGTAGCCCATCAGCACGTAGTCGGCGATGAAGACCGGCACCAGCTCGCCGCTGACCGGGTTGACCGCGAACGCGCCGGTGAAGACACCGGTCTTCTCCTTGGCCTCGGCCTGCCGCTCGACGTCGGACTTGGCGGCGGCCTGCTTGCGGTAGGCGGCGACGGCCTCGGCGGGGGTGGCGTGGCCGCCGGTCCACACCGGGTGGGTGGCCTCCGGCCAGGCGTCGGGGACGATGCCGTCGACCAGGTCGTGTTCGGGGGCCAGCACCATGTAGGTGGCGCCGAACAGGGTGTCCTGGCGGGTGGTGAAGACGGTGATGGCCGCGTCGCCGTCGCCGGTGACGTGCACGGGGAAGTCGATGCGGGCGCCCTCGGAGCGGCCGATCCAGTTGCGCTGCTGCAACTTGATCGCCTCGGGCCAGTCCAGCGCGTCCAGGTCGTCCAGCAGCCGGTCCGCGTAGGCGGTGATGCGCATCATCCACTGGCGCAGCTTGGACTTGAAGACGGGGAAGTTGCCGCGCTCGGAGCGGCCGTCCGCGGTGACCTCCTCGTTGGCCAGCACGGTGCCCAGGCCGGGACACCAGTTGACCGGCGACTCGGAGGCGTAGGCCAGCCGGTACTCACCCAGGACGTCGGCGCGCTCAGGGGCGGTCAGCGCGTCCCAGGGGCGGCCGTCGGGGGTGGGCCGGGCGCCGGAGGCGAACTGCTCGACCAGCTCGGCGATCGGCCGGGCCCCGCGCGCCTCGGGGTCGTACCAGGAGTTGAAGATCTGCAGGAAGATCCACTGGGTCCACTTGTAGTACTCCGGGTCGATCGTGGCGATCGAGCGGCGCTTGTCGTGGGCCAGGCCCAGGCGGCGCAGTTGCGCGCGCATGGTGGTGATGTTGGCCTCGGTGGTGATCCGCGGGTGCGTGCCGGTCTGCACCGCGTACTGCTCGGCGGGCAGGCCGAACGCGTCGAAGCCCAGGGTGTGCAGGACGTTGTGGCCGGTCATGCGCTGGAAGCGGCCGAAGACGTCGGTGGCGATGTAGCCCAGCGGGTGACCGACGTGCAGTCCCGCGCCCGAGGGGTACGGGAACATGTCCATGATGAACTTCTTGGGGCGCGAGGTGACGTCCTCGGGGCCGCCCAGCTCGCCGCCGCCCGGGTTGGGTGCCTCGAAGGTGCCTTCCCGCTCCCAGCGGTCCTGCCAGCCGGCCTCGATGCGCGCGGCCAGCTGAGCGGTGTAGCGGTGGGGGGCGGTCGCCTCTGCGGCGGAGGTGGTCTCGCTCATGTCCCTCGAAGCTCCATCGATGTCATGACAGGCGCAGGCCGGTCGCGTCTGGTCCTACGGAAACGTCCGGAAACGAAAAATCCCCTCACGCAGGAGGGGACGCCGCGACTGACCTGGTGCTGGATACCTTGGGTCAGCGCGGCCCGGTAAGCAGAAGGCGTACGGCACGCATGGAGCACAGGGTACCCCAGCCGCGCAAGGGCCCGCACCGGAGTATCCGGTACGGGCCCCGTGCGACGTTCACCGCGTGCCGCCCGGGCGCTCGACGAGAGCCGTCACGACGTGCGGGTCACCGCTTCGCGGGTGGTGCTCAGTGCTTGCCCGGGACGTACGACTTCAGGTAGCCCGCACCCGGGGTGCCGACGCCGGTGACGTTGTCGTAGCCGACGGTCGCGTGCAGCGAGCTGTCGGTGCCGAGGGTACGCAGCGAGGTGATCAGGCCGCCGCTGGCGTCGATGCTGTTGGCGAAGTCGACGCGGACGTCGGCGATGCCCTTGCCCTGGCCCAGCGGGTGGTCGGTCACGTCGTGGAACGCGGGGGTGCCGTAGCGCTCGTAGATCGACGGGTTGGCGAAGCCGATCGGCACGCCGCCCTGGGCCTGCTGGGCCAGCGCCTGGATGGCGGCGGTCACCGGGCAGGCCAGCGAGGTGCCGCCGATGCGGTACTCGCTGTACTGGATCGACTTGTCCGGGAAGCTCTGCGACTGGCCGACCAGGAAGCCGGTGGTCGGGTCGGCGACCGCGGAGATGTCCGGGATGACGCGCATCGGCGACTTGGTGCCGTTGGCCTCGCTGAGCGAGGTCGGCACGACGCCGCGCTGGTAGAACGGCTGGCTGTAGAGGGTGCTGGTGCCGCCGCCCGCGCCGGAGCTGAAGGTGCCGGGGAAGCCGGTCCAGGTCTTGCCGTCGGCCGACAGCACCGACTTGTCGGTGCCCCAGCCGGTCTCCCACTCGTACTTGTTCCCCTTGCCGACGGCGAGCGAGGTGCCGCCGACCGCGGTGGCCCACGGGGAGTCGGAGGGGGAGCCGATGTCCTTCTTGCCGCTGGCCGCGACGTAGTCGCCGTCGTCACCGGAGGAGAAGTAGTAGCCGATGCCCTCGACCGCGCCCTGCTCGAAGACCTGGTCGTACGCGGCCGTCGAGTCGGGGGTGGCGTTGGACTCGACGTCGCTCCAGGAGTTGGAGACGACGTCGGCCAGGTGGTTGTCGACGACCTTGGACAGGGCGTCGAGCAGGTCCGGGTCGTTGCAGGAGGCCGCGCCGACGTAGGTGATGTCGGCGGCCGGGGCCACCGCGTGCACCGCCTCGACGTCGAGGGTCTCCTCGCCGTACCAGCCGGACGCGCCGCACTGGTTGGGCGCGGTGCTGTTGTAGCTGCTGGGCAGGACCTGGGTCAGCTGGCCCGGCTTGTACGCGGCGTCGCCGTTGCGCTTGGCGTACTCGGCGGCGTCCTGGGCGATGTACGGCGACGCGTACGCGTCGGTGATCGCCACCGTCACGCCCTTGCCGGTGTACTTGCCCGCGCCGTAGGCGGCACGCAGCTGCTTGCCGGTGTAGCCCTTGATCGCGTAGGGCGCCTTGGAGCCGAACGCGGACGGCAGCTTCTTGTCGGTGTTCGAGCCGTAGTACGTGGAGAACGGACCGGCGTTCTTGAACACCGCGGAGGGCGGCGGCAGCTGGTCGCCGGGAGCGGCCGCGCCCGGGGCCGAGCCGTTGGTGGCGGTGCCGACGGTGGCGTCGGTCTGGGCCTTGGCCGGGGCGTTGTTCAGACCGGTGACGGTCAGCACGGCGCCGTCCAGCGAGGCGGGCACCGTGGCCGAGGCGGACGGCGCGTGGTAGACGTGGCCGCCCACCGAGTAGTTGTGCAGCTGGACGCTGAACGCCTTCTCGACGGACGCCCGGTCGCCGGAGACCGACACGTAGTGCTGGTTGGAGCCGGTGACCTTCAGGCCCGACGACTTCAGCCAGGCGGTGACCTCGGCGATCTGCTGCTTGGTGGCGCCGAAGCGGGTCTGGGCCTGCTTGGCGGACAGGTACTTGTGGTAGCTCGCCGAGCTGGGGTCGGAGACCGCCTGCGCGTAGGCGGCGAGGCCCTTGGCGTCACCGGCCAGGTAGACGCGCAGGTCGACCTTGGTGGAGGCGGCGGCGGTGCCGTGGTCGGCGTTGGACGTGGCCCAGGACGGCTTGGTGTTGGCGATCACCTGGCGCCCGTGCGCCGTGTCGGCCTGGGCGTTGGGTATGCCCATCGCCAGTGCGCCGGCGACCAGCGGCAGGGTCGCCGCCACCGCCAGTCCGGCGCGAGTTCTAGAGCGGACAAGCTTCATGAAACCCCCAGCGAAACGGATCGTCGCGTAAATGCGTCGCGTCGCCTGGTCGAGATGCGTCGCGAACCGCGGAGCGGGTTCACCGGATACCGGTGAGGTACCTCCGCACAAAGCGAAACTCTGTCGCTGATCTGTCCACGTCAGGGACATGATCCGTTCAAGAAATGGTCAAGTGAAGGTAATGCCTGAGAAGTTGGCACAGACCTGTCCGTACTCAACGGTCCCTGGTAGGACGCTGCGGAAAGGTTCCATCACCCGGCTCGACGGACGTCAACTCCACTCCGTAGAGCAGCAATTGACATGACGTTAGCAGTGTGACGGCCCACACGAACGCAGTTGCGGCAAGCCTGGTGCCATACCTGCGGTAGCGGCTTAGCGTCAGCCATCGACTCCCCCGTATCCCCACACGGCTGCCGGAGAAAACCACTATGCGCATCAACCCTCAACACGGCGGCGGGGGCAGGCGGCGGCGCGCTTCGTCCGCATCCTCCCCCACATCCACCCCGCGGTCCGCTTTCGCGGTGTTCTCCTCGCTGTTCTCCTCGTTCGCGAAGTCCACGCGGTTCGCGAGGTCGTCCATGCCCATGAAGTCCCCGAAGTACCCGAAGTCCCCGAATTCCACGGCGTCCTCGCCCGCTTCGCGGTACTCCCCCACCGCACCCTTAAGAGCGTCGGCCCGGTACGCGCCGTCGATGGCACGGCTGCTCGGGTCGCCAGGAACGCCCGGCGCGAGCGGTCCGGCCGCCGCCTCCGCCTCCCGGACACGCGCCGGTGTACTGCTCACCGTCACCACGGCCGTCGTCGTGGTGCTCGCCCTCGTGCCGACGATGGGCCCGGGACCGCGGCGCTTCCTCGACTACGGCGCGGGCGTGTTCACCCTCGTCTCGCTGACCTCCACGGTCGTCTACGGGCTGATGTGCACCGGCACCTCGCTGCTCGGCCCACGCCACCGCATCGCGACCCAGGCACTCCACCGGGCCACCGCCGTGGCCGCGTTCGGCTTCCTGATCCTGCACGTGTCGGTGAAGGTCGGCGAGGCGCACGTCTCCCTGGTGGCGGCGCTCGTGCCGTTCAGCGGCGGGCGCGAACGGTTCCTGATCGGCCTCGGAGTGGTGGCCGGCTACCTGCTGGTGCTCTCCGTCGCCACCGGTGTGCTGCGCGGCGCGTTCGCGGGGCGCGGGCACGCCGGGCGCTGGCGGATGCTGCACGCGTGCGCCTACCCGGCGTGGTTCACCGGCCTGCTGCACGGGCTCAAGGCGGGCCGTTCCGCGGCGGGTTGGGTCAACGTCTCCTACATCCTGTGCGTCATCGGCGTGTGCGTGGCGCTGGTGGTCCGCTGGCGGATGCACGTGCGCGACGGCGGGGCGATGGACCGGCCGGCGGTCTGCCGCACCGCGGACGCGGGACGCTCGGCGGTCCCGTCCCGGCTCGGCGCACCGGGACGGGGGCTCGCGGCGGTACGCCATCGCGCGGGGGCAGGGGCACGCCGCGCGGCGGGCGGGGTGCGGCGCAGGGGGCGCGCGCACGGCGGGCGGACGGGGGGCGGTGCGGGGCTGTCCGGCGGGGCGGGGATCACGGGTGCAGGGCTCGGCGGTGCGGGGCTAAGCGGCGGCGGGCTGTCCGGCGGGGCCGGGCTCGGCGGCAGCGGGCTCGGCGGCAGCGGGCTCGGCGGCAGCGGGCTCGGCGGCAGCGCTGGGATACCCGGTGCCCGCACGCCCGTTGACGATCTGGCCGCTCCGGGCTCCGGCTACGGCGCGCACGGCCCGGAGAGCGTTCCCGGCACCGGACTGACGGAGGTCCCCGCCCCCGGCATCGGCGCCATCCCGCACCAGGCGCCCACCGCCGCCTCCGCGTACGCCGGGGATCCCCACGTCCCCGCCTCCGCGTACGTCCCGGACCCGTACGCCTCCCACCAGGCCCCGCACGGGACCCGGCACGCCTACGGCCTCGACGAGCCACAGGCGTTCGGCCACACCGCGGAACCGCAGGAGGCCCCCGACGCGCGCGCGGCCCACGCCCACGGCGACCCGTGGAGCGCCGGGCCCCGGCCGGGTGAGCCCTGGGGCGCCCCGACGGGCGGTGGTCCCCGCAGCGGCGAGCCCTGGGGCGACGCCACGCACGCCCCCTCCGCCGCCGCACCGGCGAGCGACCCCCTCCCCCACAGCGAAGGCCACCGGTGAACCTGCCCGCACGGACCTCCACCCCTCCGCCCGACGCCCCGCTCGCCGTCCACGCCCTCGGGGTGCCCCGGCTGACCGCGGGGTTCGACATCGCGTCGCGGCTCGACCTGGCCACCCACCACTGCGTGCACGGCACGTTGCCGCTGCTGTCGGCGGCCGAGGTCGAGGCGCTCGCCGAGTCGGTCGACCTGCGCGGCCGCGGCGGCGCCGCCTTCCCGTTCGCCCGCAAGCTGCGCGCGGTGGCCACCGCCGCCCGGGCGCGCTCGTGCCGCACGGCCGTCGTCATCAACGGCTGCGAGGGCGAACCCGCGTGCCGCAAGGACACCGCGCTGCTGACCCGGGCGCCGCACCTGGTGCTGGACGGCGCGCTGCTCGTCGCCGAGGCGCTCGGCGCGGACCGCCTGATCGTCGCGGTCACCCGCGATCCGCTGGAGGCGTCCGTACGGGCCGCGTTGGAGGAACGCGGCCTGGACGACCGGCGCGGCCGCAAGCTGCGGGCGCAGGTGCTGCGGATGCCGGAGCGCTTCGTCTCCGGCGAGGCCAGTTCCATCATCCGCGGCGCCAACGACGAGGTGCCGCTGCCCGCGGGCCGCCGCACGCATGCCAGCGAGTCCGGTGTCGACGGCCTGCCCACGCTGCTGTCCAACACCGAGACGTACGCCCAACTCGCCGTCGCCGCACGCCTGGGGGCCGACCGCTACGCCCACGCGGGCACGCCGGAGGAGCCGGGGACGGTGCTGCTGACGGTGACCGGTTCCGTGCCGCGTCCGATGCTGGTGGAGGTGCCCAGCGGGGTGCCGCTCAGCTACGTGCTGCACGCCTGCGGCTCGGGGATCGGGCAGGGCGTGCTGGTCGGCGGCTACCACGGCGGCTGGCTCGACCCCAGTTCGGCGTCGGTCGCCGCGGTCTCCCGGGCGGGGATGAACGCGCACGGCGCGACGCTCGGCGCGGGCGGCGTGGCGCCGCTCTCCCCCGAACTGTGCCCGCTGGGTGAGACGTTGCGGGTGGCCCAGTGGCTGGCGGCGGAGTCGGCCGCGCAGTGCGGACCGTGCCGCCTGGGCCTGCCGGGCGTCGCCGCCGCGCTGTCGGAGGTGCTCGGGGGCGGTGGCCAGGCCGCGTTGGAGGTGCTGCGCCGGGCCACCCAGACCGTCCGCAGGCGCGGCGCCTGCTCGCACCCGGACGGCACCTCCCGCTTCGTGCGCTCGGCGCTCGCCGTCTTCACCGACGACCTGGCGGCGCACGTGCTGGGCGGCGGCTGCGGGCGCCCGGTGACCGGGGTGCTGCCGCTGCCGCACGAGGAGCCGACCGAGCAGCTGATGGTCGACTGGACGCTCTGCGACGGGCACGGCCTGTGCGCGGACATCCTCCCGGAGGTGATCAGGCTCGACCCGGACGGTTACCCGGCGCTGGCCAACATGGCGCTGCCGTCCCACCTGAAGTCCCAGGCGCTGCGCGCGATCCGCCGCTGCCCGGCGCTGGCGCTGCGGCTGGAGGAGCACTGAGCGCGCTGAGCGCGTAAGGACTGAGCGCGTAAGGGGCGTGCGGCGACGCGGTGACGGGACGTGCGGCGCGCGACCCGTACGAGCGCTGGGCCATCCGGGCGAACCACCACAACCTCGGCCGAAGCACCTCGTTGAGGATGCGTTGTCCCAGGACGCCGTCTTGAGGACAACACCTCTCGTCCTGTTCCTCACCAGAGGAGGTCTTCTCGATGGCGTTCACTTCCAGCCGCCGCTTCGCGGCGGTCGCCGCGGCGACGGTGGCCCTGGCCGGTTCCCTGCTGACCGCGACCCCGGCGCTCGCCGCCCCGCCGCAGCCGTACGGCACGGTGATCAGCCCCAGCGGGGTCGTCGAGCGGGAGCTGCCCAGCACGAGCGCGGCCCGCCTCGGCGCCCTGCCCTACCGTGCCGAGGTCGGCCTGCGCTGCAAGGTCCACGGCCAGCGGGTCGACGGCAACGACCTGTGGTACCAGCTGCGCGACCGGGTCCGCGGTCACGTCGCCTGGGTCGCCGCGCGTTACGTGCGCAACACCGGCACGGTGCCGTTCTGCCCGTCCCGTCCCCGCCTGACCTGGCGGGAGATGACCTCGGTCGAGCAGGGCCCGCTGGGCTGACGGCGAGGGCCCGGGCGCACGAGCCCCACCCGGCACCCGGGCCCACCCGGCAGCCTGCTTTCCCCCACACACACCAGGCACCTCGGGAGACGTGAATGACCGACTCGCTGGATCCGGTCGTGGCGAAGTTCGTCGACGCTCTCAACTCCGGTGACCGGCAGGCGTTCTACGCCCTGCTCACCGACGACGCGACGATGAGCGACGACGGCAACGACCGCGACCTGCGGCAGTGGACCGAGAGCGAGGTCTTCGGCAGCGACGGGCGGATGGACGTCGAATCGGTGTCGGACGGCGGCCGTTCACTGGTGGCCAACTACACCAACAGCCGCTGGGGTTCGATGCGCACCGCCTGGCGCTTCACGGTCAGCGGCGACAGGATCTCCCGCTTCGAGACCGGCCAGGCCTGACCCACGCCGCCCGCCCGCTTCGGCGCCTGCCCGCGCCCGCTTCCGCGCCCCGCCGGGCCCCCTCACCCCTGTTCACCCCTGCCGCTCACCCCTGCCGCGGCACGAGCACGGTCCGGCGGAACGGGCCGGTGTCGGCGGCGGCGTGGGCCACGGCCTCGTTGACCTGATCCAGGCCGAAGGCGCGCACCCGCTCGCCGGCCAGGTCCAGTGCGCCGGATCCGATCAGGCGGACGATGCCGGGGTTCGCCGTCCGCGGATACATCCACTGGCCGCGTACGGTCACCGAGTTGCGCATGAGCCACGGGTAGGGGAACGCGAGGTCCGCCCCGCCGAGCATGCCGACGCCTCCCATCAGGATCACCCGGCCGTACTCCCGTACGGTCATGGCCGCGGTGCGGGTCACCGAGGCGGGCGCCGCGGGCGGGAGCAGGTCGATCACCATGTCGACCTGGCCCTCGGCCGCCGCGCGCATCGCCTCCTGGTCGGCCGCCTCGTCGCCGGTCAGCGGGACCGGTCGCACGCGCGCCCCGAACCGGTCGGCGAGCAGGTCGAGCACCGTACGGTCGCGCCCCGGCGCGACCACCCGTCCCGCCCCCATCGCCAGCGCCAGGGCGACCGCGCTGCTGCCCAGGTTGCCGGTGGCACCGCTGACGAGCAGCGTCTCGCCCGCCCGGAGATCGCCCGCCAGCAGCCCGCCGTACGCGATGACGTACACCCCGAGCGCGGACCAGCGCGCCGGGTCCTGTCCGGCCGACGCGGGCAGCGGGTGGACGTTCTCCGTGGGGACGCGCATCAGCTCGGCGAACGACCCGTCGTGCAGGTGCCGGGCGAGCCTCGCGCCGCCCTCGCCGCGTGAAGCCCACCCCTGCAACGCGATGTCGGGGGTCAGCGCGTCGTCGCGGGCGCGCACGGTCGGGTCGCACCACACCAGGTCGCAGGCTTTCAGCCCGGTGGCGTCGGGGCCCACCCGCACGATCCGCCCCACGCCACCGGGGCCGGGGATCACCGGGGGTTCGAGCGGGTATCTGCGTGCGCCGCCGAACACCTCGTCCGCGTACGGGGGCACGCAGGCCGCCAGGACCTCGACCACCACCTCTCCACCGCCCGCCTGGGGGTCGGGCACCTCCCGCACCGTGAGGGGCGCACCGAACCGGGTGAGGACTGCTGCTCGCATCGTCGGCCTCCTTCGCTGTCCGCTGTCGAGGCTAGGGAGGCGAAGGCCATGCGCCAAGCGAAGGTTCGGCATGTGTGCTATGCGTAGGACGCATGGACGTCTCCAGTACGGGCCTGCGGGTCCTGCGGCAGATCGCCGAGTCGGGCAGCTTCACGGCGGCCGCCGCCCGGCTCGGCTACACGCAGTCGGCGATCTCACGGCAGGCGGCGGCCCTCGAACGCAGCGCGGGCACCGCGTTGTTCGAGCGCAAGCCCGACGGGGTGCGGCTGACCGCGGCGGGCCTGAGCCTGCTGCGGCACGCCCGCACGATCCTGGACTCCCTCGCGGCGGCCGAGCGCGACCTGAACGGCTCGGCCGCGCGGGCGGAACTGGTGCGCGTCGGGCTGTTCGTGAGCGCGGGAGCGCTGCTCCTGCCGGACGCGCTCACCCGGCTCGCGCAGGACAGTCCGCAGGTGACCGTCACGACGCGGGAGGGCACCACGCCCGGCCTGATCCGGGCGCTGCGCGCGGGTTCGGTCGACGTCGCCGTCCTCACCTCCCGCCCGCCGCACCGGCCTTCGGACGGCGAATCACCCCCGCTGCGCGTCGAGACCGCCGGGGAGGTCGAGTTGCGCGTGGCGGCGTCGGCGACCGGCGTCTTCGCGGGGCGCACGTCGGCGCACGTCGACGAACTCGTCGGCCTGCCCTGGATCGCGGCTCCGTCGTCGAGCGCCGAGCCCCTGCTCGGCGTCTGGCCCGGCCTGCCGGGACGCCCCCGTGTCGCGCACACCGCTCGCGACTGGCTGACCAAACTCCGGCTGGTCGCGGGCGGTTTCGGCGTGACCACGGTCCCGTCGCGCATGGCACCGCTGCTGCCGCACGACGTGATCCTGCTGAGGGTGGAAGGGGCGCCCGACGAGGTCCGCCGCATCCTCGTGGCACGGCTGCCGGGCCGCCCGGCGCCCGGTGTCGCGGCGGTCACCAGGGCGCTCATCGCGTCGGCCTGACGACGTGGCATGCCCCTCGGGTTCGTGGCGTTCCGGCGGTGGTCAACTCCCCTACTGCTGCGGGGCGTTGACTCACCGGCGATCGGTAACGGGCCTCCGCGGCGGCCTTCAGGTCGGCCAGCCACGCGTCGAGCCCCGGGTAGAGGTATCTGCTCGCGGTGGCCGGATCGGCCTCGATCTGCCGACCGGTCCAGCTCTCCTCCGTACGCACGAGGACGCCGCCGTCGACCGCGGTGAAGTTCCATACGTGGGCGCCCCGGTCGATGCGCAGCCCCTGGCCGATCGCGGGCCCGGTCCAGCGGGTGCACCGCTCGTCGCGGATCTGCCGGACGGTGGAGGTGATGACCAGGGTGGTCGCGGGTGTCGACGGCGTGGCGGGCGCCGCGATGGTCCACCGGAACCGCGACCCCGCCCGCAGCGGCCCCGGGTCAAGCCGCTTCGCGCCGGTGACGGGCCGCTGCCACGAGGGCCAGTTCCCGATGTCGGTGTGCAGCTTCCAGACGGTGGCCAACGGCGCCTTGATGAAGGTCGCGGCCTCGTAGTGGAGTCGGGCCGTGGGGTCGATGCCCTGGCCCTGGCAGGTCAGCGAGCCGGAGGCGGCACTGACGGCGACCGCGGCGGCTCGGGCCGGGACGGTGGTGAGGCCACCGGAGACGCCGGCGACGAGGGCGAGGGCGAGCGCCGCCGTGCGGCGGCCGGAGCGGGGGCGGAGGCGGATGCGGGAGGCACGTACGGCGTCGGGCATGGCGGTTCTCCTCGTTCGCGGGGGGGGTGGGAGTGGGTCGGCGGAGCGGCGTTATCGCTAATCGCTTACGCTAGAAGCTATAACTCACATTCGTGACCGTCAACAGCGAACGTGAGAGGATCTAACGACATGGATGACCCGGGAAGCGAGCAACGGAGGCGGTCATGGCCGAGGCTGAGGCGACGACACCGCGGGCGCGTTACCGCGCGCGGGTGCGGGAGGAGATCAAGGAGCACGCCTGGGAGCAGATCGCCACCGCCGGGGCGTCGGCCCTCTCGCTCAACGCGATCGCCAAGGAGATGGGCATGAGCGGCCCGGCCCTCTACCGGTACTTCGCCAATCGCGACGAGCTGATCACCGCGCTCATCCGGGACGCCTACCGCGGTCTCGCCGACGCCTTCGCGGCACGCGCCGAGGGCGGTACCGATCCGGCCGGTCTGGCGGACACCCTGCGCGCGTGGGCGCTGGAGTCGCCTCACCGGTACCTGCTCGTGTACGGCACCCCCGTGCCCGGTTACGAGGCGCCCGCGGACACCGTGCGGATCACCTCCGAGATGATGTCGGTGCTGCTGGAGGCCTGCGCGGGCGCCGAGACGCCGGCCGATTCCGGTTCCGCCGACGTGCCGTCCTTCGACGCGTACCTGGCGGAGCACCGCTCCTGGGCGCCCTCGCCCGAGGCGCCGCCGTCGGCGCTGCGTCGCGCGCTCGTCTTCTGGACCCGGCTGCACGGCGTGCTGTCCCTCGAACTCGCGGGCCACTTCACGGGAATGGGATTCGACCCCGCGGTCCTGTACGCGGCCGAGGCGCGGGCGTTGACCGAGGGTCGTTAGCGGGCCTTCGGCACACCACCGTCAGCAGGCGTTCGCACGCCAAGGCGCCGGTGCCCCGAACGAGGCACCGGCGCCGGTCCGTTCCCCGAAGGCGGAACGAATCAGAAGGCGGAACGAACCCGTGGGTGAGCGAATCAGTGCGTGAACGCGAACCAGTTGACGTTCACGAAGTCCGAACTGCTGCCCGCGAACACCAGGTAGACGTCGTGGACTCCGGTGGCCGGGGCCACGATGTTGGCGGGCACGGTCTGCCAGGACTGCCAGCCGCCGTTGTTGGCGAAGTCGATCTCCGCGATCTTCGTGCCGGTGGTGCTGTCGAGGCGGACCTGTATCGCGCCGCTGACCCCCGAGCCCGCTCCGGAGGCGAGGCGGGCGGTGAACTGGTTCGGCGAGCTCGAACCGAAGTCCACCGACGCGTACTTGAGCCAGTCACCGGCCGATATCCAGCCGACGTCGCTGCCGCCGCCGGAGTCGGAGCAGGTCTCGGTGCCGGTGCCGCTCTGCGCGGCGTACGACTCGGCCTGGATGGTGCTGTAGGCGCTGGTCGTCTCGCCGCCCCCGCCACCGGTGGTGCCGCCCCCGGCGCCCGAGCCGAGCGCGATCGTCCAGGAGGTGGGCGCCGGGTCCTGGAGGTGACCGTCGACGGGCGCGGCACCGGTGGGGCCGACGTCGTCGTAGGGGAACGCGTAGCCGATGCTGGCGTACTGGTGGACCAGGCGCGCGTAGTGGTTGGTGGTCGCGTTCTGGTAGTACTGCGCGGGCGTGACCCCGTCGGGCTGGTTGTTGCCGCCGGAGACCAGCAGGGTGCTGCGGTTGAGCGCGGCGGCGAGGCGGGCGGCGACCGCGCCGCGGGCGTCCGGGCCGGAGTTGTACAGCGGTCCGCTGGCGCAGCCGAAGATGTCGGCGGCGCTGGGCTTGGTGAACGGCACCCCGTCGTCGTTCAGGCCGGAGAAGACGATGGCGTCGCCCTGGACGGTGCCGGAGTAGGAGCCGATGCTGCCCTGGCCGTTGACGGTCAGCGTGGTGCCCGCGTAGTGGCTCCAGACCTGGTCGAGGTAGTCGTCCCAGTAGCCGCCGAAGTCCACCGGCGAGTGGCTGGGCGCCAGGACGCGCAGCACCGCGCCGGAGGAGTCGGTGGCGACCAGCTGGTCCCAGGGGGCGCCGTCGGAGGCGTGCTGGGACTTCAGGCCGGAGGCGATGGAGGCGAGCGCGCCGTTCGGCAGCGGGCTGACCGACTGGTTGCCCGCGCTGCCGGTGCTGGCCATGGAGACCGGCAGGGTCACCATGTCGACGTAGGAGATGTTCGCGTAAAGGTTGGCGCTGTTGTACGTGAACTCGCAGAACGTCCAGTGCGTCTGCCAGTTGGGGTCGGAGCTGACGAAGCCGGGCTGCACCAGGCCGGGCGGGGAGCCGGGGTTGACGAAGAACTGGATCTTCTGGCCGACCGAGAACCAGACCCGGCCGCCGATGACGTAGTCCGTGAGCGTCACCTTGGTGGCGGCCGAGCCGGAGGCGCCGAGCGGTATGGAGTAGTCGGCGATGGGCGTCACCGTCGAGGAGGGATTCGGCAGCCGGTTGACCGTGCCGTCCGCGGAGACGAACACCGGCCAGCCGCTGCTGTCCGAGCCGCTGATGTAGGCGTAGACGGTGTCGCTGCCGGAGTTGTTCTCGAGCGACACCGGCAGCGAGACGCCCGCGGCGGTGGCGCCGCGCGTGAAGGGCGACAGCGGGGAGAAGGGCGAGAGAGCGGCAGCGGTCGCCGTGGCGCCGGCCGCCGTCAGGAAGGAACGTCGGGAAACCACGCAGTCCTCCAGAAGGGGGGATGGGAGGATCAGGACAGAACACAGTCAGGGGGGATGGGTTCTGCTGGCTTCTGTGCGGTCGCGACGTTAATTGGAGCAGACCAATCAGGGCAAGGCCTGAGTGGCGTTACGTCGGTCGGAACGCCGTCGCAACGTCAGCCGCCTGTGCGGTATTTGACGTCACCCGCG